>NZ_BCTN01000066.1 GCF_001571305.1 Erwinia persicina NBRC 102418 | reverse complement strand
AGCAAACCGTCAGGACTCGGGAAACAAGTCATAAGGCAGTCATCAAGCAGAGATACTGCGTACGTCTACTGTGAGAACGATGAAGTACTAACTGGAGGGTCAGCGAGCTGCAATTCAAGTTCTGATCTACGCGTTAAGTACAGTGGCCCATCAGGTAATAATGGCTGGACTGGAGCCTGTCCCGGTACGACTACAACTGTGTATGCAATCTGTTTTAAAGAGTGAAATTAAAAGACAGGAGGAGTTGAACGCCGTGATTCACCGATATTCTGAAACATAAAAATACCCTGGTGAGCATCCTTCAGAAGGTAGTGGATTCGATACGATTCTGTAACTCGTCTTAGCTGGTACTTGCAGACTGATGAAGCCTCGTTTCGACCACCCAGTGTTCCAGCTGTAAGTGTTTATAATTTCCACTCCGTTCACTGAAGCATTGAGCCCCCATGTGTTTAAGCAGGAACCATCGTCGATGCCTCTGTCGACAGTCGATGAGCCTCCGCTTACATAAACAGTAATCGTGTGCGTTGTTGGATTGCTGCCATTGTATTGGCCCGTAAACGTGCCAATGGAGTTATAGCTTCCATTTTGTTTTGCACCTT
>NZ_BCTN01000065.1 GCF_001571305.1 Erwinia persicina NBRC 102418 | reverse complement strand
TTTGACTCAGCAGTCAGGAGTTGAAACCGGCAGAGAAATAAACCTCTCGACCGGAAAGATGGCAACCACCACAAGGTTGTTCATCACGATTTCAGACTGAGCTCAAGCACAGTCAGGGTCATCAGGCAAACGCGTGTTGACTAGAGCAACGAAGAAAGCTTTTTCTGAGTTGTTCACAAGCTACAGACAGAACAGGTAGCCGAGTTCCAGGATGCGGGCATCGTATAATGGCTATTACCTCAGCCTTCCAAGCTGATGATGCGGGTTCGATTCCCGCTGCCCGCTCCAAGCCGTGCTGATATGGCTCAGTTGGTAGAGCGCACCCTTGGTAAGGGTGAGGTCCCCAGTTCGACTCTGGGTATCAGCACCACTTTCAAAATCTCCCTCCCTGCTTCATCTCTGTGCATTAAAATTCAACGATTCAGGCAATGCCTGGTTGATGTGGTGATATCACCGATTAATCCGTGTCTTAGAGGGACAAGCGATGTCTAAAGAAAAATTTGAACGTTCCAAACCGCACGTCAACGTTGGTACTATCGGCCACGTTGACCACGGCAAAACTACCCTGACTGCTGCTATTACTACCGTTCTGGCTAAAACCTACGGTGGCTCTGCTCGTGCGTTCGATCAGATCGACAACGCG
>NZ_BCTN01000064.1 GCF_001571305.1 Erwinia persicina NBRC 102418 | reverse complement strand
CACGGAACTCCAGCTCCACGCCTTCCAGGTTGAACAACGCCTGGTACTGTTTGGTCAGGGCATTTTTAGGTTCACGCAGGATCTGGATCAGCGCGTCCTCGCTCAGTTCAGTCAGCGTTGCCACCACCGGCAGACGGCCGATGAACTCCGGGATCAGACCAAACTTGATCAGATCTTCCGGCTCCACCTGAGCCAGCAGTTCGCCTTCAGTGGCCTTTTCTGACTTGCCCTTCACCGACGCACCAAAGCCAATGCCGGTGCCGGTGTCCACGCGCTGCGACACCACTTTGTCCAGGCCCGCAAACGCGCCACCGCAGATAAACAGAATTTTCGAGGTATCCACCTGCAGAAACTCCTGCTGCGGATGCTTGCGACCGCCCTGCGGAGGCACTGCCGCCACCGTACCTTCGATCAGCTTCAGCAGCGCCTGCTGCACGCCTTCCCCCGAAACATCACGGGTGATGGACGGGTTATCTGACTTACGGGAAATCTTATCGATCTCATCGATATAGACGATACCGCGCTGGGCTTTCTGCACGTCGTAGTCACACTTCTGCAGCAGCTTCTGGATGATGTTTTCCACATCCTCACCGACATAGCCGGCTTCAGTCAGCGTGGTGGCATCGGCCATGGTAAACGGCACGTCCAGCAGGCGCGCCAGCGTTTCCGCCAGCAGCGTTTTACCGCTGCCCGTCGGGCCGATCAGCAGAATATTACTTTTGCCCAG
>NZ_BCTN01000063.1 GCF_001571305.1 Erwinia persicina NBRC 102418 | reverse complement strand
CCAGAAGAAAAAGCACGTGGTATCACCATCAACACGTCTCACGTTGAATATGACACCCCAACTCGCCACTACGCGCACGTTGACTGCCCAGGCCACGCCGACTATGTGAAAAACATGATCACCGGTGCTGCTCAGATGGACGGCGCTATCCTGGTTGTTGCTGCGACTGACGGCCCAATGCCTCAGACCCGTGAGCACATCCTGCTGGGTCGCCAGGTTGGCGTTCCGTTCATGATCGTATTCATGAACAAATGCGACATGGTTGACGACGAAGAGCTGCTGGAGCTGGTTGAAATGGAAGTCCGTGAGCTGCTGTCTGCTTACGATTTCCCTGGCGACGACATCCCGGTTGTTCGTGGTTCTGCACTGAAAGCCCTGCAGGGTGACGCAGAATGGGAAGCAAAAATCATCGAACTGGCTGGTCACCTGGATAACTACATCCCAGAGCCAGAGCGTGCGATTGATAAGCCATTCCTGCTGCCAATCGAAGACGTCTTCTCTATCTCCGGCCGTGGTACTGTTGTGACCGGTCGTGTAGAGCGCGGTATCGTTAAAGTCGGTGAAGAAGTTGAGATCGTTGGTATCAAAGATACCGTGAAATCAACCTGTACCGGCGTTGAAATGTTCCGTAAGCTGCTGGACGAAGGCCGTGCGGGTGAGAACTGTGGTATCCTGCTGCGCGGCATCAAGCGTGAAGATATCCAGCGTGGCCAGGTTCTGGCTAAGCCAGGTTCAATCAAGCCACACACCAAGTTCGAGTCAGAAGTATATATTCTGTCTAAAGATGAAGGCGGCCGTCATACTCCGTTCTTCAAAGGCTACCGTCCACAGTTCTACTTCCGTACAACTGACGTGACCGGTACCATCGAACTGCCAGAAGGCGTGGAAATGG
>NZ_BCTN01000062.1 GCF_001571305.1 Erwinia persicina NBRC 102418 | reverse complement strand
AACAGGCTGAAAATTGTTTTGCGTCTCTCGAACGCGCGCCAGAACGCTTCTGGCGTTGTAAGGTTAAGCCTCACGGGTCATTAGTACCGGTTAGCTCAACGCATCGCTGCGCTTACACACCCGGCCTATCAACGTCGTAGTCTTCAACGTCCCTTCAGGGGGCTCAGGGCCCCAGGGAGAATTCATCTCGAGGCAAGTTTCGCGCTTAGATGCTTTCAGCGCTTATCTTTTCCGCACTTAGCTACCGGGCAATGCCATTGGCATGACAACCCGAACACCAGCGGTGCGTTCACTCCGGTCCTCTCGTACTAGGAGCAACCCCTCTCAATTCTCCAGCGCCCACGGCAGATAGGGACCGAACTGTCTCACGACGTTCTAAACCCAGCTCGCGTACCACTTTAAACGGCGAACAGCCGTACCCTTGGGACCTACTTCAGCCCCAGGATGTGATGAGCCGACATCGAGGTGCCAAACACCGCCGTCGATATGAACTCTTGGGCGGTATCAGCCTGTTATCCCCGGAGTACCTTTTATCCGTTGAGCGATGGCCCTTCCATTCAGAACCACCGGATCACTATGACCTGCTTTCGCACCTGCTCGAGCCGTCACTCTCGCAGTCAAGCTAGCTTATGCCATTGCACTAACCTCACGATGTCCGACCGTGATTAGCTAACCTTCGTGCTCCTCCGTTACTCTTTAGGAGGAGACCGCCCCAGTCAAACTACCCACCAGACACTGTCCCCACGCCGGATTACGGCGCCAGGTTAGAACATCAAACGTTAAAGGGTGGTATTTCAAGGTTGGCTCCACGCAGACTGGCGTCCACGCTTCAAAGCCTCCCACCTATCCTACACATCAAGGCTCAATGTTCAGTGTCAAGCTGTAGTAAAGGTTCACGGGGTCTTTCCGTCTTGCCGCGGGTACACTGCATCTTCACAGCGAGTTCAATTTCACTGAGTCTCGGGTGGAGACAGCCTGGCCATCATTACGCCATTCGTGCAGGTCGGAACTTACCCGACAAGGAATTTCGCTACCTTAGGACCGTTATAGTTACGGCCGCCGTTTACCGGGGCTTCGATCAAGAGCTTCTCCTTGCGGATAACCCCATCAATTAACCTTCCGGCACCGGGCAGGCGTCACACCGTATACGTCCACTTTCGTGTTTGCACAGTGCTGTGTTTTTAATAAACAGTTGCAGCCAGCTGGTATCTTCGACTGCCTTCAGCTCC
>NZ_BCTN01000061.1 GCF_001571305.1 Erwinia persicina NBRC 102418 | reverse complement strand
TCTTGACCTGCCCCCAGGATTAAATACAACCTTCAGTTAGTAATGTCGGTTGGTTTTTCTTCATATTTCCCGTTTCGCCAGCCTGCTGCAAATTCAGCTGGCGTCTGGTAATCCAGAGATGAATGTGGTCGACACTCGTTATAATCCTGCCGCCAGTCATTAATGATTTCCCGGGCATGTAGAATATCGCTGAACCAGTGTTCATTCAGGCATTCATCCCGAAAGCGGCCATTGAAACTCTCAATAAATCCGTTCTGCGTTGGCTTGCCCGGCTGGATTAAGCGCAACTCAACACCATGTTCAAAGGCCCATTGATCGAGTCCGCGGCAGGTAAATTCCGGGCCCTGATCGGTTCTTATCGTTGCAGGATAGCCACGAAACAGCGCAATGCTGTCCAGAATACGTGTCACCTGAACGCCTGTAATCCCGAATGCCGTGGTGATCGTCAGACACTCCTTCGTAAAATCATCCACGCAGGTCAGACACTTAATCCTGCGGCCGCTGGCAAGTGCATCCATGACAAAATCCATCGACCATGTCAGGTTCGGCGCATCCGGACGAAGAAGCGGAAGCCGCTCAGTCGCCAGCCCCTTGCGGCGTCGCCTGCGCTTTACACTCAGGCCGTTGAGATGATAGATGCGGTATACCCGCTTGTCGTCTAATCAGTCAATATCTGGATCAGATGGGGTCTTTGTCGTCTTCGTAGTCATTTTTTAGATGCTACAACATGTTGCCAGATGCGCCGGTAACCAAAGCGGCGGCGCTCAAGTGCCAGCTCTGTGATGCGTAGAGACAGCTGCGCGTCAGCAGCCGGACGCTGAGCCGAATAACGGCAAGTCGACAGGGACAAACCTGCCAGCCTGCAGGCACGACGTTGCGACAGACCTGCGGCCTCACACATGACTTCCACTGCTTCCCGCTTCTGGTCTGTCGTCAGAACTTTCGGCCAAGAGCCACCTGAAGCGCCTCCTTATCCAGCATGGCTTCAGCGAGCAGCTTCTTGAGGCGGGCGTTCTCCTCTTCAAGCGACTTGAGCCGCTTCACTTCAGGGACTTCCATGCCGCCAAACTTCTTGCGCCAGGTGTAAAACGTGGCGTCGGAAATGGCGTGCTTACGGCAGAGCTCACGGGCAGAAACCCCGGCTTCGGCCTCGCGGAGAATACTGATGATCTGTTCGTCGGAAAAACGCTTCTTCATGGGGATGTCCTCATGTGGCTTATGAAGACATTACTAACATCGTGGTGTATTAATCAACGGGGAGCAGG
>NZ_BCTN01000060.1 GCF_001571305.1 Erwinia persicina NBRC 102418 | reverse complement strand
GGGATGTCTGATGATGCCGTTAATGTGCTGGTGATGAACGGCTGTCTGATGCTGACGGCGGAAATACCGCCAACGGAGCCGGAGGTGATACAGGCCCTGCGGCAGCTCTGCCCGAAGCTCTCGGCCCGCAATAAGCGTGAGCTGATGGACGTGATTCAGGTCATGGCGAAGCCGCAGAAGCGCGGCGGTAACTGACCGTTAAAGGAAAAATCCCGGCTCAGAAGTGGCCGGGATATTCTTTTACTTATTGATATAAGTGGTTATGAGTTTATTTATTTCACCCCGTAGTTGTTCATCATTAAATTCGTATTCTTCACGATCTTCATCTGGGTTATACATATCAGCCATACAAAATATAGTTGATAAACACTCACTTATCTTCTCATCATAGTTCAGTATATTTTTGCTATCTCTTTCTATACGCCAAAGCTCTATGTATGCTTCTGCGAATGTTGCTGCGGATAACCTTTCAGCGCCAAAAGATCTAGCAAATTCCAAAAGTAAATAACTCATCTTAAAATCCCATTTTTCATATAGTTATCATATTGAGGCGTTCCTGGAATAACTTTAAATCCCGTAATAAACTCACCTGACTTATCGATAACAACTGCATTATTTGTATTCGAATTAAAGAATACTTTAGAGTCTTTCACAAAACCATAAGTACCATTTTCGGTGGTGGCTGCATCATCTAAATGACTCTTAATGGCAGTCTCATACTGCTTAAGCGTCTCGGGATTTTTCTTTGTGGTAACAATGTCAAAATCAATTGCATGTTTGAATTTCTTATCTAACTGTTTGGCACTAAAAGCGACACTATCAGAGACAATAACGGCTCCAACATCAGGGATTTTCTTGCCCGGAATAAGGATGCCAGCCATCAGCCCCCCCCATACCTTCCAGTGCAAGCTGATCACCTTGGTTAGCTTTCTGAGCGAGTGTTTTTATCCCTTCCCAGGTATCACCATTCATTAATGCACTAACCGAGTCGGCCACCGTCTGGTTTTTGCCAGACAGGTCACTCATAGCTTTAGTGCAATAACTGTCACCTATCGCACAAGCTGTCAGTGCCATTGCGGCATCAGCAGCATAGTCCGCAGAACCTAACACGCTGTCACCACCATCAGCTAGTGCATTGATAGTTCCGTTAACCAGTTGCGATAAAGAGCCTTCGCCAAGGGTTTCTCGAACCTGAGCTTTCATTGCCTCAGCACTTTCCTTAACCGCTGCCCGCGCCTTATCTCCACTCAGCGAGTTATTCTCCACCGCATTCTTACCCGCC
>NZ_BCTN01000059.1 GCF_001571305.1 Erwinia persicina NBRC 102418 | reverse complement strand
GGCGGGTAAGAATGCGGTGGAGAATAACTCGCTGAGCGGCGATAAAGCCCGCGAATCGGTTAAGCAGAGCGCTGAGCACTGGAAAGAGCAGGTCAGGGATAAGCTGGGCAACGGTACAACCTCTTCCATCGCAAACGGCATTATCAATGCCCTGGCTGATACCGGTGATGCGGCACTGGGTGGGGCGGATTACGCTGCTGATGCAGCGATGGCGCTGGCGTCATGTGCTGCCGGGGACAGTTACTGTAGTACGGCGCTCAACGATCTGTCCGGGAAGAATCAGGCGGTGGCAGACAACGTTAAGGCGCTGATGCAAAGCGATACCTGGTCAGCGGTTGCCGACACCATCAAACAGGCGTCTGAAGGAAATCAGGCAGCGCTGGAAGCTACGGGTGGGATGCTGGCAGGCCTACTTTCACCTGGTAAGAAAATACCGGTTCTAAGTACTACACTTGGTAAAACTGAAAAGCTGGTCAGGAATACAGATGGCATTTACGAAGTAAAAGTCAATGTCACGCCGCTGGAAGGACATGACCGACTTAATACACCTGATCTGGGTGGTAATGGTAAGCTAAAACCGGCTGAAGCTGCATCTGCCGCACAATTAGAGCCTACTCTCGGTACGATGGAGCGTTATACGCCTTCGCCTGGAGCAAAATCAGGAAGTTCACCTGACTTTGTAATTACGTCAGGCCCTAATAAAGGTAAAACCGTTGATGCCATGTATACTACCGATAGACTGTCACAAAAAGAAATAGATGGGTTAAATAAGTTTTATGAGAAGAACATGAGTGTTGGTAGTGGAAGGGATGTTATCCAAGATCACTTGCAAAAAGCTGACTTTGTGCCTGTCGATTTTAGAGTCCTAACGCCCGCGAACCAAAAAACCTTTATGGATTATATAAAAACACTGCCTAAAGCACAGCAAGATAAAATTATTATTATGAGGTGATGGTATGGGGGCGAGTTTATTTATTGGTTGGAATGATAATGGGCAGAGAGAAAGCAACTTTCAAAGAACCGGAGGCTTTGTAAACGGGAATTATTGGGATGCATTTGGTGAGCTGTTGGATGCTGTTTTTTTGCCCGAGCACTCTAAATTGCATGAAGTGATTAAGTCTGAAGAAGGTGAATACCTAAAGTTTTATTCATTTGTAGAGTTAAATAAAGAGGATTTTAACAAGGCAGTGAAGTTAATAAGGGATTATCTTGTGAAGCAAAAAAAACCAACCGAATGGCAAAAGATGGCAGAAGTAGTGTGGGAAGAGATTGCAGAGCCTTACATTATTCAGGATGCGCGTTATAACGTTACTGCATGAATAAAATAACGGCCAGTCAGTCTTATGTATTTTATTCAATTGACTAAAATCCCGGCCATTGCGCCGGGTATCTGGCGAACGATGCCTGTGTGCTGATGGCAATAGTCTCCGC
>NZ_BCTN01000058.1 GCF_001571305.1 Erwinia persicina NBRC 102418 | reverse complement strand
CTCAATGCCGTTGCTGGTGTCGCCGTTGCGCAGACGTTTGTAGTGGTTATAGACAGCCACCGAGAGCACCTTTTTGGCGCGTTCCTGGCCGATAACGTAGTCGTCCAGGTGGTGACGAATTTCATGCGGCGTGGGCAGTGAACTGCGCTCGCGGTGCGGCACAGCTTCTTTGATCTCTTCGCGAATGATGTCATTACATAAATCGACGCATTCATCGCAGATGTAGACTGACGGGCCGGCAATCAGCTTACGCACTTCATGCTGGCTTTTGCCGCAAAAAGAGCAGTACAGCAGTTTCCCTGAACCGTCTTTGCGCTTATCTGTCATCAGTTAACCTCATGCCTTACTTAATTTACACGTACCAATCCTTAATATAGCCCATTTCCTCCGCTCATTGGGAGGAAAAGTCCCGCGTCTTCATCGATTGGACTGGCGCATCCTTACCGCAGCCAGGCCTGTGAGAAATAACCGCAGGTCGGCGCAGTAAGAAGAAACATCATTCAACCTGCTGTTTTAAAGTATAAAAAGTGCCTGATATTCCTGTTGATTTAGCTGCTATCTGGATTATGCTAAACTCTGGTTACTTATGATTATCCGATGGAGTGTAAAGCATGCCTCAAGAGCCAGATAAAGAAGAAAATGGGCAGGAAGAGAAGGGTTCCTCACTGGCGGTCAGTAAACTGCTTCAGTCACGCTCTATTATCATTTCCGGTGAGATTAATCAGGCGCTTGCTGAGAAAGTGACCGCCCAATTGCTGATCCTGCAGGAAATGGGGGATGAGCCAATCAAGCTGTTTATTAACAGCCAGGGGGGTCATGTTGAAGCGGGTGATACCATCCATGACATGATTAAGTTTGTGAAACCCAAAGTGCTGGTCATTGGCACCGGCTGGGTTGCCAGCGCCGGGATCACCATCTTCCTGGCCGCTGAAAAAGAGAATCGTTACTCGCTGCCAAACACGCGCTTTATGATCCACCAGCCACTGGGTGGCGTTCGCGGTAAAGTATCCGATATCGAAATTGAAGCGAAAGAACTGCTGCGCGCCCGTGAGCGTATCAACCAGCTGATCAGTAAGGCAACCGGACAGCCGCTGGAAAAAGTCGAGAAAGACACTGACAGCAACTACTGGATGAGCCCTCAACAGGCCGTTGATTACGGTATTACTACCCACGTCATCAGTCACTGGGATGAACTGAAAGCCTAACGGTTTCGGTAGTATCAAAAATGAAAAAGGCCCGCATTGGCGGGCCTTTTTTCAACATCACATCAGGTTATTCGCCTGAGGCCTGCTGAGTTTCAGGTGTGGCATAAATCACTTTAGGTTCACTGTCACCCTCAATGACCCGGGCATCCACCACGACTTTCTCAACGTCATCCATCGATGGCAGATCGTACATGGTGTTCAGCAGCGCACCTTCCACGATTGAGCGCAAACCACGGGCACCGGTTTTACGCGACATCGCCTTTTTGGCAATCGCCGTCAGTGCATCGT
>NZ_BCTN01000057.1 GCF_001571305.1 Erwinia persicina NBRC 102418 | reverse complement strand
GGCGGGTAAGAATGCGGTTGAGAATAATGCGCTGAGTGACATTGCTCAGGCGCAGTCTGAAGGCAAAACGCTGGAGCAGAAGGCGGGTGAGTACGTTGAGGCCGAGAACGAACGCTATAAGAAGGCCAACTGCAGCGGCATGAGCGCCGAAGCCTGCTCGGTGAAGATGTACACGGAACGGCGTGAAGCGTTGAAAGATATGGTGTCAACGGGTGCAGATTTTGTGCCGGTTGTTGGCACGATAAAAGGCGCAGCGGAGGCACAGTCAGCACTGGATTATCTCAACGTGGCCGCTTCTCTTATACCGGGAGAGCGTGTTGCAGCGGGTGTGCTGAAAGCGGCAGAGAAAGCGCTGGCTAAAGGGGATGTGGCTGAAGCGTCGAAGCTGATTAATAAGGCCAGTGATGAGATAGCAACCACAATACGCCCAGGTCACAGGCAATCAGAAATAGATGTAGGTAAAGATCTCGGTGACGGCTGGCGCGAACAGGTCAGCTTCAAGGATGGTAAAGAAGTTCCCTACGGTACAAAAGGTGGGGTTCGCCCTGACTGGTGTCAGGGAAATATCTGTAGTGTTGAAGTGAAGAACTACAATATTACGACTAACAAAAATGGGCTGATTAATAACGTAGCAAAACAGGCAATTGAGCGGCAGAAGAATTTACCTGCGGGAATGCAACAGCGTGTTGTTATAGATGCTCGTGGGCAAACAATTTCATTAGATCAGGAACGAGAGATTATTAAAGGTATTGTTGGGAAATCCAATGGTGCTATTGACCCAACCTCTATTAGGTTCAAAAGGTAACAACAAATGAAACATGTTGGTTTCTGTGGTGGAAGCTCTTTTTTTGAGTTGGGTAGCCCTTCAGATATGGTTCGTTTTTTTGATGTTTTGCATCATCTTTCCCGTAATGAAAGAGAGCGTAACTTATTGGAAAGGCTGTATAAAAAATATGTTAACCTTGATGAAATTGGTGAAACTCAATTAGTTATACAAGAACTAAAATCGCTTTCACATGAAAGTTTCCTGATGGAGTTTTCGAAGTATTTTGAGAGTATTGAATGGTGTTTTCAATCCGCTAAAGCTTTTTATGAGGATTGGAATATTTATCAGGCGGTAAAAATTATTATTACAGATATGCCATATTGCGTCTCAGATATAGACAGGCCAAAAGAAGAATATGATGTTCTGACTTCAGATGATATGCCTTTTTGGCTGAGGTAATCTGGATTTGCTATTTTAGTTATTATTACTAAATCCCAACCCTCGTGGTTGGGATTTTACTTTATAACCCGTCAGTTACGCCTTAGCCGACCGCTTCTGCGGCCCCGCGATCATCTGGATAAACTCGGTGATCTGCCGCTGCTTGCGGGCCGACAGCTTACCGCACACCTGGCGCAGCGTCTGCACCACCTCCGGCTGCGCTGAGGGCGGTTTAACCGTCAGTATCAGGCAGTCCGGCAGCACCCGCACGTTAACGGCGTCATCAGACATTCC
>NZ_BCTN01000056.1 GCF_001571305.1 Erwinia persicina NBRC 102418 | reverse complement strand
ACCAGTGTTTCAAGGTAGTTCTCAAGCACTTGCTGAATATCTTCGTGCCACTGTTCATCCATCGCCTGAACATACAGTTCAGCAATTTTCCGTAGAGGTAGATACGTCTGGATGGTGCACTGTGACATTACAGTGCCTTCACGCCGGCTTTTGTAGACCAGTGCGAAGACCAGCGACTGGATCATTACTTTCGCTTTTTCCTGCCATTCTCCGCCACAGTTCTCTGTTTTGAGCATCATCGAGTCCATCAGGTTGATGATGTAGGTGGTGTCCTGCGAAAACAGGCCACTTGAGATAATTTTCATAGTTTTCGTCTTTGTGAATGAAGCTGCTGCCTCGGTTAAATAATGTGCAGGCGGTAATGCAGAGCGCGGTTTGAAAAACGATGATTAACTTACGTTGCGGGTAGTATTCAGCAAATGCAGGAAGCCTCTGCATTACCGGTAGCACAGGTGTTTAATGCATTTATTGCGTACGCTCAGGCGCTAACGATACGAAGTTCTGCGCGGCGTCCTCAATGGCCTTGCGGGTAGCGCCCATAAGGCGTGGTTCCCGCAGTCTGACCTTGTAGCCTCTGCCCCGGACCGGAAGGCTTTCCAGCACCATTCGCCAGAGGATCGCCGACCGTACGGCTGCTGAAGGTGAACGCTTCCAGCTAAACGTACATTCCAGGTCGAACTCACAGACTGCGGCCAGCGCCGGATCTGTCAGCACAAGCTTAGCGGTGTCCTGTGCGCCTTCTGTTTCGTCAAGCACGCGCAGAATGCCTTGCACGCGATCGCCGCGCACGTAGCTGCGACGCTGGCGCATAGGCATAGTGGCAAGAAGGCGGCTTTCTGAAGGCGGAGCCACTTCAAGGAAACGGTTAATACGTACATCTCCGCGGGTGAACTTGTCGTCATCGTTGATGTACAGCGAACTGCCGCGAATAACCTGGCCGCGGAAAAGCGTGATGTTTTCCCCCTCCTGCAGCTGCTGAATCTCATCGACGTCGACTTTCTTCTGCTCACGGACCTGCAGCCTTGAGTCGTCGCTCCAGCCGCCCATGAGGCCGCCGTCCTGAACCATTGCGCCCATCTCAGCCCTGTATTCGGTTCCGGCCATCAGCTGCAGAATTTCCAGCGTGTCCTTCGGGTCGCGGATGATGCCGGTGATGCGCGTCCCCATGTTGGCGATAAGCGTCCACACTGCGTCTCCTGCCGCCGTCTTCAGGCGCTGAACCTCCTGACCAGCCAGCAACAGGCAGTAACCCAGGGAGCGGATCTGCGTCGCCAACTCACCCAGCTTTTCACTGTAGCCGGCACCGACCTCGTCAATTATCCAGAGGAACGGGAACCAGTCCTTAAATTTACGGACCTTCATGTTCTCCTCCGGGCGCCCTTCCAGCTTCTCACCGAGGTCCTGACTCAGGATCATGGCCATCTGTGACTGGTAGAGCCGCCCGAGCGTCGAACTCTCACTTGCAGACAGTTCAAGCGCCGGCACAAGCACGACCAGAATACGGTCGTTATGTACAACATCGCGCAGGTCTATATCACCGGCATCCCGCGCAAACACGTGCCCGTAGGTATCGTTGAAGAGGCTCAGCATGCGCGTAAACTGCTGGATCAGAAAGCCATGC
>NZ_BCTN01000055.1 GCF_001571305.1 Erwinia persicina NBRC 102418 | reverse complement strand
AGCAGGAACCGGGCGGTAAACGCCCGGAAAACCCTTTATTTGATAGCCAGTGCCGCTTTGATGGTATAGAACAGATCGGTCTGATCGGTCAGGCCTACCACGTTGGCCGCATGCGGGCCATAAGCCGCAATGCGCAGCTGCGTCCCGGTGTGCCCCTGTGAATCTTCTTCAGAATTGCCGTAGCTGATGGTCATCGGGCTGCCATCTTTGGTGATCAGCGTCTGCGTCAGACCGGGTGCTTTGCTGTCATTGGCAATAATCTGGCTGGAGTGCGCATGGTCAGCCGTCACAATCACCAGCGTATTGCCATCTTTGCGTGCAAACGCCAGTGCTTTCTGCACCGCTTCATCCAGATCGACGGTTTCACCAATCTGACCACACGGGTTGGCAGCATGGTCCTGCTTATCGATAGAGGCCCCTTCCACCTGCAGGAAGAAGCCTTTCTTCTGACGGTCCAACAGGGAAATCGCTTTCTCCGTCATCTGCGCCAGTGTCGGGGTTGAGGCCGGACGTTCTGCGTTCACTTCACAGGTAATGGGTTTACCGTCGAGGTTGCCGTGATAAGTGGCTTTCGGCCCTTTCCAGCGTACCGGCATATTGCCGTCGGCAAACAGGCCCAGTACCGGCTTAGCGTCACTGGCTTCTGTCAGCGCGTTCATGCCGTCCAGATCGTTCACCCACTGATAGCCACGCAGTTTTGCCTGCTCTTCCAGCGTTTTACCCTGCCACTCCCCTGCTTTTGCCGTCTCTGCAAAGGTTTTGCCACCGCCGCCCAGCGTCACATCGGCGCGGGCGTTCAGCAGTTGCTCGGCAATGGAGCCCTTTCCGCCTTTTTCCAGCGCGTTGCTGGCACAGAGTTCACTGGTTTTTACCGGGCCGTAGCACTTACGTGAGGTGACATGGGCAATCTGCGCAGCCGGTGTGGCATCTTCGAGCTCGGCGGTAGACACGTTGCCCGTGGCTTTACCGGCGGCTTTCGCCAGCTCCAGCAGCGTTGGATAATCCTTTCCGTTAACGTCCACGCCAATTGCACCGTTGTAAGACTTCACGCCCGTTGCCCATGCGGTCGCAGAGGCGGCTGAATCGGTGACGTAGTCGGGTTTATGTGTTTTCTTGTCCAGTGAATAGTGGGTGTACTGCCCGGTCAATGGCAAGGCATCAATCCCTTTAAAGAAACCGCCCGCGCCTTCAGCATAGTTACGTGCTGCGGTAATTTCAGAGTCGCCCATGCCATCACCAATCAGCAAAATGACGTTTTTCGCGGTGGTATTGCTCAGGGATGCCTTCAGTGCTTCGGTCTGATCTTCGGTAAGGCGTCTTGCCCCGCCAGGCTGGGTAATATCGCCCTGGGCGGCACGCTGGTAGGTGGCCATATCCGCCATGGCCGAAGCGCAGATCAGTGAAGTCAGCAGGGATAGAGCGAAGGCTTTATGTTTCATCAGTGGCGATCTCCATGAATAAATTTTACTTAATATTTCAGGGGGTCAGTTTGCGATACAACTATTTCATTTACGTGTCAGGGCGGTGACAATAAGATTTCACTCCTGCGCGCAATGACGATGTGTTTTTCCCGCTGCTCATGAGTTAAGCGAATAGAAGCACAGGGGAAAATACTGCTTGACCCAATAACCGCGACTGCCTATAGTAGCGCCCCGTTGCCCCCTGCGGGTAACGGCAGTAAAAA
>NZ_BCTN01000054.1 GCF_001571305.1 Erwinia persicina NBRC 102418 | reverse complement strand
GGCGGGTAAGAATGCGGTGGAGAATAACTATCTGCACGTGTCGGAGAAGACAGAGCTTGAGATAGCGAAGCAGAAACTCAACAGCAAAGACCCGGCAGAGCGTGAGCAGGCCCAGCAGAAAGTTAATGAACTGCGTGAAAAGGATATTGCCAGCGACCAGAAGGTCATTGATGCTTGTGGAAACGGTAATGCCGGAAGTGCGGCTTGTGCCAGTGCAAGACTGGAGGTTATCGCGGCCAAAGGTGAGTACGACACCGGGCAGTACAATAACAAAGTCAGTGAGATGTATGCGGACTCTTACGGCCAGATAGTGAACCTGCTGAATATCACCAGCGTTGATGCACAGAATCAGCAGCAGGTGAAGGATGCGATGGTGAATTATGCTATGGCGCAGCTTGGGGTTGATAAGGCGACAGCAGAACAATATGTGTCCACGTATGAGGGGATGAAGGCTGTTGCGGCTTCCATGACTCCTGTAATAGGTTCTGCTGCGGCCAGTAAGATAGAGGCGCTGGCTGGTAAACAACGACTATCCAGTAACTTTGAAATAAAATCTTTGCCGGATGCTAACGGGAAAAATCATGTCACAGCCGTGAAAAAATGATGCAACAATACCAGTCGATAAAATTGAACTCTATTTGCGTGGTAAAGCATCTGGTGATTTGGAAGCATTGAAAAAAGAGTACAATTCACTTAAGGACTTACAAGTAAGTAATCAGAGAAAATTTGCTAAAACCCCAGGAGCAAGAGAAAAACTCAATAAGCTTAATGATCAAATTTATAATATTGAAAGATCTCGGGAAATGGCTCAAAATTTAAATAATGCGGGAATCACTGATTCAGCAAAGAACAATGCAATGATTATGGATAATTTATTGAAGACTGCGGGTGGCGTTACATCATCTAATAGAGAAACGTCCATTGTAGTATCTGGTTCGGGCGGAAATGTAAGGATCTATGCAACATGGAAAATTTTACCCGATGGCTCTAAAAGATTAGCTACTGTTAAAACAGGAGTGTTTTAATGATAAAAAATAAGAGTGAAAATGAGTTAATAATAGGCATAAAAAACTATTTAATGAATGGTTGTGCTGAAATTAATTCTTTTGATGATCCTGCTAGTGAGGTGATTGATTATCTTAATGCTCTTTTTTCGATAGATGTCAAGTTAGCTGAAGAAATTTGCAAAATGGTAATTAAAACAGAGCATGTTGATGGTTATTTTTTTAAGTCAATATGCCTCAATGACTTACTTTTATCTGAGGACGAATGGCCTTTTGCATTTACTTACCTTTTAAATGAAACTGAAAATATAAGTGTCCCTGAGCTTGAAAAGGCACTGTTCTATTTTTACTGTGCAAAAAATGAGACAGATCCTTATCCTGTACCAGAGGGTTTATTCAAAAAGTTAATGGAAAGATATGAAGAACTGAAAGATGATCCTGATGCAAAATTTTATCATCTTCATGAAGCGTATAATGATTTTATTAAAGCTTACTCACGGGATAACTAAAAACCATCCCGGCTTTGTTGCCGGGATTTTTTTTATCTGTAGTTCAGTCAGTTAGCGTTCCTGCTCTGCGGTTGGCCGATCACCTCAATCAGCTCCGTCACCTGCCGCTGCTTACGGGCAGACAGCTGACAGTCCTTACGCAGCGTCTGCATGATCTCCGGTTCTGGCGGTGATGCCGGGTCGCATACCGTCAGCCTCAGCACCGGCGGGCCGGTGGGCAAGGACCTGCTGACCAACATGGCCGGCGGCATGCTGTCGGGT
>NZ_BCTN01000053.1 GCF_001571305.1 Erwinia persicina NBRC 102418 | reverse complement strand
CCGCCGGAAAAACTTCTCAAAAAGAAGTTGACTCCGAAGGAGGAAAGCGTAATATACGCCACCTCGCGACAGGAAGCTCCGGCACTGTTCGCAACGCTCTTTAACAATTTATCAGACAATCTGTGTGGGCACTCGCAGGATTGATATCAGTCACCTCCGGGTGACAAAAAATATCAAGTCTTAAGAGTGAACACATAATGAAATTCATTATGACGTTTTACACTTGAGCATCGCTGCACTTGTTGCAGCAAATCGAACTTTTAATTGAAGAGTTTGATCATGGCTCAGATTGAACGCTGGCGGCAGGCCTAACACATGCAAGTCGAACGGTAGCACAGAGAGCTTGCTCTCGGGTGACGAGTGGCGGACGGGTGAGTAATGTCTGGGAAACTGCCCGATGGAGGGGGATAACTACTGGAAACGGTAGCTAATACCGCATAACGTCTTCGGACCAAAGTGGGGGACCTTCGGGCCTCACACCATCGGATGTGCCCAGATGGGATTAGCTAGTAGGTGGGGTAACGGCTCACCTAGGCGACGATCCCTAGCTGGTCTGAGAGGATGACCAGCCACACTGGAACTGAGACACGGTCCAGACTCCTACGGGAGGCAGCAGTGGGGAATATTGCACAATGGGCGCAAGCCTGATGCAGCCATGCCGCGTGTATGAAGAAGGCCTTCGGGTTGTAAAGTACTTTCAGTGGGGAGGAAGGCGATGAAGTTAATAACTTCGTCGATTGACGTTACCCGCAGAAGAAGCACCGGCTAACTCCGTGCCAGCAGCCGCGGTAATACGGAGGGTGCAAGCGTTAATCGGAATTACTGGGCGTAAAGCGCACGCAGGCGGTCTGTCAAGTCGGATGTGAAATCCCCGGGCTCAACCTGGGAACTGCATTCGAAACTGGCAGGCTAGAGTCTTGTAGAGGGGGGTAGAATTCCAGGTGTAGCGGTGAAATGCGTAGAGATCTGGAGGAATACCGGTGGCGAAGGCGGCCCCCTGGACAAAGACTGACGCTCAGGTGCGAAAGCGTGGGGAGCAAACAGGATTAGATACCCTGGTAGTCCACGCCGTAAACGATGTCGACTTGGAGGTTGTGCCCTTGAGGCGTGGCTTCCGGAGCTAACGCGTTAAGTCGACCGCCTGGGGAGTACGGCCGCAAGGTTAAAACTCAAATGAATTGACGGGGGCCCGCACAAGCGGTGGAGCATGTGGTTTAATTCGATGCAACGCGAAGAACCTTACCTGGCCTTGACATCCACGGAATTCGGCAGAGATGCCTTAGTGCCTTCGGGAACCGTGAGACAGGTGCTGCATGGCTGTCGTCAGCTCGTGTTGTGAAATGTTGGGTTAAGTCCCGCAACGAGCGCAACCCTTATCCTTTGTTGCCAGCACGTAATGGTGGGAACTCAAAGGAGACTGCCGGTGATAAACCGGAGGAAGGTGGGGATGACGTCAAGTCATCATGGCCCTTACGGCCAGGGCTACACACGTGCTACAATGGCGCATACAAAGAGAAGCGACCTCGCGAGAGCAAGCGGACCTCATAAAGTGCGTCGTAGTCCGGATCGGAGTCTGCAACTCGACTCCGTGAAGTCGGAATCGCTAGTAATCGTAGATCAGAATGCTACGGTGAATACGTTCCCGGGCCTTGTACACACCGCCCGTCACACCATGGGAGTGGGTTGCAAAAGAAGTAGGTAGCTTAACCTTCGGGAGGGCGCTTACCACTTTGTGATTCATGACTGGGGTGAAGTCGTAACAAGGTAACCGTAGGGGAACCTGCGGTTGGATCACCTCCTTACCTGAAGATACCTTCCCGCGTAGTGTCCACACAGATTGTCTGAT
>NZ_BCTN01000052.1 GCF_001571305.1 Erwinia persicina NBRC 102418 | reverse complement strand
CAGCGTGCCTTCTCCCGAAGTTACGGCACCATTTTGCCTAGTTCCTTCACCCGAGTTCTCTCAAGCGCCTTGGTATTCTCTACCTGACCACCTGTGTCGGTTTGGGGTACGATTCAATGTTACCTGATGCTTAGAGGCTTTTCCTGGAAGCAGGGCATTTGTTACTTCAGCACCGTAGTGCCTCGTCATCACGCCTCAGCCTTAAAGAGTTCCGGATTTGCCTGGAACTCAAGCCTACACGCTTAAACCGGGACAACCGTCGCCCGGCTAACATAGCCTTCTCCGTCCCCCCTTCGCAGTAACACCGAGTACAGGAATATTAACCTGTTTCCCATCGACTACGCCTTTCGGCCTCGCCTTAGGGGTCGACTCACCCTGCCCCGATTAACGTTGGACAGGAACCCTTGGTCTTCCGGCGAGCGGGCTTTTCACCCGCTTTATCGTTACTTATGTCAGCATTCGCACTTCTGATACCTCCAGCAGACCTCACAGTCCACCTTCGACGGCTTACAGAACGCTCCCCTACCCAACAATACTTGCGTATCGCTGCCGCAGCTTCGGTGCATGGTTTAGCCCCGTTACATCTTCCGCGCAGGCCGACTCGACCAGTGAGCTATTACGCTTTCTTTAAATGATGGCTGCTTCTAAGCCAACATCCTGGCTGTCTGTGCCTTCCCACATCGTTTCCCACTTAACCATGACTTTGGGACCTTAGCTGGCGGTCTGGGTTGTTTCCCTCTTCACGACGGACGTTAGCACCCGCCGTGTGTCTCCCGTGATAACATTCTTCGGTATTCGCAGTTTGCATCGGGTTGGTAAGCCGGGATGGCCCCCTAGCCGAAACAGTGCTCTACCCCCGAAGATGAGTTCACGAGGCGCTACCTAAATAGCTTTCGGGGAGAACCAGCTATCTCCCGGTTTGATTGGCCTTTCACCCCCAGCCACAAGTCATCCGCTAATTTTTCAACATTAGTCGGTTCGGTCCTCCAGTTAGTGTTACCCAACCTTCAACCTGCCCATGGCTAGATCACCGGGTTTCGGGTCTATACCCTGCAACTTAACGCCCAGTTAAGACTCGGTTTCCCTTCGGCTCCCCTATACGGTTAACCTTGCTACAGAATATAAGTCGCTGACCCATTATACAAAAGGTACGCAGTCACCTAACAAGTAGGCTCCCACTGCTTGTACGTACACGGTTTCAGGTTCTGTTTCACTCCCCTCGCCGGGGTTCTTTTCGCCTTTCCCTCACGGTACTGGTTCACTATCGGTCAGTCAGGAGTATTTAGCCTTGGAGGATGGTCCCCCCATATTCAGACAGGATGTCACGTGTCCCGCCCTACTCATCGAACTCACAGCAAGTGCATTTTTGTGTACGGGAGTATCACCCTGTACCCTGCGACTTTCCAGACGCTTCCACTAATGCACAAACTGATTCAGGTTCTGGGCTGTTCCCCGTTCGCTCGCCGCTACTGGGGGAATCTCGGTTGATTTCTTTTCCTCGGGGTACTTAGATGTTTCAGTTCCCCCGGTTCGCCTCATGCCACTATGTATTCATGACATGATAGTGTGACGTATCACACTGGGTTTCCCCATTCGGGTATCGTCGGTTGTTGCGGTTCATATCACCTTACCGACGCTTATCGCAGATTAGCACGCCCTTCATCGCCTCTGACTGCCTAGGCATCCACCGTGTACGCTTAGTCGCTTAACCTCACAACCCACAAGCGTCCCGAAGGAACACGTGTTGTCGTTGCGAGCATTTGAGAGACTCGAACATATCGTAGATTTCATTCTTATTACGGAGAATGAAAACGACATGTCGTTTCAATTTTCAGCTTGTTCCGGATTGTTAAAGAGCAAATA
>NZ_BCTN01000051.1 GCF_001571305.1 Erwinia persicina NBRC 102418 | reverse complement strand
AAGTTAACCAGCTATGCAAAATACAGCGCATCATAATAAATTTAACGCCTTCTTTTGTCACGAAGCAGACCTGTAGAGGATTCGTCAGGTCCGCTGTGAGCGAGAAGAGGACATTTGGTTGCAGACCCTCTTACAAAGTCATAAGCATAATCACAAAGAAAAGAGCATAAGTTTCCGGCTACATTTGATCAAACGTTGTTTCTCTCATGCTCAATGAGCCATTCTTTACGTGAAATCCCACCACCATAACCGGTCATCTCTCCATCTTTTCCAATTATCCTGTGACAAGGGATCACAATCGCAATCCGGTTTGCACCATTCGCAGCAGCGACGGCGCGTACAGCATTGGGTTTATCAATCAGTAGCGAAATGGCCTGATAGTATGAGGTCTGTCCATATGGAACAGCACGTAACTCATGCCATACGGATTGTTGAAAACTACTGCCCGGAGCATCTACAGAGAGAGCAAACTGTCGGCGCGTTCCGGCAAAATACTCGCTGATTTCTTTTACTGTCTGCCGGGTATGACTGTTTTCTCCTGTGACAATCTTGGCGTTAAGTAAACGCTGGATGTCGCGAAATTCAGTTTCTAACATCCGGCGATCTGTAAACTCCAGTAGGCAGACTCCCTGCTCGGTGGCACATACAAACATAGGCCCCAGCATAGTGGTAAACCGGTGAATGACTATTACCTGAGTGGTCTGAGTCGGAGCTGCGCCAGTGAGCCGCTTGTAGATGTAACCAAAGCCGCTCAAGGATTCGTAGCCATTGTCCAGCGCGACATCAGTTGCCGTACGTCCACTTTTCAGTTCCTGAAGGGCAATATTTATCCGCTGCATTCGCTGGAAGGCCTGAAAAGTGATGCCGTGATGTTGAAGGAACCAGCGCCGAACTCGCTCCGGGCTGATTCCATGCTGACGAAGATCCGTGTCGGATATACGGGATTTGATATCGCACCTGACAAGCGCAAGCGCCTGTTCGACAAATAATGGCGCGCTGTGCGCATTTTCAGCAGGTCTGCAGACTTTACAGGGGCGAAAGCCGTCCGCCAGGGCAGATTTGGCATCTTTATAAAACTCTACATTTTCACGTTTGGGCTTTCGCGCCCGACATATCGAAATGCAGAATACGCCAGTCGTTCTGACGCCAGCAAAAAACACACCCGTAAATTCTGAAGCGCGTTCAAGTAATGCCTGATACCAGATATCACACAGATTCTTATCGATAACCTTCATCAACAAAAAGTCCTTCAAATGTCTGATGCGACCGGATCGCATGCAGTAAGTCAGTCAGCTTTGACTGGATGGCAGAATGAACAAAATTACCCATAGAAATGCGGCTTACCCCGGCCAGTTTCAGTCTATCGAACGAGGGAAGATCAGGCATACACATGATATTCAGAGGCAGACCAGTGGCATTTGCAATGAGGCTGAGGTCTTTCTCTGACGTCAGGCAGGGAACAAACAGGCCGTCAGCACCTGCAGCTTTATAGTGCTGACCCCGTAATAATGTCTCCTGTAACGCTCTTTCATGCCCGAGCAGGTAAGTATCAGTCCGGACGTTCAGAAACAGATTATAACCTTCACTTTTCAGCGCATCGCATACTGTTCTCAGATTACGCGAAAATTCAGACACATCATCTAGCTGGCGAATCCGATTAACAACTTTGCTGTCTTCAAGGTTAATGCCGGAAACGCCTATCTGGGCGAGGCGCTTGAGATTGTCTGTTATCTTTTCGGCTGAATCACCATATCCCGCTTCCACATCAACGCTCAGTGGCAGGTCGCAAACAGCCCGAATACGGGTGACTACAAAAAATAATTCATCAAACGGCATGCCCTGACCGTCTTCATATCCAAGTGTGGCCGCTATTGCTGCGCTGGACGTTCCGAGAGCCTGATAGCCTGCTTTTTGCGCTGCAACAGCACTGACGACATCCCATACGTTAGCGATGAGAAGGGGCTCATGCTGGTTGTGAAGTTCTGCAAAATTCATATCCATATCCTCTCAATAAGATCGAAAATGAATCTAAACATTCAGCAAAAAAGGCACAACCGAAATTCAGACGACCATTTTTTTAGCGAGGTTTAGTCAGTCCGGCTATGTACCGACAACAACTCGGTATCAGATGATAAACCTGTCCAGGAAAACATCCGCACCCCCCAAATAGGCATTAGCATTGAGCCTCTACAGGATTGATGCACATAATACTAGTTATGTTAAATTGAATATCAGATCAGGCTCACGGGTGCCTCG
>NZ_BCTN01000050.1 GCF_001571305.1 Erwinia persicina NBRC 102418 | reverse complement strand
GGCGGGTAAGAATGCGGTTGAGAATAATGCACTGAGTGTTCCGCAAATAGAAAGTTTTGCGGAGAAAGCCAAGGGCTGTGAAGCCCGTGGTGACTGTGGTCAGATCGTGAAAGAAATGGAAGATCTGAGCCTCAATCAGCAAAAGGAAATGATTGCGGTCTGTTCCACCAATCCAAAGGCCTGTAAAGATAAGTACGGTGATATTCCGGCCAACGGAATGCTGGTTCGTAAGGCCCTGGATAGTCTGTTTGATGCTGATGTTCCGGCAGAAATGAAGAACGACATATCTTCATTCTGGGCGCAGCAGATGGAGGCTGAAGGTGTAGTTACCAGCACCGAATTTGCGAGTCAGTTGGAAAGCCGGTATGGCATGGACAAACAACAGTCCGAGATCCTTGCAATGGCGGTGCTGGGTGCAGTGACTAGCGGGATGGGCAAAGCTGGCGCTTCAACACCAGGTAAAACGATATCGGCTAAGCCCGAATGGTTGCAGAATGTTCAGGCGGGTAATAAATTTAATGCAGAACAGTCTAAAAATTATCCATACAATGAGCTGTATGTGAACAAACCCAACGGAAACGGTTATTATCGTGTTGATTCGTATAACCCGGCAACAGGTGAGATAGTGTCGCGTAAGTTCACGCAGTTCTCTGATATCACTGAATCAACAGCGACTAATTACATCCGGGAAGCTGTGAATAAATATCCTGCAGGTGCAACCATTGCTAAAGTTCCATCAAGTGGTTCATTGGCCGGTGATGCGTTGCGTGGGTCTAATATTTTAGAAGTTCCTCCCCAGGCAAAACCCATTCCACAATCGGTTTTGAATGCAGCAGATAAGGCTGGGGTGGTAATACGTGATACAAATGGGAAGGTTTATCAATGAAGCAATGTGTATTTTATTGTAAATCATGGTTTAGAGCAAAAAATAAACCAATTGATGTATGGTTAGAAAAGAAAGCATATAAAAAACATATGGCTGGTGAGTCCTACACTGCACTCATTGGTTCAGAATCTACACCATCATGTTTTATTGAAGTAATGAAAAATAAAGGATGGGTTGGGGTAAGTTTTCTAAATGAAAACTTGCAAGAATATTTACTATACAATTTTAAAATACTTAATGACAATCGTTTGTTTTTATCAATGGCTGTTTATCGAGAGTTTGCTGAACACGATGGCGAAGGTGCAGGTATATTAAATGTGTCGCATGGTACTACATATATCTTTAACGAAAATGGTAGTGCTGTGGTAAGGGAAGAACAGTTTAATCCCTATAAACTAGAAGAGAGTCAAACAACAGTCGATGTGACAGGGAATTATGATATGTTCCCTGAGTTTGGGGAGTACGATTCTTTGATCCGAAAGGAACGATGTTGAGAATAACTATCTGAGCACTGCGCAACAGGCTCAGAAAGATAAAGAAATCGCTGAATGTCAGACAGTCGCCTGTAAAGCTGGCGCACAGGCGAAATGGACTGCGATAGACCTGGGACAGGATGGCAGCTTTGCGGCGGGTATGGTGGCCGGGGTTCCGGCAGGGCTGTACGACACGATAGACAGCATCGTGAAAACGGCCAGTAATCCGCAGGAAACCTATGACGCCCTGAAATCGCTGTTTAACAGCGGAGATGTGCTCGGTAACGTATCGGATGCGGTAAAACAGTCCTACATTGACCGTATCGACCGGATGGAAGCGGAGTATCAGAAAACCGGAGCCAGCGGTTCATTTAATGCGGGCGTTGAAGGCGGTAAGCTGGTTACGGATATCGCCGGGCTGCTGGCTGGCGGTGCAGGGGTTGCTAAAGGTGGCGCGGTACTGACGGAGAAGGTTGTTGCTAAGGTTGCGGGTAAGACTGAATCGGCGGTAATAAATACAGGTAAAGTTCCTGCTTATGTAGAAGAGCCACCTTTCAATCCTTCTGGTACAGGTAGCGCGGCTCAACCTTGGTCGACTAAAGGTCGTATCAACTATGTTCAGTTAGCGAACGAAGGTAAAATCCGCTATGTACCGCCAGAGGGATATTCTGCATCTCAGCCATTACCCAGAGGTCCAAATAAAGGTTACATCGACAAATTTGGGAACGAGTGGGTTAAAGGTCCATCACGTACTGCGGGCCAGGCATTTGAGTGGGATGTCCAGTTATCACGAACAGGTAAAGCCCAGTTAGGTTGGGCTACGCGAGATGGTTCTCACCTCAATATATCCCTGGATGGAAAAATTACGCATAAGTGATCACCATGAAGATAGATTTTTATCAGGAAGTGGAAATTAAAGAAAACGCCAAAAATAGTAAATACGCAAAGTGCAAAGGAGTCGTTCTTGGAGTCAGTGAGGAAGAAGATGTTGTCTATGGTTACTCGGTGGTAATTCACGGGAAAGAAAATACAGTGTACTTCGAGAAAGACGATGTTTTCCCCACTGGAGTTGTCTTCAGGCGAGAAGACTTTTATTGATGCACAGCCCGGCTATAAAGCCGGGCTTTTTGTTATTCGGATCTTGCTTTGTAGAATGTTATATTTCACGCAAAATTTAAGTCGTACTAGCTTTTCATGTCATGGGTGTAAAATACAACTTCAGTTGTGAGGCGATGGACGTTATCCGCACGCAGGGCGACATCGCGGGGCTGAAGGCCCAGACAGACCCGGCGGCGCTGGCGGGC
>NZ_BCTN01000049.1 GCF_001571305.1 Erwinia persicina NBRC 102418 | reverse complement strand
ACATCCACTGAGGCTGTACAGGACGGAATATCCAGACGGTAGCGGTTCAGCCCGCCTTCCGTTAGCGCAGACAGGGTGTTCTTAAGCGTATCTGTCAGACTCATGATATTGACTCCATGGGATAACCTGCTGTCCATGACTTTCTTGCCGGCGGGCAAGTAACAGGTTTAAGTACTTAGTGAGTAAGAAAAAGAGTGATTACAATTCCAGCCCCGACTGTGCAATGAGGGCTTTAATCAGTTATACGGTCATGTCAAAATTATTCATGCCGTATTCGCCGTCGCCACTAATGGTATAAAGCGCTTAACAGACGTGTAAAAATGCATCCGGAAGAAAGAGTACGCTTATCACGAACAACGCAATAAAGGTGAGTGTTCTCATTATTTTATATTGACCAGCTACTCGGAAACTTGAATTGATCCATATGGCCTTGCTATTTCTCGATCGGTCAGAGGAAAATTGTATAACTGCCCATTATTCACCCCCACGCCAACGACAAATTTCCGTGGCTCATCTTCATTTTTCTTTGAAATCAATACATACTCAAAAATAAGCTTCCCCTTATCCGGAAAATGATAAAAAGAAGGTGGAATGCATAATTTTCCATTAACGATCGTGAGGCCTGGAGAGAAATTAAAAGCCTTCTCCTTCGAAGGTGTTCCTCGTGGATTTATCCCCATGTCAGCAGGTTGATAATCCTGAGCATCTGGAATATCTAAACATACATTTTCCCCCTGCTTGCTGACAGATGTGGTTTGATGAGGAATCATCCTGTCTCCCGGGCCAAGACATCCTGTCAGCACGGAAAGGAAAAAGAAGGTGAATATTCCTTTCAGGCATAAATCAAAGCATCGGATTATCATCATATAGAAGCCGAATGTTACTATTCAGTATGGTGTTTAGCGTGCCGTCGCTGGCACATGGTATTCCCGTGTCGTCAACGATACATCCCGAGCCTTACCGTTGATCATTTCAAATCCGGTGACAAAGCTCCTTGGATGGTTACTTTTACTCTTAGACTGCAATACAACCTCAACAATAAATGGGGCTTTTGACGTATCAGGAAAATGGTAAAAAGAAGGACTAATACATAATTGGCCATTAATAATTCGTATATTCGGGTTTTCGGTAAACTGCCTTTCTTTAGACGATTTATTCCTGAGGTTGATAGAGATGAAAACAGGCTGATAATCCTTACTATCTGGGACGTAATAACAAACTGCATTATTCTTCATCCAGACGCTGGCTGTTTCAGCTGGGTAATATTTCATCCCACCCCACGGGCATCCGGTTAATGTAAAGACAGAAGTGACAGCTAAAATAATAAACAGTACTGAATGCCACCACTTTATTTTTACCATGGAAACCCTCTCAATGAATTTCTATACATTTCTCGGATCATTGATTCAGATGTATCACCATCAAGAGTAACGATCTCCCAGCCCCTGAGACGCAACCAACCATCATAGCCATGAGCCTCTAGTGTAAAATTATCTGCAATAATCTGCGCCTGCTGCTCCATCGGGTATTCACTTAACAGACGGCCATCGAGTGTGTAACGATAGCTCACCATCCAACTGACCAGGCCCCGTCCAATAACATTCATCCCTCTTTCCCGTTGCCAGGCATGACTCATTTCATGGATGAATAGATGCTGCATATGATCGGTCGACTGATCCTACCCGCGAAAAGTCATCATGGTACTGATTACGAAAATAGAGCTCACCATTCGGCGTCATTGCCACATTCTCGCCCTGTAATCCAAAAGGCAGATAACTGCCATATTGAAGGTTACTCTCTTAACCAATTGGGCCAGTCTGAATTTGTCACCCAGACTCTCCCGTCGATGACCGGAGTCAATAAAGTCATATCCCAGATAGCAAAAGCTATCCAAAAAAACAGTACGGCGGCAATAACTAGCTTAATAAAGAACATTACTTACCTCCGAGACTGCTATTCATCAATTCTTAATCATTTCATCATACGGCCTCAGGATCTCCATATCGTTGGGTCGTATGCTATGAACCACACCTTTACTCACCTCCAGCGCTGAAACAATACGTCGAGGACGGTCTGCATGCCTGAAAGAGGCAAAGCTGGCTTGAATGAAATACTGGCCATCTTTATTAAACTTATAAAATGATGGTGGAATACAAAGAAATTCATTATTTATCCGTAACTGTGGGCTGAATATTATTTTTTCATCTTTTGGTTTTGTTCCCCGGGGATTAATAGATATGTACTTTAATACATAGTCATCGCCACCATTGACAGAGAAGCAAACACTCCCATCATTAACAATGATATGCCCCTCTTCATCTGGCTTCAGTCTGTCGCCAGGCCCCGGACATCCTGTTAAGGTCTGCAAACATATAACAGCAAGCAGGCCTGCACGCATAACCCGAAAAATTATCGGTATCACCATGGAAATCCTCTTAACGCGTTTTTATATCCTTGTTTAATGACAGCTTCAGAAATATCACCATCCAAAGTTATACTGTGGTCAATCCTCAGCTTTAACCAGCCATAATACCCTTCACTTTGCAAAGAAAAATTATCTGCAATGATTTGTGCTTGCTAAATGCGTTACCACGCCATGCACCACTTTCTGCCCGGTCAGCCCCATCAGTGGCCCGGTTCCCATGGTCAGCGTGGCAGGCCTGGTCAGCAGTT
>NZ_BCTN01000048.1 GCF_001571305.1 Erwinia persicina NBRC 102418 | reverse complement strand
TGGAGCAGTGACGGCCGGCCAGGCGGGTAAGAATGCGGTTGAGAATAACTTCCTGCTCTCGCTGCTGACACCGCCTCCGCCAGTAGCAGGTCAGACAACACCACAAACGGAAGCCAATGCAGCCATCGCGCAGAAACTGGATGCAGCGGTGAAAGAGTTTGGTAAAGATGTTGTGACGCAATGCCTCTCCGGTGGTGATTGTCCAGTTGCTGCACAGCTAGTGATATTAGCGATGCAGGGCATAATAGACCAAGATGAGTCTGGTTCTAATCCTAATATCGGCAAGGATCTCACGGATGAGCAGAAGAAAGAGCTGGGTGGTTCGGGGTCTGGAACGGGAACACCACCACCGCCAGAAAATGATCCGAAAAAATCGGAAGAGAAAAAAGTCGATAAGCTGAATCAGAAGCAAGAAAGTGCTATCAAGAAGATTGATAACACTATAAAAAATGCTCTGAAGGATCACGATATAACAGGAACTCTCAAGGATATGGATGGCAATCCTGTTCCTAAAGAGAACGGTGGTTATTGGGATCATATGCAGGAAATGCAAAATACTCTCAGGGGATTAAGAAACCATGCGGATACGTTGAAAAACGTGAATAACCCTGAGGCTCAGGCAGCATATGGCAGGGCAACCGATGCCATTAGTAAAATAGAATCAGCCTTGAAAGGACATGGGATATGATTACCTTCCGTAAATTGATAGGAAACATCAACGTAGCGAAGGAACCAAGTCAACAATCTCCGCTTGAACTATGGTTCGAGCATGTCATTGATATACCACTCGAAGAGTTGGCTGTAGAAGATCTTTGCCGTGCTATTCGACAGGAACTGTGTGTTGATCAACTGATGCCGAGAGTGTTGGATGTTCTGACTGAGGATCCGCTTGCTGGAGAATATTATGATGGTGAACTTATAGCTGCTTTATCGACGATAAAAGGAGATGATCTAAAAGGTCAGAAAAGTAGCTTTGTTCAAATAAAACAACTTATAAATCAGCTAGACTCTTCAGATATTAACGATGATTTAAAAAAAGATATTTTAAAAATCAATAAAATAGTCATATAACGAATCCCGGCCAACTGGCCGGGATTTTTACTTCTAAGCCCTGAAAGCCTTATCTTCCCGCCGTTGCAACCGGATCACACCGGGTGCGGCGGTGATCTCCAGTTGTTCCGCATTGGTGATACGGCTACATTGCGGGCCAGCTGTTCACGGGCAGGGCGGCAGACCAGCTGAGCGAACTGGCCGCAGGACTTGCGGGCGGCCTGGCGACGGGCGATACTGGCGGAGCAGTCACGGCCGGCCAGGCGGGTAAGAATGCGGTGGAGAATAACTATCTGAGTGATACGGACATCACGTCATTCACCGAGAAATATGCAAAAGCGAAGACCAATGAGGAAAGAGACCAGCTTGTAGCAGATCTGAAAAAGCTGGATGCAGAGAAACAAGGTAAGGCGCTTGCAACAGCAATACCGATTAGAGAGCAGAAAGCAGAGCTTGAGAAGCTGAAAGTACTACAGGTTTCGACAGACTGTAATAAACATTGTCAGCAACTGGTTGCCTACTCAATCTCTGAACTGGAGCCAGTGGCTAACAATACGGAATTGCACAAGAATAACCTCGGTAAGGCGGTGTTGGCAGGTGTGATATTTGGATTAACCGTTGAGAAACCGGCAGCAAACAATCCAATGTCGCGGCTAACAAGGGAACAGCAGCAGTTAATTGAGAGAGCTGAATTTACAACGACAGCTAAAGGGATACAGAATCCTTTCCCACGTGATCTGAATGAGAAAGTTGTGTGGAATCAGATTCGGGCTAATCCAGGTTCTGCAGGAGAACCACTCAAAGGAATGAATAAGGATCCTCGCTTCCCAACATCTGCAGGCTTCCAGAAAATGGAAGCAAAGCAAAAACTATCTGATGGCTCAACTATAACAGTACATTATCAATATAATTCCATAACTGGTAAAGCTTATGATATGAAAATAACCACACCTCAGAGAAGTGTTAATGATCCTGCCAAGGTGATTGATTCTATTAAGGATGCTGTTAAGTGAAAATAAAAGAAAACGACGGAACGCTATTAGATGTCTATGCTATTTACTGGATTAAAGGAAAAACCTATTTCTATGGTTTAGTAAAAGATTATGGCTTATCTGTTTTTAATGCAGATAAAGTAGATGTTGTTGATCCTACAATATCAGGTGATTTTATTTTTTTTGAAAATGGTATATTTTTTAAACCGCTCATTGCAGCAAGAATATTGGATGATCTTATCGAGGGCGATCCAGAGACTTACAAGCGTTTTATTGAAATTCTAAAAGCTGAAGGTCAAATAGTTCCTGATTTTTACTGACTATTAAAATCCCGGCCAAATCGCCGGGATTTCACTGTATAACCAGCCCGTTACACCTTAGCCGCCCGTTTCTGCGGTCCGATAATAACCTGAATAAACTCGGCGATCTGCTGTTGCTTACGAGCAGACAGCTTTTTACAGGTCTGGCGCAGGGTGGTGACCACTTCCGGCTCCTCCGGCTCAGGCCTTGGTTCCTGCGCGGACAGTATCAGGCAGTTCGGCAGTACCCGCACGTTAAGTTGTGTTCCGGTCTCCAGCTGAACAGGTAAATAGCTAAACAGGTAGAATAAATGACTTTGTTTGATGAATGCCAGGAAGCACTAAGTGCTGATTTTAATATGGTTGATGGTAAAGCTCAGAGGGAGGCTATTGATATTCTGAGAAAATATCCTTTTGTAAAAGGAAATATTATGTGGTCAGCAATTAAATATTCAGATTATGAGAGTATTGACGCTCTCTTAAGCGCACATTATATAGAAAATGATAAGGTGTTCGTTTTTGCAGATGATGTGGATATTCCTGTTTTCAGGTCAAATTTAAGATTGATTGCTAAAAACATTTACGACGTCATAGCCTTATCAACAAAATTATTTATTTTTAATGATGAGATAATAATACAACCTTTATTTCCCACTGAAATGTTTCGTTTAGGAATTAACCAGTAATCTGAAGAAAAAATCCCGGCCATCGAGCCGGGATTTTTTATCTGTCGTTTAGTCAGTTACCGCTCCTGCTCTGCAGTCGGCCGATCACCTCAATCAGCTCCGTCACCTGCCGCTGCTTACGGGCAGACAGCTTACAGTCCTTACGCAGCGTCTGCATGATCTCCGGTTCTGGCGGTGATGCCGGGTCGCACACCGTCAGTATCAGGCTGTCC
>NZ_BCTN01000047.1 GCF_001571305.1 Erwinia persicina NBRC 102418 | reverse complement strand
CCTCAGCCATCAGACCCTAGCCGTCAGGCACGGAGCGCGGACCTTCGCGTTCCGGCGGAGCTTACCGGCTTTGCCGGTTAGCGGAGTGGGGCTCGACGACCCGGCTTGCCGGGGAGCCGAAGGGGGCCATGCTGTTGCTGTTGCTGTTGCTGTTGCTGTTGCTGTTGCTGTTAAATCGTATTTTTATTCGGCGGGCAGTAAAAACTGGCAGGGAAAAGGCAGAAGCTGAACCGGGTCGGGAGATGGTGGCCATACGCATCCCGGCGGAGAGGACCGGTGCGCCAGCACCGGTTTTTCCGGCCCGCAGGGCGGCGGTGTTGCTGTTCCGGGCAGTCAGAAAGCACAAAGCAAAACCGCGCCAGGCGGCGCGGTGCAGGATAACTGCCGCAAAGGTTACTTGCCTGGCCTGGCCTGTGCGGAAGCAGCCAGCACGCCCGGGTGCAGGTGCACGCCGGAAACGTCAGTGGTTGCACGCGCCTTGTGCAGGTCGCAGGCAGCCTGCATGGATAACCAGAGGCGCGCCGCAATACCCAGCCCCGCCTCCAGCCGCACCGCCATTTCCGGGCTGACCGACGCCTTACCGCTGGCGACCTTACTCAGCGCCGATGCGGAAACGCCCAGTTCTTTCGCCAGCACGCGCAGGCCGATATCGTTATCTTCAATGTACTCGGTGATCAGACCGCCCGGATGCGGGGGATTGAACATGGCCATCAGTGGTAGTCCTCCAGGTTGAGAATATAGGCATCACCGTCCGTGAATTCGAAGGTGATGCGCCAGTTAGCCCTGACCGTGATGGAAAACAGGTTTTTCCTGTCGCCTTTCAGGGGGTGAAAACGAAAGCCCGGATAGTTTTTGAATTCATCCGTGGAAAGCGCTTCATCAATGACCAGCAGGCGAAGCCGGATGCGTTCCGCGTCCTTTGCCTGTACGCCGCTGATATCATCTTTTTCAAACAGCTTTTGTAATCCTTTGTGCTTCCAGCTTTTAATCACTTTTCGGCTCCGCGTTTCTCGTCGGGAAACATTATATCATATGTTTCCCCACGGGAAACACTCTGTTTGTTATTTTTCGCCGTCCGGGGAAAGGATGTTCCGGGCTGTCAGCTTGTTTGGCATCAGCCAGCAGAGTGGCCAGAGGAAGTGATATCGGGATCATGCGGCATGCCCTCCTATCCGAAGCGCGGCGACCAGCTCGCCGGCACAGGTGAAGCCCGCCCGCGTGTACTCTGCGATTTTTTCAAGCGTGGTACGAAGCGTTGCAGGCTCAAAGCGATAGCTGACGCTCAGCGAGACGCGCGTCCGGGTGCGGGCATCAGTCAGCATCGCGCACCACAGCGGCGAATCGGCCGACGGGCTGACCAGCTCAACGGCAAGCCCGGCCACATCGGCGCGTGTCAGCCGCAGGTGTACGGGATAGGCTCCGCCCCATTCGCCGCGCATCTCGCAGTCTGTGTGCCAGCTGTCCGGCAGCTGCAGCGTGTTCAGTACCGCACCGCTCAGGCGCTGGCGAAACGCTTCGCCACGGTTGCGGTAAGCTTCAAAATCGCAGCCGGTAAAGGACTGCAGGGTGTTAAGCGTGAATTTTTCTTCCTGGGTCATGATGTTGTCCTGCTCTGTCTCGGGGTTCAGTTTCCCGGCCCGTTTATCGGGCCGGTACGGTGTCCGGCAGGGTCGCCCCTGCCAGCCGGGCCGGGTTTATTCCGGCTTGTACGCCATGAGGCGCACCACACGAACTCCGGTTCCCGCAAACATGCCCTCCATCGGCGCGGACCAGCTGCAGTCCCAGCCCGGCAGCAGGTTTTTGCGGTCGCTGCCTGCGGGCAGGATGGCCGCGAGGCGTCCGCCGTTCTTCACCAGCACCGCCGCCGCGTTCAGGTGCGCCACGGCGCGACCCTCGCTGTAAGGCGGATTCATTACCACCACGTCAAAGCGCTGCAGCGTCGCCTGCGCCCACGCCAGAAAATCGGCTTCAATCACGTTGTGGCCTTTGGACTCCAGCACGCGGCAGTGCAGCGGAGAAATTTCCACGCAGGTTGTCTGCGCCTGCGGCATCAGGTCGGCCAGGCCGCCCATGCCCGCGCTCGGCTCCAGGCAGGTTTCACCCTCACGGATGTCTGCCTCGTCAAGCAGCTGCGCAGCCAGCTCGCCCGTGGTCGGGTAAAACTGGTGCGTTTTCTGCTCAGGCAGCGCGCCGGACAGCTGGATATCTTCAAGCGCCGTGGTCGGGTCGTAATCAAATTCAAACCAGGTAAAGGCGTTAATGTTCATCTTTACGCCGCCCAGGCTCAGCAGCACTTTTTCCGCTTCCGCGCGCGCAGCCGGGTTCTCGTCCGAATAGCCCTTAAAGCGGCGGTTAAAGGGGTTTGTCGTGACGGGCGGGCGCGGCTCTTCCCAGCGGTTGCGCTGCCGTGGCTCGGTACGCTCTGTCTCCAGGTCGCTGAGCACGCTCAGCACGGAAAACGGCAGCAAATTCGTGTGCAGCTCAAAGGATTTCTGCTTCGTGCGCGGCTTCTGGCGGTGCTCTGCCGGGATGGCCGCCGGGTGCAGGAAGGCCAGAATGTCATTAAGACGCCAGGCCATGTCCGGATGGATTTCAAGATGAATGGTGCCTTTCTGAAAGGCTTTCATACGCAGCGCGCCGCCGTCGATGGCAACCCACTCCCCCGAACGGGCGCGCGCGATATTCAGAATTTTATTGGTCGTGGTCAGCCCGGTCGCATCGCGCCCCATAAACTTCGCGATCACCTTGCGCAGATCGTCCACGTAACCGGTGCGGTCGTAGTTGCACATGCCCCACTGATCGAACATGTATTCAATGATCATGCGCTTGCTGAAGCCTTCCGGACGGTTGGTCACGTGGCTGCGCGACAGGCTGCGGAAAATGCCGTCAACGCGTTCGGAGAAAAATTTCTGACGTGAGAAAAGCAGTTCGGAAAGCGTCGCGCGCACAGCGTTTTCCTCGAAATCCGGCGCTTTCATCTCATGGATTTGATTGTTCCAGTCATTGCGGCGATCGTTGGGCATGTACTCGTAAACGTCAGTCAGGCTCAGCGCCTGCTGCCAGAAATCGGCATTAAGTGACGCCAGCGCCCCGGGCAGATCGAACAGCTTAGACACGGGCGGCACGTGGTAGCCGCGGCTGCCGTGGAGATTGCCTTTCAGAAAGTGCGCCACGGCCTCATGATTTTCACCGCTGCGGATCGAAACTGACAGGTCATTCAGCTTCGCGCGCAGGAAGGTATAACGGCCAAGCAGGCCAGCAATCAGATCGGTTTCAACGGGTGCAAAAAAGGTATCTGAAATGACTTCCCCGGCGGCATTGATCGGGGCGCGGTCGGTGGTCGCATCAGGGGTGAAGTTTACGAGCGTGTTTTGCATGTCATAGCTCCTTAAATCCGGCTGAGTGGGTGCAGCACGCGCTGCGGACCCGAAAAAGA
>NZ_BCTN01000046.1 GCF_001571305.1 Erwinia persicina NBRC 102418 | reverse complement strand
CCTTCCGAAAGACCGCCCGTCCATACGATGCGTGTTGTTACAATTTAAACTCAGTGTGAAATCAGCAGTTTTTGGCGTTTCAGCGCCGATTCAGGTCGCGAGCTTCGCCCAGAAAACCCTCAACGCACTGCGGCTAATCGGGTACACTAGCTGACAGTTTACTCTGTGAAGGCCGTATTATGTCCCGCCAGCAAGAATCGTTAAAATCCTGGAATACCTTCAGTCTCGACGCCCGAGCACGCCACATTAGCGTGGTGAAAACCATAGAGGATCTTTGCCAGTGCTGGCAGGAAAGTGCTCGCCAGAAAGAGCCCGTATTATTGCTGGGTGAAGGCAGTAACGTGCTGTTTCTCGAGGATTTTGCAGGGCAGGTGATCATTAATCGCATTAAAGGTATCAGCGTTGAAGAGGCGGAAGATGCCTGGCTGGTACATGTAGGGGCGGGAGAAAACTGGCATCAGCTGGTTGAAACGCTGCTGGAACAGAATCTGGCAGGGCTGGAAAATCTTGCTTTAATCCCGGGATGCACAGGTTCGGCACCCATTCAAAATATAGGTGCCTATGGCGTTGAACTGGAACAGGTGTGTCACTATGTCGACGTTGTCCGCCTTTGCGATGGCACCGTCCAGCGCCTGACGGCCGCAGAATGCCAGTTTGGCTATCGGGACAGTATCTTCAAGCATCACTATCGTGAGGGTTATGCGATAGTCGCAGTAGGCCTGTATCTGCAAAAAAACTGGACGCCAGTCCTCAGCTACGGCGACCTGAAAAACCTGGATCCGTTAACGGTCACTCCCCGACAGGTGTTCGATGCGGTCTGCGCGATGCGCCGCAGTAAACTCCCTGATCCAGAAGTGACGGGAAATGCGGGGAGCTTCTTCAAAAACCCGCTGGTCAGCGCTGAAACTGCTGCCTATCTCAAGGCGCGTTACCCTGATATTCCTCACTACCCACAGGAAAAGGGTGAAGTGAAGCTGGCCGCTGGCTGGTTAATCGATCAATGCTCTTTGAAAGGCTTCCGTCATGGTGGTGCAGCGGTTCACCAGCAGCAGGCTCTGGTGCTGATTAACGCAGAGAATGCCAGCGGGCAGGATATTGTGGAGCTCGCCCGTATCGTTCGCCAGCGCGTAGCAGAGAAATTTACGGTCTGGCTGGAGCCGGAAGTGCGCTTTATTGCGGCGCAGGGTGAAACTGACGCCGTTGAGGTGATTGCATGAAAGATAACACCGTACCTCTGAAACTGGTCAGTATTCTGGCAGATGGTGAATTTCATTCAGGTGAACATCTGGGTGAGCATCTGGGAATGAGCAGGGCAGCGATTAATAAGCATGTTCAGACGTTGAAAGAATGGGGAATCGATGTTTTTACTGTGACCGGGAAAGGATACAGCCTCGCTTCACCTATGCAGTTGCTGAATGAAGAGGCTATTAATGCACGGCTGGAGGCAGGAAGGCTGGCGGTTATCCCGGTTATTGACTCCACGAATCAGTATTTGCTCGATCGCATGGACAGTCTGCAGTCAGGGGATGCCTGCGTTGCAGAGTATCAGCAGGCAGGGCGCGGAAGACGTGGGCGTCAGTGGTTTTCCCCCTTTGGTGCAAACCTCTATCTTTCGATGTACTGGCGTCTCGAGCAGGGTCCTGCTGCTGCCATGGGGCTCAGTCTGGTGATCGGCATCGTCCTGGCTGAGGCACTTCAGGCGCAGGGTGCCCCCGGGATCAGAGTGAAATGGCCAAACGACATCTATCTTGATGATCGAAAACTTGCAGGCATTCTCGTTGAACTGACCGGGAAAGCTGGTGATGCTGCACAGATCGTGATTGGGGCAGGAATAAATCTTGCGATGCGTGCCACAGGAGCCGAGGTGATCAATCAGGGCTGGATTAACCTCCAGGAAGCTGATGTAACGGTTGATCGCAACGCGCTTTCAGCCCTGATCGTGAATAAGATGAGAACGGCACTTGCGCAGTTTGAACAGGATGGTCTGGCGCCCTTTATTGAACGATGGGCGCGGTTAGACAACTTTATCGACCGTCCGGTGAAACTGTTGATTGGCGATCGAGAGATCACCGGCATTGCCAGGGGAATAGACCCGCAGGGCGGGTTAATTCTGGAACAGGATGGCGTGAGAAAATCCTGGGTAGGCGGGGAGATTTCGTTACGACCGCAGAATTAACAGAAAGGGGCAGGGCCCCTTTTCTTGTTACTTTCTTAGTCTGACAAGGTCAACGGCATGATCGCTGCTCTTGGTCATAATGAGACTTGCACGCTCTCGCGTTGGCATAATATTCTCTTTCAAATTCATATAGTTAATCTCCTTCCACAGTTGGGTTGCAATCCCTACAGCCTCTTCTTCAGGCAGTTGAGCATAGTGATGGAAGTAGGAGTCCGGATCAGTGAATGCACCCTGACGGAATTTCAGAAAACGATTAATATACCAGCGCTCCAGTAACTCTTCCGGGGCGTCGACATAGATGGAAAAATCCACGAAGTCTGATACGAAAACATGATGAGGATCGTGAGGATAGTCCATTCCACTCTGCAGAACATTCAGTCCCTCCAGAATCAGGATATCCGGTTGCTGAACAACTTTATCTCCATCTGGAATGACGTCATAAATCAGATGTGAATAGACAGGCGCGGTCACCTGAGCTGCGCCAGACTTCAGGTCTGAAACGAAGTTAACCAGACGATGCATGTCGTAGGAGAGCGGGAAGCCCTTTTTCTTCATCAGCCCACGTTCTTTCAGCACCGCATTAGGGTGCAGGAAGCCGTCAGTCGTGATGAGTTCAACCTTACGATGTTCAGGCCAGCGACTCAATAGCGCCTGCAATACGCGCGCTGTAGTGCTTTTCCCAACGGCTACGCTGCCTGCGATGCTGATGATATACGGAATCTTTTGACCATTGGTGCCGAGAAACTGCTCCAGAACGGCCTGACGTCGTAAATTAGAGCTGATATAGAAATTCAGCAGACGAGATAACGGCAGATAAATCTCTGCTACCTCTTCCATTGAGAGATCGTCGTTAATTCCCTCCAGACGGGCAATTTCGTCTTCAGAAAGCGTCATGGGTACCGAATCACGCAGCGCGGCCCATTGGGTCCGGTTAAAATGCAGATAAGGTGTGGTTAACAAGGCGTCTTTTTTGCTCATATGCGTGCTTCTGCCAGCAATTTTTTGCCCTTCAATAGGCTAGCCATTCTGTGTCAACAGGTTCCGGTTGTTGTCAGGCTTAGATACTAAGGGAAATTTCAAAAACAATGGTCGGAGGTTACCACCAGACGGGCATGAATAAGAAGGAAAAATGATAGTTAGCCAATGCAAACGTAACCGCACCCGCATTAATGATATTTTTAACTGTTGTTTATAGGTGCTTCTTTCCCAAGGACACGCCCAGGACAGAAACATAACCTTTTCGTCTGTTTTTTGTGCATACGAGTGATATTACATAATAAGACGCGGGCAGGGTGCAGATTAGCGTACCCTGTAAAAACGCAGAGGCTTGATGCTTCTTTGAACGAAGATTGTATGTAAAAGCGCTAATTTGCGAAGAGTTGCACAAATAGTGAGCATAAGAACAATTATCGCAATATTTTTGTTGCATCATGCCTCAGGTCTTCCTAGAATGCGCACCACTTGATGCCGGCTTAGCTCAGTTGGTAGAGCAACTGACTTGTAATCAGTAGGTCACCAGTTCGATTCCGGTAGCCGGCACCATCAAGTAACAAAGTACCCCA
>NZ_BCTN01000045.1 GCF_001571305.1 Erwinia persicina NBRC 102418 | reverse complement strand
TCTGGTGCGCGAGCACAGCGGCGCGTACGGCATGGGCGTGGATTATGCCTACACGCTGGTCCATAAAGCCCCGGCCCGCAAAGCCTGATAACCCACTGATGCCGGGGCTGACCACCGCGTCGCCCCGGCAGGAGATATCCATGCGTAATGCTTCACTTTCTGCTCAGTCCCCCGGCGCGTCCGGATCGGTCACCGTCCGCTGGCTGGCGCTGTTAGCCCTGTGCTCTGCCTACCTTCAGGGCGGGCTGGTCAAGCTGCTGGATTTTCCAGGCGCCATCGCCGAGATGCAGCATTTCGGCCTGTCGCCGGCCGCGCCGATGGCGGCGGCGGTGATCGCTCTGGAACTGGGCGCATCACTGATGATCCTCAGCGGTCGGGGACGCTGGCTGGGCGCGCTGGCGCTGGCGCTGTTTACCGTTGCCGCCACCTTTATGGCGAACCGCTTCTGGCAGGTGCCGGTGACAGAGCGCGGCGGCGTAATGAATGGCTTTTTTGAACATCTCGGCCTGGCGGGTGCGCTGGTGTACGTGGCGTGGCATGACAGGAGGGCGGCAAAATGAGTCAGAATAACGCAGGTGGGGCATTTTCGCCTCTGAAGCAGGGGCTGTTTGCGGTGATCTGGGCTGCGACCATTCTCGGCAATACCGGCAGTTTTATGCGCGACGTGGCCAGCTCCTGGCTGGTCACCGGACTGTCGTCCAACCCGGCAGCGGTGGCGCTGATGCAGACCGCTGCCACGCTGCCCATTTTTCTGCTGGCGATCCCTGCCGGGGTGCTGTCCGATATTCTTGACCGCCGCCGCCTGCTGATTTTTGTCCAGTTGCTGCTGGCCAGCGTCAGCGGCACGCTGCTGTTTCTCTCCCATCACAACCTGCTGACGGTGGAATACCTGGTGGTGCTGACCTTTATCGGCGGCATCGGCGCGGCGCTGATGGGGCCGGCCTGGCAGGCGATTGTGCCGGAGCTGGTGCCGCGCCCACAGCTGAAGAATGCAGTGGCGCTGAACTCGCTGGGGATCAATATCGCCCGTGCTGTCGGCCCGGCGACCGGCGGGCTGCTGCTGGCGGCGCTCGGGGCCTGGGCGGCCTACGGTGCCGATGTCCTGAGCTACGTGTTTGTCATCACCGCGCTGATCTGGTGGAAGCGCCCGCACAAAGCGAAAACCGAGCTGTCTGAACACTTCTTCGGAGCATTCCGGGCGGGCATCCGCTACGTCAAAGCCAGCCGGGAACTGCACCGTGTGCTGGTTCGCGCCGCGATTTACTTCTTCTTTGCCAGCGCCATCTGGGCACTGCTGCCGCTGGTGGCGCGCAATCTTCTGCAGGGCAGCGCCGGGTTTTACGGCACGATGCTGGGTGCGGTGGGCGTGGGGGCGATTGTCGGTGCGCTGCTGCTGCCCGCGCTGCGTCAGCGAATGAAGGTTGATGGATTAATGCTGCTGTCGGCGGGGCTGTCCGCGCTGGTAATGGTGGTGATTGCCCTGCTGCCGGTCAAAGCCCTGGCCCTGCCGCTGATGATCCTGCTGGGCGTCAGCTGGATTATCGCCCTGACCTCGCTGAACGGGGTGGCCCAGGCCGTTCTGCCGGACTGGGTGCGCGGCCGTGGCCTGGCGGTGTATCTGATGATTTTTAACGGTGCCATGGCCGCCGGCAGTCTGTTCTGGGGGCTGGTGGCGCAGGAAGCAGGGCTGGTGAATACCCTGCTGATCGCCGCCGTGGCGCTGACGCTCACCGCGCTGTTGTGTCTGCGTCTGACGCTGCCGACGGGCGATGCTGACCTGCAGCCCTCCGGCCACTGGGATGAGCCGGCACTGGAGACAGACGTTACGGCAGACCGGGGTCCGGTGATGATTCAGATTGAATACCAGGTGAAAGCAGAAGATCGCCCGGTCTTCCTGGCGGAAATGAAAAAGCTGTCGCTGATCCGTCGCCGCGATGGCGCCTACGCCTGGGGTATTGCCGCGCACAGTCACGATGCGACCACGGTGATCGAGTGGTTCCTGGTCGAATCCTGGCATGAGCACCTGCGCCAGCATCAGCGCGTTTCCCATGCAGATGCGGACTTACAGGAGAGCGTGACGCGCTTCCACCAGGGGGAGGAGAAACCTAAAGTGCATCACTTTATCTCGCTGGAATAATCCCTGTCAGGGGGCGACCTTTTATCGGTTCGCCCCCTGCGCCGTGTTTATTCGGGCAGGTCGCTGTCCCGGTTTCCAGCCTCTAACGCCAGCAGCAGCGTCGACAGTGAGGCATCAAGCTGCGCCAGCGCACCGGCAGGCAGTGCCGACAGGATCTGGCGTTCGTTCTCAATATGCGGCCCGACCACACGATTAATCAGCGCCAGCCCCTCGGGAGTGAGCTGTACAAGGGTGCTGCGCGCGTCCTCTGCGTTGGCGACGCGCGCCACCAGCCCCCGGGTTTCCAGGCGTTTCAGGCGGTGGGTCATGGTGCCTGACGTCACCATCAGCGCGGAAAAGAGGGCGGTGGGGCTGAGACAGTGAGGCGCACCCGCACGGCGCAGCGTCGCCAGCATATCAAACTCCCAGCTGGCCAAATCAAAGCGCGAAAACCAGGCTTCCAGCTGCTGTTCCAGCAGCACGGTACAGCGCTTAAGACGGCCAATCGGCCCCATCGGGCTGGCATCCAGGTCGGGACGCTCGCGCTGCCACTGTTCGATGATGGTATCGACCGCATCGCGCGGCGGCCGGCGGGAAGAATTATTCATTTGTCTTGACTTCAAGTTAAGTGATCAACACAATCATGATATCTTGAACTGAAGGTAAAGTCATGAACACTCGATCCTATTTGCGCGACATTATGCTGACTGCCCTGGCCCCTGCAATCTGGGGCTCGACCTATATTGTGACATCACAACTGCTGCCGCCGGACCGGCCATTCACCGCCGCGCTGATCCGCGTGCTGCCTGCGGGCCTGCTGCTGTTGCTGTTCACCCGCCGGATGCCCCTGCGGAAAGACCTCTGGCGACTGCTGGTGCTCAGTGCGTTAAATATCGGCGTGTTTCAGGCGCTGCTGTTTGTCGCTGCCTACCGGCTGCCCGGCGGGCTGGCGGCGGTGCTGGGAGCCATTCAGCCGCTGCTGGTGATGGTGCTGACCTGGACGGTCGACCGCCGCTCACCGGCACAAACCACCCTGTGGGCATCGGTAGCGGGGGTGATTGGAATGGCGATGCTGTTGCTGTCGCCGCAGACGGTCTTTGAGCCGGTGGGCATCACGGCGGCCATCGTCGGGGCGGGCTGTATGGCGACCGGCGTCTGGCTGACGCGCCGCTGGAAGATCGACCTTCCCGTCCTGTCGCTGACCGGCTGGCAGCTGGCGATTGGTGGGCTGATGCTGGCCCCTGTGGCCTGGCAGATGGAGGCCGCGTTGCCTGTGCTGACCCTGCCACAGTGGGCGGCCTATGGGTATCTGAGCCTGGCCGGTGCGCTGCTGGCTTATACGCTCTGGTTTCGCGGCGTGGCACGGCTGCCCACGGTAGCCGTGGCCTCGCTGGGCTTACTGAGCCCGCTTTGCGCCGTAGGCCTGGGCTGGGTACTGCTGGGGCAGTCGATAACCGGTACGGCGCTGGCCGGGCTGGTCGTCGTACTGGCCAGCGTGTTTGCCGTGCAGTGGAAAACGTCGCGCGGCCGTTAACGAAGGGGAATTGCCTGATAGCGGATGCCCGGCAAGGCCGGGCGTCACCGTTTATTCTGCCGCGTAGACGTTGCGGATCCCCTCAAAGTTCTGCAGGCGTTCACGCCACCACATCGCGGCATTGCCGGTAGCGCTGTCATTCCAGGCCAGGAACGCCTGGTCACGGCGGGTTTCGCTGTCCAGCTGGCGTTCCACCAGCGTGCCGTTTGCCAGGTGCGGTGCCGCCAGATAGCGCGGCAGAAAGCCGCAACCCAACCCGTCAACCTGCGCCTGAACCTTGTCACTGAAGCTGTGCACGCTGAGGATCGGCTGCTCGTCGAGCACGCGCAGGTCGGTGCCTTCGGCGTGGCGTGAGGTGTCGTGTACCACCACGGCCCGGTACTGACGGATCTGCTCACGCAGCAGCGGGGTGGGCAGCGCCGCCAGCGGGTGATGTGGCGCAATCGCAAAGGTATATTCCAGCCAGCCCACCGGTACGCAGCTTACACCGCTGTGACGCACCGGCTCCTGTACGGCCCCAAAGACAATATCGGCCAGGCCATAACTCAGCGCTTCCCAGCAGCCTGCCAGTACGTCCTGGCGGAACAGCAGGCGGGTGTGATGATGCGCCTGATAGAACTCATCGATCAGCCCGGATAGCAGGGCAAACGGCACGGAGGCATCCAGGCTGAGGGTGAGCTGGCTTTCCCAGCCGCTTTCCACGTACTGCGCCTGCTGTTCCAGTTCGCCCACGGCGCGCAGCAGAATGCGTCCTTTCTCCAGCATCAGACGTCCGGTGGGGGTAAATGTCGCACGGTGACCGGAGCGATCCAGCAGCGTGATATTTAAATCGCTTTCCATCTTCTGCACCGTATAACTCAGTGCGGAAGCGGTTTTAAACAGCCTGGCCGCCGCTGCGGCAAAGGTACCGTGACGGTCCAGTGCATCCAGAATCAGCAGCGCTTCAAGGTTTAATCGCATGGTGTTCCCCAAACCCAAAATTTGTTTAACAACTTCCTGAATTCTTTCCGTTATCAACCGGGGCGGCCATTTCGTATTGTGTCAACACGCAAGACAAACCCGAAACCTGAAACGTAAAAGGAATAAAAAAATGTCTAAATTCGACCTGCTGGACCCACAGAACTCCGCCCTGATTTTCATCGACCATCAGCCGCAGATGTCGTTCGGTGTTGCTAACATCGATCGTCAGCAGCTTAAAAATAACACCGTTGCTTTAGCAAAAGCAGGAAAGATTTTTAACGTGCCGACAATCTATACCTCGGTAGAGACAGAGAGCTTCAGCGGCTACATCTGGCCGGAG
>NZ_BCTN01000044.1 GCF_001571305.1 Erwinia persicina NBRC 102418 | reverse complement strand
GCCAATACCCACGAGAGCAAAGCCGCATAGCGCCATCGTCCAGCCGGGTACCAGCACCACTATCAGATACCCTGCGATGCCCAGAAGGTCGCCGTCTGCGGGGCGATCCTGCCCCGAGCAGCAGCGCGCCCCCACCGGCCCCGGCAATGCCGCCGACGCTCCACAGGCAGTGAAACCCTGACATTAAGGGCTTATCCGCAGCCTGCTCGACCAGCGTTCCCTGGACGTTCATCGCCACATCAGCCAGCCCAATCCCCGTGCCAAAGACAAACAGGCTGGCGGCCAGTAACCGGATATCAGCCAGCGTCGCCAGCAGCGGCAGCATCAGGCAATACAGCACCACTAAAGCCTGGGACCATCCATGCATCAGAGCTTATTCGTTCACTGTTAAGAAGTAGCCGGCCATCAGGTCTGGCTCAGGCGATTATTGAAGTGGGCCGGGTAAACAAGACTTTGTATCTTCTCAACTATATCGATGATGAGGATTACCGGCGTCGGATACTCACTCAGCTCAACCGGGGAGAAGGACGCCATGCAGTGGCTCGAACCATTTGCTACGGACAACGAGGTGAGATTAGAAAACGCTGCCGTGAAGGGCGGGAAGATCAACCAGGTGCCCTGGGCCTGTGACCAATGCGGTGGTGCTGTGGAACACACTTTACATGCAGGAGGCGTTGTCACATCTTCGCAAATCGGGGGAAACGCCTGAGAAGGAGCATTTGGCAAGATTATCGCCGCTGATATATGGCCATATAAATATGCTGGGACATTATACGTTTTCATTACCGGAAGATATTCTGAAGGGCGAGTTAAGATCATTAAATTTCAATAAAAAAATCAATTAAATTCTTCGTGTGTTTTTTTACATCATTGGCCCTCGAACCCCAACCAGGGCTAAACTGAAAGGACGAATTTGGTTTCAGCGGGCTTGTACACCCTGCTACCATCCGAATCAACAGTTCCCCAACTATTGGTTCGGCAAAAAACCCGCCGCAAGGCGGGTTTTTTCGTTTCTGGACAGAAGATTGCGCGCAGCCACAAAGGATCTCCAGAAGCGCCTTTCCGTCTGCGAAGATATTTTGCTCAGAACGCATTGTTCCTGAGACGGAAAGAACGGGTAATACGGTTCCATATCTCCACCAGTTCGGCATCGCTGTAAGTTGGTAGGCTATCGCTGCCTGTAGGCAGGCTCTCGTTACTTAACGTCAGGTCAAGATTTGGATGTCTGAAATCCGCCGTTTTCTCATTGGCTACAGCAGTGAACAATAACTGTAATTGTCCGGGCGAATTATCGGATGATTTTTCTGGCGGAGCAGTGATAAGCCATTCGCTGGTATCAAAGCCAGCAATCTGCGTTTTACCCTTTCGCAACGTCCGTCCGTTTATGCTGCTGATATAAGACTGGATTTCACCGCTTCGTTCCAGCATGTTTGTGCTTTCTTTCAGGTTATTATTACTCCATACAACAAAAGAAAAGACCGGATTATGCGGATAGACAAAGGTAATATCCTCCTTCGGCTCCGCACTTCCATCACGGATAAACCCTTCTGAAATACAGGTTCCCGGCTGTGCCGGGATGTCATCGTCTTTTCGCCCCCTCAGACGGGACATTAAGTCCTGTAACTCAGCCAGTTTCTGAGGCTTGTTATTCGCCATCCAGGCGGGTCTTCCGGCCTCATCCCGCAAATAAAATGCACGCTCTTTGGCAAAACGTGGATCGGAGTAATCAAGAATCTCCTGAGTGAGAATAAACGCCACCCCGTCAACGTACAGGTGTCCTTCCAGAATGCGGCCGAACCCGGGCACACTCTCATTTTCATTACGATCAAAGATCACCGCGTTCTCACTCAGCCGATACACCTGCTTGAGAAAAGGCTGATCGACTGCTCTCACCGTATGCCCGTTCTGTAATGCCTCCTCCCGCAGCCGGATACGCTGTTCAAACGCCGGACGGTAGAGCCGCTTGCTGCTGATGCTGATCTCATTAATCTGGGCGCGGTCCGTCAGGGTGTTTTCAAAAGAGGCAGGCACCTCAAACACGTAGCGCCCCACGCACTGGGCTTTCGTGGTGGTAAACAGGGTATCGACCATACGTTTTTCCTTGTCCGTTAACGCCGGTGGCGTGTGCACAAACGTCACATAGTTGTGAATATAGAATCCTGCCGCCAGCAGCAGCATCGCCAGCGGGATAAGCAGGGGAAGCGGGAATTTTTTCATGGGACCGGCACCTGCTGCACGATTTTCACCACCGAGCGGACCGTGAACATCAGGGCATCGGACAGGTCGCTGTAAACCGAGCGGGAGCGGTCCACGGGGTCTACTGCATAGGCTCCCTCATGGTCAACATCAGTTGCCAGTACGCCGCGAATTCGCGGGGAGGTGGTACGGATGGCCGTCACCGGCACCGTGCCGTCGCCGGGCGTCCCCGCTGAGATCAGCTCAAAGGTTTTTCCTGCATCATACCGGTACGCCGGCGACGATGGCTCCGGATAGCCCATCACCGGCACGGGGGGCAGAACCGGGCGTTCTTTCCACGTCAGGAACGCGTCAGACTTATTGTCCGCGCTCGCGCCGTAAAACAGCCAGGTCTGCGGGTGATATTTACCGTTCAACTCTTCGATAAATTCTTTAACGTATTTACTTATCCTCGACTCATATTTGCTCCATTCATCAGCAGTGTTATCCAGCAGTAAATCCTGCTCACACAGCCGCCACCAGGCCGTCTTGTTCAGGTAAATTTCCTCATACGGGTCATCGACCGGCAGGGACATGCGTTGACTGCTGCCCTCTATTTTCAGCCAGCCCGGACCATAAGCCTTGCCCGGCAGCAACTGTAACGGACCGGGCGACTGGGCCAGCACCGGCATCAGCTTTTCTGCGCTGTCCCCGATAATCATCCCCGTTACGCCGCGCTCGCCCGTTTTCATCCGGCGGTACGCCGCCGGGGAGCCAAGGTCCGGCATCACGCCGTGCACCATCCCCAGAATATTTTCCTGTCCGTTCATGTTTTCCGAGTAGTGCCGCGCAACCAGCCCCCCCATCGAGTGCGTGACCAGAATGACCTTGTTCACCGCCAGGCGGCCGTGATAACCCCCCAGCACCCTGCGGATATACGTTCCCAGCAGCGTCGCCGAGTCCGCATTGGACTGCAGCCAGTTGTAACCAAAAACGTGAAGCGGATATAAAAACCGGTGCCCGTGCGCCGTGTCTTCTTCCGTCAGCACCTGTTCCGCCGGCTCGTCGCCTATCCTGACGCCGGTAAAACGCTGCCGCGCCGTTTGCAGCTGCGCCTCCCTGAAGTAATTATCCATCAGGATGTCGTCGTCGCTGAGCAGGTACTGCAGCCGGTCAAGCGCTTCCCCGTAGCTCTTGTAAAACGCGCTTCCCCATCCACGCGCCCGCCGCGAGGGGAATTTTTTACCGTCCGCCCCGTCGTTTAAAATCTCCCCGCCGTCGTCCACCGTCGTGGACTTCGGATCAAGTAGAAACTTCCTTTTCTCCGGACCCGCAAGCGGCCATTTTTTAAGCGAAGAAGCGCTGAACTGCCAGACTTCACTCTTTCCGTTTTTCAGGTTTGACCCCATCACCCCCGGAATAAAAATCACCGGGATCACCTTTTCAGGCGGCACGAGGCAAAGCGCCACGTAATTTTTTTCTTTCGCCTGGGGAATGATTTCATAATGAAACCGCCCGTCGTCATCCCACACTGGCCGGTGATAAGCACTGTTTTCATTGTCGTCCATGCGCTAACTTCCTGTTATTCTTCGTTGATTAGCTGGCCATCGTCACCGGCACACTGAAAGCGAATACAGTTCCGGGCGCCGGAATCCTGTGCCTGCTGCGCCGGGACAGGCGACTGACGGGTATTGCGGGAGGTCAGAGAGCCAGTGCCTGTGCTGACAGACTGCGTGGCTGAACCGTAAACATAGTGATCGGGGCAATGGCACAGCACTCTGTCACCTGTGGCCGCATACGCTTTGCCTTCTTCTGCCCGGTCCTGTGCGGAGGCCAGAATTTCAAAATACCCGTTGCATTTGCTGCATGATGCCTTGTCGCCGATCCGGGCTATTGCTTTATTTCCCTCAAACCAGGTCGCAGTGGCAGAAATAATTTCTCCATAACTTGTTTTGTCGCCCAGGCAGGCCAGTGCTCTTGCCATCATTAATCCCTCAATATATAAGCGGTTATCCTCACCGGCATCATACAACAATCACAACTTAACCAAAATCACCCGTTTGTGATTGCCGGTACAGTGCCTGAATGCGGCATATCTGGGAGGGGCTGTACCCTGTCGCGTCTGCCGTTTCACGGATGCTCAGTTTCTTGACCTGCCGGTAGTACAGGACTTTCTGATGTCGCTCCTGATCGGCCTGTTTTCCCCGGTATTTTCCCAGTGTATGCGCCCGTTCAATTCCCTGCTTCTGGCGCTGGCGGCGGCTCAGCCAGTCTTTATGCGACATCGCAGCCATCAGGTCGATAAGCATGTTATTGATGGCGGTTATCACAGCGCGGGTGATTGGGTCAGCCTGCGAGGGGGCTTTATCTGACAGCGCCTGCCATGAGGTGGGCACATCCAGGCTGACAATCCGCAGCTCGTGTTGCTCGATCTGCTTTTTCAGCGTCATCCAGTCGCTGTTGCTCAGACGGGTCAGGCGGTCTATCTGCTCGACCAGCAAAATATCATTGTGGTGACTGTCCATCAGTAAGCGCCCCAGCTCAGGGCGATCAAGTTTTGTACCGCTGATATTTTCCCTGTAATAACTGGCTATTTTATGCCCCCGCTCCTGAACGAACTGCTTCAGCATCTCTTTTGCCCGATCGGCGAACTGATCTTCTGTCGATGCCCTTAAAAACCTGTAACGCGCTGGCGCGTGCGATATTCCTGCACCGTCTGGGTGAAATCAGGGATCGTAAACCGGAAAAGCAGAGCTACCGCGCCAGTGGACTGACGCTGCTGACGGCAGCTATCTCGCTGTGGAATACCGTCTATATGGAAAGAGCGGTCGATGCCCTGAAGCGTAAAGGGGTGAAGATGAACGAGCAACTGCTGTCGCATTTGTCCCCGCTAGGCCGGGAACACATCAATCTGACAGGCAATTATATCTGGAAAAGCAACCGGATACCGGCTTTCGGTAAGTTTCGTCGGCTGAGGCCAGCTAAAGTATGAAGGTCAAAAAACAACCTTAACGTACAATAATTTTCGATATCCAAACTGACCCCATGTGCAAGGCAAGAGAATGGCTTAA
>NZ_BCTN01000043.1 GCF_001571305.1 Erwinia persicina NBRC 102418 | reverse complement strand
CAACACCAGTAGTAAGGGAGGGGCGGGTTCACAAAATAAAGGTAACCCAAACTATAGTCAGAGTGGAGTGGTATCCTGTAATAACGGTATAATCGGTGGAGCTATTGCCGGTGCAGCCGGGGGGCTGGCTGGGGCTGCTTTAGGCGTGGCCGGTGGTGCGTTTGCAGGCGGTTGTTTCGGCGGAAGCGGGAACGGTGGGAGTAACTCCGGTAGCAATAACTCATCTGGAAACTGTAACTCAGGTGGAATGGGCGGTTCCTGCAACCGCTAGATAATTATAACCCGCTGCGTGTTTCGGGCGGGTCATAAGGAGGGTTAATTGAAGCTAATCTTAAAGAATTTTATATTACTCTTGTCAATAATGACTGGTTTTTTTTCCTCAGTGGTTTGGGTATTTATCCGGAACTCTTCAGTTTTAAACCTTCCGTTGAAGTTTCGAAAATTGTCATCACCATCAGCTCACTGATATCTTTTTCTTTACTGGGGCGCAGGATTATAAAATTAATTTTTAAAAATGAAGATAAAATAATCGGTAGCACTGAATGACTAAAAAAGAAGGTGTTTTACTCTTATCTTTATTTATTCTCATGGTAATCCTTACCGGGGCTCCATTGCTTTTACCTGAGCAACAAGAACGAGTGTTGATTGAGTCCGGTTTGTTTATTCCATTGATGTTCACGATAGAGTTCTTGGTTGTTTTCCCGCTTTACTTTTTCCTCTTAAGAAAAAAAGAAGGTTTTGGGATGGGGGCTTTTAGTTTAAAAGATTTCATCCTGTTTTTCACTCTTATTCTAATCATACAATTTGCCATTCCGGCACTCGCAGCAGAAGATCCAGAAGATGTCAGCAATTATGAGTTTACCCAACCTCTAATCAGCTTTATTTTTATACAGATTTCTTATATTATCTTGGCCCCTGTTTATGAGGAGATAGCAATCAGAGGTGGGCTGTTTGGATCGCTTAATATTTTCCTCAGGGCAAAAGTCCCTGCGGCAATTTTATCCTCGCTGATCTTCTCCTTTTTACATACTCAGTATTCAGGCTACAAACCTTTTGTGATTCTTTTTTTTGTATCTTTAACCCTTACTGTCGCGAGGATTCGGTCAAATGGATTATTACTACCAGTCATGCTTCATATCCTTATGAATTGTATTGTTATTAATAAGCACTATTTTTTTAGCTAGTGTAATAAAAATCTTAATTGTCACACAGCATAATTTTATAAGGGCATAACATTGTTTCGCAGGGAAGCAGTTGAAAATCAACGAATGAAATGGCGAGGCCGGGCACTGCTTCTTCCGGGGATCCCTTTTTGGGCAGTAGCGGGCCTGTGTTTCTTTTTCATTGCGGTGTTTCTGACATTCATCATCGCTGGTACCTACAGCCGGCGGATTAACGTCTCAGGTGAAATAACGACTTATCCGCGCGCAGCCAATCTGTACTCCGGGGTTCAGGGTACAGTGGTCAGACGGTACGTTAATGAAGGGCAGTTAATTGAGGCCGGCACCCCTGTTTACCAGATTGACGTAAGCAAAAGTACGCGTAGCGGCGTAATAAGCGAAAATGAACGCAGGGATATCGACAGTCAGCTTAGCCGAATTTCACAGATAGTCAGCCGCCTGGAAAGCAATAAAAGAGCAACACTGGACATGCTGGAGAAGCAAAAAGATCAATACACTTCTGCCTTCCGGCATTCTACGGACATCCTCCGGCGAGCACAGGAAGGGATCCGTATTATGAAGGAAAATATGGATAACTACCGCCATTACCGTAACCTTGGGCTCATTAATAAAGATCAGCTCACCAATCAGGTAGCACTGTATTACCAGCAGCAAAACAATCTTCTGGGTTTGTCAGGTCAGAATGAGCAAAATTCTCTTCAGATAACTGCACTTGATAGCCAGATCCATACTCAGGCAGCCGATTTTGACAACCAGATTTACCAGATGGAGCTACATCGTTATGAACTGCAAAAAGAGCGGACCCGTATTGATGCCGATGGCACAATAATCGTGCGGGCGCTGGCCGCCGGTCGTATAGATTCGCTGAGCGTTACGGTGGGGCAAATGGTTAACCCGGGTGACAGCCTGCTGCAGATTATTCCCAAGAAAATCGAGTATTACGCTCTGGTGCTGTGGGTTCCTAATAATGCCATCCCGTATATTAATACAGGCGACCGAGTCAATATTCGCTATGAAGCCTTCCCGGTCGAGAAATTCGGTCAGTTTGCCGGCACGATCTCCGTTATCTCGAGAACGCCTGCATCGCTGCAGGAAATGCAGACCTACCGCAGCGCCCCCTCGTCCGTTGAAACTGCTGCTGAACCTTACTATAAGGTCATTGTAAGGCCTGAAACGCAGGAAGTTATGTATACAGGAAAACGTCTGAGCCTGGAAAATGGCATCAAAGGGCAGAGCACACTGTTTCTTGAGAAAAGGAAAATTTATCAATGGATGATCTCCCCCTTCTACGATATGAAGGTCAGCGCCTCGGGACCGGTAAATGAATAAAATGACTATCAAAGCGCTGGTCAGACAGCTCGAAATAAAGTTACGCAGCCGTGTCCCGATGATCCACCAGACCGAGTCTGCTGAGTGTGGACTTGCCTGCCTGGCGATGGTCTGCGGACATTTTGGCAAGAACATCGACCTGATAGCGCTGAGGCAGCAGTTCAATCTTTCATCCCGCGGTACTTCGCTATCCGGGCTGACGGATATGGCTGAGCAGCTGGGAATGACAACCCGCCCCCTGTCTCTCGACATTGATGAGATTGGTGCCCTGAATACGCCGTGTATTCTGCACTGGGAGTTCAATCATTTTGTCGTGCTGGTGAGCGTGAAGACGAATTGTGCAGTGCTGCACGACCCGGCACGCGGCCGAAGGACGGTCGGCCTGAAAGAACTCTCGCAGAGTTTTACCGGTGTGGTGCTGGAAGTCAGTCCCGGAAGTAAGTTTACTGCAGACACCGTCGTCCACAAAATCAGCCTCAGGTCGCTTGTTGGCAGCGTACACGGGCTGAAGAGAGCGCTGGGTAAAATATTTTGCCTGTCACTCGTATTTGAAACCATCAATCTTGTAATGCCGATCGGTACGCAGCTGGTAATGGACCATGCCATACCTGCAGGAGATAAAGGTTTACTGACGTTGATCTGCATCGCACTGGTTTTTTTCATCCTGCTCAGAGCCGCCGTCGGTATGGTACGTTCATGGTCAGCGCTGGTTATGGCTACACTTGTTAACGTGCAGTGGCAGTCAAGCCTCTTCAGTCATCTGCTACGCCTGCCGCTCAGCTATTTTGAGCGACGTAAGATGGGTGACATCCAGTCACGGTTTGGCTCACTGGATGCGCTGCGCAGCGCTTTCACCACCAGTATAGTCGGGGCCATCATGGACAGTATCATGGTCATGGGGGTTGTGATCATGATGGTGATCTACGGGGGATGGCTGACCTGGGTTGTGATGGCGTTTACTGCACTTTATGTCATGCTGCGCCTGGTGACTTACGGGCGTTACCGGCAGCTGTCAGAGGAATTACTCGTCAGGGAAGCACGTGCCAGCTCTTACTTTATGGAAACGTTGTACGGCATTGCCGCCGTTAAAATGCAGGGAATGGGACGACGTCGCACTGCCCACTGGTTAAACCTTGAGATTGATTCAATTAACACGGGAATCCGTGTCGCTAAAATGGACCTGCTGTTTGGCGGTGTCAACACGTTCATTGTCGCCTGCGATCAGATTGTCGTGCTCTGGCTGGGTACGAGTCTGGTTATCGATAACCAGATGACTATCGGGATGTTTGTTGCATTTGGCGCTTTCCGGGGACAATTCTCTGACCGCATCGGTTCACTCACGGAGTTCTTGTTACAGCTACGCATGATGAGTCTGCATAATGAACGTATTGCCGATATTGCGCTGCATCCGCGGGAAAATTTTAAACCCGATCGCCATTATGAACCAGGTTTACAGCCTTCAGGACTCGAGACGCATGAACTTAGCTTCCGCTACGACAGTCAGTCTCCTTTCATATTTCACGATATTAACATATCAGTCTTACCGGGACAGAGCGTGGCGATCACGGGCTCCTCCGGGGCAGGAAAATCTACGCTGCTAAAAATCTTATGTGGTTTATTTTCCCCAGAAAGCGGAAGAGTTGAAATAGATGGGGTTGATATTCAACAACTTGGAATCAATAACTACCATAAAATGATCGCCTGTGTAATGCAGGACGACAAACTGTTCAGTGGTTCAATCAGGGAGAATATATGTAGTTTTGTAGAGGATGTGGACGAAGCGTGGATGAAAGAATGCGCCCGCGCCAGCTATATACATGATGCGATCATGCGTATGCCCATGGGATATGAAACACTGATAGGTGAGCTGGGTGAAGGACTTTCTGGCGGGCAAAAGCAGCGCCTGTTCATTGCGCGGGCACTCTACAGGAGGCCAGCAATTTTGTTTCTGGATGAAGCTACCAGTGCGCTGGACACGGAGAGTGAAGCCATGGTGAACCGTGCAATCAGAGAGCTCAGCATTACTCGGATCATCGTTGCGCACAGGGAGACCACGATCGCATCAGCCGACAGGGTTATTCCTATTAACCGATCGCAATGAAAGCCTCAGAAATAGCGCACCGCCAGGAAATAATAAGGAGTAGGCTCAACCAGTACTGGCCACTAAGGTCCGACAAGACTTGCATTTTATGGTGTTGTTTAAACACGACCCGGACGCGCCTTCAGCAATATCTTTCTCAGTCAAAATCTGGTGAAAAGTTGCTATGACAACGGGCTTAGATATGTTAGTTAAGTAAAGGCCATTACGGCCCTTACTTAATTCATTAAAAATATCAATCAGTGATTTTTGGCTTAACCAGACTTCGATAAAAATACATGAACAGCAGGTCTGTACATCTTGCAAAACCTACTATAAAAAAAACAGTCACAATCAACTGAGAGATTTCTATTGGCGCGGTAAACCAATCGCTACGAATGCCAAATGCACCATTCAGGAAGCTTGATGCAACAAATAGTGTGATAACAAAAGCCAAGTAGCGAGATAATCTTAATAGCATACAGTACCTAATTAATGTTAGTTGTCACCAAGTACAGCTACCACCTAAACCACCACCGCTATTAGTACCAGTGCCTTTACCTGCACCGCTACCCTGGCTACCACCATTGAAACACCCGGTGATTCCACCTGTTATGGCTCCTCCTGCCGCACCAGCCAGGGCACCCGCAGGACCACCAGTGAATGCACCAGTAACAGCGCCTCCTAACGCTCCGCCAATAATACTGTTATTACAGTTTGCAACGCCCGGATCATTGTATCTGGGATTACCAGTATACTGTGAACCCGAACCGCCCTTATTACTGTTATTA
>NZ_BCTN01000042.1 GCF_001571305.1 Erwinia persicina NBRC 102418 | reverse complement strand
GATGTTATAGTGATTGTCGCGTAGCTCCCTGTACAACTTGAAGCCATTAGCGCGGACACGAGCAAGCACCGACTCGATATCTTCTACTTCTATCTGAAAATTAATTCCGCGACCCAGCGGTCTGACGAGTTCAGCCGTATTCCATCCTTCCGGATTATATTTCTCCAGCATCAGTTGTGCCTCGCCGAGACTGACGTAGGCAAAATCGGGCTCATGACGCCTTATCATGATGTTGAAACCAAGCACGTCAACATAGAAGTGCAGGGAGACACAAAAATCCATTACTGTCAGTTCAGGCACCATGCGATTCCAGTAGGGTGCTTTCAACTCAGTCATTGCTCAACTCCATTTTTAACTGACATAGCATATATCAGATGGCTTTAAGAAAGTTCAACTCCATGAAGTCAGTGACTCAATTGTCAGATGCATTGTGTTGATGTCAGCTCCTCGCTCACAGCAGCCCCCCGGTTGTTGCCGTGGGCTGCTTGGTGCCAGAAACGGACATAACCTCACATCAAAAAGCTGGGGCTAATGCAGCTCCATAGTTGACCTATATGTGTGTAAAAAATTCGATATAAGGTATTGATAGCATGAATTTTTATAAGCCGTGCGTGGTTACGAGACGATTCATCAGAATGTATTGAGCATCTTTGCGCTTATGTTGGTCAATCAATGGCACAAGCCGTCTGAAATGCTCACTTTCACAATGCAATTCGAGAGCTTTACGATCCGGCCATTCCTCTATAAAAATGAAATGCCCCGGGTCCTTTTCATCGATATACAGATCATAAGCAATGCAAAGAGGTTCCTTTTTAGTGGCCGATACTAGCTCACGGTACAAGGCCATAACCTTCTCAACACAATCAGGTTTTATAAAATCTTCGGCAATTACTTTTAACATTACAGCCTCTAAAGATAAGAAGAATCTACACACTATGGCGTAAAGAGATGTTTTGGAAAAACTCCTTAAAATTGCACTGGCCTTAACCCCATTAATTAATACATCGTGATGTTAGTAATGCCTTAACCAGTTGTGAGAACAATTGCGAACTTCCGCTCTTCGCTCAAAACGGACCTCATGAGTCTGGGGTTCGTCCGAGTTGTGCCTGAGTTGGACTTAAATAACATTCCGGACGCTAATAAACAGGTCACAGATTAGTGCTTATCAACATATTAACTTTGCTGTAAAGGCTTATTTCCGAAGCGAGAGAGACGGTAAATCTCCGGGATCTCATCGTTCTTACCGTTGCGTAATTCTTCAGAAACCAGCCTGCCGATCGCAGCTGCGCAAGTAACAGCTGGGTGCATAACTGCGACATAGACGCCCTCGCTCTCATCAGTGAAGCCAAGAACTGGATACTCATCCTGCGGAACAGGGCGTTCTCCTATTGAGTATTGGGTGAGAGAAGCCGACTCTGCGCCCCTGAGCCGGCTTCTTATTAAGGCCTGAGCAGCGATAACAGTTTCTCTGACGCTGCCGTTTGCCGGGTAATCCTCAGCTGCTAGCAAATCCCCGTTACGGCAATGTCGAACCTCTATATCATCACCTGCGATGAGAGTTTTGACTACGCACTGGGGTGCTGCAAAACGTAGCAATACAGCAGGTGATGCCAGAACCGGAACAGGGGTACCCATCAGCTTAGTCAGAGCGGGAATACCCGTTCCACAGGCCAGCACAACGCAATCCGCCTCCAGTTGCCCCTGAGAGGTCAGAACACCTGTCACCTTGCCATTGGTCATGCAAAAACCCTCAACGGTCGTTTGGTTTTGCACTACCACCCCCTTTCCGCAGGCCTTATCCAGTAATATACGTGTCGCTTCTATGGCATCGATGGCCCCATCTTTTGCAGCATAACGGGCTTCTGAGGGAGGAAGTACCAACGCAGGCTCAAGACTGGCTATTTCGGCTGTGTCGAGTAGGCGTTCTTCAGGTAGGCAGGCCTGAGACGTTGCGCCGTATTTTAATGAACCACCCCAGTTAATCTGAAGCTCCGGAATTTGTTCTTCAAGCCTGTGCCAGTCCTCAAGTGCGGCGCGCCGGAGAAGCACATCAGGCGCATCATCACACACCACGCCGGTCAACCAGCCGAACGCGCTGCCGGTCGCCCCTGATGCAGGCATATTTTGCTCAATAACAGTGACGTCAAATTCAAGGTGGGCAAGATGCCATGCGATTGAAGCACCAGTGATTCCGGCACCCACGATGACGATCCTTTTTTTCATACTCACCACTGTAACCTTCTCCTGAGTGGGAAACATCTCCATGCCATGATGCAAAGGTTATTTGTTACGGTCAACCTGCCAGAATTGCAAAACGCATGGCCAAAACTCGTCAAGACAGCAGCTTTATATGCTTTGTTTAGAAGTTCGCTTTTCGCTCAAAGCGGACATCGGCCTTCTTGTTAGTCCGCTGTGTGCCAGGAGCGGACGTTGTCTAAGTTATGGCATCATAAGTACGCTCAATGTTCGGAAAAGAAAAAAGCTGCTCGATGTCAGCTTAAACGCGGATGATGCATTTAGAGGTATTCGATAATATCAAAACCTTCGTCAACTGTGGGTTCTGAGAAATAACTCGTTATGATATCGAACTGTTGATCTGTAGCTGCAAAGTCGTGCGCACCTTCTGCGTTACGGGCGTGTAACCGGGCTCTACAGACTTCATCAGATACATTCAAATAATGCAGACGATTATCAGCACCTGACTCCTTAATGATACTCATCATCCATTCACGCTGTGTCCGTGTGTTTGCCGGGAAATCTAGAACAACGGATAAACCCGCGTTGAGTAGTGCCACCAGGTGGGGCTTCATAGCGCTTCTGAGCTTTGAGGAACACTGAATATAGTCCGCCACTGATTGCATTTCATTTGCATAGAGCGTAACCAGCCAGTCGTCTTCACTAACAATTACGGAGCCAGGTAAAGCACCTAATTTTGCAGATAATGTGGATTTGCCTGATGCAATTTTTCCGCATAAAAGATGCAGGGTAGGTTTTACTGAAGTTGCCACTGTATCGAAGTCCATTTTTACCTCACAGGTTTGTTCCGGTAAGGCCCACCTTACCGGCGGGAAATGGCGAACGTTATCCCACCTAAGAATTAGAGGTGATGATACTGAATGGGTGAGATTGTACTGAGCCGGTTGCTGTCATTTGCCCAGGCTAACAGGCGATAACATAAAAATCACCTGTTTATTAACTTTTTACATTAAAAAGTCCGCTGTTCGATCATAGCGGACTTTTGTCTGACGTCAGTCCGCTTTGTGCCAGGAGCGGACGTTCACATGCAGGCCAGTACAGCAGCATGTTGAAATTTTCGCGCATCTCCCAGCGCAGGCTGTAAATTAAAAGACCCGCTATACAGCAGGTCTTCCACATTAATACTTTTCATCTGAAGCCATCGGCAAAAGATACTGATTTTCTGCCAGGTTATTTCTGCTGGCAAATCATCGCAGCTTTGCAAGGTAACAGGCAGGAAACAAAAATCCCTGCAATTTGTCCCGCTGCAGCCAGATAAAATGCAATTTGTAAGGCATTTTGGAGACTGTTTGTCGCGTTCACCTGATGCAGACTTACGGTCCCGCTTCCGGATAAAGCCACTAACAGAGCAATACCAATAGCGTTACCAACATTCAGCGTTGTAGAAGCCATTCCTGAAGCCACCCCTTGCTCGTCATGCTTTACACCTGAACCCGTAGCTACCCACATTGCCGTCCAGACAATTCCCTGGCCTAGTCCTGAAATGACCAGTCCCGGTAATACGGTTAAATAAGATGCACCTGAATAGACTGATGGAACCAGTGCCAGCGTACCCGCAATTCCAGTTAAAAAACCGGCGAGTAAAACTTTGCGTAACGACAGACTATTTGCAAGTCGGGCTCCGAATTGCGTTCCGACAAAAATTGCCAGCGAAGGAGCTATAAACGCCAGGCCGGTCTGCAAGGCGCTGTATTCCATAACGTTCTGAAACATAACGGTCAGAAAATAAGGCAGCGCACCGAAGGTTCCCATATAAATAAACGTGATCACCATGCCTGTTGTCAGACTTCGATTCCTGAATAATCGTACCGGCATTAATGGGTCGGGACTGCGAGATTCTATGGCGGCAAACGCCAGCAGAAATACCACTGACAGACTCAGTGATAAGAGAATATGCTCTGACAACCAACCCTCTTCAGGCCCCTGAACCAGAGCATAAACCAGCAGAATTGCTCCTGTGGTGACGGTCACAGCGCCCGGTAAATCGAAGCTGCGGCGCTCTTTCTGGACACTGTCCTTAGGTAACACAAAAAAAGCGGCGCATATTGCAATCGCTGCCAATAAAACATTGACGAAAAATACTGACGGCCAGCCATACACACCTGTAAGTATCCCGCCGGCGAGCGATCCCAGTGTAAGACCACTTGCGCCTGCGCCGCCCCAGACTGCCAGTGCCCGGTTGCGTGAAGGCCCTTCCTCGAACAGTCTGTTTATAAGCGAAAGCGTGGCAGGAAAAAGTAATGCCGCGCCTATACCCTGTATGGCTCGTGCAATGACAATGACGACAGGACTCCACGCTAATCCTCCGGCCAGTGAGGAGAGCGCGTAGAGCCATAACGCACCGATAAAAACACGACGTTGCCCCAGAAGATCTGCTGCTCGTCCACCGAACAATAAAAATCCCCCACAGCATACCGTATAAGCACTGACCACCCACTGGAGCGTGTGCTCCGAAAAACCCAGTCCCGATCCAATTTCCGGCAGTGCTACAAACACAATATTGATATCAAGGGAGTACATGAGTTGGGCGAAAGCAAGCAGAGCCAGGCTGAGGTGTTGAAAGCGAGGGGCACCTGATTCCCGTAAGGCAGTAACCATAAATAATCTCCATATAAACTAAAGTACGAGTACATACGTACATTTAATGTATGTATGTACTCGTACATTAGTCAACTGATAAAATTTAAAGTATAGTGTTGGCATGTCCACTATCTGCTGAGAAACCCCATGCTTTCTAAACACCCTGATGCGGAACAAATACGTCTTGAAAACGTGCTGACAGCTTTGGGAAATCCATTACGTCTGACGGTGGTTCGGGTGCTGGCGGGCGGCGGTGAACATGCCTGTAGCGCCGTGCTGAGTGGGATTCCTAAATCGACGCTGACTCACCACTGGCGTGTCTTACGGGATAGTGGCGTTATCTGGCAGCGCCCTTTCGGGCGCGAAAATTTACTATCGCTGCGCCGGGAAGATCTTAATGCTCGCTTTCCCGGGCTGCTGGATGCTTTGTTGGGTGCTGTGGAAAACGACGCACTGACGCAGGAATCAACAGTCAGGAATCTGCCGACGCCATCCACAGAACAAAAAGCTCGCGCAGAGGAGAAGTAAAAGGAATGGAGTGCGAACGTCCGCTTCTCGCTCACAGCGGACCTGACGAATCCTCTACAGGTCTGCTTCGTGACAAAAGAAGGCGTTAAAATTATTATGATGCGCTGTGTTTTGCATAGCTGGTTAATTT
>NZ_BCTN01000041.1 GCF_001571305.1 Erwinia persicina NBRC 102418 | reverse complement strand
TCAAAAGGATCTATAGGTAAAAAAGGTACAAAAACGAGTACGACAAGTACAAGAGGACGAGCTTTGCTCGTTCGATTGTACGAAGGATTACGAGATAAGGCGGTTAGCTCGTCTAACTGCCTTCATAGAGATGTATAAAGAAGCACAAACGCTAGAGCGTTCGGCTTGAATTAATGAATTTCATGTACCTCGCAAGCGAGTTACTTAAAATTAAACAATTCTTTTATTTCTAATAAGTACTCAATGATTATCTGGTCGGCACTGCGTGCCTAAAGTATTCGTGAGTAACTACCGCACTTCGCTTTGCTCCGCTTGCTTAGGTCGTCGGCTGTTGAAGCCTCCCACAACTGGAACCATACATACTGTTAGGGAACCCGATGAAATTAGTTGGTTTAATATTGGTGAAATTTCAATTTAGTCTCGTGTGTATCGGAAGTAATTTTTCAAATGCCTACCATCTTGAAAATATTTTTCTATACATCTGATTGTTCTTACATAAGGTGTATCAATTTCAGGATCACATAACTGCTTTTGAAAGAAAATGATCTTTTCTACTAATACGTCTACATCCTGATACCTCGGGGGGGAGGTTGGTTTAACTGGATCGTGACGTTGTATGAAATCATTATCAAATCGTGGGGAAAAGTCAGGAGCTTCTCGTTCAAGAATTTCTGATAAATAGATAGTTATATTATGGACGGTATTGAAAAGTACTTTGCCTATAAGAAATGTGTCAAAAAGTTCTTGCTTTTTTTTTGGAACCATTTCCCAACCATAAATCTCTAGAGATTGTAATGTTTCTCTTATTTCTTTCTCAAGTCTTCGTCCTTCTTTAAATCCTGTCTCTAAACTCTTTAAATCTACTGGTAAGGTTTGAGGTAAATAACTTATTTCTTCTTCATCCTGAAACACGCCAACACCTCCATTTACATATGAGGGAACTTCGATATCTAATACATTGAGAGACGAAAAATTAAGATTGTCTCTATATTTCGGTATAAGCTCAAGTTGAAGCTTTTTTATTAATTCATAGCCATCTTTTTTTATAAAATCAGAGAAGTAATCTTTTGCAAATACAAATGCTCTGTATGCTGCATATGCCATTACTATATTGCAGGAAGCGGAAATCCAGTCAGAAAGATTACCTACATCTTTCTTTAAAGCTGCGGTGATAACCAGCCAAAGGGAAAGTACTAATAGCACCATCAAAGATAATTTAACAAAAAGGTTGTAGATCTTGCTTATCATGGTCTTATCCTAAAGCCGTGAAAATAATAAGTATCATAAAGCTGGTGAGTAAGATAGTTTGTACTAAATAAATTACTTAATCAACAAGGACATACTATGAGAATTGAATTTAACTTATATGACGACGATACTTTCTACTTCCTTTACGTTACTAATGAGGTACGCATAGAGACAGATGGGCAGGAAGGGTTACTGATAGAAGACCGAAACGGCGAGGTGCAGACCATTTGCGACCCAGTGAAGTACTTAACCATTGAGCAGCACGAGGACAAGTACTTCAATGAAAGCTTAGCTAATACACATCTCGATACATTGATAGATGCTGTGAAAGCACTCAACCACAGCTTTAAGAGGATTAACCTTCAGTAAAAGTATCTTTAAATTTTAATTCCAAAATTATTTTATAATGATTTAGAACTTCGTTTTCCATCACGCTCAATGTCGAGATGCTACTTGATACTTGTTTGCAGCTATATGTTGAATCTGGATATTCAATCTCTAAATTATACATTATGATATAGTTGACTATATTAAAATATTCTGTTGATATTTTTATGAAAGCTTGAAATTCATTAGGGTGTTTGATTTCAATGTGCCAGCGGCCAATCCTCATTAACATATTTTCAACATGATTTATTTTTTTCTTTATATCAATAATTTCATGGTAAATTTTTTCAGAATTCTTTAATGCTGATTCTAGGCTGTAATTTTCATGATTTTCCTCGGGTTTTGATGCCATATCAATAATTTCAGTGTTATGTATAACCCTTGCTGTCAACGTTGGTAAAACATCTACTATTTCATCAATAGAATCTAATATTTTATACCCGCGAGCTAAACCTTCACTATGAACTTTTTCATCAAGAAATTTCTTGGCTCTTATTGCAATTTTTAAAGTTATGATTACTGTGCAAGCATTTACTATAAAGCTAAACCAGTCGGGAACAGATCCCCAATCATAATTAGCTAAAGAGTTTGCTATTATAACACTGCATACTAAAAAAGGAGGCGTCAAAAGTATAAGAAAAACCCATTTAAGCACTTTCATAAATAACCTCTAGCATCTTTTAATAGACCTCATTGCTTTAGTGGGGGTTAGTTGCAATAATAAGATAATATGGATAATGAATAAATTTTATTCTGTTCGCACTATGAGAATTATTACACACTTTGAGAGGATAAAGAATGTCACGCCAAAGTTTTTTACAAGGCTTAGGAGCAACTTGCAAAAATTGGAACTGGAGCTGGTCTTTCATAGATGTAACTAACAAAAAGATTATTTTTGGTGCATGGGAAGACTTAAAAAGTGAGGACGGTCAAAGAGTTCTTATCCTGTCTGATGATTGGAGTAGAGGTAAAGATAATGCTCCTAAACTAGGTTATAAACAATCACTAGAGCATATCGAAAAAATATTATTAGAAGGGTATAGCCTTCACACTTTTAGCCAAACTCGCCATCCTAAAATCGATGAAAGAGAAACCGCAAGTATCAAATCGTTCGTTGATGAACTTCAACCAATGTACTTAGAACGGATTGATAACGGATGGTATGCTACTGTCGAAGAGGCGTTTTCCTATTCATTAGATTTAGTTGAAAAATATTATGAGGGTCAGCCAAGAGAAAGACTTATAACGTATTATGAAAGAGATCCAATTGCTCGAAGAAAATGTATTGAGTATCATGGTTTAAGCTGTAAGGCTTGTGGTTTTAATTTTAAAGAGGTATATGGCGACTTAGGTGGGAATTATATTCATGTTCATCACAAAGTAAAATTATCCTCTATAAAAAAAAGATATGCGGTAGATCCTATTAAAGATCTTGTTCCTTTATGTGCTAATTGCCATTCGATGATACATATCGGTACAGAAATGAAAACAGTTGAAGACTTAAAGAAAATAATTGAGGTTAACCACTCTCGTTTGACCGGCTTTAAGAAATTGAATAAAGGTAAAAAATACCTATAATTGAAGCTGCCTTGTAGCTTTATTAGATGAGTGTTCTGCAAAAGCTAAATCCTTAGTTACAAGGCAATCTTCAAAAAATATCTTCTTAGAAAAATCAGCAATATATGAATCTCATTATCTCGGCTAATTTATTTTGACATTCAGGATGTAAAGTGTCTGTATTATCTACGAAAGATCTTATCTTTTTCCAAGCATTAAATGGTTTTCCACCGTCAGTGGGTGTTTTTTCGCCTGAGCTAATATTCCATAGCACATGCTCAAAAGTATCATCAACTTTATATACCTTATCAATTCCAGCTATAGATTCGATTTTAGCATTGGCACAATATTCATTAAACCCAGTAAGTTCAGCTAGTTCTTTATCTGAAAGACCTTTTCTATCAAGGTCATGAATTATTTTAAATGGTATTTTTAAACCAACTAATATTCTAGCAATCGCTGGGATTGTCCATTTCCCGCCAGCCGATACTATAGTTGTATCCTTAATTAATTCAGTCGGTATTGCTAGTTTTTTGCAAATTTGCTCCGCAAAACGTAATACTGCTACCTCAGTATCCCCCTCAACAACCACAACACGTTTAGCAAAGAAAGCCTCGCAAACAGTAGGATGGAAATCTAAAGCAGCCCTAAGCATGTCTCTCTCATTATACAAACCATCATTTTCAAATATAGTTTTTGAAATTTGATGTACAGTGCGTGTGTCATTTTCATGTTCCTTAATAAGCTTTAAGGAAGTTGGGTTTTCAGCAATATCAATCAAAAAGGGTGAGTGTGTACTTGCAATTACTTGCCAGTTGGCATCATTAGATTTTTCCCTCAAGCAATTTCTGAGGATTCTCATTAAATGCGGATGGATATAAAGTTCTGGTTCTTCATATAAGATTACGGTTGATCTGTTACTTGCTGAGGCTGTAAATAAAGCGTTTGTTTCTAAAAGTGCATATGCTAAAGCCCGTTGAACACCGCTCCCTTGATAATCAAGTTGTGTTTCAAGCTTATCTTCTATAAGTAATGTAGCCGCCTTCATAAATACTTGGTCAAGTTCTATTTCACCTACAGAAAGCTTCACTTTTGACTTGAAGTCCATAATTTGATTAAGCGAGCCCGAAATGCTGCCCATCAAACTATCTATACCTTCAATCAATTCTCCTGGTACTTCGCCTCTCATTTTCATCTGTAAATGCTTGGCAGAGTCAGTGTAGGAAGTGAAAGATTTATCTTGTTGTAGAACAGGAAAAATTAAATTTGTAAACAAGAAACCAAATGGTGTGCCTTTTTGAGATTTTAGGTCATCTTCTATTTTAAAACATGCTGGTATATATAAAACATGCGGTATGGCTTGCTGAAGGTGATTGTTTATACTGATGCTTTCCGATGACCATTTATGACTTACTTTTACTTCATCAGGATGTTTTTCAAGAGCTATTTCTTTAATTAAATCATAATTCTCTTTAAATAAAGGTGCGGTATTAAACCCGTTCTCATCTAATATATCTTTTATTATTGGTATGTTGCGTGCTTCTGTTATTTTATTTGTTAAGCCTTCTATTTCAATAACTCGTGCATAAGCTTCATACTTTGCTTTATCTATACAATTAAGTTCATTATTCCAAGAGGCTGTAACCCTTAACTTTAAAGTATTTTCATTAACTAACTTAGCAATCGAGGGTTTTTTCAACTCTTCATCAGTGAGGTCGGAAAAAGTACCCGCTATTATCATGATACTTTCACTAGCCTTACGAAAAGGCCAATCTTCCGAAGTTGGATTCGAAGTATTTAACAATAACTGAATTGCTTTAAGAATAGTAGACTTGCCAATATTATTGGAGCCAATGAGTGTATTGAAGTCTTCTAAGTCAATTTTTGCGTAGCCAATGCCGCGAAAATTTGTAATTTCTATTTGCCTAAGTTTCATTACAACTCCATTGCAAAATCTAAGTAAGCGATTCTCTAAGGTATAGGATTTTTCTTAAAATAATAAACAAATTTTTTTAATTGTGATTTAAATAATAACTAGTGTTACTAAGCGAGATCAGCTACCTAACTTCCAGCCTGAAAGAGCCAAGAAACTACCCTTGATACCTCCATTATGATCACTAAGAGATTCTATAAATGTATCCTTATTAAAAGGATAGAAGAGAAAGACTAACTCAAGGTTCTTGATGGTTCTTGATGCTTAAGTGTGGGAATTACAAAGTTATCTTCTGTTATATTACTTCATTGAGCAGGATACATACACCATTATGGTATAAAGCCCACAAATAGTGGGCTAAAAAAATCAACAGTTCCTCACTATTTTATCGTATCGCTCTACAAACGTAATTATCTTTAATTCGTCTTGATTATAAGTATCAACCCATTTTCTCATGGCGTCTTCGATTATATAAAGAAAATCAATTAGATTAAAATAGGTAGTGTCACCGATAGTACTTGTTTTAAAAGCATTACGGTTATGAATAGCAAAGCTTATCCTCCTAACCTTTCCTTGTTTTACTTTCTGGCTATCCAAATTTGACATATGGATTAGGGAATTACGAAGCTCCCAAAGTTCTTCACCAGTTACTTCAAGAGGCGATATATCAGCATATAAAGCTATCCATTTTGTGAAGTTATGATGTTCACCAATATCTACCCAAGCAATAGTATCTATGAAAGAAAAAAGTAGTTTAACGCAGCTAAGGTAGTGCTTATTGTTGAAGAGATAATGGATTGGCGTAAAATGATCATCATTTAGAAGTTTAGCCATATCAAATTTATTACCATCATAATAATCAGTGAGGTAGTCATTGGTGGTAAGGAATTCATAACCAGAAAACTTATCTATGTGATGCTGTCGTAACGGCTCGAAATTAAGGCGATTATCATCTATTACTTTGCCATTTTTAATGGGGGTAATGAGATGCAAATAAAATTCATCAATATCAAAATCAGAAAGAGCTTCTGAAAAAATATAAGTTAATGTGTCAGTACGCATCATCGCATTAACTTTGTTGATGGAAATACCATTTTCTTTATCTTTAAGAATATCAGGTATTCCGGCATAAGTTACATAGGGTAAATCATTGCCTACCTTCGATAAGAGGAAGTTACACAATTCCTCTTCACTTCCAGAACGCTCATAGATTTTATAAGCCACATGAGTTATTAAATCATCAGTTGCAAAATAATATAGGTTTAATATCTTATGCATCATAAATCCTTAATAGCGTATGAGGGATTTAATTATCTTTCCATCATCTCAATAATTAATCGCTTAGTTTCAATAGAGCATAGAGCTACGTAAGCTTCTTCATCCTTAGCTTGTACTTGTTCGATACGTTTACTTAATTGGTTGATAAACTCTTTGCTCTTAACTAACTCTATAACTGAGTTAGCAAACTCTTCTTTCTTTTTCTTAGAGTAAAGAGAAGGAACAAAGGAACCTACAGCAGCAGTAGTGCCTTGCCATTGTTGCGGCGTTACAGCCTGTTCTGTTGCTGTACTTAGATCTTCTTTATTCTTGTCCTTGTACATATATCTAAATGCAAAAGCAAATGTAGCAGTAATTGCTTCAATAATTTGAGTTTGTACAGACTTTGGTAGTTTAGTGAATAAGGATATAAGATCAAATATAAAGCTAAGCATGATGAAGTTCCTAGTTAGTCTATTGAAAGATTATCATGAAGTACTTTGTAATGCTATTGGCAAAGATAAATACCAAAACAAAATTTTTTTGAAAAATGAAAAGGTACTCCGCCAAAATTCCAAAACATCGCGTAGTTTCGCCGCTCGATGTGTTTTTTGTATGTGAAGTTTTGAAACCTATTCATTCAGCAGAGGAAAAGATGACATATAGCCAGCTAGCAAAGATCTATGGATACGATCCAGTAATTGTAAGCAGGGACTGGACTTCGAGAGGACTAGATATTTCCCTAAGCGAAGACGAGATCTACCAGTGGGTAGCAGACAATGTACTAACACCGCTTAGAGGCCAGACAGATTTAAAAACAGAAACGCAGATAGAGCAGCTAAGGCTTGCTAAAGCGAAAGCAGACATTGAAAAAATGGAAGCAGATTTAAAAAGGAAAAATTTAGTAGAAGTAGATTACGTAACAGAAACACTATCAGGTTACTTCAACCAATTAAAAAACATGTTACGCAGTATACCTAATACTACATACATCGAATTATTTTCAAGCGAAGATGCAAACCAGCTTAGAGAAAAACTAAAAGATAAAATTGATGAAGTACTTCGTGACATTGGAAGTTACGACTATGAAGAGGAAACTGAAAATGGATTTTCAGAATCAGAGGAAACTGATCAAGATACTGAACAAAGCAGTGATGGCGATACTACCGCCAGAGAAAATAAAACCGAGTGATTGGGTACAGAAAAATTTAAAGTTCTGTGATGGAGAGTTACAGGGATCTCCAATGCGGTTGTATGAGTTTCAAAAACAGCCGTTAGATGCAATAACTGAACAGGGTGTACGTAAAGTAGTTTTAATGTCATCAGCACAATTATTAAAAACAACAATAGTTACTGGTGCATCACTTTACTTTTTACACCACGATCCAAGTAATATGGTTATTGCAGGAACAACTGCGAATACTATCAAGAAGTATAAAAATGGTAAGTTTGATCCTACCATTCAGTTAACACCAAGCCTTGCAGAACTAATTACAAGTAAAAGCGACAGAACTAAAACTAACGATGCTACTACTCAAGAAACAACTCTAGGTACTTTCAATTACTTTGTAAGTCTATCGAGTCCAAGTACCTTACGCGGCCTAACAGCCAAGCGGGTATTCTGCGACGAGATTTCAGGTGTGGATACAGAAGGTACAGAGGGAAACCCCATCGCTCTTGTATCCCAGTGA
>NZ_BCTN01000040.1 GCF_001571305.1 Erwinia persicina NBRC 102418 | reverse complement strand
CCTTCCTTCTGAAAGATATGCTCATTCAGAGACTCTAAAGTGGCTTAGTTTCCGTTTCCTGCGCCCCGGAAAGCCCGTCTCATTCTCCAGCTATCACGGTGAGTTTTTAGCGCATTGTGACCAGCTTCCGGCGCTGGCTGCGTGCCGTTTTCAGTTCAGTGCTATAGTGCCCCCTGCTCATTGCCATCACTGTAATAGTCAGCTTGTTTGGCACCATCCAGCGCTCCAGCTCGCGCACCGACACGGTGACTTCTTTTGAAAGAAACCCCGCTTCAACTCCCAGCTGCCACAGCGGCAGGCCCGCTATCGCCCATCTGTCCGGGTTCTTCACAGAAGGAAAACGCTCACTCAAGCGGTAAAATATGGCCTCCATTTCGTAATAACCCACGGGTGAATCAGACCAGCGCGACACCCAGATGCTGGCCGTCTCCGGGGAGTGTTTATCATGCCGGAATTCTGTTTCTGAATGGAACAGGATTTTGGGTCAGGGTCAGCGATCGCAGTAAGGCAACAAGCGGTGATCGCGGCACGTACCGCATCGAACAGAATCGCACCAGACTGATGGGGCCGCCAGAGGATGCCCGGTGCGTATCCGGTTGAGAAGACATAAAACCGCCCTTTCCACTCGCTGTGAAATTAGCCTTCAGAGGGACGGTCAAGATAACTTTCTGAAAGTTAATCGCCTTTTAGCGACGTACCGCCATGATCCCGGCGTCCACATCCCAGATAGCGCCGGTGACCCATGAAGCTTTATCCGACAGCAGGAACAGTATCGTATTCGCCACGTCTTCCGGCGTACCGACACGGCCCAGCGGATGAAAATCGCTCATGGCCTTCATGGCATCAGCAATCTCTTCTTTGGCCATAAAGCCTTCGTAGATTGGAGTATGAACAATGCCCGGTGAAACGGCGTTCACGCGAATGCCTGCGCCAGCCAGCTCTATCGCCAGGTTGCGGGTCAGAGCGTGCAGGCCCGCTTTTGCCATCGAGTAAGCTGACGCCGGCGAATCACCCAGCGCGGCCTGAGCACCAATTGAGCCCACGTTCACAATCGCACCTTCGCGCTTATCGGCCAGCATGTTTTTGACAACGTCCTGCGTGATAAAGAACGTGGCGCGGTTGAGCGACAGATACATGTCATAGTCCGCTGCATCGTGCTCCGTAAAGCTCTTGGGAATGAAGATGCCCGCAGAGTTCACCATCAGGCTGATGTCACGGTGATGCGTATTGATTTCCTGACGGATGGCGTTCATGCCTTCCTCAGTCATCAGGTTGGCGGCAATGACCGAGACGGATCCGACTCCGTACTGGCTCAATTCAGTTTTTACCGCTTCTGCTTTGTCCTTCCGGTTGCCTGTCAGCACCACGCTGCCGCCGGCCTTCAGCACCATGCGTGCCGTTTCAAGACCCATGCCGCTCGTGCCGCCAACAACCAGAAGCTTTTTACCTTTAAAAAAATCGCTCATTTCTGACTCCACTGTTTACAGGTTTGATTCTGCCGGCAGCCAGACTGCCGGCGTCGGGTATTCAGATACTGCAGCCACCGGTGCCACAGGCCTGACCGGCAGTGCCGGACAGTTCATCCTGTTTTTCCTCCCACACCTGGCGCAGGGCGCTCAGGAAATTTTCGGCGGACTGGGCACCACTGATGGCATATTTCTCGTTCAGCAGGAACAGCGGAACGCCGCTGACGCCGATGGAACGGGCGTGTGCCTCATCTTCCGCCACGGAAGACCGGAAGGTCTCGCTCTCCAGCGCACGCCGCGCATCATCCGCCTGCATCCCGGCTTCTTCAGCCAGCTTGATAAGTTCCGAGGGGTCAAAAATGGAACGCCCTTCGGTGGTGCCGGCCAGGTACAGGCGCTCTGCAACCGCATCACCCACGCCCCCCTGGCGTGCAGCAGCCAGCAGCGTCAGCGCATCTTCAGTATCGCCAAACAGCATGGTGTCAAAATTGTACTGAAGGCCTTCTGACTTACCGGCCGTTGCCACCTGATTCATCATCAGTTCGGCGCCCTGCTGCCCGCCGAATTTTTTATACAGCGCCTCCCGGAAGGGTAGTGCCGGGCGCTCGCCTGAGATACGAAACGCGTGGTGGCGTATCACCACGCTGTCGCGGTGTTCGAAGGCGGCCAGCCCTTTTTCAAAGCGTTTTTTGGCGATCCAGCACCACGGACAGACTAAATCTGACCAGATATCCAGGGTGATAACAGGCTTGAGGGTTTGCATTTTTGTACTCCCGATAAATAGTTAAACTGGTCATTCCGGTACGTTACCCTGCGATGCCGCCGGACAACGCTGCGGAAGGCATACCTTATTCAGCTGCCCAGACCGGATAGTCGGTGTAACCTTTTTCCGGGTTGCCGCTGACGCCGTAATAAGTTGAGCGATCGCTTTCGGCCAGCGGCCAGCCGTTCTGCATCCTTTCGACCAGGTCCGGGTTAGCGATGTACGGGACCCCAAACGCGATCAGGTCGGCTTCGTTTTCTGTCAGCACGTCTTCGGCGATCTCACGGGTGAATCCGCCGGCAGCGATAAGCGTCCCGCCAAATGCCTTGCGGAAGGCCGCTTTAAAGCCTGCGGGTACCGGCGCCTGGGTATACACGGGCTGGTAGTAAAGATGCACGTACGCCAGCTCGCGCTGCCCCAGCGCCGTTGCCATTTCACGCCAGGTTTCCTCTTCACCTTCATAGGGCGCGAGATCGTAAATACGCCCGAACGGGGAGAGCCTTACGGCAACCTTCGTGCTGCCAACGGCCGAAGAGACGGCGTCGATGGTTTCCAGCAGGAAGCGCTGGCGGTTTTTAACGGTGCCGCCGTAACCGTCCGTGCGCTGGTTCAGGGCGCTGCTGAGGAACTGGTCGAAAATAAAGCCGTTAGCTGCCATGATTTCCACGCCATCAAAGCCGGCTTCCATTGCCAGACGGGCTGAATTAACGAAGTCCTGGGTAACGCGACGGACTTCATCCGTTTCCAGCGCACGCGGCACGCTCGGGGTTACGGGACCCGGTTCGCCGGAGTCAGTAAATGCAAATACGGTGGTGTTGGTTGCCTGCACGGTCCCTGACGAGACCGGCGCCGCCTGTCCCGGTAGCAGGGAAACGTGGGACATGCGGCCAACGTGCCACAGCTGGGCGAATATACGCCCGCCTTTTGCATGGACGGCGTCCGTCACCTTGCGCCAGCCATCAACGTGCGCGCCGGTGTAAATGCCCGGGGTATAGAGGTAACCACGCGCTTCTTCTGAAACCGGGAGTCCTTCCGTAATAAGAAGGCCTGCCGATGCACGCTGCGCGTAATAAAGCGCAACAACCTCATCCGCCACGTCATTCATCGTGCGGGTGCGGGTCATGGGGGCCATCACCACGCGGTTTTTTAATTCGAGACCGGACAGGCTGCTGGGCGTGAATAACGTGCTCATTGAATACCTCATAACTCGTTGATTGATATGGCCAGACCCGGGAAGTGGTTGCAGGCAGTTCAGGAGTCACCCGGAGACGTCTGTCTGCAGCATTCGCGGCCAGCTGATGAACGCCACTATACCTACCTACTAGTTGATAGGTCAACAGGAATTATTTATACTCTTTTATGTTCAGGAAAAGCTGATGCCCTGCTACAGAAATATCTAATAAAAATCATGAGGATAGATACAGATTGCGTAAAATTACCAGCTACAACGAAGATAATTTTCGCGATATTGAACGCTATGAGGGGCTGTCAGTGGTGCGCTTCTCTGCTCCGTGGTGTCCGCCCTGTCAGACCAGTGAAGTCTTTTTTAATGTCCTGGTAAACCAGCTTGACGACGACATTCAGGTGGGCAGGGTTAATGTCGATCAGGCGCCCGTGTTGACGACAAAATATGAAATCTGGGGCCTGCCAACGGTGCTGATATTCAAAGAGGGGCAGATGGTGAGGCGCATACCCGGCGTAAAGCATGCGGGCTTTTATGCCAGTGCGATTGAAGAGGTAAAAAAAGGGCAGTAAGCCCTTTTTATCGATCCTTGAGCGTCTGTGCGTCCGTCAGCCTCTCATCTGGCTGACGGCATCCAGCGTGCGGGCAGAATAGACTGCCGCCGCGCCGGCATTCAGGTTGATGGCCACGCCCAGTGCCTCGGCAATTTCATCATCGGTGGCACCGGCTTTGATGGCGGCCTCCGCGTGAAACGCAATACAGCCGTCGCAGCGGGTAGTGACTGCGCAGGCGAGTGCGATAAGCTCGCGGACCTTTGCGCCAAGCAGATCGGTTTTGTTACCCGCGCTGCCAAGCGTCAACACGCCCTTCATGGTTTCAGGGGCAAGCTTGCCAAGCTGGCCAAGGCGCTGCATCAGTTCTGTACGGTAATTATTCCAGTCCTGCATTTTTTAAGCTCCGGTTTTGGGATTCAGAAACATCAGTATATGTTTGAGGCTGTTGCTGAAGACTTCAGCTCTGCCCGTTGCCCGTGCCACGACGCTCGCCCCCTCACAGAGGTTAATAATCATCAGTGCGGCATCTGTGGCGCCAATTCCTGTAGAAAATTCACCGGCACCAATCCCGCGCTCCACAATGCCAGTCAGCCAGCTGATCTGCATATCGAAATAGAGCGACGTCTGCTCAATAATATTCGGGGGAAGGTTGGCCGTTTCGGCCGACAGCGCGCAGCACAGCGGCAGAAGTGAGGCCCGGTAACTCTGTACGAAGAGGTCCACGTAAGCGGCAATCTGCTCTGCCGGCGAGCTTTTTGTCGCCAGGATTTCATCAAAGGTTGCCCGGGTATCGACTAACGCCTGCCTGACCACCTGCTCACCAAGGAGGTCTTTCGTCGGAAAGTGATGGTGTATGCTGGGCTTGGTGATGCCGATAATTTTGGACAGATCGGCATAGCTGAAGGCAGAATAGCCTTTTTCCCGCATGAGATGCTCGGCCTCGCCGAGGAGCCTTTCCCGCGTCATCGTTGTCATAATCCACTCCGTTAAACCTACTAGTTGGTAGATTATATTATCTTCATGGCTGTATGACAAGTCTCGTAATAATAACATTCAACCTCGTGGCTAACGTGTACCTGCATACGTTTTGCTGAATGACGGGAGCTTCGTTCGTTAAATTTGACTACCTATCAGTTGGTAGTTTACGCTCTGCTTTTTTGGAGCCCACGACCATGCGATTTTCCGTTGTTATCAAGATTGTTACTGCCATGCTCGCCTTTGCGGCGAATTCGATAATTTGCCGCGTTGCCCTCAGGGGCGGACATATCGATCCGGTGACATTCACCGATCTGCGTCTGACAAGCGGTGCGCTGGTGTTACTGCCGTTGTTAATCCGGCATAAAGGGAAGCTACGCGGTTCGCTTAACCTGAAAAATGCGCTGTTTCTGATGGCGTACGCGATGTGCTTTTCGGTTGCCTATATTCACCTTGATACCGGAACAGGCGCGCTGCTGCTGTTTGGCGTGGTGCAGCTGACAATGGTCGTGCACGGCGTACTCGCAGGAGAAAGATTGACCCTGCTGAGGACCACAGGGCTGGTCATGGCCGCAGGCGGCATTGGTGCGCTTCTGTTGCCTGGTGCGAAGGCCCCTCCGGTCAGCAGCGCGTTAATAATGGGCCTTGCAGGACTGGCCTGGGCGGCTTACACCCTGGCGGGAAGGAACCAGGCCGGGGGTGCCGTTGCCACCGCAGTAAATTTTCTTATTGCCGTGCCGCTGGCGCTTATTCTCACCCCGTTTGTCAGCAGCGGCCTGCATTCTGACGTTCAGGGAGTTATCCTCGCCGTGTTTGCCGGTGCAGCGGCCTCTGCCGGTGCTTACGTTCTCTGGTATTCCCTTTTGCCCCATCTTGACTCGGTAACGGCCAGCACGGTTCAGCTGAGCGTTCCCTGTCTTGCCATGCTGGGGGGCGTGTTGTTTCTGGGTGAATCCCTGAGCCTCAGAATGCTGCTGTCAACGGCGGCCGTGCTCGCCGGTATTGTTCTGGTGATCGGTGCCCCCCGCCGGAAGCATTAACAGCAGGACGTCAGCCGCAGAAAAGATTATGACTTGACAATCCAACTAGTAGATAGTCAATCTCAGTTCAGGGCATAACCTCATGCCCGTTCCCCCTGCAGACTTACTCGTCGTAGGACTCGCGCAGGGCCACGATTGTTAAAATACTTTACTGGATACCTGCATGAGATACGACTTTGATGAGATTATCGACAGATCGGGAACGGACAGCCTGACCATTGAGGGCTGGCGTGAATACATGTTTGGCGGGCATACCGGGGGACTTCCGACGGCACCTGAGGGCGGTTTTATAAACCTGTGGGTGGCAGACATGGCTTTCGCCACCCCCCAGCCCGTACTCGATGCTGTTCATGAACGGCTGAATAAAAAAATCCTCGGTTATACGCGTGCATATAACCCCGTATATCAGGAGATTTTTGGCGGCTGGTGCCAGCGACATTATGGATACCGCTTTGCGCCCGAGAGTATTGTGCTCTCACCGGGCATTATCCCGGCGCTCAACCGCCTGGTTCCTTTACTGACGCGTGAGAACGAAAGTGTACTGATACTTACCCCGTCCTATGCGCCGTTCAAGAAAGCAGGGGAATACAGCGGTCGCCGGGTCGTCAGTTGCCCTATGGTATATGCCTGCGGAGAAATGTCGGTGGACTTTAGCGACCTGGAGCGGCTTGTTAAGGATCCGGAACTGGGCATAAAAGTCTTCTTCCTGTGCAATCCCCATAATCCTACGGGTCGCGTATGGCGCCGGGACGAACTGCAGCGGATGGCAGAAATCTGCCTGCAAAACGACGTATGGGTCATCTCAGATGAAATACACTGTGATTTATCCCGCACGGGGATCAAACATACGCCGGCGGCTTCTCTTTTTCCCGACAGTAATAAGATTATCACCTGTATGTCTTCAAGTAAGACCTTCAATCTGGCGGGCAACCTGCTGGCCCATATCATGATCCCCGATCCGGTTATCCGCACATCGTGGCTGCGGCTGTACGATGACATGCTGTCACCGCTGAGCCTTGTCGCCAACCTTGCCGCCTGGTCACAATGCGATGACTGGCTGACGCAGGTCCGGCAATATATTGACGGTAATTTCGTGTTTCTCCGCGCCTGGCTTGAAGAACATCACCCACAGGTCCGTTTTGACATTCCGGATGGAACCTATCTTGCCTGGCTTGACCTGAGCCCCCATTCAGCCGTCAGCGGAAAAGAATACACCTCCCTGTACTTTGCTCAACAGTCAGGGATTCTGGTAGAGGATGCGGGAATGTTCGTTGGCAACGGCGACGGGCACATCCGGCTGAATCTTGCCTGCCCACGCGCGATGCTGGAAGAAGGTCTTCGCCGCCTGACCCGATCGCTTAACACGCATTTCTGAAACAGCTAAGGTGTGGCCAATATGCTTCCCGGAGCTGAAAGTATAAAGAGTGGCAGAGGCTGACCTCCTACTGGCGGAGCGACGGTGGCAAAAAAGTGATGTGGCGCGCCGTGCTCAGCGAAAATGGGGATACCGCATCGAAGAGTTCAGGCCGTCATGAGGATATTTGGAGGGGCAACAGTGCGGTCTTGCAGCCCCCTGTATGTTACTGATGCAGGGGGCTGCTTCATGCTGACATCACCTCAGAGCAATGATTAGACCAGGCGGGTGTTAACCTGCACCGGGTTTGCAAGCGTGTCATGGATCGGTGAGCTTTCCGGCAACAGCTGAACCAGCTCTTCGAGCTGCTCACGGCTGGCGGTCTTGCTGTTCAGGCGAACGTCCACACGAATACTCTTCGCGCCTTTGCGTACGTTCTTATCCAGGCCAAGGAACCCCTTCATATCGATGTCGAAATAGAGGTCGAGATCGATGCTTTCCAGATCCACGCCTTTTTCAGCCGCCATCAGGGTGAGAGTCGCAGTATAACAACCCGCGAGTGCCTGCAGAATGTACTCAGTCGGGCTCATGCCTGAATCGGTACCTAACAGGCCTGGTGGTTCGTCACCGATATTTGAAAACTTTCCAATGCGGCTGCGATCTTCTTTCCCATCCTGGAACGACGATCCGGTTTCAACGCGAACGGCCAGTCCACCATGGGAATGGGCTTTCACCTGGAAAGACATATTGCCAAGACCGGGCTCTGCGCGCACGGCTTCGCGAACGTTGCTGATATCTTCGGCGGAAGCATGTGGTTTCACTGTATGAGACATTGGAGCTCCTGTGTTTTTCATTAA
>NZ_BCTN01000039.1 GCF_001571305.1 Erwinia persicina NBRC 102418 | reverse complement strand
AAAGTGCCAATGTCCGCTCCTGGCACAAAGCGGACAGCCTGAAGGGTCGCGAGGTTTGCTGTGAGCGAGAAGGTGACGTTGAGCAGAATGCTCAACGTCACCCAGTTTAGCGCCTGGCGTTAAGATCTTCGCGAGTTGGACCTTGAAAGTAGATGCTGCTTATATGGCAACTATGCGGTTGTGTCAGCACAAAACGAATCGTTTCCCAGACCGACCGTCCATTCATTAAACGTTCTCCCATTCTGGATTGACTATCGACAGACGTATCTAACCCTGTAAATTCGAAATCCGGAGGGTACAACCCGGTAACGCGGATATTTTCTTCAGATAACTGCTGTGCCAGTTTAGTTGTAAACCCGCTAAGCCCGTGTTTACTGGCGAAAAAGGCTGGGTGCGCAATAGAATCCGTAAAATTGGGGACCCCACATGAAGATATAATTGAGACAATATCAGCATTTTCTGAACGTCTTAACCCAGGCAGCAGAGCCTGAGTCAGGAGAATCGAACCTGTCAGGCCTGAATTAACGGTATTAATAATTTCTATATCAGGCTGATCGTCTAATCTCCCTGACAACCACTGAGCAGCATTCAGGATTAAAATGTCTACAGGCTTGTCTGAAGCTAACAACTGTGCAGAAAACTGAGAAAGAGATTCAGGGCGGGTTAAATCACAGATATACCCTTTTGCAATGCCGCTTTCAGCAGTGATGATGTTGCAGGTTTTTTGAATATCTTCAGCCCGCCGTGCGCAAAATTCCACCTCGACGCCCTCTCGTGCCAGCCACACACACAGCGCCTGGCCAAATCCCCCGCCTCCGCCGGTAATAACAGCTCTTTTACCTCTCAGCATCTTCATTCTTCCTTTTCATGATAACTATGTGTGTAAGTAGATATACATGAGGCAGTTAAGTGACATCTTTCAGTTAGTGCCCTTTTTACATGAGGAACAGAAATAAGCTGCACTGCAAACTGTTTAAGCGTGACTCAGGGGATGAGCAACGTGCGCTTCTGGCACAGAGCAGACATGCGCTTGAGGGATGTCCGCATAGAGTGAGAAGCGGACGCGTTGCCTTTAAAAAATGAAACTCTGCCAAGAAAAGTGCGTTATTGATATGCTATCGGTACAGGTAAATCTGGAGAAGATTATGGCAAAGGACACAATAGTTACACTGTTGAAGTACAAGCGCTGGATTGATTCCGAAACTCTAAAAACCATTAATCTTATCGACGAATTCGCTTATGCAGAAAAACGTCACCTGATGCTAAGGCTGATGAATCATATTCATGTCGTAGACATGATTTTCAGAGCAAATATTTCGGGCCAGCAGCACGGTTACACGGCGTTAAATACCCCAGAAACACCCTCTGTAGGTGAGCTAGAAGTTAAAATGGCTGGCGCAGCGGATTGGTATATCCAGCATATTAACTCAATGACTTCAGCTGATCTCGGAGAAACCATTAAGTTCAGTTTTGTGGACGGGGGTAACGGAGAGATGACAGCTGCGGAGATGCTAAATCACATGCTTTTTCATGGAACCTACCATCGAGGAGCCGTAGGTTGGTTAATTACAGAATGTGGGGGTGTTGCTCCCAAGGATGTGCTGACAGTCTTCCTAAGGGACCATAATCACTGACAGTGAGCGTTCATCTACTACTCATATATCCAGCGGCTTCGACAGCCGCTGTGAGCGAGGAGCGGACCTTTCGTGGCAAGCAGCTATATATTCCAATGGCGTTTAACATCATTTTCTGGCGAAGCGCCTTGACTGGCAATCAGGCAGAGCATCAATTAATATCCAAAATCTATGGAAATAAACCTTTTTGGCTTTATGCCAGCACTACTCCCTGTTGCACTGTCTCCCGGAGCAAGCTTCACGCTTGTTATGAATGGCGCTCTGGCAGGCGGTTACAGAGGACTGTTCAGAACGCTTGCCGGCACAGCGTTGGGCATATACACACATGCGGTTCTCATCGGACTAGGTATAACCGCTGTGATCATCTCGTCTCCAGCAACTTTTGCGGTGTTGAAAGTTTTCGGAACCGCCTATCTGCTCTGGTTAGGAGCAATGCTTATCCGTAGTGGGATAAGGTCAAAGGCCGGTGGACTGACTGATACGAAACATTCGGTGACGTTAAGAGAGGCCTGGATAGCTAATATTTTGAATCCTAAAGCCATCATTTTTTATCTGACAGTCGTTTCGCAGTTCGCAGGGAGACAGGGAGGCGTTTACAACTATCTGACATTGGCAACAGTCCATGTCGTGGTCATGAGCGTTTGGCTTTTTGCTGTTACTCAAGCACTTATATTTTCAGTAAAAAAAACTAACCCATTGATGCTCAAAAAATACGTCAACATTGCCGGCGGGGTGTTGCTCATTGCTTTTTCTCTGCACAGCCTGACCCAGTAACTCATCACCTTTAGCGAGGATGTCCGCTGCTGGCACATACCCGACTGGCAGGCAATGCAAGGCCCGCCTGGAGCCAGGCCCGGCATTGAGCCATTCGGGATGCAGGTAGCAATGATCGCGTCGATTATTCGATGCTACGTTGCGAAGCCATGTTGACCTGATTTTTTACCGTAGTGAATTCTCAGTCAGGTTGATTTACAGCGCGCCGTTCCGGCAACGGTGCCATTCTGTGGGCTACCGAACCTTAAGCTAAAAGTGTGTTGCCGGGCTGTCGGGCTGGCCATGCTGTGGCAGTTCTACCCGAACCTTGACGGCAATGAAAAGCGCAGCGAGCAACATCATGCCACCGGCGGTAAGAAAAACGCCCGCTACGCCACTGAATCCAAACATCAGCCCGCCTACAGCAGCGCCGGCAGCGATTGAGGATTGTACGGATGCGACCACCATGCCTCCTGCCGTTTCTGCCTGATCCGGCACCGCTCGCGCCACCCAGTTAGACCAGGCGACGGGAACACCACCAAACGCCAGACCCCACAGCACGATCAGGAATATCATTCCGGTCATCTGCACGGGAAGCCAGATCATGAACAATGCCGCTACGCCGACTGTTGCAGGCATCAACACCAGGGTGGCTCGCAGGCTGCGCTCCATCAGCCATCCGGCCAGTAGCGTTCCCACAAAATTGGCTGCACCGAACCCAAGCAGTATTAAAGACAAACCATTCACGTCACTGTGGGTAACGCTTTCAAGAGCCGGGCGAATATAGGTAAACAGCGCGTACTGTCCAGTGTGGGCAAGCACACATCCCATCATTCCCGGGGCAATACCGGGTCGTCGGAGTAACTCTGTTACCGATGCGGTTCGTACCGTTTTGCGTGCCGCCATACGCGGCAGAGTGAATAACTGGACGATGAGTGTCAGCACACCCACTGCCGTTGCTGCCACGAAGGCGCTGCGCCACCCGTAAAGCCCCCCCAGGTAAGTGCCCAGCGGCACCGAAACCACGGTGCCCACGGCAATGCCGCTGAAGATAAAGGATAACGCGCGCGGAACGAGCCTGGCGGGAACCAGCCGCATGGCAACGGCAGCGGCCATACTCCAGAACCCCCCCAGAGCGATGCCCAGCAGTATTCGCATAATTAACAGAACGGTCAGGCTTGAGGAACATGCCACGAGCAGATTGGAGGCAATCATCAGTCCTGTGAAACTCAACAGGACGGCCCTTCTGTCAAACCGGCGAGTCAGGCCGGGCACGAGCAGGCCGGCAAACAGGGCCACGACTGCCGTCACGGTCACCGCCTGGCCAGCAAGCGCTTCCGACACCCGCAGGTCAGCGGCCATAGGCGTCAGCAGACTGGCAGGGAGGTACTCTGCCGTCAGCAAACCAAATACGCCCATTGCCAGGGAAAATACAGCGGTCCATGCGGCTCCCGCCGGTTCATCATCATTTGCAGACGCGGGTACAGCACTATTTACATCATTGCTCATCTTCTCTATCCCAGGGTAATTATCACAGCGGAAAGCCTAGCGTCGATTGGCAGGACGATCTATGATGCTGAATCTTGATGTTATGCCCGAAACACCTAAAATGACTGATAAAGAACAAACCGCCCTGTCGTCCGATCTGATAAGTGAACTGTTGACGGGCATGCGCCTGCGCGGTGTCCAGTATCGCCGTATCCAGACCGGCCCTTCTTTCGGGCTGGGGTTTGATGACAGGCCGGGACACGCTTATTTTCATTATCTGGCCGCTGGCACGGCTTTCTTACGTACAAATGACGGCGCGCTTCACAAGCTGACGGCTGGCAATGCTGTGTTCATGCCTCAGGGAGGAACGCATCAGCTGCTTTCAGACCCCCTCGCGGTGTTTCAACCTATCGACAATTTCGCTACAGCTCCCCTGGGGGAAGCCGTAAGCGGGGTGGATACCTGCCCCAGTACGCACCCGATCCCAAGCGCAGTGCTTTTTTACGGTTGCATGGCGTTCGATTTCGGCGGCATGCACAGGCTCGGTAAACTGATGCCGCAGGTCATCGTGGCGAATACCGATCAGCCGCGTTATCCGGGTCTGGTGTCAATTCTGTATGCCATGAAAAGCGAAATATGCTCAGGACGCATCGGCTTTGCCGGCATTCTGGCTCGTCTTGCCGAGGTCGCGGCCGCGATGATGGTGCGTGGATGGGTTGAATGTGGCTGTGAATCTGCATCTGGCCTTTTTGCGGCCCTGCGGGACCCGCGCCTTGCCCGGGCCATACTGGCTATACACCGTCAGCCCGGCAAAGAGTGGACTGTTGCTGAACTGGCAGCGGAATCGCATGTATCGCGTTCTGTTTTTGCCGATCGCTTTAAAACGACCATTGGCGTGCCGCCGCTGCGCTATGCAACGGAGTTTCGTATGCGTCTCGCCAGTCAGTGGCTCAGCCAGGATAAGCTATCGATCGACACGGTAGCCCAGCGTCTGGGCTATACCTCTCAGGCCGCGTTCAGTCGGGCTTTCAAGCGTATCAACGGCCAGCCGCCGGGAGCCAGTCGCAGCGGCGTAATGAAGAATACGCCCTGAATCGTCAGGCCACGTCTCAGAGGCCGGTGTATCAGCCGGTTGAAGCACCGGCGAACTGGGCTTGTACAAGGCTGACTCTGGAGGGGATACCCTCTGCTATGAGCGAAAAGCAGACATCCTGCCGCCCTTAGCATTTTTTGATTGCGTGTGAGCATTATTTAATTTAGCATTATCTAAATTTAGACAATGCTAAATAACAAAATGAAAGAGAGTCATCTGTTCCAGTTACAGAAAAGTGCCTCGTTGGCAACAACGCTGCTTAAGTCGATGAGCAACAGCAACCGACTGTTGATCCTCTGTATTCTCATTGATAAACCCGGCACATCGTCAGGTGAACTGGGGCAATTGACCGGCTTAACGCCTTCAGCAACCTCTCAGCACCTGGCAAAAATGAAAGAAGACGGTTTGATAGAATCTGAAAGGGTGGCGCAAAAGGTGAACTATTTCATCAAAAACGACTCGGTGAAAAAAGTTATCTCCGCGTTAAAAGACATTTACTGTCCGGAGGATTTCAAATGACGCCAGAATCAGTATCACCGCAAGAAGCCAAAAGACTGATTGATAAAGGTGCTGTGCTTATTGATATTCGAGACCCCACGGAATACCAGCGTGAGCATATACCGAACGCACGTTCACTCCCTCTTACCGATATTACGGCAGGTAAAACGGTGGAGGGTACAGATAAACAACCCGTTATTTTTCATTGTTTATCAGGGGGCCGCACGGCTCAGAATGCCAATGCGCTCTTGAAAGCAGCAAGCCCTGTGCCGGCTTTACTAATGACCGGGGGCATTAACGCGTGGAAGAGTGCCAACCTCCCGACTATTGAAGACAAAAAACAGCCGTTGCCGGTCATGAGGCAGGTTCAGATTGTTGCGGGCACACTGATTCTTATCGGCGTTATATTGGGATACACCACAGATAGCCGGTTATTTTTGCTTTCCGGCGTTGTAGGCGCCGGATTACTCTTTGCAGGAGTAAGCGGTTTATGTGGAATGGCGAATTTATTGTTAAAAATGCCATGGAACAGGCCTGATAAATGATGTTCATTGCATTCTCTTTGATAAGTTCAGGGAAGAGCTGCTATGTCCGCTTCTGACACACAGTTGCCGTTCTGATCGAACCTAAATAACTTCGCATAGTAACGCTCCACTTTAGCAAGTTCGGGTTGATTGCCTGGAAACGGTGAAGCAGCCCTCATAAACTGATTGACCTGTTTCAGTAACTGCCACATATAATGGCGCTGATAGTTTCGCGTTATGGTTTCGTGTAGTGATAACCACAGCATTTCTGTTGGGTTCAGCCACGGTGAATATGTCGGCAGGAATAACAACCGGAATTTCGTTTTCTTTTCCAGCCAGATAATGATTCTGGTTCTGCCCCGGTGTGGCGATACGTTTCTGTTGCCCTTTAGGCATCAACCGTCGTTCTTCATCAGGGATAGCTGCTGTGATCGGCATCGCTCAGTCCGGTTGCTGATTTGTTTCTTTTTGGCGATTGATCAGATCGCACCATCCGGGCTGAATTGCCTCTCAGTGATCTACTATTGTTCGAAGCCATTTAGCACTGTTTAAATGGGGGGGGTAAATATCACTTTCCTATAATTGAGGTATGAGATGAACAACACAGTTTATGATGCATTTCGTTGTTTGAAATTATTGTCCTCCGGAAATCGTGCTTTAGGTATCAGGGAGATGGGGCGGACTCTGGAGTTGGATTCAGCAAAAGTAACCCGGTTGATGCAGACTTTATTGTCACTGGACATGGTGGAGCAAGATAAACGAAAAAAATACAGTCTGGGGATGGGTATCCACCAGCTGTCTGCCCGTGCGATACATAACTCAACCTTTTATAGCGCAGTGTTGGGAATGCTGGAGGAAATTGGTAGTCACTCAATTTCTATTGTTGTTGGTATATTAAGCGGGAAGAATGTGACGTATTTAATCCATACCCGTGGTGGGAAAAGTATCGCCCGTGCTATCGGCAATTATGAGTCCTATCCGATTCATGATTCAGTTATTGGCATTAAACTACTCTCTGCCATGAGTGATGAAGAAATAGTCGCTCGCATTGGCGTCCATGACCACAATTTATTGAAAAATGATATACAAGAGGCAAGGCGACATCAGGTATTTGAAAAAGTATACAGCCAGACAGATTACCGACTGGCCTGTATTATTCCTGGCATGCAAGCAGCCATAGCATTGTCTAATATTCAGGGTGACAAACTCAATATTGATAGTTTTCGCCAATTTTTAATGACTGCAGCACAGAAAATCAGTAGAGAATCATTTCCCATCCTGGAGTAACTGCTGGCAGCGTTCAGCCGTAGTCGCCACACTTTGCCCACAACGGTAGAGTGCCGAACCGATTCCTACGCTGTCGTAATACTGTAAATAATCGGCTGCATTTTCAATATCAACACCCCCCACTGCGCAGAAATGGCTTGCTGGTGACAGCGGGCCCTTGATCAATTGCGGATAGTTAACCGGCAGCGCCGCCGCAGGGAAAATTTTCAGCACATCCACTCCCATCTCACAGGCCGAGAATATTTCGCTACTGGTAAAAACGCCGGCACAGACATCCAGACCATGATGCTTGGCAGCAGTGACAACACGAAAATCGAGATTGGGCGTTAAAATAAATCCTGCTCCGCGTAAGGCACTGGTTTCCACCTGCTCAGGCGTGAGCACCGTCCCGGCTCCCACTCGCACCCGTTCGCCAAACTGGCGACTAATCTGTTGCACACTCTGATCCCAGCCAGGGGAGTTGGTGGTGATCTCCACCGTATTGATGCCATAATCCAGCAGACAGGCGACGTGTTCTATCGCCTCCTCTGCGGTGATCCCCCGCAGAATGGCGACGACTTTTGCACTATTGATCATCGCGAAAAACCTCATTCAGTCCGGCAATAATTGTGGTTTCAGCTTCAAGCGTGGTGCAACTGACAGATAACACATCGCAGGCCTGGCGATACAGTGACAACAAGGTGCGATTGCCAATAAAGCAGATACTTTCACTCTCTTGCTGCCCGGTCAGGATTTCGTAGCCAATCAGTAAACCTGAAAGGTAGCTTGCGGCATGGCGTGGCTCTATGGCACCAAGAAGATATCGCCCGCGGCTACGAAACAGCGCGGTAATAATATCACTGGCAGGGTAATCAAAAGATTGCGCAGTGTTGACCCCGTCGATAAATGCCGACGGGGAATCTGTTTGTTCGGGCAGACCTTTACCCACCACTGAATGGTTAACAACTAAATGATAAAGTTCACCGGTCATTAGGGTGCGTAAGCTCTCGACCTGCTGTTTCGAGCGATCAACGGTTATCCATTTACTGTGCGTCCCCACGGCGGCGAAGCGGCTGGCATCGGTTAACGTTAATGCACCCGCGAGTTGCATCTCCTCACCCCGGCACACTTCATTAACGCAGCGGTCGCATATACCAGGGCGCAGAGTGAGAGGATTGGAGAGTACACCCTTAAGTTCGCGACCTTTGCCAAGTAAGGCGGCAAAACTGAGTGGCAGCTCCAGGTATCCGGCATCGGCAATGCCGATATTGCTGCCAATCATGCCACACAGAATAACCGGGAGCTGTGCGTCCCAGGCATCCTTTAAGCGCAGCAATTGCTGACGCAGAATATCAGGCAACTGCTCGCGCTGGCATTTCCCCACCCCGCACGTGTCTTCAACTATGCGTATGACGACGCCATTACGTACACTCAGCGCGCGGAAATTAGTGGTACCCCAATCGACGGCAATGTAGTTCATTGGCTCGCTCCGAAGACTGCCAGTGGCAATGCAGCAGTGAGATTTTGCAGTTCATCCCGTGTGATATCATCTATCGGTTTTGCCGGTTCGCGAACGTAGTCCGTGGCAAAAATGCCAGCTTTATGCAAAACGGTTTTGTGGATGGCTACGCCAATACCCGGTTGAACCCCATAACGCAGGAAGGGAAGATAGCGATAAAATTGCGCCTGTGCTTCCTGTTCACTGCGCGGAAAGGCCCGCAGAATGGCATTGATCACATCGGGAAACTCGCAGGCAGGCATGGTGCCAATCACGCCGCGGCGAAGCTCTTCATATAAGAAGCCGGCATTGAGCCCACCAAACAAGCCGACGCTATCACCGAGGGCATTTTTGAGTGCTGTGATTTTGAGCGTGGTCGGCGGTTGTTCAACTTTAATGTATTTGATCGCGGCAAACGTCTGGCAGAGCTTGACCAGCGTGGCGACCGGTATCGTCACCCCGGTCATCATCGGCGCATCCTGGATCATTATCTCTATATCGCAGGCATCACAGATGTCGCGATAAAAATGGAAAATCTCATCCGGGCCAGGTTTAACCACTGAGGGTGGGTTGACCATCGCCACCTGAGCGCCCCATTGCTTAACGCGATTAATATCCTCGATGGCAACGGCTGAGCTGGCTCCTCCCGCAGCGGCGACCAGCGGTAAGTTTCCGGTCAGCCGTTTAACACAATGGAATAGCGCTTCTTTCTCTGCACTGGTTAGCGCATAGCCTTCTGAGGCATTGCCAAACAGCGCCAGGCCGTCAACACCCTGGCTCAACAAGAACCGCACCAGTTTTTCAATTGAAGTGAAATCAACGTTACCTAGCTTATCAAATGCCGTTGCCAGAATTGGCACATTACCCTTTAACATGTTGCCCCCATAACATATTCACGAACACGTTCTTCATTAATTTCAATACCCAGACCGTGGCCTTCAGGACGTTGGTAATGTCCCTGCTCACACACCAGTGGTGTGGTGAGTAGCTGATTAGCAATGGCAAAAACCGGCGGCTGGTACTCCAGCATAAAGAGATTAGGGATCGCGGCTGCAACCTGGATTGAAGCGGCAATACACGGACCTAAGCCGACGCTAAGATGAGGCGCAACCTGTAGATTCCAGGCTTCAGCCATGGAAGCAATGTGCATCATTTCACTGATGCCGGTACGGCCAACGTCTGGTTGCAGAATATCGGCAGCGCGTTGTTCGATGAACGGCTTAAACTGATAGCGGGTGCGCTCGGTTTCCCCGACCGCGATAGCGACGGGACTTTTCGCCCGCAATTCACGGTGACCCGCAATATCTTCCGGCAGGAGCGGGGCTTCAAGGAAACCGACCCCTAATGGATGCAAGGCGGCTGCCAATTCAGCGGCTTGCGCCACACTGTAATTCCAGTGGGCATCGAGGAAAATATCAGCGTCGTTGCCCAACGTTTCACGAATCCCGCTCACATTTTCGATGTCTTCCCGTACCCCATAACCCAACGCCAGTTTGAAGGCATTAAAACCTTTGTCTTGCCATTGCTTCGCCAGATGACAGCGGGCAGGCAGGTCGGGTTCGGGCAACCCAGAGACGTAGCAGGGAATTGTCTCGCGATAAGCGCCGCCGAGTAATTGACAGACCGGGAGTTGCAGGATCTTGCCTTTCAGATCCCACAAGGCAATATCCACCGCGGCGATAGCATCAATGTGATAGCCAGTAATATGGCCACGGTCGCGCATGGCATCGTACATTCTAGAATTCAGTACCCCACTGGCGAACGGCGACTGGCCAATCAGTAACGGGGCAAAAAGATGGTTAATTAATTCGGCGATCACCTGAGGTACTACCGGTGCCAGTGCCTCTCCCCAACCGACATACCCTTCATTGGTAGTGATCTTAACCAGGCACGTTTCCATTTTTCGCGAATAGACACAGCGATACTCCGGGCGATAGTAATAATCGCTGTTGTGACCTTCAACACTCCCTCCAAGATAGGCTTGTTGTGGCGTGATTTTCAGCGGGAAACATTCAATATGGCTTATCTTCATTGCGACTCCTGGGCACATTAATCCAAAATTTTTCCAGCGGTTTCTTTAGCAAACCAGACGGCGATAAACGAGATTGCGGCAGTGATCATCACATACCATGCAGGGGATAAGGGGTCACCGGTTAGGGTGATAAGGCTTGCTGAAGCCAATGGTGTGACGCCGCCAAAGACAGCGACAGTCAGGTTATAAGCGATGGCAATACTGCCGTAACGAATTGCGGTCGGGAACAGTTCGACCATAGCTGCGCCGCAACCCCCATTAAACATGGCGACAAAGACGCCGAGCATGCTCATCGCCGCAATGGACGAGCCGACGGATCCCTGGCTCATTACCAGCATTGCCGGGTAAGTCAGTAAAATGAATCCGCCACATCCCATCAGCATCAGTGGCCTGCGTCCCCAACGATCAGACAGATAGCCGGTGAGTGGCATACAAATTGCGACACTGAGCAGCCCAAGGGTGGTAATTAAGTAGGAGTCGGTACGGCTGTAATGCAAATAGGTGGAGAGATAGCCGGGCATAAAAGATTGCAGAACCCAGCTACTTACCGCTTTCACAATCACAAATCCTGTGCAGAACAGAAGGGCAGACATCGAGGTTGAAAGAGAAGTGCGCAACGGTGATTTTTCAATCTTTCCGGCGGCTTTAAGTTTATGAAACTCAGCGGAGTCCTCCATGTTACGGCGCATATACAGACCACCCAGACCTAATGGCGCTGCCAGCAGAAACGGAATGCGCCATCCCCAGTCGTTCATCACTTCTTCACCTAAGGTATGGGTGAGAAAAAGAACCAACCCGGAACCGCAGACAAAGGCCAAAAAACTGAAGTTTTCACTCCAGCAGGTCAAGGTGGCTCTGCGGTGGGGCTTTGCGCTTTCCGCCAGATAAGTAATCACGCCAGAGCTTTCGCCACCGGCGGCAAACCCTTGAACCAGACGGGTGAGTACCAGTAAGACTGGCGCGATTATACCTACCTGGTGCCAGGTGGGTAAAAGCCCCATGATAAAGGTCGAAATGGACGTGATCACAATGACCGTGACCAGCACTTTACGCCGTCCGAGACGATCGCCCATCGAGCCAAAGAACAGCCCGCCAAGCGGTCGCATCAAGAAGCCAGAACCGAAAACAGCAAAGGATTTAAGCAGTGCAATTGCCGGGTCGCTACTGGCAAAAAAATTGCTCGCGATAATGGCGGCTAATGTTCCGTAAAGTCCAAAATCAAACCATTCAATAAAATGACCGATACCGGCCGACAGCATGATTTTAGCTGTGCGCCTGGCTGGCACTTTTTCTCTATCCCCGCTGTAGTCTGCGGCGTATTGGGTCTCTGTATTGTCCATATCAACTCCCGAGGGTAGGTAGGGTCTCAGTCTTGGTACGACTTTTTATTAGGTATAGGACGAGTATATTGATTAGAGCTCGGGAGATGAGATGGACTGTTGGAATAGCGAGATGAATCAAAATTGAAATGAATTTTTGCTTCATATAATGAAGCAGTAGCAGTTGAGGTAATATATTTGGCTCGTATTACTAAGAGTGACCAAAACAGACAGGCATGATCATTTTGGTGACATCCCTATAATCTTGACCCGCTATATCCAGACGGTTTCTGTATGTAAGCTGTTGTTATATAGGCGATCGCGTATTCCGTCGCGCATCTGCTGGTTTCATGCACTACATAAGCAGAACCGTTGTCCATCAGCGACTCGAATGATTTGTCCGGTAACTGAGTTGTACAGGGAGCGACGCGACAATCACGATAACACC
>NZ_BCTN01000038.1 GCF_001571305.1 Erwinia persicina NBRC 102418 | reverse complement strand
TGATTACATTCAGCAGGGTGCACCACCCACCGCCTTTCCCTTTTTTCGGATCTGCGCAGAAATGAGAAGGTACAGGTGTTGCTATAGCATTATAATCATCATTTTCAGTAATCTTAAAAACATCACAATTTTCGAAACTTAAATAAATGGATCAATAGCAAATAATAAAATGCTAGGTTAGCATAAGAAAAAAACAAACATGAAAGGATCGATGATGCTCAGCCAGCTTAACCTGCGTTTTCATAAAAAGCTGATCGAGGCGCTGAAAACGCGTGCCGGTCGCGAAAATACTTCGGTCAACGCTCTGGCCGAACGCTTCCTCGATGACGGACTGAAAACGGTCGCGCCCGGCGACGGGTATTTTCAGCTCATTGCCGATCCGGATGCCACCGTCCGGCAGCTGTACCGGCATATCATTCTCGGCCAGACCTTCGGTACAGCTCCGGTCTCCCGGGATGAGCTGCGCTTCATCCTGGCCTATGCCCGGGAGGCCTTTATTTGTGGTCAGAACAGAGTGGCCACGCTCCCGGCCCTGAGCACCCTGCTCGACATCACCCACGACCTGCTGGCCTGGCAGGCTGAGAACGACCGCCCGGTGAATGGTCACTATCTGAAGGGGATCTTCCGCTTGGCCGGGGAGAACTGGATGCAGGAGTTTGACGCCTTCCTGGCGGAGCTGCGGCCCGTTGTGGATCAGATGTATGCCGAACACCTCCTGCGTCCGCTCGAGAGCGACTGTTTTAACCTAGCGGAGGTGCCGGACGCGGTGCTAGCAGAAATCTTCGCCCTGCCGCGGCTGAAAGCCATTTTCCCGCTGGTTCTGCGCGGGCTGGACTGGCGCGGGGAGAAGGCCAGAGATCTGGCGCAGGAGCTGCGCCCTGTGATTCCGGCCGTAACGGAGACCATCGAGGCCGGCACCCTGCGCCTCGAGATCCGCATCGACGGCCAGCACCCCGGCGCACGCCCGGGCGCCTGGTATGAGACACCGCGGCTGCACCTGCTGATCACTGGCCAAGACTTCGTTGTGCCGTACGGCTGGGAAGCGTTCTCCGAACTTCTGGGCCTGTTCACGCTGTATGCACGTTATCCTGAGGCGCTTGCGCATGGGCATCAGGGCGAGCGCGTGATGTTCTCGCCGCCCGGACACGTCACGAAGGAAGGATTCTTCGGTATCGACGGCCTGCGGATTTTTATGCCGGCAGAGGCCTTTGAAGCACTAGTCCGGGAGCTCAGCATTCGATGCGTGGAAGGCGCGCTGGCGGAGGCCCTGACGGGGCTGCGCTGCCTGTACGGAGATCTGTAATATGAAAATACTAAGGCAGCTGTGGAACCAGAAAGGGCTTGATGCGGCAGTTGAAGATGTACCTGAGGATCGATACGGTTTCAGTAATATCGCAGAAAATATATCCCGATCCATTCTTTCCCTTCCACAGGGGGCTTCAAATGTAGTCGGAATAGAAGGGGCATGGGGATCGGGTAAAACAAGCCTCCTGAATCTGATACTGAAAAACCTTGCCCTGAACAAAGATGGGCACACGCATGTGCTGCATATTTCCCCTTGGCTGAGTGGCGGCACTCCGGTTGAAGCGCTCTTTCTTCCTGTTGCCACGGTTATCCAGCAGGAAATGGAAAGACGCCATCCTCCGAAGGGTTTCAAAAAACTCTGGCGTAAATATCTGCTGTCGCCGGAAGCGCAGAAAGTTATTGAGTATGCTCAGGATACTTCCTCGCGCGTTCTTCCGCTGGTTCAGTATATCGGACAGTTTTCCAGCATCATCAACTGGATAGCAGGTGGGATAAAGGTATTTTCAGACAGCCGTCTGGCTGTTGATCAGAAAACTACGACAAAGCTTCGGGCTGAAATTGCAGGGCAACTGGTCAGTCTGGATCTGAAGTTCATTGTTGTCATGGATGATCTGGACCGACTGGAGCCATTCCAGGTGGCGGAAGTGTTCAGACTGGTCCGTGCAGTAGCCGATCTGCCTCGCTTTACCCATATTCTCTGTTATGACAGGCAGATTATCACTCATGCCGTTGAGCATGCGCTGAATATCGGAGACGGCAGCCGTTACCTGCAGAAAATCATTCAGCTCAGTTTTAAACTACCCCGGCCTGAAGCCTTTGACCTACGCAATGAATTTCGCCAGCGAGCTGAGCAGCTGTATCAGCAAATTAATAATCAGCCGCAGGATTCAGGAATGGCAAGGGATCTCGCCTCGGTGACTGATACGTATGGTGCCGCTCTTTCGACGCCACGTGAAATTCATCAGGCCATTAATTCCCTGATTTTTCTTTATCCGGGGATGCGGGATTTTGTTTATTTCCCTGATTTGTGCCTGCTCCAGCTTATACGGGTGACAAACCCGGCCCTGTATGATTGGGCAGAGCATTACCTGACAGAACGGTCTGTGATTGAAACCGGCCAGGGCATGCTTTCTGACGGAGAAAAGGCTGAATTCCGGGAGGGACTTGTCAGGTGTATGAAGATGCTGAGGGCTTCGAATACAGACTCATATCTCACTCTCGCCGAATGGATCCCCGGTATAAGTGGACACGATAATGAACATCTGAATCTGTTCGAGCCGGTCAGTGAAGATTTTCGTCATATCCAGATTACAGATAAACGACTCAGCAGCCTGACGCACTGGCGATATTATTTTTCCTTCTCCTCACCTCAGAATGTTCTGCCCCCTGAATTTTTTAGCCAGCTTTTTGAGCTGGCTGGCGTACCGGAAAAACAGCAGCAGCTTTCTGAATTGCTGCTCTCAAAAATCAACAGTGTGGGTAGTCTGTCCGGAACCTGGTTCGAACATATACTGAGCAGACTGACTCCGGGCCTGATAAGAGTACGCAATTTCGAAGAGTGCGCAGGGCTGGTTCATTTTTTCTTCTATCACACCGATGAGGTGAGCTCTCGCTTCCGGATCCGTAACCCATGGTTTTCCCTGCGTGAAACGAGCATTAATAAGGTTGTACGGCATCTGCTGAAGCATATGCAGGATATTGATGAGACCAGAACGGTTACGCGGATGGAAGCGCTGATCGTTACGGGTGCTTCGCCGTTCTGGATAGCCGATTTTATGCGGGATCTTATCTGGGAACACGGACTTGCTCAAAATGCAGCACCTTCGCCTTCAGACGCTCTTTTCAGTCGCGATATTACGGAACGGTTGCGTAACAGGTTTGCTGAACGTATGAATCAGCCAGAACTTCAGCAACAACTTCTCCTGCGCAAGTCTATTCTCGGGTATCTCTACGCATGGAGAGACATGAGCTCAGTCGAAATCGTTAAACGATGGGTTAGAGAGGTGACTTCCACTGATGAAGGTCTTGTTGATCTGTTGATACGGTTACAGACAAGCGTCTTCAGTTCTAACAAAGGGGCATATCGCCGCATTGCACGTGATCAGGTCAGTCCGTTCTTCGATGACTGGCCTGCAGTTGAGGAAAAGTTGAAGGGTATGCTTTCCGGCAACGAACTGACGCTGGAGCAGGAAGCACTTAAAACTGCGCTGGAAAATGACGACTGACCAAAAATTAAGGCCGCTTAGCGGCCTTTTTCTTACTCAATGAAGGGGATCAGGCGCTTAACGCTTTCTCCTTGTCAAAAGGAACACCTGCATATGCCAGCTCACTCAGCAGCTTGCGTTTCCATCCACCATGCTCATCAAGCTCGGTATAGAGAACCCCGGCAAGATCTGAAGGGATTTCAATATCTCCCTTCCTGAGTACAAGTACTTTCCCGCGTCCAAGCTTCCCCGCGAAATATCCGAGCTCATACAGGACATTCTGGCGTGCACGCAGACGTGTGCTTTCAGATGCCAGGGCACTGCCGCTATCGTCGGGCGTCATCAGCACGATGGCAAAGCTGACATCCCCTGACTCCGCTTCAAATTTCTCGATAATCGTCCTGGAGCCGTCAGGACGTTCAGAAAGAATAATTTCCTCAAGCCCTATCCGGGATATAAAACGGGCAACAGACTGAAGGGCATCATTATCATGGCCATGAACAATAAAAATTTTTCGGGAAACCGGACGAAACACTGCAGGCTCGGAATCGTGTTGGTTTTCCACATACAACTGGTAATCGCGCACGAACGGGACAACTAATGATGAAGTGAATTTTCGAATGGATTCAATAATATTTCGATCATAGAAAAATATATGACAGAAATTAAAGGAAAAATTGTTATCGGCTGCCATTTTCTCGATCAGCAGCAACTTCAGGCCCAAAATATCAGCGGGTTCGTCAGGCCACTGTAGAACAGCGGAACCAGCCATGCTGGATTCAGTTTCTTTACTCCTGGCCAGAAAGGCATTAAGTTCAACATTGCGAGTCAGATGTGAATTAACTGGCTGCAGATTCTCTGAGTTCAACAGCCGGACCAATTGTTTAAGAGGCTGCTGGTAGTTCTGAAGGTCAGCGCGCTGAAGGTCGAATACGCAATTTTTCAGTGACTGAAAGATATCAATCGCCATCCTGCCCGCTCCCCTGTCTTTGTTGTTCTGCACTGTCCAGAATCTGTTGGCGCAGATTTTCTTTCATGTGTTCGATTAATGGGCTGACCATCGGATTAGTGGCATAACCAGAAGCACGTTCGTGCACCATGGAATAGGCTTCCTGAATCGCGTTCTCAATGCTGACAGGATCGTTAGCATCGAAATGGACATCATAACTTCCGTTTAATGCCTCTGTTGCTTTTTCAACCTCTTTTAGCTGTTTCTGCATTTTGTCTAAACCTATGATTTTGACGCTCATAACAACCTCCGGACTAGGTGAGATGTATCAACCTTTATTGATAGCACGTTGAAGATGTGGGGTAAGGGATATTACTCAAATTCCACGCAATTTTATTAAGATCCGACTTTGTCATAAACCGGATCCTGACAGACAGATGAACAGACAAAAACTCATAATGAAAACTAAACATGATCATTTAATTGATTATGTATTCAATATGAGCCATATTGAAATCACATTAAAAAAAAGTAACCATATCGAGATAAATATCATGCAAAAACTGCAGGCGCGAAACATTCCTGACGATTTATACGAGCGGGTGGCCGCCGCCGCCGCGCGCAATGAGCGATCGCTGGAGGGTGAGCTTCGCCACACCCTGGCAGCCGCTTACCCGCCCGCGGGCAGTGAAGTGCTGTCGCTGCGCCAGCAGTGGCAGCAGGATACCGCCCGCCGCCTGCGTCAGCTCAGCGCACAACTGCAGGCTGACGATTTCTGGCAGTTCCGCGGGGCCGGCACCGTGGTGCAGCTGGCCCGCCAGGTCGGTGAAAGCTCGCCGGCCCGCATTCTTGACTGGATGGACGGCCTGGAGCCGCTTTCCTTTGACGCCGCCGCCCGCATCGCGGATTTTACCGGCTGCTGCCGCGACTGGCTGATAGAAGGGAGGTCGGAACCCTTCCCGGCCGCCGACATCGGTAATCCCGCTGACTACGAGCACTTTTTCTGTCCGGAAGAACGCGGAGACTGGCGCTTTTACCTCATCCGGTTTGCGGACGGCCAGCTTTTCTCCATCCGCCACGACAGAAACACGGATGCGTGGGGAGCGGGCTACATGGGTGGACGATTCTACCTGCAGGACGGCATGGGCAGCGGCGGCATGGGTAACCTGAAGCGGTTTCTGCAGTTCCTCAAGGCCCGACGCATACACCTCAAAGCGGACAGTTTTGACCGCGCTGAAAACAGCGACGACACCGGCCTGCACCACCCCTGCTACTATGCCCGTAACTCGGCGCTCGCGCAGACCGACTGGCTGCCTCAACTCCTGCAGGGCAACCTGCCCGACCGCTGGGCGTCAGATGCTTCTGAGCTGAATTATATGCTGAGTGAAGTCCGCGACGCGCCGGACGGCACCGCGATCTGAGGACCAGAACATAAAGAAAGCCACGCCGGTGCCACACGACGCCGCGTTCAAGGCTTTCCTGACGCACCCGGAAACGGCCCGTGACTTTATCGAGCTGCACCTGCCGGCAGATCTGCGCACCGCATGCGATCTCAGCACCCTGAAGCTGGAATCCGGCAGCTTCGTGGAGGAAAGCCTTCGCGCCTATTACAGCGACGTGCTGTACAGCCTGAAGACCGCAGCCGGTGAGGGATATATTCACGTCCTCATCGAGCACCAGTCGACGCCCGACCGCCACATGGCGTTCCGCCTGATGCGCTACGCCGTGGCCGCCATGCAGCGCCACCTCGACGCCGGACACAAAAAGCTGCCGCTGGTCATCCCGGTGCTGTGCTATACCGGAAAGCGAAGCCCGTACCCGTACTGTACAGACTGGCTGCAGGAATTTGACGATCCGGCGCTGGCCAGCCGCCTCTACGGGGGGCCGTTCCCGCTGGTTGACGTCACGGTGATACCGGACGAGGAGATCATGCACCACCGCAATATGGCCGCGCTGACCCTGCTGCAAAAGCACATACACCGGCGCGACCTGGCCGACCTGCTGGACCGACTGGCCGCCACCCTGCTGGCCGGTCACCTTACAGGACAGCAGCTGGTTTCGCTGATAAACTACCTCGTACAGGCGGGCGAAACCGACGACGCCGAAGCCTTCGTACGCAACATGGCGCAGAGAGTGCCGCAGCATGGGGATGAACTGATGACGATTGCACAGCAGCTGGAGCAGAAAGGCCGGGAGCAGGGGCGTTCATAAGGTGAGCGTGAAGCGCCCCTTAAAATTGCGCGTGCCATGCAGGAGAAGGGGCTGGATAATCCGACAGTGATGAACCAGACCGGTCTGACTGAAAAAGACCTGGAACAGATCCTCCATTGACTGAAAACCGGATAATGAAACCATGGCTAATGAGCTGACAAGATTACTGGACGGTGGCGCCGAGACGCTGACGTCTTGGCTGCCGGGCGGATTACGCACGGTGCTCGATGACGGCGCTCATCTGATGACCGCCTGGTTTGAAACAAACCAGCTGACGGAGCTATCCGGCGTGATCGTGATGGTGGGACTGTATATTACCGGACTCGCGATGATCGGCATTATGCTGGGCTCGTTTACCTCAGCGCCTCAGAAGTAAAAAGAGCCCCTGCATGGGGGCTTCTACCCGTACCTGCCACGGACGTTATTCTCCGTCATTCCACCTTTGGTTCTTTCTGATACACCGGATCGGTCCCGCGAGGAAACTGCAGGGCCAGATTGCGGTAATGCTGCAGGCTCTCTCTGAAGTATTCGCGCAGCGTCTCCGGCTGCTCTCTTTCCGGTGGATGCCTGGAGGGGCGGGTAGTTTCTTATCAGCTTTACAATACGTCTATCCTAAGCACAGCGTACCGCTCCGGAGCGGTACGTCGAACCGCGTTGTGGTCATTCTCAACGCTGTATCTGGAAGGGATTTAGTGATAGCCCTATAATGTTAACTTGCCGTCATGCACCAAACTGTGCCTTTTGGATTGATAGAACTAAATTCCTTGAAAATTCACTGACCAATTGTATATATTTATCTTGGTCATCAGCGTCCATTATTTCATCTTCGAAAGATCCGATGTGTCCCTGTATTTCTTTCATCAATGAATCTGAAGCCACGCCTAAAACTCTCGATGAAGACCTAAGAGTGTTAATAATCCCCAGAGCATAGTTACTATAAAATTGACCTAAATTGCTACTTGTTCTGTATCTTTCAGGTGATTCTTTAATAAAATCGAAAAGTACACTTGAGAACTGAGGTATTAATATTTCCCTCATCCAGAATGTTTCTTTTACTGAATTTCTTTTTGAAAAATAGCTTGTAGCAAATGGAGCTGCAATGGAAATTACAATAGCTGCAATAGCACAAAAATCACTTACTGAGAATGAGTCGTCTTTTGCTTGCTGAAGCATATAAAAATAATAACTAGTAAACATTCTCACCACCTATAAGTAAAGTTCGTTAGAAATGATGCCTCGCTTTATCGCACGTATGCATTCATTCCTACTGACTTCATTAAGAGAGGATAAATCAACTTTTTCAAGTAAGTTATTAATATTACCAGAACTCCTTAGTAAAAAGGTTAATTCATCTCCTACAAGACCCAAAAAATATGAACTAGTAATTACTTGGTCTGGATTTGCAAGGAAAATAAATTTTTCTGAAATAGATATATTAAAGTTACCCTTGGCTTTCTTTCCATTTTTTCTACCAGTAAACAATGACAGCTTCTCGAACCCACCTTTTGTGAAATCAACAGTGATACTTTCTTTCAGTTGGTTTGACATTTTATTCTCCTGGAAGCTTTACTGTACTTCCCTTAAGAGGAATCCTAATATTAATCATTACACCCGGAAACTTCACATTACGCATAGTATACACCCGATCTTCTTCAGGGGGGTAATGCAAGCTTTGAGCTGCATTGAAAGGCATTGTGAAAGTTTCTTGACCATGTTCATGTTGTTTGGTTTTTGAGCGATACTTGCCATCAAATTTTATGACAGTTTCACCAGAGATGATGTTCATCTCAGCGTTGGTCCCGCTCCCCCCACCCCTCAACTTTTTATAGTCGTCATGTAATGATTCAAAAGTTTCGATCAAAGTCACTGAACCATGCCCACGGGTAGGATCACTATCTTTTTTTGTACTTACAGACCCCTGTAAAGATGCGATAGTGAATAGAGTTCGCTCATTTATTTTATCTTTATGCCTACTTACATATTCACTAGCTTTCGATTTTATTCCTGAATCTTCAGGTAGGGCGTCAAAATTTTCATAGAAAGAATTACCCAGATTAAAAACAGCAAGCTCGAGAAATCTATCATCAATAACATCATGAAAATACCCTCTTACGAACCAAACCGGTTTACTCCTTCCACAATGCTCTTCAGCGTTATCAAAAACTTCACCTAAGCAAGCTTTTAGTTTGTTCTTGGCATTTTCACCCAGTTGTAAACCGTGCGAATTTAAACATGAGTTTACATATGTCACACAACCTTCCGCAGTGGAACTTTTGTTATCTCCCTTTACACTAGTGTTGAGCGCATATCGGTTATCTTTTCTATAATAATGTATATGGTCTCCATGAGTATTGTCTTGTGCATCCTTAAAATGGTCGTCTTCTAATTCTTTAACAAGACCTATATTCTCTATTAAAGTTCTTGAAGATTTCCCAATTTTAGGAAGCATGCCTCTGATATTAATTTTATCTCCTCTTTGCGTTCTCCTGTTGCTAATTATTTCTGTAATAAGCAATCCTAAAAGAGACTCACTACCCAAACTACTGTTGCTAACATACCTATGATCAATGTGAATATCTTCCAAACCAGGAGCCATTAATTTTCTTGTTATATCAATGACTGTACTTAGAACCTCTTCTGTATTTTTAAATATATCAAAGGCACTGGGTAATTTTATTTTAATGCTTTTTTTTCTTTTTGCCGACAAGAATGATTTATTTGAGGACAAAAACTCATCACAAATGAATGAGTTATCCATGGAAATATATCCATCAGAGGTAACTAATTTAGTCTTCCTTTCCTTCCTTTTAAGAAGGGTGATGTTTCTATGTCGTGGAAAGTATCTTTTAAGTAATTTCCGCTCTCTCTTTTTTCTAACCGACTCTGGAGGTGCTATTTTATTTTTCATGATATCCTATTTATGTTTTTTGTCGAAAGTCTTGAGGCTAAAAATATTTTCGTTTTTTATATGTCGGAAGTTGAAATATTTTAAGTTTTTATAAATTATTTGAAGCTAGATTCTTTCAATTTGTCAGATTTTTTAACGTTGTCTGTTAAGCTAACCTATCATACATGGTTAATCCATTAAATAATTTCACTTTTCTCTTTTACAACCCCCTTTTAATTTTTCATATGTGCTAGCAGATTAAGATAACAGCAGGAGTTCAGTGGCGCTCAACAGCTAAGTGTCGATCTATATCCATTATTATTCTCCCAGTAAAAATTCATGACTATTTGATATGGCAGCACTTAACAGGCCAACAGGTAGTACAGCATCCGGTCATCACCGTTCACCGGCTCACGGCACCAGCGCGAACGCTTCAGCAGCAGGGCTTCCCGCCCTCATCAAACCCGTTGTCCAGGGCTGTCTGGATAATGTATAAACCCGACAAGACAGAGTTCAGGCGTATCGTGTTGCGTCCGCTCCACTCGTTCTCCGAAAGAACCATGTATAGCCAGCCTGTCAGCTTGACCGCATGAAGTGCATGCTGTAGGCGGTCAAGGTCGTTCTGCGGCTGCCGGCGCGCCACAGGTAGTTCAGCTTGCCGGGCAGGTCGGCATTAACGCCTTGGTTCCTTTCCTCCCTGAGCAGCCAGCTGATTTCGCTTGCAAGCTCCCTGCTGAACCTGCGCTATTTTTCAGCGAGCGCCAGCCACCTGACCTGCCCCTCATCACGCGCGTTACAAATGGCCACAAGGCCGCACTATGCGTGGTGGCTGGCATTAAGGTTCTGTTATACATCTGTTCATCCTTTAGGTTAAATGGAGTGCTCTCAGTAAATTGTAAACGTGAACGTGAAAAAACTGTCGTCCGAAGAGGGTCGAGCTGTGCGAAGCCCGCCCCTGAATGCCGCGTCAGCGGCATGGAGGCGCCAGAAATTGTTAAGGACTACTCTGATGCCATCGGGCGCCGTCAGCCCGGCGGAGCCGGTTACAGGCTCAATGGTGGCAAAAATCCAACCCTTCCCTGCTAGACGCTTTTAAGCAGCGTCCTTTCAGCGCCGAAGAAGTTAACTGGTCGAAGACAAAAGACTGCTACAGCTACACCTCTTAAACCGACAGAAATCATAGTTACAACACCCAATTCTAAAGCCACACAGTTCCGGGCCTCTGGCCCGGTGCGGCGGGGCTTTGCAGTGGGGAACCCGATGTTTGCTGTGTGTGCTAGGTTGATGTTTGCACTGATATTACTGACAGCAATAATGAGTGTTGTAACTAATTAGTTTCACTGCCTCTGCCCCGGCTTGCCGGGGAGCTACTTCTGGAGATAGTAGGGTGACTGAAACTTCTTTAAGGACTCGGGAATATGCCCTGAACGAAGTGAAGGGAGCTACCCAGATGCCAGGCGTAGCTGGCTCAGGGTACTCTTTCTTTAGAAAGCATGTTTTGTTCAGAAGTAACGTTCGGAATTAACTAAATCTCGTCAGTCCTTTTCGAAGTTAACTACATCGTAAAGGACTGAATACTTGCATGTTCGAAGTTAACTCATTTAATGATGCTCAGCGGTGCTGAGGTTAACGTTGCATTCGGGAGTAACTGGGTGGAAAAGCGCGTCAGAACGAAGGTTTTGCCGGATTGCGCGCAGGGGTCATCCTGCCGTGCATCCGGAGATGCCAGCATAAGGGGTGCGGAGGCCGCGTGAGGTAGGTATTTTCAGGAACAGGTGGGCATTACGACAGGGGAACGCCGGCGCGTTCGAGCAGCAGCCGGTAGTATTTCTCGGTATCAGTGACGTTCAGCTGCGGGAACTCGTCCTTCACGCCTTTTTCCAGCGTCATCTGCGTCGCCATCGTTACCGCACCGCTGGCAGTATAGCGGCGCCAGGCGCTCTGATAACGCTCCGTGCCGTTACGTGGGCGCATCTGCTGCAGCTTGCTGGCATGGCCGTCCAGGGTGCGTTCGAGTTCGGATACCACGCGCTGCTTCTCGGCCCGCAACTCCGGGCTGACGACCCAGCGCTTGATTTGCTTCAGACGGTTCTTCAGGGAATGATGGCCATCGATGCTGATGCCAAGCCGGGCCATCTTGAGCTGGTGACGCGCATACTTGTCGCGCATGGACTCGGCGATGCCAGAAGCAACCGCCCACTGGCGGTACTTGTGCAGCCAGGTGCGAATATCCTCGACTGACATGCCGCGCGAGGTGAAGAAGGATTCAGTCAGGAATATACGCATCGGCTTGTTCTGGCCAGAATCCGCATCGCGATCGCGGTGAACGACCACATAGTCGAGCTGCTCGAGCACGCGCAGCGCATTGAGCAGGACGTCATACGCCTTGCGGCCGCTCTCATAGACGTGAAGAACGCCCATGCGCCGCGCCATTTCTTCCACCGGCAGCATGATTTCGAACATGTATTCGCTGTCCGGGCTGTAGTCACAGTTAGCAGCAAGCACGAGGGAAAGCGCGCTCAAAGCCTCACGGCTCTCAGAACGGGCGGTAATGCGCATTGGTTTTGGACGAAACGTACGATCGAACATGCGGTTGTAAGGCGTATAGCCTTTCTGACGCAGGGCAATCAGATCGTTATTACGGCACCAGTCATGGTGGCGGATACACACAACGACTTTAGAGGCCATGCCTCGCGGGGTTTTACCTTTGAATTCAGGCTGATGGTTGCGGTGCGTTTTCTTCTGGCCTTTGCGCAGGCTGTTAGCTTCGCCGCGACGGGAAGGTCGGTACGCGCCGGCTGAAGCGGTAGATGCTCCGGTCGGAGAAATCGTAAAGAGGTGTTCAGACACCGTTCCCTGCGCTTATGTTGCGCGAAGGGAGTTGACCTTTATTGGGCATAAAACTATACTCCCCGCATAGAGCAACAGCTTCTATGCAGATTCAGTGGACCCCGTTAATCTTCTCCGTCGCCAAACTAAGAGATTATCGGGGTTTTCTTTTTTCTGGACTTCAGTAACCTGTCAGTACCAGTCTCCTGCCACCTTTCGGCGTGGCCCGCCAGAATTCACTTAACGCTCGGTAATCTATCACTCAGTCCTCATTTAAGCAACAAAGTGATGTATTCACAATTTCCTAACTCTTTCTATCGACTTCTTTTTTAATCAGTCTCTCAACCATTTCAGCTTGAGTAACTCCATCAGCTTCACAAATAGACTGAAATTTGCTTTTAAGATCGGCTGGCAAAAACACACGTAACTCTTTGTGAGTAATTTTCTTACGTGCCAGTGATACTTGTTTGCGTTCGGCTACAGTCAGAGGGTTACCTTTGCGATATGCCCGTTTTGACGAGGAAGTTTCTGAGTTAGTAATCTGAGCCATCTCTGCCTCCACGACGTGTAAAGGTTAATTGGCTGAGAATACTACAAATCCCTTAAATCAGCGATTTAACTTTACTGCGGCGGTCAGGCTGCGTTGGCGCGCAACCCTGCCAGAGAGGTGAAAAAACATGGAGAGGTTGCTCAGTATGTGGATTGCCAGTCTTTACCCCCGTTCCATCGTGACTGCCAGTGCATAAGATAGGTCTGCGCAAGCGCTGGAACACCGCGCACGACAAGTGCGTTCTCTGAATTCGAATCTGCGGCGCTGCGTGAGTAGTTAAACGAGCCCAGCTCAACGTTCTGGCCGTCTGAGATGATCACTTTATCGTGCATGATTTTGTACTGACCGTTAGTCCTCAACGGAATGCCGGCATTTACCACCACGTTCATTGCTGACTGGCTGGCTTTGCTTCGGTTACCGTTTTCATCCACCACGACCCTGACATCTACACCGCGACGCTTCGCCGCAACGAGAGATTTCACAATTTCGGGTGAGGTGAAGCTGTAGCCCATCAGGCGAATATTCTCCTGGGCGTCATCAAGCGTGCTCAATACCAGCTTCAGAGCGCTCCCTTCAGGGGAGAAACCAACGTCAATCGAGGGCGCCGCCACGGCCACACCGGTGGAAAAGGTCAGCCATAGAGTGGTTGCCACGATTCGTGTGTTCAGTTTCATTTGTGGTTCCTTGTTAGTACAGCATCGGCCGGTAGGTCAGTTTAAAAACCATGATGAAATGCTATGTATGCGGGTAAACCGCTGTATCAGGAAGCCATG
>NZ_BCTN01000037.1 GCF_001571305.1 Erwinia persicina NBRC 102418 | reverse complement strand
CCCTGAGACCCGCCCTTACCTCTGCTATTTAATAAAAAAATTCCGCTTTTAAATACTGGACGATTACGGCAACCACGCACAGTCCGGCAGCGATTAGCAACAGCCAGCAGAACACCCTGAAAGGGTAATTTCTCCACACGGTGGCGATGCTGCGCAGTTCGTCAGTGGAAAACCCTTTTAACCGGTGATGGAACAGACAGAGATAGGCTGCACTGTATATCACCCACAGCAAAGGGGTAAGCATCGCCAGGGTACGTCCCAGGGTAAGATAAAGGGCGAGCGGAATGGCAATAAACGGGATAAAGGCCAGGTCATCCCAGCGTTTTAACTTCTCCCTCAAGCGATCGTCCTGCTCTTTAATCGCTTTCTTACTGAGTGACATGGCCCGCTCTCTTTCCGTAAGAAGATAACAGAAGTTTATCAGGCCCCGGCCGGTGACGGGAAGCCCTCTAATTTTGAGAGGTCACGTCCGGTGCGCCTGGTGATCCAGCCGCCTGCCTGAGCAAAAAATAGCGCTTCTGTAACTGCGCTAGCGCGATTAAAGCCTGCTGTCGTTCCGTCTCAGACGGGCTGGCGGCATAACGACGCAGACGTTCCTCAGCCGGTAGTGCGCGATTAAACGCCTGAGTCACGTCGTACACCACCAACTTGAGCTCGCTCACCGTGATATATTTTCCGCGCTGGCCATCGAGGGCATTCAGTCTGGCGGTCAGCTGCTGCAGCTGCGCCATCCCCTCCTGCCAGCCTCCCATCGTGTCTGCCGGTAGCGCCGACGCACTCATCTGCTGTTGCCACGCGGTAGCCATTTTATCCGTAGCGGGATCCTGCGGGTTAAGCGTCTGTGCCTGATGCACCAGCCGCTGTCCGTAATTGAGCGTCCAGTCCGGATCAAGAGAGACCAGGCGCGACAGCTGTTGCTGCGTGCGCGGCGTAAGCTTGTCCGGCAGCGTATTATTCATCTTCAGATGGTTTAGCTGTTCATCTGACAGCGGTAACGCCTGCGCCGACAGGGATGCGTTCAACTGGGATAGCAGCACATCCGGTCGGTGCAGGGTCAGCCAGCCCCACAGGGCGACACTCCCCACCACCAGCGTGGCGGCGCCTCCCGCGATAAAAGGTTTCCAGAAGCGGGCTCTGACGGGCCACGACGTTTCTACATTAACTTTTTGCGCGGGCGGTGTCTGCGCCACATACACCCATTGTGCCGTGCCAGCCCCACTCTCCGCGCCTGCACCCGGCATGCTCTGCGTCGCAGCCGGTAACACCGCCGCTGACGCATCGCTGTTTTCCAGCCGTACCGCGCTGATGTGCATCAGCGTGGCCAGAGCGTCGAACTGACTCAGATGCTTTAACTCAAGGCGTTGCAGACTGTCATTAAGACGGCCGAGCTGCTGCTCTGCATGGTAAAGCTGGTTGAGGTCGCTGTAGCTGACCGGTTGTGTGCGCAGCCCCTGCTGCAGGCGTCGGCTCAACCCACTGAGGATTTCAATGCGGGCATGGACCGGCTGTGGCCACAGATTGCCCCACTGGTGGCAGATTAAGGCTTCGAGGATAGCCAGTCCTTCATTCAGCCCCGCCAGCCCGACCAGCTGCGTTCTGGCCAGCGTAAACCAGGCTGCGGTTTGCAGCTCAACGCCGTTTTTTTCAAATAACGACAGGCTGAGTTTTTCAACTAAATGCCAGTTCACATCCGGCCGTGCCGGGTGGGAGAGTTTGCCCAGTTCGTCGCGCAGGGCGGCATAATCCGGCAGCGTACGGGGATCGCCGCCGGTTTTCAGGTAACGTTCAGATAATGTTGTCATAAGCAGCTTCAGAGAGTGTTCGGAAAAGAGTGATGCCTGCTAAAGAGAAGCACGCGGGTCCAGGTACTGCTGCTGTTTCATATGGCGGATCAGCACTTTGCCCTCCGGCATAAATTCAGTGCCGTAGCGCACGAGGCCGATGCCTTTCAGCTCGGCATCGATGGCATAGCGCAACTCGCCGGGGATCGTCTGCGGCAGCATATCCACTCTGATGCTGTTGAGGCGCGGCTCGTAGCGCAGCAGTACGCCGGACAGCGTGGTCATCAGCTGATGTGCGGTGCCGGGCATCCCCTGCAGGATTTTGGTCATATCCGGCAGCCCATAGTCGGGCAGATGCGCCAGCGAACCGGCACGGCAATTAAGGATGCGCTGCATGTTATCGAGCACCGAAAGGATCACCTGGTTTTCCTCGCTGACGTTGTGCAGATCCAACCCGCCGCTGAAGTTGCCATAGAGCATTTCATACAGTGAGGGAGCGTTATGGGTGTGAGGCATTACTTGTCCTTAAGGGGTTGCAGCATTATCGTCTGCTGGTTCAGCTCAATCTGGCGGGCATCATCCGGGTCCAGATCGTCGCGACTGAGCACCAGACGCCAGCTATTGTTATTCCCATCGGGGGTGAGAAACATCGCGGCCACCGCGACAAAGCGGGTGCTGGCTTCCATCGGCATATCCACCGTCACCGCTTCCCCCGGACGCAGGCGAATATCTTTTTCCGTCAGCAAATCGGCCTTTAACGCCTGGCTGTCGGTAGCAAACAGCGAGGCATAATCCGTGCTGTCAAACGCCTTCCTGTCTTTCAACTGGTAGATCCTGACGACGGTGGACAGCGCCTGGCCACGTGCATTGTTATTCACCCCCTCGCGGGCGCGGATATCGAGGTGGAGGGTTTTTACCTGCTTATAAAAAATCGATTGGGTCACAGCAACAGTGCCGTCTGTCACTTTTTGAGTCAGCCCACAGCCAGCCAGTATCAGTGTGATACCGGCGGCCAGCGCAGCCAGAGGAAATCTACCAGCGGTAATCGCCATCTTCATCGGTCTCCCTGCGGTGAATATTTTCCTGTACCCGCTCATAGCGGCCCAGGTTAATGGTGATTGTGTTGGGGTGCGATGCGGTCTTAGCCGCATTCAGCGGTCGCATCACGGCAGTGCGGCCCAGCTGCACGGCGCCTGCCTGCGGTTTACTGCTCATGGTCGCGTCAGGCAGCAGACTGCGGTCAACACACAGCTGTAACCGCACATCGAGGCGGGAGCCAAGATAAACATGCAGCAGCGCCATCAGATCCATGTGCAATTCGCCACCGGGCAGCCAGCCCTGCACTTCAGCCGGGTCAGTGGTTGTCAGGCGCATCAGCACCTGGCTGTTCACGTCGGTGGCATAGTTGCCCATCACCGGACGGTTTGTCAGGGTGACGGGCTGGCTGACACTCATGGTCAGCGGCTTTTTCAGTGGCACACGGCGTTTGTCGTGGTGCCAGATTTTTACCTGCGTGCCAGGTGCCAGCAGGCGTACCAGCGAGGCCATGCCTTCCGCCGTCCGCCCCGGCAGCAGCATCACCGGCAGCAGTGCCAGAAAACGTGAAGCCGGGGCCGCGATACTGTCCGTGCAGCCATCAATCCCAAGCCCGGCCAGCCCCAGCAGGTACTGCGAGGTTTTGTCCTCCCCACCCTCTTCAAAGGTCGCCGGGTAGGAATATTTTCGCCAGATACGGTAGTACTGGGCAATCAGCCGGTGGTTGAAGATATCGAGGAAACCGGCGGTCGCCTCATACCCTTCCCGTCGCTGGGTGATGTCATTGACATAGTGCGTCGGCAGCGGAGACTCCACGCCGTACAGCCCCATAAAGGTGATACGCACCGTCGGCGGCAAATGAGGATGCTCTGGCGGTTCAATCCCTTTGATTTCGGAGGCCGGGAAGCCCATGCCCGGATGCGGCCGGAAACGCACCGGCTCATGACGTACCTGCCAGCTGCTGCCGATAACCGGTTTACCCGGCTGGTTCTGCTCCAGCAGCTGGCAGAAGCGATAAAAGTTCATGTACGCCAGCCGGTTCCCCAATTGCTCCATCAGCCGGGCAGGCGTGGACTGTGATTCTCTTTCCACCGGATGCATTTTCCTTCTGGCTGTACGATGAGGGTGAGCTGGTTGAACTGGTTCATGTCGGCATACAGCGCAAAGAACCGGTTGAGCATTTCGCCAAACAGGTGAATATCCCCCTCGCCGGTGAAGCCGTTGCTGTCGAGAGTCACTTCGATATCCAGCCCCCGCAGCAGGAAGCCCTGCTCAAAACGTTGCAGGCGGTGGTGCCCCACATGCTGGATCGCCTCCAGACGTCGGGTGTTCAGTTCATCTTCCTGCCAGTTATAGAGCGCCAGCGTTCCGCGCAGCACTTCGGCGGTGCTCATCATGTTCAGGAACCCGGATCCCAGGTGGCTCAGTACGCGCCAGTGGAAACGGTCTTCAGCAGGCGGGTAAACCGGCAGCGTGGGTTTACAGAGGTTTTTCACCGACAGCGGTGTCTGTACCACCGGCTCACAGCGGTCGAGCAGCGTGCTCTGCAGCGCCCGGCGCGGTAACTGACCGTTGGTGCCGGTGATTTGCAGCGACACGGCTTCGCGCTCAAACAGGCGGTCATCTTCCCACTGGTGGCCACCGAGGATAAGCCAGGTGTCATACAGTCCGGTGACGCTGCGTTTCACGCGGGTGTGATAATACCGTGGCGGTGCCTGACGTCGCATCATCCCGCCCTTGTGACGAAAGCTGCTGAACGGCACGTATTCAGCATCACTGGTGCGGTTTGAACCGGTGACCGAATCCACGGCATAAATTTCGGTGTGCCCGTCCTGCAGTCGTTTGGGGCGCAGCAGATACTCACTTTCAAGCCCGCTGATGGTGAGCGGGTCCGCTTCCAGGGTGAACAGGTTAATCACCGGCACACAGTGCAGACGAACCGCGTCATCAGCGACCGGCAGGTCAGATGGCCATGGCGTACTGAACACGACGTCGATGTCGAAGTACTCTGCTCCTGCAGGCGGCGTGATCCCGTCCAGACCGTTGAGGTGGATAAACATAAATTTGTCGCGGAAGGTAAAATACTCCAGCAGCAGTTGGTAACCGCTGAAGGCGGTATCCCCTTTCGGCCACAGACCGTCTTCCTCTGCAAATCCTCCCGGCGAGAAGTACCCGTCAAGGCGAATGCGGTCGGCCTGCCCGGGCAGGCGCATATACAGGGCGGCCTGCCGTCTGGTCAGCATCAGGTGCAACTGACTGCTGACGGGTGCATCCGCACCGAGATAGAGACTCAGATGACTGAGGTCAGCATGGGACCAGTCCGCCTGGGTGCTGCAGGCAAAGCGCATCCTCAGCAGCGAACGCCCGTCAGGCTCGGTGGTCATGGTCACCCCGGAGATGTTCAGCGGGTTGAGCATCACATCGCGGGTGGTGCGGTAGCGGCAGACCGTGTTTTTTGGCCCCACCGGGCGGGAGTACACCTCCAGACCTGCGGGCATCACTTCCGCCATCTTCACGGCCTGAAGCGCGGGCGTGAATGCCACCACAGAGAGTGACGGAATGGTACGCAGGTAGTGAGGCCAGAGCATACTGACCAGCCCTTCGGTCAGCTCCGGCAGGTCGTCGTCAATCTTCTCCCGCAGCCGCCCCATCGAGAAAGCAAAGCCTTCAAACAAACGTTCGACATACGGATCGGGCGTGCCAGCCTTATCCAGGTCGAGCATCGCTGCACGATCGGGATGGGTTTGTGCGAACTCTTTCGCGGCTTCACGCAGGTAGCGCATTTCTGCATCGAAATAGCGCAGGGTCAAATCTTCCATTTATTTCTGTTCCTGTGGATTTAACCGCAAAGCACGGCGGCACGGGCAGGATCGACGGCGATCAGCCCGGCAAGTAACTGGTCCATTACCGGTGTCAGGCGGGCCTTATCGGCCTCACTGCGACCGGCTTTCAGCCGCAGGAGTTTCAGATGGCGGGCCTGTACCTCGAACAACAGCTCAGGCTCCCATGCTGAGAGGGTCACCTCACTGGCCCGCTCACCCAGCTCTGCAAACAGGTGTACCGCCAGTTCATTTTTACCGTACTGCTCGGCAATGCGCCCCATCAGCAGGCGCAGCAGCCACTGCTGTCGCGCCGTCGTGACGCCCGGGCGGTTCTGCAACCAGCCCAGCGCGGCATCCGGGCCTTCACTGTCAGCCAGCGCCACGGCTTCCGGTTCCAGCGCCAGAATGTCTTCGTTGCCGGCGCTAACCGGAGCGGATGTGGTGTCGTTGCCCCAACCGCCTGCGGTGCCCAGCACGCTCTGCTGGATCCAATTCAGCGTCACTTCATCGGCAAACGGCGTTCCGTCACTGAACGCCAGCGTTTCCAGCCCGGACAGTCGCGACAGCAGCCCTTTCAGGTCAGCGGTAATAATGTCGGCCAGCGTCTCCTGGCCTGATTTCGTCAGTGCATGATGGATATACCACTGCAAATCCAGCCACAGGTGATTGGCACCGCGGGAAAACGTGCTGTCGGCCGTTTCCAGCATTTCAGCCCAGTTCTGCTGCAGGTAGAGGCGTTTGAGTAACGCGCGCTGATCCGCCCTTGGCGGCTCGATGCGCGTACGCCCCTGAACATCTGGGGCCGGGATGGCCCGCAGAGTGTCATGGCGCAGGCTTTTCATCAGATGGTGTGCTGACAGCCAGCCGTCCGGCTGCTCACGCAGATATTCGGTGAGCGTGCGGCCCTGGGCCAGCAAATCCTGACCAGAGGTGATGCGCCCAATGAGCGGGGCATCGCTGTGGCTGGCCGTTGAGGGGGTTTCGCCGGTGCTGGCGTTCTGCGGTACCACCGCATCCACACCACCGGCTTTCTGCAGACGATTTTCCAGCGCCCCATACAGCGCGTTAAGTTCCGGGCGGGTTTCATCGGGCTCATTTTCGGTCAGCCCGGCGATCAGCAGCAGCGCCCCGGTAGTACGCATCGCATCGATCCTGACCACTTCCGGGTACAGGGAAAGCGAGTCGGTCATGCGCGACCCTGCCAGCCATTCCAGTGCCGCCTTACGGCTGCGGTTACGCTGTGGATGCAGCTTTGTACCAAAGCGTTCCAGCAGCCCGGCCAGCAGTTCAAGCCCTTCGGCCAGCCCCTGTTCACCTTCGCGGTGCAGTTTCGCCCAGCAGTAGTACGTTGCCACGCGGATGTCTTTCGCGGTGGTGGTCAGCAGCTTCTCTGCCAGCCGGCAGACGAGTTCGGTATCCGCGCCTGAGAGTTTATTGACCTCCTCGCGCATCTGCTGGAAGTCATCGTCATAGCCAGGATCCTCGCCGGCGGGCGATAAACCGGACAGCGGCTGCAGCCAGTTATCCCACTGCGCCACGCGTTCACGGGTAGTGGCAAGCAGTGATTCCGGTTCGGTCTGGCAGGCGCTGAGTAAGACGTTCAGGGTACTCATCAGTAAACCTCCTCTGCAACATTGCCAGCACGGGCAATCTGGTCTGATGGTGCAATACCGGTGGTGCTGAAGATGGTTTCCGGCAGGCGGAAATGACGCAGCTTCAGCAGTGCCAGCGGGCCTTCTCCCGCTTCGGTACGCAGGGTGTAATTGAGTTTGCGGCCGTCCTGGGCTTTCCAGCTCAGGCTGTAACTGCTGCCGATACCCGGGTAAGCGCTGACGGTGGCTTTATCGAGCAGTCTGATCCAGCCCCAGGCACCCGGAATATCGGCGTACTGGCGGGTGCCCGCCTGCGTGCTTATCCAGCTCAGGTTTGCTCCCGGGGCTTCCGTATCTGCAGGCCAGGTGAAACGCTTCCACGCCGGGAGCTGGTTCACATAGGACAGCTTCTGGCTGTCGATAATCATGTCGGTCTGCATCACGCCATTGGCCGTGCCCGGACGCAGCTCGAAATTCATGCCGGCATTGCCTTCGGTGAAGGCCACATCCGAGAGTTGACTCAGGGTATTGATAGCGTTGAGGAACGCCGGGTTAAAGGCCAGCCCCTGCGAGTTGATACTGTCCGGTACCCAGTGGTTACCTTCTTTTTGCAGCACGCCCTTGAGGCGGGTCTGCAGGAACTGCGCGATACGCCCGGAATCGGCGTTGAGATATTTAGCCAGCAGCGGCAGGGAAACATCACTGCTGGAGTTGCTGAACGGATAGCGGCCACCGAAGGCACTGTTCCACTCGGCCACCACCGCCTGCTGCCACTGGGCGTTGAGGCTGCTGGCCGCCGGGGTCAGCACCTGCTGCCAGGCCTGCTCCATCGGGTTCACAAACACCGTGTGGCCAAAGCCGCTCCACTCCTGACCCAGACCGGCGGCAATGAGGCTGCCGTAGTCGCGGGTTTCGGTCAGATCCACAGCCTTGCCCTGGAATACGGTCCGGGCAATGGTCTGGGTCATGGCCTGCGGGTCGGCGGCATTGGTCACCTGCTGCAGGCGCAGACGCACCTGGGTGACACGCGTCAGATACGACTGCAGACTCTGCTCCTGTGCTCCCGCGCGGTTCCTGTCCATCAGCGCCAGCACCGGACCAAAGGTCGCATCCAGCGGCCCATGGGCACCGGCACTCTGGTCAATGGCATCCTTGTTATCACCGCCGAGCAGGTTTTTGGCCGATTTCACCAGGGAATCCGAAATGGCTTCTCCGGTTTGCCCGGTGCGCCCCTGCACATTCAGGGTGTTCATCAGCGCCACCAGAGGCGACTGGCGCACGTCGGCCATCAGGGTCAACTGGTCAATAGAGTCCGACAGCGTGGCCGCCTGACTCCAGCGCAGGCTGTTCAGGAATTCCAGCCAGGCACCGCCAAAGTCAGCGAAGTAGCGCTCCGTCAGGCGCTTTTTCAGCGCTTCCGGGGAGATTTCATCCTGCCTGTTCACCTGATGCTTACTGTCGGTGAGCACCCAGTCGAGCTCGTCCCGGCGCGCCTTCACCACCTTCCCGATGGCGGGCTGCACCGCCTGCGTCCAGGCCTGAAGTGTAAACATCCCCGGAACAATTTCGGTGGTGCTGAACAGGCGGGATGCGTCGGTATCGCCGGTCATGTCTTCAAGGCGCATATCGGCATACAGATGCGCCACCTGAGAGAGCATCTTCTGGTACAGGGTCGATTCGCTGTTACGTACGCCCATCAGGCGAACCAGCAGGGAGCGCGCCTGGCTGACCATATTTTCATCGGCACGGAGCTTCCACACCGGGTGCGCAGCCAGCTGCGCGCCATAGAACGACAGCAGTGACGGGGCCAGCCCCTGCCAGATACTGTCTTTCACGCCATCACGCTTCGGCCAGTCATGCAGCAACGCGGTACTGAACCAGCCTGCATCCATATGTTCCGGACGCGCCAGCATCAGGTAGAGTTTGAGCTGCTCCCAGGTGTGTTTTGCCATCTGCTCACGCAGCGGGCTACCCGGCGGCAGCGCGTTAAAGGCGCTGACCTGCTTCTGCAGGTGGTCTGCGGCCGCATCCCGCAACAGCGGCAGTGCGCTGTCCTGATAACGCGGCCACAGTGCCGCCAGCAGGGCATTATTCTGGCTCAGACCGGCCTTTTCGTACCACGGAATACCGTGTTCAGAACGGTACTGCAGACGAGCCAGTGTTTTCTGCAGTTCCGACAGCGCGTGCAGACGCTGCTCCAGCGGCTGATTTTGTCGCGAAGCCATTGCAGCCCGGGCATTCGCAGCGTCAATCTGACTGCGGTTGGTGACATACGCGATGCTCATCCATGCAGCCCAGCCCACCATCGCCAGGGCGATAACCGACGCAAACACCTTGCGCCAGGGAATGCCCGGCTTAACAGGGCGCAGTGCGGCAGGCAGCATCCGGACCGACTCTGGCAGGACATCCCAGTGTTTATCCATGCCCCAGTGGTGCGGCACGGCGCGTTCGGCACCCGCTGAGAGCTGACTGAACACCACGCCAGCCAGCGGCAGCGGGCGGTACGGATTGAGCATCACCGACAGCGGTGCGGTCACGCTTTCCGGCTCACGAATGAGCTGGTCGGCAAGCATCAGCAGGAAGTTATGTTTCACTTCACCACAGGCCTGCTGCAGCCCCTGTGAAGTCAAATCCGGCGTCAGGGCGGAGAGTTGTTCTGCCAGCCCTTCGGTACGACAACCGGTAGGTAACAGACAGCCGGTAGCCTGGGTAATGCGCCCTTCCGGCTGACCGGCGCGCAGATGCAGGGACCAGACGTACAGCGGGAGCTTCCAGCCAAGCGTTTCCATACGCGCGCTGATGGCGTGCGACAGGGAATCCATGGTGCTTTCAGACGGCACCGGCAGCGGCGGTTCCAGCCCTGGCGCAGATAGCTGATCAAATGCTGAAGTGACCCACACCAGCCCATCCACCGGACGACGGCGCAGCTTGCGCAGCGCGATCAGCCAGGCACTGTCTGCGGGCGTATTGAGGTCACCGCCCCACAGCAACAGCGTGCCGCGATCTTCCTGCCAGAGCTGACCTGTAAGACCTGGCGTCAGTTGCTCCACTTCAGCGGCAGTACCGGTTATCAGCAGGATGCGAACTTTACGTCCCCAACGCCGACCGTAGAGGTTACGCATGGCGTCACGGATCTCAGCAACGGATGGAAAATGAGTGGCGACAGGAGTCGTCTGCAAATTTTGTTTTTTGCCATGGCTGAGAACATTTTCCGGTCGGTACAGAGTCTGCTCCTTTTTATAGTGGTTGCGTTGCAGGAAATAAAAGGCAACAGCCAGAATCAGTAAAAAAGAGAAAATACATCCCCAAAGAGTCCACGCTGTATATTTTGTTATTTTCCAGGAAGCAAGCTCACCCTGCCAGACAAATAGCAGAAAAGCAGTTATCCCTGCCAGACCTATGATGAGAATAATATAACCAACAATACCATAACGAGATTTTGGCAATGACACTTCCGTTGTCATGAAAATAACTCCCGGGTTATCAGACAAAGTGAATACATATTTTTCTCATTTCGGGAAATATATAACTGCATTTCGCCAGTATGCTTTGCTGCATCAGCCAAAAGGGAAACTACCACCGGAAACATCAACGGGCCGGGTGGCCCGAATGAGTGTTCAAGGGAGATTAGAGGGCGTCTTTCCGACAGAGGCCATTGTTTTGATGTAGCGTGTTGAACTAGCCGTGTACGCTCATCAGCATCCATACCCGATAACCAGAGGTAACGTATCGGCTCTTTTTCCAGTCGGTTATATTCAGATAGCTTATCCAGCGCCCCGGTCAGGGAGTCAGAAGACAGACTCCTTCCCACGCCAGCGATAATAGGAAGTGCATTCTGGCTGGCGAAACGCTCAGAGGTGATTAATTGTGCGGTGATGAATTCACTGTATTTTTCAGCCTGACTCCCTGTCCAGTCTTGTAGACAAAGTAAAAGGCCCAAACCGGTCAATTCTTTTTCATCATCAGCACAAAATAATTCTGGTGAACCTGCATATTCCGGGCGCAGCTCCCATTGTTGATAAACAGTCTGTTCTATCGTTTCTTTCTGATATTTTTCCTGGTACTGGATCACTATTTTACTGAGGTGATGGCGGTAGCCTGGACATTGCTTTTCAATTTCTCGATCGATAAATTTTAAACGTTCACGCAGACCAGATAAATGAGCAAAAAGGGGACGTGCTTTTTCAGGGTATGCAGGTATATCGTCAGGATTTCCCAGCAATGCACCAACGCCTTTTTTCTCCGGGGTCAGTACGACATTCCCCACCACAATCTGTTGTTTTCTGCTCCAACGCTGCCATTGTTGCTTGGTTCTCGCTGTTTCTTCATTCCATAGCAGGGCAGCATTGACAGACTGTTCATAGCGATGAAATGCCAGACCAAAAAAACACAACCAGAGTAATGTTGCAGGTAACATGCCATACACTAGAGCCTGACCGTAACTTGTCGCTTTCCCCGGAAAAACCGCGAGTAAGGTCCCTGCCATTGTCATAACCAACAAAATAATGACCCAGCGTCTGTAATCCGGTTGGGTTACCACCGTCTTTGTGGGTATTTTGGGGATAGGCCATGACATAATCAGGACTCAATAGCACAGTCGGTATGTGAGCCGATAATCCGGCAACCACATTCACAGAGACAATGATCAACCACAACGGACACACCATTTTCATAAGCAGTGGGATCTCCTTCGGTTATTCGATTGGTACCGTGCTCAGGGCAGGAGACCAGGTCGCCAACCAGTGCCACCTGGATGCCGTTAACATATAGGGAAGATGAAGCTGAAATTATTTTACCACCATGCGTAGTGGCATCCCCCAGACAAGCCAGTGCCGACATAATATATTCCTTATTCATTAAGTCTATTACGGGGTAATTAGAAGCTTAAATAATTATAACTCACAGAACGATCACATCTCATATTAAAAAAATGAGTTAAATGCACTAAAAATAACACCATGAAAAATTAATACTGATTATATTCTATATAGACAGATGAGTTAAAATACTTCATTTGAAAACTCCATGCGAATTTTAATTAATAAAACCTTAGCGCGCCATCACCTAATAAAACAAAAAAAAGCCATGCTGAGAGAGGGAGAAAAACACATCCCAACGCCCGGATCTGAGCGGGATTTTTTCGATCTCTAAGGGCTGAAAAAGAGAAACCCAGCCCTAACATTGATATCCATGTAAGAAATACTTCCAGCTCATTAAACATTGCTTACTATTACTCCTAAATATTTATTGAAAGCACCATTTATCATCGCAACTGAAATGCAGCTTTAAATAGACACACTATCAGTTCCATAAGAGTTTTTTAAGGCCTGCGCCCTTAAAATTTATAGAAATAATTACAAATAGTTATACTTCGCTCTCAGCGAGAAGTGTATGATTTTTCAGAATGCATTTGGTCTGTATCTGAATGTCCGGATTATTCTGTCCCATATATCAACCAGCTGTGGATCCGTATAGCTCTTCATCTCATGGCCAGAGTTATCTAATTCTACTGAAAAAACCGGGTGATTATCATCAGCAACTTTTTCATTTCCATAAAGCGTAAAATTATAATAAGGAACATTTTTATCCTCTGGCCGATAGATATCCTGATTCGCTTTAATCAGCCACTCTTCTGCATTTATCCCAGGAAGGTTAACCGGCCCTTTTCTGAGCGTGTGCGCCCCAATCCTGATCATCAGCGGAGTTATTTCGTCACCCCGCTCCATTAGCGTCTCGCCCTTTCCAATGGTGCTGTTGCTGTTTACTATCAGTTCAAAATCGCCATGACGGTACAACATGCTAATCTTTTCATCCGACTTAATATTAGCATCGCTTATAAAACCCTCTGGAATACAGACTCCTGGCAGAGTGGGCACTTCGTTGTTTGCTCTTCCCTTCAGTCTTGAAAGCAGGCCTTGGATTTCTGCCAGCTTCTGAGGTTTGTTATTCAGAGAGCTTTCCTTCATTCCACTGTTCAAATATTCACTTCTGTCCTGCTGATATTTTGGATCGGATACATCCCTGATTTTCGATGTCACTATAAATGCCACGCCATTATTATATAAATGTCCCTCAAGAATACGCCCGAAGCCAGGAACACTTTCGTTTATATTACGATCAAAAATGACCGTATTTTCATTTATGCGGTACACCTGTTTCAGAAAAGGCTGATCTTCAGGGTCAACTGTGTGGCTGTTTTTTAACTCCTGCTCACGCAAGCGAATACGCTGTTCAAATGCCGGACGATATAACCGACTGCTGGAAATACTGACGTCATTAATTTTCACCTGGTCCGCCAGAGTATTATTAAAAGAAACGGGGACATCAAAAATGTAGCGACCAAGGCACTGCGGTTTCGTCTGCTCAAAAAGCGTATACGTCATCTGTTTTTCCTCTGCAGTCAGTGGCGATACCGGCCACGCGCGGGTTAATAACCAGTACGCTGTGGATAACGCCAGCGTAACGGCAAACAATCCAAGCCATAAATGCCTTACCCGCATGGCGTCACCTCCCTGACCATTTTTATAATCGACCGTAACGTGAACTTAATTGCGACAGAAAGGCCGTTTTCAGTGCTGAGATCTCCCACGGCATAGGCCCCCTCATGATCCACTTCAGTGGCCAGCAGCGAACGAATACCGGAAAATGAGATACGCCCCGCACGGACCGGCACGGTGCCGTCGCCCGGACTGCCGGAGGAGATCAGTTCAAGCGTACTCCCCTGTACATGACGGTAGGAGGGCAATTCCAGCGGTACGCCAAACACCGGCCTTGGTGCCGGGATCTGCTGCCATATCAGATGATCGTCGGAGGGGTGATTTTTACTGGCGCCGTAAAATGCGTACGTATTGGGATGATATTTACTCTTTAATTTTTCGATAAATTTTTTGATATCATTTTTTATCCTGTCCTGATATTTCTCCCATTCTTTAGCTGTATCATCCAGAAGCAGCTCTTTCTCACACAGTCGCCACCAGTCATGTTTATTAAGATAAATTTCCGTATAAGGGTCGGACTCCGGTTTATTTACACTCTCTGTACTGCTATGAATTTTCAGCCATCTCGTCCCGTAGGCCTTACCCGGCAGCAGCTGCAACGGGCCGGGCGACTGGGCCAGCACCGGCATCAGATTGGCCGCGTCAGCACCAATAACCGCCCCGACGATGCCCCGTTCTCCCGTTTTCATACGCCGGTACGCTGCGGGAGACCCCAGATCCGGCATGACACCATGCACAATGCCAAGGATATTTTCCCTGCCGTTCATGTTTTCTGAATATTGCCGGGCGACCAGGCCGCCCATGGAGTGCGTGATCAGGATCACTTTACTGACGGCAAGCCTGCCGTGATAGGTGCTCAACACCTGGCTGATATAGCGGTCAAGATGCTTGGCAGACTCCGCATTTGACTGAAGCCAGTTATAACCAAAGACATGCAAGGGAAATAAAAAATCATAACTCTGCCTGACCTCATCTTCTGTCAGCGCTTCTTCGCCTTTTTCTGCACCTAAGTCCTCACCAATAAGCCACTGTCGGGGAGTGCGTCTGTGGGTGCCATTAACCAGGTTATCAAGCAGAATATGACCGTCATTCAGCATGCATTGCAGGGTATGGAGTGGTTCGCCATAACTCTTGTAAAGTGCACTGCCCCAGCCGCGTTCCTCTCTGCTGGGAAACATTTTTCCTTCGAGGTCGCTATAAAGTACCTTACCGGTTAGATCCACTTCGGTAGTCGTAGGATCTAACAATTCTTTCCTTTCTTTTTTCGCTTTAACCGTCCATGCCAGCGCATCAATCCCCTCATACAGATCGGCATGCCAGACTTTCTTATCTGAGCCGGCCTTTTTCAGGTTCGATCCCATTACGCCCGGCAGGAAAATTATCGGGATCACTTTCTCCGCAACTTTAGGACAGACAACCACCAGATTATCCTCTGCTCTGGCATTCGGCAGGGTGTAAAATGCCCGCCCATTTTCATCATATTCGGGCAAAATCACTACTTCGTTTTCCGCTGCTCCCGTCATTTTATTTTTCGTCCTTAAACCGCATTCTGTTAGTCACCACATCAGCTTGCTTCAGTACAACACTCTTACCATCTTCAGCTGTTGATACGATTTTGCTGGCTGCATCTTCAGCTTGCATGTGCAGTGTTTGACCAGACAATGCCGCATTATCATAGAGATGGACAGCTTTAGGGGTATAAGCAAAATCGGCCTTATCCCACTTTTGTGCCATCTCGCTGGCACTCTGCCCGCCAAACTTCTGCCATACTGCCGCCCGCTGGATAATCTTGTCCGGGGCGCCACTTTCAACTTCACCATTGCCTATTCGCAGATAAGCACCACCGCTACCCACCAGTAAAATATCCTGCTCAGCACGAATAATCACTTTGCCTCCACTGCTGCTGATACGAATATCCTTCAGAGCATCTAGCGTCATCTCATCGCTTTGCGCCTGAATCTGCACTTGCCCTTTACCAGCAAACAATTTGATCCCCAGCTTCTGGGCATACAGACTAATTCGTTCTCCCGCTGCGACCGTCAGTTTCTTCAGAATGCTAAAATCGGTATTGCCGCCACTGGTCGCCGTGATATTTTCTCCAGCGGATAGTTGCAGGGTTTTCGGCGTCACGTGGGCAATCCCTTCCGGGGCAGACAGAAGTAAAGCTGATTTTTGGAGATCCCTTAGCGCGTTGCTCAGTAAGGTTTTCTGCGTCTGTAGATCTGCCAGCTCTGCCTTTGCTATATCGGCTGCGCTGCTTAACGACTCCGCCAGGCTCTGAGCCTGTTGCAACTGGCTCAGAGCTGCAGCCATATCCAGCATCATTCCCTTAGCTGAAGGCTGTTTATCTGCAGTGATAAACACCCCGGCTCCACCCCGGATAGAAACGTATCGGTCAGTACGCAACTCAACACCTTCGCCACGAAGAGTGCGAGAAGCATCGACGTTGTGCCCTAAATTAAGTTGGGTCTTACCGCCATACTCCGTACTGAGCTTGATATGCTCTTCGCCGCGCTTGTCTTCCATCCGCAGCTTGTTCAGGCCAGCTGTGCGGATAACATTGCGCGTACTGTTGGCTTCAGTGACGTGGTCAACGTGGCGGGAATCATGCAGCGCGTGGGCGATATACGGCCGGTCCGGGTCACCTTCGTGGAAGGCAATGGCCACTTCAGTACCCTGTATCAGCGGGAAGTGGAAGCCGTACTTGTCACCACCGTAAGGTTTGGCGAAGCGTACCGGCATGCTTTCCATGCCCTGACGCCTGTCGTCGCGGTCGGCATCGAATTTTACCCGGTACATACCTGAGGCATCCTGCCAGGCATAGATGTCGTTATCCTTGGCGCTGGTCACACGCGCCGTCAGGGTGCCGCTGACCACCGGACGCCTTTTAGCAGCAGGACGCCAGCATCGGTTCTCGTAGTAAGGCATCCCTTCCCACGTCACTGACAGAGCATTCTTACGGCTGGCGATATAGCCCGTGCGGGTAATGATTATGCCGTTCTCCGTTTCTGTTGGTAGCGTTGGCAGTACCACACTCTCACTGATGGTCAGCACCTGGGCCGGGGAAAGCAGGGCATCATTACTGCACCCGCTTATAGTCGTCTGTCCTGACAGAAAACGCTCGTGCTCCAGGCGCGCCCAGAAGTTACCGGTTTCTGCTGAGGGAGTGATTTTGTCACCACGTTCAAGATGACGCGGGCGATAATGGTACACATCCCCATAGGTAACACCGTCACCGTCGCCACGGGTCATGTCCGCTGGCACAGAGGTCAGCACATTCTGGGCTTCACGGTGATTGTAATCACTGGCGGTGACAGAGCGCTCAACCACGTTCTGTCGGACGTTAACGTCCCATACCGAGTCCGCTGCATTATCACTCATTCCCGACGGGCTGCTGAGTGGCAGAGATTTACCGAACGTCCAGGCACTCTGTTTGTCAGCAAAGTTCACCACCTCAGTCTGCGTGTCGGGCTGCAGGGTGAAGAAATAGAAAATCCCCACCTCGGCCAGCAGACGCTCAATGAACGCGAGGTCGTCTTCCTTGTACTGGTTAATCTGTTCACGCTTCGGATAGTCAGCTTTGAGAGTAAACTCGTACTCCCAGCCTTTCAGGCCGTGTTCCTGCAAGACTTCGGTGACCACTTCCGGTACCGACTTGTTGACGAAAAAGCGGTGGGTACGGAATTGCCTGCGCAGCAGAGACAGGAACGGCTCAATAATAATCTGGTACGTCGCCTGGTCACGTGAACCGCTGATACGCTTAAAATGCGTTACCACGCCATGAACCACTTTCTGCCCGGTCAGCCCCATCAGTGGCCCGGTTCCCATGGTCAGCGTGGCAGGCCTGGTCAGCAGCT
>NZ_BCTN01000036.1 GCF_001571305.1 Erwinia persicina NBRC 102418 | reverse complement strand
AAAGTATCGCACCGACGTTATCGCGGCTTATCGCCCCCCAGGTATCACAGGATGTTCCCTCTCTGTTGATTTCCTGCAGCTTGGCCACACCGCCCAGAATAAGGTCATTTTTACCCCGGAGCGTTCCGTTTGCCGTCACATCAGTCCCGGCCGTAACGTTACCGGTGGCCGTAATGTTGCTCCTGGAGGAGATAACACCGTTAGCCGTTATTGTTCCGTTTGACTGGATGCTCTGCGATGCAGTAAGCCGGGCCGTGTTGACGTCACCGGACGCGTTCAGTGTCTGACCACTGACCGTTTTGGCATTGCTGACGTCATTTCCCCCCATATTCAGCGTTGTCCCCATCGTGTTCAGTTCGGGATGACCGGCAACGCTGTGACGATAGAGATAGTCGTTGACCAGCGCTCCGTTGGCGTAAAAGCCGGCGATAACCACGCTGCCGTCACCCGGGTTGAACCCACCGAACGCAGAGAGGTTTTCCTGCCAGCTCCCGAGAGCACCTTTCGCTACGCCACCCTCAAGATAGCCACCCGATACACCAATCCGATTAGCGAGCTTGCGGGCATCACTGAGTGACAGCTTTGTTCCGCCGCTCAGAAAAGTCATGGTGTGGAATTTGTTGGCTGTAGGCTGAAATATCAGCGTGCGGTATGTGGCGGTATATGCGTTAGTGGCCGCGAACCCGTCGGGAAGATAGCCGGCAGTGACGAGCATAGGGACCGTCAGGACATAGCCCGACGTGGCGCTGCTCCCCGCAGCGATGACCGACTGCCTGTCTGAAATGTAGCGATTCACAGCCTTCTGTACAGTGTTTGCCTGCCCGGCCGCGATGTTCATACGATACTCTTCCGAGGCCCACTGGGTCAGCGGAATAAGCAGCGACACCACAATAACGGCGACTATCCCGTACGCCACAGTCGCGTCGGTAATCTGCGCAATGCCACGTTTCAGCTTTTTCACAGTCTAGTCCTCAAAATCATAGGTGATTGAATTTAGCTGGTCGTCAAGATTGAACTGCCCAGCCGCGATTTTCGCCCTGATGGTTGGCGCAACCGGGGTATTACGTACGTTAAACCCCGTGATATCCACCTGACGCCTGTTACTGTCAGCGCTGACTCGCATTTTCTGATGTGCCAGCACGTAGAGCGTTCGGGCGATATTCGCCCGGGCGGTGGGGCTGATTTCCTCGCAGAACATGACGTAACGCTCCAGCGCTTCTGAAACCGAAGAAGCGTGAATGGTTGACACCACGAACATACTCAGCGAGGCCTTAAGCACCTCATGCGCCGTCGCGCCGTCGCGAATTTCACCCAGCAGGAAGGCTGAAGCGCCCATGCGATATGCCTTGCGCGTTGCGCTGGCATAGCCCTCGTCCTCACGGACTTCCAGCTGGATACAGCGGCCACTCCCGTGACGCCCCTGAAGAAGAGTTTCTGCCGGGTCCTCAATAGCCACACCCAGATCACCGGTCGTCATGATCCGCTGTTGCAGTACCGATGCGGCCGTGGTCGTTTTGCCGGAGGCCATCTTTCCAGCGACCAGGAATAACCCCGTCGCCCCCGGCAGTTGCACTGAGCGAATGAGCGGGGAGCTGAGCGGTATCGTGTTGAACGGTCGAATACCCGCCGGTGTCTGGCGCAGCACCAGGTCAGTTTTACCGAGCAGATCCTGTGACAGCGTGGCGCGATAAAGACGGCCATCGTAGAAACTGGAAAACTCATTCCGGCCCGTTTTGCGGTGCCGTTCCATGCAGAGTTCCTGCAGCATACGCACGTCGCTCTCAAGCAAAACCGGCACGGGAATAAGAAAACCGGTCGCACCAACAAGGCCTTTTATTTCGGCATAGCCCTCGCCGATGTAGAGGTCGATAAAGTCGGCCTCGCGTAGCGTGGTCGCAGTCATGTTTATTCCGTTGAAGCGCCGCCGTTGCGCGGCGGCATGTTTGATTACGATTTGGTGGTAAAGGTCAGCATGTTGTCACCGTCTATGCACGCACTGGCAGCGTTGGCGGCGGTAACTTCGGAGGTAAACGAGGTGTTATTGATTTTCGTTGACGCCAGGTCGGCGGTGCCGATGCTGCGTGCCACCTTCACACAGTCACGCTGGGGAAGCTGTGAATCGGTCACAACGAATCCGATGCCGTTACCAGTGGAGGTGATAAGTCCGCCGGACTTGTTATAGATTTTGTTATTAGACACCGTATAGCTTTTTGAGATGCTGCCACCCTTGATAAGCGCGGGAACATAGTCGTCCGTGCCGTAACCATTGGACGAACGCAGATTACGCGTTTCGTTCATCACTGTGGTGACCAGCGTCACCTCACTGGTGCTGGTCACGTAGTAATAGGCCAGAGAGCCGGCGGCTACCACAAGACCAATAACGACGATCATGATCCCCAGCGAACTGATGGAGTCAGTAATATTTGCAATACCCTTTTTCAGCTTTTTCATTTCATTACCTTTTAACAGACACACAGAAATAAGCCGCACGGCACGATGCGCGGGCGGCGGAGAGAGAGTTGGCAGGACAGGAGGCAGCGAGGCTTGTTTAGCCCATAAAGAAGGCTTTCTGAATGAGACCGAACATGATGAGCATCAGTGCGGCGACAAGAATGCCGCAGATGAGCAGGCTGGCAATACGCATCCTGTCACCGGTTTTTTCCACGCTACTGACCGTTCGCTCAAGCCAGGTGGCGGCAAAACGACTGAGGGAGCCTTCGCTGTTTTTAGTTTCAAACAGACTCTGCATCTTAATAATGGCGCGCTCGTCAGGAAAATCGTACCCCGTGGCGTCCAGCGCCTGGCCAAGGTTTTCTTCGCCAGAAGTGATCGCCCGCTCCAGTGCTTCCATCCGCTCGTAAAGCCAGGCTGAGCGCGTCGATGTCTTCATGCTCTCAACGGCCTGCTCCATCGGAATGCCTGACGCATCCATCGCGTTGACGTTCATGATGAACGCCGCACCGTGGATGCGACGGTAAACCGACCAGGGAGGGAAACGGTCCAGGAAAAAGCGTAGCGGCCCCGTCAGGCGCGGTAGCGAGACAACCACCAGGGTCATAAGTCCGCCTGTAATCAGCAGTAGCAACCACCAGTAATCCCTCAGCAGCAGGTAGAAGTAGTACACCGCCGTCTGAACGCTGTTCCACTGGCTGAGCGGTACCGCCTGGATAATGACCGGTACCAGCATGACGCAAAACAGCGCCACCACTGCAACGGACAGAACCGTCAGGTAAGCAGTGATGCTCACCGTTGACTTGACAGCCCGGCTGATGCGTCCGGTTCCTTCGGCAATTTTAATGGCGTTGAGAAACCCCTCCGCAGGACGCCCGGCGAGCTCGCAGGACTCAATGATGCTGAGCTCCTGATCCGGTATCCATTCGCGCAGGGAGTCGCCCAGACCAAATCCGCTGCCGAGGTTTTCAGCACACTCGGTGAGTATCTGTGCGACGGCGTCACCGGGGTTCTTACCGCGCCGGCTGTAATTATCGATGAGCTTCTCGTAGGCCTCCTCCGCCGAGCGCCCGTCCAGCAGGTATTGCCGGAAATCATCATAGATTTCGATGCGGTCCTGCGCGGTGAAAGTGGCCTGATAAAGAAACCGCGTGAATCTGTTCACAGTTCAGCCCCCGCCTGCAGTTTGGCATCACGATCCAGATTACAGATACGACGATGCGCCCAGACAGGGTCAGTGAGCCCGTCGTTAACCAGCCGCCTCAGGTTCTGACAGAGGGTCACGCCCCCCTGCGCTATCCAGTTCAGATAGGCTGCCATTTTTCCCTTTTCGCTGTAGAGGCGCATAAACACATTGTCAGTTTCAATCACCTCAAACACGCCGGTACGCCCGCTGATACCGGTACCGTTGCAGCAGCTGCAGCCACCCGGACTACGCAGAAACACGTGCGGGCTGTTTGCGTAAGTCTCAACCAAATCCTGCATTACCGGACTGACCGCTGCTCGCCCCTCGTGCCAGGGAATTTTGCATTTACCGCAGAGAAGAGGAACGAGTCTGAGACCGACCAGTCCGGATATGATGGTCGGGTCAAATAGCAAATCCTCGTCAACGCCAAAGCGCCGAAGTCGCTGAGGGATATCGGCCGGCGAGTTAGTGTGAATCGTGGTCAGCACCGGTGCCCCTGTCTGTATCGCCTCCACCACACCGTTAGCCGAACCGGCATCGCGTATCTCACCGTTATAGATGCGGTCAGGATCCATACGCAGCAGGTTTTTGATAGCTTCCGCAAACGTCTGCTGACCGAGTGGGGTCTGAAAAACCCCCTCAATAGGAGATTCGATCGGGTCTTCAACGGAGAGAATGTTTTCGCCCGGATCTTCGCGCGCCAGAAACTCTGCTGAAACCTGACATACGGTGGATTTACCGTGCCCGGTCGGACCGCTGTAGAAGGTGCCACCCGAGCTGGTCAGCAGCCTGCGTAGTGTGGTTTCTTCTGATGGCATCAGGCCGAGTTGTTCAAAATGAAGGCTCTGCTTGCGGCGACTGACAAGACGCAGCGCAACGGCCAGCCTGCCCAATCCCCCCGGCCGGCTGGCAAAGCGGATGGTGCTGAGTCCGAAGCCGTTAACGAACTCTTCGCGCACGCGGGCGTCACAGGGTTCATTAAAGCTCAGTGTGGTATTGCTGCGCTCTTCGCACATTGAGTTATACAGTGCGTTAACCAGACGTGTGCCCCACTCCGCCGATTCCGTTTTTACCCGGCAAAGGTTGCCGTCAATACGGTAGAGCACGCGGGTATATTTATTTTCAATACGAATGTGGATATCAGAGCCCCGCTGTGCGGTAGCTTCTGCGATAAGCATGAGATTGAAATTTTGAAAGTCGCTGGCACCGGCAACGCTGTCGCCACCCTCGCTGAACTGCTGGGACAGTTTCTCCAGCTCCTCACGGTCACACCATCTCACCGACAGCGGACTACTCTCCTTACGCAGTATCTCCCTCAGCTCAAAGAACTCTGTGTTCTGATCGAGGTCTTTCAGAACGTACAGGGTCTGGTGCTGCGTCTGATCGTCGCGAATAAGACGAACGCTGTCCCGCAGAAGTACTGAAAAAGGCCCGCCGGCCGGGGCCGTCAGGGTTAACAGTGTGTGGGTTTTTTCACTCAGAGTGTTCATAACGCAATGCCTCAGTTGAGGGTAAAGTCATGGCCATCCTGCACGCGCCTGACAACGACGCCGCGCAGCGTGATGGAGACGACCTTATAACCGCCCTGTACGCTGTCACCGGTGCGGACCATCGTGCTGCTGCCGTCAGGAAAGCTGAGGGTAGCCACCTGTCCGGCCACTTTTTCCAGCACCGGCAGCACGGTGCCCGCTGCCGGCGCCACGGTAGTACTCGACGGGGTGCCGGGGACAGGTATTATGACCGGAGAAGCGGGAACTGCGGCGGTATCGGCCTGTCCTGCGGCGAGACGGGCCTTATTGAAAGCCGCCTGCGCGTCATAGAACACCCGCCCGCTCTGCAGGCGGTCGAGGTCGCCGAGCGTTTTAACGTCTCCCTCTGCTTGCGCGAGGCCACACCACATCAGCAGAAGCACTGCGTACTTAGCGTTTTCCATATAGCGATCCTGAAAGTTTGTACCGTACGGAACCATCAGAGGTGTTGATGGCAACGGTAATATGAGAGAGGCGTACACCCGGGTAGCTGCTTCCGGTGAATATCATCCGTGGTGGAACGTCGGTTTCTGCACTGAACATGTACTCCTGCCAGTCCTGCAGCGGCAGATCTTCACCTTCGCTGTTTTTCTTGACGTCAGTGATGGCGACAGGCGTTACCGACAGGTCGATGTTCAGAGACTGAAAAAGCGAAATGAATTCCATAAGGCGCTCCCCCACCGGCACCATCGGGTCGTCACCTTCCGGTGTAATACGCTGAGGGAGTGAGAAAGATGTCTGACTGCTGTTCTGGAAATCGAACACAGGCGTCACGCCAAAAAGGGCCTGAACGGCAGAAACATAGTCGGCAGTGGTTGCCGCTGAGTTAGTCCGGCGCAGCGACTGGACGCTGACGTCCTTACCGGAACACAGCACGCCCGTCGACATCCATCCCCGGATAGAGATGGGCATCGTGTTGAGCACATCCTGGCAGCGATTAATAAAATCTCCGACCGACGACCGCTCTGTCCAGGGATGCCTGAGGCCTTCCAGCGCAGCCTTGTAGCGCGCCTGTTTGTTAAGCTCTGCCTGCCTGGCGAGCTCAACCTGCAAGCTGGCACGCGCTCTGGCTTCGCGTGCGTCCTCAATGTGAAAATAGTACATCAGCCCGGCCAGGCCCAGCGCGAACATCAGCCCGGCGGTGGCCAGCTGTCGGCGGGTCATTCCCCACGTGAGCGGACGAAGCCGGAAGTTTTTGCTGAGGTTGCCAGGTATAAGAAGTGATGCAAGATCCAGAGGGACCGTCACCCACGGCTGCGCGGGGTCGCCGTGCACGGGCACATCCATATCCCCTTTACTGCCACGCAGCTCGTCGCGCAGGTCAATGATGCACTGGTTCATTTTATCGGCCGGATAGACCTTATCAGAGCGAGGATGGATGCCACCTCGCTCCGTTTTGCCAACCAGAGTGTACTGCTCCACACCTTCAGGACTCGCTCCGAGTGCGACTACCGCGATGCAGCAGCCGTCAAGCAGCGACGCCAGCGCAACCGTCAGGGAGTAGGTTCCGCGCAGACGCATCCGCGTTTTCGGGGCAAAGCCGGCCTGAATACTGTCGCTCTGACGCACGGCCACCAGTTCAAGGCCTTTTTCCTTACCTACGCGCCGGATTTCACGCATCGGATTGCGTTGCTCACGGATAGTCTGCCAGGTCAGCCCGACAACGAACCGGCGCTGGTGAAACGTGAGCACGCGGAGATGGTCGCCGTCACGGTCGTCCACAGGCTTTTCGGTTTTTTTCTTCATCATGATCACCGGATGTAAGGCGTAACGGTGATAACAAAGGACTGACGGGTTTTAGAGCCTGACTGCTGGCCACCGGTGGCCAGATTGTCCGGCGAGCCCATGCCCTTTTTATCGGAGCTGTCCATGTTCTGTTCCAGACCGCTGATAATCACTGTCTGTCCAGGCTTCAGCCAGACGCGCTGAGGAACTGAGCGGGAGTCCACTTCGGGCGTTTCGATTTTATTGGTGCCCTGTCCACTCTCCCGCAGGGCGATCAGACTTGAAATGTTGAGAAACATGTTAAGCATCATCCGGTCACCGCCTTCGAGAATTTTGGGGAATATGGTGATGTTGGTACCGGTTGTGACCGTCCCCGGCGTCAGCGTTTCAGAGGTGACGGTGGAGCTGCCGCTAACGAAAGGCGTACTGGTTGTGCTTTTGAGGTAAGCAATCTGGCGTCCCACCACAACCGAAGCTGAGGCCATATTTGTGGTCATAAGCGGAATAGTACGTACGTCAGACACCTTCGTTTGCTTTGAAAGGGCGTCAAACAGGAAGGAGGATCCGGCAAACTGCTGCGCGCTACCGGTCGCAGTATCCAGCACGGAGAAGCTCAGGGAACCAGCGTCGGTAACGGCACCGCTAGGACCGGCAAGACCGATGCCGTACTTACCGGCGAGCGTTTTGTAGATGACGTTCCAGTCGATGCCAACCGCATCGCTGGTATCACTGTTGACCGTATAGATGACGACCTTGAGGTTAACCTGACGGCTCAGCGCCTTGTTCTCAGCGGTCAGGTAATCACCTACACGGCGCACCACCTCAGGAACATCGGTCACCACCACGGTACCGGTCGTCTTGTTCATATCAAGCCTGCCAACGCCAGGCGTAAGCATACTTTCGGCCGTACTTTTCAGGTCGTCGTAAAGATTGTTACCCATGGCAACGTCTGATTTCAGGCTGGTGCCGCTTTCACCTGATACCCCCCCTGAGCTGCCGGATCCCGAACCGGAGCCGGAGCCACCGTCCGAGCTGCTGCTGTTGGATACACCGCTCACCACTGACCCTGTCAGCGCGTACTTCGCATCAGAAGGCTCAATATCAAAGCGTGCCGTCTGCAGATAGAAGAACGTGACCATCCCGTCTTCATACTTCCATGAAATGCCCAGGCGGGCAGTAACAATATCCAGCAGGCCGCCGAGGTTACCGGTATAGCTTATTCCTGAGAAAGTACGGGATACGCCCGTTCCCCCTGAGCTGGTGACCGGAGCACCGGTCCCAAACGCGTCCAGCGGGCGCATTTCACCGCTGGCGGAGAGTGCCGGGGACGGCACGCTGGTGAGTTGTTGCGTTGGTGATCCGGCTGCCGTACCGCTTCCCCCCAGTACGGCCGTGGCATCCGGCGTGACGCGCGTGCGGATGTGGCAGACGGTGGCAATATCCTGGCTGAACTGCCATATGTCCTGAGCCGACTTGGCGCGATAGGGCATCAGGCAGTTGACCACCTCCCGGGGCGCATTGTATTTCGGCACCGCCAGCGGCAGTGGATTCACATACTGGCTGTTATGAAACTGGACAATCGGCTCGTTGTTCGCAGCCTGGCGGATGAGTGAGGAAGCTTCATCACCGGTGGCGGTTGCTGACTTCTGTACACCGTTGATGCGTTCAAACGCACAACCTGACAGAATCAGTGAGCCGGCCAGTACGGCAAGGCATTGTTTTTTCCACATGATTATTTCCTGGCGCTGATGACTATCAGGCATTAACGGCGCTGCCCGCAGACCGTTCCCGGTATGCAAAACAGAAGTAGATCCGCCGTGGGTTTTAAAACATCTCAGCGGGTTAATTCCACAGGTGTGAATTAATCCGGATGAGAACGGAGAAGTAATGAATGAAGGAAGAATTTTTGACGCTGTACCACGGCACGCCCGGCTCCAGGGCGCGGGATATCATCAGCACGGGCAGAATAAGCTGCCGTGCAACGTCAATGATGAAGGTGTATGACGAGTTGAAGACAACGCCTGGGTTTGTCTATCTGACCATCAATCCGTCAGTCGCCGTGTATTACGGAAATATGCTGGCAGTTGTGCATCGCGAAGAGGTTTTCAATATTTATCAGCTGACCATAGCAACATCAGATCTGGAGACAGACTATGATGAGCTGTGTATGCGCTTTAGTTTCCAGCAGGGGCAAACATGCAGCCTCGCTGAATCACTCAATACAACGCAGTGTTGCCGGATATCCAGAGACCTGCTCCTGGGCAGAGAAGTCACACACCGGGTGGAATTTGCTTCAAATATCTCCCGGGAACGCAGCCCTCTGGTTAATCAACTCCTGGCGCTCAGACGCCGGCCTGATCTGGAAGATGCGAAAAACCTTTCAGGTCAGCTTGCGTGGCAGAGCATTGAAGGGCATCCCGAAAAACGAGGTAGATAGCTCGTTCTCTGTCCCTCCCCCCTATCCGGTCGTCAAAGAAGTCACAGGACCTCAGGCATCCGGGAGGGACAGAAACTAATATCAGCAAGTCCATGACGCCATCTTCATCGTCACCGTCATACCTGATTTCAACGCTGACATTGGCACTATCATCAGGGGAACAGGTTGATGATATCGTCCACCCCCACTGAGCCATGCCCAGATGCTTCAGAATATAGCCGCCGCAGTAAGCCTTATGTCGGGAGAGAAAACGTAGCATTGCACGGGCTACAGGACTGTCAGACTCAGTCACGTCACAGGTGGCCATCAGCTGCACCACCAGATGTTCAAAAGCACTCAGGGAGAATTCATCCTTCACTGTAGTGACACGGCTGGCTGCTGACCGATTTGGGTTTCCCATCGTTCACCTCGCATTCATAAGAAGCATTATTTGCTGTCACTAATAACAATCAGGCACTGTGGTACATACCCGTTTACGTAAAGCGGCACCTTAGCCTGTCGGTAAAGTGCGAACAGCTGCGCCGTGGCCTCCTCTAAACTTGCCGCACTGAAATACAGCGGATAGTCATTTTGATAGTTGATATCCGTGTCCCAGCGAGCTTTCCATTTACCCGGAGAGGGCCCACAGTTTTCCTTAGCGAGCCACTCATCAAATCCGGCCTTAAGCGAAACCCCCTTGTCGATTTTCCAGGTCTTCATGACCGGTTTAGGGATGACAACCGGTGGTTTCAGATCGCCAGGTGATTTAGCAACTGATGGCGATGAAGGAACGACCGTTGCGACAGAGCCCGCACGGAATGGACTTTTCGGCCCTTGAATGGAGGGGGTAGAGGCAATAACAGTCGGCGCGGGCCCGGATGCCGCCTTCGCTCTTTGTTGGGGAGATACTGTGACCGTTCGCAATTTTGTATCACTAACAGCCTTCAGACGCCTCTCACCCAGTACGCCATTCAGCACATAAGGCCAGCGGTCATTTCCGTTCCAGCGTACGAACTGCGGGGCATCCGGTTTCACTGATGGGTCGTACTTAACCTGCCACCCCGAAGGGACGATTTTAACAATCGCAGCCCTGAGGGTCGGTGCTGTTCCGCTATTGTTAATGAAGACATTCATGCCCGGACCGGACTGATTAACCTCTGCAGAGGATGAACCGGTTACTTTCCCCCCCTGAGCAAAGCGGGTGCCGGCAGTTGCCGTATTTTTGGCTGCCGCTGGGGCCATCGGACGCTTTGCTGATGGACCAGACTGGTGCACACGGAACTGCATGGCGCTAATGTCGGCGGCGCTGCGAGACAGCATGCTGTCTACGACGCTGCCAGATGGCGGCCCGGTGACGACCGCCGGTGACACACAACCTGTCAGCAGCAGAACCGGAAACAGCCCTGCCCGTTGGGTAAATGACATAACGAAAACTCCAGAAATCAGGGCTGGCACCGTCTCAGCGTCGGTCACAGGCCGGCCGCATGTAAACGTGCAGGGAAGCAGGCAACGGCCTGCCGGAAGGAAAGGGGTGTTGTGGCGCCGGGTGCCTCCCGGTGCGCCGGACAAGCTGACGAAAGGCGGCGCGGAGTTCTAGACTTAATCAGAAACGATTAGCAGATGTCAGCTTTACCGCGTGCGCTGGCCGCAGGTTCGCCACAACGAAAAGCGCACTGACCTGCTAAACAGAGTGCGCTTTTCGTTATGAATACAGGTTTTGTTGGTGTGCCCGGCCGGTTTCCGGGCGAAAATCATTCAGCGCTGACCAGCCAGATTAGGAACCCGTTGTCTGTATGTCTCACACTCATCAGTGCGCCTTTTTCAGGCAGGAGAACGCTTCCTTCGATGACGTAGCGGGGTTGATCAAGCCCGTAGTGAATTACACTTGCAGGCGTAGATTCCAGAGTGGCTTTCAGCGAAAAATCCAGAATGACTGCAGGTGGCATTTGCTTAAGGGAAGAGAGATAACTGGCTTTCAGTCGGGCACCGAACTTCTCATTAGGCCACATAGAAAAAGCGCTGCTCTTTCCGTCTTCTCCCTGGGGCATTTTGATGTGAAACCGGCGGCTTATCTTTCCGTATCCCTGCAGGATGCTCATTGCGGCAGCCCGGTCAGCAAATTTAAGTACGTACAGGCCGTTACCGTCGTTGTCATCAGCCTGCGTAACAGCGTGGACCCGTGTGAGGAAAGTATTCATTGCATCAGGCTGTCCCGGCGTAAATATCAGGGCAGTAATTTCATGATGCGTTAAGGTCTGTTCATAGCCAGAAGAAAGGCTGGATACAGCATCAGAAGAGAGTGCTGAACCCGCGACGCCCGCTATCAAAGCAAGCGCAAGGACAGTGTGGCGCATAAAGATGCTTTTCATGCGGAAAATCCTATATTGAGATGACCATCATCAAGCCAGGCAGAAATGAATGGCCGTCATGCGGCAGAATTGTTGTTACCGGCGGGATATGATGAAGACCTTTGAGTCGAGGAACTAACTGTAGAATAGCGTTCAAACCAGAAAACCACCGGCGTTGCGGTTGATCTGACAAGCCCAAAACGCATCGCCGTGCGAAAATTAACGCTGTGTCTCTCTGCCCGTTCAACCTGCTCAGCAAGCAGAGCCCTGAACGCTTCAGGAGTTGAGTTTCCCTTTGCACCCCGGCAGTCGCTGCAGACGGCCACGATGCCTTCACTGATATACTCTTCACCAATAAATTCCGCATGCCATCCCCGCTGTGGCAACTTGGTACCGCAGAAAGCACAGCAACCACCAAACTGCTGACGCAGTGTTTCACGCTTTGTTTTTGAAAGACTCATAAATCACTCCAAATACGTACCCATATTCCCCGGGCAGCAGCCTTAAATGAGAAAACGAAAAGTAAGCCAATCCGGGCTGACCCACTTCCTGAGAAGTGGGCCCGCACAAATAACTCATTGTCATATTTGCGTTATGTGGGATGAAATCGTCAGGGATGCCCGTTCGCGACTACACAATAGTGTGGTGCTAATCTTCTCCAGAGGCAGGGAAGCCCGACGGAACGCCCCGGGGCCTGCTCTGGATACATCGAATTTGTACGTAGGGGTATAACGATAACGCGCCACAATTCCGACTTTGCACTGTCCCGGCCAGTGAAGTGAGTCAAACAGTTGCTCCTTTCACTGCCCCGCCTCCCGGCAGGTTCCCCTGATGTGTTGCAGGTCATGACGTAGCCTCCGGACATCTTCCGCACACCAGGATGGTATGCCGGCAAGAGAGGACCTTGAGATCAGGGTAATAACGGGCACGTTGTTAAAGAGCAGAAATTTATTTCGGGCAAAAAAGTGCCCTGCGCGAGTGCGCATAATTAATAAGAAAAGGGACTGGCCATATATAGGCCAGCTAATCTAATTATTTAATATTGTCGCTATCTTCTGCGGTAAAGCGGCGCCCTGGTGTGGCAAGGTCAGTAAACGATTTCAAATGGTCTTCAAGGCGAACCATTGCCTCACTGGTATTACTGCGCCCAGAACGTCCGGAAGCCTGGCTCAGCATCGCGGTCATCTCAGGGGAGAGACGCAGCAGGACTGACATTCCTTTTTTTTTATTAATGTGAGCTGGCATTGGTGAAGTTCCGTAACCGTGTGTATGGATCGTGTTAGCAATGTAAGCATTAAATAAGATTGGTCCTAAATTTGGAACCCCCCTAAAAAAAGGGGGGTGTAATTAACTTACTGATTAGAAAGATTTTACATAAAAAAAAACCTGCAAAAAAATGCAGGCTTCGGATTCAAGCGCTTACTAAGTCAAATGGTAGAACTCTAATCATCCATCTTTGCACAAAGATAAAGATATGCTCACGAGAACTCTGCTTATAACAATAGTTCTCAATAGTTTCATTGAACTGACACCAAGCTTCTTCTGAGCAGAATTCATTGACTCTTTGACAGTGTCCGGTGCCACATCGCGTAGTTCGGCTAAATCTTCCAACGATATGTTACCGAAGACCAACATGCACACATGTACCGATTGCAACTCAGTTAGTTCAGGAAAAAACTTGCGCAGGGGCAAAAATTGGCTAGGATCCACAGCAGCCATGATGACCTCTCTATCAGGTTTGATTGGTTAGCTGGTTGTACAGGCCTCTAACCCTGTGCAATCAGCGACTTAGTTGTTCCATTTGCCTTATGTGACCTAAATTATTCTCCTTATGGTCGTGGTATAGATCTGTTAACAGGACGCCCTTCAACATCATTTCTATCTTGCGGTTCTGCATGTTGCAGTTCTGTATTAACATCGCGGTAACGCAGACTGTCTTCAGTGGCCCGTACGCTGGCCATCTGCTGACTGTCACTCACCTTGAAAATGTTTCCGTCCTGTTTGTTTAGGTTACGAACCACGCCGGAATAGAGTACGCGGTTCACTGCAGTCGGTTCCCCACTCAGCACAGTATTATCACCGCTTCGCCACGCAGTGAGCTCTGCGGCAAGATCATTATTGAAACGGTCTGACTTGCTGTCAGGCGCGGCATAAACCTCCACCCTGTCACCAAAGTCAGTAACGGCGGGTTTTCCGTCGCGCAGGTAGCTGACTGTACCGTCACGCATCAATCGTGTTTCGTGTTCACTCGACTTAAATGTCGGAACATCTTCCCCCGGCCCGTAATGAACAATAGCATTAGGCTCAGGCCAGACAGAATTCTGCTGACGCGCATTGCGCTTCTCGCGATAAGCCCATCCGCGCATTTGACTGAGGGCAGCAACATCCCCCTGCAGCGCCTCGCGTTCCACCCAGGACTTCCAGCTGAGTGCGCGGTTAGCTCCCGCGTCGCTCAGTGTCTGTCGTTCTTCACGCAATTGAACCCGCAGTTCGGCCATGGCTTTCATCTTTTCAAACTCAGCAACGCGATACATCAGTTTACGTAGCAACGGATCGCGAACAGTTTCACGAACGTGAGCCTTCATGACCACACAGTGTGATGAAATCTGCCTGAAACGTTCAGCGCCACGTAAATCAGGTTTTTCCCAACCGCTACGGTAAGCGTCGTATCGGGCACGCAGAATATCGCGGGCAATCGCACGCGCTTCGCGTCGTTCACGACGTACGTCCTGGTCACGCACGTGAAGCTGCGGCATGTAGAAGTTTTTCATTTCAAGCATGCCGTCTTCGAGCCTGTCCGGATTATACGTAGGGGGCGCTGGTTGATAGTCTCCGCAGCTGCTGACCATAGCCGAAAGGCTGATCGCGGGATGCACATCAGAAGCTTTTACGCTTACACCTTCTGGATTGAGAAGATCATAAATGGCGAGACCACCGCCCTGCTCTCTCAGTCCAAGTCCGCGCGTAAAGAGGATGTTGTGCAACTGACTCCAGCTTAGGCATTCCTGCTCTGCGATATCTGCAATCTTCTGACGTGTTTCTTTTACAGCATAACCATGCAGGCTTTCACAGTCAGAAAAAATTTCGCGTTTTGCCGCCCCGCGAGGTGTTGCAGGCATATCACGACGGGCACGATAAACGTCACCGAATTCATCCATGTTCCAGCTGCCATTATCGACTTTGAAACCTAACTCCCTTTCAAGAACACGGCAGGATTTCTGGAGTGTGTCAGCATCGTTCCACATGTTTTGTGCGCGGAAAGTTTCGGGGTGAACCCGGTTCGCCGATACATGGCAATGCACGTTATCAGTGTCCTTATGAATCGCAGCAACATACTGATGCTCTTTCATTCCGAGCTGATCAAGGCTGTAACGAACGGAGCGGAATATCGCATCAGGTGAGGGGTCTTCATCGCTCTGCCAGGACAGAATGAAGTGATACACCGCATCTTTGCAGTGGCGGTTCTGCATTGCGGTCATGTTCATTTCTGCGGCTGAAGTCTCAAGAGAAAAACAGTTGGTCTCACACAGCACATCACCTGAAAGAACTCGTTGAGTTCCCTCAGGTGAAATGCTGACAACCTGCGTTTTTGATGTCCCGTCTTCCCGTTCGATGTAGCTTACCAGTCGGTCGAAAACAGCAGAGGCCGATGATGAAGGGGCTGTGTCAGGGGCGTCAGTAGAAACCTCAGAAGCAGGCTTACGACTTTCTCGCTGGCTCACGTAGCTGACCAGCTTAACGAAGCTGGTGTTCCTGTCTCTGCGCTTAGGCGGAATGATGACGTTCATTACTTATTGGTCTCACTGACCGGAACATTGTTTAGGTCCAGCGCAATAATTGCCCGTTTTATCTCAACGAGAACGTCGGAAAACTGATGACTGAGGTCGGTGGTCATTTTCTCCCGCATTTCATTGTAAAGGTGCTTCTGAAGTCCACCCAGCCGCAGAAGTTCTTTCATCAGCTTAAGGTCTGTACGAACCATTATTTTCCGATTCAAAGCGGAGCGGCGAAGCAATTCAGATGTGGAGATCCCTGCCGTTCTGGCCTTTGACTTGAGGGCTTCCGCTTCTTCTTCTGTACAGCGAAGCTGGATAATAATGTTCTTCTGACGCTTTTCACTTTTTGGCATAACTCAACCTCTGGCACGGTTTGGGGTGTCGGGGCGAAGCCCTGACCAGTCGTTTTGGCGTTACTGTCTGCGTGCAGACGGTAATGACAAAACATTTCCTGTCCCGTCTTTTAGACACGTATTAGTATTTTGCCACTTAGCTGAATAGAAGTAAACCGGCGTCATGTGAGGTGATGGGGTGGAAATGGTGGCAAAAATACAGCAAAATCTGGTCTTTACCAATGTGAAAGAGGAAATGACATGGCAGTACGTAATGTTTTCACGCAGGAGCAGCTGGATGAAGCACGCAGGAAGCTGGAAAACCTGCCAGATTTAACGCCGCAGCGCATCACGCGCGAGGGTGCACTGGAAAATCTGAAGGGCACTATACTGGTGCTGGCGAAAGAGAAAGGTTACACGGTGGCGGATATAAAATCGGCACTGGATGCCATGGAATTTCGTTTCAGTGAGAAAGCAATTTCATCTGTGGTAAACGAAGGAAATGGAAAGAAAAAGCGAACTCAGCGTAAGCCTGAGTCCGTGCATCAAAAAACCCAACCGCAGGACATCCAGCCTGCATCATGAAAATTTCCGGCAGGTATCATACTTACCTGCCGGAATTCTTTTTTACCAGTTGTGGACGCTAAACCCTTCAAGAAGTTCAGCATTAGCGTCGAAGTGAATCATCGAAGCCTGGCAATTTTCAGACAGAAAGGTGACAATGTGAAAGAAGTCATCAGACAGTCCTGCCCTCCTGATTTCCTCAATCGTATCTGTACTGGAAGACAGGTGGATCAGAAATCCATATCGCGTTGGATGTATCCAGTGGTATGCCACCTCTTCACCGCTAAGCTTGGGTGATAGTGAATCAAGAATCACAGAATCACCCTGCGTCATGTGTGCGTTACTGATGACCGCACAGCCACAGATATGCGGTGCGTTTGGCTGGTTTTGGATGTCATTTAATGAAGTCATTTATGCATGCCGTCAGAATGACGGCCCCCGGTAAGGTCACTGAACTGTTCCTGTGTGAGCAGTTTATCATCCTCAGTTTCGCTGCTTTCCAGCTGTTGAACCGCATCAGAAATGGCAAGTTCTGTGATGCTATAGATTTTCGTGTATTCCTCATGTGTCAGCGTGCGGCCGAGGCTGAAGGCAACAGAATCAGCAACCAGGTCGGCATATCCTCCATGCGAACTGTTCATACCTTCCGTAATATCTGTGATGGTCATTTTCATTTCATTCTGTCCCACTTTCCATCTTCATGGGATTCCTCAGTGAAGTGCATACGGGCGGTATTCAGCGCGCTGTCAAAGGAGATTTCACCGTCATCCGGCCAGCAGTGTGCGCATAAGTGCATAATGTCTGTCAGAAGATCCGTGACGGCGGTCTCTGTGGGTTCGGTGCTGTTTCCGATCCCCGTCTGATCCGCAAAACCTAATAGTGCAGAAGCTGCCAGGCTGATGCGGCGGGCGTTATCATTCACCTCTTCAGCCGCCTCTGCCTGCTTTGACAGAGCCTGTAGATCAAGGATGGTGAACGTTTCTTCAGAAGGTGAAGCGGTCAGTGAGTTGATGGATTCTGATTTCATTATGAATACCTTTGTAATGCTGTGACGCTCAGGACAGGACAGAAAAACGACGTCATGAGGCCGGATAGTCTCCGGCCTCTCTGCGCATCAGGCGCAGATTTTCCGGTTATAAATCACCTTGAAATCGGTGTATTCAGGACCGTCACGCAGTGGCTCCAGTCGCACCACGTTCTCTGCCACGCCGTTCATGGTAAGCACGCGCTCGATGCCTGCGTGCCAGTCTTCTGCCGCGTTCAGTGGAAACCAGAGGTTATTGTCCATTCCGCTCAGAAGTGGGTCGGAGCAGACGTGCACGCCGCGACCATGTCGGGTATTTTCGCTTACTGTTATGGTCAGTTCGCCGCGAACCTGACGCGTAAATGATGCTTGCACCAGCTGCGTCACCACGTCTTCCCAGCTCCACTCCTTATCATCCGGGACAGGCAGCTCGACGCAGCGCAGGGACTTACAACCCGCGCGCGCCATGCTCTGCGCCAGCCCTAATACAGAAGGCTCACCGCAGCTCGCGTCTGCCCCGGTGATCCAGTTGCCATGGTGATAAAACGCTTCGTCGCCGTTATCCAGGCGGATAAAGGTGTATTCTCCCAGCACGCGGATGATGTCATTCTGCGTCACGGGTGCCAGCGCGAAAGGTAAATTCAGGTGCGTTGCGATGCTCATGCCTGCACCTCCAGCTGCTGACGTACGGCACGCATGAAGTGTGGCCACTGGTTGAAGGTCATTTTCGGTACGCGCACGCCACGTCCGCTGTTGAAAGCTTTTACAAAAGCCGTTGCCTGTGCGAGGATTTGCGGGTCAAAAATCATATATCTCTCCAAAGTGTCTGGTCTTTGATGAGGCAGCCAGCTGGAACTGGCCGCCGTAATGAAGCAGGGGCTACCCTGCTTTTTTTACGCCTGTACCTTATTGCCCTGCTCCAGCTCAGCGATCAGCCACTGGCTCGCCTTAAAGAATGCTTTTTCCCCCTGAAGCCCGAAGTGCGCCACCGCAATGCGCCCGGCTTCTTCCCACACTTCTGACTCATCAGCCGGAAGCATCACCTGATTTTCCGGCACACGCTGTGCCACGGCCCCGGCCAGGTTGTTCAGGAGTTGGGTCATACACTCCCGGCGCTGGGTGAGCGTCATCGGCACGTCATTCAGGTCGGTCAGCGCCGTCAGCTCGCCATTAAGCGGCTTAAGCACTCCCCGGCTGCTGATGTACTGGCGCAGCCCATACCCGCCGTCATATTCAAAACTGAATGCGCTCCAGATGAGACTGCCCGACGGCTCGCGCACGACCAGGCGGAAGTGGCTTCCCTGATCGTCGTCAATAAAAACGTTGCTGAATGCTGCTGTTACGTTCATCGCCTGCTCACGCGTAAACGTTCCGTTGCCCAGCGCCGCGACGCAACGCAGTTCACTGGTGATGCCCGTCAGGTTTGATGTCATGATGTGCTCCTGTCTGAAATTAATGACCCGGCTGACCGCCGCGCGGTGCCCGAAAAGC
>NZ_BCTN01000035.1 GCF_001571305.1 Erwinia persicina NBRC 102418 | reverse complement strand
AAAAAGCAGGACGTGATTTTCAGGCGAAAGAACGATCAATCGAGATGATGGACGAGTGCGCACAAAGCCCCCTTTAAGTAAGGTTAAACCCTAATTATTGAATTTATGTAAACATAAGCGGCATTGTTACTCCCCTGATTTAAAAATGATTTTTCTCAGCTTTAACTGCGTTCAACGTCACCTTCTCGCTCGAAGCTGACATTAGCCTGGCGTCAGTCCGCTTTGTGCCAGGAGCGAACTTTGCAAACATCACTGTTTTATTTAGAGGATAACAGGTCATAATATGTGGTCCTTATTAACTGCGTTCCATCAATTCAAGCGTCTGACCATCAGGGCTTTGTAAATATATTACTCTGGTTCCCTGCATGGGGCCTGACAACACTGTCTGAGGTTTACCCGGCGTCTTCCAGCCGTAGTCCGATACTTTGCCCAAGAGCGTATCAAGATCCTCAACTATAAAAGCAAGATGAGCGTAGCCTGGGATATAGGGCGCTGAAGGTTCTTCTGGCTGCTCAATGTTATTGTATTGTAGTAATTCAATTTGAATATCAGCCAGTTCAAGCAAAGCCATTTGTACATCAGCTCCCCTTGCACCTGTTACCTCATCGATTATAGGTCCAGACATTTTTCCTTCACGTAATAATTTACCTCCAAGAATCTGAGTCCAAAATAATAATGAGTCTTCAATGTTTTTAACTGAAAAACCAACGTGATTAACACTTAAGATCATGCAATTACCTGCTGAGTTTTGAAAGTTCATCATCCAACTATATAGAAGGCCTGCTTTATTTCTACACGATAAACGCGCGACCGTTTTACAAGCCTGCATCTTTTATCGATAAATTGCGAATGTCCGCTCCTCGCTCAAAGCAGACACTGCCTGGGTTACATCAAGCGTCCAGCGCCTCCATAAGGCCTTATTGAACCTATGAGTCATGCAGGCTCAGGCATTTCAGGGGACGTCACGCGCATCCAGATGCCGTTGCATAAAGGTCAGGTCCAGCCAGCGGCCAAATTTGGTGCCGACTTCAGAGACCCGGCCCGCTTCGCGGAAGCCGAGCTTTTTGTGTAGCGCGATGGAAGCACTGTTTTCAGATTCAATTCCGGCCACCATGACGTGCTTGCCCTGTGCGCTGGCCAGTCTGATCAGTTCCTGCATGAGTGCCGTGCCTGCCCCGCTTCCACGCGCGTTTTTATCAACATAAACAGAGTGCTCAACGGTGTGCCGGTAGCCATCCCAGGGACGCCAGTCACCATAAGATGCATACCCCAGCACTCTGTCGGTTTCATCTACCGCCACAATGACAGGAAACCCTGCATCATTCCGGGCACGCATCCACGTAATCCGGTTGAGATAATCCACGGTGTTTTCATTCCAGATAGCGGTCGTGTTCAGTACCGCATCGTTATAAATTTCCGCAATCCTTTCCGCGTCATTTTCTCTGGCAGGACGAATAAGCATGGTAGACACCTCGCAGGTCATTCACTAAAGTAGATGAATTGTACACTATTGTAGTTATCCACTATGACAGACAAAAAGTCCACTAAAGAAGACAAGATCAATGTTCGCATCGGTCAGAAAGTGCGGCAGGAACGAGAAAAGAAGGGATGGTCGCTGACCGAACTGGCAGAGCATTCTGGCGTCTCGCGTGCCATGATCCACAAAATAGAGCGTGGCGAAAGCAGCCCTACAGCAACACTGCTGGCACGGCTTTCAGGTGCGTTCGATATGTCTATGTCACAGCTTATTGCTCTGGCAGAAGTGCGACCCGGTACGCTGGTAAGGTATGAAAATCAGGTGGTCTGGCAGGATCCCGAAAGCCATTACATTCGTCGCCATGTGTCACCGGACCCTATCCCTGTCGACCTGGTCAGCATCGCCCTTCCTGCCAGAACGGCGGTGCCGATGCCGGCTATCTCCTACCGTTCCCGGCGTCAGCTGATCTGGGTGCTCGAAGGCAGGCTGACGTTTGAAGAAGGGCCGACGACTTTCGAGATGCTCACCGGGGATTGTCTGGCGTTGGGCGATCCGGCCGATTGTGTTTTCAGGAATGAGACTGATGAGACGTGCCGGTATGCGGTGGTGGTGCTAAAGCCCGTCTGAAGGGCCCCATTACGCTGATGAGGTGAGACACGTTTTTCATCAGTCCGGATCAGCGATCAATTACTGCACAGTGATGCGTATCGCCTCCCGTCGTGTAACCGGTGATTAGCCAGGCGACGTCAGGATGAATCTGACGGCCGTCCACAACAGATAAATCCCCAGCGTTATCTGCACGCCCCGCAACGCCCAGCGGGCATAGCGCCACGCATGACGTTCGCGGGCGTCAGCCGCAGCGATAACCGGATTCGCGTTAACGACTCTTTTATTCGGTCTGAAATCCAGCCAGATACTGACTACTACAGCTAAGGCGACAATCACTTTATACAGTACATTATGTTCCATCATTCCGTTCCCAGTTGTCTGATAAAAATCGTCCTTAATACTGAACGGGCATCCCCTCTGACGGCGAAATGCAGAGTGAGGGCATTCGCATTTGGCATATCAGCATGGTTCATCCCTCCATACGACTTTTTTGCCACTCATCTGAGCGGAGTGAAAAAAACATGCTCGGCGGTGCGTCATTCACATCATCAATGTCCCGGATATACCTCAGCCCGACGTTGTGCAGGACTTTTTGCGAGGCCAGATGGTTTCTTCTGACCACCGCACCTATCCCGGTCAGCGCGATCGTTTCAAATCCATAGCGGACGGCACGATCGGCAAATTCTGTCGCCAGACCTTTGCCCCATGCCTGCGTTGCAAAGCGATACCCCAGATTGTTAATCGACATATCGGCGACGCGGGCTATCTGCAGCCCTCCGAAACCGATGATGTTGTCAGGATTATCGAGAAGCGCAATGGCCCAGTGGCCAAACCCGTGACGTTCACGATGCTCTGTCCAGCGATGCAGAACCGTTCTCGCATGGAGAATATCCGGATATGGCCCTGCGGGATTGAACAGGTTGGTGGCAGGGTCACCATAAATACTGAACAGGGACGCTGCATCGGATGACACTACCGGCCGAAGGATCAGACGCTCAGTTATAATTTCCACTTTCCCCCCCCTGGATGGGTGTTGTCCATACATTCGCTGTTGATATCTGTCCGCTTACTGATTTTATTCCCCTCCGTTGAAGCCTGAGACCGCATCTTCGGGGTAATTTCAGCGCAAACCGTCATGTTTTTGGGCAACCGCTGACCTGCGGATAATGGCGACAGACCAGGTTGAGCTTATTCTTCGGCTCGAAACCGTTATCCAGCATGCACCGCTGAACCTGTGCGGCTTTACGTAACGTTGGCACGTAAGGTACCGAGCCCAGAGGTTGCGGATAACCACACTGATACATCACCACCAGCGCCTGCTTATCATTTTCAATCTGTTGTGAGAAATGCTGTGAAGTCCCCGCCTTACGCCAGGAAATCAGGGAATATTCGCTCACACCGTAAGCCGGATCAATCGGATTAAACCCGCTGTCTGCGACAAAAGGCAGTGCTTCAAGCTGTTTCTGACTCAGGGGATGTCCCTGCTCCTGGCTGATGCAGGCCGGGGTATCATGAAAAACCCCCACGCTGCAGATTTTGAAACCGTCTTTACGGGTAAAGCCTTTATTTTCCATGCACTGGTAATAGAGCACGGACTCATTATAGGTTTTAGGGATGTCCGGGCCGGGAAGTGGCACGCCACACTGCCCCATCGCGACCCGCACGCCGTCGGTGTCCGTGTCAGGACGCTGCCACTGGACCAGATCTGGTGCGGGGGGACACCCTGTCAGCAGGAACACTGATGCGGTCAGCAGAGGTAACGTTATCAGCGTTGCTTTTCGGCACATGAACATTCCTGTTTTATTATGATTTCAGCGCATCCTCATACTGCCCGGAATGTCCCTTTGCGACAACGGTGTTTCGCTTTGTCCTCACGCAGCAACGTCATTTTTACCGTATCAACGTCGTCTTCACGAACGGATTTTCCCCGTCGATCCGCTGAGAGCGGGTACGTATTTTTTCCGTCCCGACGCCCCTTGCGCCCCTGTCATATTCTGGCGGAGGGCAACAGTCCTGCCTGTGAATACCCCATAATAAGCTCATCGAAGAGGCCAATATCATTCCGGCTGCGCGCCATTAACTGAGCACCGGCAATCGCGGAAAATATCGCCCGCGCCCGCGTCTCACCGTCCCCGGGCTGGCAAATACCGGCGTCCTGAAGCTGCGTATTCAGCCATGCCACATTGATATCGGCGAATTTCTGCACCTCTGTTTTGACTTTATCTGGCAGGTCGTCATATTCAGCCGACATAAAACTCACCATGCACAACCGGTTCTCACTTTCCAGGGTACGGCGAAAAATATGAGGATAGCGAATCAGACTGTTGAGTGCGTCGCCTTCCGTTTCACGTATTGCATGAAGGTCCCGCGCCGTATCCTCCCAGTAGCGTTGTGCCACTGCCGCCCCCAGATCCGCCTTGCTGGCAAAATGATAATAAATGCTTGCCGCTTTAATCCCGACCTCATCGGCCAGAGCACGAATGTTCAGGCCGGTGTAACCATGCGCCTGTGCTTTCAGGCGGGCGGCGTGAAGGATTTCATCACTGGATGTCTTGCTCATTATTTTTCTCCTGAAGAAAGTCATTATTCTAACACCTGTTAGTTAGGTGTTGACAACATAATCTCATACGCCTACTGTTTCACCTACCAACTGTTAGTTAGCTTTTCTTTCAAGAGGCAATCATGAGCAACGCTATTTTTTATTCAGACGCAACCCAACTCGCCAGCATGATCCGCAGCCGTGAAATTTCCCCGGTGGAAGTCATGCAGGCCCACATTGACCGCATTAACGCCACTAACCCGGACGTTAACGCCATCGTGACCCTGGCCGGCGATGCGATGAAGCAGGCCATCGCAGCGGAAGCCGCGGTAATGAGAGGTGATGATCTCGGCCTGTTGCATGGCGTTCCGTTTACGGTCAAGGATTCGATAGACACGGCCGGCGTACTAACGCAGCGTGGCTCGCCGATCTTTAAAGACCGTCGCCCTGATGAGGACGCAACCAGCGTAGCGCGTCTTAAAAAAGCAGGCGCTATCCTGCTGGCGAAGACCAACCTGCCCGAGTTTTCATACTGGATCGAGAGCGATAACCTGCTTTCCGGCCGTTCAAATAACCCCTGGGATTTGACCCGGACGCCCGGTGGCTCCAGCGGAGGTGAATCCGCTGCCATCGCAGCAGGCATGTCTCCGCTGGGTCTGGGCACCGATCTGGCCATTTCCGTGCGCGGCCCGGCGGCACAGACCGGCATCACGTCGATGAAAGCCACACACGGCAGCATTCCGATGACCGGGATCTGGCCGCGTGCACCCCGCCGGTTCTGGCATGTGGGCCCGATGGCCCGCTCCGTGCGTGATATTGCCCTGGCCTTTTCACAGCTGTCCGGCCCTGACGGGCACGACGCCTTTTCCAGCACCGCGCCGGTTTATCCGGATGGGCTGCCCGCGGCGTCCTCACGTCCGCTGCGAATTGGCTGGATGACCGGTCCCGGCTTTGGTCCGGTTGACCCGGAGGTGGTCGCCGTTGTTAAGTCAGCGGCAGATGCCCTGCACGGCATCGGGGTGACAGTGGAGCACGTGGGTATTCCGGCTCTGGAGCAGGATTTTGCGCTGGAAGTATTCAACAGGCTGCACGTGATGGAAATGAAACCCGCCTTTGCTGCGGCAACGGCGGGCCGCCACCCTGACGAGTTATACAAAATGGCAAAAACCATGCTGTCACTGCCGGACACCTCAATGTCCGACTATATTGATGCGGAGCAGGCAGCAGAAAGGCTGCGGGATGGTTTTGCGCAATACTTCTCCCGCTTTGATGCGCTGATCACGCACGTCCTTCCCGTGCAGGCCCACAAGCATGGCGTAGCGCATTTTGTCATTGACGGACAGGAGGTGGATGCAACCTATCTGCAGGGGGCGACCGTCCCACTTAACGTCACCGGTTTACCCGGCATAGCCCTCCCCTTCGGCAAAAGTCGTGAGGGGATGCCGATTAACGTTCAGATAGTGGGAAAATGGCATGCGGAAAGAACCATTTTACATATCGCGTCACTGCTTGAGGCCGTCAGTCCGGTGAAAGGATCCCACCCGTCGCTCTGAGCATAAGCGGCCGCGCCGGGTGAGGTGAGGCCGGGGACACAGGTTCACGCCGATGTCAGCTGCGGTGTAACGCGTTCCCTTTTCACGCCAGGGATGGCGTAGTCCCCTTCAGCACCCTGTTTACCTCGTCATGAAGCAACCGCAGGAATTTCCCTGCGGTCATTCTCCGCGCCCCGGATTACCGCTGGGTAAGATAATTTTTTAGAATGTGTCCGGCAGAAAGGAGATGTTCAACGGTAGAATCGCGAGCAGCTGCGGGATCGTTTGCCAGGCAGGCGCTCAAAATACGCTGATGTTCATCCTGAAACATCAGCGTTTCGGACAGTCATCGGCGTTTAGCGAAGCAATCGCTCACGGTGATTTCGCCTGTCGGCTTTTTACTGCAAGCGGAGACCTTAATCCGGACTGACAGGCAGCCCGTCTCTGTAGCGAAAAGAGGTCAGTCAGCGCCAGAAATTGATCCAGACCGGGATCGGGGCACTCCGGCGTGCGGATGCCTGGCACATCCTCCACACTTTCCCTATCATAGGCGCATTGTCCCCACCAGCCGAGATGCCCGTGCATTCGATGTTTGAGATGTTGCTCGCCGTGTTTGACCGCGCAGCGCTGATGTTAATCTGCCTGTTCTTTATCACCCGAACCCGTCACTTCCGCCAGTTACTGCAAAAAGATGAGCATTCGCGTCAGGAGCTGATTGCGGTCACCGCGATTTTCTCACTGTTTGCCCTGTTCAGTACCTGGACCGGGATCAACGTGGAGGGCTCGCTGGTGAACGTGCGAACCATCGCGATTATGTCTGGCGGCATCCTCTTTGGTCCCTGGGTGGGGATTGCCACTGGCGTGATTGCCGGGCTGCACCGCTTCCTGATTGATATGGATGGCGTCACTTCGGTGCCCTGCCTGATCACCAGTATTGTTGCCGGGGTGGTCTCCGGCTGGATCAACCTCAGGGTGGTCAAAGAGAAGCGCTGGAGTATCGGTATCATTGGCGGCATGGCCTGTGAGTCACTGACCATGCTGCTGATTGTGGCCTGGGCCTCCCCTACCTCACTGGGGCTGGACATCGTGTCGGAAATTGCCCTCCCGATGATCCTGGGGGCCGTCAGCATCGGCCTGATTGTGCTGCTGGTGCAGAGCGTGGAAGGTGAAAAAGAAGCCATCGCCGCCCGTCAGGCCAAGCTGGCGCTGGATATTGCCAATAAAACGCTGCCGCTGTTCCGCCAGGTGAACAGCCATTCCCTGCGCCAGGTATGCCATATCATTCGTGAAGACATTAATGCCGATGCGGTGGCGATGACCAACAATAAGCAGATCCTCGCTTATGTCGGCGTGGGAGAAGAAAACTATCGCAACGGCGACGACGGCATCAGCCCGACCACCACGGCAGCCATCACCGAGGGTAAAATTATTATTAAAAACAATGATGAAGCCCATCGCACCCCGGAAATCCACTCGATGATCGTCATCCCTCTGTGGGAAAAAGGTGAGGTCACGGGTACGCTGAAAATTTACTACCGCCATGCCCACCGTATCACCTGGTCGCTGAAGGAGATGGCCGTCGGGCTGTCGCAGATTATCTCCACGCAGCTGGAAGTATCGCGTGCCGAGCAGCTGCGTGAAATGGCCAATAAGGCCGAACTTCGGGCGCTGCAGAGCAAAATTAATCCTCACTTTCTGTTTAACGCCCTGAATGCCATCTCTTCATCCATCCGGATTAATCCGGACACCGCACGCCAGCTGATCACCAACCTGTCACGCTATCTGCGCTATAACCTTGAGCTGAATGATGACGAGATTATCGATATCAAAAAAGAGCTCTACCAAATCAAGGACTATATCGCCATCGAACAGGCGCGCTTCGGCGATAAACTGACGGTGATCTATGACATTGAAGAGGATGTCAGCTGCTCGCTACCCAGTCTGTTGATCCAGCCGCTGGTTGAAAACGCCATTGTGCACGGCATTCATCCCTGCCGGGGCAAGGGCGTGGTAACGCTGAGTATTCATGACCTTGGCGACCGCATTCGTATCGCCGTCCGTGATACCGGCAACGGGATCAGTGAGGACGTGGTGGCCAGGGTGGAAAATAACGAGATGCCGGGCAATAAGATCGGCCTGCTGAATGTGCATCACCGGGTGAAACTGCTGTACGGTGAAGGGCTGCATATTCATCGCCTTAACCCGGGTACGGAAATTGCGTTTTACATCAGTAAAAACGGTGTGGGTCTGCCGGAAAAACCGAGTATTTCATTAGCCTGAACCGGGAGACAGCGTGAAAGCGATCATTGTAGAAGACGAGTTCCTCGCCCAGCAGGAGTTAAGCTGGCTAATCCGTGAACACAGCCAGATCGCCATTGAAGCGACTTTTGATGACGGTCTGGACGTGCTGAAGTATCTGCAAACCCATCAGGTTGATGTGATCTTTCTTGATATCAATATTCCGTCGCTGGACGGGATGCTGCTGGCGCAGAATATCAGTAAGTTCGCCAATAAGCCGCTCATCGTCTTTATCACCGCCTATAAAGAACATGCGGTAGAAGCCTTTGAGCTGGAGGCCTTTGACTACATCCTGAAGCCCTGGTCTGAAATGCGCATCATCACCCTGCTGCGCAAGCTGGAAAACCACAGCCAGAGCCACTCTCCGCTGAATCAGACAGCGTTACGCCCGGCCCCGCATACCATTAACCTGGTGAAGGATGAGCGCATTATCGTCACCGATATCAATGATATCTATTATGCGGAAGCCCACGAGAAGCTGACTTTTGTCTATACGCGGCGGGAAGAGTATGTGATGTCGATGAATATCAGTGAATTTTGCAGCCGGCTGCCGGATGAGTATTTCTTTCGCTGCCACCGCTCTTACTGTGTCAACCTCGGCAAGATCCGCGAGATCGAGCCCTGGTTTAACAATACCTACATCCTCAAGCTACGCGATCTTGAGTTTCAGGTGCCGGTCAGCCGCAGTAAGGTGAAGGAATTTCGCCAGCTGATGCGGCTGTAACCGCTGCATCAGCTGACGACAAAGGCAGGGTTTACAGCACCCGCCCCAGGGTCTGACGCAGGTGTGCGCCCGCCCCGAGCAGGCCTGGCTGATCGTGGGTGATCAGATAGACAGGAATGCCAGAGACATAGTCTTTGAAGCGGCCTTTGTCTTCAAACGCAGCGCGGAAGCCGGACGCTTTAAAGAACTCAAGGAAGCGCGGAACGATGCCGCCAGCGATATAGACGCCGCCGAAGGTGCCAAGGTTCAGCGCCAGATTGCCGCCAAAGCGGCCCATGATCACGCAGAACATCGACAGGGCACGACGGCAGTCTGTGCAGCTGTCCTGCAGGGCGCGCTCGGTGACGTCACGCGGTTTCAGATTTTCTGGCACCCGGTCATCTGATTTAACAATCGCCCGATACAGATTCACCAGCCCGCCGCCGGAGAGAATACGCTCGGCGGAGACATGCCCCAGCTCCTCACGCAGCACTTCAAGGATCTGATCCTCTTCTTCACTGTTGGCGGCGAAATCGACGTGGCCACCTTCGCCCGGCAGGCTGACCCAGCGCTTATCCACATGCACCAGATGCGCCACGCCCAGGCCAGTACCGGCACCGTAAACCGCAACCGGCTTGTCCGGCACCGGCGCACCGCCGCCAAACTGCATGACATGCTCACCGGAGAGCATCGGGATCGCCATCGACACGGCGGTAAAATCGTTAATAATTTCCAGCGCCTCGAAGCCGAGGCTGGCCTTCAACTTACTGGTCGAAAACGCCCAGTCGTGGTTGGTCATCTCCACCCAGTCTTCCGTGATCGGACAGGCAATGGCGATGCAGCCGTGCTGAATATCCTGCTGCTGCTCGTCCAGATAAGCGCGGATCACCGCTTCAAGACTGGCATATTCTGAGGTGGAAAAGGTTTTAGCCTGTGACAGGGCACCGTTACTGACGTCACACAGTGCCAGACGGGCATTAGTCCCGCCGACATCACCTACCAGGGCATAGCTGGTCATTATTGTTCTGCTCCGCTGAATTCAATTTCCTACACTATACCCAAAAACAGTCGAGTTGCATCAAGGCGACATCTGAATTACGCGCAAACCGGGCTTACCGGCTGTTGCTTTGATGCAACGCCCGGGTGACGGATGCCAGCAACGGCGGAATATCATCCTGGGGTAGCACCACTTCCACCAGCGACAGGCACGTCTGCGGCTGCTGGAGCAACGACATCACCGCCTCCAACTGCACCGTCTGGGTCACACGCCAGCTCTGCGCCTGACTGTCGACGCTCAGCGCCTGGGGCAGGCGCGTCCAGTCCCAACGGGGAATATCGTTATAGCGCTGCTGCGCACCGTGGATAGCCCGTTCAACGGTATAACCCGCATTGTTGAGCAGGAAAATAACCGGCTTCTGTCCGTCACGCAGCATCGACCCCAGCTCCTGTACCGTCAGCTGCGCGGAGCCATCGCCGATAATCAGCACCACCCGCCGCTCCGGCTGGGCCGTTTGCGCGCCAAAGGCGGCCGGCAGCGTGTAGCCAATTGACCCCCACAGCGGTTGTACCAGCATCTGAACCTTGTCCGGCAGACGCAGGGCCGCGGCACCAAACGCCGCCGTCCCCTGTTCCGCCAGCACAATATCGCCCGGTCGTAAAAAGTGCTGTATGGCCTGCCAGAAAGTGCTCTGGGTCAGGCTGTCGGACGGCGCATTCTCCATCACCGGCGGGGCAACAATGCCCTGCTGCCAGCCCGCTCCGTGCCGACGGGACAACGAATGCAGTACCGCCAGCGCTGCTGCCATCGGTATGCCGGCAAATTTACGCCCCGCCACATGGCAATCATGCAGGTCAACTTCAATGGTACGGCTGCGGGTAATACGCTGGGTAAATCCGGCCGTCAGCGTATCGGTGTACTTTACGCCAATGGCGATCAGCACATCGCTCTCTTCGATCACCGTCCGGGTACTCTCCGCGCTGGACGCGCCCGCATAGGTTCCCGCATAACCAGACAGCCCTTCTGGCAGCACACTTTTTCCCATCAGCAGGGTAGCAAAAGGCATCGGAACGTCAGTCAGCCAGTCGTGCAGGCGCTGCTGCTGCCCGGCGCGATCGGCAAGGAAATCAGCCAGCATTGCCGCACTCCCCGCAGCGGCCAGCAGCGTTTCTGCCGCATCGGCGAAGGCGGCCAGCGACTCACTGGAACGCCCGGCGGTCAGCGTCAGCGGCTGATCTGGCGGCGACAGCGGACTTTCGCCTACGTTAGTCGCCAGCAGCAGATAGACCGGACGCCGGTGGGTTAACGCCGACAGCAGTACCCGGTCGATTTCCGCGGCGGCGTTCCCGGCCGTCAGCACGCTGGTGGCGACGGCGATTTCCTGGTGCATACGTAAAAAATGGCTAAAGCTGCCGTCACCCAGCGTGTGGTGCAACAACTCGCCGTTGTCCTGCGCAGCCTGTGAGGGAGCCCCGACGATATGCACCACCGGCAGATACTCCGCATAACTTCCCGCCACCCCGTTCAGGGCGCTCAACTCGCCGACGCCAAAAGTGGTCAGCAGCGCCCCTGCCCCCCGGCAGCGGGCATACCCATCCGCCGCATAGGCCGCGTTCAGTTCATTGGCACAGCCCACCCAGGCCAGTTGCGGATGGTCGATCACATGATCGAGAAACTGCAGATTGTAATCACCCGGTACGCCAAACAGATGATCGATTCCCATTTCATTTAAGCGGGCAAGCAGGTAATCACTGACGGTGTATCGCTTCATCGTCCTGGTCCTCTGGAGTATCTGACTTGAGTATTAGCGATTATTTTCACTCTGTTAGCGGAAAAGTGGGGGGCGAAATGGAAAGGGATCGTTACGCTCCAGGAATTATCTTTAAGTTGCGATCCGTCGCGCGATTTCCTTTAGTGTAACCGTATACACTACTACGCTGTTCAGCGTTCCCCCGTTTTTACTACAGGACTTATTCATGGTTTATCAAGCAGATGCCCGCCGTTATGAGACAATGACCTATCACCGCACCGGGCGCAGCGGTCTGAAACTTCCGGCCATCTCCCTCGGCTTATGGCATAACTTTGGTGACAGTACTCGCGTCGATAACAGCCGCGAACTGCTGCGTCATGCTTTTGATAACGGTATCACTCATTTCGACCTGGCCAATAATTACGGCCCGCCCCCGGGATCGGCTGAAGAAAACTTTGGCCGCATCCTGCGCGAGGATTTTCGCGGCTATCGTGATGAACTCGTGCTCTCCAGCAAGGCGGGTTACACCATGTGGGAGGGGCCATATGGTGACTGGGGATCGCGTAAGTACCTGATTTCCAGCCTCGATCAAAGTCTGCAACGTATGGGCGTGGAGTATGTGGACATCTTTTATCATCACCGCCCGGATGCGGAAACGCCGCTGGAAGAAACCATGACCGCGCTGGATCATCTGGTGCGTCAGGGCAAGGCACTGTACATCGGTCTGTCAAACTACCCGGCGGATCTCGCTGCACAGGCCATTGCCCTTCTGAAAGAACTGGGCACGCCCTGTCTGATCCATCAGCCTAAGTATTCGATGTTTGAACGTGCGCCGGAAAACGGCCTGCTGGACGTGCTGGCCGACCAGGGCGTAGGCAGTATTGCGTTCTCGCCGCTGGCGGGAGGTATGCTGACTGACCGCTATCTTAACGGCATACCTGAAGACTCGCGTGCTGCCAGCGGCAGCCGCTTCCTCAGTGGCGATCAGCTGACGCCTGAAAAGATGGAAAAAGTGCAGCGACTGAATGCGCTGGCGTTGCGTCGCGGGCAAAAGCTGTCACAAATGGCGCTGGCCTGGGTACTGCGCGGCGACCGCGTTACCTCGGTGCTTATCGGTGCCAGCAAAACCAGCCAGATCGATGACGCCGTGCAGATGCTGGGCAACCGCGACTTTACTGCGGATGAACTGGCAGAGATTGAAGCCATTCTCGATTGATATTGACCAGCAATCCTCTCCGGGCCGGTCAGAAACGATCGGCTCTGTTATTCCCCTTCCAGAAAAATCCCAAATCCGCCTGTTCCGCACATTTTCAGAGTTCCCCAGGCGTAACGTTGATGAACTGTTTATATTGTGCTTCTACGGTGGCGCAGTCAGGCCGCTGATAAAGGAGATAATATGAAACGCTTATTGCTTATTGCCGCTTTGCTGGCAAGTTTATCCCCGCTGGCGGTACACACAGCTTACGCCGACAGCGCACGCATCACTCTGGCTCCCGGTATTACACTGCATTTAGGCGATCGTGACGATCGGGGACGTTACTGGGACGGTGGCCGCTGGCGCGACAACCACTGGTGGCGTAATAACTACCGCTACGATGAAGGGCGATGGTGGCGACACGAGCAGTGGCGACGTCATCAGGAGATGCGTCGTCATCATCAGTGGGAAAAGGAGGGTCGCTGGCGCGACCACGATCGCCGGCGCGAATGGCGTCATCATGAAAATGAACGCCGTCATTATGAACGCGACCGCCGCGATCGTCACGACCGCTGGTAATTTTTCAGGGCGACCCGTAACCGGGTCGCCCTGTTATTTTATGACAGGGTCAGAGGTTCATTGCCATGGCCACCAGCAGGTAGCCGTTTAATACCACCACCACGGCCACAATCACCCAGCCAATACTCTGCATCAGTCGTGAGTTCACCATATCGCCCATCAGCTCACGATTGCCGGTGAAGGCCAGCAGCGGCACCAGCGCCAGAGCAATACCGAAGCTTAACAGGACCTGGCTCATCACCAGAATACGCGTCGGTTCCCAGCCCGCCATAATCACAATAAAGGACGGCAGCATGGTGACCACGCGACGTACCAGCAGCGGGATATGGAAGCGGATAAAGCCCTGCATTACCACCTGACCAGCCATCGTCCCTACTACGGTTGAGGAGAGCCCGGCCGCCAGCAGACTGAGACCAAACACCACGGCGGCCGCTTTACCCAGCAGGGGATCCAGCGTCAGATAGGCCTGGTCGAGGTCGGCAATGCCGCTGTGGCCGCTGAAGTGAAACGCGGCCGCCGCGGTCGCCATCATCGCCAGATTAACAAAACCGGCAATGGTCATGGCAATGGCCACATCCAGCTTGGTAGAGGAGTAGCGCTGTGCACGCGTGCCCCCCTCGTCTTTTTGCGTCAGGGACGAGTGAAGATAGATGACATGCGGCATGATCGTCGCCCCCAGTACGCCCGCCGCCAGCAGCACGGCATCCGCCGTTGGCAGGGAAGGCACTGCCATACCGTGCATCAGGTCGATAATTTTAGGCTGTGAGAAGAACAACTCAATGACATAGGCGGCTGCCACAAACAGCAGCAATCCGCCAATGATAAATTCCAGTGGCTTCTGCCCGCGGCTCTGCAGCATCAGGATCAGGAAAGTGGCCACCCCGGTGAGCATGGCACCCTGCAGCAGACTGACGCCAAACACCAGCTTGAAGCCAATGGCCGCGCCGATAAATTCCGCCAGGTCGGTGGCCATGGCAATAATTTCCGCCTGCACCCAGTAAAACCAGACAGCCGGGCGTGGAAAGCGGTCGCGAATATGCTCGGCAAGGTTTTTGCCGGTGGCGATACCCAGTTTTGCCGACATCAGCTGGATGACCATCGCCATCACGTTGGCCCACACGACCACCCACAGCAAGGTATAGCCGTAGGAGGCTCCGGCCTGGATATTAGTGGCAAAGTTTCCGGGATCGATGTAGCCAATGGCCGCGATAAAGGCGGGCCCCATCAAGGCAAACTTGATTTTACGATTACTGCGAATGTTCTGCTCCGCAGTGCGGCTTCCGAACATAGTGTTTACCCCTGAAACGATGACCTGACTGTCTATGCTGCCTTTCATTGATAACGATTATCAAGTGCATAGGGAACGGTTGTTTTTATCGCTGTGATAGCCAGCGCTATAAGGTATAGCCATGGCTATACTTCAAAATAAACTACGGTAAACTCAAAAAATGAGCAACCTTTTTTACTGTAGGTTATTCGGAAATCACTTACCAGCTAAAGGGTTATTTTTTAATCAAACAGCGCTTGTCAGCGCGCGTTAAATCGGGGATAACGTGCCTGAATATGAGGTAAGTCGTTAAGTTTTCGTGAAAACATGTGACGGGTCATGCTTTTCTGCAATCTGATGCAATAGGGAATTGTTATATTGCGGCTTAGATCTCGTTTTTCCCGTTCTTGTTACATAGAATGTGCAACGAAATATAACAGCCCTCAAATTTGGAGCAAACATGTCCCGCATTCTGCACTTTGCTTTGGCACTGGCGGTAGTCGCCCTGCTGGCCCTGTTGGTCAGCCGCGATCGTAAGAACATCCGTGTGCGTTTTGTCATACAGCTTTTAGTCATTGAAGTTCTGCTGGCCTGGTTCTTCCTGACCTCGGAAGCTGGCCTGGGTTTCGTCAAAGGCTTCTCAGATCTGTTCGAACTCCTACTGAAGTATGCGGCGCAAGGGACTAACTTCGTCTTCGGTAATATGAGCGATAAAGGCCTGGCATTTTTCTGGCTTAACGTCCTCTGCCCTATCGTCTTTATCTCTGCGCTGATCGGTATTCTGCAGCACTTCCGCATTCTGCCAATCATTATCCGTGCTATCGGTACCGTGCTGTCGAAAATCAACGGCATGGGGAAGCTGGAATCTTTCAACGCAGTAAGTTCACTGATTTTGGGACAGTCAGAGAACTTTATTGCCTATAAAGATATTCTCGGCAAGATGTCAGAGCGCCGGATGTACACCATGGCAGCCACCGCTATGTCGACTGTTTCTATGTCGATCGTCGGGGCGTATATGACCATGTTGCAGCCAAAGTACGTCGTGGCCGCACTGGTGCTGAATATGTTCAGTACCTTTATCGTGCTGTCGCTGATTAACCCGTACCGCGTGGACAGCGAAGAAGACCTGAAGCTGGGTAACACCCATGAGGGTCAGAGCTTCTTTGAAATGCTGGGTGAATACATCCTCGCCGGCTTCAAAGTGGCCGTCATTGTCGCCGCAATGCTGATCGGCTTTATCGCGCTGATCTCGGCCATCAACGCCCTGTTTGATACTATTTTCGGTATCAGTTTCCAGGGCATTCTGGGGTATGTGTTCTACCCGTTCGCCTGGATTATGGGTGTACCGAGCCATGAAGCCCTGCAGGTTGCCAGTATCATGGCCACCAAGCTGGTGTCTAACGAGTTCGTGGCGATGATGGATCTGCAGAAAATTGCCGGTACGCTGTCTCCGCGTGGTGAAGGCATCCTCTCCGTGTTCCTCGTCTCATTCGCTAACTTCTCGTCTATCGGTATCGTCGCCGGGGCCATTAAGGGCCTGAATGAGGAACAGGGTAACGTCGTGTCGCGCTTCGGCCTGAAGCTGCTGTACGGTTCTACCCTGGTGAGCGTGCTGTCGGCATCAATTGCCGGTCTGGTACTGTAATCACCTGGCGGGGCCGCTGGCCCCGCTTTCTTTTCTCCCCAATCTTCTTCCCCTCCCTGCAAGCCCTTCGCGCCTCCATCGCCATACAGACGCTTAAATACAGCCTGAGAGTGCACCTCAGCGACCAGTCGCTGAAAAATATCCGTAGGGGTAAAACAGAAACGAAAAAAAATCCGCCTGAGCAGATTATGAGGAAGAAAAAAGCGTTTTCAGAATTTGGTGGAGATAAGCGGGATCGAACCGCTGACCTCTTGCATGCCATGCAAGCGCTCTCCCAGCTGAGCTATACCCCCACATCTTAATTCTCAGTTTCCCGGTGCCACCTTGTCTTCTGGTAAAGAGTTGGTGGAGATAAGCGGGATCGAACCGCTGACCTCTTGCATGCCATGCAAGCGCTCTCCCAGCTGAGCTATACCCCCAAACCGGAAAACTGTGTCGTGTTGACGGCGGGGATGATATGAAACGGTGGAGGTGGTGTCAACGCTAAAATAACAATCTGAGATCGATCGCTGAAAAAGCCGTCAATGCAGGGCTAAAAGCGTTAACTCCCTGTTTTTCACCCCCCTTTCCGCCACTGCCGTTTCCGCGATGCCGTTCTGTTAATGACGCGTTAATAACAAGGTTAAAAGCTACTTGTTTTTGTTAATCGAGCATGCAAAACTGCGCCCGATTTTGATGCCACGCCCTGCTCTGCGCTGGATGGAAGCCTTTTTTAGCGGACAGCGGAATCTGGCGCCCTTTCCCGTTATTTATTTCACCAGAGCGAATATGTCTTTGCACACACCAAAAGAGATCTCAGCTGTCGCGGTTCAGGCAGGCGTGATCAAAAGCCGTACACCGGTATCTTCTCTGCTTATTCTTGGTTTTCTGGCCGGTGCATTTATCGCATTTGGCTTTCTTCTCTATATTCACGTGGTTAACCAGCTGCCGGCAGACTGGGGATCATTTGGCATCCTGCTGGGCGCTGCGGTATTCCCGGTAGGGATTATCCTTACTGTGCTCGCCGGGGGGGAATTACTGACTGGTAATATGATGCTGCTCCCGGTGGCATGGTTTGCTCGCCAAATCAGCGCACTCAGCGTAATACGTAACTGGTTCTGGGTGACCCTGGCGAACTTTATTGGCAGCATCACCATCGCGTGGTTCTTTGGTCATATGTTAGGAATGACCGAAGGTGACTATCTGAAGAAGACCGTCGCCATTGCCAGCGCAAAAGTGAATGCGGATTTCCTTCATGCCTTTATTTCTGGTATTGGCTGCAACTGGCTGGTCTGTCTGGCGACCTGGATGGCGTTCGCCAGTAAAGATGTGGTTGGCAAAATTTTCGGCATGTGGTTCCCCATCATGGCTTTCGTTGCCATTGGCTTCCAGCACGTGGTCGCCAATATGTTTATCGTTCCAGCCGCCATTTTTGCCGGCTACCTGAGCTGGAGTGAATATCTGCCAAACTTTGTGGCGGTGTTTCTTGGTAATGCCGTGGGCGGCGCGATTTTCGTTGGTCTGGCCTATTTTGTCGCCTTCCGCGCCCCCCTGTCAGAAAGCCCGGCTTCACGCTAACGTCACGCTTACCGACTGTTGTCAGGGATATTTTTTTGAACCGACGCCAGATTTTGCGAATTAATCTGTCAAGGTTAGTAATTTGTGTTAGTTGTTCACGTGATGAATTGTTGTAATATGCTTACGACTTTATTCGGCAGAAAAGGGACGAGAACGTGAAAAAGGATTGGTTAACGCCGGAAGAACTGGCACAGCAAACGGGTTTTAGCAGACAGACGATTAACAAGTGGGTGAAAAAAGAGAACTGGACGACTGCACCGAAGCCCGGAGTTCAGGGTGGAAAGGCACGCATGATTCATATTGATGAACGCGTCAAAGTCTTCCTTAAATCCACTCGTCATGCTGCAGAACCCCATGCCCAATATCGTGTGAATCAAAACTCACTTCCTGCTCTGTTAATTACCTCATTACAACAATTGAGTAATGATGAGCAGGATAAGCTCGCAGCCATGTTGCTTCGCGAGGGAATACAGGGAATTTTGCAACGACTGGGTATCAGCAATTGAAAAAAAACCCGGCCAGCTGGCCGGGTTTTTTATTTTATGCCGTATCAGACTTCTCGCGTGGCAATAAACGCCAGTGCTTTCTCAATACGCGCCACGCTGCGTGAGCGTCCGATGGCGTGTACGGTCACGTCCAGCGCCGGAGACTGCCCGGCACCGGTCACGGCTACACGCAGCGGCATGCCAACCTTGCCCATACCGACTTCCAGCTCATCTGCCGTCGCCTGAATTGCGTGATGGACGTTTTCTGCCGTCCAGTCGGTGATCGCAGCCAGTTTATCCCGCACCACTTCCAGCGGCTGTCGGGCCACCGGACGCAGATGTTTTTTCGCCGCATCGGCATCAAACTCATCAAATTCTTCGTAGAAATACCGGCATGATGCCGCCATCTCCTTCAGGGTCTTACAGCGTTCACCCAGCAGTTTCACCAGCTGTGCCAGCTCAGGGCCGGTACGGGTGTCGATGTTTTCCTGCTCAATATGCCATTGCAGATGGGTCGCCACGTATTCTGGCGCCAGGCTGTTAATATAATGATGGTTCAGCCACTGCAGCTTTTCCGTGTTGAACGCGCTGGCAGATTTGCTGACCGCATCCAGATCGAACAGCTTTTTCATCTCATCAATGGTGAAAATTTCCTGATCGCCGTGTGACCAGCCCAGGCGTACCAGATAGTTCAGCAGCGCTTCCGGCAGGTAGCCGTCGTCACGGTACTGCATCACGCCCACGGCACCGTGGCGTTTAGACAGCTTTTTACCATCATCGCCCAGAATCATGGAAACATGCGCGTAAACCGGCACCTGGGCACCAATGGCTTTCAGGATGTTAATCTGGCGTGGGGTATTGTTGATATGGTCTTCACCGCGGATAACGTGGGTGATTTCCATGTCCCAGTCGTCGATCACCACGCAGAAATTGTACGTTGGCGCACCGTCAGTACGACGAATAATCAGATCATCCAGTTCCTGGTTACTGAACTCAATCGGGCCACGGATCTGATCGTCAAAGATAACCGACCCTTCCTGCGGGTTACGGAAACGCACTACGCACGGCTCATCATCAGCATGATGCTCGTGGCTGTCGCGGCAGCGGCCGTCATAACGTGGCTTCTCGTTGTTGGCCATCTGGTGTTCACGCAGTGTTTCCAGACGCTCTTTAGAGCAGTAGCACTTATACGCACTGCCCGCTTCCAGCATCTGGTCGATGACGGCATTGTAGCGGTCAAAACGCTTAGTCTGGTAGTACGGGCCCTCATCCCAGTCGAGATTCAGCCAGTTCATGCCATCCATAATGGCATCGATCGCCTGCTGGGTTGAACGCTCCAGGTCGGTGTCTTCGATACGCAGCACAAACTCTCCGCCCTGATTGCGGGCAAAAAGCCAGGAGTAAAGTGCGGTACGAGCGCCGCCCACATGGAGGTATCCAGTTGGGCTAGGAGCGAAGCGGGTTTTGATTTTCATTAATGAATGCCTTATTACGCGGTGGCTGGGGCCTGATCGGAACAAACTTTTAGGGGAAACATTCTATCACCTGCGGGCGAATCCTCAACGCCAATCCCTGTTTGCAGCATGACAGAGCAGAGACTTTCCGATAGCAAGCCTCTGTTTTTGCCTGAAATGGGAACATCCTGACTATTTTTACGACGAACACACATTTTACGCGGAAAAAGCGTTGACTCATTTCCGCGCTTCCCTATAATGCGACTCCACACAGCGGGGGTGATTAGCTCAGTTGGTAGAGCATCTCCTTTACACGGAGGGGGTCGGCGGTTCGAGCCCGTCATCACCCACCATTCATTATGTGAATGATGCCCGCGAAATGCAGTACCCAGAGATTTGAGATGTGGGTGATTAGCTCAGTTGGTAGAGCATCTCCTTTACACGGAGGGGGTCGGCGGTTCGAGCCCGTCATCACCCACCATATCTCGGTAGATTGTCTGGCAGCAGTACGATAT
>NZ_BCTN01000034.1 GCF_001571305.1 Erwinia persicina NBRC 102418 | reverse complement strand
ATCTGTCAGCCGGGCGGGGTTCGAACCTGCTGCAGATTCGGGTCGAATGCAGAGCATCCGGGCTGACCACAAATAAGATCAGCCCCTGCCATTCCGCGGTGAGATTCAGCCAGCGTCGCGGGATAGCCTTTTTTCTGCTCGTTTCGCACGAGATTTGATCATCCCAGCAGCTTACCGCTGTTCCAGATATGCATCACCGCATAACTGCGCCATGGTCGCCATTGCTGAGAACGAGCCTCAGCCTCCCTGGCACTCAGCCCCCCCAGGTTATTGCGCACCACTATATCACCGGCAGGAAAAGCATCAGGCCAGCGCAGTGCGCGCATCGCAAGGTATTGCGCCGTCCAGTCACCGATCCCCGGCAGAGACAGAAGCTGTGAAATGGTCTGATCCGGATGGCTTGCCGCATCCAGCTGCAGTGTGCCCTGCGTGCAGTGTTCTGCTAGGGCCAGAATGCAACGGGTGCGCGCACTGACAATTCCCAGGCGGGCAATCTCATCAACGCTGCACTGTGCGACCCGAGCCGGGAGGGGAGAAAGGTGAGTGAGCCCTGCCACCGGCGTGGCGAAAGGTTCACCCAGTGCAGTAGTAAAACGGCCGCCCAGCGTGGCAGCCGCCTGAACGGTGATCTGCTGACCGAGAATCGCGCGCACGGCCATCTCGAATCCATCAAAAGCACCGGGAACCCTTAGCCCCGGGCTGGCCATTACCCGGGCGGCCAGTAGCGGATCCTGGCTGAGGTGCTGCGTAATCAGGTCCGGGCGGGCGCTCAGATCGAACAGATTACGTAGCCGGCGAAGCAAAACCGGCAAGACTGCATTCAGCGAATGCGTGAACTCAACCTGAAGAACGTTCTTCTCACTGCGCTGAGTGACCCGGATCCATCCACTGTGCGCTCCCAGACGCACCGTACGGGCATAACTTTGGTGATCGACGTGTTCCACGCCCAGCAGCGCACGTCGCCTGAGAAAGGCCAGCATCGCCTCCCAGTCGTAGGGGGGGCGATAGCTCAATTGTAATGCAGACGTGCCCCCGATGTTTTCCTCCCCCGACCGGGTATCACCGCTTTTGCGCAGGCGGGAAGGGGACATCCGGTATTGCTGGCTGAACGCGGCGTTGAAACGCCGCAGGCTGGAAAAGCCGCTGGCAAAGGCGATTTCAGTAACCGGTAGATGAGTTTCACTGAGTAACTGTTTGGCCAGCAGCAGACGCCGGGTCTGACGGAGCTCAAGGGGAGAGACCCCCAGCTCCTTCTGTACGATGCGGCGGAGCTGGCGCAGGCTGAGATTAAAATGGGCAGCGATCTCGTCCAGACTTTCTACCTGCTCAATCAGTCCTTCATCAATCCGCTGCATCAGGCGTTCAGCAATACGTTGCCCGTTATCCACTGGCGCGTTGCCGGGTGCCAGCTCCGGGCGGCAGCGCAGGCAGGGGCGAAAAGCGGCTTTCTCTGCCGCTTCTGCACTATCAAAAAACCGGCAGTTCGCCGCCCGGGGGGCTTTGACCGGGCAAATCGGGCGACAATAAATACCGGTTGAGGTCACACCCACGTAGAATACGCCGTCAAAGCGGACATCCCGGGATGTCAGGGCAAGATAAGCAGAGATCGGGTCAATCATCTTTATGTCCTGTTGCACAGAATTCACCTCAGACTAGGCGCTTAACACATCCTGTACTCGCCATTTTCGGTCATGAAACTATTCTGTGCCGGTGTCCGAAAACAGCGAGTTATGCGCTGCCGCCTGGGCATAATATACCGTGCCCCTGATACGAAAGGAGAAGGAAGATGGCTTTCTGGTACAAAATGATCGACTCCCCGGTGGGAGAATTGAAACTGGTTGCGACAGAGCGCGGCCTGGCGGCGGTGATGTGGGAAAATGACGATCCAAAACGTGTACGCTTCCTCCCCCAGCAGGAGGATGTTCACCACAGGACGCTGCTGGAAGCCGAAAAGCAGCTGCGCGAATACTTTACCGGCGAGCGACAGCAGTTCGATTTGACGCTCGATTTTATCGGCACGGAGTTTCAGCGCAGGGTCTGGGCAGCACTGGTGACTATTCCCTTTGGTGAGACGCGGAGCTACAGCGAGATCGCCCGCCAGGTTGGCAGCCCGGCAGCAGTGCGGGCAGTCGGGGCGGCGAACGGGCGTAATCCTGTCTCGATTATTGCGCCCTGCCATCGCGTGATTGGCGCCAACGGTAAACTGACGGGGTTCGCTGGAGGCCTGGAAACCAAAGCTTTCCTGCTGCGTCTGGAAGGTGGACAGTTGTGGCAGGAAGAACCGCTCTTTTGAGCGGATTCACCTCCCGCGGCAAAAGGTAAAAACCCGGCGACACCGGTTCATTTTTCCGCTATCGTGTTTAGCATACAAAACAAACCAGCCGTAGAGTTGGCGACGGATCGGCATTCCGCGCTAATTCGGTTAAGTTGATGAAACGAGAGTCGCCTTATGAGCCTGATGTTCGATCCCGAAGCTGCCGTTTATCCTTTTCCGCCTAAACCGGCCCGATTATCCGTTGATGAACAGGCGTTTTATCGCGAGAAAATCCGACGCCTGCTGAAAGAGCGCAATGCCGTTCTGGTCGCGCATTACTATACCGACCCCGAGATCCAGGCGCTGGCGGAAGAGACCGGCGGCTGCGTCTCCGACTCTCTGGAGATGGCGCGCTTTGGCAGCCAGCATCCCGCCTCCACGCTACTGGTGGCCGGCGTCCGCTTTATGGGCGAAACGGCGAAGATCCTCAGTCCGGAAAAAACGATTCTGATGCCGACATTACAGGCCGAGTGTTCACTCGACCTCGGCTGCCCGGTGGAAGAATTCAGCGCTTTCTGCGATGCCCATCCCGATCGTACCGTGGTGGTGTACGCCAACACCTCAGCGGCGGTGAAAGCCCGTGCCGACTGGGTGGTGACCTCCAGTATTGCCGTTGAGCTGATTGAGCACCTGGACAGCCTGGGTGAGAAAATTATCTGGGCACCGGACCGTCATCTGGGGCAGTACGTGACGGGTAAAACCGGTGCGGACGTTATCTGCTGGCAGGCAGCCTGTATCGTCCATGACGAGTTTAAAACGCAGGCGCTGCAGCGCATGAAGCGGCTCTATCCGGAGGCGGCGGTGCTGGTGCACCCGGAATCGCCTCAGGCCATCGTCGATCTGGCCGATGCCGTCGGATCGACCAGCCAGCTGATCCATGCCGCGAAAACCCTGCCGCAAAAGCAGATGATCGTCGCCACCGATCGCGGTATTTTCTACAAGATGCAGCAGGCCTGCCCGGATAAGGAGCTGCTGGAAGCACCGACTGCCGGTGAGGGGGCCACCTGCCGCAGCTGTGCCCACTGTCCGTGGATGGCGATGAATGGGCTGAAGGCGATGGCCGATGCGCTGGAGCAGGGCGGCCGTGAACATGAAATTTTTGTGGATGAGGGGCTGCGTCAGGCGGCATTGATCCCGTTGGATCGTATGCTAACCTTTGCAGCGGATCTTAAAATTAAGATCGCGGGTAAGGGCAACGCCTGACCGCCGCTCCTGTTCCAGTTTTCTCATTGAAGGATTTCTCAATATGGATTTTTTCAGTACCTCTAATATTCTGGTTCATATTCCGCTCGGGGCCGGGGGTTACGATCTTTCCTGGATCGAAGCCATTGGAACCCTTGCCGGTTTACTGTGTATCTGGCTGGCCAGTCTGGAAAAGATTGTTAACTATGCGTTTGGCCTGATTAACGTCACGCTGTTTGCGGTGATTTTCTTCCAGATCCAGCTGTACGCCAGCCTGCTGTTACAGCTGTTTTTCTTTGTCGCCAATATTTACGGGTGGTACGCCTGGAGCCGGCAAACCAGCGATAACCAGCAGGCGCTGAAAATACGCTGGCTGCCGCTGCCGAAACTGCTTGGCTGGGGCGCTGCGATTGTGGTGGCCATTGCGCTGATGACGCGCTATATCGACCCGGTGTTTGCCTTCCTGACCCAGGCCGCTGTCTCCCTGATGCAGGGCATGGGCCTGAACGTGGTGATGCCGCAGCTGCAGCCCGACGCGTTCCCGTTCTGGGATTCCTGCATGATGGTGCTGTCGATTGTGGCGATGATCCTGATGACCAGAAAATACGTAGAAAACTGGCTGCTGTGGGTGGTGATCAATGTCATCAGCGTGATGATATTTGCCCGGCAGGGGGTCTATGCGATGGCGCTGGAATATGCGCTGCTGACGCTCATTGCCCTGAACGGCTCGTGGCTGTGGATGAAAAGCGCCCGCCAGCGCTGATCTGAACCCAGGCTGTTGGGGCGGCCCGTTATTCCGGCCGCCCCAACATCATTAATGGTGGTGAGAGTGATGCGCACCGCCGCTGCCCTGAATCCACTGCAGGTCGCAGTCATCAGACTGACACGACTGGTACTCCATCTGCACCGTAGCATGTTCAATCTCATAGTGTTCATGCAGGTAGTGGTGGATGCGATGCAGCAGAGCATCATGATCGTGGGGCGGTACCACGTGCACGTGCAGGGTGATCACCGGCTTTTCTCCGACCTGCCATAAATGCAGATGATGGATATTTCTGACTTCCGGAATGCTGCGTACCAGCGCCCGCTGCAGCTTCACCACGTCGATGCCCGCGGGTGCGCCTTCCAGCAGTTCACGACCGCTCTCTTTCATCAGCGCCCATCCGCTCCGCAGTACCAGTACTGACACCAGAACGGACAGAATCGGATCAACCGGTGTCCATCCTGTCAGCATAATAATTATCGCGGCAACAATCGCCCCCACGGAACCCAGCAGATCGCCCAGCACGTGGAGTGCCGCCGCGCGCACGTTCAGGTTTTTCTCCTGACTGCCGCTGCGCAGTAGCCAGAGAGAAAGCAGGTTGGCCAGCAGTCCGCCAACGGCAATAACCAGCATCATGCCGCCGGCGACGGGCTGCGGCTGCCAGAAGCGGTTAATCGCCTCCCAGACAATCAGCGCCGTAATGACCAGCAGCGCAATGGCATTAACAAAAGCGGCCAGCGTGGTTAAACGCAGCAGGCCGAATGAATGTTGTACCGTGGGCGCGCGTCGGGAAAAATGCGTGGCCATCAACGCCAGTAACAGGGCAGCGGCATCGGTGAGCATATGTCCGGCATCGGCCAAAAGCGCCAGCGAGCCGGAGATCAGCCCGCCAGCGACCTCAGCCACCATAAAGAGGGCGGTGACAGCAAAGGCAGCGAGTAACCGCGAACGGTTGGTGTCGGTATCACCGTGGTTGTGAGCCATACGAATCCAGTTGAGTGAGTAACATATTACTGAAGGATATCAGTAAATTTAGCGCAGATTTAGCATCCTGATGAGTTTGTGCCGCCGTGATCACCTGCTGACATAACACTTCCCCCTCACTGTATCCCAGCAGCAGCCAGCTGCCCTTCATCCGGTGGGCGGCTTTTTCAAGCGTCACCCACTCTTTGGTAGCCAGTGCCTGCAGCATTGCCTCGCTGTCGCGGGTCAGTGTTTCACTCAGCGTGGCAGACAGGCGCTGTAAATAGTGCTCATCGTGATGCGCCAGCTGCTGCAGGCGCTGCGAGAGGTCGGCAAAGGGGAGAGGTGATTCCGTCTGTAGCAGGGTAGTGATATCACTCAGAGAGACCGGCTTCAGCAGTAAACGATCGGCGATCTGCTGTGCCTGAGGGTGACTCTGAATTTGCGCATCGGCGGAGCACAGGATGATGCGGGTAGAGTGCGGCTGACCCCGTTCGCGGCGGCGCAGGATTTTCGCCAGCATCAGTCCGTCCGGGTGAGGCATATTGACGTCGATAAACAGCAGGTCCCACTGACGGCGCTGTGCGGCCTCCAGCAGGGTACGGCCATCAGAAAAGGTTTCTGCCTGAATGCCACAGTGCGCCAGCTGCTGCTGCATGACCAGCAGGTTAGTGGGGTGGTCATCAACAATCGCTGCGCGCAAGTGGCTGACAGGGATCGCTTCTGGCCGGTCGGAGGACGCGCTTTTCTGCGGAGCATTAATGGTCTGGCACGGCAGGGTAACACTGACACAGGTGCCTTCCCCGGGAACCGAACGCAGTGCAATATCGCCGCCCATGCGGGTAACGATTTCCCGGCAGATAGACAGACCCAGTCCACTGCCCTGTACCGAAAGCTGCCGGCCGGACGGTGTCTGGTACCAGGGTTCAAACAGGCGCTGCTGCTCGTCCGCAGGAATACCGCTGCCGGTATCGCTGACCTGCAGACAGAGCCCGGGCGGATGTTCCTGTCTGGCCAGGGTGAGATGGATTTCGCCCTGCGAGGTGAATTTAATGGCGTTGCCGATAAGATTATTGGCGATCTGCTGCAGTCGTTCACCGTCAATCAGCACCCATGCGGGCAGGGGCGTGAGGGCGCTGACCCGCAGCTGCGGCCCGTTACGGCGCATCAGAGGATGATAAAAAACCTCCTGCCGTTTCAGCCAGCTTTCCGGCTCAAGAGGCTTCAGCACCAGGCTGAAGCTGTTGTTCTCAACCCGGGCATGATCCTGCAGATCGTTCAGCAGGGTCAGTAGCCCGGAGGCGCTGCTGTGGATCAGAGACAGATTATGGCGCTGGGGCTGCTGCGCCAGCTCCAGCTCAAGTAGCCCGAGTACCGCCTGCATCGGCGTGCGCAGTTCATGGCTGACGGTGGCAAGAAACTGGCTCTTCATCCGGTTTTCCCGCTGAGCGACTTCCCGCTCCTGCTCGAGCAGCTTCCGCTGCTGGCGCTCGCGGCGTTGTTCAAGATAGCGACGGAACAGCAGAATAAGCAGAAAAGCGATGGCGAAAAGGGCGGCGACCAGCACAAACAGAGAAATGGGCCGCATCTCACCCTGATGGCCGTCGTTAAAACTTTCCGGGGTACTGCTCCAGTTTTCCCGCAGGCGCTGCCAGCTTTCTGTCGGGATCTGTTGCAGGCTGCTGTTCAGCAGGGCGCGCAGTAGCGGCTGATTATGAGCCGTTCCCATCGCAACCGGCCAGGCGGTATCACTGGCGGTAAACGCCAGCTGTAGCGAACGGGCATAGCGGCTCTGGATCCGCCAGCGCGCGGACAGCACATTGTCGGCCAGGGCATCAATCTGTCCACTGGCCAGGGCGTCATACAGGCTGGTGGTATCGTCAAACACCTGGGGTACCGTGTCTGCCGGCAGCAGGCGCAGGGCCAGGTCGCCGCGCTTCACGCCGATGCGTTTACCCCTGAGATCGCTCCACTGAGTGATCCCCTGCACCGGAGAGCGCACATAGACCCCCCACAGGGCCCGCCAGACCGGCTGTGAGTTGTTCAGCATGGCATCGTTGCCGGTCAGAGGCAGCGTGAGCTGGATCAGCGCACGGCCCTGACTGACCAGCGTGCCGGCCTGCAGGGCATTGCTGACCCAGTAAGGTTGAAAGCGCAGACCGGTGATCTGACCAATACTGTTGAGTAAATCGACGCTGTAACCGGCGGGCTGGCCGCTGGCGTTACGGTAGCTCCAGGGATAATCATCACTGACGGCGGCGTAGGTCACCGTGGGATGCTGTGCAATCCAGCTGCGCTCCATCGGCGTCAGGCGTGCAGTATTGCTGTCCTGGTATCGCGGCAGCGCGCTGCTCCAGCGGCCCTGGATACCATTAATCACTTCCATGGGCAACTGCCGGATAGCCTTGTCCAGCAGCCGGGTCAGCGCGGCGTCGCGGGTCACGGTTTGCAGCTGAATTTTTCCAGGATCGAGGGCAGAAGCCAACTGATACACTTCACCCTGCTGGAGCTGCCCGAGCAGAAAACCGGCGCTGGTCTCATCCGCAACTACGTAATCACTGTGCTGATTCAGCAGCCCAGACAGTGCCTGCAAATCGGTGTCGGTGATCTGCCAGTGGTGCTGGCGGACGAACGCAGGATTGATCCGCGCCAGGGTGTCACGGCTGACGCTGATACGGGCCTCTGCGGAGTTAAACATCACCGGACGAAGATTGTTGCGGTTGCGGTAGATGCGCAGCGGGCTGCTGAACCACGGCTGCGTGGCGCTCAGGCCTGCCGGGAGGGGCTGCTGCGGCACGCCAAACAGCGCATCCACCTTGCCCTGCTGCAGTGCCTGAAACATCGCGGGCAGGTCGTCAAAACGCTCAACGGTCATACTCAGGCCGGTGGTCTGCTGCAACGCCACCAGATAATCAGCATTAATGCCATACAGATCGTTACCGACAACCATATTCCACGGCGAGTTACCGCAGCACAGGACGCCCATGCGCAGAGGCTTCTCCCATCCGGCCGGGGCGGAATCCAGCGGCATCATCTCCTGCGGCAGGGCAATACTGCTGACGGGGCGCAGGCTGGCGTTGGCGCTGGTCATACACAGCAGAAGAACCAGTAACAGCAGACGGGCTATCACTGCTGTGACTGCCAGAGTCGGGCCAGTTCAACCACTGACTGCGCCCCGGTTTTTTCCATAATATTTTTTTTATGCGTGCTGACGGTTTTATTGCTGATATTCAGCTGGGCGGCAATTTGCAGGTTTGACTGCCCGCGAGCCAGCAGAGCGAGGATTTGAACCTCTTTCGCCGTGAGCTGCTCATGCGGGGTTTCATCGGGCTGCTGCGGTGGGAAGGCCCGCTGGCCTCCCATCACCGCCAGCACGGCCGACAGCAGCTGGCTGACGGGTTGACGCTTTGCCACATATCCGGATGCGCCGGCTTCCTCCGCCAGTCGTGGCCATACGCGCTCTTCCTGAGCGGAGTAAATCACCACCGGCAGTTCAGCGTACAGGCGCTTGATCCGCTTCAGCAACTGCAGGCCATCGCTGTCGGGCAGGCCGATATCAAGTATCACCACATTAACCGTCTGCCGGTTAAGCACATCCAGTGCCGTCTGCTGATCTTCCGCGGCCAGCAGCGTAAGAGGGAACGGGGCGTGACGTAGGGCGGCTTCCAGCGCTAACTGCACCAGCGGATGATCGTCTATCAGCAGCAACGTGGTCATTAAGGGGTCCGAAATCAAACTGGGGGTTCAGGATAGCCGATGAGGTTGCTGATGAAAATAAGAAACAAAAAAGGAGAGCTTTTGCTCTCCTTTATTTATTCGCTTACGCGCAGGAATTACTGTGTGGTGCCGTCAGTTTTGGTATCCGCGCCGTCACCCACTTTGGAATTAATATCCGGGCATTTGCCGTCTTTACACTGCGCGTTTTTGTTCACTTCATCCGCGCTCATGCCATTGTGGTTTTTCATGTCTTTATGCGTGGCATTATCACCAGAGGTGTTAATTTTGCTGTTATCCACTTTATTTGGTGGCAAATTCTCTTTCGCACCTGGCGCCACTGCACCTGCATCGGCAGCCGCGTTGGCAGAGCCGTTACCGTCACCAGCAGCCATCGCCGCGCCGCTGCCTAAAGTCATTGCTGCTGTCAGGAATACGATTGCAAACTTATTCATCATTATGCTCCGTTAATTTTATGAATACTGGCGAACAACCAGAACTTTAAGGTCTGAGGTAAATCCACTTCTGGCAAAATAAAATCCCGCATATGTACCACCCAATAATCATTAGTGGTGCAAATACGTTTTTTTCAAGAGTTAACGCTTAAAAGTGTAGTAGAGCCTGTGAAAAGATCAAATGTGCCCGGCGCTTTTAGTCGCGAATGGCGATTTACAGGGCAGGGGAGTCGCGATAAATTGGAACGGATGCGCCTGGTGTGCAGTATGGCAATGTAATAACCTGGAAATACTATGAATTATCAGAATGATGACTTAAGAATCAAAGAGATAAAAGAGCTTTTACCTCCGGTTGCGTTATTTGAAAAATTCCCTGCCACGGACAAGGCGGCTGCCACAGTCTCTTCTGCGCGCCAGGCGATACATAAAATTCTGAAAAAGCAGGACGATCGTCTGCTGGTGGTGATTGGCCCCTGTTCAATCCACGATACCGTGGCAGCAAAAGAGTATGCCTCACGTCTGCTGACGCTGCGTGACGAGCTGAAAGATTCGCTGGAAATAGTGATGCGCGTCTATTTTGAAAAACCGCGCACCACGGTCGGCTGGAAGGGACTGATTAACGATCCGCACATGGACGGCAGTTTCCAGATTAATGACGGCCTGCGTATTGCGCGTCAGCTGCTGCTGGAAATCAATGACAGTGGCCTGCCGGCGGCGGGCGAATTCCTTGATATGATCACCCCACAGTACGTGGCAGATCTGATGAGCTGGGGCGCCATTGGTGCACGCACCACAGAATCTCAGGTACACCGTGAGCTCTCCTCCGGTCTTTCCTGTCCGGTAGGTTTTAAAAATGGCACCGACGGCACCATCAAAGTGGCGATTGACGCCATTGGTGCAGCCAGCGCGCCACACTGCTTCCTTTCTGTCACTAAATATGGCCATTCAGCGATTGTCGAGACGGCGGGTAATGAAGACTGCCATATCATTCTGCGCGGCGGCAAAGAACCCAATTACAGTGCTGATCATGTCAGCGCCGTAAAATCAGGGCTGGAAAAAGCCGGTCTCGACCCACAGATCATGATCGATTTCAGTCATGCGAACAGCAGCAAGCAGTTTAAAAAGCAGCTTGAGGTATCCGCAGATGTGGCACAGCAGATCGCCGCCGGCGACAGCGCGATTATCGGCGTGATGATTGAAAGCCATCTGGTGGAAGGAAATCAGAGTCTGGAAAGCGGCGAACCGCTGGTGTACGGCAAAAGCGTGACTGACGCCTGCATTGGCTGGGAAGATACGGAAGCTGTCCTGCGTCAGCTGGCCGGTGCGGTAAAAGCGCGTCGCAGCTGACTCAGCCTGTACGCATAAAAAAACCCGCCGGATGGCGGGTTTTTTGTTCTCGCGAAAAATTACTTCGCTTTGCCCTGGTTAGCCACAGCGGCTGCTTTCGCAGCAATCTCGTCAGCATCACCCAGGTAGTAATGTTTGATAGGCTTGAAGTTTTCGTCGAACTCATACACCAGCGGCACGCCCGTTGGGATGTTCAGTTCAAGGATCTCTTCTTCACTCATGTTGTCCAGGTACTTCACCAGTGCACGCAGTGAGTTACCGTGAGCAGCAATGATCACTTTCTCACCGCTTTTCATGCGTGGCAGGATAGACTCATTCCAGTAAGGCAGTACGCGGTCAATGGTCAGCGCCAGGCTTTCTGTGGTAGGCAGCTGTTCAGCGGTCAGTGAAGCGTAACGTGGGTCGTGGCCAGGGAAACGCTCATCAGCGCGGTCCAGCTCTGGTGGGGTCACGGCAAAACCACGACGCCATTGCTTCACCTGATCATCACCGTATTTCTGCGCGGTTTCTGCTTTATCCAGGCCCTGCAGCGCACCGTAGTGACGCTCGTTCAGACGCCAGGATTTTTCCACTGGCAGCCAGACCTGATCCACTTCATCCAGAATGTTCCACAGCGTATGGATGGCACGTTTCAGCACAGAAGTGTAAGCGAAATCGAAGGTGAAACCTTCTTTCTTCAGCAGCTGACCGGCGGCTTTCGCCTCGGTGCGGCCTTTGTCTGACAGATCAACGTCATACCAACCGGTGAAACGGTTTTCATTGTTCCACTGGCTTTCGCCGTGACGTACCAGAACCAGCTTAGTTACAGCCATAGCTTAACTCCTTAATAACTTAACGTTTCTATGATAATGGTGACCGGTAAACTGCCGTCATTAACCCCGCGGCAATTTTAATGTGCATTACCATAGCTGAATTCTGCGCAGCGCGTAAGCCCGGAACGCTCGCGATGCGCGATTTTCATGCGCTCTGTCAAACCGGCGTCAGTTGGTAACGGGTAACCGACTGATACGATTCACCCGGCTGCAACCAGCAGTCAGGCTGCGGCCACTCAGGGTGGTTTGGCGAATCGGGTAAGAACTCGCTTTCCAGCGCAATACCCTGGAAAGCAGTATAGACCCCCTGTTCACGTGCCGGCGTGCCTTCCAGATAATTCCCGCTGTAAAGCTGTAATGCCGGGGCACTGGTGAACACGTTAAGCTGCAGTTTACCGTCAGCAGACCACAGCGTAGCCGCTGGCGAGTCCGGGGTGCTGTTTAACAGATAAGCGTGGTCATAGCCTTTTACCGCACGCTGGTCATCATCCTGCAGAAAATCCTGAGCGAGAGTTTTTGGCTGACGAAAATCAAAGCTGTTCCCTGCCACGGATTTTAGCGGCGCATTGGGGATCCCTTCGCTGTCGACGGGCAGATAGCGTTCGGCATTCAGCTGCAACCGGTGCTGGAGCGCATCACCATGTTTCGCATCGAGATTAAAATAAGCGTGGTTGGTCAGGTTGACCGGGCAGGCTTTGTCCACGGTCGCGTCATAGCGGATTGACAGCGTATTGTTATCGTCCAGATGATAGCGCAGCCTGACCAGCAGTGTGCCGGGGAAGCCCTGATCGCCGTCCGGCGAATCAAGGCGGTATTCCACTTCGCTGTCGCTCTGGCAGACGATCTGCCAGCGGCGGTTATGGAAGCCGTCCGGGCCACCGTGCAGCTGATGCGTTCCCTGATTGGCGGTCAGCGCAATCTCCTCACCGTTCAGCTTCAAGCGTGCACCGGCAATGCGGTTGGCATAGCGGCCGACTGTAGCTCCCAGATAGGCGGATTGCTGCAGATAATCTGACGGGGTGGCGCAGCCCAGCAGCGCTTCGCGTACATGTCCGTCGCCCATCGGCACGCGGGCAGAAAGCCAGGTGGCCCCCCAGTCCATAAACGTGGCAACCATACCGTTGCGGTTGCGCAGGGTGGTGATGTGCCAGGGTTGTCCGTCAGGGGCGTGAGAGTTGGGTTTTAGCATGGGCCCGCTCCTGCTGACGCTTTACAGACATAGAACGTTTCTTTAATGCCGGAGACCGCTTCGTACTGTGCTGCCACCGCGGCTTTCACCGTATCCACCAGCTCAAAAGGCATCAGTGCCACGATACAGCCGCCGAATCCCCCGCCGGTCATACGCACGCCGCCGCGTTCACCGAGGGTGTTTTTAACGATGCCGACCAGTTGATCGACAGGCGGAACGGTAATTTCAAAATCATCGCGCATTGAGGCGTGTGACTCGGCCATCAGCACAGCCATGCGTGCCAGGTCGCCGCGCGCCAGGACGTCAGCGGCTTCGAGGGTACGGGCATTTTCCGTCAACACATGGCGCACACGTTTCGCCACCAGCGGGTCAAGCTCATCCTGCTGTGCGGTGAACTGGCTCAGTTCTACATCGCGCAACGAGGTTTTACCGAAGAACTTCGCCCCGGCTTCACACTGCTGGCGGCGCGTGTTGTATTCGCTTCCTACCAGGCTGCGGCGGAAGTTTGAGTTAATGATCACCACCGCGATATCCGATGGCATCGGCACCGGACGCGTGCTCAGGGTGCGGCAGTCGAGCAGCATCGCGTGGTCTTTTTCACCCAGTGCGGAGATCAGCTGATCCATAATCCCGCAGTTACAGCCCACAAACTGATTTTCGGCTTCCTGGCCATTGACCGCGATTGCCGCACCGTCGAGTGGCAGCGCATAAAGCTGTTTAAACACGGTGCCTACCGCCACTTCCAGCGAGGCCGAAGAACTGAGGCCCGCGCCCTGGGGCACATTACCCGCGATCACCATATCCACGCCGCCAAACTCCGGCGCACGCTTCTGCAGGTGTTTTACTACGCCGCGCACGTAGTTCGACCACATCTGATGGGGATGGCTGACGATCTCTTCATCCAGAGAGAAGATATCCTGCTGATTCTCATAGTCGGCGGCAATTACCCGCACCTGGCGGTCGCTGCGTTTTGCACAGGCAATCACCGTCTGGTAGTCAATGGCGCAGGGCAGCACAAAGCCGTCGTTGTAGTCGGTGTGCTCACCGATCAGGTTGACGCGTCCCGGAGCCTGAAGCGTGTGGGTCGGGACATAGCCAAAAGCGGTGGTAAAAATCTGTTGGGTAGTGTTCTGTAAACTCATGGTTATTCCGCCTCACGGAAATGAATATCGCTCACGGCGCGCAGACGTTCTGCTGCCTGCTCGGGCGTTAAATCACGTTGGGTTTCAGCCAGCATTTCATAGCCGACCATAAATTTACGCACTGTCGCAGAACGCAGCAGCGGTGGATAGAAATGGGCATGGAGCTGCCAGTGATCGTTGGCCTCGCCGTTAAACGGTGCCCCGTGCCAGCCCATAGAGTAGGGGAAAGAGCACTGGAACAGGTTGTCATAGCGGCTGGTCAGTTTTTTCAGCGCCAGCGCCAGATCGGTGCGCTGTTCGTCGGTCAAATCGGTCAGGCGCTTGATGTGCGTTTTTGGCAACAGCAGCGTTTCAAACGGCCAGGCGGCCCACCAGGGGATCACTGCCAGCCAGTGTTCGGTTTCAACGACCGTGCGGCTGCCGTCGTTCAGCTCACGCGCAGCGTAGTCAACCAGCATCGGCGAGTGGTGTCTGTCGAACCAGGCGCGCTGCAGGTCATCCTCACGTTTGACTTCGTTCGGCAGAAAACTGTTCGCCCACACCTGGCCATGCGGGTGGGGATTGGAACAGCCCATCGCTGCACCTTTATTCTCAAACACCTGCACCCACGGGTAATGTTGTCCCAGATCGGCGGTCTGCTCCTGCCAGGTTTTCACCACGTCGACCAGTCCCTCAAGCGCCAGTTCTGGCAGGGTTTTGCTGTGGTCGGGGGAAAAACAGATGACCCGGCTGGTGCCGCGTGCGCTTTCGCAGCGCATCAGCATATCGTCGCTTTCGGGGGCATCCGGGGTGTCCGTCATCAGCGCAGCAAAGTCATTGGTAAAGACATAGGTGCTGGTGTAATCGGGATTTTTGTCCCCGGTCACCCGGGTATTTCCCGGACAAAGGAAACAGTCAGGATCGTGCGCGGGCAGTTTTTCCTGCGAGGCGGTTTCCTGCGCCCCCTGCCACGGACGCTTGGCGCGGTGGGGGGAAACTAAAATCCACTGATCGGTCAGCGGGTTGTAACGGCGATGAGGGTGATCGACCGGATTAAATTTCTGCATGATGAGTCCTGATAACCGGGTTTATGCCTGTATATGCTGTAAAGAAAAATAGCACAATGCGCAGGCGGAAAGCGTGATCGAGTCTGTATAAATGGAATCGTTTACACAAGCTGAATATTCCTAACTATCAACAAAGATAGCACGGCGCTGAGAGATAATCAGGCAAGGGGAGGTTAATAATGGTAGCGGTTACACTTATATGTAGGGCTGACCGAAAAAAGGTCAGCCCCGGCAGGGGGCGGTCGAGGGGACAGCCTTTTTTCCGGTCGCCCCGTGCAGGCGTTAAAAAGGTTACATCTGTTCCTGGGTGTAGCGGTAGCCGTCACCCTCAGCGATAAAGCTCAGACGGTGGGTGATGCACTGCGGCGCATCCTCGGCGTGATGTGAGACAAACAGCAGCTGCGTTCGCCCTTCACCAATCAGCACGTCGACAAAGCGGCGCACCAGCAGACGGTTAATAGGATCCAGCCCCTGCAGAGGTTCGTCGAGGATCAGCAGCGCCGGATGTTTGACCAGCGCACGGGCGATCAGCACTAAACGCTGCTGGCCCCATGAGAGCGCGTGGAAAGGCGAGTTGGCAACGTCACCGCTCATCCCCAGCAGCGCCAGCCACTCCCCGGCCAGCGCCTGCTGGCGGTCAGAGACGGCCTGATAAATGCCGATCGAATCGAAAAAGCCGGAGAGTATGACGTTGCGCACGCTGCTGCTGACGCGGTAGTCAAGATGCAGGCTGCTACTGACATAGCCGATATGCTGCTTAATATCCCAGATGGTTTCTCCACTGCCCCGACGGCGGCCAAACAGCGTCAGGTCGTTACTGTATCCCTGGGGGTGATCGCCGGTTACCAGGCTGAGAAGGGTCGACTTTCCGGCGCCATTAGGGCCGACTATCTGCCAGTGCTGGCCGCGTCCGACCTGCCAGCTGAGGCTGTGCAGGATAGGACGGTCGTTATAAGAGACAACGCCATCTCGCAACGCGATCAGCGGGGCGTCTTCCGCCAGTACGGGAATGGCTGTGGCGTCATCGGCTTCCGGCAGCGTCATCCCTGCCAGCTGCTCGCTGTGCGCCAGCTGGGCCACCAGCGCCTCTGCCAGGATGGCCTGGCGGTCGCCGGTATGCGTGAGGGTACACTCTGCCAGCACACCCACCCGATCGATGAAATCGGGGATGTCATCAAAACGGTTAAGGACCAGAGCCAGGGTGATGCCCTGCCGTTGCAGACTGCCAAGCACGCTGGCGAGATTGCCGCGTGACGCCACGTCCAGTCCGTCAAAAGGCTCATCGAGGATCAGCAGATTGGGCTGCGCCATCAGCGCCTGGCAGAGCAGCGTTTTGCGGGTTTCGCCCGTGGAGAGGTACTTGAAGCGGCGGGTCAGTAACGATTCAATACCAAACTGTGCCGCCAGTTGCTGACAGCGGGCGGGATCGCGCACCTCAAGCTGAATGATTTCTGCGGCCGTTAAGCCGGTATCCTCTTCGTCTGCACTGAGCATATCGGTGTTATTACGCTGCCATTCGTCGGCCACCAGTTTCTGTAACTGCTCCAGCGACAGGCGGGTGGTGCGCAGAAACGTACTGTTCACCCGTCCTTTGGCGGGCAACAGTTCGCCGGAGAGGGCCCGTGCCAGCGAGGACTTACCGCTGCCGTTGGCTCCCACGAAAGCCCAGCTCTCGCCAGCGGTCACGGTCAGGTCATTAAGATTAAGCGTTCGGGTATCATTCAGGCGAAAGATACCTTGCGTGATTTGCAACATTGCCATTGTTTATCCCATTATCTGCATCATTAATCCATTAGGGGCTTCCTGCCGCTGGATGTCAAACGCGGGCCACTGATTCAGAGCAGCGTCGCGATGATAGCGCGATCGGCATTAAAATATGCTGTTACCGCCGCGCCCGGCTGGAGTTTTTGCCGGGCAATCTGTTGATTTTCCACGGTGGCGCAGAGGGTTTCTCCGCCGGTCAGTGCGATAAGGATCTCACTGTGCGTTTCACCCTGTTCAATCTGACTCACGGTGCCGGGCAACTGATTGTCTGCCTGTTCATGCCCCCCGCTGACCGTAATCCACGGCGCTTTAATCAATACCAGCACTTCCTTACCGCTTTCCAGCTGCAGGCGATTAGCGCTCTGTGCCGTCAGCGCCACCTGAATCTGCGTCACACCGTCGGCCAGCTGCACGGTCACGTGCTGCTGCACCGGCTGGCTGTCGCGCGCCACAATGGTGCCGAAGAACTGATTGCGGGCGCTGGTTTGCAGCGAGAAACGTGCAATGGCTCCCAGCAGACTGCCGAGAGGCGCGTCATCCTGGAGTACATCAAATGCTTTTTGCTGAATTTGCCCGAGCAGCGCATAGAGCTGGATCAGCCGTTCACCGTAGGCGGTGACCACCGCGCCGCCGCCGCCTTTACCGCCAGTGGCACGATCCACCAGCGTACGATCGGCCAGTTGGTTCATCTCGTTGATGGCATCCCAGGCGCTTTTATAGCTGATGCCCGCCAGTTTCGCGCCCTGACTGATCGATCCGCTCTCTTTGATCTGACGCAGTAGTTCAATGCGGCGAGGGTCGGCGAACAGCCGCTGCTGGTGTTTAAGGATCAGGGAAATATCGGCCTGCATAGGAACTCCGCCAGGGAAAGGGATAAGGTCTCTGCTGATTCTATCAGCCCGTGCGAAATAATTTGCGCACGAAGGCACAAAAGGTCAGTGCTTTATTAGCGGCTGTCGCTACAATGGTTTTTTTGATCAGCAAGATGAGGTTTCCATGCTGGAGTTACTTAAAGGCCTGGCCGTTGCCATTATCATGGTGCCGATCGTAATGGCGATTATCCTCGGTCTGATCTGGGGCCTGGGCGAAGTGTTTAACGTTATTTCCAAAATTGGTCATCGTGACGACCAGCAGGCGAAGAAAAGCCAGACTATCCAGTAAATCTCCCCCTCTATTTATAATGCCCGGCAATGCCGGGCGTTTTCGTTGCTCACACCGCTAAACTTCTCCCGCGTCATGCCGATAAATACCGTTACAGCTCCCAGACTATCGTTATATCATTCAGTACATAACGAACCCACTGGAGAAAAACGATGTCTGTAAAAGGGAACCACTGGATCACCGCTGCCGTGATTAGCCTGAGCCTGGGAGGCCACGCGATGGCCGCTGAGAAGATCACCGTCTTCGCTGCTGCATCACTGACCAATGCGCTGGATGCCATTGCCAGCCAGTACGGTAAGGAGACGTCGGTCAATGTGGTCTCTTCCTTTGCCTCCTCTTCTACGTTGGCGCGCCAGATTGAACAGGGGGCACCGGCGGATCTGTTTATCTCTGCTGACCAGCAGTGGATGGACTATGCGGTGGCGAAGCAAACCATCGAAGAGGGCAGTCGTGTTACCCTGCTGGGTAACGATCTGGTGTTGGTTGCACCGACGGCCAGTCAGCCGCAGGCGGTCAGCATCAGTAAAAGTACCGACTGGAAAGGCCTGCTGAAAGGCCAGCGCCTGGCGGTTGGCGACCCGGATCATGTTCCGGCCGGCATTTATGCCCGTGAAGCGCTGCAGAACCTGGGCGCATGGGATGAGCTTTCACCCCTGATGGCGCGCAGCAACAGCGTGCGGGCGGCGCTGGCGCTGGTCGAGCGGGATGAAACGCCTTACGGCATTGTGTATGGTTCAGATGCCGTGGCCAGCAAAAAAGTCACTGTGGTCGGCCTCTTCCCGGAGGCCAGTCATAAACCCGTGGAGTACCCGATGGCTATCGTAAAAGGTCATCACCGTGCCAGCGTCACCGCTTTCTACAACTACCTGAAAGGCCCGCAAGCTGCGGCCGTATTCAGACAATATGGATTTGCACCTGAAAGATGATATTGAGCGATCCCGAGTGGCAGGCCGTCGCCCTGAGCCTGAAAGTTTCCCTGGTGGCCGTCGCCTGCAGTCTGCCCTTTGGGATCCTGATGGCCTGGCTGTTAGCGCGCCGGCAGTTCCCGGGAAAAACCCTGCTCGACAGCCTGATCCATCTGCCGCTGGTGCTGCCGCCGGTGGTGGTGGGCTACCTGCTGCTGCTGGGGTTCGGGCGGCGCGGGTTTATCGGACAATACCTGTATGACTGGTTTGGCTTCAGCTTTGCTTTCAGCTGGCGCGGAGCTGCGCTGGCCTCGGCGGTCATTGCTTTCCCGCTGATGGTGCGCGCCATTCGCCTGGCGCTGGAGGCAGTTGACAGTAAACTGGAACAGGCGGCACGCACGCTGGGGGCCGGGCGCTGGCGGGTATTTTTAACCATCACCCTGCCGCTGACGCTACCGGGTATTATTGCCGGTACGGTACTGGCGTTTGCCCGTTCGCTGGGCGAATTTGGCGCCACCATCACCTTCGTGTCGAATATTCCGGGGGAGACGCGCACGCTGCCGTCAGCCATGTATACGCTGATTGAAACACCGGGCGCAGAGGGCGCGACGGCACGTCTGTGCGTCATTGCCATTTTGCTGGCGCTGGTTTCCCTGCTTCTTTCCGAATGGCTGACCCGCTGGGGTCGTAAGCGTTTAGGGCTCTGATGCTGATCCTTGATTTTATCCAACGGCAGGGCGAACACACCCTGACAGTGAAGGCCAGCGTGCCTGCCAGCGGCGTAACGGCCATTTTTGGCGTTTCCGGTGCCGGCAAAACGTCACTGATTAATGCCATCGGCGGGCTGACCATACCCCAGCAGGGTAGCATCACGCTGAACGATCGGGTGCTGAGCGATACCGCCACCGCGCTCTGGCTACCGCCGGAAAAGCGCCGCATTGGCTATGTTTTTCAGGATGCGCGCCTGTTCCCGCACTACCGCGTGCGTGGCAATCTGGAATACGGCATGGCAAAAAGCATGCGCCCGCAGTTTGATGCGCTGGTGCAGCTGCTGGGGCTGGAAATGCTGCTTGACCGCTTCCCGTGGTCGCTGTCAGGCGGGGAAAAACAGCGCGTTGCCATTGGCCGTGCACTGCTGACCGCACCGGAAATGCTGCTGATGGATGAACCGCTGGCCTCGCTTGACCTGCCGCGCAAACGGGAACTGCTGGCCTGGTTGCAAAAGCTGGCGCGCCAGGTTGCCACGCCGATCCTCTACGTCAGCCACAGTCTGGATGAGCTGCTGCATCTGGCCGATAATGTCATGGTACTGGATCGGGGAGAAGTGAAGGCATTGGGGCCGCTGGAGCGCGTCTGGGGCAGCAGCGCAATGCGCCCGTGGCTGCCAAAAAGCGATCAGAGCAGTATTCTGCGCGTGCAGGTGCTGGAGCAGCATCCGCACTATCAGATGACGGCGCTGTCGCTGGGCGATCAGCATATCTGGGTCAACCGCGTTGACGCTCCGGCGGGTACGCCGCTGCGTATCCGCATTCAGGCCGCTGATGTTTCGCTGGTGCTGAAGCCACCGGTGAACAGCAGCATTCGCAACGTGATCCCCGCCCAGGTTGGCGAACTGCTGGAGATCGACAACCAGGTGGAAGTGAAGCTGCTGGTGGGGCAGAGCGAGCTGTGGGCGCGGATCACGCCCTGGGCTCGCGATGAACTGATGATCAAACCGAATATGTGGCTGTTCGCTCAAATCAAAAGCGTTTCTATCACCACCTGATTACAGCACTTCCCGGTAGATTGTTTCTGCGATGCCGGGCTCCAGGTTCGTGCCGATCACACGCTTCGCCCGCGCTTTGATGGCGTCGTCGGCATTGCCCATCGCCACGCCCAGCCCGACGGTTTCCAGCATACTCAGGTCGTTGTAGTTATCCCCGAAGGCGATAACATCGCTCATCTGATAGCCACTGGCGGCCACCCACTGCGCCAGCCGCTTCCCTTTGCTGTTACCCGCTTTCGCAATGTCCACCTGGTCATGCCATGACCATTCGCAGGCCAGCCCCATTTCGGCTTCGACCGTTTCCGCAAACTGCTGCAGTGCGGCAGTATCGGCATGCGACAGGGCAAATTTCCAGATCGATTGCGCATCTCTTGCTGCATCACTCAGGCTGTTGACCTGCAAGAATGTCGGACGCTGGGCTTCCGGCAGCGACAGCCCCCAGTTAATCGTCCGGGTTACGTGACCGGTTTCGGTCTGGTAGAGCATGGCGTTATCCACATACAGCAGGCCGTGGATGCCGGCACTGTCGAGCATCTCAATCACACGGCACGCCTGATCTTTCGGCAGCGGGTCACTGTCTAAAACCTTTTTCGCCTGATAATCATACAAGTGTGTATAATGTTGCACAAACAAAAAAGGCCAGGCCAAAAATGAAAAGATGCATGGTTTATCATCGTGTTAGCTAAGATCAACAGTTAGATGGTTCAGGGTTAGCCCGCCAAGCTGAACTGCTTGAAGCATACCTTAAACGTACTAACATCCTTGCTGAGATGGATGATCCAGAGCCTGTAATCATCACCGAGTCGGGCGGGGTGAGTGCCTTCAAAGGACACAACATGCTAATTACTTCTGGCTTAGGTGCATGGATGCAAGAAGTTCGTGCGGGTATGTGGGATGGTTCTCACCTCGTGTACGAGAATGGAGATCGATTTTCCAGGCAAAATCCTTTTACGGTGATTGGATACATCAACGATTTAATCAATCACAATATAACGATTCACGATGCAACTATGAACATTATCATCAGTCGTGAAAATAGTGCGATGTTGCCTATGGTTTTGATGAATGCCCAGCGTGCATATGATGAATCAAAATTTAAAAGTACTCGTATCCGTACTGGATGGGCTAAAAAGCGTGAAAATGCATTTAATAACGGCACAATCGTTACTCAGAAACGCCCTAAATGGATAGATGTTGTTGATAATAAGTATGTACTCAATGATAAGGCTAAAATCGTAGAAGAGATTTTTAGACTTTATCAGACTGGTATAGGTTGTCCGACAATTGCAAAAGTTCTTCAAGCAAAAGGTGAAGAGTGGCAATTTGATCGAGCATGGAGAGGCGAAGCAGTTCATAAAGTCCTAAAAAACCGGCGTGTAACTGGTGTTATCTTTATTTCCGAGATAATCCGTGATTACAGCAATACAAAAAATCCGGTGGATCAAAAACGTTATGAAATGGAAGTATACCCACCAGTTATAAGTAAAGAAGAATTTGATTTAGTACAAAAGCTTTTAGCGAGTCGTAGACCAGGTTCAGGACGTTTGAACGGTGGTATGATTACAAAAAAAGAATTGGATGAAAACGGCGATCCAAAACTAGATGACAAAGGAAAAATAAAATACGAGACCGTTGATAGCGGTAAAGAGGTAACGAAGAGTAATATTTTTTCTGGCATATTTCGATGTGCTCTTTGTGGTGAGCCAATGTACCATAACGTTGTAGTATCTAAACGTACGCCAGTTAAGAGTGAACCTAAGATTGAAGAGTATAGATACATACGCTGTCTAGGGGAACGTGATAATCTTTGTGTGAATAAAGCATTGCGTTATGAAATCGTAGAACGTTTTGTGATAGAACACATAAAGGGATTGGACTTTGCTCAGATTGTTCAAGCTGGAGAATCTAATCCAGAGTTAGAATTGTTACGTCTGAATATTCAGGAAGAAGAAAAGCACATACAAGAATATGAATTAGGAATAGAGCGTTTAAGGAATGCTGGAAAAAAAATACCGTTTGATGTACTTGTAGAGCTAGAAGAGTCGCAGATAAAGTTAAAAGAAC
>NZ_BCTN01000033.1 GCF_001571305.1 Erwinia persicina NBRC 102418 | reverse complement strand
TTATGCCAGGCGACAACATTCAGATGGTTGTTACCCTGATCCACCCAATCGCAATGGACGACGGTCTGCGTTTCGCAATTCGCGAAGGCGGCCGTACCGTTGGTGCAGGTGTTGTTGCTAAAGTTATCGCTTAATTGTCGACACTTGTCTGGCAGAGCATGCTCTGCCAGAGCAAAAGAAAAGAGAGCGCTTCGGCGCTCTTTTTTTATTTGTAGAAAAGGTAAGCCTCAATATCCTGCCCACTACGGCATACAGCAGGGTAGGGCACCCACACGCCCACTTGTTTCCTCCCTTCAGCGATAAAACACACAATGCAGTTGCTTTGCCCCTGAATGTACGTATAATACGCGGGCCTGCCAATACGGCCTGGCGCGATTCAATATGAGTCGCAGACAAGTACGAAAGTGCCTGTCAACAATACTCGCGATATGCGGGTTATGTGCTCAACGATTACACTCCTCCATCAATCGTAATGGATGCGAGTAGTAATTCTTTTCGTTTATAAATAATTGGAGCTCTGGTCTCATGCAGAACCAAAGAATCCGTATCCGTCTTAAAGCGTTTGATCATCGTCTGATCGATCAATCAACTGCGGAAATCGTAGAGACTGCCAAGCGCACTGGTGCGCAGGTTCGTGGTCCTATCCCGCTGCCGACCCGCAAAGAGCGCTTTACCGTTCTGATCTCTCCGCACGTCAACAAAGATGCGCGCGATCAGTATGAGATTCGCACTCACAAGCGTCTGGTTGACATCGTTGAGCCAACCGAGAAAACGGTTGATGCTCTGATGCGTCTGGATCTGGCTGCAGGTGTTGACGTGCAGATCAGCCTGGGTTAATCAGGTCATTGAGCGATTGAGAGGTTGAAACAATGATTGGTTTAGTCGGTAAAAAAGTGGGTATGACCCGTATCTTCACAGAAGATGGCGTTTCTATCCCTGTAACCGTGATCGAAATTGAAGCAAACCGCGTTACTCAGGTCAAAGGCCTGGAAAACGACGGTTACACTGCTATCCAGGTAACTACCGGTGCTAAAAAAGCAAACCGTGTAACTAAGCCTGAAGCAGGTCATTTTGCTAAAGCTGGCGTTGAAGCTGGCCGTGGTCTGTGGGAATTCCGCACTGTTGAAGGCGCAGAGTTCACTGTAGGTCAGAGCATTAATGTTGACATTTTCGCTGACGTGAAAAAAGTTGACGTGACTGGAACATCTAAAGGTAAAGGTTTTGCCGGTACTGTAAAGCGCTGGAACTTCCGTACTCAGGATGCTACGCACGGTAACTCCTTGTCACACCGCGTACCGGGTTCTATCGGTCAGAACCAGACTCCGGGCAAAGTGTTCAAAGGCAAGAAAATGGCAGGCCAGATGGGCAACGAGCGTGTAACAGTTCAGAGTCTGGACGTTGTACGTGTTGACGCTGAGCGCAACCTGCTGCTGGTTAAAGGTGCAGTACCCGGTGCTACCGGTTGCGACCTTATCGTTAAACCAGCTGTGAAGGCGTAAGGGGATAGCAATGGAATTAGTATTGAAAGACGCGCAAAGCGCGCTGACTGTTTCCGAAACTACCTTCGGTCGTGATTTCAACGAAGCGCTGGTACACCAGGTTGTTGTTGCTTATGCAGCAGGTGCTCGTCAGGGTACTCGTGCTCAGAAGACTCGTGCTGAAGTAACTGGTTCCGGTAAAAAGCCGTGGCGCCAGAAAGGTACCGGCCGCGCTCGTGCAGGTTCTGTAAAGAGCCCAATCTGGCGTTCAGGTGGTGTGACCTTTGCTGCGAAGCCACAGGACCACAGTCAAAAAGTTAACAAAAAGATGTACCGCGGCGCGCTGAAAAGCATTCTGTCCGAACTGGTACGTCAAGATCGTCTGATCGTTGTCGAGCAGTTCTCTCTGGAAGCACCTAAAACTAAGCTGCTGGTAGAGAAACTGAAAGACATGGCTCTGGAAGACGTGCTGATCATCACTGGCGAACTGGAAGAGAACCTGTTCCTGGCCGCGCGTAACCTGTACAAGGTTGACGTACGTGATGCAGCGGGTATCGACCCAGTTAGCCTGATCGCCTTCGACAAAGTCGTTATGACTGCTGACGCAGTTAAGCAAGTTGAGGAGATGCTGGCATGATCCGTGAAGAACGTCTGCTGAAAGTACTGCGCGCGCCGCACGTATCTGAAAAAGCATCTGCTGCGATGGAAAAAACTAACACCATCGTTCTCAAAGTTGCGAAAGACGCGACCAAAGCAGAAATCAAAGCCGCTGTACAGAAACTTTTCGAAGTAGAAGTTGAAGTCGTGAACACTTTGCTGGTTAAAGGCAAAACTAAGCGTTCTGGACAGCGTATTGGTCGTCGTAGCGACTGGAAAAAAGCTTACGTCACCCTGAAAGAAGGCCAGAATCTGGACTTCGCAGGCGGCGCTGAGTAAGTCGGAGGAGAAGAACAATGGCAATTGTTAAATGTAAACCGACATCTCCGGGTCGTCGCCATGTAGTTAAAGTGGTAAACGCGGAGCTGCACAAGGGCAAACCATTCGCCCCGCTGGTTGAGAAAAACAGCAAATCCGGTGGCCGTAACAACAATGGTCGCATCACTACCCGTCATATCGGTGGTGGTCACAAGCAGGCTTACCGTATTGTTGACTTCAAACGCAACAAAGATGGTATTCCAGCGATCGTTGAACGTCTTGAGTACGATCCGAACCGCTCTGCGAACATCGCACTGGTTCTGTACAAAGATGGCGAACGCCGTTACATCCTGGCCCCTAAAGGCCTGAAAGCTGGCGACCAGATTCAGTCTGGCGTTGATGCTGCGATTAAAGCAGGTAACACCCTGCCGATGCGTAACATCCCAGTGGGTTCTACCGTGCATAACGTAGAAATGAAACCAGGCAAAGGCGGTCAGATTGCTCGCTCTGCTGGTACTTACGTGCAGATCGTTGCGCGTGAAGGTTCTTACGTTACCCTGCGTCTGCGTTCTGGTGAAATGCGTAAAGTCGAAATTGACTGCCGCGCAACCCTGGGCGAAGTCGGTAATGCTGAGCATATGCTTCGCGTTCTGGGTAAAGCCGGTGCAGCTCGTTGGCGTGGTATTCGTCCTACCGTTCGCGGTACGGCGATGAACCCAGTTGATCACCCGCACGGTGGTGGTGAGGGTAAAAACTTTGGTAAGCACCCGGTAACCCCGTGGGGCGTTCAGACCAAAGGTAAGAAAACCCGCAGCAACAAGCGTACCGATAAGTTCATCGTACGTCGCCGTAGCAAATAATTTTAGAGGATAAGCCATGCCACGTTCTCTCAAGAAAGGTCCTTTTATTGACCTGCACTTGCTGAAGAAGGTAGAGAAAGCTTTGGAAAGCGGAGACAAGAAGCCACTGCGCACCTGGTCCCGTCGTTCAACGATCTTCCCTAACATGATCGGTTTGACCATCGCTGTCCATAATGGTCGTCAGCACGTTCCTGTCTTTGTTTCCGACGAAATGGTCGGTCACAAACTGGGTGAATTTGCACCGACCCGTACTTATCGCGGCCACGCGGCTGATAAAAAAGCCAAGAAACGCTAAGGCAGGAGGAAGAGATGGAAACTATCGCTAAACATCGCCACGCTCGTTCTTCTGCACAGAAGGTTCGCCTGGTAGCGGATCTTGTACGCGGTAAGAAAGTGTCGCAGGCTCTGGACATTTTGACCTACACCAATAAGAAAGCGGCTGTACTGGTCAAGAAAGTCCTGGAATCTGCCATTGCTAACGCCGAACACAACGATGGCGCTGACATTGATGATCTGAAAGTCACGAAGATCTTCGTTGACGAAGGCCCAAGCATGAAGCGCATTATGCCTCGTGCAAAAGGTCGTGCAGATCGCATCCTGAAGCGCACCAGCCACATTACTGTGGTTGTGTCCGATCGCTGAGACTCTGGAGACTAGCAATGGGTCAGAAAGTACATCCTAATGGTATTCGCCTGGGTATTGTTAAACCCTGGAACTCTACCTGGTTCGCAAATACCAAAGAATTCGCTGACAACCTGGACAGCGACTTTAAAGTGCGTCAGTTCCTGACTAAAGAACTGGCTAAAGCATCCGTTTCTCGTATCGTTATCGAGCGTCCGGCTAAGAGCATCCGTGTGACTATTCACACCGCTCGCCCAGGCATCGTTATCGGTAAGAAAGGCGAAGATGTAGAAAAACTGCGCAAGGTCGTAGCGGATATCGCTGGCGTTCCTGCACAGATCAATATCGCCGAAGTCCGTAAACCGGAACTGGACGCTAAATTGGTTGCTGACAGCATCACTTCACAGCTGGAGCGTCGTGTGATGTTCCGTCGTGCTATGAAGCGTGCTGTACAGAACGCAATGCGTCTGGGCGCTAAAGGGATCAAAGTTGAAGTTAGTGGCCGTCTTGGCGGTGCAGAAATCGCGCGTACTGAATGGTACCGTGAAGGCCGCGTGCCACTGCACACTCTGCGTGCAGACATTGACTACAACACCTCTGAAGCCCACACCACTTATGGTGTAATCGGCGTTAAGGTATGGATCTTCAAAGGTGAGATCCTGGGTGGTATGGCTGCTGTTGAACAACCGGAACCGGCTGCTCAACCTAAAAAGCAGCAGCGTAAAGGCCGTAAGTAAGGAGAGTCGCTGATGTTACAACCAAAGCGTACAAAATTCCGTAAAGTGCATAAAGGCCGCAACCGTGGTCTGGCGCAGGGTACGGATGTTAGCTTCGGTACTTTCGGTCTGAAAGCTGTTGGCCGTGGTCGTCTGACTGCACGTCAGATCGAAGCAGCACGTCGTGCTATGACCCGTGCAGTTAAGCGTCAAGGTAAAATTTGGATCCGTGTATTCCCGGACAAACCAATTACCGAGAAGCCGCTGGAAGTGCGTATGGGTAAAGGTAAAGGTAACGTAGAGTATTGGGTTGCCTTGATCCAGCCTGGTAAAGTCCTGTATGAAATGGACGGCGTACCGGAAGAGCTGGCCCGTGAAGCATTCAAGCTGGCAGCAGCAAAACTGCCTATCAAAACCACCTTTGTAACTAAGACGGTGATGTAATGAAAGCAACAGAGCTGCGTGAAAAAAGCGTTGAAGAGCTGAACACTGAGCTACTTAACCTGCTGCGTGAGCAGTTCAATCTGCGCATGCAGGCAGCATCCGGCCAACTTCAACAGACTCACGTCTTGAAGAATGTTCGTCGTGATGTTGCACGCGTTAAGACTTTACTGACTGAGAAGGCGGGTGCGTAATGACCGATAAAATCCGTACTCTGCAAGGTCGTGTTCTGAGTGACAAAATGGAGAAATCCATCGTTGTTGCAATCGAACGTGTTGTGAAGCACCCGATCTACGGGAAATTCATCAAACGTACGACCAAACTGCACGTACATGACGAGAACAACGAATGTGGTATCGGCGACGTGGTTGAAATCCGCGAATGCCGTCCACTGTCCAAGACTAAGTCCTGGACGCTGGTTCGCGTTGTAGAGAAAGCGATTCTGTAATAGAATCTGCCGTCTCTAAAAAATAAGATAAGCGGCTCGCAAGAGCCGTTTATTTTTTCTACCCATATGTAGGAAGCAGTGTTATAATGCTGCGCCCTCAATATGGGGCTTTTATACGACCTGAATCAGGTCCCGAAGTAGTAGTTGACATTAGCGGAGCACTAAAATGATCCAAGAACAGACTATGCTGACCGTCGCCGACAACTCCGGTGCACGTCGCGTAATGTGTATCAAGGTTCTGGGTGGCTCGCACCGTCGCTACGCAGGCGTAGGCGACATCATCAAAATTACCATCAAGGAAGCAATTCCTCGCGGTAAGGTTAAGAAGGGTGATGTGCTGAAAGCGGTAGTGGTGCGCACCAGGAAGGGTGTTCGTCGCCCGGACGGTTCTGTCATTCGCTTCGATGGTAATGCATGCGTTATTTTAAATAATAACAGTGAGCAGCCTATCGGAACGCGTATTTTTGGGCCGGTAACTCGTGAACTTCGTACTGAAAAGTTCATGAAAATTATCTCTCTGGCACCAGAAGTACTCTAAGGAGCGAAAAATGGCAGCTAAAATCCGTCGCGATGACGAAGTTATCGTGCTGACCGGCAAAGATAAAGGTAAGCGCGGTAAAGTAAAAAATGTTCTGTCTTCAGGCAAACTGATTGTTGAAGGTATTAACCTGGTTAAGAAGCACTCAAAGCCGGTTCCGGCTCTGAACCAACCAGGTGGCATCGTTGAAAAAGAAGCTGCTATTCAGGTTTCTAACGTTGCTCTCTTCAACTCGGCAACCGGCAAGGCTGACCGTGTAGGCTTTAGATTCGAAGACGGCAAAAAAGTCCGTTTCTTCAAATCGAACAGCGAAACTATCAAGTAATTTGGAGTAGTACGATGGCGAAACTGCATGATTACTACAAAGACGAAGTAGTTAAACAACTCATGACTGAGTTTAGCTACAATTCTGTCATGCAAGTCCCTCGGGTCGAGAAGATCACCCTGAATATGGGTGTAGGTGAAGCGATCGCTGACAAGAAACTGCTGGACAATGCAGCAGCAGACCTGGCAGCAATCTCCGGTCAAAAGCCGTTTATCACCAAAGCACGCAAATCAGTTGCAGGCTTCAAAATCCGTCAGGGCTATCCGATCGGCTGTAAAGTAACTCTGCGTGGCGAACGCATGTGGGAGTTCTTTGAGCGTCTGATTTCTATTGCTGTTCCACGTATCCGTGACTTCCGTGGCTTGTCCGCTAAGTCATTCGATGGCCGTGGTAACTACAGCATGGGCGTTCGTGAGCAGATCATCTTCCCAGAGATCGACTATGACAAAGTCGACCGCGTTCGTGGTTTGGATATCACCATTACCACCACTGCGAAATCTGATGATGAAGGCCGCGCACTTTTGGCTGCTTTTAACTTCCCGTTCCGCAAGTAAGGCAGGGTTACTGATGGCTAAGCAATCGATGAAAGCACGCGAAGTCGTTCGCGTGAAACTGGCTGACAAGTACCGCGCTAAACGCGAGGAACTGAAAGCTATCATTTCTAGTGTGAACTCATCCGACGAAGAACGTTGGAATGCTGTTCTTAAGCTGCAAACTCTGCCGCGTGATTCCAGCCCGTCTCGTCAGCGTAACCGCTGCCGCCAAACTGGCCGTCCACATGGTTATGTGGGCAAATTCGGTCTGAGCCGTATCAAGTTGCGTGAAGCCGCCATGCGCGGTGAAGTACCTGGCTTGAAAAAGGCTAGCTGGTAATTACCAATTGAATCACGGGAGTAAAGACAGATGAGCATGCAAGATCCGATCGCGGATATGCTGACCCGTATCCGTAACGGTCAAGCCGCGAACAAAGTTGCGGTCACCATGCCTTCCTCCAAGCTGAAATTGGCGATTGCCAACGTGCTGAAGGAAGAAGGCTATATTGAAGAATTTAAAGTCGAAGGCGACACCAAGCCTGAACTGGAACTGACACTTAAGTATTTCCAGGGCAAGGCAGTGGTTGAGAGCATTCAGCGTGTAAGCCGTCCAGGTCTGCGTATCTACAAACGCAAAGACGAACTGCCTAAAGTTATGGCTGGACTGGGTATCGCTGTTATCTCTACCTCTAAAGGTGTTATGACCGATCGTGCAGCTCGCCAGGCAGGTCTTGGCGGCGAAATTATCTGCTACGTAGCTTAATCGGAGGAATAAATGTCTCGTGTTGCTAAAGCACCAGTCGCGATTCCTGCCGGCGTAGAGGTAAAACTCGACGGTCAGGTAATTTCGATTAAAGGTAAAAACGGCGAGCTGACTCGTACGCTCAACAAAGCTGTAGAAGTTAAGCATGCTGACAACACCCTGACTTTCGCTCCGCGCGAAGGTTTTGTGGATGGTTGGGCGCAGGCTGGTACTTCACGCGCTCTGCTGAACGCTATGGTTATCGGTGTTACCGAAGGCTTCACTAAGAAGCTGCAGCTGGTTGGTGTAGGTTATCGTGCAGCCGTTAAAGGCAACTCTGTGAGCTTGGCCCTTGGCTTCTCTCACCCAGTTGACCACGCGCTGCCAGCGGGAATCACTGCTGAATGTCCAACTCAGACTGAGATCGTGCTGAAAGGCGCTGATAAACAGCTGATTGGTCAGGTTGCAGCAGATTTACGCGCCTACCGTCGTCCTGAGCCTTATAAAGGCAAGGGTGTTCGTTACGCCGACGAAGTCGTGCGTACCAAAGAGGCTAAGAAGAAGTAAGGTAACACTATGGATAAGAAATCTGCTCGTATCCGTCGTGCGACCCGCGCACGTCGCAAGCTCAAAGAGCTGGGTGCTACTCGCCTGGTGGTACATCGTACCCCGCGTCATATTTACGCACAGGTAATCGCACCAAACGGTTCTGAAGTCCTGGTCGCTGCTTCTACAGTAGAAAAAGCTATCAGTGAGCAACTGAAGTACACTGGAAACAAAGACGCTGCCGCTGCTGTTGGTAAAGCAGTTGCTGAACGCGCAATCGAAAAAGGCATCACTGGTGTTTCTTTCGACCGTTCTGGTTTCCAATATCATGGTCGTGTCCAGGCACTGGCAGATGCTGCCCGTGAAGCTGGCCTACAGTTCTAAGGTAGAGGTGTAAGATGGCACACATCGAAAAACAAGCTGGCGAACTGCAGGAAAAGCTGATCGCGGTAAATCGCGTATCGAAAACCGTAAAAGGTGGTCGTATTTTCTCCTTCACAGCTCTGACTGTTGTTGGTGATGGTAACGGTCGCATCGGTTTTGGTTACGGTAAAGCGCGTGAAGTTCCAGCAGCGATCCAGAAAGCGATGGAAAAAGCTCGTCGCAATATGATCAACGTCGCGCTGAACAACGGCACCCTGCAGCACCCTGTTAAAGGCGTGCACACAGGTTCTCGTGTGTTCATGCAACCCGCTTCAGAAGGTACCGGTATTATTGCCGGTGGTGCAATGCGCGCCGTTCTGGAAGTTGCTGGGGTTCATAACGTTCTGGCTAAAGCCTACGGTTCCACCAACCCGATCAACGTGGTTCGTGCAACTCTGGATGGCCTGGCCAACATGAATTCCCCAGAAATGGTCGCTGCCAAGCGTGGCAAATCCGTTGAAGACATTCTGGGGTAATGACCATGGCTAAGACTATTAAAATTACTCAAACCCGCAGTTCGATCGGCCGTTTGCCTAAACACAAGGCAACGCTGCTTGGCCTGGGTCTGCGTCGTATTAACCACACCGTAGAGCGTGAAGACACGCCAGCTGTACGCGGTATGGTTAACGCGATTTCCTACATGGTTAAAGTGGAGGAGTAACAGATGCGTTTAAATACTCTGTCTCCGGCCGACGGTTCCAAGCACGCTTCAAAACGTCTGGGTCGTGGTATCGGTTCTGGTCTCGGCAAAACCGGCGGTCGCGGTCACAAAGGTCAGAACTCACGTTCTGGCGGTGGCGTACGTCGTGGTTTTGAAGGCGGCCAGATGCCTCTGTACCGTCGTCTGCCGAAATTCGGTTTCACCTCTCGCAAAGCAATGGTCACTGCAGAAGTTCGTCTGTCTGACCTGGCGAAAGTGGAAGGCGGTATCGTCGACCTGAATACGCTGAAAGCAGCAAACATTATCGGTATTCAGATGGAGTTCGCGAAAGTGATCCTGTCTGGCGAAGTTTCTGCACCGGTAACGATTCGCGGTCTGCGTGTCACTAAAGGCGCTCGTGCTGCAATCGAAGCTGCTGGCGGTAAAATTGAGGAATAAGTAGCAGATGGCTAAGCAACCGGGATTAGATTTTCAAAGTGCCAAGGGTGGTTTTGGCGAACTAAAACGCAGACTTCTGTTTGTGATTGGTGCGCTGATTGTTTTCCGTATTGGCTCTTTTATTCCGATCCCTGGTATCGATGCCACTGTACTTGCCAAACTGCTTGAGCAACAGCGTGGCACCATCATTGAAATGTTTAACATGTTCTCTGGTGGTGCTCTGAGCCGTGCTTCTATCTTTGCCCTGGGTATTATGCCGTATATTTCGGCCTCTATTATTATCCAGCTGCTGACGGTGGTTCATCCAGCGTTAGCTGAGATCAAGAAAGAAGGGGAGGCTGGCCGTCGTAAGATTAGTCAGTACACCCGTTACGGTACTCTGGTATTAGGTATATTCCAGGCGGTCGGTATTGCTACCGGCTTGCCGAATATGCCTGGAATGCAGGGCCTGGTATTAAACCCAGGTTTTGCTTTCTACTTTACTGCTGTTGTCAGTCTGGTTACCGGGACAATGTTCCTGATGTGGCTGGGCGAGCAGATAACTGAGCGAGGTATCGGTAACGGTATCTCTATCATTATCTTCGCTGGTATCGTGGCGGGTCTACCGCCGGCCATTGGCCATACCATCGAGCAAGCGCGGCAAGGCGACCTGCACTTCCTCCTGTTGCTGTTGGTTGCAGTTCTCGTATTTGCAGTGACCTTCTTCGTTGTTTTCGTTGAGCGTGGTCAACGCCGCATTGTGGTGAACTATGCGAAACGTCAGCAAGGCCGTCGTGTCTATGCTGCGCAGAGCACGCATTTACCGTTGAAAGTTAATATGGCCGGTGTAATACCTGCTATCTTTGCTTCCAGCATTATCCTGTTCCCGGCGACCATCGCGTCTTGGTTCGGGGGCGGAACTGGCTGGAACTGGCTGACGACTATTTCTATGTCGTTACAGCCTGGTCAACCGCTTTATGTGTTACTCTATGCGACTGCAATCATCTTCTTCTGTTTCTTCTATACAGCGTTGGTGTTTAACCCGCGTGAAACAGCAGATAACCTGAAGAAGTCTGGTGCATTTGTACCAGGTATTCGTCCGGGAGAACAGACGGCGAAGTACATCGATAAAGTAATGACCCGCCTGACATTAATCGGTGCGTTGTACATTACCTTTATCTGCCTGATCCCGGAGTTCATGCGTGATGCGATGAAAGTTCCATTCTACTTCGGCGGCACATCACTGCTGATTGTAGTGGTTGTCATCATGGACTTTATGGCTCAAGTGCAAACTCTGATGATGTCGAGTCAGTACGAGTCTGCATTGAAGAAAGCAAACCTGAAGGGCTACGGCCGTTAATTCAGGCGCTTGTGAAGTTACGGAGAGTAAAAATGAAAGTTCGTGCTTCCGTCAAGAAATTATGTCGTAACTGCAAAATCGTTCGTCGCGACGGTGTCGTTCGTGTGATTTGCAGTGCCGAGCCTAAGCATAAACAGCGCCAAGGCTGATTTAATCGCATATTTTTCTTGCAAAGTCGGGTTGAGCTGGCTAGATTAGCCAGCCAATCTTTTGTATGTCTATGCGTTTCCATTTGAGTATCCTGAAAACGGGCTTTTCGGCATGGGACGCATAAGTAATTAAATAGGAGTGCATAGTGGCCCGTATAGCAGGCATTAACATTCCTGATCATAAACATACCGTTATCGCATTAACTGCAATTTTCGGTATCGGCAAGACCCGTTCACAGGCTATCTGTGCATCTACGGGAATCGCTGAAAATGTTAAGATCAGTGAGCTGTCTGAAGAACAAATCGACATTCTGCGTGATGCAGTAGCGAAATTTGTTGTTGAAGGCGATCTGCGTCGTGAAGTCACCCTGAGCATCAAGCGTCTTATGGACCTTGGTTGCTATCGTGGTTTGCGTCATCGTCGTGGTCTTCCAGTGCGCGGTCAGCGTACCAAGACCAACGCACGTACCCGTAAGGGTCCGCGTAAACCGATCAAGAAATAATCGGGGTGATTGAATAATGGCAAAGGCACCAGTTCGTGCACGCAAGCGTGTAAGAAAGCAAGTCTCTGATGGCGTGGCTCATGTCCATGCATCTTTTAACAACACCATCGTAACTATTACCGATCGTCAGGGTAATGCGCTGGGTTGGGCAACAGCCGGTGGTTCCGGTTTCCGTGGTTCTCGTAAGTCTACGCCGTTCGCTGCGCAGGTTGCTGCAGAGCGTTGCGCAGAGGCCGTGAAAGATTACGGTATTAAGAACCTGGAAGTTATGGTTAAGGGTCCTGGTCCAGGCCGCGAATCAACAATTCGTGCCCTGAACGCTGCTGGTTTCCGCATCACTAATATTACTGATGTGACTCCGATCCCTCACAACGGTTGTCGTCCGCCGAAAAAACGTCGCGTATAACGCCCCGTTTTTTAGGAATGTTGGAGAAAGAAAATGGCAAGATATTTGGGTCCTAAGCTCAAGCTGAGCCGTCGTGAAGGCACAGACCTGTTCCTTAAGTCTGGCGTTCGCGCGATTGATACCAAGTGTAAGATTGAACAAGCTCCTGGTCAGCACGGTGCGCGCAAGCCACGTCTGTCTGACTATGGCGTGCAGTTACGTGAAAAGCAGAAAGTTCGTCGTATGTACGGCGTGCTGGAGCGTCAGTTCCGTAACTATTATAAAGAAGCAGCTCGTCTGAAAGGCAACACCGGTGAAAACCTGTTAGCTCTGCTGGAAGGTCGTCTGGATAACGTAGTTTACCGTATGGGCTTTGGTGCCACTCGTGCAGAAGCACGTCAGTTGGTTAGCCATAAATCTATTTTGGTAAACGGCCGCGTTGTTAGCATCGCTTCTTATCAGGTAACTCCGAATGACGTTGTTAGCATCCGTGAGAAAGCCAAAAAGCAGTCTCGCGTGAAAGCCGCTCTGGAGCTGGCTGAACAGCGTGAAAAGCCAACCTGGCTGGAAGTTGATGCAACTAAGATGGAAGGTGTGTTCAAGCGTATTCCTGAACGTACTGATCTGTCTGCGGACATTAACGAACACCTGATCGTCGAGCTTTACTCCAAGTAAGGCTTAGTACCAAAGAGAGGACACAATGCAGGGTTCTGTGACAGAGTTTCTAAAACCGCGCCTGGTAGATATCGAGCAAGTGAGTTCGACGCACGCCAAGGTGACCCTTGAGCCTTTAGAGCGTGGCTTTGGCCATACTCTTGGTAACGCACTGCGCCGTATTCTGCTTTCATCAATGCCGGGTTGCGCGGTGACCGAGGTTGAAATTGATGGTGTACTGCACGAGTACAGCACCAAAGAGGGCGTACAGGAAGATATCCTGGAAATCCTGCTCAACCTGAAAGGTTTGGCGGTAAGAGTTCAGGGCAAAGATGAAGTTATTCTTACTCTGAATAAATCTGGCATTGGCCCTGTGACTGCAGCCGATATCACCCATGATGGGGATGTCGAAATCGTCAAGCCGCAGCACGTGATCTGTCACCTGACCGATGAAAACGCCGCTATTAGCATGCGTATCAAAGTTCAGCGTGGCCGTGGTTATGTGCCGGCTTCTGCCCGAATTCATTCGGAAGAAGATGAGCGCCCAATCGGCCGTCTGCTGGTCGACGCCTGCTACAGCCCTGTAGAGCGAATTGCCTACAATGTTGAAGCAGCGCGTGTAGAACAGCGTACCGATTTGGACAAGCTGGTCATCGAAATGGAAACCAACGGCACTATAGATCCTGAAGAAGCGATCCGCCGTGCGGCTACCATCCTGGCTGAACAACTGGAAGCTTTCGTCGACTTACGTGATGTACGTCAGCCGGAAGTGAAAGAAGAGAAACCAGAATTCGATCCGATCTTGCTGCGCCCTGTTGACGATCTGGAATTGACTGTCCGCTCTGCTAACTGCCTTAAGGCAGAAGCTATCCACTACATCGGTGATCTGGTACAGCGTACCGAGGTTGAGCTGCTTAAAACGCCTAACCTTGGTAAAAAATCTCTTACTGAGATTAAAGATGTGCTGGCTTCTCGTGGTCTGTCTCTGGGCATGCGCCTGGAAAACTGGCCGCCCGCTAGCATCGCTGATGAATAACCCGATCACAGGTTAAGGTTTCACTGAGAAGGATAAGGTCATGCGCCATCGTAAGAGTGGTCGTCAACTGAACCGCAACAGCAGCCATCGTCAGGCTATGTTCCGCAACATGGCTGGCTCTTTGGTTCGTCATGAGATCATCAAGACGACCCTGCCAAAAGCGAAAGAGCTGCGTCGCGTAGTTGAGCCGCTGATTACTCTTGCCAAGACCGACAGCGTAGCTAATCGTCGTCTGGCATTCGCCCGTACTCGTGATAACGAGATCGTGGCAAAACTGTTTAATGAGCTCGGTCCGCGTTTCGCGAGCCGTGCAGGTGGTTACACTCGCATTCTGAAGTGTGGCTTCCGCGCTGGTGACAACGCTCCGATGGCTTACATCGAGCTGGTTGATCGTCCAGAAGCTCAAGCAGAAGCTGCAGCAGAGTAATCTGCCGCAGTACTTGAAAAAACCCCGCTTGCGGGGTTTTTTTATATCCAGAATTCCTCCTCCTTTTTAACTCACTTGTAAATACGTTATGCTGACCTCAATCTGATTTACGGAGGCAATAATGTCCTTACTCGATCAACTGGCAGAAACACATATTCTTGCTGCTCTACGTCAGGGTGAGCTTGACGATCTTCCCGGATCGGGCAGACCGTTGCAGCTTGATGATGACAGTCATGTACCGGCAGAGCTGCGCGCTGGCTATCGCATTCTTAAAAATTCTGGTCATTTACCACCGGAACTGGAGATGAGACGCGAAGCACTCGAGTTAGATGAATTATTACGTACAGTCGACCCCGCAGATAAGCGCTATCAGCAGCAGGAAAAACACCTACGGCTTCTGGAGATAAAGCTACGCCAGGCCGGCGTTAATACTGACTTTTTGCGAGGTGGTTATGGCAGCAAAGTGCAGCAGCATTTTCTTGAGGAGAAGTAATGTACCGTATCGGGCAACTGGCGAAACTCGCTGACGTGACACCAGACACTATCCGCTTCTATGAAAAACAGCAGATGATGGATCACGAAGTGCGCACCGGCGGCGGCTTCCGTCTTTACAGCGACAACGATTTAAAGCGTCTGAAGTTTATCCGCTATGGCCGCCAGCTGGGGTTCACTCTTGAATCTATCCGCGAACTGCTTTCCATTCGTGTCGATCCTGAACATCACACCTGTCAGGAATCCAAAACGATTGTGCAAAAGCGACTCAACGAAGTCGAGTCCATGCTCAGCGAACTGCAGCACATGCAGCGCTCACTCAAGCGGCTGAATGATGCCTGCTGTGGTACCGCGCACAGTAGCGTTTACTGTTCAATACTGGAGGCTCTGGAGAAAGGAGCGAGCTCGACAAGGGATAAAAGCACCGATTGAAATTCTGTTATCACAGGTTTATATTCTTTGACGTCATTCATCAACAGGAAAAATCATGACTGTTTACCAGCATAAGAAAGGCACTATCCGCCATAATGCGCTTGAAGCATTGCTTCATGACCCGCTGTTTAAACCGCGCGTTGAAGCCAATGAAAAAGGCAAAGGCAGCTACCGCCGCAAAGATAAACATGCGAAGAAAGGTAACTGGGAGGCCAGTGGTCAGAGCGTTAACCGCGTACTGACCACTGGCCTTCCGGCTAATCAGGCGTAAAAAAACCGCCGTGAAGGCGGTTCCGTGAACGTCATGTCGCTTACAGCGGTTTATTATTTTGTTCTTTCAGCAGGTCGCGAATTTCACTTAACAGGGTTTCTTCAGCCGAGGGCTTTGCCACCGGTTTTTCCACTTCTTTCTTTTTGTACATTTTGTTCATCACTTTAATGGCCATGAAAATGGCAAAAGCCACGATGACAAAATCAAAAATGGTCTGCAGGAAAATGCCGTACTGCATTACGACCGCGGCTGTTTCTCCTTCGGCCGGCTTTAATACCCATGCAAACTGTTTGAAATCAACGCCACCGATCAATAATCCCAGCGGAGGCATGATGATGTTTGCTACGAGTGAGGACACGATTTTGCCAAACGCAGCACCGATGATGACACCGACTGCCAGGTCCACCACGTTGCCACGCATCGCGAAATCGCGAAACTCTTTGAATAAACTCATTGTTATCTCCTGTTTTTGCCAATGATGTAAGTCTAACAAACGATCGTGCATTTTCCACGGCGTGAGAGGATAAAAATCCGCTGCACCCGGCGTTGAAACAGGGTGAGCGAAGCGAGCATCACAGGAAGAAAGGGCTAGGCTGGAACAGCCTTTCAACGTCGGGCACGAATTTTTTATCCGTCAGAAACATGATCACATGGTCACCCTGCTCAATTCGAAGATTGTCATTGGCGATGATCACATCATTCCCTCGCACCACGGCACCGATAATCGTACCAGGGGGAAGCTTGATATCATCGATCTGGCGGCCCACCACTTTGGATGTCGACTCTTCACCGTGAGCAATAGCCTCAATCGCTTCCGCCACGCCACGGCGCAGTGAAGAGACGCCGACAATATCAGCCTTACGCACGTGGCCAAGCAGTGCCGAAATCGTCGCCTGCTGCGGAGAGATCGCAATATCAATGACGCTGCCCTGGACAAGATCAACATAGGCACGGCGCTGGATAAGCACCATGGCTTTCTTCGCGCCCATGCGTTTGGCCAGCATCGCCGACATGATGTTAGCTTCATCGTCGTTAGTGATGGCGATAAACAGATCGATCTGATCGACGTGTTCTTCCGCCAGCAGCTCCTGATCCGACGCATCGCCGTAAAAGACAATGGTATTTTGCAGATTCTGCGCCAGTTCGGCTGCCCGCTGCTGATCCCGTTCGATCAGCTTAACGCTGTAATGCTTTTCCAGACGCTGTGCCAGACCGAAACCAATATTGCCCCCTCCGACAATCATAATGCGCTTGTAGGGCTTTTCCAGACGCTGATATTCACTCATCACTGCCCGGATATTCTGGCTGGCGGCAATAAAGAACACCTCATCTCCCGCTTCGATGATGGTCGATCCCTGCGGTCGGATCGGGCGATCCTGACGAAATATCGCTGCCACCCGCGTATCAATATGCGGCATATGTTCGCGCATCACCGACAGCGCGTTACCGACCAGCGGGCCGCCGTAATAGGCTTTCACCACCGCCAGACTCACTTTACCTTCAGCGAAGTTCACCACCTGCAGCGCGCCCGGGTATTCAATCAAGCGGTAGATATTGTCAATCACCAGCTGCTCAGGCGAGATTAGATGATCGATGGGCACCGCCTCCGGTATAAATAATTTGTCGGCATCGCGGATATAATCCGGCGCGCGGATGCGGGCAATACGGTTCGGCGTGTTAAACAGAGAATAGGCAACCTGGCAGGCCACCATATTCGTTTCATCCGAGTTGGTGACGGCAACCAACATATCAGCATCTTCAGCGCCGGCCTCACGAAGGACCCGGGGATGCGAGCCATGCCCCTGAACCACGCGCAGGTCAAATTTATCCTGCAGCTGCCGTAAACGCAGCGCATCGGTATCGACCACGGTAATATCGTTGTTTTCACCGACCAGGTTTTCAGCAAGGGTTCCGCCGACCTGTCCTGCGCCAAGAATGATGATTTTCATTGAGCTTCAGTCTGTTGGTTGTCGTTCAGGTTAGGGTGCAGTTTACCGCGCCATAGCGATCATTGTTTTATCAATTTAGCGTAATAGAAGCCATCACCACCATCGATTTGCGGGAAGACCTGAATCCCTGGCTGGGCCTGATCACCGGTATCGCACAGACGTGCGTCAGCATGTCGCTGCAGGAACTGGGTTATCTGCAATGCATTCTCTTCGGGGAGTATAGAACACGTGGCGTACAGCATGGTGCCGCCTGTCTTCAGATGAGGCCATACCGCATCCAGTATCTGCTGTTGCAGCAGGGCCAGCTCCGGTATATCCCGGTCGCGGCGTAGCCATTTAATATCCGGGTGACGGCGGATCACGCCGGTTGCAGAGCATGGCGCGTCCAGCAGGATACGATCGAACTGAGTGCTTCCACACCAGTCCTGCGGGGTGCGCCCGTCACCCAGCTTAACCTCTGCCTGCATATTCAGCCGCTGTAAATTCTCGCTAATTCTGGCCAGCCGCTGTGCATCCACATCAACCGCCATAACTTCAGCCTGTGGAGCTGCTTCCAGAATATGCGTGGTTTTTCCCCCCGGTGCGGCGCACAGGTCGAGGATCTTCTCGCCGTTTTGCGGGTCGAGCAGCGCGACGCAGCCCTGGGCTGATGCATCCTGTACGGTCACCCAACCCTCTGCAAATCCCGGTAGCTGACCTACGGCACAGGGTGCCTCCAACCTTAAAGCATCGCTATGCTGCGGATGAGCAAAAGCAGTTTTACCACTTTCTTCCAGCAGGGCCAGCCAGGCATCACGGCTGTGATGATTCCGGTTCACGCGTAGCCACATGGGTGGGCGCTGATTATTAGCTTCCACAATGTGCTTCCACTGACCGGGCCAGGCGCGTTTCAGACGTTCCAATAGCCATTTAGGATGCAGATGCTGTTGATCACCTTCGTTCATCTGTTGCATCAGTGCTTCCTGCTGACGCTGGAACTGGCGCAGGACACCGTTAATCAACCCTTTTAGCTGCTGACGTTTCAGGGCGATGGCACCTTCTACCGTCTCCGCCAGCGCGGCATGTGCCGGAATGCGGGTGTACATCAGCTGATAAAGGCCGACCATAATCAGATAGTGGATCGTCCGTTGCTTACCGGTCATCGGGCGTGACATCAGCTTGCTGATAATCCATTCCAACTGTGGCAGGGTGCGCAGGACGCCATAGCAAAGCTCCTGTAACAGGGCAGCATCCTTTTCACCGACCATTTTCTGGGCGGCGGGCAGCACGTTACTGAGCGATTGCCCCTGCTCTACGACTTTTTCGATAGTCTGAGCGGCAACGCTGCGTAAATTGGTATTTTTTTTCATAGTGGGTTCGCAATTCTGACGAAAACCCGGTATGCGCTACCGGGCATCGTGTCAGGCAATGATATTGCCAGGGGTAAACCATTCACGGCGGGAATTAAGCAGATCCTGGGCTTTCATGGCTTTCTTGCCGGCAGGCTGCAGTTCTTCAATATTCAGTACGCCATCGGCCGTGGCGATCTGAATACCCTGTTTATCGGCCTGCAGGATTTCACCCGGCTGGTGTCCGTTAACGGCGGCCAGAACGGAGGCCTTCCACACTTTCACGGGTTGTTCATCAATGATGAAGTAGCTCACAGGCCAGGGATTAAAGGCCCGGATACAGCGCTCCAGCTGTGCGGCAGAGAGTGACCAGTCAAGGCGAGCCTCTTCTTTACTCAGTTTCTCGGCATAGCTAACCAGCGATTCATCCTGCACTTCTGGCTGTACGCTACCGTCTGCAATCTGGGTCAGTGTGGTCAACAGGCCGGTCGGGCCGAGCTGCGCCAGTTTGTCATACAGTGTGGCGCTGGTGTCTGTGGCTTCGATAGGACAGGCCAGTTTGTGCAGCATATCGCCGGTATCGAGGCCGACATCCATCTGCATAATAGTCACACCGGTTTCAGCATCACCAGCCCACAGCGAACGCTGTATCGGGGCAGCACCGCGCCAGCGCGGCAGCAGAGATCCGTGAACATTAATACAGCCCAGACGCGGCATATCCAGCACGCTCTTTGGCAGGATCAGCCCATAGGCAACCACCACCATGACATCGGCGTTCAGCGCAGCGACCAGTTGCTGGTTTTCCTCAGGACGTAAGGATTTAGGCTGAAATACCGGAATACTGTGTTGTTCAGCCAGATGTTTCACCGGGCTGGCAGTCAGCTTATTACCACGACCGGCAGGGCGGTCTGGCTGAGTGAATACGCCCACCACCTCATGTCCTGATGACAACAGCGCGTCGAGATGACGCGCTGCAAAGTCAGGGGTGCCGGCAAAAATGATTTTCAATGATTCGGACACGTGATTCCCTATAGCCAGCGAGCTTAATCGCGGGCGCTCTGGCGATACAGTTTTTCCAGCTTTTGACGAATACGCTGACGTTTCATTGGCGACAGGTAATCAATAAACAATTTACCCACCAGATGATCCATCTCGTGCTGAATACAGATTGCCAGCAGCCCATCGGCTTCCAGCTCATAGCTTTTGCCTTCACGGTCAAGCGCACGGATTTTGACTTTCTCGGAGCGCGGCACCAGGGCACGCTGTTCCGGAATAGACAGGCAGCCTTCTTCGATACCCGTTTCGCCGCTCTCTTCCAGCAACTCAGGGTTAATCAGTACCAGACGTTCGTCACGATTCTCAGAGACATCAATAACAATGATGCGCTGATGGATATCCACCTGAGTTGCGGCCAGGCCAATACCTTCTTCGGCATACATCGTATCAAACATATCATCGACGATACGCTGGATATCGGCATTCACTTCTTTTACGGGGTTCGCAACGATGCGCAGGCGCTCGTCAGGAAAATGTAATACCTGCAAGACTGACATAACTTTCCAGATCTGTGTTCAAGGGATTAGATATTTATCCCTCTTATTGTAGACATTTCGCGCTGGGATTGACAGCATTCCTGGCAGGTAACCTTCAGGGGAAGGGGCTGAATCAGGGAGCGATTTATGTCACCAGTGGAATGTGCATTGCGCCTTTCAGGCGTAGCCGGAATCTCCAGTTCACAGCGTCTGAGTTTATTGACGGCTTTACAGGCGATTGCACAGCCGGATGAGCGGGCGCTGGCCTCTCTGGGATTATTACCCCATCAACAGCAGGCGTTCCTTTTATACGATACGGCAATGATTGCGCAGAGTCTGGAATGGCTGGAAGCACCGCAGCACTATTTTATTACCCCACTCAGTCCTTATTACCCGGCACAATTAAAAACGATTGCCCAATTTCCGCTGATACTGTTTGTTGCCGGCGATCCGGCTTTACTGGCTACCCCGCAACTGGCTGTCGTGGGGAGCCGTCACTGTTCACATTATGGACGTGAGTGGGGAAGCTGGTTCAGTCAGGCTCTGGCCCTCAGCGGGCTCACCATTACCAGTGGCCTGGCATTAGGCATTGATGGCGTTGCCCACCGTGCAGCGCTGGAAGTCGGGGGTAAAACTATTGCGGTGCTGGGCAGCGGATTAAATACGCTCTACCCACCACGCCATGCGACACTGGCAGAACAGATTATTGCCGATGGTGGGGCACTGGTTTCTGAGTTCCCGCTGTGTGTGAAGCCGTTACCTGCGCATTTTCCCCGGCGTAACCGCATTATCAGCGGGCTCAGCCTGGGCGTTCTGGTGGTAGAGGCGACATTACGCAGTGGCTCACTGGTCACCGCGAAACTGGCGCTGGAACAGAATCGGGATGTTTACGCTGTTCCCGGGGCCTTGGGTAATCCTGGCAGTGAAGGAACACACTGGCTGATTCAGCAGGGAGCCTTACTGGTAGCACACCCTAATAATATTATCGAACAAATACAGAGTGACCTGACGTGGCTGCCTGATTTATCACAACTGACAAACAATTCCGCAGAGAGTGCTAATCCTCCATTGCCATTTCCCGATGTGTTGGCTAACGTAGGAGATGAGGTTACACCTGTTGACGTCGTCGCTGAACGTGCCGGCCAACCTGTGCCAGCCATCGTAGCGAAGCTGCTTGAGTTGGAGTTAGCAGGGTGGATCGCAGCTGTACCCGGCGGCTATGTCCGATTGAGGAGGGCAAGCCATGTTCGACGTACTAATGTATCTGTTTGAAACGTACATCCACAACGAAGCAGAAATGCGCGTTGATCAGGATAAATTGACGGATGATTTAGCCGAAGCAGGTTTTCATCGTGAAGATATTTATAATGCGTTGAACTGGTTGGAAAAGCTGGCGGATTATCAGGAAGGCCTGGTAGCTCCGATTCAGTTGACTTCCGATCCGCTGTCTATGCGTATCTACACCGAGGAAGAGAGTCAGCGTTTAGATGCCAACTGCCGTGGCTTTATTTTGTTCCTGGAGCAAATTCAGGTACTGAATCTGGAAACACGTGAAATGGTCATCGAACGTATCATGGCGCTTGATACCCTCGAGTTTGATCTGGACGATCTCAAATGGGTGGTGCTGATGGTGCTGTTTAACATCCCAGGATGTGAAAACGCCTACCAGCAAATGGAAGAGCTACTTTTCGACGTCAATGAAGGAATGCTGCACTGAAGATTGCCTTCGTGTACACAATGTTATGAATAAAACAGCGCTTTTCGCTGTGCGAAAAAATGAATCCTGCCCCCAGTGTGGGGCAGACCTGGTTATTCGCTCCGGGAAGCACGGTGCTTTCCTTGGGTGTTCGCTTTATCCCGAGTGTGACTATATTCGTCCACTAAAAGGTCAGGCTGACGGGCACATTGTTAAAGTGCTTGATGGCCAGTTGTGCCCGAAATGCGGTGCCGCTCTGGTGCTGCGTCAGGGGCGTTATGGCATGTTTATCGCCTGCGGTGATTATCCCGAATGCGACCACACAGAAACCATCGATAAGCCGGATGAAACCACACTCGCCTGCCCACAGTGCCAGGGGGGCAGGCTGGTACAGCGCCGCTCGCGCTACGGTAAAACCTTCCATGCCTGCGATCGCTACCCGGAATGTCAGTTTGCGGTGAATTTTACTCCGGTTGAAGGCGTCTGTGAGTTTTGCCAGTTTCCGCTACTTATTGAAAAGAAAACCGCCAGAGGTGCAAAGCGTTTCTGCGCCAGTAAAGCCTGTGGCAAACCTGTAACGTCTGAGAATGGTAGTGAAGATGAAATCCGTGGATGATTCGCTAGCGCGGTGCATGAGTCAGTTACGTCAGTCTGCAGTAATAGCTTATCCCACTGAAGCCGTATTTGGTCTGGGGTGCGATCCAGACAGTGAAAGCGCCGTAATGAAGCTGCTGGCGTTGAAATGTCGTCCGGTAGAGAAAGGGCTGATCCTGATTGCCTCTGACTATCAGCAACTGCTCCCCTATATTGCAGACGAACAACTTTCTGTTGAGCAGAAACATCGCATGTTTTCCCGCTGGCCGGGACCGGTGACCTGGGTATTGCCATCAAGAGCAACGACACCGGCCTGGCTGACAGGGCGTTTTTCTTCGCTGGCGGTGCGCGTCAGCGACCATCCTGACGTCGCGGCACTCTGTAACGGTCTCGGTAAGCCGCTGGTGTCCACCAGTGCCAATCTGACGGGGCTGCCACCCTGCCGTAACATCGCAGAAGTCCTGGCGCAGTTCGGGAGCGATTTTCCTGTGCTTCATGGGGAAACCGGTGGCCGCCTGAATCCATCAGAAATTCGTGATGTATTAACCGGTGAGCTTATTCGCCAGGGGTAAAAGAGAACACTATGTCGTTTGTCGTCTTTGGTAATCCAATTCATCACAGTAAATCACCGCGTATTCATCAACTGTTTGCTGAACAGACCGGGCTGCTACATCCCTATACACGTTTTTGTGCGCCAGTGGACGCTTTTGAGCAAGCGGTAGGGGCGTTTTTTGCCGCAGAAGGAAAAGGCGCAAATGTAACGCTGCCTTTTAAGCAGCAGGCTTACACGCTGGCCAGTGAATTAAGTGAACGTGCGGCGTTGGCGGGTGCGGTCAATACGCTGAAGAAGCTGGATGATGGCCGCCTGCTGGGCGATAACACCGACGGTATCGGGCTGCTAAGCGATCTGCAACGTCTGCAGTTGATCGAACCCGGCGATCGGATCCTGCTGATCGGGGCAGGCGGGGCGGCCCGCGGTGTGATCCTCCCTTTACTCTCTACTGATAGCCGCATTGCGATCACTAACCGCACTTATGCGAAAGCTGCAGAGCTGGAGACGTTGTTTCATCGGCATGGTGACGTCAGGGCTGTCACCCGTGATGAACTCACCACTATGCCTTTTGATCTGGTCATCAATGCGACCTCCAGCGGCGTTGCAGGCAGTGTTCCTGATCTGCCGGCTTCACTGATCAATGCACAGACCCGTTGCTATGACATGTTCTATCAGGCAGGTGAGACGCCTTTCCTGCGGTGGTGTCGTCAGCAGGGTGCGACTCAGATGGCGGATGGCCTCGGTATGCTGGTGGGGCAGGCTGCCCATGCCTTTATGTTGTGGCACGGTGTTATGCCGGACATCACGCCCGTTATTGCTGTGTTGAAAGCCGAGATGAGTGAGTGAATCAGTCGATTCAGTTTCCCGAAAGAGAATGGTGGGATGATGCAGCGCGAGCGGTGTGCTTTACCGCGCTGGTGGATGGCTTTCAGTGTGTTTGCGCTATTGGCGGCGAAGTTTTACTTCGCCGCTTTGCTGCAGAAGGTGATCCCCTTAGCTGCTTCCGTCTGAACCGCTGGGAACTGGAAGATGATGCCGAGCGTGCGATCAGGCAGCAGGATGAAGATGCTCAGGGCTGGTTCTGGCTCTCTTCTGACAGGTAATCATTTTTCCAGCCCACATAGTTACTGGCAGAATAAAGCAGGCCGTCAGTCTCTTCTTTCGTCAGCGGTCTGATTTTTTTCGCCGGGCTTCCCAGATAGAGAAAGCCGCTCTCCAGTCGTTTGCCCGGAGAGACCAGGCTACCGGCACCAATCATCACGTCATCTTCGACGACGACACCATCCAGCAGAATCGCCCCCATACCGACCAGTACCCGATTGCCAATGGTGCAGCCGTGCAGCATGGCCTTATGTCCGACAGTAACATCCTCGCCGATGATCAGTGGATGGCCTTGCGGATTAGTGGTGGACTTGTGAGTCAGATGCAGCACGCTGCCGTCCTGGATGTTAGTCCGTTTACCGATGGAGACGCGGTTAACATCTCCACGGATAACCACCAGGGGCCAGACACCGACATCATCCGCCAGAACGACATTGCCAATGACGACGCTGGTGGAATCAATCATTACACGCTCACCCAGTTGGGGGCGCACTCCTTTATAGGTACGTATGTTGTGGCTCATCATGACCTCATTGTTGATAAGATCCTTCCAGCCTGATGCCAGGCCGGTAATTGATCAATGATCGCGGCAAAAAACGCGCTAATTTTGTGCGGATCGTCTGAGATCTCAACGATAAGAGTGAAAACCCAGCAACTAAAAAGAAAGATCCAAAAAAGGCTTGTGCAATAAATTCGGAT
>NZ_BCTN01000032.1 GCF_001571305.1 Erwinia persicina NBRC 102418 | reverse complement strand
ATAGATCACTATGTGACCAGGGTGAACGGCTGCAGCCAACGCCGCTGCAGCCTGAAGAATGACGGGTATTACGGTAAGCGCGGATAAGCATCAGCGATAGTATCGCCGGTAAACTTCGCCACCCAGCCTTCCTGATTGTCGAAAATGCGGATAGCGGTAAAATTAGGCGAGGAACCCATATCGAACCAGTGTGGCGTGCCTGCCGGGACTGAAATCAGATCGTTCTTTTCGCATAGGATCTGATAGATATGCCCGTCAAGGTGCAGGCAGAACAGCCCGGCCCCTTCAACAAAGAAACGAACTTCATCTTCCCCGTGGGTATGCTCAGAGAGGAACTTAGTGCGCAGCACTTCTTTCTGCGGATTGTCCGCACGCATGCTGATCACATCCCAGCTCTGATAACCTTTTTCTGCCACCAGACGATCGATCGCATGCTGGTACGCCTTGATCACGGTGTCCGCATCCGGGTTTTCACCCAGATCGCGGTCTGCTTCCCAGCGTTCAAAACGCACGTCCTTTGCCTTCAGTTTTTCAGCGATTGCGGCGGCGTCAGTGCTGTGCCACACCGGGGTGGTCGCTTCGGTATCGGTAAAAATAGTCAGTGCGCTCATGAGTTCAACAGTTCCTGGTTAATCTGATCAAAACCTGCCACCTGGCGGTGGCGGCTCTCAGCATCCGCGTCGCCGCGTATTAACTGCACGGTCTTCCAGCCTGCATCCTGCGCCGCATCCAGTTCCTGATGAATATCGGATAAGAACAGCAGTTCCTCTGCAGGTAAACCAATCTGGCTGGCAATGTTGCGGTAAGCATCCCTCTCACGTTTGGCGCCGACGTGGGTGTCAAAGTAGCCGCTAAACAGCCCAGTGATATCACCCGCATCGCTGTAGCCAAATAACAATTTCTGCGCAGCAACGGAGCCAGATGAATAAACATACAGCGCGATGCCCTGCTGCTGCCACTGTTTTAACGCCGGCAGCACGTCAGCATAGAGGTGCCCGGTAAAGCTGCCGCTCTCGTAGCCTGCCCGCCAGATCATGCCCTGCAGCGCTTTCAGCGCAGTGGATTTGCGATCCTGATCCATAAACCCGAACAACACAGCGACCAGGTCATCATTGCTGGCCTGCGGCTGATTAATCTCCGTACGCAGATCGTCCAGCACCTGTGCCACAGCAGGCTGTGTGTGATGTTCTGCAATAAAGCCCGGCAGATGCTGCCGCGCATAAGGAAACAGAACGTTATGGACAAAGCGAATATCGCTGGTGGTTCCTTCAATGTCGGTGACGATGGCGCGGATCATGATGTCTCCAGGATGCGGCGTTGTAATTCACACTGGAAGAGAAACTCCAGCCCTTCAAGATGACGACGTGCTTCGGCCACGTCTTTCCCCCAGCAGGTCAGCCCGTGGCCGCGCAGCAGGAAACCATAATGCAGCGGCGTATGCGCAGCAAACTGCGCAATCCGCTCTGACAGTCCGGCAATATCCTGATCGTTGTCGAACAGCGCCACCGCCACGCTGTCCTGATGCGAAGTCTGCCCGGCCAGCGTCTTTTGCATTTCATAACCCTGTAACACCAGCGCCGCGCTTTTTTCCACCCGGGACAGGACGGTGGCGTTCACCGTGTGGGTGTGCAGCACCGCGCCCGCCTCTGGAAACAGACGGTAGATCAGCGTATGCAAAGCGGTTTCTGCCGAGGGTTTACGGCCGGACGGAACGCGATTGCTGACAATTTCAACCTGGATAAAGTCGTCGCACGTCAGGCTGCCTTTGTCTTTGCCGGACTCACTCAGCAGGCAGAACTGCGCGTCCTGGCGTACGGACATATTGCCGCCGGTGGCCGGTGCCCAGCCGCGTGCGCCAATCCAGTGACAGGCATCAACTAATTGATCTAACTGAGAGCGTTGTGTCATCTCATTCCTTAGTGTGAAAGATGATAAGGATGATTATAGACGTCTAAGCGTCTTGATTGCCAAATACTAACACCGTGTTATATTGGCAGCAATAACATCCATTTCCCCCCCACTCGCTGGGGTTGCAGCAAGGCGGCAAATCGATGCGTCCCGGGGACAGGCAGTGACCGGGAGAAATGCACCACCGCCGTTGCAGCTTCAGGCCGTAAGGGAAAAAACGCGCTACAAGGGTTGAGTCATATGAGCCAGACGTCGTTTACCCCAGAAAGCAAGCTACCTGCGCTGGGCACCACTATTTTTACCCAGATGAGCGCACTGGCGCAGCAGTACAACGCCATCAACCTGTCTCAGGGGTTTCCTGACTTTGACGGCCCGCTGTATCTGCAACAGCGCCTGGCACATCACGTCAGCCAGGGCGCGAATCAGTATGCACCGATGACCGGCGTGGCCCCGCTGCGTGAGGCAATTGCCCAAAAAACGGCTGAACTTTACGGCCACACCCCCGATGCAAACACTGAAGTTACCGTCACGGCCGGTGCTACCGAAGCTCTGTTCGCCGCCATCACTGCGCTGGTGCGTCCGGGGGATGAAGTGATCTGCTTCGATCCCAGCTATGACAGCTATGCGCCGGCCGTCACTCTGGCGGGTGGCGTGATGAAACGCATCGCCCTGCAGCCCCCGGGGTTTCGCCCCGACTGGCAGGCCTTTTCCGCCCTGCTGTCAGCGCGCACCCGCCTGGTGATCCTGAATACCCCGCATAACCCGACGGCCACGGTGTGGCAGCAGAGCGACTTCGCCCAGCTGTGGCAGGCCATTGCCCGGCAGGAGATTTACGTGCTGAGCGATGAGGTCTATGAACATATCTGCTTCGACGCTAACGGCCATGCCAGCGTGCTGGCGCACCCGGAACTGCGCGCGCGCGCGATTGCCGTGTCCTCATTCGGTAAGACCTTTCACATGACCGGCTGGAAAGTGGGCTACTGCGTGGCACCGGCGGCCCTGAGCGCCGAAGTACGCAAGGTACATCAGTATCTGACCTTCTCGGTGAATACCCCGGCACAGCTGGCGATGGCAGATATGCTGGCGCAGGAACCGCAACACTACCGGGAACTGCCGGAATTCTACCGGGCACGACGCGACCGCTTTGTGAAAGCCCTGTCGGGCAGCCGCTTTACGATCCTGCCTTGCGAAGGCACCTACTTCCTGCTGGCTGATTACAGCGCCCTTTCCGATCTTGATGATGTCGCCTTCTGCCAGTGGCTGACCAGAGAAGTCGGCGTGGCAGCCATCCCGCTGTCGGTGTTCTGCGCCGACGCCTTTCCTCATAAACTGATCCGCCTGTGCTTCGCCAAACAGGAAGCCACGCTGGACGCTGCTGCGGAGCGCCTGTGTCAACTTTAAACATCACTGTTCTTCAGCAGCCGCTGGTATGGATGGACGGCCAGGCTAACCTGGCCTTTTTCAACGACCTGCTGGACGATATCCAGGGCCGTGACCTGATTATCCTGCCGGAAATGTTCACCACCGGATTTGCCATGGAGGCGGCGACCCGATCACTGCCAGAAGTTGAAGTGATTGCCTGGCTGCAGGAGAAAGCCCGTGCAGCAAATGCGATGGTGGCGGGCAGCGCCGCCATTCAGGTTGAGCACGGGGCGGTAAACCGCTTCTTCCTTGTCGAACCGGAAGGCAAAGTGCATTTCTACGACAAGCGCCATCTGTTCCGCATGGCCGGAGAACATGAACACTATCTGGCCGGGGAGCGCCGCGAGGTGATTGAGTGGCGCGGCTGGCGCATCCTGCCTCAGGTCTGTTACGACCTGCGCTTCCCGGTGTTCTCCCGCAACCAAAATGATTACGATCTGGCACTGTATGTGGCTAACTGGCCTGCGCCACGCGCCCTGCACTGGCAGACGCTGTTACAGGCGCGCGCCATTGAAAACCAGGCGTATATCGCCGGGTGCAACCGCGTGGGCAGCGATGGCAACGGCCATCAGTACAGCGGTAACAGCCGGATAATCAGCCCGCAGGGGGAGATGCTGGCAGAAGGTGAACCGCACCAGCCTGCCCGCCTGGACGCCACGCTGTCGCTGGAGACGCTGCGCGACTACCGCGAGACATTCCCGGCGTGGCGCGATGCAGATAGCTTTAGCTGGTGAAATCGCTGGCAGGCCGGTTGAAACAGATGACCCCCCCCTAGGAGCGGGCCACAGCTTTTTCCGATCGCCCCGAGGATACCCGGTTAAACAGCAGGTTCAGCATCACCGAGACCAGGCAGGTGGCGCTGATGCCGGAATGAAAAAGGGTCCGCACCCAGCCGGGAAACTGGTCGTAGAAGGTCGGCATGACAATCGGGATCATGCCGAAGGCAATCGAGGTGGCAACAATCACCAGGTTCATATTGTCTTTATAATCCACCTTTGCCAGGGTGCGAATGCCGCTGGCCGCCACGGTACCAAACAGCACCACGCCCGCCCCACCAAGAACGGGCAGCGGTATAGCCGCCACGACTCTGCCCAGCACCGGTAAAAAACCCAGCATCACCAGAATGACGCCTCCCGCGGCGACCACGAAGCGACTTTTCACCCCGGTCATCGCCACCAGCCCGATATTCTGCGCGAAAGCACTCTGCGGAAAGGAGTTGAACAGCGGCGCCAGTGCGCTGGTCAGCATATCGGCGCGCAGGCCGCGGGCGATGCGCTTTCCGTCCACCTCCGTACCCACAATATCGCCAATGGCTATCAGTCCGGCGGTGGTTTCGGTCAGCAGCACCAGCACAATCAGCGTCATCGAGACTATGGCCGCCACATCAAATACCGGCATGCCAAAGGTCATTACGCCCGGCAGAGCCAGCCAGTCCCCCTGCGCCACGCCGGCGAAGCTTGCCTGCCCGGTGCACAGCGCGACACCGGTACCGCAGGCCATCGCCAGCAGGACCGCCAGCCGTTTAACCGCTGCACTGCCCAGGCGATTTAACAGCAGTACCATCACCAGCGTCACCGCCGCCAGACCGATATTATCGGTTGACCCCCAGCCTGCCGCATGAGGGTTGCCCCCCATCGCCCAGCGTGCCGCCACCGGCATCAGCGACAGGCCGATCACCGCTATCACCGTCCCGGTCACCACCGGGGGGAAAAAGCGAAGGATATGCGCAAACAGCGGGGCAATCAGCAGACCAAGCAGCGAGGACGCCATCACCGCGCCGAACACCACCGGCAGACCGCCTCCGCTGGTGACCAGCGTCACCATGGTGGCCACCCCGGCAAAAGAGACGCCCTGTACCAGCGGCAGCCGTGAACCGAATCCGGGCATACCCAGCGCCTGAAGCAGCGTGGCGCAGCCGCTGACAAACAGCGCAGCCGTCACCAGGATACCCAGCTCGCTGGCACTCAGCCCGGCGGCTGAACCAATAATCAGTGGGGGAGCAATAATTCCGCCGTACATGGTTAACACATGCTGTAAACCCCAGGCAAAAGCCTTGCCTGCCGGATAACGCGTATCTTCTGGCCTGACGCTCATAATGGTGCCTTTTCGTTTTATGCAGGTTGACGGGCGGCCCGGAAAAGCGGGTTCACCCAAGGAGGCTTTCCGGCCACCCGCTGCCGTCACGGGTACGGTTTATGACCCACGATAGGTGGACCAGGACCACGGGGTGATCAGAAAAGGTAAATGGTAGTGGCTGCCGGGGGCGGCAATGACAAAGTCGATGCGGGCGTTGACGTAGAGCGTTTCCCGTCCGTCGGCGGCAAAATAGTCGCCGATAGCGGCTGTCAGGCGATAGCGGCCCGCGGCCAGCCCGTCGGGCGTCAGATCGCTGACCCGGCCGTCGGCGTTGGTCATGCCAGATGCCAGCAGTTGCCAGCCCTCACTGCCCTTCTGTTCAAGGGCAATGGTCACGCCGGCGGCGGGTTTCCCCAGCGCCGTGTCCAGGATATGCGTGGTAAGGGTGCTCACCGGAATGTCTCCTCCAGACGTAAAAGCGTAATTTCACGCAGCTGGTCGAGCACTTCTCGCTCCTCCTGCTGCGCGTCGTTGTTCAGGCGACGCTGTAACTCGGCCAGGATCTGCCGGCCGCTGCGCCCTTTGGCGCGGATCAGAAACACCCGGCCAAAACGCTGTTCATAGTCAGCATTGCCCGCGCGTAAGGCCCGGGCAAGTTCCGTATCGGCGCTGTTCACCAGGGCCTGTTCGTTACCCGACATGGCCGCTTCTTTTCCGCCGCCCGCCGCCCGCTCACCAATGCGCGGGTGAGCAGAGAGTGCCCGCATCAGCGCGGTACTGTCCCACTGCTGTGCCACGCTGTCCGCCTGTTTCAGCAGGGCTGCCAGCGAGGCGTAGGGCCGCGCATCTGTCAGCCGCGCGGCCCACTCAGGCAGTGCCACGCAGTGCGCAATGCTACGCTGCGCCTCGTCAGCGCTGGCCTGGTTGAACTGGGTAAGATTCATTTTTCGGCCACCGCCGCCACGGCCTGCACGTAAGCCTGTACGGCCAGCGCCACATCCTGCGGGGTCACGGATTCCGCAGGATGGTGGCTGATGCCGCGATCGCAGCGCACAAACAACATCCCGACCGGCCAGCGTTCAGCGATGGCAATGGCATCGTGTCCGGCTCCGCTGGGCAGCGACAGGCTGCGGCCCTGAACGGTGCCGACGGCTTGCGTCAGCGCAGTCTGTAAGCCTTCATCACAGCGCGTGGCCGGGATCTGGTAATACTCCTCTGCGCTGAAGCTCAGGCCACGCCGCAGGGCAATGGCTTCGCCCTGAACCAGCAGTTCAGACAGCAGCGCCGCCAGCAGCTGGTCTTCCGGGCCGCGCACGTCCAGCGTCAGCGTCACCTCTCCCGGAATGACGTTCACCGCCCCGGGCTGGCACTGTAGGGTTCCTACCGTCGCGACCAGCTGTGGATCCAGCTGCGGTGTGCGCTGTTCGATAAACACCATCCACTCTGCCGCTGCTGCCAGCGCATCTTTGCGGTGGCTCATCGGCACCGTCCCGGCGTGTCCGGCCTCCCCGGTAAAACGACAGTTGAGACGCCGCGCGCCGTTAATTGCCGTCACGACCCCCAGCGCCAGCTGCGCCTGCTCCAGGCACGGGCCCTGCTCAATATGTAACTCCAGGTAAGCAACGAAATCCTCAACGTCGCGCGCCGCCTGCCACAGCAGATCGGGGTTGAAGCCAATATCTTTCATCGCCTGCCCGACGGTAATACTGTTGCCGTCCGGATGGGTCAGCCAGTGTGACGGCCAGGTGCCGGTCAGGCCCCGGCTGCCCAGCAGGGTAATACCAAAGCGCGTGCCCTCTTCGTCCGCGAAGCCGATGATCTCGACCGCCAGCGGCAGGCGCTGGCCGCGATCGTGCAGATACTGCACCGTTTCAATCGCCGTCAGCACGCCCAGCATGCCGTCATAGCGCCCGGCGTTGCGTACCGTATCCAGATGCGAGCCCAGCAGTACCGCTTTCGCATCCTCACGCTGCCCTTCATAGCGTCCGCAGATATTGCCCACGCTGTCCTGCCAGACCTGCATGCCGGCGGCTTTCATCCACTTGCCGACCATCGCATTCGCACGCAGGTGCTCCGGCGACAGATAGACACGGGTCAGGTAACCCGGGGTTTCACTGATTTCAGCCAGCGCATCACAGCGGGCCATGACGCGCGCCGCAGCGGCGGCAGCGGCCGTGGCATTCATCAGGCACTCGCTCATCCGCGACTCCCGTTGTAGTGGTCCCAGGCGGCCTGCATCGCCGCCCCCTGAGTACTGCGGAAACCCACATAATTCAGCACCGACTCCAGCGCGCTCAGGGTCTGCATCACGCAGTCTTTACGGGCGTTATATCCCATGGTGCCGATGCGCCATACCTTGCCAATCAGCGGGCCAAAGGAGGTGCCAATCTCAATGCCGAAATCGTCCAGCATCAGCTGACGGACCTGATCGCCGTTAACCCCCGCAGGGATCATCACGCCCAGCACGTTATTCATTTTGTGGCTCAGATCGCCGAAGGTATCCAGTCCCATGCCCTGAATGCCTTTCAGCATCGCTTCTCCGTGCAGCTTGTGGCGGGCGATGCCGTTATCCAGCCCCTCCTCAAGGATCAGGCGGGCACACTCGCGGGCGCCAAACAGCGCCGACGTCGCTTCGGTGTGGTGGTTAAGACGTTCGGGGCCCCAGTAGTCCATGATCATGCCGAGATCGAAATAATTGGACCAGATCATCTCATCGTCACCATCCTGATGAGCATCGGTGCGGATCCCCGCCTCCACGCATTTGCGCTTACGGATCGTTTCTTCCATCGCCGGGCTGAGGGTGATCGGCGAGGTCCCCGATGGCCCGCCCAGGCATTTCTGCATCCCCACAGAGACCGCATCCAGGCCCCAGGCGTCAGTTTCCAGCCTGTTGCCGGCGAGTGAAGCGGTGGCATCGGTATAGAACAGCACGCCATATTTTTTACAGATTGCTCCCAGCTCTTCCAGCGGCTGCAGCATGGTGGTAGAGGTGTCCCCCTGCACCGTCAGCAGCAGGCGTGGCCTGACTTTTTTAATCGCGTCTTCAATCTGGTCCGGGGTAAATACCTCGCCCCACGGCACGTCAATGGTGTGGACTTCCGCACGGCAGCGGCGGGCAATTTCGCAGAGCAGATGGCCGAAGCGGCCAAATACCGGTACCAGCACTTTATCGCCGGGGCGGATCGCTGACAGCAGGATCGCTTCAATTCCGGCGCGTGAGGTCCCGTCGATCAGCATCGTCCAGCGGTTTTCGGTACGGAACACGCCGCGATACAGCGCCATCACTTCGTTCATGTACTGCGTCATGGCCGGATCGTACTGCCCGAGCAGTTGGCTGGACATCGCACGCAATACGCGCGGATCGGCGTTGATCGGTCCCGGCCCCATCAGCAGGCGCTGCGGCGGGTTAATCTGGGTAAATGTAGATAAATCCATCATCGATTCCTGTATTGAAATAACCCCATAGGCGTTACTGGTGCAGGTAGTTTGAACACAGACAGCGCGCAAGAACCGGAGCGTACACGTCGTACGTGAGGATTCTGAGCACTGACCGGGTTCAAAATGACAAACAAAGTAGCCTAAAGCCCACGCACCGAGGAGATAAATTGTTTCAGTTCATGGGTTTGTGGATCAGAGAAGACGGTTTTACTGTCGCCCTGCTCCCACACCCGCCCCTGGTGCATAAACACCACGCGGTCACCGACCTCGCGGGCAAAATTCATTTCGTGCGTTACGAGGATCAGCGTCATGCCCTCTTTTGCCAGTTGCTCCAGCACTTTCAACACTTCCCCCACCAGTTCCGGATCCAGCGCGGAGGTGATCTCATCGCACAGCAGCACTTTAGGTGACATGGCCAGCGCACGTGCTATCGCTACGCGCTGCTGCTGCCCGCCGGAAAGGTTGGCTGGATAGTAATCTATCCGGTCGCCCAGACCGACTTTTTCCAGCATCCGGGCGGCCAGCTCGCGGCATTCCGCCTCTTTCTTTTTCAGCACCCGCCGGGGGGCCAGCATCACGTTTTCCAGCGCCGTCATATGCGGGAACAGATTGAAGTTCTGGAAGACCATCCCGACGGAGCGGCTGATATCCCGCGCCTGGGCATCGCGATCGGTAATGGTCATCCCGCCGAGTTTAATACTGCCCTCCTGATAGCCTTCCAGCCCGTTAATGCAGCGTAGCAGGGTGCTTTTCCCCGATCCGCTGCGGCCGATAATGGAGATCACTTCACCCATATCGACGTCGAGATCCACGCCTTTCAGTACGTGATTGTCGCCATAGTATTTCTGCACCTGATTAATGGTGATGAGCGGCATTGAATTTCTTCTCCAGATACTGGCTGTAGCGTGACAGCGGATAACACATCAGGAAATAGCCGAGGGCCACTAACCCGAAAACTTTAAAGGGCTGATAGGTCACGTTGTTCAAAATGGTGCCGGCCTTGGTCAGCTCTATAAAGCCGATAATGGAAGCCAGCGCGGTGCCTTTCACCACCTGGACGGCAAAGCCGACAGTGGGGGCGATCCCCACGCGCAGCGCCTGTGGCAATACCACACGCCAGAGCGTCTGACCAAAGCTCAGGCCGAGGCAGCGACACGCCTCCCACTGCCCTTTCGGCAGGGCTTTAATGCTGCCGTGCCAGATATCCACCAGAAAAGCACTGGTGTAGAAGGTCAGCGCCAGCGACGCCGCCGTCCACGGCGACACATCCAGACCAAACAGCGCCACACCGAAGAAGGCCAGGAAGAGCTGCATCAGCAGCGGCGTACCCTGGAACAGTTCGATATAGCAGCGGATCATCCGGTTTGGCCAGCGACGCCCACTCAGGCGCACCATCACCAGCGGCATTGCCACCAGCGTGCCGCCGAAAAAGGCCGTCAGCGACAGAGCGATGGTCCAGCGGGCCGCCAGCAGCAGATTGCGCAGAATGTCCCAGTCAGTAAAGGTTGTCATCATGGCTGCTCTCCAAACCACTTACGCCCCGCCGCCAGTAACAGCTGACGCATGGCAATCGACAGCGCCAGATACATCAGCGTGGTCACCAGATAAACCTCAAAGCTTAAAAAGGTGCGCGACTGGATCAGGTTGGCGGCAAAGGTCAGCTCTTCATAGGAGACCTGTGACACCACCGAGGAGCCCAGCATCACGATGATGCACTGGCTGACCAGCGCAGGATAAATACGCTTCATCGAGGGCGGCAGCACCACCCGGATAAAAGTCTGCGTACGGGTCAGGCCCAACACACGCCCTGCCTCCCACTGCCCTTTCGGCGTCACCTGAATACCGGCCCGGATAATTTCCGTACTGTAGGCGCCGAGATTAATCAGCATGGCCAGCAGCGCCGCTTCCCCGGCGGTCAGCTTCAGGCCGAGATTGGGCAGACCAAACACGATAAAAAACAGCTGTACGACAAACGGCGTATTGCGGATCAGTTCGACATACACGCCCCAGAGGCGGCTGAACAGCGAAGGCGTGCCGCTACGCAGCGCCGCTCCCAGAATGCCCAGCCCTACACCGCCCACCGTTGCCATCACTGTCAGTTGGATGGTCACCCACAGGCCGGAAAGTAATTCCGGCCAGAAGGGCCACAGCGCAGGAAAATTCAGTTGCCCAATCATTGGTCAGCCCTTACGCGCCGAGATCGGCGGGCAGCGGAGCCTTCAGCCACTGCTCGGAAAGCCCGTTCAGCGTTTTATCTTTAATCGCCTGAACGATCAGCGCATCCACTTTCGCTTTCAGCGCGGGCTCATTTTTCTTCATACCGATGAAGCACGGGGAATCTTTCAGCATAAATTTCGCGACCGGGGCTTTATCTGCCTGCTGGCGGGCGATGGCGGCCACTACCAGGTTGCCTGTGGCAACATACTCCACCTGACCGGAAAGGTAAGCCGACAGCGTGGTGTTATTGTCTTCGTAACGCTTCACCTGGGCATCTTTCGGTGCGATCCCGGTCAGCACCATGTCTTCGACGGCCCCACGAGTGACGCCAATGGATTTGCCGCTCAGACCTGCAGCCTCTTTCAGCGCCCCGTCTTTTGGCCCGAACACGCCGAGGAAGAACGGTGCATAGGCGCGGCTGAAGTCGATCACTTTCTCGCGCTCCGGATTTTTGCCCAGGCTGGAGATCACCAGATCCACTTTATCCGTCTGCAGATAAGGGACGCGGTTGGCGCTGGTGACCGGCACCAGCTGCAACTTAAGTTTCATCTGTTTCGCCAGGTACTTTGCCATATCAATGTCATAGCCCTGCGGCTGTAAATCGGTGCCGACCGATCCAAACGGCGGGAAGTCCTGTGGGACCGCGATGCGGATAACACCACGTTTTTCAATGTCCTGCAGCTGGTCGGCATGGGCTACTATTGCCTGAGAAAACAGCACGGCACCTGCCAGTAATGCGAATAAGCCTTTTTTCATCTTCACTTCCCCGGTTAATACATCATGAAACGAAAGATTCTTAAAGAATTTAATTGCAACTAATGTGCCAGCGCGAGAGGTGGGCCAGAAATTTCTGCATTTCAGTGCAGGCTGGACGTAAAAAAGCCAGTAACAGCAGATTATTAATATAAAAAAAGCCGATTCAGGAAGAAAAAAAGTAACCGTTTTGTCCATTAAAAGACGATAAAAAGGGGCGCAACAGGGCGCCCCAAAATCATGCAAAGCACCATAAGAGTGCCCCACTAACGTTGTTCCAGCTCATCCAGCTGCCCGTAAAGGTCGGCAATCTGGTGAATACGCTGGCGACCGTCACTTAATAATTGGTGCAATACGGCATTGGCCAGCAGGTTGATCAGACTGTTGGCTGCCGCATAGCTGTCAAAGGCCGACACGCTGTCCAGTGGGGCGCAGAGCTGCCAGCGCGCCAGCGCCATCACCGCCTGTGCCTGAGGCTCGCACAGCACCAGTGTTGGAATACCGTGATGCTGCAATTGCTGCAGCAGAGGCCGGATAATGCGTGGACGGCGGCGGAAAGCCATTACCACCACCATATCCTCCGGGGTAAGATCCACCAGCTCTTCAGACAGCGTCTGTCCTGGCTGCGGCAGCAGCTGAACCTGAGTCCGTGCCTGTAACAGCTGCTGGCGCAGATGCAGGGCAACCGGGTAGGCATTGCGCATGCCGATGATAAACAGGCGTTTACTGTTTGCCAGCGCCTGAACGACTTCACCAAAATGGCCGGCATCAACGTCGTTAACCCACCGGGTCAGGTTGGCCATTTCCTGTTTGTAATGGCGGGCCAGCAGCGTATTCCCCTGCACCGCATCGCGGTTGTCCGTCAGTGGCATCCCGCTCTGGCGCAGGGTTCGCAGCTCATCACGCATGTCTTTATATTTTTCATAGCCCAGGCGTTTAAACAGGCGGCTTACTGTGGCTTTGGACGCCCCGCTCAGGCGAGCCAGATCGGCACTGTTGTAGCTGATCAAATCATCGAAATGGTCGAAAACAAAATCAGCGATACGCTGTTCCTGCGGGGAAAGCTGCGCGTACTGACTGCGCAGGCGTTCATCAAGCTGCATCATGGTGTTTGACCCTGTAACGTTCGTTTCATCCTCAGGATGATATACAAATAACGTGCCTGTCTGTAGCAGGGGACGACGGCGGCGAAAAATCAGCAAACTTTTACCTCAAAACCGGAGCTGACCGACACATATTCAATTGGTAACAGCATGATGCTCGACAAACTGGAACGGCTATTGCTTTAGTCAACGCATCTGTAATCTGATTGATGGGAATGGAATGAATCAAAGCAATATGGCCCCTCTGGGGATGGCCGTGACGCCGCACCACCTGGCGAGTGAGAGCGCACTGGGTATTTTGCGAGAAGGCGGTAACGCGATTGAGGCGATGGTTGCCGCCGCCGCGACCATCGCGGTGGTTTACCCCCACATGAATGGCCTGGGAGGCGATGGTTTCTGGCTGATCGTCCCTCCCAAGGGTGATCCGGTGGCCATTGATGCCAGCGGGGCCGCCGGCGCGCTGGCTACGCCCGATTTCTACCAGGGCAGTAGCACCATTCCCCATCGCGGTCCGAAATCGGCGCTGACCGTAGCAGGGACAGTCAGCGGCTGGGCTGAAGCACTGACGATGTCACGGGAAATGGGCGGCGAGCAGCGCCCCCTGCCGCGCCTGCTGGCCGATGCAATCCGCTATGCCGCCGACGGCATTCCGGTCACCGCCTCTCAGGCTGATGCCACCGCCAGTAAACAGGCAGAGCTGATGCACCAACCCGGATTCGCGGCCACCTTTTTACCCGACGGCGAGGTTCCCCGCATCGGCAGCCGCTTCACCCAACCTGACCTGGCAAACACCCTGATTCATCTGGCGGAAGCGGGGCTGGACAGTTTTTATCGCGGCCCGCTCGCCCGACAGATGGCCACTGAAATGTCACGCCTGGGCATGCCCGTTACGCTGGAAGATCTGAACCGTCAGCAGGCAAAACGCCGCACGCCGCTGCGTATTCGCCACCAGTACGGTGACGTATTCAACATGACCCCGCCCACTCAGGGCGTGGTGTCACTGGCCATTCTCGGCATGACCGACCACCTTGAGATGGCGGATGCCGACGAAGCCCAGACTGTGCATCGCATTGTGGAAGCGACCAAGCTGGCCTTTGGCCTCCGCGACCAGTACATCACCGATCCCCTGCACATGCGTGAAGAGATGCAGACGCTGCTCGACAGCGATCTTCTGCGGCAGATGGCAGCACAGATCGATCTCAGTCAGGCGGCACCATGGGGCAGCGGTAAAGGGCCGGGAGATACGGTCTGGATGGGAGTGATGGACAGCAGCGGGCTGGCAGTTTCCTTTATTCAAAGCATATATCACGAGTTTGGCAGCGGCGTGGTCCTCCCCGGTACCGGTATCACCTGGCAAAATCGCGGCGCGGCCTTCAGCCTCGATCCCGACCATCTTCTGGCGCTGCTGCCCGGTAAGCAACCCTTCCACACCCTAAACCCTGCCGCTGCCAGGCTGAACGACGGCCGGACGATGGTTTATGGATCCATGGGAGGAGATGGTCAGCCCCAGACCCAGGCGGCGATATTCACCCGCCATGTGGTACAGGGCATGGGGTTACAGCAGGCCGTCAGCGCCCCCCGCTGGCTGCTTGGACGTACCTGGGGCCAGGCTTCCGATTCGCTCAAGCTGGAAGGCCGTTTTTCCACTGACACCGTTGCCACGCTCAGGGCGCTGGGACACGAGGTCGAACTGCTGCCTGACTATAGCGAAGCCGTGGGTCACGCCGGGGCCATTGTCCGGCATATTAACGGGATGTTCGAAGGGGCATTCGATCCGCGCAGCAACGGCAGTGCGGCCGGGTTTTGACAGCATAAACAGGAGATGAGCATGACACCAACGACGCCCGACTGGGCAGACTATATCACCCAGATGGAGCAGGTGCTGGCGCTGGAAATTGACGATGCACGTCGTGCTGAACTGCGGGTGCAGTTCAGCCGTATTGCCGGAATGGCTGCTCCGCTGATGGCATTCCCGCTGGATGAGCGTCTGGAAGTGGCCGGAGTGTATAAAGCATGAATCTGGCCGCCCTTTCCATTGCCGAACTGACGCACGCGCTGGCCCGTGGCGATCTCAGCGCGCGCGAGATCGCCCGGCACACGCTGACCCTGATTGAGCAGCATAATCCGACACTCAATGCCTGGACCCATATCACTCAGGATCGTATGTTGCAGGAGGCCGATCGCCTTGATCGCCTGAAACATCAAAACCAGTCCCTGCCAGCACTGGCCGGGATCCCCTACGCTGTCAAAAATCTGTTCGATGTCGCAGGGCACACCACGCTGGCAGGTGCCCGACTGTTCAGCGACCGTCCGGCGGCACAGCAGGATGCATGGGCGGTACACAAGCTGGCCAGTTACGGGGGGCTGCTGTCAGGCATGCTGAATATGGATGCTTACGCCTACGGGTTCACCACGGAAAACACGCATTACGGTGCCACCCGCAACCCTCACGATCCGGCGCGGATTGCAGGAGGCTCGTCCGGAGGTTCCGCAGCGGCCGTCGCCGCAGGACTGGTTCACTTTTCCCTCGGCACCGACACCAACGGGTCGATCCGCGTCCCCGCTTCACTCTGCGGCATCTTCGGACTGAAACCCACGTTTGGCCGCCTGTCGCGCAGCGGCAGCCAGCCGTTTGTCGCCAGCCTCGATCACATCGGCCCGCTTGCCCGTCGCGTCAGCGACCTGACGCACGTCTACGATTTATTACAAGGTCACGACCCTGCTGACGGCTTCCAGGCCGATCGCCCTGTGCAAGCCGTCAGCCCGCAGCTGGAACAGGGCATTGATGGCCTGCGCTGCGGCGTGCTGGGAGGGTACTTTCAGCAGTGGTGCGATGACGATGCCCGTGCCGCAGTGGCACGGGTCGCCGCCGCGCTCAACGCCCGCGAGGAGGTGGTGCTGCCGGATGCGGAACTGGCGCGAACCGCGGCATTTATTCTCACCGCGTCCGAGGGGGGGAATCACTACCTGCCCGCGCTACGCCACTCTCCGCAACGGTTTGAACCGCTGTCACGTGAGCGTCTGCTTGCGGGAGCGATGATCCCGGCGGCATGGTATGTGCAGGCGCAGCGTTTTCGTCGCCACTTCCAGCAACAGGTGCTGCCGATCTTTGAACAGGTGGATGTGCTGATTGCACCGGCGACACCGACCAGTGCGACGGTCATCGGCCAGGAGACGATGCGCATTAACGACACCGATCTGCCGATCCGCGCCAGTATGGGCATGCTGACCCAACCCATTTCATTTCTCGGCCTGCCGGTGACCACGGTTCCATTGCGTACCGCTCACGGCCTGCCCATTGGCCTGCAGCTGATTGCTGCGCCCTTTAACGAAGCCGCCTGTCTGCGGGTTGCCAGTGCGCTGGAGCAAATGGGCATCACGCAGGCGACCCCGGCCACGATGGAGCCACAACATGAACAGTGATGATATTGATCGTCCGACGATACTGGCTGAGGTCACCGCCGCTTTTTATCGTTACGAAGAGGCGCTGGTGAGCAATAATATCCCCGTGCTGGATGAGCTTTTCTGGCATGACCGGCGCACGGTGCGTCTGGGTGCCGGGGAGAATCTTTACGGTATTGATGCCATTCGCGATTTTCGCGCTTCACGCCCCTCCGCCGGCCTGGCTCGCCGTTTAAGAAATACGGTGATCACCACCTTTGGCGAGGACTTTGCCATATGCAGCACCGAGTTTACCCGTGAAAACAGCGACAGGATCGGCCGTCAGCAGCAGACCTGGGTGAAACTCCCCTGTGGCTGGCGCATCGTTGCCGCGCAGGTCAGTGTGATGAACTGATTGACGCCACAGGTCTCCCTCAATTTTCTGTTACCGTAATTCTCACGGTGGTGCACGCTGACAGCCGATGATAAAACTCTCCTTCACTTATTCTTACAGGAGAGAAAGATGACGCTGTTAGCTCCCCTAAAAACCACCATGACTACCCCAGACGAGCCTCCTGCGGCAGACTGGCATCGTGAAGAAATAAAATGCGCTATACGACTGAAAGGTTATTCTATCGCTTCGCTGTCACGTGCCAACGGACTGGCTGGCGGCACACTGGCTAATGCCCTGGCACGCCCCTGGCCGAAAGGAGAAAAGATTATCGCCGCACTGCTGGGACTTGACCCTGCGGATATCTGGCCAAGCCGATATGCAGCACGTAAAGAAAAAAAACATCGCCAGACAGTTTCCCAGAAAACCGTGCCATCAGGAGGGAAATGATGCCCCCTGATGGCGTCAAACTATCGCTCAAAAGGCATAATAGTTTCACACTGCTGAAAGATATTTTTGGGGATAAAATTATTAAACCCCTGTTCAATACAGTAATCAATTAGCCCACGTTTATTTCCAACCCCGGACTTCTTATAAATACGGCAAAGAATATCTTCAACCGTACGACTGGATACGCCAAGCGCCTTCTCGATCATTTTTGGCGTGAATGACTGACAGGTATAGAAAATAATGTCCCACTCTTTTTCAGTAAACTGGTTGCTGGGTGGCGTAAACACCAGTGAAGTGGGCATTTTTATTTTCGATAACCGTGTAATAAATACGGATTCAACCGGCCGACAGTGCGGGATGACGCCCAGCACATTCCCTTTCTCATCCATCAGTGGGATTTTGTCCGCATAATACGGTTGCAGATAATCCAATCCGTTAAATTTATGAATAACAATCGAGGTAACGCGATCGCGTACTTTCTCCACCATCCGGTCATGGTGTTGAAATTGTGCTTCAAATTCACTGATAGCCACCGGAAGCTCACCATCATAGCGCCCTTCTGGATTATAGCCCTCTGGCAAGCCGAGAAATTCACACAGCTTTTTATTCGCATACACAAATTGTGATTCTGAATTTTTAACCCACCAGGGCTCGCAACTGTTTTCCCAGAATTTAACCAGCGGTTTAATGATCCTGAGAATTTCACTGTCCTTTTTTTCTTTATTCATTTCGTAGTCCCTTAACAATCACTCACGCAGTATGGCTTAGAATAACTTCATCCATTATTCCAGATAGCGTCATAAGCGAAACGAGATAAACCTTATTTTTGTATCAATATAAATCCATTTTTCAGGGGGGATGAAACTGGGCGAGGGTGATCCTCGCCGCAGGGATTACAGTGTGGGGGCAGGATGTGTTGTGATCCAGTGGTCGGCGATCTGCTGTCGGGTACAGATCCAGACGCGATCATGCTGCTGGATATAGTCCAGAAAACGTTGCAGTGCGCGGAAACGGCCAGGGCGCCCCAGCAGTCGGCAATGCATGCCAATCGACAGCATCTTCGGCGCCTCATTCCCTTCTTCATATAACACATCGAAACTGTCTTTCAGATAGGTATAAAACTGCTCTGCGGTGTTAAAGCCCTGTGGCGTGGCAAAACGCATATCATTAGTTTCAAGCGTATAGGGAATAATAAGATGGGGTTTTACTGTCCCGTCCTGGCAGGTGATCTGAGTCCAGAATGGCAGGTCATCACCATAGTAATCGCTGTCATAGGTCAGCCCGCCCTGCTCAACCACCAGCCGCCGCGTGTTGGGGCTGTCCCGCCCGGTGTACCAGCCAGTGGGCGTTTTACCGAACAAATCCGTCAGCGTATCAAGCGCCTGTTGCATATGCTGCCGTTCAGTTTTTGCATCCATTCCCTGATAGTGGATCCAGCGCCAGCCGTGGCTCACCACATCATAATCCGCCGCTTTAATCGCCCCGACGATCTCCGGGTGCCGTGCCAGCGCCATCGCTACGCCGAATACGGTTAACGGCAGATTCCGCTTCTGAAATTCATTGTGGATACGCCAGAAGCCGGCACGGGAGCCGTATTCATACAGCGAGTCCATCGACATATGACGCTCAGGGTAACTGGCAGCACCTATAATATCGGAAAGAAACTGCTCGGAGCCTGCATCACCATGCAGTACGTTATTTTCTGCACCCTCTTCATAATTGAGGACGAACTGCACGGCGATCTTCGCCTTACCCGGCCAGGCCGCATGAGGAGGCTGACCCGCGTAACCGCGCAGATCGCGCGGGTAGTTCTTGTTGAAGCTGTACTCTTTTTTTTCCGAAGTATTACTCATCGTCTCAGTCCTTAACGTCGCAAAACAAAGGGGACCCGGCTTTTAGTTTAGGCGCTCAAACTGACCAGACAGATTTTTTCGCACCGGATAATCCAGATCGCCATGCTTGCTGGTGCCAAGGCCCAGTGCCACCAGCGACTCCACCATCTTTACCGCCGCCGTAACGCCGTCTATCACCGGCACTCCAAGCTCACGCGTCAGCGCCTGTGCCAGATCGGCCATACCACCGCAGCCCAGTACGATGGCACCACAGCCATCCTCACGTTTTGCCTGTATACAACGCTGACGTACTTTTTCCTGAGCCAGCCCGCTGCCGTCTTCCAGCGCCAGCACGGGAAGATCAATGGCGTGCAGTGCCGCACAGTGATGTTCAAAGCCATACTGCTGCAGCAGGTGACGGGCAATAATCAGCGTTCGTGGCAGTGTGGTGACGATGGAAAAGCGTGTCGCCACCAGCGTGGCCATATGCATGGCCGCTTCAGCAATGCCGACCACCGGCCCCTGCGCCACCTCGCGTGCAGCCAGCAGCCCCGGATCGCCGAAGCAGGCAATAACATGCCCGCACACGCCCTGCTCACGTCCGATTTTAATCTGCTCCAGCACGCCAATCGCGGCAATCGCCTCATCGAAATGACCTTCAATGGAAGGCACGCCCTGGGTCGGACATACCGCCAGGATCTCAGTGTTCGCTGCGGCTACCGTCCTTGCCGCTGCAGCGATCGTCTCCGTCATCGCCAGGCTGGTGTTAGGATTGATGACCTGAATGACCTGCTTGCTACCCATCATCTATGCTCCTTTCGAGGCAAACAGCCGGGAGAAGTCCGGCAGTGTTTCACCACTGCGTTCAAAGCGCAGACTGGCGACAATATGATCAAAATGTTGCCGTAGTGAGTCAGCCAGTCTGGTCAGTGATTTTTCCCGTAGCAGGCGCACTAACTGATCATGGTCGTCACAGCGGCAACCCTGCTGCCACGGAGCGCCGTAGGCCGCGACCACCAGCGAAGAACGCTGGGTCAGGCGCGTCACCATTTCGGTCAGTACCTGGTTACCGGATATCGCCTGTAGCTGAATGTGGAACCCCGCAGAGAGACGGATTGCCGCTGCCCCATCGTGCTGCTCATGCGCTTGCTGCTCCTGGCGATTTATCTTTTCCAGCGCGGCCAGATGGGGAGCCTGACAGTGTTTCAGGACGTCAGGCAGGTTGGCACATTCAATCAGACTACGGGTGCGAAAAATATCCTGCGCTTCCTCTACTGTTGGTGTGGCGACCTGTGCACCACGTTTGGGCGTCAGGGTGATCATTTGCACTGCGGCGAGGCGCTGTAGCACCTTGCGAATCCCGGTACGGCTGACGCCAAACACTTCTGAAAGCGCCTCTTCCGGTAATTTGCTGCCCGGTGGTAACTGATGTTCGACAATAGCGGTCATCAGTGCCTGGTAGATAGGCTCATCCTTGTCACTCAGGTCGGAGGCCGTTTTCAGCCCAATTTCACTCTTCATTCCTTACTCCGGTCATCCTCATTCCCGCCCACAATCGTACACAGGATTGCTAATTTTTGTATACATGAAATTCTATTCTGGCCTGGATCCTGCAATACCTCTCTTAACCCGGTTTATTGATTGCTGTATTCACAGGAGCAGGTTTCATGCCAAACACTCAAGGTTCTTCCCAGGCAGCGCCGACAGACGCCGCTGCACACTACAGCCCGCGGCTGTGCAACGAGGATCTGGCCCCGACACGTGACCAGAACTGGAGCTGGTACAACATCTTTTCTTTCTGGATGTCGGATGTACACAGTATGGGCGGCTATGTGGTGGCAGCGAGCTTCTTTACGCTGGGTCTCGCCAGCTGGCAGGTGCTGCTCTGTCTGCTGGTAGGTATCTGCATTGTGCAGGTCTGTGCCAATCTGGTGGCCAGGCCGAGCCAGATGGCCGGCGTCCCTTATGCGGTGATCTGCCGCCAGGCGTTTGGCGTCTTTGGTGCCAATATTCCGGCGGTCATCCGTGGGCTGATTGCGTTTGCCTGGTATGGTATTCAGACCTATCTGGCGGCCAATGCGCTGATGCTGGTCTCGCTGAAGTTCTGGCCCGCTCTGTCGTCCCTGACACACGCCTCCTGGCTGGGTCTGTCACAGCTCGGCTGGATATGCTTCGGCATTATGTGGCTGCTGCAGGCGATGGTATTCTGGCACGGCATGAACGCGATTAAGCGTTTCATCGACATTGCCGGCCCGGCAGTCTACGTGGTAATGGTGGCGCTGGCAGGCTGGATTGTATACAAAACCGGTTTTGACGGCATTTCCTTTACGCTGGCGAGTAAAGCCCTCTCCGGGGGGGAACAGGCCTGGCAGATGCTGACCGCCACTGCACTGGTCGTCTCCTATTTCTCCGGCCCGCTGCTCAACTTTGGCGACTTCTCCCGTTACGGTAAGAGCATGGGTGAGATCCGTCGTGGTAACCGCTGGGGCCTGCCGTTTAACTTCCTGCTGTTCTCGCTGGTCACGGTGGTGATTGTATCCGGTACGCAGTCCCTGTTTGGACGCATGATCACTGACCCGATTGAAACTGTCAGTATGGTGGGTAACGATCTGGCGGTGGCGATTGGCCTGCTGACCATGATCACCGCCACCATCGGCATCAATATCGTGGCGAACTTCGTTTCCCCGGCGTTCGATTTTTCTAACTGCTCGCCGCAGAAAATTAGCTTCCGTACCGGCGGGATGATCGCAGCGGTCGGTTCCGTGCTGCTGACGCCATGGAACCTGTTCCAGTCACCCGAGCTGATCCACTACACCCTGGACGTACTGGGCGCGTTTATCGGGCCACTGTTCGGCATCCTGCTGGCGGATTTCTACCTGATCAAACGCAGCCAGATCTCCGTAGATGACTTGTTTGATGCGACACCGAAAGGTAAATACTGGTATCGCGGTGGTTTTAATCCGAAAGCGATTGTGGCGCTGCTGCCGTCGGTGGCGATTGGCCTGGTGATCAGCTTTATTCCGTCGCTGCATGCGGTGGCAAACTTTAGCTGGTTTATTGGTGTGGCGCTGGGTGCGGGTAGCTATCGCTGGATTGCCCGGGGTGACGTGGCAGATCTTCCATTAAAAGGGTATAGCGGAAAAGTCGTGATGCAGAAAGAGTCCTGACAGAGAAAACGAAAAAGGCCGATTCTTTCGAATCGGCCTTTCTCTGAATGTTTGGCGGAACGGACGGGGCTCGAACCCGCGACCCCCTGCGTGACAGGCAGGTATTCTAACCAACTGAACTACCGCTCCACCGATGTTCCCCGTCGGGAACGAGGCGAATATTACGGGGCAGGCCGAACTTCGTCAACGCTTTTTACAGGGAAATATCTCAACTGCTCTCTTTTTCACCGTAACGCAGTTTTCATCCGCATTTTAATCACTTATCAATCACTGGCTTCAGCCGGACGCCATAAACAGCTGCCCCCTTTTTTCTGCACAAGGTCCAGACGCGACTCGTGTGCAGCAAGCTCCTGTTCGGTGGCACGCACCACACGCAGGCCGGATGCCGGACGCGCGATACGGTGAATAGTCTCCCCCCCTTCCTGCTCTTCACGATCGCCTTCCATGGAAAAGGTCAGTGAGGTCTGCCCGCCGGTCATGGTCAGGAAGACTTCCGCCAGAATTTCGGAGTCAAGCAGTGCGCCGTGCAGCGTACGTTTACTGTTGTCTATTTCATAACGAGAACAGAGCGCATCCAGGCTGTTACGCTTGCCGGGGAACAGCTTACGCGCCATAGCCAGGCTGTCGGTGATCTGACAGAAGGTTTCTGTTTTCGGAATGCCACGCTGGAGTTTAGCAAACTCGTAGTCCATAAAGCCGATATCGAACGAGGCGTTATGGATCACCAGTTCCGCGCCGTCAATATACGCAAGGAAATCATCTGCGACCTGCGCGAAGGTGGGCTTATCCAGCAGGAATTCATCCGCAATACCGTGAACGCCGAACGCTTCCGGATCAACCAGTCGATCGGGTTTCAGATAAACATGGAAGTTATTGCCGGTCAGGCGGCGGTTGATGACCTCAACGGCACCAATTTCAATAATCCGGTGACCTTCATAATGGACACCGATCATGTTCATACCGGTGGTTTCGGTATCGAGAACGATCTGTCGCGTGGTATTTACTGTGCTCATAGGACCCGTTTATGGCAGACTTGGCGTTTTTACTTCAGGGAGTCTACCAGAGATGCTTAAGCAGGTAGAAATTTTCACCGACGGATCGTGCCTTGGCAATCCGGGTCCCGGGGGATTTGGTGCCATTATGCGCTATGGCAAACACGAGAAAATCTTCAGCACAGGCTTCCACCTGACCACCAATAATCGCATGGAAATGATGGCGGCCATCGTCGCCCTGGAGGCCCTGACGGAGCCCTGCGCGGTGGTACTCAGTACCGACAGTCAGTATGTGCGCCAGGGGATCACCACCTGGATCCATAACTGGAAAAAACGCGGCTGGAAAACCGCCGATAAAAAACCGGTGAAGAATGTCGACCTGTGGAAACGGCTGGATGAAGCCCTCAGCCATCATCAGATCGTCTGGAAGTGGGTTAAAGGTCACGCGGGGCATATCGAGAATGAGCGCTGTGATGAACTCGCGCGCGCAGCCGCCGGTAACCCGACGTCTGACGATATCGGGTATCAGGCCGGGGCGTAATCGCGGGCTGGCCTGGAAAGAAGGTCAGCCCCTACAATGAAACAAGACATTTTCCTGCATCTGCTGGTTTCGGGCTTACCGTTCCCGTTCTTCTCTGAACTGGCTGGTCACCCCAACGGCCTGGAGTTGTCGCTTGCTGGCGCTTTTCTTCGCGGGATTACGCGTCAGAGGGAACGTTCGTTTACGTGCAACGATCAGATTAAGGCAGCCCAGAGCCGGTAAATGTGTGCTAATCATCCTGCCCCCCTGACGGTTCCACGGCAGTACCTGAAAACGGGTGCGCTGCATCACTTCATAATTGAGCAGACTGAGCCAGTCCAGCAGGCGCATCTGGGTAAACATTCTGCTGTTCCAGGGAACGCGTCGATGCAATCCGGGTATCAGCTTTCCTATCCCGAGCACGCTGAACAGGTTAAAACCGCTGATGATCATCCAGCCATCATCGATCAATACCCGATCGACTTCGCGCAGGATGCGGTGTGGGTCACTGCTCCACGCCAGCGTATGCGCCAGCAGGCAGGCATCGACCGACTTTGACTCGAACGGCAAACTAAGGGGATCCCCCCTGACCTGTAACGACCCGCCGCCCAGCCCGACGTTCACCTGATGGGAAATAGCGCAGCACTCCGTATCAATCTCCGCACTCAAACTGCCTATCTTCAGCAGATGGAAGCCATAGAGTTTACCGAGGCAGGGGCGCAAATGGTGAGACAGTGCGTCACGATAAAATTCACCACAGGGGATCTGTGACCAGGACTCGGGTATCTGGCGGAATTGGCGTGTTTTAGCAGGCTTCATGCTTTACCATCTTCTTTCCCTTCGAGCATCCAGGAGTGACAAAAATGAATCTTACCAGTATTCCCGCCCTGCAGGATAACTACATCTGGACCTTAAATGATGATGCCGGTCGCTGTCTGATTGTTGACCCTGGCGAAGCGGGCCCGGTACTGCGCGTGATGGAAAAAAATCAGTGGCAGCCGGTTGCCATTTTGCTCACCCATCACCATCAGGATCATGTGGGGGGTGTGGCCGAACTGGTGTCCCGCTTCCCGCACCTGGAAGTCTATGGCCCGGAAGAAACCCGTTCTAAAGGAGCGAAAACCATCGTCAGAGAAGGGGATACCCTCTCCGTTTTGGGTCAAGATTTTACGATTTACGCTACACCCGGCCACACTTTAGGACATATCTCATATTTCAGCTTCCCTTACCTTTTCTGCGGGGATACGCTTTTTTCTGGCGGTTGCGGAAGGCTTTTCGAAGGCACTGCAAAGCAGATGTTTGATTCTTTTCAAAAGCTTAACCAGCTACCGGAAGAAACTCTGGTTTGTTGCGCACATGAATATACGTTATCTAATTTAACCTTTGCGCAGGCGGTTTATCCACAAAATGCCGAAATAGCTCGCTACTATCGAGAAATTAAGGAGTTACGCGCAAAAAACGGCATTAGTTTGCCTACAAAACTGGCTCATGAGCGTAAAACAAATATTTTCCTGATGACAAAACATGTTGAATTACAAAGAAAAATTGGAATAGAAACAACTCCGCAACATGAATGGCAGGTATTTGCCGCTCTACGCGAGAAGAAAGACGCTTTTTGATTTTATAGGTTGTGTTGTCGGGGTCGAGCACGTATTATTGCTCGTCTTTTAAGCGAACTATTGACACACACATGAAGGCTAAAGCGATATTACTCGCCTCAGTCTTGCTGGTCGGATGCCAGGCGTCAAGGCACGATGCTAACATCCCCGAACAGCATGCACAGAGTTTGTCTTCGGCAGGTCAAGGTGAAAATGGACAGTACTCAGATGAGATGTTGTCGCCGCGCTGGCAGGACGATGGAACGACGCTTGCGGACGACAAAGATCTGTGGAATTTCATTAGCGACGAGCTGAAGATGAAGGTTCCGGATAATTACCGGATACGCGAACAAAAACAGAAGTACCTGAGTAACAAGAGCTATCTCCACGATGTAACATTACGGGCAGAGCCGTATATGTACTGGATAGTCGAGCAGATTAAGCAACGTAAAATGCCGATGGAACTGGTACTACTACCCATAGTGGAGAGCGCTTTTAATCCCCACGCTACATCATCTGCAAATGCCGCTGGCATCTGGCAGATTGTGCCGCAGACGGGACGTAATTATGGTCTAAAACAGACCCAGTGGTATGACGGACGACGCGATGTTGTGGCATCGACCAAAGTTGCTCTGGATATGTTACAGCGCCTTAACGGCATGTTTGACGGTGACTGGTTACTGACCATTGCCGCCTATAACAGCGGTGAAGGGCGTGTAATGAAAGCGATAAAAGCCAATAAGGCTAAAGGTCGACCTACGGATTTCTGGTCACTTGCGCTGCCACGAGAAACGACGGTGTATGTACCAAAAATGCTGGCTCTGGGGCAAATCCTCAAAAACAGCAAGCGTTATGGCGTACGTTTGCCGGCACCTAATGAAGCACGCGCACTGGCGCGAGTGGAAGTAAGCCAGCAAATTGAGCTGACACAGGCCGCTGAAATGGCGGGTATGTCACTGAGCAAGATGAAGAGCTTTAACTCCGGCTATACGCGAGGAAAGACAGCCCCTAATGGTCCTCATTACATTATGGTGCCGAAATCCAACGTAGCAAAACTGCGTAACTCACTGGCAAGCGGTGATATCGCAGCGGTACAGCCCACTTCACTTGCGAAGAACAGTGTTTCTCCTGCCTCTTATAAGGTGCGCAGTGGAGATACGCTGTCAGGCATAGCTAAACGTCTTGGTGTACCGGTAAAAGATCTGCAGCGTGCAAATAACTTGCGTGGTGCCAGCATCAAACCGGGACAGACATTAAGCCTGGGCAGCAACGGTACGCGGCTGGCAGATAACGGCGACAGCATCACCTATAGGGTACGTAAGGGTGATTCTCTGGCCAGTATCGCAAAACGTCACGGCGTTAACATCAAAGATGTTGTGCGCTGGAATAGCGTCGCCAGTAATACGAAGAACATCCAGCCAGGCGATAAGCTTACGCTGTTTGTTTCTGATAATGCGACGCCAGACAGTTAGCAGTCATACCCCACTGTGCAAACAGCACAATAAAAAGCCCGTCTTTGACGGGCTTTTTTTTATGGCCGGATGGCTTCTATAAACACGATATCAGTGCTGAAACTGCCATCAGGCTGTAACGCATAATACTTTTGCACTTCATCGGGTGCCGAACGCTGGTAGGCACGTATCGCCTGCACCATAACATCGGGGGTTCGCATCCGCGCCACCCAACTGCTGAACTCCAGCTTGAGTTTATCCTGGGACACACGCCTTATTGCCAGACCGCTTTCTGTCAGCATCGTTATCCAGTGTCCGGGGCTGTAATCCTGCACATGAGACGTATCACGCAAGGCTTCAACAGTTTGCAACCAGATATCGAGCACAGGATGCCCCGGGGCCGTGACATCCATAAAGATAGCCCTTCCCCCCGGTTTCAATACGCGCCGAACTTCACGCAGCGCACTGCCTGCATCATGCCAGTGATGTGCCGAGTAACGGCTAATCACAATATCGAATGCTGTATCTTCAAACGGTAAGTTTTCTGCAATCCCCTGCAGAGTTTGCAGATTATGACAGCCACGTTCCACTGCTGCATCCCGCACTACTGCCAGCATTTGTTCTGACAGATCGTAGGCCACAACCTCTTTTACATACGGGGCCGCAGTAAAACTGGCATGGCCGGCACCGCACCCCATATCCAGCACCCGCGCATCCGGTGATCCTGCCAGGCGGCTGGCGAGCCGTTCAAGATCCTGTCCACTGGCATGTACGGCACTGGTCAGATAAGCCCCTGCCTGCTCACCAAACTGTTTATCAACGTTGTCGTGGTGTTTCGTCTCCATCAGGCAGGTATCCTTCTCAGGGTGTTAATTGGGATGGGCATTAAACTCGACCAGCAGCGGGTTGTGATCGGAGGCACTGGTGACCAGCACAGAAGCCTCGGCAACCCCCATACCGCGATAAAAAACAAAATCGAGCGGGCGGCCAAAAGCTTTACGCCGGTGATCATCGGTGAATCGCACCTCACGCAGGCCCATCTCGCGGGAAAAACGGTACAGAGCATTGATGCGCTGACGGCTCCAGGCGTTGAAATCGCCGGCCATAATCACCGGCCCCTGATGGTGAATGATTTGCTCACCGATAGGCCCAAGCTGTTTACTGTACACATCAATCCCGAGGCTGAAATTCACCGCATGGATATTCACCACCATCAGCATCTGGTTCCCGGGCAGAGGATAGGCGGTTACCAACGCGGATTTAGCCAGTCGGAGCAGTGGCTCACGCTCACGCAGTGGGCAGCAGTAAACCGGATGCGCAGAAGCCAGCGTCATCACCCCTGAAGGGTGCTGAGGCAGAACGAACGCGGGTACCTGGTCGGCAGCAAGATAGTTTGAAGTCGCGAAACGCACCAGTTCTGGTGTGGTCTGAGCCTCCTGCAGCAATACAAGATGGGCATCTTTGCCGAAATTTTGCAGAACGGAGAGCCATTCAGCACGCTGTTGTTTGAAAATATTCCACACAAGCACCTTTAAACGAGCTTCGGTGGTGAGTGGGGCTCCTGGCGGTAATGCCTGACCGACATGAAGCATCGCCACGGGAGGGAAAATACGCTCCGCTGGCTGACCTGCTACGTATCTCATGGCATAAGTCTTTTTTTGCACGTTACCGCCTGCACTTTTAAAACCGGGTAGATTTACCATCTACCAGTTATAGGGACTTTAGCACTGACTTTCAATCGGCGGGCGCTAATTCGGCGTGGATTGTGCGTAAGGAAATGCAAATACAAAAAAGCCCTGACTCTTATGAGTCAGGGCTCTCTGTTTAAGT
>NZ_BCTN01000031.1 GCF_001571305.1 Erwinia persicina NBRC 102418 | reverse complement strand
GCCAGTGTTTCAAGGTAGTTCTCCAGCACCCGGCGTATATCTTCGTGCCACTGTTCATCCACCGCCTGGACGTAAAGGGCCGCAATTTTACGCAGCGGGAGATGCGACTGAATGGTGCGCTGAGACATCACCGAGCCTTCCCGGCGGCTCTTATAGACAAGTGCAAAAACCAGCGCCTGGTTCATGGCTTTCGCCTTCTCCTGCCAGTCTCCGCCGCTGCTGCCGGTTTTGGGCATCATGGAGTCCATCAGGTTGATGATGTACGTCTCCTGCGCCATCCCGAAGACGTTGGTGCTGTTGGTTTGCGGCCTTCCCTTGACGTCTTCCAGCAGCTCCTGTGCGCGTGAGCGTCCCCCGGTGATAAAGTTCATCATGCGCAGATCGTCCTCCCGACCGAAGCGGCGGGCCATGGACATCACCGCGAGCGCCACATCGTTCTGCGCTTTATGATCTGAGAAGATAAGCCCCTTACCCCAGCACAGTGCGTTAAATACCCAGCCCAGCAGCGTCTCCGTTTTACCGGCACCGGTGGTGCCAAACATCAGCACATGACGTGTCAGGTCATCCATTGAGAGCCACAGCTCACGTCCGGCGTCCTTACCGCGCAAGTAACCGGCATACAGGATCCCAGCTGCACGTCCGGTGTGAATGCGTACGGTAGCGACCGGCAAAAAACCGAGCAATTTAGCGGGAACTTGTCGTTCAGTTGAGGGGTCATCGCGATTCATGTCTCTGGGCATGCGCATCGGCATTCTCCACCGCCCGGCGGGCGCCACGATCATTGTCCAGAACAGCATCACAGGCAGGCTCAGCAGCAGCGTGAAGGGCCATATCACGCCGGCCACCGCGACTGCTATCATTCCCAGGACCAGGGTGCCACCCTCTGCGAGTGCGTCGGTCAGCCAGGAGCGCCCGACGTTCCGGTTGATGCGCGTGCGGTCTATCGCCGCGTTATTATCAGTCATGTGTGCCTCCCAGGAACGTTGCCAGACTGCTTTCCGAGCTCATCACCGCCTGCGGTACGTAGCGCCCGTCGTCGGAAATGGTCCATGGCGTACCCGGCAGCTGGTAGGCACGAAACGCCACTTCATTGACGCCAATCGCACCGCGGGCAGTTTCGGCCTGCGCCTCATCTGTCAGCACAGGTGCGGCCTGCGAGCCCACCGGAACGCTGATACCGGCATCCGCTGCGAAGAGACGCTTCCAGGCTGCAGCACGCTCTGCCTCCGGGAGAGCCATCACCGGCGTCAGCGCCTTAAGCGATGATTCCCGACCCTCAATAGTGACAGGAAATATCACCACGTTTACCATGCCGGACACCGTTTCAAAGTGGCGCTCCATACGCTGGCAGTTCGGGCACGCCGGGTCAGCGAACACATACAAAGTGCGCGCATGGCCGCTGGAAAGCGGCACGGTAAATATCCCGCGCGACGCCGCATTTCTTAGCTTTTCAGGTAGTCCCGCACGGACGCTGGAGGGTAAATTCCAGCCGTCGGTGGGCACGTTTTCCGCGGCAGGGATGGGAACCGGTGGTGCCAGAACCGCCTTAGGGTGTGATGGAGGCGGTGGCGGTACAGGACGACCGGCATCTCCGTTATTAGTGGTGGTGGAAAAAAGCGGTTTTGCGGAAAGGCCGATACCGTGCGGTTCGGTCAATGGCGTAAAGGCAGACCATATCAGGATCCCTAGTGCTATCGCTGCGATCCCCATCCCGATGTTCCGGCAGGCGCTGCGCCTGTTTTCAGCCGAAGTCAGGGCACGGGTCAGCCCCGTGAGCAGCTGCGCCGCGTCGTCGCCCCGGTAAAGCGGTGACAAGGCATCATGTGCATTCTGTGCATAGAGGCCGTCGCCGTGCATCACGAACCACGGCATGTTCCTGCGGGGTAAAATAAAAACAGGAACCATGCCGTCACTGATAACATATTTTCCTGTTCCGGCTGTTCCCCATCCCTCTCCAGCCTGATGGCGGCGCGCACTCAGAAGGTCGCCGGTAATCTCGACCACAAACGGGCCTTCTCTGCGTAAAGTTTTCATCTTTTGTCCTTGTATCAGCGCACAGCGGCGCCGTCTGATAATTCGTCTTCGCCCTCTGCGGGCAGGTAAAGTGCGTCAGGAAACGACACGTCGCGCCCGCGTTTTGCCCGTGTCGGACGCATGTCGCGGGAGTGAACCAGACCCAGCGATTCGAGCTCAAGCTGCAGGCCGGATATGGCTTCGTCCGTCATCAGCGGTGGACGGGGAAGGCCCAGACGCGCCGCCATCTGCTCTGCGCGCGCCTGCGCGACGATACCCGCCCCTTCAACAAACACCTTGGCGGCGTCTGCAGTCTGCAGCCCGTACCACAGCGTGCGGTCGCAGCCCTTGAGCCAGCGAAAGCGCGCTGGCGGCAAACGCAGATCCCGACCGTAAAGCCCCGCCAGTGCCGAACGTACGGTGCAGTGCATGGCCAGCCATTCGTTAACACCCGGACTTGCGAGCACACGGTCCACGTGTTTACCGGCAATACTCCAGTCAGGAGTGTTGCGAAATACCGGTTCCCGGAAACGCCGGCGCGTCATGCAGGAGCGATTCAGGTCATCAAGGAGCTTAGTTGCGGCCCCCCGGTCATCGCTGAACTCCTGAAGGCCGAATACGGCAAGCAGTGCACGCTCATGTGGCAGCCACTGGTCAGGCGACACCATGGCCGGGCCAGTCTGCGAATCAAACAGGATCCGCGCGGCATCACGATCGAGCACTCGACGCTTAACGAGCCCGTGCTCCTCAGCGAACTCCTCTGGTTTTTGGGCCCAGGCATTTTCCGGCGTGATGTCGTTCATCAGTCCGCCCTCCTGATGATTGCCCAGCACCGGGATAACAGACGGGGCAAAGGTGGCCATCACGCGGGGGAGAGAATGGATATCGATAGGCCTCCGGCTGCGAAAACCGCACCCGGGATGGCGTGCCAGCGCCCAGCATGTAGCCGCAAACAGTGGAATGAGAGGTACGAACAGGATGCCGGCGGTGGCGTTCATCACGTCCTGCCATTCATTTAGTCCGACCGATTCGGCACCGTTACCGGTGGAAGCAAGCAGGTTGATACGTTCAGCAGCGTAGCGGTGGATCAGCGGGAAGTCAGCGAAGCGCCACAGCCAGTAAAGAAACCAGCAGCTCCAGCGAACAAATTCGCTGAAGTAGAGCCAGCACAGCAGTGCCGTCAGGCAAAGAGTGGCCATCGCCACGGCCGACTCGTTGCTGCCGGCGGCGTTCGGGTTATAGTTTTGCATGTGAAAGGTTCCGGAAACGGAAGCGGGCACGGAAGGCCCGCCATACTGCAGATGAGAAAACACCGGCGCGGGGGCCGGTGTCAGGGGAACTGCATCAGAATGTCAGGAGGAAGTCAGATGACCTGAGGAACCACCACGTCGTGTTCAAACTCAACGAAGCGGCTCTGGCGGCCCACATACTCTGCCCACGGTTCATCAGGAAACGGCTCGGAGTAGCTTTTGTGAACCATGGCGCCGAGCGTATTAAACAGATCTTTGGCCACAGTCGGGTGCGCAAAAACGCTCAGCACCGGCACTTCAGGCATACGGGTGTAAAGGCGCAGAGCGCTGCCTTCCAGTTCACGATCCGTCCAGTCGTTCATGGTGAGTCCCATAACGTCAATCACGCCCTTTTTAACCATGTGAATATAGAGAATCGTGCCACGTTGTGTATCTATGCCAAGGTACTTACCACGCCCCGCATCCATAACCTGATGCTGCTTCTGTGGACTGAATCGGTCAGCATGACTGAGCATATCCACCATTCGTTGCAATTTTCGACGGCGGATAGTGACCGTAAAACGGCGATAAATTAAAGGTATTAAAATCGCAGCCCAAATCAGTAATGAAAAGAGATAAAAATCACCATCGGCATGAACCATAGTGTTACCAAAAATACCAACCAAAGTAGCAAGCGCTAAAACAATTAAACATGGCAGGCCAAAAAAATAATAAAGAGACCTCGTTATACGCCAAAATAATTCAGACTTATTTTCATATCGTTGTACCGTTTTCATGGCATCATCCTTCCACAATTCCTCTGATTAAATTATACCCTTACCTGTAAATAAAGCCAGGTGTAATTATTTAACTCCATCTTCTCCGGACGGACCTTCCCGGTTAGGCGCTTTATTAATCCCGGGAGCCCGACGAGCCCCCCCTCCTGCTCCCGCAAACATACCTTTGACGTCATCTACCAGCCCTCCCATGATGCCGGCCATCCCCGCCCCGCCCAGGAAAGTAATAACGTAATCCGCCAGGGTTGCCTGCAGGCCAAATACACGAGTGACACCAAATGTCGCGATGCGCGCGTATATCAGCAGCCAGCCGACCATTTTGAATAAACCGATAATAGAGTCAGCGTTCGCGTTCGCCAGTGCGGTTCCGAAAAGCAGATTCAGCAGCGTGCCGCCTGCCATGACAGCAACTGACGCGAAAAAGAATCCCAGTACCATTAGCGATGGACGCAGCATCATGTCGATAAGGAATATATACCCGTACGCGCTGCGGCTCCCTTTGTCCTCTTCTGCTCCCAGATGGGTGGCTGACCACATAGGCCCCGCCGCACAACCCACCATGACGCTAACCAGCCAGTTAAACACCCCGACCATCCAGTAGAGAAAGGGCACTGCGGGCAGGAATACCGCCAGCGAAAAACCGACTGCAAACAACAACAGCATCAGGAAATAGAATGGAGGGGAAAGTGCAGTTAAAACATCCTTGATAACCCCTCCGGGATTTACAAAAAGCAGACCGCCAATTGTTCCCATGACTGAGTTATCTGCAGTCGATGCTGCGGCCAGAGCTATTGTATATGCGGTTAGAGCACTTTCCGTCGCCACTAAAGTGTAATCACCAACTGTCTGCATCTTGATCAGTGGATTTACCTGATCGGAAAAAGCTGCATCAGTCCCAATTTTCCAAGTGGCGATAGTGGTGGTGAGCATTTGCATTGGGTTTTTAAAAATACTGATAAATACTGCATCTGGATCTGTGGCACTAGCTGCCGCACCGTCATCTTTCGCCGTCTGCGAACCCAGCGGGGCGGTATAAGTACTATTCTGCACCTGAGACCGGTAGGCAGAAAAAACCTGATGGTACAGGTCACCTGTGCCGGTTTCACCATGCAGGCTCGGTCCCGTCGTAACAGGTGCGGCGTTAGCCACTGCATTCGTTTTGCTGTTGGCCGTGGCAAACGTGTTGTACCACGCACCGAGCGACAGCCAACCGTTGTTCTTCAGCTGCGAGGTCAGCTGGCTCTGCAGTGAGTCCTGGTAGTTCAGCTGGTTCAGCGCAGCATTTACTGCCGTTTCATAGGCGGCAGCGGCACGCTGAATTGTAGTCTCGGCATCCGTCATTGTGCCCGAGTCCTGATCGCGACGGCTCAGGAACCCCTCCACATAGGCCTGTGCAGCAGCATCGAGCGTGGACTGCATCGTATCGAGCGCCCCGCGTTCAGCAGTGGTCACGCTGTCGGTCGCCACTGCTGATCCGAAAACGCTGTCCATTATGCCCGTCGACGGTTCAGGAATGCGGGCGCTACCGCAGAGTGCGCTACCGTTGCCGGTGGTGTAGTCACCACTCCCGCCCTTAGTGACCATTAGCGCAGTACGGGCCTGACCATCCTGATACAGCATGGTAAGTTCACGATTGGTGGCGTGTTTGCACAGGTTCATTTCAAAAACAGCGCGTGCTGCCGACCGCGTTGGGGGTGCCGTGGGCTGAACGACCAGCGACATGCCGCTGCTTATCATATCTGCAGCCTTGTCCGTTAGCAGGTTGGCGCTGCCAATACCCATAGTAGAGGCCGCCCACAGCATCACGAGCTGCGAGAGCGACCACCCGGACGCGGTCGGGATAAGCGTGATAAAGCCTGCAAAGCTCATCACGGGATGCAGCATGGAGCGGCCGGCGCTGAAAACCTTGCCGTCCTGACCTCCTTTGAAGAGGGTCTTCAGCGTCACGATAAGGAACCACGCCAGGGCTACCGCACACAACACGCCATTTAGCAATGCAAACAGCGAGCCGATCATCGTTGCCTGTCCGGGCTGGAGTGGCGAAATCACCACATCCCCGAAAATCATCACCAGCGCCTGCCGCGACAGGTCCCCACTTTTCTGTGCGGCATCGCTGATGGTCTGGTAGTCCACACCGTCGGCGAACGCCGGGCAGGACGCGGCGCACAGCAAAGCCGCCGCCTGAATTTTTGTCAGTAGCTTCATGGTGAACCTGTATTGAGTGCCGGCAGGCGGGCTGCGGCGAATGAGGTAGTCAGAAGCCGCCCGCCGGGCGGCATAGGAAGAGATTACTTCACGTATGTCCACACGTGCTTCGGCACGCGGTCAAAAAGCTTTCCGGCCGCGAGCTCCGCTTTGCGGTGATCGTAAGCCTGCGTCATCGCCGTTTCTTCGGCAGCATCGAGGGTATAGCTCAGATGCTCATACACCTTTTCGAGCGTTTCCAGGGTCTGGCAACGGCGGAATTTCATCAGCCATTCGGTTCGGGTCATTGGAGTCTCACTGGTTTGTTTAATGGTGAGCGGCATGAATCGAGGCATGTCGGCAAAAACACTCCGTCGGATATACGCTTTTACTTCTACCTGTTCCATTAAGGCCGTTGCTGTTCTGGTTCTGCCTGCACCGTTCATTAAGGATATTCCTGAAATTTGGTGCGATACAGAACCCACTAAGGGGCATGTCAGCACCTCCTCCCTCAGAACAGGCCACCGCTCAGCACCTGACGGCACCAGCGCGTCTCCTGCAGAAACGACCGGAAACTGCCCTCCTCTGACGCGGATACCCGTTTTTCCCCCAGCTGCCACAGACGGTAGCTGACAGCCAGAGCCTGCACGAAACCGGTCACTGCCAGCAACGCCAGCACCAGCAGCACGCAACCGACACGCAGCCAGCCGGTACCGCTCACGCTGCTGCCGGCCGCAAGCAGCATCAGCAGAAAGCCGATCGCGGGCAGCCCGGTCAGCCACATCAGCCCCCACCAGAACCAGCGGCTGATGCGGTAGTTGCGTGCAAGCCGTGGCGCGGGCAGACCGCTGTCTGCAACCGCCTGCGACCAGTCTTCGGGTCGGTAGTCCCCGGCCCCGCGGCCCGCCGTCACCTCACGGATGCGGTGCCACAGGCGGGAAACATTGCGTCCCGCATGGCGCGTCACGCTGGCCATCTCCCAGGCAGGGAGGAACAGGTTCAGCGCCATCCAGCCCACCCGTTTCGGGGTGAGCTTTGCCTTGACGGGCTGCTCTGGCGGGGCTTTTGCATCAGGCGTTGTCATGCTGCAGTCCCTCCGCGATCAGAACCGGTTCAACCACCGCAAATTTAATGAAGTGCAGCGCGGCCATCGACTGAAGGGCAGCCACCAGAAAGCTATATACGTCCGTCAGCTCGGCGCTTTCCATGCAACGGATATCGGGCGTCAGAAAAATTATCTGACCCGGATGCTGTGTGAGCGTACTGAGGCTGAGTCCGGGAGAACCCGCAAACGTCTCGGCAACGTGCGGATGGTGGTAGGTCCCCATGCGGTTGCGTATGGCCAGCACCGCGTCGCTTGCACCTTCGCAGGTGAGCAACCCCCGGGCCGCCTGTAAAGCCGGGTCATAAGGATATTTACGGCTCCAGCGGGCAATGGCCGTCCACGGGTCATCAGCCCAGAGCTGGCCGGCCAGCGATGGCAGATCGCTGACGTGCCGGGTCTCGTCCGCGAACGTCAGCAGGCAGGCCATCAGCTGGCGTGTGAGGTCGCTGTTATTTTCAGCCGGAAACAGCGCGGCGGAAAGCGCCTCCGAGCCGCTCCCCCTGTTGACGTGTCTCAGCGAGCCCATCACGTTCCAGACGTCGCCTTCCTGCGTCTGCCCCGGGGCCAGACGCCACGCCTGCCAGAGGCGCGACCAGCGTCGCGTTTGCCAGAATGCTTTCCAGAGCTCACCGCAGGGGTCGAGCACAATCACAGGACCATCGCCCGCGTCCAGCAGTGAGGCAAGTGCGCCGGCATCGGGCGCGAAGGTTCCACTCATTGTCATTATTTTCTCCGTAGGGGTTACTGTGTGCTCACGCCAGCGCTGAGCTGAGAGGACAGCGCCTGAAATTGCGGCGCGTACTGCGCCTTTGCCGCCAGGGCGAGCTGCTGGCCGGCAATGATGTTCGCCTGCCGCAGTTCGTTTTTAATACCGTATGCCAGCCAGTTGGCCAGACTCTGCTGCCGCGCCATTTCACGTGTGAGATTGTCACCGTCCATACTCTGAAGGTCCGTCACCCACGCCGTATTGGCGTAACGGCGTCCTACTTCAAACGCTTCAAACTCGCGTTCGCTCATGGTGCCGTCCTGCTTTGCCTGTGCCGATGCCGTCGCCTGAAAATAGCTCTCCGCAGACGGTGCCTGACGCGCCTCAGTAAGAGCGTCCCGCGTTGCATCCTGCGGCTGGCTTGCGGCCACCATGTCCAGCTGCGGTTGCATTGCCGCGCTCTGCATGGCCCGGTACTGCGTGAGCAGGCCCTGATATTCCTGCCCGGTGGCCGTCTGAATTTCGCCCTTGCCCGGCGTGCGACCGGCATCGAGCTTCGCGGAGTTGCTGACATAGCCCATGGCTGCGTCCGTCTGCTCCTGGGTGAAGGTCAGTTCAGACTCTTTGCCGGGTTGTCCAGCGCCGTCGTAAAGCGACCGCACCTCGGTGTCACCTCCCGGCAGCGGCGAGACGCCGGGACAAAGGCCGGTGCCACCGTACAGTTTCGCCTCCTCCGCAGTGCAGTAGGCCGCATGGATGAGGGCGCTGCGATACCCGCCCTGGCGCGGCGAGATGGGCAGACTGGCCAGGGTTTCCCGCACGGCAGCGCTCGACACGCCGCTGCCGCCGGAAAGCTTCGAGGCGGCAGCCCGGGTTGCCTGGCTGACCTGCGCGGCCGATCCTGAGGCCGATTCGCTGCAGATGCTGTCCGGTACCGAGTAGGACGCACGGGCCTTTTCAAGCCTGTCTACCTGCCGGTTGAAGTTCTCTGCCTCGCGTTGGGTGCGCGCCGCTTCGGTAACGGCGGTGGTGGTTTTTTCTGCGGACTGCACTACCGCCGTGCCGGTTTCGGTCTCGGCCGTCAGGATTTCAGCAAGCGTCAGCTGCATTGTCCTTAAAGCGGGTGCAACCACCCTCTCCACGGGAACGCTGCTCGTCACTTCGACGGTCATGGCCTGCACCTGCGGGATGAGTCCGGTCAGAACGCAGGCCGCAAGCAGTTTGCGCCGGGTCAGAACGACTGGAAGTTTGTTCATATGAGGAGTTCCTGATGTTTACAGGTCGTAGCCCTGTTTGCTGATAAGCTCGTCCGAAAGGGCGCGGATGACGTTGTCGCCGTTGACGTCGGCGGCCGTGCGCCGGCGATGCTCTATAACTTTCTCAGCACTTCCCCCGGGGAAGAAGCGGCCGAGGATACGTCTGGCCGTTTCCGCGCCGACGTCCTTCTCCAGAGTCCGGCGCAGCGCCATGTCCAGCGGGCTGGTGCTGTGCCCCCACAGCTCCTGCGGCCCGACGGCGTTTTTCATGATGTGCGCGATGGTGCTGCCGCCCCTCATGCGAAAGATACCGAGGAACGGTACGCCGCTGCCGTCAGCAGACGGCCCGCTGCCCATACGGGCAAAGCGGTCAAACGTGGTGTCCGGTATATGAAAGCGGGCTTGCAGGGCTTCACGATCCTCAGGGTCAACCGCCACCATGTAGACCGAGTTGGCGGATTTTCTGAGTGCCTCCGGCATGTCGCGAAAGTATTGGGAGGAGAGCACCGTTCGCACACCAAACTTACGCTGCTCACGGTCTGCGGTTTCCAGCATGGGAAAGATGAAGGGTGCATCTTTCGCATTGTGCAGTTCGTCGTACTGCTTCGTTTTCACCTCCTGGTCGAGTTGTTCAACACGGGCCTTGAGTAACGCTTTCCAGCGCGGATGCAGGTCGGGGAACAGCTCATCCTGATACATAGGAAGCACAAAATCCCCGCCGGCAATGTGCCCGGCAAACAGGTACATGATGCCCGTCTGCAGGTGACCGGCCTTTGATTTATCCCCCGCCACGTACTGCAGGTCGACCGCGATAACGCGTGCCTTCGGGCTGATCATGAAACGCGTGCGGCCGGCGAACATGCGATACTCTCCGCACGCATCACGCAGGCAGCGCGCCAGATAGGTGATGAGCTTTTCGCGGCTGCCGTCGCGTTCTATGTCGCCGAAGTTGCTTTTGAAGTCTTCGCTGTTGAGCAGCGGGGCCATATCAGCCAGTTCAGGTACGGCCTGAAACTGGGCACGCTGCGCCGCAGGCGTTTTGCCGGCGTCCTGCAGCAGGTCGCGCACCTCATACCAGGAGGCGTTATCCCGGTATTCCGGGTGTTTATCCCAGATGTCAGCTTCACTCAGCGCGGCATCAACTTCTGGGGCCAGGCCCGGCTGGTAGCGACGGGGATCCTCACGGGCAACCTTAAACGCCTCCTCGACCAGCCGGCCCAGAATAACCGGCGTGTCCTTGCCGTTAGGAGGAACGCCGGTTGAAGGATCGATGCACAGCGCCGTCAGCACGTTCTTGATGAACTCGGCCTCGTAGCTAAGTGGCGTCGTCAGGCCCAGCAGAATATCAAACAGGTTACGGCAGTATTCAGGCTCGTTGCGCAGGACGACGCTCAGCACCTCGTCCTGCCGCTCGGGTGGTAGTGCCGCACGCAGTATCGATACCATGCCCATAGAACTGAACCCTTTATCAATACCGGCGTAAAAGGGCAACTGCTGCTGGGCGATAGCGGCCAGAATGATGGGCTGGCGGTTAATCAGCACCGACTTACCTCCGCCCGACTCACCGGCAACAACGTTGGTCAGCTTTGTCTGTCGGGACGTGGCGAGTCCTACCGGCATAATTTTGCCATCGGGCGTCACAAACAGCGCATCACCGTCCTCATGCCATGCCGACGCGGGACGAGTGAGCGGCATCAGGTTCAGCGCCTCAGACAGCGGTGGATAAAGAAGGCAGGGACCGCTTGCCGCTGATGAACCCGTGAGCGTGGCCACCCAGGCGCGCACCGGATCACCGAAGGTTTGCGTCACACCGCATACCCCCCACGAGTCCAGTGCCTGCTTCAGCAGGGTCAGGTTACGCGTCACGGCCTCTGGGGTATCGCCCCAGGTGGCGGCAGTGATGGTCATGACGCACACCGGCTCGTGCCGTTCGCGCGCCGCGAGCAGCGAAACCGACTGAAAGATGGGTCTGAGTCCCGGTACCCATTCGGTAAAGCTGAGCACGCCGTGCTTTCCGCTGAGCCGGCGCATGCCACCCGGCATCAGATCCTGCCGGATACGAAAGGGAACGCTGCGCGGTATAAGTTCGCGCAGGCGCGCAAAACTCTGCGGGTTCTGCGGCCCGAGGCTGACCGCCAGCGTGCCGTGCCAGACGCCGTTGATTTCAAGCAGGTTATTACGTATCTGTTGCACACCTGCGCTCATAATCTGAAAATTCAGCCAGGGTGCCAGCAGCGGGGTCGTATCCTCTCCCTGACGCACGCCACGCGGCATAACGTGATCGTCAGGGAGCAGCGGCTGCCACCCCTCACCGGTGCCCTTCGGATCCGTCTGGGCACGCAGCACGCGTCCCGCTTCATGCGCATCAATGCGCCTCAACAGCACGCCCTTCCCGCTGTCGGCTAACGCCCTTTCTACCTGCGACAGGAAGGCGTCATGGCGGATTTTTAGCCCTGCCAGCCCGCACAGCAGCGGGTTCTGGCCAAACGCCGCGGCAGGACTCGCTTTGACCAGTTCGCTGAGGCGTGCATTCTCGTCACGCAGTTCGTGTCCGGACAGGACGCCGCGCCCGGTATAGCACACGAGCCAGGTGCGCTCCCGATTTACCCAGGGTGCCAGCTTTTGCACCTGCTCATCGAGAAGGTACTTCAGATTCAGCCCGGTGCGCTTCAGCGATCTGTACTGCGGTGCCAGCAGATGCTTAACTTCAGCAGCACCGCCCTCGGGATCGCACTCATGCACAAGGCTGATACGGTGACCAGGCTGACGGTAATGGGCGGTCAGCGTTTCGCACATGCGGTTCAGTCGCCCCTGCCAGGCGTCAGGATGCGAAGCGGGCAGCTCGTCGTCCGACTCGCGATAGCTCCCTGCCACCTCATACACGGTCAGATAGTCCCCGTTGTGCGTGACCATGACATAGGGCGCGCTCAGTTCGGGATGGCGCACCCGGTCGTCATCGGTAAGGCGCACCACTGTCTGCAGGTCGCAGTAATCAGGCAGGTCGCGCGACACGGCAAAGCGCGTCAGTGCGGTGATAACGTCTTCAGTCCAGCGGATGAGGCGGTTTGGCATACAAGTCGCTCCTTGTGTAGGTGCTCCATGCCGGGGTGTGCAACACGCTGTCTGCGGTGCGTCCCATCGGGAGCAGAAGGGTCGGGTCACTGAAAACGTCAGCGGGCAGGATGAGCACGCAACCTTCAAGCCGCTGCTGCATCTTTTTTTGCTTCACAGGCGACAACCGGCGCATCGCGGCGGCGAACTCCGGTACCCGGGAAGTGCCCCACATGCTCTCGACCTCACGTGCGTGTCTGGCAAGCCAGTTCCACACTTTTTTGCACTCCTTACGCACGGTCTTACTGTCGCTGCTGAGGCCCAGCAGGGCACGGCGTTGCAGGTTAATAATGTCGGCGGCGTGTGCATCGGGAAGCCAGGCAAGATGGCCATGGGCAGCGGTCTGGCTGTCGAGGTTGAAGGTCATCCAGCAGAGCGTGCAGAGCGGGTGCTTGTCAGGTCCCTGCCACAGGCGCTGCGCGCGAGTACCGCAGCAGAAGCAGGGAACGCCAGGGGTTACTGGCACCGGCCGCGGCGGGTTATCTTCTCCGCTGATGTCCGGCACCAGCGGCAGCGGTATTCCCACCACCGGGTTCGAAGCGTAGTTAGGAGTCATGGCTATGTCCTGTCAGGAAAAAGGGGGCACGATCCGGCAACGTTGAGCAACACTGGTAATCACCACCGCCCTAAGGGCGGTGGTGGCAGATTAGCCCACGCTGACCGGCGTCATGTTCATCTGCGTCTGGCCGCGTTTGATGATTTCAGGAATGGCAATCAGAAACAGGCCGCCCACAAAACCCAGGGCAACCATCCACGGCTTGATCTGCGGGTTGTTCTTCATAGACTTGAGCGCAATAGCGCTGCCCACAACGCTCACAACGCCCGCGAATACGGAAATATTGAGCACACTTCTGGTACCAGAGGTCGCCCCCACTGACACCGAATTCAGCATGTCCGCAACATCGCCGTCGGCCATGGCCATCGGTGAGATAAAGGCAAGCCAGGCACAGATACCGCGAAAAACAAGGCGGCGCAGATCTTCAGACAGCACGAGGGAGCGCGCGTACGCCGCGCGATAAAGGCGAGTTAGCATGGTATTTTCCTTATAAAGAGAATGGCCGGATGGCCGGTTGAATGCGTCCGTTAAGGACAAAAATTTGAAGGCCTGCGATCAGACCATTCCAAGAGAGTTCTTAATGGCATCGAGCAGGTACGGGCTGCAGACCATCATGACGCCGATAATGAACTTGACGGTGCCACTGTTGACGTCATTTGCCGCCGTCAGGCCGGAATGGCCGTCCTTACGTGAGCGCACCCACAGCCTTACGCCGGACAGTGCGAACCACACGCCGGCCATGCGCAACAGCGTCAGCAGGGCGTTGGCAGCAACCGCCCCCTGCCCGAATGTCCCCACGTCCACGTAGCTGATGGCGTCGAATGAAACCTGCCAGCCCATCTGCCTGCCGGCGGCGCCGATAATCTGATCCAGTCCCGCAAGACAGCCGCACAGCAGTATCATTGCCACCACGCTGCCGCCGCTGGCCGACTGACCGGGCGCCTTCCGGGCAAGCCAGGACTGACGTGCGAGATATCCCCCGGAACCCAGCACGGCAAACAGTACCCCGAGCGTCAGCGCAAGGTTGATGCCTGCGCTGAGCAACCCGGAGGCCAGGTTCGACAGCATGGTGATGCCGTCGGTTGAACCGCCCATGATGTCCCCTTAGCGCAGCACGCCTGCGCTGGTCGTGATGCTGCGTTCCAGGACGTTAACGCCCTGAACGGTCACCGTACCCAGGCTGTCGCCGGGCTGAACCGCCCAGGTCCGGCCCTGCCAGCTGACCCAGGCCATTCCGTCCTGCAGACCTTCAAGCCGCATACCGGACAGCGCAGAGCGTTTGCCGGCACTGCCTGTCGTCGCCCGTCCCGTACCGGAGGGTGCCGGACGAACCGGCACTACGGTGAGCTGGCTGGCCAGCCGGCTGTTCTCGGTCGCGAGGACGTCAAGGCGCTGCTGTAACCCCGCCAGTGCCTTACTCTGTGCACGTACCGTATCGGACAGGCGGGTGATGGCCTCACGGTTGGCCGCTCCAAACTCGCGCCCTTCGCGGATGAGTTTCACCACATCTTCCGGCACGCTGCCGCCGGCATCATTCACGCTCATCGTCTCAGTGGGCACGATGAGTCCGTCCGTCTTCACGGGTTCCGCCAGAGGTAACGAATGTGCCGGGGCGGCAGCGGGCTGTGCGGCGCTGTATCCGGTGCCCGGCCCGAACGCCAGCTGCTCTGCATCCGGTGTGGACGAAGATGGCCAGAACAGGTACCAGAACGCAAAAGCAAGGACCAGCACGATGCCCGCCAGCCAGGGCAGCGACTGTCCCATTAATAGCGGACGGGTCAGCAGGGTCTCTTTTTTTAGTGGCGGACGGGGGGGCTGAGGGGGGGCGGACACGCTGTCCGCCGGTAACGGTTCAAACTCATTCACGGGCGTTTCCTCTCTGTTCGGCGGCGCGGATACGCGCCTGGGTGTCCGCACGCAGCTCGGCAGCGGTCGGCGTCGGGTTGCTGTCCATTGTCGGCACAACTGCAGAACGACTCAGTGCAGTGGCTCCCTCCGGCACCTCAGCGTCAGTGCTGTACACGCCTCGCATGAACTGAATGGCCACCACCTGCCCGTTGTCCACGTAAACGGTTCGGTCAGGCAGGCGTTGCGCATCACTGGTCAATACCTGCGCGGCCTGACTGGCCGTGCCACCGGCAATCACCCCCGCCACGGCAGAACCGTCCGGCGCCGACGGCCGCGAGGTCACGGAGTTAAAGCCGTTGCTCACCACCTGCGTGTTGGACTGCGCGTAAAGCTCACCCGTTGCGCCCAGCCCCTTCAGGACTGAGGGCAGGACGATGCGTCTGAAGTAGTGATGGTCAACGTCGGTCGCGATGTTGGCCACGAGCGTTTCATCTTCCAGCGCGTAGGCGTCAATTTTGTAGCTCTGACCGCGCAACGCCATGGTGGTGAAATGAATAATGACGCCATCTCCCGACAGCTTCGCACCGTCAGGCGCCTTCAGTACCGCGCCCGCATAGGTACCGGTGGTGATGCGCCCCAGCACCGGCGTGGTGCCGTTGTCGGAGTTCACCCCGGTGTAGATCTCACCTGGCCCACGCCAGTAGGGTGCGACGACCTCCTGCTGCGGCGCCACGTTCAGCGCGTCCTGACGGCTGCGGACAGCAGCCTGCTGAACGACGCTTCCAGGCAGTGAATCGCGCCACCCAGCCCAGCCACTGTCCTTGCCGCCCAGCAGTTGCGCCGTTGGCAGTTCGCTGGTTGCAGGCGGAGCCTGCATCCGGGCAAGCAGCCCGGCCAGCGATTTCTGACGGGCCTCATTCAGCGCTTTCTCCTGTTCCTGCGTACGACCGCTGTTCTGGGGGCGGGGCTGAATGCGTACAGGTGTCTTCACCGCCGTCGGCGGTGCCGTCGGCGTAATAACCTCCTGCTGCAGCGGGATGCTGGCAATAAAACTGCTGTTGGCCGATGCTGCGTTCTGGGCACCGCGTGCGTTGTTTTCTCGCAGCAGCTCACGGTAGACCGGCTGCTCCTGAGCGCCGGTCTGCGTGGTGCCGGTGACACGGTTGAAGTCCATACGCGACGGGGTCGGGGGCGGCGCCGCGTACCAGCTCCAGAGCGCATAGCCTCCGCCGCCGATCCCCACAACGCCCGCCGCAATCAGCATCACCATCAGGCGGACGCTGCGGCCGCCGGTATTTTGTTGATCGCTCATTGATTACTCCAGAGCTATGCTGAGGGCCTGCGTACGCCCGTCAACGGAAAAGGCCACGCGCGGCGTCACCTGCAGCTTCCACAGATGCGTGCCGTCCGCGGACGACAGCGTGGTGTCAAACTCGTCGCGAATGTCTGCGCGCGAGCGGATGTACAGGTCGTCGCCCTGCTGCCACACAGCGGTGTCCGGCACGTTACCCGTCGTCTTCAGGCGTTTCGCTCCCGCGGGGGGCACGCCATCCAGAAACGCCTGCAGCACGTCGTCGTGCAGTCCGATACGCGTGGGTGACGGTGCATCCGCAGCGGCACCCGGCCCGCGCTTCGGCACACGCAAATCCAGACGTGCATCTACCGTCCAGGTTTTCTTCGCCGTGTCGGGTTCCCCGCTCATCACACTGACCTGCAGGGGAACCGCCAGCCCCTCAAGGCCGACTGTCACCAGCGTGTTCACGAAGTCACGTTTTGCCGTAATGATCATGAAGGGTGCGCCGGGCATCCAGGACACGGTGATATCCGGCGACCCGCTTTGCGGTGCCCCTACAATTTTCCAGGGCGCGCCGGTGCTGTCGATAAAGCTCACCGTCGCCGGCCAGTTCACCGCCGTACGCACCAGCGGCAGGCTTGCGCCCGGCTGCAGGCTCACGGTCTGTGCGCTGATGCGTGGGACGGCCGTGATGCCCGGTGTGGCCATCGCCCGCTCCTGCGCCGACTGCTCTGTACGCAGGCGGCGGATTTCATCAGGTGTCAGCGGCGAAATCGTTGCCTCCGCCTGGTCATACATGACGGATGATGGCGGCGGCAATGGCTGGTTTGGCTGGGGGCCGGCAGGCGCTCCTGCCGCCGGCGAGCCCTGAGCGGGTGCCGTGACGTCCGGAGCGGTTGCGGTAGTACGCCACCCGCCATCGTTTTTTTCAGCCGGAGGCGTCCCGGTTTCCGTTGCCGTGGCGGCACCGGCGCTGCCACACAGCGCCAGCCACAAAGCCAGCGTGCGAAAGTTGCTCATAGCCTGTCCTTATCCTGCGTTATTAGTGATGGTCTGGGTGACTTCAAGACCCTTAGGTTTGACGCGAACGTCAGCCTGCTGGATACGCAGCGTGAAGATGTAGCGTAACGGCGGGCTGCTGCTGTTCTGCCCCTGCAGACGCAGCGTCACCGGATACTGAAACTCCCAGGTGTAGCGCCCGTTAATCACGCCACGGCTGGTAATGACGCCCGGTTCGGTGGAGTTGGTCAGGTTCATACGCTTGTCCCGTACCAGCGCCAGGATATTCGAGCCAATGGTCAGCGCCTTGTTGTAGCCCACAAAACCTTCATCAGAGAAGTCGGACGAGACCCCCGTCATCTGATCGCGAAAGTGCACAAAATCCAGCGTGAAGGCCCTGCTGATGGTATCGGCACCAAACTGGCGCACGTCGCTTTCGCTCCAGACGGGCTTATCCACCGGATAAACCCGCGTGATGCGCCCGTTTTCGGTAGAGAAGTATTGCGTTGCCGGGTGATAGACCATCCACGCCAGCACGGCCACCACGATGATCAGCCCCGTGCTCGTGGCGCAGCTCCACATGGCCACGGCCAGACAGCGATGAGCAAACGCTGCCCCCAGCGAGTTGGCGTGCTGCGCCGTTACGGCGTGTTCGTAAGCATGGAGGTCGTTCGGGGCAGCGGCCGCCTCCTCTGGCGGCGCGATGGGTTGGGGGTTCTGCATGGGTACTCCTTACATTCCGTAGGACTGCCACGGATCGATGTTATGCGGCAGGCTGCTGTTGATCTTGTCGGTCATGGCACTGCAGACCTTCTCCGACGCCTGATTCATGATGTCCTGCAGGCTCGGCAGGTGCGGCAGGCTGATGGAGATATTGCGGATGCCCGAAAGACACTTCTGCAGCTGGCTGGACGTTTCGCTCTCGCGGACAGCCCATTCATCGTTAGCTTTCTTCGCGGCCTGATAGCCCGCTTCGCTGCCAGCCTGAGCCGCGCTGGCAGCGCGGCAGGTTGCTGCGCCGACGGCAGAAGTGGTGCAACAGAAAAAGACCGCCACAAGGGCGGTCGTCAGGATTTTATTCATGTGAAGACTCCGGTTGGGTCGATTACTGGGCCGGCCGCGGCGGTGAGACCGGCGCTGCCTGAGGTGCCGCTGCCGGCTGATCCTTTCCCCAGCTGGTCTCGGCCTTAAAGCGTTCGTCATAGCCAAGCCGTGCGTGGAGCGTCGGCGGGATCTCTGCGGGTGCATCGAGCTTTGCAATGCGCGGCTCGGCATCGCCGGTGAGACGGACAACAACGTGCTCGCGCGGTATCGCCTGCCCGTTCGAGCGGTTAATGCCGTTACCGCTGCCGATGGGCTGTACTCCCTCCGGCGTCAGCACGTTCACCACCATGGGCGGCGCCTCTTTACTGTCGGGCAGGCTGACCAGAACGTGCTGGTAAGCGCCGTTCTGTCGCACCACGCCCTGCAGGTAGTTGCCATCGCCCTGCACCAGATACAAATCCGGACTGCCGTCTTTTCCCCACGAAGACATCACCGGCGTTCCGGCAAGATCATTGTGCGCGGGTCGCGGGGCTGAAAGCGGGTCGCCGGCGGTCGCGCTACCCTGCCCGTCAGGCTTCAACCAGTACAGGCCGTCTGCGGGCTTCGGAGGCGGAGGCATGTCCAGCCCAAGGCGGCTCACTACCGCATGCTGCACCTGCTTATAGCGGTTCACGTCAAAGGCCGACAGCGACACCATTTCGTCACCGCCTGTCTGGACGCGGGAACCGCCCACGGGCGCCAGAGACCACTGATTACGGTGGGTATCCACACTTTTATAGTGTGTCACCATGCCGTTATCGTCTTTCTGCGGCACCTTGACGTTCACCGGCTGTTCCCCCATCCACTGCAGCGTGACCATCCGCCCGGGTTTCAGGTTGGTTTCGCGCAGCAGACCGGCAAGCTCCTTACCCCAGAACGTCTGCGTACCCTCTTTATTCCTCAGGGTAATAAACGTGCTTTCCTTGGCATCTGGCTCAAAGCGATACGGGGCCTGCCCGCAGGCGGTCACTTTTCCGGTCACCGGCTCGCGCGCCTTCTCCGCCGGGGTATGAATGGCGGGCTGAATGTTTGATGCCGCCGGTGACGTCACTGCGGCGGGATCCCTTTTCGGTGACAGCGTCACGGCTGTATTGTCGTGTACGGGGGCGTCAGCCTTTTGTACGGGAGCGTTATCTGTGCTGACAGGGGGGGCGCTCTCTGCCCGTGGCGCAACCTGGTCACCACGGATAGCGTCAGCAGGCGCTGAAGCAGTAACAGAGAGGCCTGCAGCACGACGTGCGGCCTCAAGGTCGGCCTGCTGGCTTGCATTCTTCATGCTGACATCAAGGTTGTTCGCGACGATCACGCTCATTGCATAGGCTTTGAACTCATCGCTGCCTGTCAGCTCAATACGTCCGTGATAATACTGTGAGGCCGTCAGTAAGGCGGCTAACACCTTATCTTCCTGGCTGCTCGTCCCCTCAGCCATCACCAGTCGGTTACCGTGATCATAAAATGCCGGCTCACCGTCAAGCCTGTACAGTACGCTTTTGCCGTCGGCCTGCTTCTCGTGCGTCACCCGACTCAGCAGCTTGTCCGCATCAATACGTGCGGTGTTATCCGCCGCAGGCGTATTGTCATCTGACGGAGTCATGCGGGCGGCACCCACCAGAATGGCGTTCTCTTCGCCCGGAGCCGCCGTGAACGGTGACGCTGAAGTGGTATCCGCTGCCGGGGCATCCTGTGCGGATGCTGCTGCCTCATATACGGGTTCCGGTTCAGTGCTGGTAACAGCCGGTGAAACAACCGGAGAATCGACAGGCGCTAGCGGCTCGCTGACTTTCTCCACGGAGGCCACAGGTTCCGGTATAACAGCTGCGGATGCTGCTGTCGCATGCACGGGTTCCGGTTCAGTGCTGACAACAGCCGGTGAAACAACCGGAGAATCGACAGGCGTTAGCGGCTCGCTGACTTTCTCCACGGATGTCACAGGTTCCGGTGTAACAGCCGCGGATGGCGCAATAGCGGCCGCTGGTAACGGTGACGGCACAGCAGGCTGTAGCGGAGAGGATTCAGGTAACACAGCCGGTTCAGCTACCTTACCCGGCGAAGGAACAACCGCAGCGGGCGATGCTGGCTGTGCGGCCAGATGTGTAAAGGATCCCTCAGCTGTCGCGAGGTCCGCCGGGCTAACCAGCCCGGCCTCTGACAGCCGCGACACCTCGTTGCGAAGCACGACGAGATTATCTTCAAACTCCGCACGTGTGACGTCTCCACGGACCAGCAGGTCGTACTGCGCTTCAATGCGGGCCGGCACTGTCGACACATCCAGCGAAGCGGATGCGGGAAAGCGTGATGCATAGTCACCACGGGGTTGAGGGGTTTCCGGAGACGGCATGACGGCCAGTCCATCTTTCGTCAGCCGGTCAAACGAACCCTGAATCTCACGTACGTGGCTGTCCGCATAAACTCCCTGCGCCTGCGCCTCGTCGAGCTGAGCCTTCAGACGCGCGACATTCTCCATTAACGCGGGCTCCTGCCTTTCACCACGGGCCATCGACACAAACTCGTCACGCAGAGCGGTCTGAATGCGGTAAAGCGCGGAAGCGTTCGGGTCTGTTGCGGACGCAGGCGATAGTTGTGCCACAGACGGAGCAATACCCGCTGTATACTGCGCTGCACGTTCTGGACTTTCCAGCGACGACATGCGTTCGAACATGACGCGGGTTGCCTCGTGCTGCCCCGTAGCAAAGCTGGCAGGATCGGCGCGGGTAAACTCCCCGTGCAGCATCCGTACCTCGCGATCGAACTGCGCACGCGTCACCTCCCCTTGAGCCAGCATCGCATACTGAACGCTAACACGTTCTGTCACGGTGTTAAGGTCCAGTGGCCCACCAGTTGGGTGCAGGGAATCCCAGGTATCACGCCTGCCAAGAAGACCGCGCAGGCGTGAGAAAGTCCCCGTATCCGTCACGTCCGCACCCGCCATACCGCCCTGCGTTACCCGGTCAAAGACCTGTTGCATTTCTCTGACGTGTTCACGCGTGTACACGTCAGCGGTCGCTGCGCCATCCACGCGCGAGCGCAGCGTACGGATATCGTCCAGCAACGCCGCGGGCGAAATCTGCCCGCTGGCCAGCGCAGCCAGGCGATCGCGCAGTTCAGCGCCGGCACCATACAATCCCGTGAAGTTCTGATACGGATCTGAAGGTGCAGACTCGGATGCTGCCGCGACAGACGGGTTGGCCGCAGGCGTCTCGGGAACCGGCGGCGCTTCGGGGGCTGCAGGCTCAGAGAGTGGCGCTACGCCGGACGCGTCTTTGTCGGAGGCCGCTCGCGGTTCTGGCACTGGAGCAGTAACGACCAGCTCAGGAGCAGGCGTTGCATCAACTGTAACGGCGGAGTCTCTCTGAGATGGTTCTGGCTCCGGCATGTTCTGAACAACGGCTGACGCAGCAGGTGAATCCTTAACGCCGGAGGCCGTCACGTCTGCCGCAGCCGGTGCTGACGGTGTGGCTGGCGCGGCTTCAGGCTGCTGCGCCTTCAGGATGCGGTAAACGCTGGTCTGTCCGATGCCGAGTTGCTCTGCGATCTGCGAGGGCTTCAGCCCCTCATCGCGAAGCTTCAGGATCTCATCCGTTTTCTCTTTTGCCGCGCCGGGACGGCGGGCGGGTGTGGCTTCGGCAGCGTCCGGGGACGTGGCGGGAATATTATCCGGCGCAGGCTGTGCGTCGTCAGGTGTGGCCATGGGGGAATCCTTATGGTTGAGCTGCTCAAGAGCCTGAGCAATGTCGGGAAGAAGAGTTGTGCGCAGGCGCTCAGCGCCGCGAAACTGGTGCAGGTCGTTAAAGTCGGTAAAGCCGCGCTCGATTTCAGCGGCCGTCAGGTCCGGCAGCAGCACCGCGCCAGCTGTGGCCGCCGCAGCACGGTTTGCCGAAAGCACGCCTTTGTTCTTCTCTTTGGCGTGATCGACGTCGGCCATAAACAGGTGCGGGCTGTCGGGATAGCGGGCCTTCAGCACCCCGGCCACAGCCACCATGTTGCCCGCGTCGATGGTCATCACCACGGGGCGACCGGTGAGCATGAACAGGCTGCGCGCAGTGGCGTAGCCCTCCGCATACAGGATGGGGTCGCCGTTGTGCAGCTCGCCGCCCTCCACACGGAAGTGCCCGGCCTTGGGAGCGTCTTTAAAAAGGAATTTTTCACCGTCGGGCGGAATGTACTGCAGCGTGCGGAATGCGCCGTCTGCGTCACGGAACGGCACGACCAGCGCACCGTTGCGTGTCTGACGGATGTCGTCCGCCACCGTGATGCCCTTCCGGGCCAGATAGCCGTGCGCCGGGTCGGCTGCAGGAAGCCGGTCAAAAAGCGCCTTTGCCTTTGCGGTCTGCTGCGCGTATAACGCGGCCTGCTCTCGGGCAAAGTCATCCTGGGACTGGCGCATCACGGCGCGGATGTGCACACGCGCCAGCGGATCGGCATCTCCCCTGTCGCTGCTGACCTTCCAGCGCGTGATGTCCTTTTCGTTCTCGGCCCGGTGGTAGTTGATGAACCAGCCGCCGGGCTTCACGCCGTCGAGAAAACCGCGATACACACCGCTTTTCGCGCCTGGTTTATCTTCCAGCGTGGCCACCCTGTGGCGTTGGCCGTCCATCACCGGCATCCCGTTGAGCACGAGGCCAGCGCTGTTCAGCGCGTCCAGGAACTCCGTCTGCGGGTCACCACCACCGCTGCTGCGAATGCTGCGGTCCGGCAGCCACTTCTGAATCCGGCTCAGGTCAGCGCCCGGGCGGGCGTACCAGAGCTGCGCCTCCTTATCCCACGCGATCGCGCTGCGCCCGTCCGGGTGCTGACCGCCGTCGGCGCGCGCGGCGTCGCGCTGGTCCGGCAGGACGGCGAGCCACACCGGGTATTCAGCTGTATTCATAATGCCTCCTGTGCTGCAGGGTCAGGGACGGCTACTCGCCGTCAGTAAAGCGGCGGTACCACCAGGGGCGGCCGCTGAGGCTTTTTCCGCGCGCAAGGCGGGCCACGCGCATGGCAAGTTCTCCGGCCCCCCAGCCGAAGGCCTTCAGCAGGCGGAAGAAAGCTATGAGGCCGGTGACAACGTAGAAGGTGTTCATGGAGGGGAATCGAAACCAGAGGAGATAGAGCAGAAACAGCCAGCCGGGCACGCCGTACACATTCAGATGGCGCCCGGCATCACGCCAGAAGCCGGGCGGGTACCCCGCTTTTTTATCGTCACTCACATGCAACCTCCTCAAACTCACGGCGCTGTTGGGGTGACATCACTACGCTGAGTTCTGCCGCATCTATCTGCCCTTCCTGATATAACTGCCAGGCCTGATCCGTAATGCGCCGTTTTTCCAGCCGTATGATGCCGTTAACGTGGTGCCCCCACTGCGACCAGGGCATCCTGCCGAGCGTGTCGCGCAGCGTATGGTCGATGATGATGTATTCACGCACCGCCATGCGTCTGCCGTCGGTAGTCCGCAGAAGCGTCTGTACCACCACATACTGCAGCACGCCCAGAAGCGCCCAGGCCATTGCATCACGGCTCTCATGCGGAAACTCATTGAGCAGGCGCGCAAAGGCTTCGCCCGGCGAATCGATGTGCGTGGTGGACAGGCACAGATGCCCGAGCTGACCTGCGCGGATACCGGCATCAATGGTTTCCCGGTCACGCATCTCACCCACGCCGATGACCGATGGCGCTCGCCGCAGGTCGGCGCGAATGCCGGTGGCAAAATCAGGAATGTCCTCGCCAATCTGCGACTGCAGCGGTGGCAGCACGTCGTCCGGGCGGCCGAGAATAAACTCGATCGGATCTTCTTTCGTGGTGACCTTGCGGTCAGGATAGTTGTCCAGACAGTAGCGGTAGGTCGAGGCAAGCGCGGTGCTTTTTCCCGAACCGGTGATGCCCCCCCACATCGCAAGGCCCTTGGCCGGTAAGATGTTTTCCAGCAGCGCGGGCTCCAGCCCCATCCCCTCCAGCGGCGGAATATCTGAAGGGATAACCCGCAGCGTCCAGCCAATAGTTTTCTGACGCCCAGCAGTGCCCTGCAGCAGATTGACGCGAAAGCGGATACGCTCGCCGCGGTTCAGCCCCCAGCGCCCGCTCGCATCGCCGTCCAGCTGCATAGCCCGGTCAACGGACACGCCGCCGCGTACCTTCGGCCGCAGCTCCGGGGAAAAAACCTCGTCCATCAGCTTGGCCAGCGTGTCGTCCGCTACTGCAAATGCGCTCGCGCGCAGCAGTCGTCCGTAGCGCCCGACGATAAAGTGGTTATCGCCCTGCAGATGAATATCGCTGACGTTGTTGCGTGCCGCCCACACAAAGAAACTACGCAGTGAATCGGGGGTCAGGCCGCCGCTGAAATCAAAAGGTGTTAAGTCAGGTGCTGACATCAGCGTTTCTCCGTGTTGATAACCGGCTTCCATTTCATCTTGTCAGTGACGAACCCGGCGCGGGATTCCAGCCGGCGCTCACGATCGCCGGTGGTCAGTTTGTTGCTGTCGCCGGTTACGGTCTGCTGACGGTCCGTTACGACAGGTGCGGTAATGAGATTCTGCCGGCGGAGCAGCACGTACTGCAGCATGCCGTTGTAGTCACGCGTGAGGCGGTTGACGTTCGCTTCGAGCGTCTCATCAGCGCTCTGGCGACCTTCCGCCCAGCCCTCGTTAACCGCTGCCTGCCAGATACCTCGCTGTACACTGTTCTCAGGGATCAGGCCGCCCTCCGGTGCATCAGGAGGGATGGTACTGAGGCCGGCCATCAGCCAGCCGCGCCACGTGGGTGGGTTGCTCACGAAGCGCTCAGGCTGAATGATTTCGTACACGTGGCTTGCGGTTCGGATCTGATCGGGGGTGATGTTCGCCACGCCGACCGCCTCGGTGATAACCGGGGGAAGCCAGCCACGGCTGCTTATCAGGGGACGGAAATCGTAGATACTGTCGAGTTGCTTCGCCCGGGCTTCAAGGTCGTGCCGGAGCTCCCACGCGCGCTGCGCCTTACCTCCACGAAAGCCGGTCGTCCTCCCGCCTTCGGTGAGCATCTGCCGGCGATTGTCGGAGACGTCGGCGGTGCTGCGCTTTTGCGGCGACAGATAGGCTTCAGGACCGGGCGGCGGCGCATCGTTCGCAGCAGCAACTGACGCGGGTTTTGACAGATTAAATCCCGCGCAGCCCGCCAGCAGCGCGGGCAGCAGCAGGATGCAAAAGCGGGTTTTCATTATCTGCCCCCTTTTTTGTAACGACCGGGTTCTGACGGAATGGTCTGCATAAACTGCAGCACCATCTGGCCAGGGTGGTTCGTAAGCGTTGCGCGCCAGGCAGTCTGCATTTCAATCAGACGAAGCAGGTTTGCGTAAGTCACCCCGTTCACGCTCAGATTGACGGGCAGAGGCAGGCGAACACCGGTAAAACTGAATGTCTGGCCACGGGCTCGCGCAAGAGCACTTAACAGCTCGACGGCATCGCCATCCCACGACAACGTGACCCTGTCACTGTCTGCCCGCAGGATCGCCAGCGGCAAAGGCGCGGACTGCTGTAAAACACCTTCCATCCACAGTGCCTGCTGCTGAGCGGCAACCGGCAACGGACGCGGTGCAGGAACGGGGATATCTGGGTGGGAATGCGGTTGGGTCATTATCTGACAGCCAGACAGAAGCGCGGCCGCCATGCAGCCAGCCAGGCAGAGAATTTTCATGTACGTCTCCGGGAGAGTCAGTGTCTTACGAATGGGGGGTGGCATCTGGCCATGAATGGCCAGAGAAAATCAGGAGGAGTCAGCGACGAGCCATATACAGGGCATACACCTTACGGGCATAGATCATGCGTCTGACGCCATTATCCTCAGCAAAGCCGGCGTTGTAGCTACCAAGACATTGCCAGGTAAGACCACAAACCTGCAGATGGCGCGCCAGTATCCAGGCCCCTGTCTGAACATTCAGACAGGGGTCGTTCAGCAAATCGCTTTCGCTGTGCAATACCCCCAGCGCCCGCAGTTCTTTTATATGCGTGGAGTTAATCTGCATAAGACCGTAATCACGACTGGTGACCTGGCCCTTTTTGTCACGGTTATATCCCGTGGCGGTTGGGTTCATGCCGCTTTCGACCTGAGCGATAGCTCGTAACAGCTGCGGATCAACGCGATAGCGCGCGCCCGCCTCATTAAAACAAAACGCCTGAACCTGCAGCGTGATGCCAGATAAAAGCAACAGCAGCAACGCACGAATAAACCAGGTAAGAAAAATGTTCATAGCGATAAGCTCTGTGCAGGCGGCCTCCGTCAAAAACATAGACAGGGACGCACAGGGAGAAGAGTCAGGAGGGAATTAACGTGTCTTCGGCTCAGGGGGCAAAGTACAAAGCATCGCCTCGTCACGATCCTTTTTAACCATATAGATCCCCTTATTAGTTTGAACCTGTCAGTGCGAGATACCGTGCATAAACCTTCCGGGAGTACTTCATGCGATTCGCCGCGTTGGCATCCTTAAAGCCGGCGTTATAGGCACCTACCGACGTCCAGTTCACGCCGTTCTGCTCTATATTCTTCGCCAGTATCCACGCCCCAACGTGTATGTTCTGACAGGCATCGTCCAGCAGAACACCCCGCGTGATGCCCATTGGCCTCAGCACCGGCAGCCAGGAAGAATTAATCTGCATCATGCCAAGGTCTTCGCTCACGACCCGGCCGTTCTTTCTGTTCAGCCCTATAGCTCGGGGGTTCAGGCTGCTTTCAACTTCTGCAATAGCCTGTAAAAGCCGCCAGTCGACGGAGAATTTACCGCCAGCCTCACGAAAACAGAGCGCAATCTCCGGTGGTGCTGACGCCCCCGGGGCCGTGCCGGACATTATGGCCAGCAGCAGGCAGACGCTTACCAGGCACCGCATAACGACACCCCCATGAACACCGGATAAAGCACGGTAATGAACGGGACATCCTCTACGTAGCGACCGGCCAGAGCAGTCAGTCCCAGGCTGAGCAGCAGGCATATACCCGACCACTCAGGGGGAAGCCATACACCGACGGCAGGGAGTACGTACAAATCACCTGATGCAATGGCAGAAGGCTGACGGCGCAGCCACGTAATAACGTTCAGGATCAGGGCCGGTGCGAGCATGACTACCGCGCCTGAAAGAGGTATGACCGGGTCGGGATTTCCCGTTAGCTGCGCCCAGAGTGCCACCCATGAAAGCGCGAAGATGAGTACGTCAGGTACCCACTGCGTCAGGCAGTCGATATAGGCAGCGCTGGCCAGCAACAGGACAAAAATTGCAAACAACGGGCTGCCGGTGATTATCCATGCCGGCAACACACCGCCACAGAGAAGAAGTGCCGCGAGAAGTGGCCGGGTCCGTGCCGCAACCGGATACCCCTGTGTATCAGCACAGGACTGTTCGGCTGAAAGTCTTGCACCCGCGTACATAACAGGCAGATTAAAGGCCAGCATCAGTGCAAGAATCAGCACACCCGTGAATATCAGCATTATCACTACCTCACATAAACCACGTATCCGGCCGGAATGAAGCCCGGCCGGGCCAGCCGCCCTGTCGGCGTGTTGATTCCCGCCGCGTCAGAGAGACCGAAGTGGCTGCTGTTCTCAGTTTCCAGCTGCAGCTCCGAAAGCAGCCCGGGTGAAGACGGGGTGAACGCGTAGCCCGTGCCAGCGCTTATCTGAATCCGTATAAGGCTGTTTTGCGGTAGCCAGTCAGGCAGCACGACTTTAGCGGTAACATCGCCGTCAGCCGGAACCCCGTTGGTATACAGGTCATTCAGCGCAGACGCATAGTGTAGAAACTGCCCTGCCAGCTGAGCCCGGGTAACGTCAGCGACATTTTCCCGCTGCTCATCGTTTACACACGACAGCAGAATGCTGACCGCGACGAGCAGCGCGACGGCAAAGAAGAGAGAAGATCTCATGGTTGACCTGCAGGTAAGGGGTAATGACTAGCCTGTCCGGACAGCGGGCAGGCGGCATCCTGCGCCAGGCATTCAGCTTTGCGCATATAAAAAGATGTAATCAGCGGTTTAGAACGGTTTTATCAAAAACCGCCTGCTGTCATTGGGACGCACAGGACCGGGTGGAGGCAGTCGCCGACCTGCACAGGCGGCGCGAGCCAGCAGGGTCAGTAACTCGATTGATGCAATCTTTAATGCTTCCTCCCGGGTTTTAGCCAGTCCCGTCTGATGATCAAGATCGTCGAACCTCACGGCCACGCCCTCCTTACCTTCACAGAACTCCGCGGGATAAGGCTGAAACAGGGCTGCAAATTTCTGTGCCTGCCGCCGACGTATATCGAGTTTATTCACCAGGTGCGTCGCGCGCAGATGTGTATAGCGTTTGAGCATATTGAGACTCTTATGGCCTGAAATTGCGGCCACTTCCATTACATTGAGCGAACCCAGTTCGAACATGCGGCTGATAGCCTCATGTCGCAAATCATGGAAATGCAGATCATTAATATCAAGGCTGGCAAGCGTCTGCCGCCAGGCGCTTTTGAATCCATTCGACGTATAGTTGAAGACAGGACCGGAAAGCGGACCACAAAAGGCTCGCAGCGCCTGGCGCGCCGGATATGACAGTGGCACGTCCCGGGACGTACCGTTTTTAGTCTGCGGCAAATGAGCAATACCCAGACTCAGGTCAATGTGCTCCCAACGCAGCGAAAGGATCTCCCCCTGACGCATGGCGGTTTCCAGTGCCAGCTTAAAGATCACCGTAAGTTCAGCATTTCGTTTTTGCAGCGCCCGTAAAATTGCGCGCTCCTCTATTGGGGTTATACGCCGGGAGCGGCCCGGGGATGCCTGTGGCTTACGTACGTGTTCGACCGGATTGTGCATGCAAGTCCCCCATTCGATTTGAGCAACGTTATAGAGTGCTGAAATAAGAGCCATTTCAAGCCTGACCGTGTTCGCACTTATCAGCCGGCCAGTGCGATCGCTGATACTCGCAAGGCGTCCGTCCCGATAGTCGGCAATATCAACGGAGGAGATCTCATGCATATACTTTTCAGCCAGCACGGAGCGCTTTATGACATTGATACGATAGAACTCCTGTAACTGGCCTCGCTTGTGAACTGATACAGCGCTGAAATACCTGTCCAGCGCCTTTGTCAGCGTCATCTTTTTTATCCTGCGCCTGATGCCCATGCCGTTCCCCCTGAAAATGGTGAACGATAACACCACT
>NZ_BCTN01000030.1 GCF_001571305.1 Erwinia persicina NBRC 102418 | reverse complement strand
TAATGCCAGGCGACAACATTCAGATGGTTGTTACCCTGATCCACCCAATCGCGATGGACGACGGTCTGCGTTTTGCAATCCGTGAAGGTGGTCGTACCGTTGGTGCTGGTGTTGTTGCTAAAGTTATCGCTTAATCGCTGATAATATTTGACGCAATGCACATGAAAAGGGCATCATTTGATGCCCTTTTTGCGCGCTGTAACATAGAACCTGACTCATCAGTGATTTTTTCGACCATAATCATTGCTGAGGCAGGCTCTGTAGCACGGCGTTTAAGCCAATAGTTTTCAAGCTACGGCTTGGAATTAAAGGATATGCCGAGTTACGCCTAACAGCATCATTCGGTTCGGTTGCCTCGTCTGACGCGGCAAAAGTGTTTCTGATTTATTGTGGCAGGTTGGTTTATGAGTGCTAATACCGAAGCTCAAGGAAACGGGCGCGGCCTGGAAATATTGAAGTGGTTAGGTGTGGTGGTGCTTCTGGTCGCCGCTGTCGCCGGTAACTCCTATTATCGCGATGTCACATTGCCTCTGCGTGCTCTCGCCGTCGTGGTCCTGATGGCAGCAGCAGCCGGCATCGCCCTGCTGACCACTAAAGGTAAAGCAACGGTGGCATTCGCCCGTGAAGCGCGCACTGAAGTTCGTAAGGTCATCTGGCCGACTCGTCAGGAAACGTTGCACACCACGTTAATCGTTGCCGCGGTCACTGCCGTGATGTCACTGATTTTGTGGGGACTGGATGGAATTCTGGTTCGTCTGGTATCGTTTATCACTGGCCTGAGGTTCTGAGATGTCTGAAGCTCCAAAAAAGCGCTGGTACGTCGTTCAGGCGTTTTCCGGTTTTGAAGGCCGTGTAGCACAGTCGCTGCGCGAGCACATCAAGTTACATAACATGGAAGAGCTGTTTGGCGATGTCATGGTTCCAACCGAAGAAGTGGTTGAGATCCGTGGTGGCCAGCGTCGTAAGAGCGAGCGCAAGTTCTTCCCAGGCTACGTGCTGGTCCAGATGGTGATGAACGATGCCAGCTGGCACCTGGTGCGCAGCGTGCCACGTGTTATGGGCTTTATCGGCGGGACGTCTGACCGCCCGGCGCCGATCAGCGACAAAGAAGTTGACGCGATCATGAACCGCCTGCAGCAGGCAGGTGATAAGCCACGTCCTAAAACTATGTTTGAGCCTGGTGAGATGGTGCGCGTAAGCGATGGTCCATTTGCTGACTTTAACGGCGTGGTGGAAGAAGTCGACTACGAGAAAAGCCGCCTGAAAGTATCTGTTTCCATCTTTGGCCGTGCAACACCGGTCGAACTGGACTTCGGTCAGGTAGAAAAAGGGTAACCACCCTTTTTGAAGCCGCCCTGGTGTCGATGCGGGGCGCGTAAAAAAGAGACGATCACTGTCATCTAGTGGTTGCGAGAGGCGCGAAATTGCACTACAATTTCGCGCCTTTTGTTTTTATACGCTGTTTTTTCAGCGTGTGAATATTAATCACGGGGAGCTCCTCCAGGAGCGCTATCACCCAATAGAGGAATTATCATGGCTAAGAAAGTACAAGCCTACGTTAAGTTGCAGGTTGCAGCTGGTATGGCGAACCCAAGTCCACCGGTTGGTCCGGCACTGGGCCAGCAGGGCGTTAACATCATGGAATTCTGTAAAGCGTTCAACGCCAAAACAGAATCCCTGGAGAAAGGTCTTCCAACGCCAGTTGTGATCACCGTTTACTCTGACCGTTCTTTCACCTTCGTTACCAAAACCCCTCCTGCAGCAGTACTGCTGAAGAAAGCGGCTGGTATTAAGTCTGGTTCTGGCAAGCCGAACAAAGACAAAGTAGGTAAAGTATCGCGTGCTCAGGTACGTGAAATCGCAGAAACCAAAGCTGCGGACATGACTGGTGCTGACCTGGAAGCGATGACTCGCTCCATCGAAGGTACTGCTCGTTCCATGGGCCTGGTAGTAGAGGACTAAGAAATGGCTAAGCTGACCAAGCGCATGCGCGTGATCCGTGACAAAGTTGATTCAACTAAACAGTATGACATCAACGAAGCTGTTGCTCTGCTGAAGGAACTGGCGACTGCTAAGTTCGTAGAAAGCGTTGACGTAGCGGTGAACCTGGGCATTGATGCTCGTAAATCTGACCAGAACGTTCGCGGTGCAACTGTACTGCCACACGGTACTGGCCGTTCTGTTCGCGTTGCTGTATTTGCTCAGGGCGCAAACGCTGAAGCTGCTAAAGCAGCCGGCGCTGAACTGGTAGGTATGGAAGATCTGGCTGACCAGATCAAAAAAGGCGAAATGAACTTCGACGTTGTTATCGCATCTCCAGATGCAATGCGCGTTGTTGGCCAACTGGGCCAGGTTCTGGGCCCACGCGGTCTGATGCCAAACCCGAAAGTGGGTACTGTAACCCCTAACGTTGCTGAAGCAGTGAAAAACGCTAAAGCAGGTCAGGTTCGTTATCGTAACGACAAAAACGGTATCATCCATACCACTATCGGTAAGGTTGATTTCGACACAGATAAACTGAAAGAAAACCTGGAATCCCTGCTGGTTGCGCTGAAAAAAGCCAAACCTTCTCAGGCGAAAGGTGTTTTCATCAAGAAAGTTAGCCTGTCCACCACCATGGGCGCAGGCGTTGCAGTTGATCAGGCTGGCCTGAACGCTGTTGCAAGCTAATCTGTGCTTTACGCGGGCGAAAAATTCATCTAGAATCTTACGCCCGTTGCTTTGTAAATATACAAAGCCTCTAATCGCGTCATTCGTGCGACATATACATCAATGACGCGTTAGACCCTTTTTTAGGTTGGAGCCTGGCCTTATCCAGGCCTCCGTCCAAGACCGCAGGTGTTTCGTAAGAAACTTAATCTCCTGCGTAGACGGTGACAGAACCAAAAGAATATTTTTTATAGTCTTTGCTGGATTCTGCTCACCGTGTTTCAGCGCCTGTCGGTGGTAACACTGTTCAGGTGAAGTGAGTTCCGGGGAAATCCATCCCCGGCCAAAAATCCAGGAGCACAAGCTAATGGCCTTAAATCTTCAAGACAAACAAGCGATTGTTGCTGAAGTCAGCGAAGTAGCCAAAGGCGCGCTGTCTGCGGTAGTTGCGGATTCTCGTGGCGTTACCGTAGACAAAATGACCGAACTGCGTAAAGCAGGACGTGCAGCTGGCGTATACATGCGTGTTGTTCGTAACACCCTGCTGCGTCGCGTCGTTGAAGGTACTCAGTTTGAGTGCCTGAAAGACACGTTAACCGGTCCAACCTTGATTGCATATTCTATGGAACACCCGGGCGCTGCTGCTCGTCTGTTCAAAGATTTCGCGAAAGCGAATGCAAAATTTGAGGTTAAAGCTGCGGCCTTTGAAGGCGAGCTGATCAGTGCGGCTCAGATCGACCGCCTGGCAACTCTGCCTACTTACGATGAAGCAATCGCACGCCTGATGGCAACCATGAAAGAAGCCTCTGCTGGCAAACTGGTTCGCACTCTGGCTGCAGTACGCGATCAGAAAGAAGCAACTGCTGCTTAATAGCTGCAATGCTCTTCTTATCCGTTCATTTGCTAACGTACAAAATTACTTTCTGAATTTAGGAACACGAAATGTCAATCACTAAAGACCAAATCATTGAAGGCGTTGCAGCCCTGTCTGTAATGGAAATCGTTGAACTGATCTCCGCTATGGAAGAGAAATTCGGCGTGTCAGCTGCTGCTGCTGTTGCAGGTCCTGCTGCTGCTGCTGAAGCTGTAGAAGAAAAAACCGAGTTCGACGTTGTACTGAAAGCTATCGGCGCTAACAAAGTTGCCGTGATCAAAGCAGTACGTGGCGCAACTGGTCTGGGCCTGAAAGAAGCTAAAGATCTGGTTGAGTCTGCACCTGCTGCCCTGAAAGAAGGCATCAGCAAAGACGACGCAGAAGCACTGAAGAAAGCACTGGAAGAAGCTGGCGCAGAAGTTGAAGTTAAATAAGCCAACCTTTCAGGTTGCAGCCTAGTCTTTTAGGCTGATGGCTGGTGACTTTTTGGTCACCAGCCTTTTTGCGCTCTACAGCATCAATGATATTTCACACTGTTTAGTCATTGATTAGCTTAATATCTTTCTCTATCGACGACTTAATATACTGCCTTCCTGACTGGGTTCCCTGCTCAGACACCGGCAACGAAATGATTTAAGCGTGATAGAAAGAGGTATTACGAAAAACCTTCTGTTTTTCGCACAACACAAAAACAGCGTTGCATGAACTGTCCTCCTGGATGGACAGCGAGGTTCTACATTTCAGCGAGCTGAGGAACCCTATGGTTTACTCCTATACCGAGAAAAAACGTATTCGTAAGGATTTTGGAAAGCGTCCACAAGTTCTGGACATTCCATATCTCCTTTCTATCCAGCTTGACTCGTTCCAGAAGTTCATCGAGCAAGATCCGGAAGGTCAATATGGTCTGGAAGCAGCATTCCGCTCCGTATTTCCAATCCAAAGCTATAGCGGTAATTCTGAGCTGCAGTACGTCAGCTACCGTTTAGGCGAACCCGTCTTTGATGTGAAAGAGTGTCAGATTCGTGGCGTCACGTATTCTGCTCCTCTGCGCGTAAAACTGCGCTTGGTGATCTACGAGCGCGAAGCGCCGGAAGGCACCGTTAAAGACATCAAAGAACAAGAAGTTTACATGGGCGAAATTCCGCTCATGACGGATAACGGTACCTTTGTTATCAACGGTACTGAGCGCGTTATCGTTTCTCAGCTCCACCGTAGTCCTGGTGTCTTCTTCGACAGCGATAAGGGTAAAACCCACTCGTCCGGTAAAGTGCTGTATAACGCACGTATCATCCCTTACCGTGGTTCATGGCTGGACTTCGAGTTCGACCCGAAAGACAACCTGTTCGTCCGTATTGACCGTCGCCGTAAACTGCCAGCGACCATCATTCTGCGCGCGTTGAATTACACCACTGAACAGATCCTCGACCTGTTCTTCGATAAAGTGGTTTACCAAATTCGCGACAACAAGCTGCAGATGGAGCTTATTCCTGAGCGCCTGCGTGGTGAGACCGCTTCATTTGATATTGAAGCGAACGGCACCGTTTACGTCGAAAAAGGCCGCCGTATTACTGCGCGCCATATTCGCCAGCTTGAGAAAGATGCTGTTGCCCACATCGAAGTGCCGGTTGAGTATATTGCCGGTAAAGTGGTCGCTAAAGACTACGTTGATGAGAGCACCGGTGAACTACTGATCGCAGCGAACATGGAACTGTCACTGGATCTGCTGGCTAAACTCAGCCAGTCCGGTCACAAGCGCATTGAAACCCTGTTCACCAACGATCTGGATCACGGTGCGTACATGTCTGAGACGGTACGTGTCGACCCAACCAGCGATCGCCTGAGCGCTCTGGTTGAGATCTACCGCATGATGCGTCCTGGTGAGCCACCAACGCGTGAAGCAGCTGAAAACCTGTTTGAGAACCTGTTCTTCTCTGAAGACCGCTATGATCTGTCTGCGGTTGGTCGTATGAAGTTCAACCGTTCTCTGCTGCGCGACGAGATCGAAGGTTCTGGTATCCTGAGCAAAGACGACATCATTCAGGTGATGAAGAAGCTCATCGGTATCCGTAACGGTATTGGCGAAGTGGATGATATCGACCACCTCGGCAACCGTCGTATCCGTTCCGTTGGCGAAATGGCTGAAAACCAGTTCCGTGTTGGCCTTGTGCGCGTAGAGCGTGCGGTGAAAGAGCGTCTGTCCCTGGGCGATCTGGATACCCTGATGCCACAGGACATGATCAACGCCAAGCCAATTTCTGCGGCAGTGAAAGAGTTCTTCGGCTCCAGCCAGCTGTCACAGTTTATGGACCAGAACAACCCGTTGTCTGAGATCACGCATAAGCGTCGTATCTCTGCACTGGGTCCGGGCGGTCTGACGCGTGAGCGTGCAGGCTTCGAAGTTCGAGACGTACACCCGACGCACTACGGTCGCGTATGTCCAATCGAAACGCCGGAAGGTCCAAACATCGGTCTGATCAACTCCTTGTCTGTGTATGCACAGACCAATGAGTACGGTTTCCTGGAAACCCCATACCGTCGCGTTCGCGAAGGCGTGGTGACCGACGAAATTCATTACCTCTCTGCTATTGAAGAGGGTAACTACGTTATCGCTCAGGCAAACACCAATCTCGACGACGAAGGTCACTTCGTAGACGACCTGGTCACCTGCCGTAGCAAAGGCGAATCGAGTCTCTTCAACCGCGATCAAGTTGACTACATGGACGTTTCCACCCAGCAGGTGGTTTCCGTCGGTGCGTCACTGATCCCGTTCCTGGAGCACGATGACGCCAACCGCGCATTGATGGGTGCAAACATGCAACGTCAGGCGGTTCCTACTCTGCGTGCTGATAAGCCGCTGGTAGGTACCGGTATGGAGCGTGCGGTTGCGGTTGACTCCGGTGTTACTGCCGTAGCGAAACGTGGTGGTACCGTGCAGTACGTGGATGCATCCCGTATCGTTATTAAAGTTAACGAAGACGAAATGTATCCGGGCGAAGCCGGTATCGACATTTACAACCTGACCAAATATACCCGTTCTAACCAGAACACCTGCATCAACCAGATGCCTTGCGTGAACCTGGGTGAGCCAATCGAACGTGGTGATGTGCTGGCTGATGGCCCTTCAACCGATCTCGGCGAACTGGCACTCGGTCAGAACATGCGCGTCGCGTTCATGCCGTGGAACGGCTACAACTTCGAAGACTCCATTCTGGTCTCGGAGCGCGTTGTTCAGGAAGATCGCTTCACCACTATCCACATTCAGGAACTGGCGTGTGTGTCTCGTGACACCAAGCTGGGGCCAGAAGAGATCACCGCTGACATCCCTAACGTGGGTGAAGCTGCGCTCTCTAAACTGGATGAGTCCGGTATCGTGTATATCGGTGCGGAAGTGACCGGTGGGGACATTCTGGTTGGTAAGGTAACACCTAAAGGTGAAACCCAGCTGACGCCAGAAGAGAAACTGCTGCGTGCGATCTTCGGTGAAAAAGCGTCTGACGTTAAAGACTCTTCTCTGCGCGTACCAAACGGTGTGTCAGGGACAATCATCGACGTTCAGGTCTTTACCCGCGATGGCGTGGAAAAAGACAAGCGTGCGCTGGAAATCGAAGAGATGCAGCTGAAGCAGGCGAAGAAAGACCTGTCTGAAGAATTGCAGATCCTCGAAGCCGGCTTGTTCAGCCGTATTAACTACCTGCTGGTTGCCGGCGGTGTTGAAGCGGAAAAACTGGAGAAGCTGCCACGTGAGCGCTGGCTCGAACTGGGCCTGACCGACGAAGAGAAGCAAAATCAGCTGGAACAGCTGGCCGAGCAGTACGACGAGCTGAAGCACGAGTTTGAGAAAAAACTTGAAGCCAAGCGCCGTAAAATCACTCAGGGCGATGACCTGGCACCTGGCGTGCTGAAAATCGTGAAAGTGTATCTGGCCGTTAAACGTCAGATCCAGCCTGGTGACAAAATGGCAGGTCGTCACGGGAACAAAGGTGTTATCTCCAAGATCAACCCGATCGAAGATATGCCATACGATGAGTTCGGTACGCCGGTCGACATCGTACTGAACCCGCTGGGCGTTCCATCACGTATGAACATTGGTCAGATTCTTGAAACCCACCTGGGTATGGCTGCGAAAGGCATTGGCGAGAAAATTAACGCTATGCTTAAGAAGCAGGAAGAAGTGTCCAAGCTGCGTGAATTCATTCAGCGTGCTTACGATCTGGGCAGCGATCTGCGTCAGAAAGTTGACCTGAACACCTTCACCGATGACGAAGTGCTGCGCCTGGCAGAGAACCTGAAAAAAGGTATGCCAATTGCAACACCGGTGTTTGACGGCGCGAAAGAGAGCGAAATCAAAGAGCTGTTACAGCTCGGCGGCCTGCCTTCTTCTGGCCAGATCACGCTGTTTGATGGTCGTACCGGTGAGCAGTTCGAACGTCAGGTTACCGTTGGCTACATGTACATGCTGAAGCTGAACCACCTGGTTGATGACAAAATGCATGCGCGTTCTACCGGTTCTTACAGCCTCGTTACTCAGCAGCCGCTGGGTGGTAAGGCGCAGTTCGGTGGTCAGCGCTTCGGTGAGATGGAAGTGTGGGCACTGGAAGCATACGGTGCCGCGTATACCCTGCAGGAAATGCTGACCGTGAAGTCTGATGACGTTAACGGCCGTACCAAGATGTATAAAAACATCGTTGACGGCAACCATCAGATGGAACCGGGCATGCCGGAATCTTTCAACGTACTGTTGAAAGAGATCCGCTCGCTGGGTATCAACATCGAGCTGGAAGACGAGTAATAACTCGCATCTGCTGTACTGGTTACAGGGCGCCCGGGTCACTCCGGGCGTCTCTGAGAAGTCTCACTCCGACGGGAGCTAATCCGTGAAAGACTTACTTAAGTTTCTGAAAGCGCAAACTAAGACCGAAGAGTTTGATGCGATCAAGATCGCTCTGGCCTCGCCAGATATGATCCGTTCATGGTCTTTTGGTGAAGTTAAAAAGCCAGAAACCATCAACTACCGTACGTTCAAACCTGAACGTGACGGGCTTTTCTGCGCACGTATTTTCGGGCCAGTAAAAGACTATGAGTGCCTGTGCGGTAAGTACAAGCGCTTAAAACATCGCGGTGTGATCTGTGAGAAGTGTGGCGTTGAAGTTACACAGACCAAAGTTCGCCGTGAGCGTATGGGCCACATTGAGCTGGCTTCACCGACTGCGCACATCTGGTTCCTGAAATCGCTGCCTTCGCGCATCGGTTTACTGCTGGATATGCCACTGCGTGATATCGAACGTGTTCTTTACTTCGAATCTTACGTTGTTGTTGAAGGCGGCATGACCAACCTCGAAAAGCGCCAGATCCTGACTGAAGAGCAGTATCTTGACGCGCTGGAAGAGTTTGGTGACGAATTCGACGCTAAAATGGGCGCGGAAGCGATCCAGGCTCTGTTGAAAAACATGGACCTGGAACAAGAGTGTGAAACTCTGCGTGAAGAGTTGAACGAAACAAACTCCGAAACCAAGCGTAAAAAACTGACCAAGCGCATCAAGCTGCTGGAAGCGTTCGTTCAGTCTGGTAACAAACCAGAGTGGATGATCCTGACCGTGCTGCCTGTTCTGCCACCGGACCTGCGTCCGCTGGTCCCGCTGGACGGCGGTCGTTTCGCTACGTCAGATCTGAACGATCTGTATCGTCGCGTGATCAACCGTAACAACCGTCTGAAGCGCCTGCTGGATCTGGCTGCTCCTGATATCATCGTACGTAACGAAAAACGTATGCTGCAGGAAGCGGTCGATGCGCTGCTGGATAACGGCCGTCGCGGTCGTGCGATCACCGGTTCTAACAAACGTCCTCTGAAATCTTTGGCTGATATGATCAAAGGTAAGCAGGGTCGTTTCCGTCAGAACTTGCTGGGTAAACGTGTCGACTATTCTGGTCGTTCGGTTATCACCGTAGGTCCATACCTGCGTCTGCATCAGTGTGGTCTGCCGAAGAAAATGGCACTGGAGCTGTTCAAACCGTTTATCTACGGCAAGCTGGAGCTGCGTGGTCTTGCTACCACCATCAAAGCCGCCAAGAAAATGGTTGAGCGTGAAGAATCTGTCGTCTGGGATATCCTGGATGAAGTGATCCGCGAACACCCGGTCCTGCTGAACCGTGCACCAACACTGCACCGTCTGGGCATCCAGGCGTTTGAGCCAGTACTGATCGAAGGTAAAGCTATCCAGCTGCACCCGCTGGTCTGTGCGGCCTACAACGCCGACTTCGATGGTGACCAGATGGCCGTTCACGTACCGCTGACGCTGGAAGCCCAGCTGGAAGCGCGTGCGCTGATGATGTCGACCAACAACATCCTGTCACCAGCGAACGGCGAGCCAATCATCGTTCCTTCTCAGGACGTTGTACTGGGTCTGTACTACATGACCCGTGACTGTGTTAACGCCAAAGGCGAAGGCATGGTGCTGACTGGCCCGAAAGAAGCTGAACGCGTTTACCGCGCCGGCCATGCGTCTCTGCACGCTCGCGTTAAGGTGCGTATCACCGAACACGAGAAAAGTGAGCAGGGCGAGTGGGTTGCTAAGACCAGTATCATCGACACCACCATTGGTCGCGCCATCCTGTGGATGATCGTACCAAAAGGTCTGCCTTACTCCATCGTCAACCAGGCGTTGGGTAAGAAAGCGATCTCCAAGATGCTGAACACCTGTTACCGCATCCTGGGCCTGAAGCCGACCGTTATCTTTGCTGACCAGACCATGTACACCGGCTTTGCCTATGCGGCACGCTCTGGTGCGTCTGTCGGTATCGACGACATGGTAATCCCGGCGAAGAAAGTGGAAATCATCACCGAAGCGGAAGCGGAAGTGGCTGAGATCCAGCAGCAGTTCCAGTCAGGTCTGGTTACCGCTGGCGAACGCTATAACAAAGTGATCGATATCTGGGCTGCGGCCAACGAACGCGTTGCTAAAGCGATGATGGAAAACCTCTCTACCGAACTCGTGATCAACCGCGATGGTGTGGAAGAGCGTCAGGTTTCCTTCAACAGCATCTTTATGATGGCCGACTCCGGTGCGCGTGGTTCTGCAGCGCAGATTCGTCAGCTGGCCGGTATGCGTGGTCTGATGGCGAAACCCGATGGTTCCATCATCGAAACGCCAATTACTGCGAACTTCCGTGAAGGTCTGAACGTACTCCAGTACTTCATCTCCACGCACGGTGCGCGTAAAGGCCTTGCGGATACCGCACTGAAAACAGCTAACTCCGGTTACCTGACCCGTCGTCTGGTTGACGTCGCGCAGGATCTGGTGGTGACTGAAGATGACTGTGGTACGCACGAAGGCATCATGATGACTCCGGTCATCGAAGGTGGCGACGTGAAAGAGCCACTGCGTGAGCGCGTATTGGGTCGTGTGACCGCAGAAGACGTGATCAAGCCGGGCACCGCTGATATCCTTCTGCCACGTAACACCCTGCTGCACGAACAGCAGTGTGACCTGTTAGAAGAACACTCTGTTGACAGCCTGAAAGTCCGTTCCGTCGTAAGCTGCGAAACTGACTTCGGTGTGTGTGCTCACTGCTACGGTCGCGACCTGGCACGTGGTCACATCATCAACAAAGGTGAGGCCATCGGCGTTATCGCGGCACAGTCCATCGGTGAGCCGGGTACACAGCTGACGATGCGTACGTTCCACATCGGTGGTGCGGCATCTCGTGCGGCTGCTGAATCCAGCATTCAGGTCAAGAACAAAGGTACGTTGAAACTGATCAACGCCAAGTCGGTAACCAACTCCGCTGGCAAACTGGTGATCACTTCACGTAACGTTGAACTGAAAATGATCGACGAATTTGGTCGTACCAAAGAGAGCTATAAAGTTCCTTACGGTTCTACCATGGCGAAAGGTGACGGCGAGCAGGTTGCAGCGGGCGAGACCGTAGCAAACTGGGATCCACACACCATGCCAGTCATCACCGAAGTGAGCGGTTTCATTCGCTTCACTGACATGATTGACGGCCAGACCATTACCCGCCAGACGGATGACCTGACCGGTCTGTCCTCACTGGTTATCCTCGACAGTGCAGAACGTACTGCGGGTGGTAAAGATCTGCGTCCAGCGCTGAAAATCGTTGATGCGAACGGTAACGACGTAATGATCCCTGGCTCTGATATGCCAGCTCAGTACTTCCTGCCGGGCAAAGCGATTGTGCAGCTGGAAGATGGCATCAAGATCAGTTCGGGTGATACCCTGGCGCGTGTTCCTCAGGAATCAGGCGGTACCAAGGACATCACCGGTGGTCTGCCACGCGTTGCTGACCTGTTCGAAGCCCGTCGTCCGAAAGAGCCGGCAATCCTGGCTGAGATCAGCGGCATCATTTCCTTCGGTAAAGAAACCAAAGGGAAGCGTCGCCTGGTGATCACTCCGATTGACGGTAGCGATCATTACGAAGAGATGATCCCGAAATGGCGTCAGCTGAACGTGTTCGAAGGTGAACGCGTAGAGCGCGGTGACGTGGTTTCCGATGGCCCTGAGTCTCCACATGACATTCTGCGTCTGCGTGGCGTGCATGCGGTGACCCGTTACATCACTAACGAAGTGCAGGAAGTTTACCGTCTGCAAGGCGTTAAGATTAACGATAAGCACATCGAAGTCATCGTTCGTCAGATGCTGCGTAAAGCAACCATCTCCAGCGCAGGAAGCACTGACTTCCTCGACGGTGAGCAGGTTGAGTTCTCACGCGTTAAGATCGCTAACCGCGAACTGGAAGCTAACGGCAAGATCTCTGCAACATTTGCACGCGATCTGCTGGGTATCACCAAAGCTTCCCTGGCAACCGAGTCGTTCATCTCTGCGGCTTCGTTCCAGGAAACCACGCGCGTGCTGACCGAAGCTGCCGTTGCGGGCAAACGCGACGAACTGCGCGGTCTGAAAGAGAACGTTATCGTTGGCCGTCTGATCCCAGCCGGTACCGGTTACGCGTATCATCAGGATCGTATGCGTCGTAAAGCTGCGGGCGAAGCGCCAGTCGTGCCAGTTGTCACTGCCGATGAAGCCTCTGCCAGCCTGGCTGAACTGCTTAATGCAGGAAACCTGGGCGGTAATGACGATTAATCGTCAACCACCTGTGGCATAATAAAAAACCTCGCTTCGGCGGGGTTTTTTTTCGACTCAACAAAATCACATGGAATAAAAATGCCAAATAATAAGGTTGTGATAGCGCTGGTACTGCTGGGTTTGAGCGCGAGAGTACAGGCAGAAGAGTGGGTGAACGCTCCGGTACAAAAAGTCTTTAAAAGCTGGCAGGTGACCTGCAACAACCTCAATGACTGTGATGTACGCAATACCGACGAGGCGCTGCGTATTACTCTTAAACGCAAGGCCGGGCCAGATGCGCAACCTTCGCTCAGTTTCCAGCAGTGGGGCGATCTGATACCACAGGGTATCTGGCTGGATGGCAAACCCTGGCATTCCGCTATTGAGATTGCGCCCTCAAAAATCAGTGGTGATGACAGCGCGGGTGGAAGCGATAAACTGGCCGATATCCAGCAGTGGGTGCAGGCGAGTAAAAATGCGTTGACCATCGCCCTTGCCCCCGGTTCTGAAGCCGCCTCACTCAGCGGGCTGAATGCGGCGCTGCTGCTGGTGGATGAACGTCAGGGGCGTCTGGGAAATCAGACAGCGCTGCTGAAAGTGGGCAACAACGAGCCGTCGATGGTGCCTGCCCGTCCGGCCCCCGAGGTGATGAACTTCCCGGTGCCAAAGGTGGTACCCCTCAAAAACGGGGCTGCACTGATCGACGCGGCCATTGCTGCTAACCATAAACTGCTCGCCAGTGAGAGCTGCGAGCCCGATACGGCTGCGCGTGAACGAAGTGAGGCGCTGCCGCTGAATGATAAACAGGCGCTGGTGTTGGTCAACTGTGGGCTGGGAGCCTATCAGTCAGCCAGCCTGTTGTTTGTCAGTTCACGCGATAACCCTGCTGAAGTGACGCAGTTGATGCTGCCCTTACCCGATAAAGATGACCAGGGTAAGCCGCTCGTCATGAGCTGGTTTACGGAAGCCAGCTACGATCCGCAAAGCGGTGAACTCTCCTGGGCCGGCCGCGGACGCGGTATTGCCGACTGCGGGGACAGTGGTGGCTGGAAATATGACGGAAAAGTCTTCCATCTGACACGCTATAACAGCCAGCCGGAGTGCAACGGTGGTGAACCGGGCGACTGGCCATCCCTCTGGGTGACGGCCGGAGCAAAGTAACCCTGTAGCCGGGGGGCGATGGCTTCCCCCTGCTGATCCGCCGCCTGGGCAGCGTTAAAGCGTGCTCAGGCATTTTTTCCGATGAGTTCAGAGAATAATAATGAATAATAACAAGTTAGTGATGGCGTTTATGCTGATGGGTTTAAGTACGGGCGTTCAGGCAGACGAGTGGGTTAACGCGCCGGTACAGAAGGTCTTTAAAAACTGGCAGGTCACCTGTAATAACGTGAATGACTGCGATGTCCGTAACACGGACAAGACGCTGCGTATCATCCTCAAACGTCAGGCAGGGGCGGAGGCACAGCCTTCGCTCAGTTTTCAGCAGTGGGCTGCGTTGAAAGCAGACGGGATCTGGCTGGATGGTCAGGCCTGGTCTTCAGATATCCAGATTGCCACACCGCAGAGCAGTGATGAGCACGTTGTGGGCAGTAGCGATAAGCTGGCAGTGATTCAGGCGTGGGTGACGCAGGCCAAAAATGCGGAGACGATAGCCTTTTCAGCCGGGCCTGAAAGCGCTTCTCTTGAGGGGCTGACCGCCGCACTGCTGCTGGTGGATGAGCGACAGGGGCGTCTGGATAATCAGACGGCCTTGCTGAAAGTGGGCGATAAACCCTCTTTAGCGGTTCTGCCCCGGCCCGCACCTGTGGCACTGAACTTCCCGGTGCCTGCCGTGGTGCCTTTGACCGATCCTGCCGCACTGGTGGACGGAGCCATTGCTGCCAATGGCAAGCTGCTGAAGCAACTGCAGTGCCCTCAGGATGAGGATACCCGCGCACGCAGCTATGCCGAACCGCTGAATAACACCCAGGCACTGGTGATGGTTAACTGCGGACCGGGAGACTTCAAAACATTAAACGTCGTGTTCATCAGTGAACGTGATAACCCGAAAGACACCCGGCGACTGACGCTGCCCCTGCCGCTGAACGGCACGGATGGCAAGCCGATGCAGGAAACGATGTTTGCCCAGGGCGGGTATGATTCAGCTGTCGGCCATCTCTATTTCTCCGATCGGGGTAATGAGGCTGCCGAGTGCGGTAATAACGGCGGCTGGATCTATGACGGCAAGACATTCCACCTGGCACGTTTTAAAAACCAGCCTGGCTGCAATGGCGGTCAACCGGCTGACTGGCCCTCTGTCTGGGTAACAGAAGGTAAAGAGTAAGGGGAAAACGGGGAGGGTATCCGCCTTTCCCGTCCCTGTCCCTCTGGGAAATTTCATATTTTCCGCAGTAAAATCGTGGTTAAACAGGACAGCTGTTATCTTCATGCCGACATTAATCCTAAGGAGTCCGACATGAAGATTGTTAAAGCCCTGCTAATGACCAGCCTGGTCAGTGCTTCTCTGCCTGTACTGGCTGCCGGTGATGAAGGGATGAAGAATCCACTGAGCGTGCATGTGCTGAACCTGCAGACCGGCGTGCCGACCTCCGGCGTGACGGTTGAACTCGAACAGCAGCAAAAGCAGGGCTGGGTAAAACTGGCTTCCGGCGTGACGGATAAAAACGGACGTATCCCGGCGCTCTACCCGGCAGGGAAAACGATGGCGGCGGGTGACTACAAAGTGGTCTTCAAAACCGGTGATTATTACAAACAGCAAAAGCAGCCGACTTTCTTCCCGGAAATCCCGGTGATCTTCCATGTGGAAAACAGCGACAGCCATTACCATATTCCCCTGCTGCTGAGTCAGTACGGCTACTCTACCTACCGCGGTAACTGATCGTCCGTCACAGCATAAAAAAAGGGCAACGCAGTGGAACGTCCGCGTTGCCCTCGGGTGCATCCTTCGACCCAGGCCACATCACTATAAGTTACGCACATCCTCGCAGGTCAGTCCGATATCCTTCAGCTGCGCGACACTCAACTGCGACAGGATCCGGCGCGTGCAGGCGCGTATACGCCTTGCCTGCCAGCGATGATAAGGCAGGAGAAAAACCGTTTTAATCAGCGACCAACTCAAGGGCTTCGCTGCTCTGTTCTCTTCAAACTCCATCACTGCCTCCTCATCACCGTGTGTATGCCGACTATTCTGTCGCTAACCGCGCTGATGATACAGATGCAAAAAACACCTTTTATTGACATACAGATTGCGCGATAGTGTGACTGAATGGTGATAATTGCCGCAATCTGTACTGCTTTAATGAAAAGTAACCGGGAGGACGGGATACAATGACGCGTTATCAACGGCTGGCAGAGTTACTGGCACAGCGTATTGAACAGGGGCTGTATCAGGCTGGCGAGCGGCTTCCGTCCGTGCGAACGCTCAGCGGCGAACACGGCGTCAGCATCAGTACCGTCCAGCAGGCGTATTATCTGCTGGAGGAGAAACAGCTGATCACCCCGCAGCCGCGCTCCGGTTATTTTGTTACCCCCCGTAAAGCTGCTCCCCCGCTGCCGCCGATCACCCGTCCGGTTCAGCGTCCGGTAGAGATCACCCAGTGGGATGCGGTGATGGACCTGCTCAACGCCCGGCTGGATAAAGATATGCTGCAGCTGGGCAGCGGTATGCCCTGTATCGACGCCCCTACGCTCAAGCCACTGTGGAAAATTATCAGCCGCCTGGGCCAGCAGCAGGATCCGCGCCTGCTGAGTTATGACAATCTTTATGGCGTGCCGGAGCTGCGCGAACAGGTCGCACGCCTGATGATTGACAGCGGCTGTCAACTGACGGCAGATGATATTGTGATCACCACGGGCTGCCATGAAGCCCTGTCCGTGTCGATCCGAGCAATCTGTCAGCCGGGCGATATTATTGCCGTCGAGTCCCCGGCTTTTCATGGCACCATGCAAACGCTGCGCGGATTTGGCATCCGCGCAATCGAAATCCCGACGGACTCGGTCACCGGCATCAGTCTGGAAGCGCTGGAACTGGCGTTTGAGCAGTGGCCGATCAACGCGGTGGTGGTGGTACCCAACTGTAACAATCCGCTGGGATTCGTGATGCCGGCACAGCGTAAGCAGGCCTTACTGACGCTGGCGCAGCGCTTTGATGCCGCCATTATTGAAGACGATGTTTATGGCGAACTGGCATTTGAGTATCCGCGCCCGATAACCATCAAGTCGCTGGATATGGATGGTCGCGTGTTGCTGTGCAGTTCCTTTTCTAAAACGCTGGCGCCGGGCCTGCGCGTGGGCTGGGTGGCACCAGGGCGTTATTTTGACCGCGTGTTGCATATGAAATACATCAGCACCGGCTCCACGGTCACGCAGACGCAGATGGCCGTGGCCGCGTTTATCCGTCAGGGCTATTACCAGCCCCATCTGCGGCGAATGCGCAGTGACTATCAGCGCAACTTTGAGGTCTTCACGCGGCGGGTTCGCCATCACTTCCCTTGTGGCATCTGCCTGACGCGGCCACAGGGAGGATTTCTGCTCTGGGTTGAACTGCCGGAGCCCTTTGATGCGCTGCGGCTCAATCAGGATCTGCGGGCATCCCATATTCAGATTGCCGTCGGCTCCCTGTTCTCCGCATCAGGCAAATACCGCAACTGCCTGCGCCTCAGCTATGCCCAGCCGTTTACCGATAAAACCGATCGCGCTCTGGAAATTCTGGGCGAGGCCGTTGAACGTGCCATGCTCTGCTGTCCAGCGGTGGCGGAGCCCTCCGCCCGTGGAGAGGCGGGAGAAGGCAGGGTCAGCGAGAAGGAAGGGTACTGACCCTGGCGGCTGACCGGATTGTCACCCGCGCTGTCACTATAGCGGGCCAGGCGACAGTGAAAAGTGGCCATCACTCAGCCTGCGTAGCGTCTTCCACCTTGTTTAACGGCGTTACCGGCGGCGACATTTTTTTGCGGCCATGCGTCCGGATCAAGGAAAAACGTCAACGCCGGGGGGCAGTCTGTGGTTCCGCCAGCTCGAGCAACTGGTGAGTGGCAGCACGCCAGTCACTGGCCTGGGTAATAGCACTTACCACGGCAATACTGCCTACGCCCGTGGCAAGTACCTGTGGTGCGCGATCGAGACTGATACCACCGATCGCCACGGTGGAGATCCCCTGCAACCGCGCCAGATGGCGGGTCAATTCTGCCAGACCCTGTGGCGCAGACGGCATGACTTTTGTCCGGGTGGGAAACACATGCCCCAGGGCAATATAAGAAGGCTGTTCAGCCAGTGCTCTCTCCAGTTCGGCGTCGTCATGCGTTGACAGCCCGAGCCGCAGCCCGGCTGCGTGAATCGCATCCAGGTCAGCAATATCCAGATCCTCCTGACCGAGATGGACACCGTAAGCCTGATGTTTTATCGCCAGCCGCCAGTAATCATTGATAAACAGGCGCGCCTGATAGCGCTTGCCCAGAGCAATGGCATCAATAATCTGCTGCTCGACTTCATGTTCTGCGCGGTCTTTAATGCGCAGTTGCAATGTACGCACGCCGGCATCCAGCAGGCGCGCAATCCATTCCACCGAGTCCACGACAGGGTAAAGGCCTAACTGTGCTGCGGTAGGTGGGAAAGCGTCACGACTCATATTTTTTCCTCTGGTTTCAGGGCGTCGGCGGGATGATAAAGTTCGCCGCCACGTTGACGAAATGCTCCAGACATCTGTGCCATGCCGACCGCGATCGGATGCGCTTCGGCCTCCTGGCGGGCAGCATATTCACGCACTTCCTGGGTGATCTTCATTGAGCAAAATTTAGGGCCACACATTGAGCAAAAATGGGCCACTTTCCCTGACTCCTGCGGCAGGGTTTCATCGTGATAGGCACGGGCGGTATGCGGATCGAGGGCCAGATTAAACTGATCTTCCCAGCGAAATTCAAAGCGAGCTTTTGACATCGCATTATCACGGATCTGCGCCCCGGGGTGGCCTTTGGCAAGGTCGGCTGCATGGGCAGCGATCTTATAGGTGATTAGCCCCTGCTTCACATCCTCTTTATTCGGCAGGCCGAGATGCTCTTTCGGCGTCACGTAGCATAGCATCGCGCAGCCAAACCAGCCGATCATCGCGGCACCGATGCCGGAGGTAAAATGGTCGTAACCCGGAGCAATATCTGTGGTCAGAGGGCCCAGGGTATAAAACGGGGCTTCATGACAGTGTTCGAGCTGTTCTGTCATATTGACGCGGATCATCTGCATCGGGATGTGGCCGGGTCCTTCAATCATTACCTGAACATCATATTCCCAGGCGATTTTGGTCAGCTCGCCCAGCGTGCGCAGTTCGGCAAACTGCGCTTCATCGTTAGCATCCTGGATGGAGCCCGGACGCAGTCCGTCCCCCAGTGACAGTGAGATATCATAGGCCGCGCAGATTTCACAGATATCGCGGAAATGCTGATAGAGGAAGCTCTCCTGGTGGTGTGACAGGCACCATTTTGCCATGATGGATCCACCGCGCGAGACGATGCCGGTCAGGCGTTTTGCCGTCATGGGCACGTAGCGCAGCAGGACGCCAGCATGGATAGTGAAATAATCTACGCCCTGTTCAGCCTGTTCAAGCAGGGTATCGCGGAAGATAGCCCAGCTCAGATCCTCCGCCACGCCGTTCACCTTTTCCAGCGCCTGGTAAATGGGCACCGTGCCAATGGGAACCGGGCTGTTGCGCAGGATCCACTCGCGGGTTTCATGAATATAGCGGCCGGTAGACAGATCCATGACCGTATCGGCCCCCCAGCGAACCGACCACACCAGTTTTTCCACTTCCTCCTCAATAGAAGAGCTGACCGCAGAGTTACCGATATTGGCGTTTACCTTCACCAGAAAGTTTCGGCCAATAATCATCGGCTCTGATTCCGGGTGATTAATATTGGCCGGGATAATGGCACGTCCGCTGGCAACCTCCTGACGGACAAACTCGGGGGTAATGTTGTCGGGCAGATGCGCGCCGAAGCTGTGCCCGGGATGCTGTTGCAGCAGCACTTCACTGCGGATCCGCTCGCGGCCCATATTTTCACGCAGGGCGATATACTCCATTTCCGGCGTCACTATGCCCTGGCGGGCATAGTGCATCTGAGTCACACAGCGACCCGGTAGTGCACGGCGTGGACGTGGCAGATGCTCAAAGCGGAGATGATCCAGTCCTGCGTCGGCCAGGCGTTGCTGCGTAAATGTCGAACTGACCTCACTGACCTGCCCGGTATCATTGCGCTGAAGGATCCAGTTGCTGCGTAATTTTTGCAGTCCGGCATGAACATTAATGGTGGCGTCCGGATCGCCGTAAGGGCCCGCCGTATCGTATACCGGCACCGGCTCATTCTCCTCCAGCAACGGCCGATCCTGACTGCCGCCCACGGTGGTTGGGCTGAGTTGTATTTCACGCATTGGTACACGGATATCCGGCTGTGACCCGCTGAGGTAGATCCGTTTTGAATGCGGGAAAGCGGTACCGCGCAGGGAATCAATAAACTGTTGCGCTTCCGCCCGCTGCTCGCGACGACGGCTTTTTTTTTCAACGACAGGTTTTTCATGAGTAGACATAGCAATTTCCTGATAAAAGGGAAGTTTGCTTGCCTGGAGGCGGGAGTAATAAGAACGTTGTGAGAAAACTCATTTCACAGCGTTTTAGATTTTACTCTTGTTCCCTTCGCAGGTTCTAACCTGATCAGGTTCCGCGGATCCCGAATTAACGGTCTCAGCCCCTAAGGGCACTCCGACAAGAAGAATAGTGTCTTTTAAGCGGCTTTTATAGCCAGCCAGCCTGGATGCTCACGCACCAGACGTAAGCGCGCCGACCGGGCGACGCTTAAACCACAAAATGGGCACTGAAAGGGCTAAGCAGACTTCACCCTGACAGCCCATTCAGCATAAAGGGGCTTTTTGGAAACGACAAGAAGTTTAAATGACCGCTGCAGGTCAGGCCGGGCGCGCGAGCGTACAGGCGTTAGCCGCTTCCTGATTTTCCGCGTTTTTTTCCAGCGCCAGCTTGATGAATTTATCTTCCAATGTAAAACGTGCCTCCAGCGCTTCACCGACAACCGACAGAGCATGCTGGAATTCCCGATAGTTATCGTGATCGATAGCGCTTTCCAGATGAGAATCATAAACCTGCATAATCAGGTCGGTATTGGCTTTTAATGAAGGGTAAATAAGCGACGCTTTAGCCAACTGCTCTGTGCCTTCCAACTCTTTGATAAATCGTTCGTAGACAGTGAAGTGGCCCGTTGAAAGGTAATCCACCAGATTCTGGCAGAACATATCCAGCGCGTTTTCATCGAGCGTCGTCAGCGTATCCTTGTTAGGCTTGATACCAGCCATGTGATAATAGGCAATCAGCAACTGCTTGCGTGAGCGCAGACAAAAGTCTACCAGTTCACTGCACCCGCCAACGCGCGCGGTGAGGACTTCCAACTGGTTAAGCATGTTCTACTCCGTGAGTGTTATATTTTAACGTCTGACCTCAATCCAGTCTTTAAGCTGAGGATGATGAGCAAAATGATGGAACAGGAAATTTTAAGCGTAGACGCTGGCTGGTGGATTGTCAGCATGGAACATAAAATTTGGTTACCAAAAGGCGAACTTCCACGAGGGAGCGCAGATTCACTCGGCCTGAAAGGATCCCTGGGATCCCCGATTGGGGAGTGGCAGGGCGAGACGGTATGGTTGATCCGGGATACCCGTCCCCAGGAAATGGGATCGCTGCGGCAGTTGCTCGATCAGGATAGCGGCCTGTTCCAGCTGGTTGGTCGTGGCATCCAGCTGGCTGAATTTTACCGCTCTCACCGCTGGTGTGGTTACTGCGGCCATGAAATGCACCACAGTAAAACAGAATGGGCCTGCCTGTGCAGCCACTGCCGCCAGCGTTACTACCCACAAATCGCTCCCTGCATTATCGTGGCTATCCGGCGTGGCGAAGAAATACTGCTGGCGCAGCATACCCGGCACCGGAACGGCGTATTCACCGTGCTGGCCGGTTTTGTGGAAGTCGGGGAAACCCTTGAGCAGACGGTAGCGCGTGAAGTGATGGAAGAGAGTGGGATCACGGTAAAAAATCTGCGCTATGTTTCATCACAGCCCTGGCCCTTTCCACAGTCATTAATGATGGCTTTCATGGCTGATTATGACGCTGGCGAGATCAATATCGATCCGAAAGAGCTGTTATCCGCTGGCTGGTATCGTTTTGATGCTCTGCCACTGCTACCGCCTGCCGGAACCGTTGCGCGCAGGTTGATTGAGGACACCGTTGTTTTATGTCGCGCAGAGGCGGAATAATCACGCTGGGAATATGTCTTTTAGGAATTGTTTTTATTTGCGATATAATCTCCTGGCAATATCAGCCTCCTGCCAGGAGCTCCTGGATTAATTTAAATAGAGAAGATTAACTGACTTTATCTCGCGGGGAATTTCAAATATCATTCTGTGATGAAAACGGTTGATAGCCTGTGCTATTCAAATGGTTATATTAAGTCAGGCTTAAGTAACTACTATTTCGACTGTAGTGTCATGTGAGTTTTTTCTTATTTATCTGGATGTGTATTTGTTTTGCAGGAAATGCTGAACAACGCCGTCTTGCATTTAATTATTAAGGGCCATAATTGAAACATGTCATAGTGTTTCCGTAGGTGGCGAATTACGCTAATGTCTGAAACAAAAAAACAAGGTTGCCTGTGGGGCATCTGGCTCTGCTGGGGGGTGAGCATTAGTGCCTTTCTGCTTTCGACAAGGACGGTCTTATTGCTCTCTTTGGCTGGCATGGCGTGCTTTAGCCTGCTGCTAATAATTTCGAGTCTACATACAAAAAGGATGTTTACAAACGTGTTTAATTTCAACAGGAAAGAAGAAGACCGAGCCAATGAAAAATTGCCTTCACCCGTCAAAGTAGAACCCAGTACCCTGTTCCCTTCTTCTTTAAACGACGATAACAGTACGAAAGAAACCGTTATTTCTATCGGGACGGTATTACGCGGCGAAGTGACCAATGAAAACAATATTACCATCAACGGCGTTGTCGAAGGTGACCTGACCAGCCAGAAAAGCACACAAATAGGGAAAGAGGGGAAAGTTATCGGCAAGATAAAATCCCTTAAACTGGTGGTTAACGGACTGCTTAAGGGAAGCTGTTATGCCAGAACGGTGATTATTATGTCGCGTGGCCGGATTGAAGGTGAAGTGTATGCGAACGAGTTTTCCATTGAGAAGGGTGGGGTGTTCATTGGAAACTCTCATCAGATTGAGGAGCCGCAGGCGCTGCCAGATAAAAAAGATAAAAAACTGCTGGCGGCTAACAGCGACCGCACTCCTGTTCTTACCGCAGTCGATCAAAAAGCCGCTAAAATCCCCCCTGTCAGTGAGAAAAAATAAGCCATACCCTCTTTCTGTTTTCCCCGCCCCTGATTCTGCCTGTTCCCGCTCAGCCGGGTTGCTCGCGCCGACCGCTCAATTTTTTGAGTGGTCGATCATCGTCAATTCCAATAAATGTTACACTGGCAGTCTGTATGGTGAGAGAGTCTCGTGATGAATGAACTGAAGAACGATCGATATCTGCGTGCGCTGCTGCGTCAGCCCGTTGATGTTACCCCGGTATGGATGATGCGTCAGGCCGGGCGTTATCTGCCGGAATACAAGGCCACCCGTGCGGTCGCCGGCGACTTTATGTCGCTGTGCAAAAATGCCGAGCTGGCCTGTGAAGTCACGCTGCAGCCCCTGCGGCGCTATGCGCTGGATGCGGCGATCCTGTTCTCCGATATTCTGACCATTCCCGACGCAATGGGCCTTGGACTGTATTTCGAAACCGGTGAAGGCCCACGTTTTTCCTCGCCGGTTACCTGTCGTGCTGATGTCGAAAAGCTGCCCATCCCGGATCCGGAGCAGGAACTGGGTTACGTGATGAACGCCGTGCGCACCATCCGTAAAAATCTTAACGGCGACGTGCCGCTGATCGGCTTCTCCGGCAGTCCATGGACGCTGGCGACCTATATGGTGGAAGGCGGCAGCAGCAAAGCGTTTACTAAACTGAAAAAGATGATGTATGCCGACCCGCAGACGCTGCATCTGATGCTGGACAAGCTGGCTGACAGCGTGACGCTGTACCTCAATGCACAGATCCGGGCGGGCGCGCAGTCGGTCATGATATTTGACACCTGGGGTGGCGTGCTGACCGGGCGTGATTATCTGGAGTTCTCCCTGCACTACATGCACAAAATCGTCGATGGGCTGCTGCATGAAAATGAGGGACGTCGTGTGCCGGTTACGCTGTTCACGAAAGGCGGCGGACAGTGGCTGGAGGCGATGGCTGCCACCGGTTGTGACGCCCTGGGCCTTGACTGGACGACCGATATGGCTGACGCCCGTCGTCGCGTAGGCCATAAGGTGGCGCTGCAGGGGAATATGGATCCGTCGATGCTCTATGCTTCTCCAGCGCGAATTGAGCAGGAAGTCGCAGGTATCCTGGAAAGCTTTGGTCAGGGCGAGGGGCATGTCTTTAACCTCGGCCACGGTATTCATCAGGATGTTCCACCAGAAAACGCGGGTGTGTTTGTGGAGGCAGTACACAAGCTCTCGCGTCCTTACCACCAGTAATAATCCGCAAGGGGGAAAAAATGGATATTGCAGCTTTACGTAATGAGCAGCGCCAGCGCGCGGCAGAAATCCTCTGCCAGGATGACTTTGATGTGATGCCCCCCAGATTTATTGGCGGGGCCGATGTCGGGTTTGAACAGGGCGGTGAAGTGACCCGTGCCGCACTGGTGATCCTTGAGTATCCCTCCCTGCAGATGGTGGAGTATCAGGTGGCCCGTATCGCCACCACGATGCCCTATATCCCCGGCTTTCTGTCATTCCGTGAGACACCCGCACTGCAGGCTGCGTGGCAGCAGCTGGAGCATCATCCTGACCTGCTGCTGGTCGATGGCCACGGCGTGGCGCATCCACGTCGTCTTGGCGTGGCCAGTCATTTCGGCCTGTTGGTGGACGTACCGACGATTGGTGTGGCGAAAAAACGGCTCTGTGGCAAGTTTGAACCGCCAGGAGCTGAACCTGGCAGCTGTGAAGCACTGAGGGATAAAGAGGAACTGCTGGGCTGGGTGCTGCGCAGCAAGGTACGCTGTAATCCGCTGTTTATCTCACCGGGGCACCGGGTCAGTCACGCCACCGCCCTGGAATGGGTACAGCGCTGCCTCAAGGGTTATCGTCTGCCCGAGCCTACACGCTGGGCTGATGCAGTTGCCTCACGCCGCGCCGCTTTTACCGGGTTGCCGCCGGGTTAACCGTGCCGCTCAGTGGCTTTTCAGGTACACTGCGGCAAGCGCATTAATACTGAGATCCCGATATGTTACGTAACCCGATTCATCTGCGGCTGGAAAAGCTGGAAAGCTGGCAGCACGTTACTTTTATGGCCTGCCTGTGCGAACGCATGGCGCCTAACTACCGCGAGTTTTGCCAGCAGACAGGATTTGGTGACGGCCAGCTTTACCGCCGTATCCTTGATCTGCTGTGGGAAACGCTGGTGGTGAAAGACGCGAAAGTGAATTTTGACAGCCAGCTTGAAAAACTGGAAGAAGCTATTCCTTCTGCAGACGACTACGATTTGTACGGCATATACCCGGCGATCGATGCGTGCGTCGCGCTGAGCGAACTGCTGCACTCTCGCCTTAGCGGCGAAACACTGACCCATGCGATTGCCGTGAGCGAAACCTCCATTACCACGGTGGCGATGCTGGAAATGACCCAGGCCGGTCGCGAAATGACCGAAGAAGAGCTAAAAGTGAATCCCGCCGTTGAAGAGGAGTGGGACATCCAGTGGGAGATATTTCGCCTGCTTGCAGCCTGTGAAGACCGGGACCTCGAGCTGATAAAAGGACTGCGATCTGACCTGCGTGAATCCGGTATTAGTAATATCGGTATAAATTTTCAGCAGTAAGGCGACAAAACGTGACTTCAGGCCTGATTTGTAGCGCCTTTGGGCTTCACATTCGCCCCCAGTCTGGTCTACATTTGGGGGGCTGAAAAATGTGGCTATCGGTGCGTGTATGCAGGAGAGTGCCAGAAACTGGTTTTTCCCTCGCACTCGATGCTTAGCAAGCGATAAATACACTGTAAGGATAACTTATGAACAAGACTCAACTGATTGATGTAATTGCGGACAAAGCGGACCTGTCAAAGACCCAGGCTAAAGCTGCTCTGGAATCCACCCTGGCTGCGATTACTGAGTCTCTGAAAGAAGGTGATGCTGTACAACTGGTTGGTTTTGGTACCTTTAAAGTTAACCACCGTGCTGAGCGTACTGGCCGCAACCCGCAGACTGGCAAAGAAATCAAAATTGCTGCTGCAAACGTACCGGCATTTGTTTCTGGTAAAGCACTGAAAGACGCTGTTAAGTAATCGTCTGACGGTGAAGAGTTTAAACAGGGGGGCGTTCTGCCCCTTTTGTTTAAACCGCCTGCTGCAGAGGTTATGTTGCTCTCCTCCCGAATCATTTTACCTTACGTCGTTTTCCCCCTTAACGGTTTCTCGCGCTTCCTGCGGGTTGTGATACTCTTTTCTGCATGAAACTGACCTCCTTCGCCCGAACGCTCTCTCTTGCCACCCTGATTCTACTGGCAGGCTGCAGTTCGCATTCTGACTTACCCGACTTTACCGCAAGCGGCTATCTGGCCGATCGCGGCGTGGTGCGTATCTGGCGCAAAAATCACCAGCAGCAGGTCGCGCATCTGATGACGGTCTACACCCCGTTTAACGGCGCGGCGACGGAAACAACCGACTATCTCTGGCAGCAGGATCAACTGCTCTCGGTTGAGCGGCATGTCGCGGGTGATAAACCTGATGATGTTACGCTGCGCTTCGACCAGAGCGGTGGACTGAGTTTTATGCAGCGCCAGCTGTCTGGCCGGCGTGAGGCACTGACGGAGGACGAGGTGGCTCTCTACCGCTTCGACGGGCAGCGGATGCTGAAAATCAGTGATGACCTGCTGTCGGGAAGTGTGTTGCTCAGGCAGGGCAGGTGGCAGCAGGATGGCAGCGTCAGCACTTGTCAGGGCAAAAAGGTGCAGCCGGCGCTTGAAAGCGTTGAGTTGAGCCAGATTGCGCGTCAGCAGCGGGCGGCGGCAGGCCCGGTCAGTGTTGCCTGGCTGGAGGCACCGGGGGGAACTCAGCTGCTGCTGGTGACCGCCAGCGATCTCTGCAAGACGGAGCCGAAAGAACAGGATTTTTAATCTAAAAAAAGGGCGATCAACGATCGCCCCTGATGCTGTCCTGCGCCGGGCGGATTAACACGCCGCCCGGGGAGACTATTTACGATCTATAGCGCGGTAACCGATATCGTTACGGCAGAAGCTGCCCTTCCATGAGATCGGCCGGGCCAGTTCATAGGCACGTTTTTGCGCAGCGGCAACATCGTCACCCAGCGCTGTGACGCAGAGTACGCGCCCTCCGTTAGTGACCACCAGGTCGTCCTGCAGCGTGGTTCCGGCATGGAACACCTTGCCGTCCGCCACTTCTTCCAGCGGCAGTCCGTGGATTTGCTCGCCGTTGACGTAATCCCCCGGGTAGCCGCCTGCGGCCAGAACCACACCCAGCGACGGACGTGGGTCCCAGACAGAATCCTTTTCGTCCAGCCTGCCGTCAACGGCGGCCAGGCAGAGCTCGACCAGATCCGACTGCAGACGCAGCATGATCGGCTGGGTTTCAGGATCGCCAAAGCGGCAGTTGAATTCGATCACTTTGGGCTGACCACTTTTGTCGATCATCAGACCCGCATACAGGAACCCGGTGTAGACATTGCCTTCACCGGCCATACCGCGCACGGTCGGCCAGATCACTTCATCCATCACACGCTGGTGGATCGCATCGGTGACCACCGGAGCCGGGGAGTAAGCCCCCATCCCGCCGGTATTCGGGCCGGTATCACCATCGCCGACGCGTTTGTGATCCTGGCTGGTGGCCATCGGCAGCACGTTCTCACCGTCGACCATCACGATGAAGCTGGCTTCTTCACCGTCGAGGAACTCTTCCACCACGATACGATGTCCCGCATCGCCAAAGGCGTTACCAGCCAGCATATCCTGAATGGCGTCTTCGGCTTCCTGCAGCGTCATGGCTACAATGACCCCTTTACCTGCCGCCAGCCCATCGGCCTTAATGACGATCGGGGCACCTCTTTCACGCACATACGCCAGAGCCGGTTCAACCTCGGTAAAGTTCTGGTATTCGCCGGTAGGAATTTTATGCCGCGCCAGGAAGTCTTTGGTAAAGGCTTTTGAACCCTCCAGCTGTGCAGCCGCCTGAGTCGGGCCAAAGATCTTCAGGCCCGCTGCGCGGAAAGCATCCACCACGCCGATGACCAGCGGGGCTTCCGGGCCGACGATGGTCAGATCGATTTTCTCATCGCGGGCGAAGGCCAGCAGGGCAGGGATATCCGTTGGGCCGATGGCCACATTCTGCAGTGCAGGCTCCAGGGCCGTACCGGCGTTACCCGGTGCAACAAAGACGGTCTCAGCCAGCGGGGACTGCGCGGCCTTCCAGGCCAGCGCGTGTTCACGGCCGCCATTACCAATCACTAAAATTTTCATCAGAGGCTCCGTTATTAATGGCGGAAGTGGCGCATGTCGGTGAAGATCATTGCAATACCGTGTTCGTCAGCGGCGGCAATCACTTCCTCGTCACGAATGGAACCACCCGGCTGGATCACACAGGTGATGCCGACCGCGGCGGCGGCATCGATACCGTCGCGGAACGGGAAGAAGGCATCAGAGGCCATGGCAGAGCCTTTCACTTCCAGGCCTTCATCGGCAGCTTTGATACCGGCGATTTTAGCGGAGTACACGCGGCTCATCTGGCCGGCACCTATGCCGATGGTCATACTGTCACGCGCATACACGATGGCATTTGACTTCACAAACTTCGCTACCTTCCAGCAGAACAGGGCATCACGCAGTTCCTGTGCGGTTGGCTGGCGCTGGCTGACCACGCGCAGGTGGCTTTCATTCACCATCCCGAGGTCACGATCCTGTACCAGCAGGCCGCCGTTAACACGCTTGAAGTCCAGACCGGTTTGACGCTGCTGCCACTGACCACAGGTCAGTACCCGCACGTTCTGTTTGCTGGCGGTGATCTTCAGGGCGGCTTCAGTCGCAGAGGGGGCAATGATCACTTCGACAAACTGGCGGCTGACAATCGCCTGCGCGGTCGCTTCATCCAGCTCACGGTTAAAAGCAATGATGCCGCCGAAAGCTGAGGTCGGATCCGTTTTATACGCACGTTCGTAAGCGGCCAGAATCGACTCTCCCACCGCCACGCCGCACGGGTTAGCGTGCTTAACGATAACGCAGGCGGGCTGGTCGAACTCTTTCACACACTCCAGTGCTGCGTCGGTATCCGCAATGTTGTTATAAGAGAGCGCTTTGCCCTGCACCTGTTGCGCCGTCGCGACTGAGGCCTCTGCCACATTCTCTTCTATATAGAAAGCGGCATCCTGGTGGCTGTTCTCACCGTAACGCATATCCTGCTTCTTGATGAAGTTCAGGTTAAGGGTGCGCGGGAAGCGGCCGGAAGGTGCCTGGGTTTCACCGTGATAAGCCGGAACCAGGCTACCGAAGTAGTTGGCAATCATACTGTCGTAGGCGGCGGTATGTTCGAACGCCTTAATGGCCAGGTCGAAACGGGTGGCCAGCGTCAGTGAATTATCGTTGGCGTCCAGTTCCGCAATAATAGTCTGGTAGTCACTGCTCTTCACCACAATCGCCACGTCTTTGTGGTTCTTGGCAGCGGACCGTACCATTGTCGGGCCACCGATATCGATGTTCTCAACTGCGTCTTCCAGCGAGCAGCCTTCACGGGCAACGGTCTGGGCGAAGGGATAGAGGTTAACCACAACCATATCAATCGGAGAGATGTTGTGCCCGGCCATGATGGCATCATCCTGACCGCGGCGTCCTAAAATGCCACCATGCACTTTCGGATGTAGCGTTTTAACGCGTCCATCCATCATTTCCGGGAAACCGGTGTAGTCGGACACTTCAGTGACGGGCAGACCGGCGTCTGCCAGCAGGCGTGCGGTGCCGCCGGTGGAGAGCAGCTCGACGCCACGCTGGGAAAGCGCCTGAGCGAATTCGAGGATACCGGCTTTGTCAGACACGCTGAGTAGCGCGCGGCGTACAGGACGATGTTGTTGCATGGTGGTTTTATCCCTTGGCTTTGGATCGCATATAAAGAGCGTTATAGGAAGCTTAGACATTCTCTTCTTCCTTATAAGAAGAAAGAAGCGCGATTAAGGTTCGTGTAACGCCCCTGAAGGGGCTTCCATTATGCGCGGGCATTGTAGCGAAAACGATTGCGCGATGCTCGTCAAAATTAGCGCGATGCCTGGATTGTGGATAAGTTTGTGCATAAGCAGGTATAAAGCGGGGTTTTGCTGGGGATTGCAGCGAACAGTCTCATTATCGCAAATTAG
>NZ_BCTN01000029.1 GCF_001571305.1 Erwinia persicina NBRC 102418 | reverse complement strand
ACCCTTTTAGGGGCGTAGTTCAATTGGTAGAGCACCGGTCTCCAAAACCGGGTGTTGGGAGTTCGAGTCTCTCCGCCCCTGCCAAATAAAAACAATCCTTTGCTTCGGCAAAGGATTTTTTTTGTCTAAAATTCCTGACTTTTTCACCGTTTACTCCGCCAAAAGCATAAAAAAAGACCAGCAGACTGGCCTTTTTTGCTGTTTATTTCAGCTCATTACGCTCTGACATTCACCGGAAACTTAATTAATTGACGGATATGTGCCTGCTGATCGCTGTTTTGTAACCACACCGCATACAGGGGTCTGGAAGCGACAGCAGTATCAGGGATCACTAAAAGATCGCTGTATTCTTTACCCCAAACGTCCGGTAAAAAAGCACAGGCTCCCGTGGTATGCAGGAGCTGTCGGGTCAGATGTGCGGAGGTCGTCGTCAGTACGGGAACATCATCGGCTCCGGCCAGATAGCTTTCATGCTGGTGAAAATCAGCGCCCCATTCCAGCTTAATGTAGTCATATTTCTCTTTTTTCTCCGATTTTCGCGATCGGAACAGCGTCAGGGAGATATGGCCGATTTGTTGACTGCTTAACTCGTCCATTTTAGGGGCCTCTGTCGTCACCAGCAGGTCAAGCTGACGCTCATGCAGCTGTTTGACCAGAGAATGGCGCTGGGCCACGCGTGCTTCGAGATGCAGGCTTTCCCGGTTCTCATACAGCGTCTGAAGCCACGGTGTCAGGTAAGCCTCCCATAGTGATGCACTGGCCCCAATCGACAGCTCATGATGCTGCTGCGTGTGTGCCACCTCTTTCTTGGCCATCAGCCACGTGCTCATCAGACTCTCTGCATAGGGCAGCAGGCGCTCCCCGGCAGACGTCAGTCTGATGTTGTTACGATGGCGGGTAAACAGGCTCACTCCCAGCTGGTTTTCAAGCTGTCTGATGCGAAAACTGACAGCAGATTGCGTGAGATAGAGTGCTTCCGCTGCACGTCCAAAGTGGCGAGTTCTGCTCACTTCAAGAAAGGTTTTCAGTAATTCCGTATCCACATCCATCTCCTAAAAAACATTTGTCGTTATGATTTAAATGTTTTGTTTTACACTCTGTCAAGCCTATCTAATACTCCGCGCCATAAATAGCACGGCCATAAAAGAGTTAGGAGCGTGTAAAATGGCGGAAAGCTTCGCAACAACGAATCGTTTTTTTGATAACAAACATTACCCTCGCGGGTTCTCCCGTCACGGTGATTTCACCATCAAAGAAGCCCAACTTCTTGAGCGTTATGGTTACGCTTTTAACGAGCTGGATCTGGCAAAGCGTGAGCCAGGCACAGAAGAAGAGCGACTGTTCATTGAGGTGTGCCGGGGCGTGCGTGAGCCGCAAACTGAGGCAGAAAAAGTCTGGTCAAAATACATGACACGGATTAAACGTCCTAAGCGTTTTCATACTCTTTCCGGCGGCAAACCGCAGATGGAAGGGGTTGAAGACTACACGGATAGTGACGATTAAGATTAAGGGGCTTCGGCCCCTTTTTCATGCCGGCTATTCGAGGCTGTTATGCAGATGAATCAGCAGACGGTCGATGGCCCGATAGCTTATTGCTTCAGTCAAATGCTCCCGTCTGATTACGCTGTCCCCCGCCAGGTCGGCAATCGTACGTGCCACCTTCAAAATACGTTGCCACGCCCGCACTGACAGGCCCAGTTGCACCAGTATCTGCTCCAGCCATTCCGCATCCACTGGCGTAAGTGTACAGCATGCCTGTATTTCGTGGTTGCTCATTAACGCATTCACTTTGCCACAGCGTCCCAGCTGGCGATCTCGTGCCCTCAATACCCGCTCACGTACTTTTTCACTGGACTCGCCGCCACGCGGCTGACCACTCAACATGCCCGGAGGGAGTAAAGGGACCTCAAGGGAGAGATCGAAGCGGTCAAGAAAGGGGCCCGAAAGGCGACTAAGATAGCGTAGCGTCTGGCGCGGCGAGCTGCGATTGTGTTGTCCCGTATAGTGACCGGTCGGGCTGGGGTTCATGGCAGCAATTAACTGGAAGCGTGCCGGATAGGTTATTTTCGCCCGGGCCCGTGAAATACTGATCTCCCCAGACTCAAGAGGCTCTCGTAACGCATCCAGCGTCCGGCGTTCAAATTCCGGGAGTTCGTCCAGAAAGAGGATGCCGTTATGCGCCAGTGAAATTTCCCCCGGTTTAGGTAGCGATCCACCACCGACCAGCGCAAAGAGCGATGCACTGTGATGAGGGGAGCGAAACGGCCTCTGACGCCACTGACGGTGCAGCTCCCCGCTACCCACCAGACTGGCTACGCTGGCGCTCTCCAGGGCCTCACGATCGCTTAGAGGTGGCATCAGTCCACACAGGCGGGATGCCAGCATTGTTTTCCCTGTTCCCGGCGGGCCGATCAGTAAAAGATTATGCCCGCCTGCGGCCGTGACCTCCAGCGCCCGCCTGGCCTGATGCTGACCAATAATTTCATTTAAATCACCTGAAAGGGGAGGGGACGGCGGCTCCTGACACTGTGCCGCTTCCAGCGTCCCTTTGCCGTGCAGGAAGGTACACACCGCCAGCAGGCAGGTGGCTACCAGGCTCTCCCCATGCTGAATTAATCCAACATCATTCTGATTTTCCGCAGAGAGAATCAGCTGCCGCCCACAGTCCAGAGCCGCAACGGCCGCCGGAATAGCGCCCTGTACGCTGCGTAGCGCACCCGTCAGCGCCAGTTCGCCGAGGAATTCATAGCCTGAGAGTTTATCCGCCGGGATCTGCTCTGAGGCGGCAAGGATGGCGATAGCGATGGGCAAATCATACCTGCCGCCCTCTTTAGGCAGGTCGGCGGGGGCGAGATTAACGGTGATCCGCTTTGCCGGGAAAGTGAAACCACTGTTGATAATGGCGCTGCGTACACGGTCGCGGGCCTCTTTCACCGTGGTTTCCGGCAGTCCGACCAGCGAAAGCGCCGGCAGACCATTGCTGAGATGGACTTCTACCGACACCTGAGGGGCCTGGATGCCCAGTGCGGCGCGGGTAAACACGACAGATAGCGACATAAACTCTCCTTGTCGTGCCTACTGTGCGACAGAGGAAGCAGGAGGGCGAGAAGCCGATTGGGGATTTGTGCAGCATGTCTGAAGATGATTACCTCGTTCAACAGTCAGCGACATTGTGTTGCGGACAGGCGCGAAAATGGAGACAGGGAAAATAAAATGGTCACACTGCGTGACGGATGAAAAAGATTCATTTTTTTCTTATCGACTGAATAACAAAAGTTTTTTTCAGATCTGCGCCCGACGTCATAAAATAAAATGATGAAAAAAGTTGAATTAAAGCTAATAACTGTGATAACTCTGTAGGCATTACTTCGAACAAGCGAATTAAAAGAATCCAAATGAAAGCCCTTCTACGAGTCATTAGCCTAGTCGTTATTAACGTCGTCGTGATTATTATCACGCCGTGCGGGGCTACGCTCGGAGAAAGAAAGGCTTAAAAATCAAGCCTGATTTCGAAAGAACCCCCGCACCGAAAGGTCCGGGGGTTTTTTTTTGGCAAGGCATCAACGACAGAGGAACAAAATATGAACAGTAGCATAAAATGCTGTTGTTCCCAGCGAGAGGCGGGGGAATAACTATGAATGGTGCTCAGTGGGTGGTTCAAGCTTTGCGTGCACAGGGTGTCGAAACGGTATTCGGCTACCCGGGTGGTGCAATCATGCCGGTCTATGACGCGCTCTATGACGGTGGCGTCGAACATCTACTGTGCCGCCATGAGCAGGGGGCGGCCATGGCTGCTATCGGCTTCGCACGTGCAACGGGAAAAGTGGGTGTCTGTATTGCCACCTCCGGGCCGGGCGCGACGAATCTGATCACTGGACTTGCTGATGCCATGCTGGACTCTGTGCCGATTGTGGCGATCACCGGGCAGGTCTCCTCTGCGGTAATGGGAACGGATGCGTTTCAGGAAATTGATGTTCTGGGTCTGTCGCTGGCCTGCACCAAACATAGCTTCCTCGTAGAGTCCCTTGATGAACTTCCTGTGGTGATGGCAGAAGCTTTCGCCATTGCAAAATCGGGCCGTCCTGGCCCGGTTCTGGTGGATATTCCTAAAGATATCCAGTTAGCCAGCGGCGATCTGGTTGCCCATCTGCTGCCGGTCGGGCAGGAAATGGCCCATCCCCATGTTGAACTGCAGCAGGCGCGCAGCCTGCTGGCCCAGGCGAAGAAACCGATCCTGTATGTCGGCGGCGGCGTGGGAATGGCGGATGCGGTTCATGCTTTACGCGCTTTTGCCAGAGAGACCGGCATTCCAACGGTTGCAACGTTGAAAGGACTGGGTACGCCCGATGCTGACGATGCCTGCTATCTGGGCATGCTCGGCATGCACGGCACGAAAGCCGCCAACCTGGCCGTCCAGCAGTGTGACCTGCTGATCGCCGTCGGTGCCCGCTTTGATGACCGTGTTACCGGCAAGCTGGATACCTTTGCGCCGCATGCCAGCGTCATCCATCTGGATATTGACCCGGCAGAGCTGCATAAACTCCGCCGGGCGCACGTCGGTTTGCAGGGCGATCTCAACAAACTGCTGCCCGACCTGTATCAGCCGGTGGATATCACTGCCTGGCGTGAAGACGTGAAAGCCCTGAAAGCCGATCACGGCTGGCGTTACGATCATCCGGGAGAGGCGATTTTTGCACCGCTGTTTTTGAAACAGCTGTCAGACCGCAAACCTCAGAGTGCGGTGGTGACGACAGATGTGGGTCAGCACCAGATGTGGGCCGCCCAGCATATGAGCTTTAACCGCCCGGAAAATTTCATTACCTCCAGCGGGCTGGGCACCATGGGCTTCGGCCTGCCTGCAGCCGTCGGGGCACAGGTGGCGCGTCCGGATGACACCGTGATCTGCGTCTCCGGCGATGGTTCATTTATGATGAACGTGCAGGAACTGGGTACCGTTAAGCGCAAACAGCTGCCGGTGAAAATCGTTCTGATGGATAACCAGCGGCTGGGCATGGTACGTCAGTGGCAGCAGCTGTTTTTTGAGGAGCGTTACAGCGAAACCAATCTCTCAGATAACCCGGACTTTCTCATGCTGGCGAGTGCCTTTGGCATTCCCGGCCAGCGTATTACCCGCAAAGATCAGGTCGACGCCGCATTAGATGCTTTGCTGCACAGTGAAGGGCCTTACATGCTGCATGTCGCGATTGATGAACATGAGAACGTCTGGCCTCTGGTACCGCCGGGTGCCAGCAATGAAAATATGATGGAGAAAACCTCATGAAACAGCATCAATTGTCTATAGAAGCGCGCTTTCGCCCGGAAATACTGGAACGTATTTTGCGGGTCGTGCGCCACCGTGGCTTCCAGGTGTGCTCAATGAACATGGCCTCGCGGGTGAATACCGACAACATTAATATTGAGATGACCGTTGCCAGCCAGCGTTCCGTCGATTTACTGTCAACGCAGTTGAGTAAATTAATGGATGTGGCCTGCGTTCAGATCCAACAGCAAACAACACAACAAATCCGCGCATAAGCGCGCAAGGAAACGAGAATGACGAAGAAAGCTGACTTTATCTGGTTCAATGGCGAGATGGTGAAATGGGAAGACGCGAAGGTCAGCGTAATGTCCCATGCACTGCACTACGGCACGTCTGTCTTTGAAGGCGTACGCTGCTATGACTCGCACAAAGGGCCAGTAGTCTTCCGCCATCGTGAACATATGCAGCGTCTGCGTGACTCTGCAAAAATCTACCGTTTCCCGGTCAGCCTGAGTGTTGATGAGTTGATGGAAGCCTGCCGCGCCACGCTGCGCAAAAACAACCTGAAGAGTGCCTACATCCGTCCGCTGGTGTTCGTGGGTGACGTCGGCCTGGGCGTGAACCCGCCTGACGGTTATGAAACAGACATCATCATCGCCGCCTTCCCGTGGGGGGCTTACCTGGGGGCTGAAGCGCTGGAGCAGGGTATTGATGCGATGGTGTCTTCATGGAATCGTGTCGCTCCGAATACGCTGCCTACTGCGGCGAAAGCGGGCGGTAACTATCTGTCCTCGCTGCTGGTCGGTAGCGAAGCGCGCCGTCATGGTTATCAGGAAGGGATCGCGCTGGATACACAGGGCTACATCTCTGAAGGTGCTGGTGAAAACCTGTTCGAAGTGAAAGACGGGATCCTGTTTACCCCGCCGTTTACCTCTTCCGCTCTGCCAGGAATTACGCGTGACGCCATCATCAAACTGGCGCAGGATATGGGGATTGAAGTGCGCGAGCAGGTGCTGTCGCGCGAGTCCCTGTACCTGGCTGACGAAGTCTTTATGTCAGGTACTGCTGCGGAGATCACGCCGGTACGCAGCGTTGATGGGATCCAGGTGGGCGAAGGCAAACGTGGCCCGGTCACCGCACGCATTCAGTCTGCTTTCTTTGGCCTGTTCACGGGTGAGACGGAAGACAAATGGGGCTGGCTGGATCCGGTTAACCCATAACAATAATGTTTTTTCGCGGGCGTCAGTTGACGCCCGCGCACTATCTGATTTCTGGAGTAAAGAGCATGCCTAAGTATCGTTCCGCCACTACCACCCACGGCCGCAATATGGCCGGTGCCCGTGCCCTTTGGCGCGCCACAGGAATGACCGATGATGACTTCGGTAAGCCGATCATTGCCGTCGTTAACTCCTTTACGCAGTTCGTGCCGGGCCACGTTCACCTGCGCGACCTGGGTAAACTGGTTGCCGAGGAGATTGAAGCCTCAGGCGGCGTGGCGAAAGAGTTCAACACCATTGCCGTGGACGATGGGATCGCCATGGGCCACGGCGGGATGCTCTACTCTCTGCCGTCGCGTGAGCTGATCGCTGACTCCGTGGAGTATATGGTCAACGCACACTGTGCGGATGCCATGGTGTGTATCTCTAACTGCGACAAAATCACCCCGGGAATGCTGATGGCGTCTCTGCGCCTGAATATTCCGGTGATCTTCGTTTCCGGCGGCCCGATGGAAGCCGGTAAAACCAAGCTGTCTGACAAAATCATTAAACTCGATCTCGTCGATGCGATGATTCAGGGCGCAAACCCGAACGTCAGCGATGCAGAAAGTGACCAGATTGAACGTTCTGCCTGCCCGACGTGCGGCTCCTGTTCCGGGATGTTCACCGCTAACTCAATGAACTGTCTGACCGAAGCGCTGGGTCTGTCTCAGCCGGGTAACGGTTCACTGCTGGCGACCCACGCCGATCGTAAAGAGCTGTTCCTGAATGCGGGGCGTCGTATTGTCGCTCTGACTAAGCGTTACTACGAGCAGGATGATGAAACCGCGCTGCCGCGCAGCATTGCCAGCAAAGCCGCGTTTGAAAACGCCATTACGCTGGATATCGCCATGGGCGGGTCCACTAACACTGTTCTGCACCTGCTGGCCGCCGCTCAGGAAGGGGAAATCGATTTTGATATCTCTGACATCGATCGCCTGTCACGCCTGGTACCACACCTGTGCAAAGTGGCGCCAAGCACCCAGAAGTACCACATGGAAGACGTGCACCGCGCTGGTGGCGTCCTAGGCATCCTCGGTGAGTTGGATCGTGCCGGGCTGCTCGACAACAGCGTGCGTAACATTCTCGGCCTGAGCCTGCGTGAAACCCTGGATCAGTACGACATCATGCTGACCAAAGATGAAGCTGTGAAAAAAATGTTCCGCGCCGGCCCGGCGGGTATCCGTACGACCCAGGCTTTCTCGCAGGACACCCGTTGGGACACTCTGGATGACGATCGTCAGGAAGGCTGTATTCGTTCCCGCGAGTTCGCCTTCAGTCAGGACGGCGGTCTGGCCGTTCTGTACGGCAACATTGCTGAAAACGGCTGTATCGTTAAAACCGCAGGTGTTGATGAAGGCAGCCTGGTGTTCAGCGGTCCGGCAAAAGTCTACGAAAGCCAGGACGATGCCGTCGCGGCAATCCTTGGCGGTAAAGTGGTGGCAGGGGACGTGGTCGTGATCCGTTACGAAGGGCCTAAAGGGGGGCCGGGCATGCAGGAAATGCTCTATCCGACCACCTATCTGAAATCGATGGGACTGGGTAAAGCCTGTGCGCTGATCACCGATGGGCGTTTCTCTGGCGGCACCTCCGGGCTGTCAATCGGTCATGCTTCCCCGGAAGCGGCCAGCGGCGGCACCATCGCGCTGGTGAAAGACGGCGATATCATCAATATTGATATTCCACAGCGTGGCATCCAGCTGGACGTGCCAGAGAATGAACTGGCTGCCCGTCGTCTGGAAGAAGATGCACGTGGCGATCAGGCCTACACGCCACACGGTCGTGAGCGTCAGGTTTCCTTCGCGCTGCGCGCTTATGCCACCCTGGCAACCAGCGCTGACAAAGGCGCCGTCCGTGATAAGAGTAAGCTGGGAGGCTAACCAACATGGCTGAATCTCAACCGCTATCCGACCAGCCCAGCGGCGCGGAGTACCTGCGCGCCGTCCTGCGTGCGCCGGTGTACGAAGCTGCACAGGTCACGCCGTTGCAGAAGATGGAAAAAATCTCTGCGCGCCTCGGTAACACCATTCTGGTGAAACGTGAGGACCGCCAGCCGGTCCACAGCTTTAAGCTGCGCGGGGCCTACGCGATGATCGCCGGGCTTAGCGCAGAGCAGAAAGCCTGTGGGGTGATTACGGCGTCGGCCGGTAACCATGCCCAGGGCGTGGCGCTGTCATCCACTAAGCTGGGCATTAAGTCCCTGATTGTGATGCCAGTAGCAACGGCAGATATCAAGGTGGATGCGGTGCGGGCGTTTGGCGGTGAGGTTTATCTCTTTGGAGCTAACTTTGACGAGGCCAAAGCCAAAGCCATCGAGCTTTCTGAGCAGCAGGGCTATACCTTCGTGCCGCCGTTTGACCACCCGATGGTGATTGCCGGGCAGGGCACGCTGGCCATGGAACTGCTGCAGCAGGATGCCCATCTGGACCGCGTCTTTGTGCCGGTGGGCGGCGGCGGGCTGGCAGCCGGCGTGGCGGTGCTGATCAAACAGCTGATGCCGCAAATCAAAGTGATTGCGGTAGAAGCCGTAGATTCTGCCTGCCTTAAAGCTGCGCTCGACGCCGGGCATCCGGTCGATCTGCCGCGCGTCGGGCTTTTTGCCGAAGGCGTGGCGGTGAAGCGGATCGGCAGTGAAACCTTTCGTCTCTGCCAGGCGTATGTTGACGACATTGTTACCGTCGACAGCGATGCCATCTGTGCCGCGATGAAAGATCTCTTTGATGATGTGCGAGCGGTGGCGGAGCCTTCCGGTGCGCTGGCGCTGGCGGGGATGAAGAAGTACATCCAGCAGCATCAGATTGAGGGGGAACGGCTGGCCCACGTACTGTCCGGCGCAAACGTCAACTTCCACGGGCTGCGCTATGTCTCTGAGCGTTGTGAACTGGGTGAGCAGCGTGAAGCGCTGCTGGCGGTGACTATTCCCGAGCAGCAGGGCAGTTTCCTGCGATTCTGTCAGCTGCTGGGTGGCCGTTCTGTCACGGAGTTCAACTACCGTTATGCCAATGCCGATGAAGCCTGCATCTTTGTCGGCGTACGGCTGACGCGTGGACTGCCTGAACGCGAGGAAATTCTGGCGCTACTGTCCGACGGCGGTTACAAGGTAGTGGATCTGTCTGACGATGAGATGGCGAAACTGCACGTACGCTATATGGTCGGGGGGCGTCCATCCAAACCTCTGCGTGAGCGGCTGTTCAGCTTTGAATTTCCTGAAGCCCCCGGTGCGCTGCTGCGTTTCCTGCAGACGTTGGGTACGCACTGGAATATTTCCCTGTTCCACTATCGCAGTCACGGTACCGACTACGGTCGCGTACTGGCGGCATTTGAGCTGAGTGACAGTGAACCCCGGTTTGAAGAGCATCTGACGGCGCTGGGCTATGATTTCCATGATGAAACCAGTAACCCGGCTTTCCGTTTCTTCCTGGCGGGTTAAAGTAGCTTCCAGAACGCATCAATAAGCGGCTCACTGAGCCGCTTTTTTTGTACGCAAACGCCCAGCTCGAAGGGCGCGACCATCTCGACATCTTCCAGCTCCAGGATACGGTTACGAATCGGTTCCGGGCTGTTCTCGAGCACCACATCCGGCAGCAGTGCGATGCCGCAGCCCAGTGCCACCATCGAAACAATCGCCTCATGGCCTGCCACCGTCGCGTAGATCTGTGGATTAGCGATATGACGGTGACGGAACCAAAGGTCAATACGCCGCCTTGACGGCCCCTGTGCGGGCAAAATAAACGGGATCTGCGCCCAGTCAGGCTGTGCCTGCGTCGCCTGCGTACGCACCGGGCAGGGCAACGCCGGGGCAATCAGTACCAGCGGGATCAGCCCGAGCGGCATAAAGCCGATGCTGGCGGGCAACGTTTCCGGCCGTCCGGCAATGGCAATATCCACTTCGTTAGTTTGTACTTTTTCTACCGCATCGGCAGCATCGCCGGTGGTTAATTTGATTTCGACCAGCGGGTGCTCGGCGCGGAAGCGATCAAGGATGGGCGGAAGATGGCTATAGGCGGCGGTCACTGAACAAAACAGCTGGAGTTCGCCGCTGAGCGACGGGCCATTCTGGCCCATGGCGTGGCGCATTTGCTGATACTGCAACAGCGTCTGCTGAGCAAACTGCCGCAGGCGTTCCCCTGCATCGGTCAGCGTGACGGTGCGGTTATCGCGCAGAAACAACGTCTGGCCCAGGTCTTCTTCCAGCCGTTGGATCTGTCTGGAAAGCGTTGAGGGACTGACGTGCATTGCGCGAGCGCTACGTCCGAAGTGGCGGCTGTCAGCCAGATGGAGAAACAGTTTCAGGTCACGCAGATCCATCAGAGTCAGGCCTCATCATTACGTTGCAAAAAGTGCAATATCACGTTGTTAATATATCAATTTCAGCAACGCATTTCCTGTCATATGATAAGGTCTATTCAGGGGCAGGAAATTATCCCCCAGACAATAAACAATAATGCGAACACAACCTCATACGGAGTACCCCATGGCTAACTATTTCAACACTTTGAACCTGCGCAACCAGCTGGCGCAATTAGGTAAATGTCGCTTTATGGCTCGTGATGAATTCGCGGATGAAGCCAGCTACCTGAAAGGTAAAAAAGTCGTCATCGTTGGCTGTGGTGCGCAGGGCCTGAACCAGGGGCTGAATATGCGCGATTCCGGTCTGGACATTGCTTACGCTCTTCGTGCCGAAGCGATTGCTGAGAAACGTGCCTCATGGCGTAAAGCGACCGAAAACGGCTTCAAAGTCGGGACGTATGAAGAACTGATCCCGCAGGCAGACCTGGTGGTTAACCTGACGCCAGACAAGCAGCACACCTCGGTGGTTCAGGCCGTTCAGCCGCTGATGAAAGATGGCGCTGCGCTGGGTTACTCACACGGCTTCAACATTGTTGAAGTGGGTGAGCAGGTACGTAAAGACATCACCGTGGTAATGGTTGCACCGAAGTGCCCGGGGACGGAAGTTCGTGAAGAGTACAAACGTGGTTTCGGCGTACCGACGCTGATCGCCGTTCACCCTGAAAACGACCCGAAAGGCGAAGGCATGGCGATCGCGAAAGCCTGGGCTGCGGCAACCGGCGGTCACCGTGCGGGCGTGCTGGAGTCTTCCTTCGTGGCTGAAGTGAAATCTGACCTGATGGGTGAGCAGACGATCCTGTGTGGTATGTTACAGGCCGGTTCCCTGCTGTGTTTCGACAAGCTGGTTGCTGAAGGCACCGACGCGCCTTATGCAGAAAAACTGATTCAGTTCGGCTGGGAAACCATCACCGAAGCGCTGAAGCAGGGTGGCATCACTCTGATGATGGATCGTCTGTCTAACCCGGCTAAACTGCGTGCTTTCGCCCTGTCTGAGCAGCTGAAAACCATTATGGCTCCGCTGTTCCAGAAGCATATGGATGACATCATCTCCGGCGAATTCTCCTCCGGTATGATGGCTGACTGGGCAAACGACGACAAAAAACTGCTGGGCTGGCGTGAAGAGACCGGTAAAACGGCGTTTGAAACCGCGGCACAGTATGAAGGTAAAATCGCCGAGCAGGATTACTTCGACCAGGGCGTGGTGATGATTGCCATGGTGAAAGCGGGTGTTGAGCTGGCATTCGAAACGATGGTCGCTGCCGGTATCATTGAAGAGTCGGCCTACTATGAATCACTGCATGAACTGCCGCTGATTGCCAATACCATCGCGCGTAAGCGTCTGTATGAAATGAACGTGGTGATCTCGGATACCGCTGAGTACGGTAACTACCTGTTCTCTTACGCCGCCGTACCGCTGCTGAAAGAGTTCATGACCACGCTGCAGGCAGGCGATCTGGGCAAAGCGGTTAATACCACGACGACGGTTGATAACGCGCAGCTGCGTGATGTTAACGAAGCTATTCGCCACCATGACATCGAAACCGTTGGCCGCAAACTGCGTGGCTACATGACTGACATGAAGCGTATTGCTGTCGCGGGTTAATACTTCTGCACGCCGGGGCTGATGAATGTTCCGCCCAAAAAAAAGCGCCCTCAGGCGCTTTTTTTTAATTACGGTACAGCACTTTAATGATGTGGTAACCAAACTGGGTATGCAGCGGGCCCTGCGGCTCGATCAGCGGGCAGGAGAAGACCACCTTATCGAAGGCTGGTACCATCGCACCCTGTTTGAACTCACCTAAGTGACCGCCCTTCTTGCCTGAGGGGCAGGTGGAATGCTTTTTTGCCAGCTTTTCAAAGTCAGCACCCTGTTTCAGCTGTGCTAACAGATCGTTTGCCAGCGCTTCTTCTTTAACCAGAATATGCAGTGCTGCTGCCATCTTCGCCATGTTGTTCTCCAAAATTGTCGACGTTCAGGCCGGAGCCCGGATGGCGCCTACTATACCTGCTCAATGCGCCGGGTGCGAGATTGTCATTGGATGCTTTCCGATGTGTTTATGCGAATTTTACCCTCTCACTTCACGTTCCTTCCCCTCCCTGTTTTATAGACTCACAACCGTTCTTGACGAGAAAAGGAGAGTGAACATGAACGCATCTGTACTGAGCCCTTTAGCGGAACCAGGCTGGAAAAACTATGATGATTTTTCACGGGGCATTGATATCAACCGCCTGCCATCCACGCGCCACTGGGCGGGTAAGACGCTCGACCTGGCGCTGAATGATGGCAGTATTCTACAACTGAATTTTCATGCGGCGGCTGTCCATCACCGGCTTACCTGGCGCTGGGGTGGAGAAGAGGGTGAGGCGCAGATCGACGAAGTGTGCGTTTCCAAAAATCGCTACTTTTTCAGCTTTCCGCTGTCTGCCTTGCAGAGCCTGGCGCTGGTGATGAATACCACGACCGCCAGAGCGCTGGTGGTACGCTGTTCAATCCTGCCTGCCGCGGAGGCGCAGGGAGGTTCACGGCTCAGCCAGCAATTTTATACGGGTGCGGTGGCGACGCAGACCCCCTCCGGCTTTGAACCTCAGTTGACGCGTGAACTGATAGGCTACCGTACGCTGAATATCTACAGCCCCCACCACTACTACGAGCACTTTTACGTCAACAGTCAGCGCTATGCCTGGCAGAATCTGCGCGGTGAACAGTTTGGCCATGGCGACATGGATTACGCGACGTACTATAAATTTGAGCCCGATATGTACCTTTTCACCTTCCGCGAAAAAATCATCCCGGTCTGTTCCGTGTTTTTCTTTGACTATCAGGCCTGCCGGTGTACCGGGATTTTTATGGGCATCACGGCGGCTGGCGAAGTTCAGATCCGCCCGGCAGGCGCGATAATTAGCAAAATGAGTTTTAACTGCTATCCCGCTGGCGTGGTGCCATTTTAACCTTAAGGACACGTTCACATGGAGACCGGACTGAAAGACAAAGTGGTGCTGATCACCGGTGGCGGCAGCGGTATCGGTGCGGCAACGGCAAAAATGATGGCGGCGGAGGGGGCCCGTGTGGCGATAACGGGCAGGAGGGCCGGTCCGCTACAGGCAATGGCGGAGGCGAATGATGTCTTTCCTGTCGTGGCCGATATGGCCGACAGTCAGTGTGCCGCGCAGGCAGTCACACAGGTTGCCGACCGCTTTGGCGGGGTGGATATGCTGGTGGCGAATGCCGGTGGCCACGGTTTTTCCCGTCTTGGGGAAACGGACGATATCGCCTGGCAGCAGAGCCTGCACAGCAACCTTAACAGCGCAGTTGTTACCGCGCGGGAGGTGCTGCCATGGTTAACTTCGCGGGGCGGCAGTATGGTGATTGTCTCTTCACTGGCCGGGCTTTTCGCCGGGCCAGCGGTCGCGGGTTATACCATCACCAAACATGCCCTGATCGGCCTGACTAAATCACTGGCCCGGGATTATGGAGCTTCTGGCGTCAGGGTCAATACTGTCTGCCCTGGCTGGACGCGCACACCGATGGCTGAGGAGGAGATGCGCCTGCTCTCGGTAACGCGCGGATGGGATAAGGCGAACAGGCGAGCCTGGCAGGAGGTGACAAAAGACCTGCCGCTTGGACGGCCTGCAGACCCCGAAGAGATCGCCAGTGCCGTCACGTTTTTACTGTCCAGCGCAGCGTCTTATATCACGGGAGCCACACTGGTGGTGGATGGAGGGGCGCACATTGTTGATTTGCCGACGTTAAGTTTTTCCCCGCCACAGGAAGGGAAACTTTAGTTATACTGCACGCCTGTTTTATTCCCGGAATCTCTCATATGCGTCTTAATCCTGGTCAGCAACATGCCGTCGAATTTGTCACCGGGCCCTGCCTGGTTCTGGCAGGTGCCGGTTCGGGTAAAACGCGAGTGATTACCAACAAAATCGCCCACCTGATCCGCGAATGTGGCTATCAGGCGCGCCATATTGCGGCGGTCACGTTTACCAATAAAGCGTCACGCGAGATGAAAGAGCGCGTGGCGCAGACGCTGGGGCGTAAAGAGGCGCGTGGATTGATGATCTCCACCTTCCATACCCTGGGGCTCGAGGTGATTAAGCGTGAATATGCCGCGCTGGGGATGAAAGCGAAGTTTTCGCTGTTTGACGATCAGGATCAGCTGGCACTGTTGAAAGATTTGACGGAAGAGTGGCTGGAAAATGATAAAACGTTGTTACAACAACTGATTTCAACGATCTCAAACTGGAAGAACGATCTGATGGATCCGTCGCGTGCCGCGGCCGGGGCCGTGTCTGAACGCGATAAGCTGTTTGCTCACTGCTACGGGTTGTATGACCGGCATCTGAAGTCGTGCAACGTGCTGGATTTTGACGATCTTATCCTGCTGCCTACACTGCTGTTCCAGCGTAACCTGGAGGTGCGCGAGCGCTGGCAGCAGCGTATTCGCTATCTGCTGGTGGATGAGTATCAGGATACCAACACCAGCCAGTACGAGCTGGTGAAGTTGCTGGTGGGTAACCGTGCGCGATTCACGGTAGTGGGGGATGATGACCAGTCAATCTACTCCTGGCGTGGGGCTCGCCCACAGAACCTGGTGCTACTGAAGGAGGACTTTCCGGCGTTGCAGGTGATCAAGCTGGAGCAGAATTATCGCTCCTCCGGCCGTATTCTGAAGGCGGCGAATATCCTGATCGCCAATAATCCGCACGTATTTGAAAAACGACTTTTCTCCGAGCTGGGTTACGGTACCGAGTTGAAAGTGGTCACGGCGAACCATGAAGATCACGAGGCAGAGCGTGTGACCGGGGAACTGATCGCCCATCATTTTATTAATAAAACGGCGTATAAAGATTACGCCATCCTCTACCGCGGTAACCATCAGTCACGGGTGTTTGAAAAGATGCTGATGCAGAACCGTATCCCGTATCGTATCTCAGGCGGCACCTCGTTCTTCTCGCGTCCGGAGATCAAAGATCTGCTGGCTTACCTGCGCGTGCTGACGAATGCTGATGACGACAGCGCATTTATGCGTATTGTGAATACGCCCCGGCGCGAGATCGGCTCCGCCACCCTGCAGAAGCTGGGTGACTGGGCCACGCAGCGTAACAAAAGCCTGTTTAATGCCAGTTTTGATATGGGTCTGGAGCAGACGCTGACCGGACGTGGACTGGAGTCGCTGCAGCGCTTCACCCACTGGCTGCAGGAGATTGCCCGGCTGGCTGAACGTGAGCCGGTGGCGGCGGTGCGTGATTTGATTCGCGGCATCGACTACGAGAGCTGGCTGTTTGAAACCTCTGCCAGTCCGAAAGCCGCTGAGATGCGGATGAAAAACGTCAATACCCTGTTCCAGTGGATGACGGAAATGCTGGAAGGCAGTGATATCGACGAAGCCATGACGCTGACCCAGGTGGTAACCCGCTTTACCCTGCGCGACATGATGGAGCGGGGAGAAAGTGATGAGGATTCCGATCAGGTTCAACTGATGACGCTGCATGCGTCCAAAGGTCTGGAGTTCCCCTATGTCTTTCTGGTGGGGATGGAGGAGGGTTTGTTACCGCATCAGAGCAGCATCGATGAAAACAATGTAGAAGAAGAGCGCCGTCTGGCGTACGTCGGTATTACGCGTGCGCAGAAAGAGCTGACGTTTACGCTGTGCCGTGAACGCCGTCAGTACGGAGAGGTGATCCGTCCGGAGCCAAGCCGCTTCCTGCTGGAGCTGCCGCAGGACGACTTACAGTGGGAAAGCGAGCGTAAGGTCGTCAGTCCGGAAGAGCGCATGCAAAAGGGCCAGAGTCATCTGGCCAGTCTTCGTGCGCAGCTGGCAAAAGCGAAGAAGTAGACATTCCCCTGGCAGACCGGCGCGAGCGACGATCTGCCAGGGCAAAAAATACGTCAGTGCAACGCTGGCAGAGCGGTAATCAGCGTGTGATATCAATGATTAACGCAGCAGTGCCAACCTGTGCATCAGCGTTCAGTTGATCACTAATGACCAGCGCACATAGCTCTGCCAGTGAACTTCCTGCCCCAGTAGTTCGGCACGCAGGGGATGGGCATCCATCCAGCCTGAGGGCAGCGTCAGCGTCAGGTCATCTTCGCTAGCCAGCAAACGCACGGCGGGCAGCCTGTTATCCTGGCGTCGGCTGGCGAAGATAATCGCTAATCGCAACAGGCGACACAGGCGCTCGGCAACACGCGGAGGAACCGCATTTTGCTGGCTTAACAGGGCCAGATCAATGCCATTTACCTGGTTTTGCAGCAGTGTAGCCAGTAACTTTTTCTGCGCCGGCGTAAAGCCGGGCAGGTCAAGATGGCGCACCAGATAGGCCGCATGCTGCGGGGCCTGACGGAAATCAACGCTCAGACCGATCTCATGGATCAGACAGGCACTTTCCAGCAGTTCCCGGCTGCGGTCATCCAGCTTCCACACCTGGCTGACCTGACGGGCAAAGCTGTCAGCCAACTGAGAAACGCGGTTAGCCTGTTCAGGATCGATCGCGAAACGCCGCTGGACGTTATGCAGGGTACGGCTGCGGATATCGCGGTCCACCGGAAGATGTAGCATCCCGTACACCAGACCTTCGCGCAGTGCGCCCCCGGCCAGTGTCATACTGCTGATATTCAACTCGGTAAAAATGGCGATCAGAATCGACAGGCCACTGGGAAACACCAGCGCGCGCTCAAGGGTCAGCCCCTCAATTTCCAGCTCTTCCAGTTTGCCGCACTGGATGGCACGCTGCTTCAACTGCTCCAGTTTACTGAGTGTGATGCGCTCATCCATGCCCTGCGCCATCATAATTTCCTGTAGCGCCTGCACGGTGCCGGAAGCCCCCACACAGACCTGCCAGCCCTGCTCACGCAATGCGCCCGCAATCGGACGGATCATGGCTCTGGCCGCCTGTTCCGCCTGTTCGAAATTGTCTTTGCCCAGATAACGATCGGCAAAAAAGCGCTCCAGCCAGGTCACACAGCCCATCGACAGGCTGAACAGAGTGGTGGTCTGCGAACCTTTGCCCGTGACCAGCTCGGTGCTGCCACCGCCGATATCAACCACCAGTCGTTTGTCAGAACCCCCGGTCGTATGGGCAACACCCTGATAAATGAGACGTGCTTCATCCTCGCCGCTGATGACATTCACCGGGCAGCCCAGGATCGCCTTTGCTTTCACCAGGAAAGTATCGGAATTGGTTGCTATACGCAGGGTGGCGGTGGCCACCACGCGGATTTGCTCTGGCGGGATATCCTGCAGTTGTTCAGAAAACAACCGCAGACACTGCCAGCCTCGTTCCATAGCCTCATCGGAAAGATGATTACTGGCATCGAGGCCCGCAGCAAGTCGCACCTTTCGCTTGATGCGGGCAATGGTCTGGATACTGCCAGCCACTTCGCGCACCACCAACATATGAAAGCTGTTCGACCCTAAATCGATCGCAGCATAAAGTGATGATGCACTCAGCATGGCGACTTAACCTGAACGTTTGCGGTTAGGATTACGCGGAGCACTGCTGCGGCGGTTATTGTTGCCACCACGGCGCGGACCATTGCCAGAACGATTACGGGTTAAACGTTTTGGCGGTGGCAGATCGCTCATCAGTGCATCGCTGTTATAGCGGCTGACGGCAATACTGTGACCGATATACTCTTCAATACCCGGCAGGTTCAGCGCGTACTCTTCACAGGCAAGGCTGATAGAGTGACCGTTAGCGCCCGCACGACCGGTACGACCGATACGGTGTACGTAGTCTTCGCAGTCATCCGGCAGGTCATAGTTAAACACGTGCGTGACCGCAGGAATATGCAGGCCGCGTGCTGCGACATCGGTTGCCACCAGGATATCGATATCACCTTTCGTGAAATCATCCAGAATCCGCAGGCGTTTTTTCTGCGCGACATCGCCGGTCAGCAAGCCGACACGGTGCCCATCTGCAGCCAGGTGGCCCCAGACATCTTCACAGCGGTGTTTAGTATTGGCAAAAATGATCGCACGGTCAGGCCATTCTTCTTCCAGCAGCGTTTGCAGTAAACGCATCTTTTCTTCATTGGAAGGGTAGAACAGCTCTTCCTTAATACGGTGACCGGTTTTCTGCTCAGGTTCGACTTCAACGTATTCAGCATTATTCATGTTCTCAAACGCCAGTTCACGAACGCGGAACGAGAGCGTGGCAGAGAACAGCATGTTCAGGCGCTGATTAGCGGCAGGCATGCGACGGAACAACCAGCGGATATCTTTAATGAAGCCCAGATCAAACATGCGGTCAGCTTCGTCGAGTACCACGACCTGGATGGCCCCTAAATTCACGTGATTTTGTTTTGCGTAATCGATTAAACGCCCCGTGGTGCCGATCAACACATCGACGCCGCTTTCCAGCACTTTCAGCTGTTTATCGTAGCCATCGCCGCCGTAGGCCAGACCGAGTTTCAGCCCGGTAACCTGCGCCAGCGGTTCAGCATCCGCATGGATCTGTACCGCCAGTTCACGGGTCGGTGCCAGAATCAGCGCCCGTGGCTGGTTAACCTGGCGACCTTCCGGAGCGGGGTGAGAAAGAAGATGATGGAACGTTGACGTCAGAAACGCCATCGTTTTGCCGGTACCGGTTTGCGCCTGACCTGCTACATCACGCCCGGAGAGCGTAAACGGTAATGCCAGCGCCTGGATAGGCGTGCAATTATGAAACCCTTTAGTTTCAAGGGCTTCAACAACCTGAGGGTGCAGGGCGAAGTCGGAAAACTTCTGTTCTGTTAAGTGTGTTTTGCTCATAGTGTGGTAGAATATCAGCTTACTATTGCTTTACGAAAGCTTATCCGGTGAAATAAAAGCAGTGAAATAAACTCAGCCTGAGTGGTGCTTAATGCAACACCCAAGGTAAAGATAATCCCCTGGAGTAAACATGAGCGATAAAATTGTTCACCTGACCGATGACAGCTTCGAAACCGACGTCCTGAAAGCAGAAGGTTTAACGCTGGTCGACTTCTGGGCAGAATGGTGTGGTCCCTGCAAAATGATTGCCCCTATTCTTGACGAAGTGGCCGTAGAGTACGAAGGCAAGCTCACCATCGCTAAACTGAATATCGATGAAAATCCAGCAACGGCACCGAAGTACGGTATCCGTGGTATCCCAACCCTGCTGTTATTCAAGAATGGCGAAGTGGCCGCGACCAAAGTCGGCGCATTGTCTAAAGGTCAGCTCAAAGAGTTCCTGAACGCGAACCTGGGCTAATCGGGTCATGCCGGCGGCTGGTGGTTCGAATTTTTCGCTGACCGCTAGACGCCCGGCATTAACCATGCTAAGTTAAATCTACTGCACGACGAACTTACCTGTAGTTTAAATCTTTAGAATTACTCCTTGTTGAACACAGTATTCATCAAAAGTCTTACAGACGTTCAGCAATCTGACGGTTAGTATCAACTGATTTCCGGTTTCTTGTCCTTACCGTCTCCTCGTCCCAGATTTGCGTTATCCTGCACGTGATCATCGAGTGGACTTCGGAACCAAGAACCAATTAAACAGGCATGGATCTTTCGCCATACCATTCACGACAAACAGTTCAAGTTATACCCCGAGTTTAAGAACCCACCATTATGAATCTTACCGAATTAAAAAATACGCCGGTTTCTGAGCTGATAACTCTCGGCGAAAATATGGGGCTGGAAAACCTGGCGCGCTTGCGCAAACAGGACATTATCTTCGCCATCCTTAAGCAACACGCGAAAAGTGGCGAAGACATCTTCGGCGACGGCGTTCTCGAGATATTGCAGGATGGATTTGGTTTCCTCCGCTCTGGAGACAGTTCCTACCTCGCCGGTCCCGATGATATCTACGTTTCCCCCAGCCAAATCCGCCGCTTTAACCTCCGCACTGGTGACTCCATCTCTGGCAAGATTCGACCGCCAAAAGAGGGTGAACGTTACTTTGCGCTGCTGAAAGTTAACGAAGTTAACTATGACAAACCGGAAAATGCCCGTAACAAAATCCTGTTTGAAAACTTAACGCCGCTTCATGCCAACTCCCGTCTGCGCATGGAACGAGGAAACGGTTCTACCGAAGATTTGACCGCCCGCGTACTGGATCTGGCTTCGCCGATCGGTCGTGGCCAGCGTGGTCTGATTGTCGCGCCTCCGAAAGCCGGTAAAACCATGCTGCTGCAGAATATTGCGCAGAGTATTGCCTACAACCATCCTGACTGTGTGCTGATGGTTCTGCTGATTGATGAACGTCCGGAAGAAGTGACCGAGATGCAGCGTCTGGTAAAAGGTGAAGTTATCGCTTCTACCTTTGACGAACCTGCTTCCCGCCACGTACAGGTTGCTGAGATGGTGATCGAAAAGGCCAAGCGCCTGGTCGAGCATAAGAAAGATGTGATCATCCTGCTGGACTCAATCACTCGCCTGGCGCGTGCCTACAACACCGTTGTTCCTGCTTCTGGCAAGGTACTGACCGGTGGTGTGGATGCCAACGCCTTACATCGTCCGAAGCGTTTCTTCGGTGCTGCGCGTAATGTGGAAGAGGGCGGAAGCCTGACCATTATCGCCACTGCACTGGTTGATACCGGTTCGAAGATGGATGAAGTGATCTACGAAGAGTTTAAAGGTACAGGTAACATGGAACTGCATCTGGCGCGTAAAATTGCCGAGAAACGCGTGTTCCCTGCTATTGATTACAACCGTTCTGGTACGCGTAAAGAAGAACTGCTGACCACCTCGGAAGAACTGCAGAAGATGTGGATCCTGCGCAAGATCATTCACCCGATGGGCGAAATTGACGCAATGGAATTCCTCATTAATAAGCTGGCGATGACCAAAACCAATGATGAATTCTTCGACATGATGAAGCGTTCATAACAGGTTCACGTTGTCAGACAAGACGATGATCTCATTGCGCTAAGAGGTCGCTGCAGTCAATAAAAAGTACAAAACTCGGGTAACGCCACGCATAGTCGTGGCGTTTTTTGTTTTTGGCCTATAGGCTATCCTGATCTGGGAGAACAAACCTAAAGAACGGCACAGGACAGGTGACAGGGAACATGAAATTTCCCGTCCTGGTGAATAAAATCAGAATTATGCAGGTGTTATTGGCATCAATATTGCTTATGACAATATGCAATTCATAGCAGAGAGCTGGATAATGTGAATTTACTCAATATGAGTACGGAACTTGGCCTGACTTTTATATTTTCGTTGGTGTTTCTTTTCTTTGCACGCAAAGTGGCTAAAAAAGTGGGTCTGGTTGATAAACCCAACTATCGCAAACGCCATCAGGGAGTCATTCCGCTGGTTGGCGGTATCTCTGTTTTTGCCGGTAGCTGCTTTGCTTTTGCATTAACGAATTTCTACATTCCCCATGCTTTGCTTTATCTGGGCTGCGCGGGCTGCCTGGTGCTGGTCGGTGCGCTCGATGACCGTTACGACATCAGCGTAAAATTCCGCGCGGTGGTGCAGGCGGGTGTCGCCGTCGTCATGATGATGAAGGCGAAGCTCTATCTGTTAAGCCTGGGCTATATTTTTGGCCCCTGGGAACTGGTTGTCGGCCCGTTCGGCTATGTGCTGACGCTGTTTGCCGTATGGGCAGCCATTAATGCCTTTAATATGGTGGATGGGATTGATGGGCTGCTGGGCGGCTTATCCTGTGTGACCTTCCTGGCAATGGGGGTGATCCTGCTGCTTGACGGGCAGAACAGCCTCGCCATGTGGTGCTTCACCATGATTGCCGTGATCGTACCGTATATTCTGCTTAACCTGGGAATGTTTGGCCGGCGTTACAAAGTCTTCATGGGCGATGCCGGCAGTACGCTCATTGGCTTTACTATTATCTGGATCTTGCTGGAAGCAACGCAGGGCCCAAGTCATCCGATCACGCCGGTGACTGCGCTGTGGCTGATTGCGATCCCACTGATGGATATGGTCGCGATTATGTATCGCCGCCTCAGTAAAGGCATGAGTCCCTTCTCCGCTGACCGTCAGCATATCCATCACTTGATCATGCGGGCAGGCTTTACCTCGCGGCAGGCTTTCGTGCTGATCACGGCGGCGGCGGCCCTGCTCGCCATGGTGGGGGTGCTGGGTGAATACCTCTCGTTTGTTCCGGAATGGGCCATGCTGGTTCTGTTCTTGATGGCTTTTATGCTTTACGGCTACTGCATTAAACGTGCATGGCGCGTGGCGCGTATGATTAAACGGTTTAAACGCCGTCTGCGAAATAACAATAATGACAGCAAATCTTCCACTGACTGACAGATGCCCTGACGACAAGGAAACCGATGTATGACCCATCCTGACGCCGCAGATAACGAACTGGATATTCGTGGCCTGTGCTGCGCGCTATGGCGCGGTAAATTGTGGATTATCGCCGGAGGTGCGCTGTTCGCCTTGCTGGCCTGGATCTATTCATTACTGGTGACGCCACAGTGGAGCACCACCGCCATCGTCGATCGGCCCACCGTGAATATGCTGTCCGGGTACTACTCTCAGCAGCAGTTTTTGAATAATCTGGATATCCGCGCTGGCAGCCTGACCGTCGCTCCCCCAACGGTGATGGATGAAGCGTATCAGGAATTTATGATGCAGCTGTTTGCCTGGGATACGCGGCGTGATTTCTGGTTACAGTCCAGCTACTACCAGAAGCGCAAAACCGGGAATGCTCGTGAGGATGCGGCGCTGCTGGATGAAATGATTGCCAATATCCAGTTCCAGCCGGCGGACAGCGCGAAAAACCTCAATGATACCGTCAAGCTGATTGCCGAAACGTCATCCGATGCCAATACGCTGCTTCGTCAGTACGTCGCCTTTGCGAATGCACGGGCCACCACACATCTCAATGAAGAGCTCACTGCCGCCTGGGCGGCTCGCAGCATTCAGTTAAAAGCGCAGGTCAAACGGCAGGAGGCTGTGGCAAAAGCCATCTATGACCGTCAGGTCAACAGCATAGAGCAGGCGCTAAAAATTGCTCAACAGCAGGGCTTCGAGCAGTCGAAAACCCAGACACCTTCTGAACAGCTTCCCGATTCTGAACTTTTCCTGCTGGGCAGGCCAATGTTGCAGGCACGGCTGGAAACGCTGCGTGCAACGGGGCCGACGTATGATCTGGAATACGATCAAAACCGTGCCATGCAAACGACGCTGAATGTGGGCCCCACCCTGGTGAAGTCATTCCAGACCTGGCGATATCTGCGTACCCCGGAAGAACCGGTAAAACGTGACAGCCCGCGCCGGGTGCTATTGATGATTATGTGGGGCGCGGTCGGCGTTCTGCTGGGTGCAGGGACTGCGCTGGTGCGCCGTTCCCGTCGTTAAAGCCGCCGGGTAAAACGCGGTTTAACCCTTTCGAATTAAAGAGAGTCACGGTGAAAGTATTAACGGTTTTTGGCACGCGCCCTGAAGCGATAAAAATGGCACCGCTCGTGCACGCGCTGGCGCAGGATGACGATATCGAGTCGCGCCTCTGCGTGACGGCACAGCATCGGGAAATGCTCGATCAGGTGCTGCATCTGTTTTCCATCGTGCCGGATTACGATCTTAATATCATGCAGCCAGGGCAGGGGCTCACCGAAATTACCAGCCGTATTCTGGAAGGGCTGAAAACGGTATTTGCCGATTTCACTCCGGATGTTGTGCTGGTTCATGGTGACACCACTACCACACTGGCTGCCAGCCTTGCGGCTTTCTACCATCGGATTCCCGTCGGACATGTTGAGGCTGGATTACGCACAGGCGATCTCTGGTCACCGTGGCCGGAGGAAGCTAACCGGACGCTGACAGGCCATCTTGCCAGCTATCATTTCACCCCAACAGCCAGTTCAGAGCAGAACCTGTTACGTGAAAATCTGCCTGCCGGTCGCATTTTCGTCACGGGCAATACGGTGATCGATGCGCTGTTCTGGGTACGCGATCGCGTCCTCAGCGATGAGACACTGAGAAACAGCCTTGCGGCTCGTTATCCTTTCCTTGATGCCAGTAAAAAACTGATCCTTGTCACCGGGCATCGTCGCGAAAGTTTTGGCGGTGGTTTCGAGCGCATCTGTAACGCCCTGGCTGAAATTGCGCGCCTGCATCCAGAAACGCAAATTGTCTATCCGGTACACCTCAATCCTAACGTCAGTGAGCCGGTGAACCGCATTCTGCGTGATATCGACAATGTCATTCTGATCGAACCGCAGGAGTATCTGCCGTTTGTCTGGCTGATGGATCGCGCCTGGCTGATCCTCACGGACAGCGGCGGTATTCAGGAAGAAGCGCCCTCTCTGGGGAAACCCGTGCTGGTGATGCGCGATGCCACCGAACGCCCGGAGGCCGTTGCCGCAGGCACCGTCAGGCTGGTGGGAACCGATGGGGCGAAAATTGTCAACGAAGTCACCCGTCTGCTGACCGATGAGGATGCATGGCACACCATGAGCCGTGCCCATAATCCTTACGGTGACGGACTGGCCTGCCAGCGTATTGTGCAGGCCCTCAAAAATAACCGGATAACTTTATGAGTTTCAACACCATTTCAGTGATTGGGCTGGGCTACATCGGCCTGCCTACCGCTGCCGCTTTCGCCTCATGCCAGAAGCAGGTGATTGGCATTGATATTAATGCCCACGCGGTGGAAACCATCAACCGTGGTGAAATCCACATTGTCGAACCCGACCTTGATCGGGTCGTCAAAACGGCGGTTGAAGGTGGCTGGTTGCGCGCTGCAACTCAGCCAGAGGTTGCTGATGCCTGGCTGATTGCCGTACCGACGCCATTTAAAGGTGAACATCAGCCGGATATGACGTTTGTCCAGGCGGCTGCTGAATCCATTGCACCGATGCTGAAAAAAGGGGACCTGGTCATCCTCGAATCAACGTCGCCAGTGGGGGCCACTGAACAGATGGCGGCCTGGCTGGCGGCTGCCCGCCCGGATCTGAGTTTTCCGCATCAGGCAGGGGAAGAGGCGGATATTCAGGTCGCGTACTGCCCGGAGCGAGTCCTGCCCGGGCAGGTTATGGTTGAACTGTTTAAAAACGATCGCGTGATTGGCGGCATGACGGCGCGCTGTTCACAGCGTGCCTGCGATCTCTATAACATCTTTCTGCAAGGTGAGTGCGTGGTGACTAACGCCCGTACGGCAGAAATGTGCAAACTCACGGAAAACAGCTTCCGCGATGTCAATATTGCGTTCGCCAACGAGTTGTCACTGATTGCGGCTGACCAGGGGATCAACGTCTGGGAGCTGATTCGTCTGGCAAACCGCCATCCCCGTGTGAATATCCTGCAGCCAGGGCCCGGCGTTGGCGGTCACTGCATCGCGGTTGACCCGTGGTTTATCGTGGCGCAAAACCCGGTACAGGCGCGGTTGATCCGCACGGCACGCGAAGTGAACGACAGTAAACCGCACTGGGTGCTGGAGCAGGTGCAGCGTCAGGTCGCGGATTGCCTGATGGACAGCAACAAACGCGCCAGCGAACTGAAAATCGCCTGCTTTGGACTGGCGTTTAAACCTGATATTGATGATTTACGAGAAAGTCCGGCCGTCCAGGTGACGCGCATGATTGCCGACTGGCATCAGGGTACTACGCTGGTGGTAGAGCCTAATGTGCACTCGCTTCCGGCTGCATTGCAGGCCAGCGTGACGCTGATAGCACTGGAAGAGGCTTTACAGCAGGCCGACGTGCTGGTGATGCTGGTCGATCATCGTGCGTTTAAAGCCATCGAGCCGGCCGCCGTCACTCAGCAATGGATTGTGGATACGAAAGGCGTCTGGCGATAGTGCAGGCGACGCTTAACCCCCTGGCGTGGGAGAACGCCTTCTTTGGTTGCCATAGCGCCTTGCTTGAATTGCAGGGAGACACAGCACTGGATGTCACTCTGCTCGACAGCTACAGGCTGGTGCAGGTCAAAGTGCTGACCCAGCAGAGCGCAGAGCTGGATGCCCTGACGGCCCTCGGTTTCCGTCTGGTAGAGGGTGAGGCGGACTGTGTGCTGGGTATCACCCCGGTTGAACGCCCGACCGGCATCCGCATTGCGCGCGCGGAGCATATCCCTGCACTGCGCCGGGTGGCAGAAGAGGCCTTTACCTGGAGCCGTTTCCGTGCGCCCTGGTATGCGCCGGGCGATAGCGGACGTTTTTACGCTCAGTGGGTGGAAAATGCCGTGCTCGGGACGTTTGACCATCAGTGTCTGCTGGCGGTAGATGAGCGGGGCACCCTGCAGGGTTTTGTCTCGCTGCGTGAACTGGGTGACGGTACGGCACGCATTGGCCTGTTGGCGGTCGTGCCGGACGCGCAGGGATTGGGTATTGGGCAGCGGCTGATGACAGCGGCAAACGACTGGTGCCGCGCACGCCGACTGACACGGCTTCATGTTGCAACGCAGTTGGGTAATATTGCGGCGTTGCGACTCTATCTTCGCTGCGGTGGCGTGATTGAACGCACCGCCTACTGGTTATACAGGGAAACGCCATGATTCCGTTTAACGCGCCACCGGTGGTGGGAACTGAACTTGAATATATGCAGTCGGCGATGGGTAGCGGTAAGCTATGTGGCGATGGCGGTTTTACGCGTCGCTGCCAGCAGTGGATGGAGCAGCGTTTCGGTAGCCGTAAAGTCCTGCTGACCCCATCCTGCACTGCCTCGCTGGAGATGGCGGCTATTCTGATCGATATTCAGCCCGGCGATGAAGTCATTATGCCGAGCTACACCTTTGTGTCGACCGCCAATGCCTTCGTGCTGCGCGGGGCGACCATTGTGTTTGTCGATGTACGTCCAGACACCATGAATATTGATGAGCGCCTGATTGAAGCGGCGATCACCGACAGGACCAAAGCGATTGTGCCGGTACATTATGCGGGCGTGGCCTGTGAGATGGATACCATTATGGCGCTGGCGAAAAAGCATCAGCTGTGGGTGGTGGAAGATGCCGCGCAGGGTGTGATGTCGACGTACAAAGGTCGCGCGCTTGGCAGTATCGGACACATTGGTTGTTTCAGCTTCCATGAAACCAAAAACTACACCGCGGGCGGTGAAGGCGGCGCGACGTTGGTTAACGACGCCACGCTGGTGGAGCGCGCGGAAATCATCCGTGAGAAAGGCACCAACCGCAGCCAGTTCTTCCGGGGGCAGGTAGATAAATATACCTGGCGCGATATCGGTTCCAGCTATCTGATGGCCGATTTACAGGCGGCGTACCTCTGGGCACAACTGGAGGCGGCAGAGCGCATCAATCAACAGCGTTTACGCCTGTGGCAAAACTACGCTGATGCCCTGCAGCCGGTAGCGGCACGCGGACGCATCGGGCTGGCCAGCCTTCCCGCCGACTGTGAGCATAATGCCCATATGTTTTATCTGAAGCTGCGTGACCATGACGATCGCAGTGCGCTGATTGCGTGGCTGAAAGAGGCCGAGATCATGGCGGTGTTCCACTATATTCCGCTGCACAGTTCGCCTGCGGGTCAGCGCTTTGGCCGCTTCCACGGTGAAGATCATTTTACCCAGTCTGAAAGTGACCGCCTGCTGCGTCTGCCGCTCTTCTATAACCTCTCTGATAACAATCAGAAAACAGTGATCAACTCCTTACTGAGCTTTTTCTCCTGATATGTCACTGGCAAAAGCGTCGGTGTGGACAGCGGTTTCCACGCTGGTAAAAATTGCCGCCGGTTTACTGGTGGTAAAAATGCTGGCGGTGTCCTACGGTCCTGCCGGCGTCGGACAGGCCGGGAATTTCCGTCAGCTGATTACCGTACTGGGCGTGCTGGCGGGGGCCGGAATATTTAACGGCGTCACCAAGTATGTGGCGCAGTATCAGCAGGATCCCGGCCAACTGCGGGCCGTCACCGGCACTGCGTCTTCCATGGTGCTGGGGTTTTCTCTGCTGCTGGCGCTGATTTTCCTGCTGTTTGCCGCGCCGATTAGCCACGCGCTGTTTGGTCACGATCGCTACCAGCAGGTGATCCGCTTTGTCGCCTTCCTGCAAATGGGGATCGCCTGGGCTAACCTGGCGCTGGCGATCATGAAAGGCTTCCGCGATGCCGCAGGGAATGCACTGTCGTTAATCATCGGTAGCCTGACCGGGGTGGCTGCGTGGTTTGTTTGCTATAAGCTGGGAGGTTACAGCGGCGCACTGATCGGGCTGGCGATGGTGCCGGCGATGGTGGTGGTGCCCGCCGTCGTATTGCTGGTGTGGCGCGATCATCTGCCGGTGCGTTATCTGTTACCTGCATGGCGGCCTGAGTTTGTTACCCTGCTGGGGAAGTTTACCCTGATGGCACTGATCACCGCGGTGACGCTGCCGGTTGCCTGGATGATGATGCGCAATCTGCTGGCGCAACATGCAGGATGGGAGCAGGTCGGACTGTGGCAGGGCGTCAGCAGTATCTCTGATGCCTATCTGCAGTTTATCACTGCGTCGTTCAGCGTATATCTGCTGCCCACCCTGTCACGCCTGCAACAGAAAGCAGATATTTCCCGTGAAATCATTAAGGCCCTGCGTTTTGTCCTGCCGGTGGTTGCTGGCGTCAGTTTTACCGTCTGGTTGTTGCGGGACGTGGCCATCTGGCTGCTGTTTTCCCACGCGTTTACGGCCATGCGCGATCTGTTTGTCTGGCAGTTGATCGGTGACGTACTCAAGGTAGGGTGTTACGTTTTCGGTTACCTGGTGATTGCGAAAGCCTCACTACGTTTCTATATCCTGACGGAAGTGAGCCAGTTTGTCCTGTTGACCGGATTTTCCCGCTGGCTGATCCCGCTGCATGGTGCAGCCGGAGCGGCGCAGGCGTATATGGCGACCTATATCGCTTATTTTGCACTCTGTGCAGGTGTCTTTATTATTTATCGTAGACGAGTATGACCAGAGTAATTCATCTTTTAGGCGCAGACATTCCGCATCATAATGCGACGGTGCTGGGCTTTTTTAACCAGGTTTTACATAACGTTATCCCGTCAGCTTCCCGACGTGAGTTCTGGGTGGTGAGTGGGCAGTCCGAACTGGCTGCCCAGCATCCGATGCTGACTGTCAGGCTGTTTTCCACGAAAAACGAACTGGCACAGGCGGTAATAGCGACCGGCAGGGCGCAGCGTGAAACGCGCTTTTTCTTTCATGGGCAGTTTAATCCGCGTCTCTGGCTGGCACTGCTGGCGGGTAAACTTAAACGCCAGCAGTTTTACTGGCATATCTGGGGGGCTGATCTGTATGAAGAGTCCAGCCGCCTGAAATTCCGCCTGTTCTATTTGCTCCGGCGTCAGGCGCAGAAGCGGGTGGGGCACGTGTTTGCCACCCGGGGAGACATCAGCCACTTTCACCAGCGGCATCCCCACGTCCCGGCATCGCTGCTCTATTTCCCGACGCGACTGGCACAAGATGTGCGGGTCAGCGATGAGGCGCAGGGCCCGCTCACAATCCTGCTCGGCAACTCCGGTGATGCCAGCAACCGCCATATCCCTGCGCTTAAAGCTATCCATCAGCAGTTTGGTGATAATGTGCGTGTTGTCGTACCGTTAGGCTATCCGGCTAATAATGACGCGTATATTCAGCAGGTGCAGGAGGCGGCGATGGCCCTGTTCAGGCCGGGGGTGGTGTCGCTCCTGACGGAAAAACTGGCTTTCAGCGACTATCTGCAACTGATTGGCCGCTGCCACCTTGGCTACTTTATTTTCGAACGTCAGCAGGGTATCGGCACGCTCTGCCTGCTGATGCAGGCGAATGTGCCTTTTGTTCTGAACCGCAAGAACCCGTTCTGGCAGGACCTGACAGAACAGCAGGTGCCGGTGCTGTTTGACGGCGATCCGCTGGATGCGGCGACGGTCAGTGAGGCGCGGCGTCAGATGATGCTGCTGGATAAATCACATGTTGCCTTTTTTGAGCCAGGCTATCTGAGCGGCTGGCAGCAGGCATTGCGTCTGGTAGAAGGGGATAACGCATGACGCTATTACAGTTCGCCGGGCTGCTGGTGGTGTACCTGTGCTGCTGTGGTTTTATTCTTACGCTGACCTGGCGTGAGTTTCGGCGCGTACGTTTTAACTTCAACGTCTTTTTCTCGTTGCTGTTTTTACTCACCTTTTTCTTCGGTTTTCCGCTTACCTGCATGCTGGTGTTTGGCTTTGATGTTGAGGTGGTACCGCCGGAATACCTGCTGCAGGCGCTGCTTTCGGCGGGGGGGTTTTATGCGATTTACTATACCAGCTATAAAACCCGACTCAGAGCACCTCACCGCCCACCACCGCGCCCGGTGTTTACCATCAATCGTATTGAAGCGCATCTGACCTGGGGTATCCTTGCGCTGGTCGCGCTGGGCACCGTCAGTGTGTTCTTCCTGCACAATGGTTTCCTGCTATTTAAGCTGCACAGCTACAGCCAGATTTTCTCTGCGGATGTCTCTGGCGTTGCCCTGAAACGCTTCTTCTACTTCTTTATACCGGCCATGCTGGTGATCTACTTCCTGAAACAGGACAAACGCAGCTGGCTGCTTTTCCTGATCAGTACCGTCGCGTTTGGCCTGCTGACCTATATGATTGTCGGCGGAACGCGCGCCAACATCATTATCGCGTTTGCCCTGTTTCTGTTTATTGGCATTATCCGCGGCTGGATCACGCTGTGGATGCTGGTGCTGGCCGGTGTCGGCGGGATTGTCGGCATGTTCTGGCTGGCGCTAAAGCGTTACAACCTGGATGTCAGTGGTTCCGAAGCGTTCTATACCTTCCTGTATCTGACCCGCGATACCTTTTCGCCCTGGGAGAATCTGGGCCTACTGCTGCAAAATTACGACAAGATTGATTTCCAGGGGCTGGCGCCCATCTGGCGAGATTTTTATGTCTTTATTCCCAGCTGGTTATGGCACGGGCGCCCCTCCATCGTACTGAACAGCGCCAACTACTTTACGTGGGATGTGCTGGATAACCATTCCGGGCTGGCCATCTCCCCCACGCTTATCGGTTCGCTGGTGGTGATGGGGGGGGCGCTGTTTATTCCCCTTGGGGCAGTGGCCGTCGGGTTAATTATCAAGTGGTTCGACTGGCTGTATGAAAAAGGTCAGCAGGAACAGAATCGCTATAAAGCCGCCATCCTGCAAAGTTTCTGTTTCGGTGCGGTATTTAACATGATAGTGCTGGCGCGAGAGGGGCTGGATGCTTTTGCCTCCCGCGTGGTTTTCTTCTGTATCATTTTTGCGTTCTGCGTTGTGCTGGCGAAGTTGCTCTACTGGCTGCTTGATACTGCCGGGCTGGTACGTGCCCGTGCGCCTGCCCGTTCGCTGTCGATTCAGCCCTAACGCCTGATATGCGTTTTGCTTTAAAGGAATTTCCATGACTGTCTCTGTAGATGTGCCGCACTACCAGATCCGCGGAATATCGCTGTCAGGCTTTAGTGATATGGCACAGTTCGTTGATTACCTTAATCAGCAGGGTGAACTGAAAACCGGCACGCTGGTGGCGATTAACGCGGAGAAGGTGCTGACGGCAGAAGCCGATGCGGCGGTTCATCAGCTGATTGATGCCGCCGAGTATAAATACGCCGATGGCATCAGCATTGTGCGCTCAATCCGTAAAAAGTACCCTCAGGCCAATGTTTCACGTATAGCCGGTGCCGACCTGTGGGAAGCGCTGATGGAACGTGCCGGGCGCGAGGGCACTCCGGTGTTTCTCATCGGTGGGCAACCCGCCGTGCTTGCGCAGACGATGGATAAGCTACGTCGTTTGTGGAATGTGAATATTGTCGGATCGCAGGACGGTTTCTTCACACCGGACCAGCGTGAAGCGCTGTTTACCCGGATCCGGGAAAGTGGGGCTAAACTGGTGACGGTGGCGATGGGGTCACCGCGCCAGGAGATTCTGATGCGGGACTGTAAAGCCAGCTATCCTGATGCGCTGTATATGGGAGTGGGGGGGACCTACGACGTGTTTACCGGACAGGTGAAGCGTGCGCCTAAGATATGGCAGCGAATGGGGCTGGAGTGGCTGTATCGACTGATTTCACAGCCTACCCGCCTCAAGCGCCAGCTCAGACTGCTGAAATACCTTAAATATCACTGGCGCGGCGATCTTTAATCAGCACGTCTTTTCTGTCAGTGAAGGTCGTTTTGTGCGGTTCATCGCGGTGAAAAGGGCGAAAAACGCTGCGACTTTAGACGGAATGCACAAAGCGTAATCAAACGCGTTTTTTTGTGCAAAAAGCACTGGACAGTCAGGGCTGTCCTCCGTAGTATGCACATCCGCAACGGCGCTACGCGCCCGTAGCTCAGCTGGATAGAGCGCTGCCCTCCGGAGGCAGAGGTCTCAGGTTCGAATCCTGTCGGGCGCACCATGATTTTTGTGCGCATGAGCGGCGGTGGTAACATTTACCGCGTTAGTTAGTAGTAGAAAGAAGCAGTAAAGAAGTCAGGTATGGTGGCTATAGCTCAGTTGGTAGAGCCCTGGATTGTGATTCCAGTTGTCGTGGGTTCGAGTCCCATTAGCCACCCCAGACTTTTAAGTATCAGGTTTTGTAGTAT
>NZ_BCTN01000028.1 GCF_001571305.1 Erwinia persicina NBRC 102418 | reverse complement strand
ATACTGCAAGGGAGACAGCGGCGAATGTCAATAAGAGGATTGCAGGATTGCAGGATTGCAGGATTGCAGGATTGCAGGATTGCAGGATTGCAGGATTGCAGGATTGCAGGATAATTTTATCCCTGCCGGGAATGACAACAAGCAGTAACGGTGGGTATCTCAGGATTCAATGATTCAATGATTCAATGATTCAATGATTATAGAATCACCTCTTCATATTACGTCATGCAGATAAAGCGACATATCAGTGTGCTTAAAGCGATAAAGGATAGGGAGGGGAAAGATAAGGATTCGGTAATCCTGCAATTACATGATTACATGATTACATGATTACATGATTACATGATTACATGATTACATGATTACATGATTATCAAATCCTGGGATATTGTTTGCAACCGATGATTACGGTATCTTTGTATCGCAGGATGACAGAATCCTGTGATGTTAAAATCCTATAATCCCAGGATTCTGTCATCCCGGGATATGAGCCAGAATCCTGCAGGAGTGCGTCATGGCGACAAAAATCATTTCTTTCCTGAACGGAAAGGGTGGGGTAGGGAAGACCACCACCTCCATCAATATTGCCACCTGCCTTGCGCGTAAAGGGCATCGCGTCGTGATGGTTGATACCGATCCTCAGGGCAGTATCAGTAACTGGTATGATGAAACGAAGTGCAAATTTGACCTTGCTGAAGCCGCTTCTGAAAAAGAGGTGTATACCGTCCGTAAGCAGTTGAAAGAGTATGATTATGTGGTGATTGATGGTGCTGCTGCGATCACCGCTATTTCGTCTGCTGCCGTGATGGTCAGCGATCTGGTACTTATCCCGGTCACACCTTCGCCGCTTGATTTCGCCGCCTGTGGCGCCATTCTTGCCGTTGTCGAAGCAAGGGAAAATTTGCAGCCGGTGATTGCCCGTTTCCTGATCACCAAAAAAGTAGCCTCGACCCGTATGCTTGAAGTTCTGAAAGAATCCATCCAGGACACAGGCGTACCAGCGCTTAAAACGGCCACAACACAGCGTCAGGTGTATATACGCACAATGCTCGATGGCGGAACCGTATTTGATACAACTGACGGGAATGCGAAAGGGGAAATTGAAGTCATGACTAACGAGATCCTGGAGTTACTGGCATGAAAATGAAACTGGGACAACATCGTCAGCTGGCACCTGCACTGGATGCAGTCAGCAGACCTGCTACCGGCGCAGTAAAGAAGCTGCAAACGAATATTGATGAAGATCTTCACCGTCGTTTCAAAACAGCCTGTTTTATGCAGGGTCGGGAAATGAAAGACGTCCTGACAGAGCTCATTGAAGGCTGGCTGCCCGAGAATGAAGCCCGATAGCCTGCGGCCTGGTCAACCACGGATCCTTCCACTGCTGTCCGATACCGTTCTGAAACGCGATCCCCGGTAGGATCCTTTTAAAAAAAAAGATCGCATCGTCTTTGTTTTTCTTTTTATTTGTTTAGATCTTTAACTTTAAGGGCTGTTTTTTCTTTTAAGGATCAGCGCCTTACAGCGCAATAAGTGGAGTGATTTCCTGCGTCAGGTGGAGTGATTTTCTGTCTGATGTGGAGTGATTTCCTGCTATACGTAGAGTTTTTTCCTGTTGATAACTTTATGATTTATCGGAATATTATTATGTGGAGACATTTTCTGTGGATAACTGTTTTCACGATCCTTTCTGATACCGCCTTATTTCCGCCGCTATTTTTCTCATTTCCTGCCAGAAGGTGATCTGTCACTCCTGTTGGCGGTGACATAAAAGTGACATCGTCACTGTAATACTACCTGTAACCTATCAGGGTTAGTGTCGCTTGCAGTACTTAATCAAGTTATACCAATACGTTAGCTGTAACTAGCGTTTTATACGTGGAGAGATTTTCTGTCGTTACCTGGCCATCACCTCTTCATGTGGAATGATTTTCTGTGCTGCTAAAAAAAACCTGCAGCGGCCTAACGTGGAGAGATTTTCTGTCATATCACTGATTTGTGACAATGTCACCTCGACGTTATATGTGGAATGATTTTATGTGGCTGGCGGTATCACGCTGTCGGGAGGTTAAACGTGGATAAATTTTCTGTGACAGGTGGAGTCTTTTCCTGCTGAGCTCCTGCAGGATCGGCAAAATTTATGCCGGCAGGGGACGGTTCAGGCGATAATGTGGAAAGATTTCCTGTAATCGTGAAAGGTTAATTCATTGAATTTACGCATAATTAATTCATCATGCGTGTTGTCATTTTTTATCCTGTGCAGCCAGTTGCCATCATGTGGAGGAATTTTCTGTAGGGAAGGGCTAAAGGTGGAGATATTTTCTGTTGCTGACATGGGTGATATGTGGAGTCATTTTATGTCATGCAGGGGTGAAAAAAGGATCCTTACAGCCCCACAGACGATCCGGCTGCAGGCCTATGTGGAAAGATTTTATGTTTGCAGACTACAGTTGCCTGCATAACCAGCTGATTGTTAATATAAAATAACCGCGATATTTCACTTTACCTTGATAATTTTTGTGTGGAATACTTTGCTGAACTTTCCACAAAGGGATCCTGTAAAAATGGAGCTTAACAAACTGACGGTTGTGCAAGGTAATGACCTCCTGGAGGGAGCATACAGCGTCACACTGGATGAAATGCGTTTGCTGAACCTTGCACTGGCCCAGATTGACAGCAGGAAACCCCAGCCCGATGCGCTTTACCGTCTTTTTCCCCATGATTATCAGCGAATTTACGGCCTTAATCCCACCAGCAGCCACCGCCAGCTGCGGGAAGCCGCTGAGAGTCTGATGAAAAAGCCCGTGACCATTTATCTGCCCGACCGTAAGACCGGCAAGATGCGAACCGTACAACTGTCGTGGTTTTCCCGTCTCGAATATGTCAGCAGTGATGAGCAAAGTGCCGTCGTACTGCGCTTTGGCCAGGATGTTGCTCCCTATCTCTATGAGCTGAAGGAGTCGTTCACCAAGCTCAATTTTGCCAATATTGCCAAGCTTGATACTTCATTTTCTGTGCGTCTGTATGGCTGGCTGATCAAGGCAAAAAACCTGTATGGACGTAAATCCAGTAAGGCCATTGAGGTCACGCTGGCGCTTGACTGGATGCGGGAAAAGGCGGGTCTTCAGGGCAAGTACGAGGATTATCGCGACTTTCGTCAGAAGTTGCTGGAGCCGACACTGGCACGTATTAACGCCAATACCGACATTTCGGTGATCTGGGAGCCGGTCAAAAAAGGCCGCACCGTCGTTTCCATCAAGTTTTCCTACGTGGATGAATCTGCGCCTGAAGCCAGCAAACCCCTGCGGCCAAAATTCCCGCGACGTCCGCGTGCGGTGGCAGGATCTGAGTTGGAAGGGGACTGGGCGCGTCGCTGTATTACCATTATGGAGCAGTACCGTACCCGTCTGACAGCATATGATCGCGCAGAGAAAGTTCCCCTCACGGATGTCAGAAAGCTGGCCACGTGGTACAAAACAATCGGCGATAAAATCAGCCACAAGCGTGTGATGGCAGAAGTTGCGGAACGTGCGAAAAAATAATATATAAATCAGTTTGATAGCTATATATTCTAGAAGGTTTTTTACTGGTTAAAGTAAGTTACTCACCGGATTATCCCCCGTTTCTGTGGATAAATTTCCTGTTGCTGGGCCAGCAGGCACGCCGGACGTCGTTCATATCAGGAACAGGAAATCTCTCCACATTAGTCGTATTCTGTCGGCTGAAACCGGGGCCGGTGACGCTCATAACCCCATATTTTTCAACACATCTCCCAGTCTGCCGTCTTTACGATCCCTGCTGACCTAATGCTTCCACTGTGATAAAGGCAGTGCGCAGACTCTCCGCGGTGACAGGGACAGAGAGGGCATGAATCGACTCCTCCGGACGCAGCGTATGAGCGATCACCTGCTCAATGTCACTCTGGTTGCCAATATCCACCCCTAACTCCGCCAGGGTGGCCGGCAGATTAAATCGCTGATAAGCGGCGATCAGCTGTCGTGCTGTTTCAATCTGTGACAGCAGGACGCACTGGACCAGAATGCCATAAGCGACTTTTGTCCCATGCAGAAAGCGGGCTGTCTGCGGCAGCACGGTCAGACCATTGTGAACCGAATGGGCGGCAGCAATGCGCGTATAGCGCTCTCCCAGCCCGCCGACCATCCCACCACCGGCAATAATCGCATCAATCACATCGCGGAAATCCTGACTTAATACGCCCTGGTGCTGATCTTCCAGCGCGGTGGCGCTCTGCTTAAGCAGGATGTCGCGCACTGTGGCCGCGGTGTCGATGCCAAGCCGTACTGTCAGAGGCAGGTTCTGTGGTTGCGGGGCCAGCACGACCGCTTCGTACCACTTTGCCAGCGTGTCACCGATCCCCGCCAGCAGGTATTCCACCGGGGCCTGCAGCAGGATTTCAGGTTCAACCAGTACCAGGTGGTTGGCATCCTTAAAGACTTCATAATGGGATGCCTGACCGGCAGCGTTATACCAGACTGACAGTGGGGTCCAGGCGGCGCAGGTGGCGGCAATGGTTGGAACCGCCACGCAGGGGACATTCAGGCGGCGTGCAAGGGTTTTGGCGGTATCCAGCAGGGCACCGCCGCCGACGCCGATCACTACCTGTCGGTCGTCTCCGCAGGCCGTTGCCAGCGTACCAATATCCTGCTCCGTACAGTGCCCCCCAAAGGGAAGATGGCGGACACCCGCCAGAGAGAAACTGTCGGGCAGCCACGGCCTGGCCGCTGCGATGGCGCGCTCGCCGAAGATCCACACGGCGTGGGAAAGCTGATCCTGGCGGTAAAAGTCGTTCAGGCGTTGCAATGCGCCAGGGTGAGAATAGTAGTTGGCCGGGCCAGCGACGACCTGAATATCTGTATTTTCCATAAGTGTCCCTTTGTTTTTATTTATCCTGCTGTCGTGGGTTGCAACTGGCTAATACTTTTTTTGCAGATAGATATTCTTTTTACTTCTTTGTCAGAGAGTTAGCGGCTGTGAAAAAGTGACAGGCCGGTCTTTCAGAGACGACCTGCGTCAAAAAAAAGAGGCCCTTTTCCGCTTTCGCTACAGGGATTTTTACTATGAAACCATTTATCGCCTTACTGACGCTCTGGGTCGCCAGCGCTTTATCTGTCTGCGCTGCCACACTGGCGCCGTTACCGGAGAAGATCGCCAGCCATGACGGGCCGATCCGTATTGCAGTGATCCGTAACCTGGGGTCTGATGACAACACCACGCAGTTCGTTCAGGGGGCCGTTCAGCAGGGGAAAGCGCTGGGCTTTAAAGTCAGTACTTTTTTAAGCAACGGCGATGACGCTCGCTTTCAGGATTTCGTCGAACAGGCCATCAGCCAGAAGTACGACGGCATTATCCTTTCACAAGGGAGGGCCCCTTATTCCACTGGCCTGATTAAGCGTATAACCAACAGCGGGATTGCGGTGTCAGTATTCGATACAGCGACAGAGGGGGATGTGCCGGGCGCAACCGTGACGCAACAGGATGATGCATCGCTGACCGCACTCTCATTTGGCCAGCTGATTAAGGATCACCACGGAAAAGCCAATATTATCAAACTTTGGGTGGCCGGTTATCCACCGATGGAACGCCGTCAGGCGGCGTACAGGGAACTGCTGCAGACGAACCCGGGTATTCAGGAACTGGAGTCGGTGGGGGCGGTCTCCTCCGATGTGCAGGGTGATACAGCCAACAAAGTCGGTGCGCTGCTGGCCAAATATCCGAAAGGGAAGGTGGATGCTATCTGGGGAACCTGGGATGCGTTCAGCCAGGGGGCGCTGAAGGCGCTGAAAGAGAACGGCCGTACCGAGATAAAGCTCTACAGCATTGATGTCTCTGACCAGGATTTGCAACTGATGCGCGAAGCTGGCAGCCCGTGGAAAGTCACCGCAGCGGTCGATCCTAAACTGATCGGCGCCACTAACATGCGTCTGATTGCCCTCAAGCTGGCAGGTGAACCCACCCCGGCAACTTATGACTTCAGGGCAACGGTGATCCCACAGGCGCTGCTGGTGAGTCAGCCGGGTAACGTCAATATGGCCAGTCTGAATACGGTGATCCCGGGTTGGGGACAGACGGAAGACTTTATCGCCCCCTGGTTTTCTACGCTTGAAGCGAAGCACAAAAAATAAGGGATGCCGATGAGTCACACACTTCCCACGCCGGAATACAGCCGGAATATGCGGTTGATCGGCCACAGCGATCAGGGTGGCAGGCCGGATGGGGTACAGCTGATGGTACACCGCGGTTATGCCTATATCGGTCACATGGTGTCAAAGGGATTCTCGGTCGTTGATGTGCGCGATGCTAAACATCCCCGTGCGGTGGCCTATATTCCTGCTCCGCCAGGGACATGGAATGTTCATCTCCAGGCCCATGACGACCTACTGCTGGTGATTAACGCCCGCGATCTGTTTGCCGATGTACGTTTCGCTGATGAAAAAGTCTATTACACCCGCTCTGTGGGGGAAACCGTCAGTGACGTGCAGGAAAGAAGCTGGTGTGCCGGGCTGCGTCTGTTCGATATTTCCACGCCGGATAAGCCCCGCGAGATCAGCTTCCTCTCCCTGAATGGCATTGGCATTCATCGCATCTGGTATGCAGGGGGGCGCTGGGCCTATGTTTCAGCGCTGACTGACGGCTTTAGCGATTACATTTTCCTGACCATCGATCTGGCCGATCCGCTGAAACCGGAAGTCGCCGGGCGCTGGTGGCTGCCGGGAATGAATACTGCGGCCGGGGAAAAACCTGGCTGGGCGGAAGGAAAGCGGTATGCCCTGCATCATGCCATTATCAGCGGGGACGTGGCCTATGGCAGCTGGCGTGACGGCGGACTGACGCTGCTGGACGTCAGCGACAGGACAAAACCTGAGCTGATCAGCCACTGCAACTGGAGCCCGCCCTTTGGCGGCGGAACACATACTGCGCTCCCGCTGCCGGATCGCGATCTCCTGGTGGTGCTGGATGAAGCGGTGCTGGACAATCAGGAAGATGGGGAAAAGCATATCTGGCTGTTTGATATCCGTGAGCCGACTCATCCGGTCAGCATCTCCACATTCCCGCAGCCTGATGAGCGCGATTATGTGGCGAAAGGGGCGCACTTTGGCCCGCATAACCTGCATGAGAACCGTCCCGGCAGTTTTGTCAGTTCCACGCTGATTTTTGCTACCTGGCAGAACGCCGGCGTCCGCGCCGTCGATATCAGCAATCCGTACCGGCCGGTAGAAACAGGTGCGCTGGTGCCTGCGGCGCCACAGCGGATGATGGACACACGGCCTGGTCGCCCCCGTGTCATCCAGTCCTGCGACGTCTTTGTTGACGCTCAGGGCATCATTTACAGCACCGACTACAACGGCGGACTGTCAATTATCGAATACCTTGGATAACCCTCCGCCGTTCTGCTCAGGCATCTTCACAGGGTGCCTTTTTTCTTTCCCGTCTGCTGGTGCCGGACATTGTGTGGGTATTTAATTGTTATGTTATAACATAATAAATATTTTCACTGTCAGGATTAACACACCGATGCAGCGCATTCCCCTTACTGTCCTCAATGGTTTTCTTGGTGCAGGCAAAACCACACTGTTAAAAAGCCTGCTGATGCAGGCTCATCGTCAGCATCTGAGCGTCAGCGCGATTGTCAACGATATGAGCGAGTTGGATATTGACGGCGTGCTGATTGCCAACACGGAAATCGTCGGACGTGAACAGCATAATTTTATTACCGTTTCCGCTGACAGCATCAGCAGCCGCAGTGGTATTGTCAGACTTGCCACCGCACTGGATACGCTGGTCACCAAGCGGCGGCCTGATCATATCTTCCTCGAAACCTCCGGTAGCAGCCACCCGCTGCCACTGATTAAGCTGTTGCGCGACCACCCCCGCGTCAGACTGCAGGGTCTGCTGTCACTGATGGATGCGGTGATGCTGCAAAACGACTATGCCGGAGCCGGCACGCTGCTGCCGCGCTGGCAGGAGAATGTTCGCCGTCGCCGGCGCGGGATCGAGGATCTGCTGGCGGAGCAGCTCCTGTTTTGCAGTCATCTGATGCTGACTAAAACCGACCGCCTGCCCGCCGGTGCGGTGATGACGATTGCCCGCGCGCTCCATCAGATTAATCCCGGCGTGGGGGTGACAGCGCTCCCCTGGGGCAACCTGCCCCTGAAGGAGGTGCTGGCGATACCGGAGTATGATTTCCACCGTGTGGCGAAGCTGGTTGATGAGCTGGAGGAGGTCGTTGAACAGCCGTCCGGCAACGGCCAGCCCTATGAGATTGAATCGCGGGTGATCGAGGACGATCGTCCTTTTCATCCGCGGCGGCTGTGGGACACCTGTCAGCAGCAGCTGGGGGAGGGGATCCACCGCAGTAAAGGTTTTTTCTGGCTGCCTGGCCGGGACGATCTGGCGCTGTTATGGAATCAGGCATCAGGCAGTATTGGCCTGGAATTTATCAGCTACTGGAAAGCCGGGATACTCGCCCACAAAGACAACCATCTTGGGGCTGAAGAACGTCGTATACTGCAACAGCAGCTGGATGCGCAGCCGGGGCGTTTTGGCGACCGGCGCTGCCGACTGACGGTGATCGGACAGCGAAATCAGCTGGATGATTTTTGCCTCGCGCTGCACCGCTGTTTTCTGACTGAGCAGGAAATCGCCTGGTGGCAGGGCGGGGGGGCGTTTAACGATCCCTGGCCGCAGAAGGTCGGCAGGCTGAAAAGCTGAGCGGGAGACCATAACAGGGTTTGCCTGCGTCATGTTCCCCTGAGAAGGGGTTGTGACGCAGGGGCATGACAAATGCTTCTATAATTCAATGCGATTGAATAAAATCCATTTAACACATCATTGATGAGAAAGAATCATGACGGAACTGAAGATGGCTGTCCCGGCGATCGGCATTGATTTAGGCACCACCAACAGTTTGATCAGTGTCTGGCAGGAGGGGCAGGCCCGGCTGATCCCTAATGCATTAAATGAATACCTCACGCCATCGGTGGTCAGTCTGGATAATGATGGCCGTATGCTGATTGGTCGCCCGGCACTGTCGCGTCTGACAACCCATCCGCAGCAAACGGCGGCACTCTTTAAGCGTTTTATGGGCAGTAAGAAACAGTTCCGGCTTGGAAAAGAAACCTTCGATGCGCCTGAGCTGTCGGCGCTGGTGCTTAAATCCCTCAAAGCGGATGCCCAGACCTACCTCGGTCAGGAGATCACCGATGTGGTGATCTCCGTCCCTGCCTATTTCAGCGATGAACAACGTAAACAGACCCGGTTTGCCGCAGAACTGGCCGGACTCAACGCGGTCAGGCTGATTAACGAACCTACCGCCGCCTCTATGGCCTACGGCTTACATACCCAGAACACCGGCCGGACGCTGGTATTTGATCTTGGTGGTGGCACCTTTGACGTGACGGTGCTGGAGTATGATCTGCCACTGATTGAAGTGCATGGCTCTGCCGGCGACAACTATCTTGGTGGCGAAGATTTTACCCAGGCGATTATTCAGGCCTGTTTCAGTGAATGGAAACTCACTGCGGAGATGCTCCCCGCCACTGAACTGGCGCACCTGTACGACTGTGCTGAACAGCTCAAATGCCAGCTCGGTCAGCATAACGCTTCGCAGCAGCTGCGCTGGCAGTGGCAGGAGCAGACCTGGACGCTCTCATTTGATGAGGAGAAACTGGAACAGATCTGGTTACCGCTGATGACCCGGCTGCGTGCCCCCATCGAACAGGCGCTGCACGACGCCCGACTGCGTCCGGAACAGCTTGATCATCTGGTGCTGGTGGGCGGGGCATCGCGGATGCCGGTGATTCAGAAACTGGTGGTGAAGCTGTTTGGTAAATTACCGCATCAACATCTGGATCCTGCCACCATTGTGGCGCTGGGTGCCGCTGCCCAGGCGGCCTGTCGCTTGCGTAATGAAGATATTGAAGAGGTGATCCTCACCGATGTCTGCCCGTATACGCTGGGCATTGCTACTGCCAGCGACCACAGGAGCGGGCTGTTTTCACCGATCCTGGAGCGTAATACCGTCGTACCGGCTTCACGGGTGGAGACCTTCACCACCCGCCATGCCGAACAGACGATGATACGCATTGCTATCTATCAGGGCGAAAATCCCCTGGTCGCCAACAATATCTTTATCGATGAATTACAGGTACCGGTGAAACCCAACGGCGCGTTGCAGAATATCGACGTGCGTTTCAGCTATGACATCAACGGGTTGCTGGAAGTGGACGTCAACCTGCCTGACAGCGGTGAGTCATTAAGTAAAGTGATCGATCACAGCCCGATTGGCCTCAGTCCTGAACAGCAACAGCGGAGTCGTGAACGTTTAGCGTCGGTGAAAATTCATCCCCGTGACACGCTGGTGAACCGCAACTTGCTGGCGCGTTTAGAGAAATCCTGGGCGCAGTCGCTCGGGGACACCCGGGGACAGATTGGCCTGTGGTTAGAAGAATTTGAAACAGCGTTAGCCAGCCAACAGGAAAGCCATATCGCACCGCTGCGTCAGCGTCTGGAGGCGCTGCTGCAGGACATGACCCCGTAACCGGCAAAGAACGGCCGCCCGTCAAACGGGCGGCAGAGACTTATTTTTTGCTTTTTTTACGCCACCATCCCGGCGGAGGGCCAAAGCGGTTTGGCTCAGGCATGCCGCGTTTGAACAGATACATTCCCAGCAGCCTGAGTACCGGTATTTTAATTTCTTTCAGCTTATCCGCAGAGGCCAGACCTAAATCCCGCCCACGTCGTACGACAGCGCTGTAAAGATTCATTACGATCAGCAGGGCCGACAGGGCGGTATTTGCCAGCTGCCCCTCAACCAAAATCATGTTCACGAACAGGACAGCGAGCTTGCTTCCCAGCGCAATCTGCAATACCAGCCCCACCCGCCCCACGCGTGAATTCACTCGCCAGAATTGCCAGAAATAACTGCGGCGCTGCGGGTATTCCGCAAACGCCTTCTGACGGCTGGTATTGATCTGTAGCATTGTCGCTGCCGCTAATCGCAACGTGATGTCTGCACCGGGATCGTCAGCACAGCTTTCAGCAGCGTCACGCAGCTTTGCGTCCAGTACATATTCCGGACTGCTGCCAAGCTGGTGGATCCCCCGGGCAACCGCCGGCGCGTGAAGGGCTCCGCTGGGCAGCATTTCATCAGGGGGCAACACCGGCCGCTGGCGCAACAGTAATTGCTGTTTAAAGGCGACGTCTTCCGGCGAGTGAGCGGTGAGCGCTTCCAGGGCGTCCAGGTGATGCTGGGCATAACTCGCATTCTCATGCGACAGAAAAATCGCATGGAACAGGGCCTGATAAGGGAAGGGCGACTGACCCAGGCGCTCCTGCCACGCTGGCTGATAACGATAGAAATAGTGGGCGGCATTGGACGAGGTCTCATCACGCCGGGCGATGCATTCTTCGATACTGACGGGCAGCCGGGTCCAGCAGTTGAAATGCAGTGAGTTGTTCAGCTCAAGGTGGCTTTTCAGCTGGCTGACTTCATCGCCCCGGGCCAGGTCAATTTGGGTAAATACCTGATACATCGGCCAGAAGGGGTGCGATTCATCCAGCGGAAAATCTTTCAGCTGGCTGAGCAGGGCGATGTTATCAACCTCAAGGTCGAGCATCGCCACCAGCAACATCACCTGACGCAGCGCATCACGTGGTGGCGTCTGGCTGTCGTCCGGTAGCGTAATCGCGGCATTTTCGATGAGATAGCACAGCCAGCTGGTATGCGCCGGCAAGACACTTTCGCCATAGGCCGCATGTTGCGCCAGCCGGGTCAGGCTGTGCCGGGGAAGCGGCCGCCAGTGCCATAACCAGGCGATGCTCTGCTTCCAGGCCGCCCCCTCACTGTCGGCAAATCTTTCAGGTAACGGCGTCTCTTCAGGCGCGGATAACCACGCGCTGAACTCTGCCACCACCGGTGAGCCCTGAAGCCACGCCAGACGCTGCAGGGCCTGGCGCTGCAGACCGCGTAAGATAAGCATTTGCAGCGGCGTGCCGGAAACCGGCTGGTCGACGATCGCCTGTAGCAACGCTTCATTGCCCAGGGTTAACATGCTGGCCTGCCAGTAGAGATGCCGCAGTTCATCTGTGCCATCTTCCTGCAAAAGATGCACGAACATGACCTGTGGGCGATAGCGGCCCGATTTCCAGCTGATGAAGTCAGCGGCCAGGGGCGAAACATCGACCTGCGTTGCTTCGGCCCAGCGCACCAGCGTTTGCGGGGACTGTGCCTGTGGTCGGTATGCGCTTTCATTATCGCCGGTGGCGGAGTCGACAGGCGCAAATTCCGGGCGGTCAAAGGCCTGAATCAGCAGGGGAAGATAATCCGTAAAATGGCGGGCACACCAGGCCAGCAACCACTGCTCAGCTTCAGCATGTTGGTACTGCTCATGCAGGGTCAGCCACAGTGGGAAAGCGGTTTCATTATCCCCCATCATGCCGCAGTGGCTGGCGCTCAGATAGAGCCACTCCGGATCATTCGGATGGCGTTCAAGCTGCCCGAGACAGTAGTCACGCATTATCGCGTTCGATGTCGCCGCGACATTAAACCAGCGTACGACCTGATTCATCAGACGCGGACAGGATGGCCAGAAAATGACACGCGGTTCTTCCAGCAGATAGCGCAACCAGCCCGTCGGTTGTTCCCAGTAAAAATGCCGGACCTGATGGAAATAACTCCGCGTTTCGTCTTGTGCTGCCAGGCTGAGAGGGGCCAGCGTGGCAAGATCGAACATGTCGCCACTGTCGGCAAAGTCGAGCAGCTCGTCTGCCCGCTGCGCCGTGTCCTGATCAAGCTCCGGCAGACGCATCCGCCACTGCAGGCGGTTAGCCAGCAGTAAAAGGCAGTCGGCAGAAACAGGGTGTACCAGTAAAGCGGTCTCCAGCAACGGCCAGCGAAGCTGATCGACAGTGGCGACGGGGTGATCGTCCAACCGGCTGATAAACCGCTGCCAGCTCAGGGGCAGATAACGCTCTGCCGGAGAGGCGAGTAGCCTGCTGAAAGCATCAAGCAGACCTGTGGGGTCGGTATCTGCTGCTGTAACCGGCGGTTCAACAGGCAACAGGGTGGCGGGTGCTTCCATGCCTTTTCGCGCCTGTTCATAGGCCTCACGCAAACGCTTAAAACCTGCCGGATCGCTTTCCGGATGAAACGTGGGCAGCAGTTTGCGATAGGCCTGGCGAATGACCTGCTGATCTTCTGTCGGTTCAATGCCCAGGATTGCCCAACATGGCTGATTACTCATAGGTCCATCTCCGGCAATGATTCGGGTTTATCCATTTCAGGCACGTCGATATGCCAGGGAAGCTGGGATATCGGGCTCTCCGGATGCGTGTAAAGCTGGCGCATTAATTCAATGTTAGTGGTGCTACCGGCGTCTCCGCTAAAGGCATAACGTCGGGCATCGGCGTCAGAGGCGTTGAGTGACTGCCAGTAGAGTCTGCCGATGATAAAACCGGCGTTGTAATGCTGCCAACTGGAGTAATAGTAGCGGGCCCGCACGCCAAGGCGGCTGTGAAACCACAGGTTTTCCGACGGCGTTATCCAGCCGTTAAGCAGCCCGATGCGGCAAAGAAAGCCCATCCTGGCCAAATCCCAGGCACGGATCCCGCCGTCACCACACATCACGGCGCTGTCCGCCACCAGAGCCAGTTTAGCCTGTACGTCCGGCGTTTGATGCGCGACATAATCCTGCCATTCTGTCAGGCTTAGCCGGTGCCACAGTCTGAAATAATGGGCCAGATCCTCCGCATGGCCGTTGTCGATCATTCTCAGAATCATCTCAAACAGCTGTTCGCGTGAATCAATGCCCCAGCTACCATTCAGATCAACGCGGGTATCAAAAGGATAAAACTGATCGCAGTCGTAGGCGGCACCCGACCCGGCATTTATCGCCACCATCGGGGCTGAAAGCGCGAGCAACCAGCGTCGTGCGGAATCATCAATCACTGAGAACATCTCCTGTATGGAACATCAGTTTTATACTGCTATTTCAGTATTATGCCGTCTTCAGGGACGGAACAGTCAGTATTCACTGTCTTTGTGAGTCTTCCCTCTTTCATCGGCCCCGTTACTGTACCGGTGACCCCACCCGCGCCGGTCATTTATACACTTAGCGTGGCAGAAAAACGACGATGTCTCTCCAGGGTGAAAAGTGTGAAGGGCAGGACAGATAATGGGGACACGAAAATATAGCCGCCCGGCACCGATGTCAGCGAAAAAATGGGCTGTCTCTCTCAGGATGAAAGGCGTTCGCTGGCGTAACAGAGAGCTGGCTGGTGGCAGCGACATTCCGGGTATCACTAAAAGGAAGATGTCTGGAGCCTGGCCTGTCTGTTCCGGAGCACAGATGTTCATATTGCCCCTGAACTTCGCTATTTGAAGATGATCTGAACACGACTATTATCAAAAATAGCATGTAAATATTTTTTAAGTATATTGAGGTCTGTTGCACTGTTTAACAGGGCCTGAATATTTTTAAAACCGGTTATTTTTGCCGCCTCGTCAGTGAGTACAATGACCAGTTCGCTTCCGCTGCATTCAATATTTTCAATAGCAGACGGGATCTCACAGGGAGTAGACTCACTCTGAAAACCAATGCACTCATCAGCTGACAGATTTTCCTCCTCAAATTTACTGATGATGACGAAATTTTTAGGGTTGTGCTTATCGTCACCCACCGCCAGCGTGAGTACATCATCTTCATCGATGCATTCAATGCATACGGCATTAATCTTTTTCGTGAAATTCATTAATTCCCTTAAACAGACGTCCTGCTGACGCTGGTGTTTACTGTGACAGAGCGACAAAGTGCCTCGCCATAATAAGTTTGTAGCAGAATAGCGTAAACCCGGTAAAGCGGGTACCAGGCTAACAGGTCTCTGCGATCCCATTCCATTCCTTTTCTCTGGCCATCCCCCGACGATTCTGACAATATACGTTATATATATGTTTCGTATAGGTGCGGTATGGGGATCGTAAAAATTTCGGATCTGATGCATGAGAATCTGCGCATCACCAGTCAGGCCATGAGCCGCTCGATAAACGCCCAGGCTGAACACTGGCTGAAAATCGGCATGCTGGCCGAACTCTATCCCAACCTGACTCACCATCAGCTGGCAAAAGCGCTGGTGAAGACGGAGCTTGAAGGGGGAATGGATCTTAAACGCCTACTGAACGGCGATGTGATGAATGAAAAGGCGGTCTGAAAAATATGGTTACCCTCCACACAGCGGAAGAAATCGAATATGCGCGCGCAGCGGGCCATGCCGCGGCAGAGGTACTGGCGATGATCGCCCCCTTCGTTCGCCCTGGCGTGACCACCGATGAGTTAGACCGGCGCTGCCATGATTTTATCGTAAAGCAGCTGGGCGTTATCCCGGCGAATATCGGCTATCACGGCTACACCCGTACGCTCTGTACTTCGGTCAATCACGTGGTCTGTCACGGTATCCCGGACAGTACGACGTTGCAGGACGGCGACATCGTCAATATAGATGTAGCGGTGATCAAAGAGGGCTGGTTTGGCGATACCAGCCGTATGTACTTTGTCGGTGAGCCTTCGGCACAGGCGCGCCGGCTGGTGGACGTCACCTTGCAGTCGCTGGTGGCGGGGATCCGCGCAGTGCGTCCGGGAGCCCGCCTGGGTGATGTGGGCGCGGCCATTCAGCAGGTGGCAGAAAGGGCCGGGTTTTCGGTGGTGAAAGATTACTGTGGACACGGTATCGGACAGGTCTATCACGACACGCCCGATGTGCTGCACTACGGTAAAGCGGGCACCGGGATGCGGCTGAAGCCGGGGATGATTTTTACCATTGAGCCGATGATCAATGCCGGAAAGGATGAGACTGACGTGTTACCGGACGACTGGACGGTGGTGACGCTGGACGGCTCCCTCTCGGCGCAGTGGGAACATACCATCGCGGTAACGGACAACGGGTTTGACCTGCTGACGCCCTGGCCTGACGGCCCCTGTCAGGCTATCTGAACACCCCGGGTGAATGTTTACCCGGGGTGGCGGTTTACGGGGCCGGCGTGAAGGGTTCACCCAGCGTTAGCATCAGTCGGTTGGCCCAGGCGAAGAAGGCGGTGGACTGTATCAGATCGAGCAGCTCCAGCTCGCTCAGACCCTGCGCCCGAAGCTGAACCAGCTGTGCCTGACGAGGTGTGGGCGGCGTTGTGGACAGGGACGCTGCGAAATCGATGATAGCCAGCCAGCGTACTGCCTGATCGGCTGCCAGCGGTTGGCCCGGTGCAGTATCAATCAGCCGCTGTACATCCTCAGGCTGTTTTGACAGCTGCGCCGCCTTACGGGCGTGGACGGAAGCGCAGTAGATACAGCCGTTGACCTTGCTGGCCACCGTGGCCGCCAGTTCACGCTCTTTACGCGGCAGGCCGCCGGCCGTATAAAAAATCCCTTTGTCTGTTAGCGTACGCTGTTCCAGCAGCGGCAGGTTGCGTCCCAGCAGGCGGAAATAGTCAGAGTCACTGTGGCCAAATTTTGCCAACGTCGCTTTTTCAGCGGCGGAAAATTCCTCCAGCTTTTTGGCTGCCAGCCAGGGCTCCCAGCCCAGCTCTGCGCGGGTAAATGCCGGAGGTGCAGGCTGGCCACTGGCTGTCGTCGGGTCGGTACGCCAGGCTGCGGCCACGGCCGGTTCAGGGCGTTCTGCCCCAACGTCTTCGCCGGACAGCAGTCGTAAACCGCGCAGCAGGCGACTCTGAAAGCTGACAAAAGCCACTAACTGTGACAGCGTCACGATATCATCCGCAGACCAGCCCGCTTGTTCCAGTTCTCGCAGGTGTGCGGGCCCGGCAGCGGCAGGTTGAAACGTCAGTCGTTCCGCGTGCGCCAGCGCGCTGTGCCACTTCTCCCCGGGGGGCGCCTCCTTCTGCCGTGCGGCATAGTGTGCGGCCAGACGAGGTTCGCTGTGCCAGTGTGCCACCTGTTGCGCCATGGCCAGCCGGGCGGGCAGCGGGAAATCACCGTTCCCGTGCGGAGAGAACAGTACATCATAGCTGCCCTGGGCATGTTCGGTGGCGGCGTCACGCGTCAGGCGTGCGGCGGCCAGTGGGCTGTCGGGGGAGATGCTGGCCAGCGCCTGCAGTAAATCATCGGAGGGGATCATACGGTTTCCTTATGAGAATGGGCGGTCACGGGTGGGCGCCAGCCCAGAGCCGGGGCAACTTCGGTCGCCAGCAGTTCAATGGACGTCAGGATCTGATCATGCGGTGGGTCGATCGAATGCACCTGGAACGAGACGTCAGTGACGCGATTCAGGGCGCTATCCCGCTGCAGTGAGGCCACGACCTGCTGTGGCGTGCCGGTATGCACGTCGAAGGCGGCAATATAATCATCCAGCGTTGTCCCCGATACCGGATGCCCAGCTGCGCGGTGCTGGGCGGCCTGGGCGGTCAGTCCCGGCAGCGCCAGGCGGCGGGCTTCTGCTCCGTCACGGCTGACAAACGCCGTGCGCGAGGCCAGGATACGCGGGGTCATCCCCGGTGGCAGCGCGTTCAGGTAGGCATCGATCAGCGGGTTCTGTATCTCATCCAGCGGCAGGTGGGGCGACGCTGCGGGGCGTGGCTGGGTCCGTGACAGCATCAGTCCGTGACCTGCCGCACCGGCGCGTGCGGCACCCGCCACGGAAAAGGTTGCCTGCCAGAGCCGCTCTCCCAGCAGCGGTGCTGCCGGATACAGCCGGTTGTCCTCATCACCCAGTGCTCCACCGGCCCAGGCCTGAAGCAGCGTAGCCAGATTTGCTTCGAACGCTGCGGCGCGCTCATCAAAGGTCAGTCCGAACGGTAAAAAGGACGTGGGCGTACCGCCGGAGCCGAGACCCAGCTCCAGGCGCTGCTGGCTCAGTAAGTCGAGCACGGCGGCGTCTTCCGCCACGCGCAGCGCATTCTCCATGGGCAGCGTAATAATCGCCGTACCCAGGCGAATACGTGAAGTCTGCGCTGCAACGCTGGCCAGAAACAGCAGCGGAGAAGGCAGGCCGCCTTCATGCTCGTGAAAGTGGTGCTGGGCCACCCAGGCGGTGTCGAAACCCCAGCGTTCCGCATGCTGGATTTGCAAGGTGGCGAGTCGGTAACGCTCTCCGGCGCTGGCTTTGTCCAGCAGGCGGGTGAAAAAACCAAGGCGTTTGCGGGTCATACAGGATCCTTAGCGCCGGTCAGCGCAGGAATGGCGGCGATCAGCTCACGGGTATACTCGCTGGCCGGATGCGTGAAAATGCGGTGGGTCTCGCCGCAGTCAACCTGTTGTCCGGCGCGCAGGACGGAGACGCTGTGCGCCAGCTGGCGGACCGTGGCAAGGTCGTGAGAAATAAACAGATAGGTCAGCCCCAGCGCCTGCTGGAGCGCCTGCAGGAGTGTCAGGATCTGCGCCTGAATGGTGACATCCAGGGCTGATGTGGCTTCATCCAGCACCAGGATCTGAGGCCTCAGTACCAGCGCGCGGGCTATAGCAACGCGCTGCCGCTGCCCCCCGGACAGCTCATAAGGTTTGCGGTCCAGCAGTGCCAGCGGCAGTGCCACGCGGCTTGCCACTTCTTCCACGCGCTGCCGCCTGACCTCGCGGCTGAGCGGAGCAAAATTTAGCAACGGCTCCTCTATTATCCTGAACAGGGTCTGAGATGGATCGAGCGAGGCAAACGGATTCTGCCAGACCAGCTGGATCTTCTGCCGAATCTGGCGCAGGGCTTCCCCGCGCAGCGAGCCGATATCGATGCCGTCCAGCAGCACGCGCCCGCTGTCCGCCTGCTGAAAGCCGAGCAGGATACGGGCCAGGGTGGTTTTTCCCGAGCCGGACTCGCCCACCAGCGCATGCGTGGTGCCCCGCGGCACGCTGAACGACACATTATTCAGCGCCTGGAACCCTTCCTCTTTGCCGAGCGGGAAGCAGTGGCTCAGACCCACGATCTCAATGGCTGGCTGCGAAAAAACTGGCGCTGGCGGGATTGGCGGTGTGCCAGAGAGCGCCGGCGCATCGGCAAACAGCTGGCGGGTGTACGGATGCTGTGGATGATGAATAATCTGCCGGGCGGGCCCCTGTTCCTGAACCTCCCCCTGGCGAAATACCACAATACGATCGGCGCGTGCTGCGGCCACGGCCAGATCATGCGTGACTAACAGCACGGCGGTGCCGGATTCGTGCCGGAGGTCATCAATCAGATCCAGAATGCGTTTTTGCACCGTGACGTCCAGCGCACTGGTCGGCTCATCGGCAATAATCAGCGCCGGTTTCAGCGCGATGGCAATAGCGATCAGTACCCGCTGTTTCATACCACCGGACAGCTGATGCGGATACTGCCGGGTCCGCTGCGCTGGGTGTGAGAGGCCCACGCGGGTCAGCAGGGCAATCACCCTCGCTTCCCGATCGCTGCGCGACAGTCGCTCATGCAGCAGCAGGATCTCGCCCACCTGATCGCCAATCGTTTTAACCGGGTTCAGCGAGCTGCCTGGGTCCTGCGGGATCAGGCTGATGCTGGCCCCGCGCAGCGCATTCAGCCGCTTTTGCGACCACTGGGAGATCTCGGTGCCGTTCAGCCAGATTTTGCCGCTTTCGCGTTCGCCGTTCTGCGCAAGCAGGCCAATAATGGCCTGGGCGGTGGTGGTCTTGCCGGATCCTGACTCACCGACCAGGGCCACCACCTCGCCGCGATTAACGTGGAAAGAGACGTCATGTACCACCCGTTTACGCTGCCGGCCGGTATGGTAAGCCATGCTGAGCCTGTCGATTTGCAGGACCGGAACAGGGGATTCACTCACCGGCGACCTCCTGAATAATGGTGACTGATACGGTTAGCAGCCAGTACCACCGCGACAACGATAAGTCCCGGGAACGTGGTCAGCCACCAGGCGGTGGAAATATAGTTGCGGCCTTCGGCGATCAGCAGCCCCCATTCGGGGGTGGGCGGTGGGGTGCCATAGCCGAGGAAGCTCAGGGTCGATATCGCCAGGATCGCACTGCCAAACTGCAGAGCGGAGAAGGCCAGCACCGGGGTCAGAGAGTTCGGCAGGATATGCCGCCACAGTACTGACATAAAGGTGCCGCCGCTGCCGCGCGCGGCCTCAACATAGTCAGTGTGGCGCACGCGAACGACCTCCGAACGGGCGAGACGGGCGAAGTTCGCCACGGAGGTGATACCGACGGCAATGGCCGCATTCACCGTGCCAAAGCCGAGTAAAATGATGATGCTGAGTGACAGCAGCAGGCCGGGAATAGCCAGCAGCACATCCACCAGTCGCATAATGAGGTTCTCACTGCGCCCGCCCAGTGCACCTGCGGTGACCCCCAACAGGGTGCCGGCAGTCAGGCCGAGCACCACCGCGACCAGTGCGCCGCTCAGGGAGTGGGACGCTCCCCAGACAATGCGGGTGTACAGGTCACGGCCCAACTGATCGGTTCCCAGCCAGTGGCCAGCCTGCGGTGCCAGACGCTGTGCTCCGGCGATACCTTCCGTACTGCTCCAGGAGGTAAACCAGCCGGGTACCAGCGCCCAGAGGATAACCAGCGCCATGACGGTCCATGCCAGCACCAGGCCGGGTTTCAGGCGGGAGGAAAAGCGAAAGCCCGCACGCCGCGGCACAGCCGCAGGAACACGGTTAACATCGAGCAGACTCATCGTGGTGCCCTCGTGAACGGTTTCAGACGCGGGTCGAGCAGCGGAGAAAGCAGGTCGACCAGCAAATTGATCAGCACAAACCCCGTGGCTGAAATCATGACGATAGCCAGCAGTACGGCCACGTCCTGATTGTTTACCGCCTGTTGGGTCAGCTGGCCCAGTCCGTTGAGACCAAACACCGTTTCGGTGATCAGCGCTCCGGCAATCAGTTCGCCCAGCAGGAGCCCGGCGATAGTTAACACGGGCAGCAGGGCATTTTTTGCGATGTGATGCCACAGCACGCGCCGCTGGCTGGCCCCTTTGGCACGTGCAACCGACACAAACGGCTGGATCTGCACCTGGTCAATACTGCGAATGAGAATTTGTGCCAGCGGGGCGGAAATCGGTACGGCGAGGGTGATCACGGGGAGGATCAGCCCCACCCACTCGCCGGGGTTGATAATCGGTATCCAGCGCAGCTGAAAAGAGAAGACCTGAATCAGCGCGATGCCCAGCCAGAAGGTTGGCAGGGAGATAAACAGCGACGGCAGGGCGTGCAGCGCATTACGCAGCCAGCGCAGGCCCGTCAGGCTGGATGCGAATGCGATCAGCACGGCGAGAAGAGTGGCCAGCAGAAATCCGGGAATGGCCAGCCGCAGCGTGGCGGGGAAGTTTTCCGCCAGTAACTCACTGACCGGCATCCCCGTCTGTACGGAGAAGCCGGCGTCACCGTGCAGCAGGCTACCGAGGGTGTGCAGGTACTGCTGCCAAAGCGGCGTGGCGGTACCGTAAGCCTGACGCATCTCTTCTATCTGCGCCGGGCTCAGTCCCAGATCCGGATTTTGAAACTTAATCAGGATCGCATCGCCGGGCAGCACCTGAAGCAGCATAAAGGCAACGGTAAATGCCGCCCACAGCACCAGCAGTGCCTGCCCCAATCGCCGGGTCAGATAACCGATCATGCTCCGTTACCCCCGTTTATCCAGCCAGGCGGCATAAAATCCTGGACGCCCGACGGCTTCAAACGTCAATCCTTTCAGCCAAGGGGCCCCGGCAAACACCTGAGGCTCTTCGAAAATAGGGATGTTATAGGCGTTGTCGATCAGGTAACGTTGCGCATCCGCCGTGATGGCCAGACGTTTGCGGGCATCCGTTTCGCTGGCAATGCCTTCCAGTAAGGCATTGAGTTTGTCATCACGGAAGGCCACCACCTGGCTGCTGGATCCGCCCTTCTGTAACAACGCGTCGCGGTTGGTCGGGTAGAACATGCTTTTCACCACGTCCGGGTCGGCGCGGCCCACTTCAGACACGGTGAGCGGGGTTTTCAGCGGATCCAGGTTGTCAACGGTCCGGCTACCGGCATCGCCCGCGCGAACGGACAGGGAGACGCCGACCTGTTTCCACTGCTGGGCCACGAGCTGCAGAACCTCTTTATTCTGCGGCTGCGGCAGGGACTCATATACCGTCAGCGCCAGTTTTTTACCGTCCTTCTGACGGATGCCGTCGCTGCCAGGCTGCCATCCGGCCTGATCCAGCAGCGTCTTCGCCAGAACAGGGTCGAAGGTCAGCCGAGCGCTGAGGTCGACAAAACCGGCGGCTGAGCTGGCCAGGACGGATTTGGCCTGCGGATAGTTTGGTGAAAACAGCGTGTCGACAATCTGCTTACTGTTGGTGGCGTGTAGCAGGGCTTTACGCACGTTGATATCGGCCACTAACGGATTGTCCGGACGGAAGCTCAGGCTGTCATTGACTCCGCGCGTGGGGGCGGCATAGACGGGGAAGCCCTGCTGCTGTGCCTGCTTTTCATCATAAGCCTGTACCTGGCGAATCACATCGGCCTGTCCGGCAAGCAGTGCGCCAATCCGCACGCTGTCTTCCGGCGTGACAATGATCTTTATGCCGTCGAGGTTTGCCCGGCCCTGATGCGCCAGGTTTTTCGGCCCCCAGCGATAGTCCTTGCGTACTCTCAGATCCACCTCACGCCCCAGCTTTTCGCCGCTGATGACAAAGGGTCCTGAGCCAATAATATGGCGGGCGTCCCCCAGTTCATCGAAATTGCGCGCCAGCGTGCTGAGTGATACCAGACCGGAGCCGATGGTCGCGGTGCCCTGCAGGAAGCCAGGCGACGGTTTTTTGAAGAAAAACTTCACCGTTAGCGGATCGATGACCTCGCTGCGTGCGTAGTTATTGATCACTTCTGAGACCGGCAGACGCTGTGCTTTATTGCCCAGCCCATAGGTATCAAAATTTTTAGCCACTGCCCGGGCATCCAGCGGCGTGCCGTCAGAGAACGTCACGCCAGGACGGATTTTAAAGGTGTATTCAGTATTGTCGGCGTTACGCGTCCAGCTTTCTGCAATCCACGGTTCGACCTGCAGCGTTTCCGGGTTCTGCCAGGTGAGTTTATCGGTGATCTGATTCAGTATGCCGCCGTTCGGGTAGAAGCCGCCGGCCGGGGGATAGAGGTTGGTGTGAGCCTGCTGCTCCAGATAAACCAGGGTTCCTCCCTGTACCGGTTTGTCTGCCGCCCCTGCGGCCAGTGCGGTCATGGCGGCGGCCAGCGCCGCCAGACGAAGAGAAACGCGCATGGTGAATTTCCTTGATAGTCAGTGTGCTATATGGCTGACAATCAATATCATGCCTGACGCGGGGTCAGGAAAAGCAAGAAATTCGTCTGGCTATTTGCATTTTAGGCATAACGGTTAAGGGGCTTTTTGCACGCGGGTCTTTTCAGGTGTCACCACCTCGCCCTGCTGATTGCGCACGCGCAGGGGCGCCAGCGGTTCTCCGCTGGCAATCTCCAGTAAATCGGAGTGCGTTTCCCCGGAGGAAAACAGGTACTGCTCGCCAAACTGCTGCAGGGCAACGATCAGGGGAAACAGATCGTTGGCACGTTCGGTCAGCACATATTCCTGCCAGGCAGAGCCATCGGATGCGGGCTGCACCTGCAATAAACCGGTCTCAACCAGCTTTTTTAATCTGTCAGCGAGGATATTGCGTGCCACACCAAGGCTGCGCTGAAACTCACTGTAGCGCCGGATGCCGTCGAACGCATCGCGCAGGATCATCAGTAGCCAGCGGTCCCCGATAAGATCGATGCTTCGGGCTACCGGGCAGGAAGACTGACTCAAAGAGGGACGTTCCGCCATAGTGATATTTTCCGGGATGAATTTGGTTGCATTTTAAAACTACTTGCGGCACGCTGCAAATGGTTTTGATTTGAAACCAATTGGAGGCGGGATGACTATCCTGGAACAAAAGAGCACAACCCGCAGCGGATTAACGTCCTGGCAGACAGGTCTGTTTGCCTGCAGCTGCGGACTGAGTGTGGCAAATGTTTATTACGCGCAGCCGCTGCTGGATGCGTTGGCGATCGCTTTTTCAATCAGCCCTGCTGCGGTGGGCGGCGTGATTTTTGCCACTCAGGTAGGCTGCGGACTGGCGTTAATGCTGCTGGTTCCGTTGGGAGATGTCGTCAACCGACGTACGCTGATGCGCTACCAACTCGGCGGTCTGATAGCGGCATTACTGCTGGTCTGCACGGCTGGCAGCGCGCCTGTGCTTTTGGTGTCGATGCTGTTGATTGGGTTGTTCGGGACGGCAATGACCCAGGGGATGATCGCCTATGCTGCCACCGCCGCCAGCCCGGAAGCGCGCGGGCAGGTGGTGGGTACCGTTGCCGGAGGCGTGGTGATCGGGCTGCTGCTGGCGAGGGCGGTGGCCGGGATAGTCTCGGATATCACCGGCTGGCGCGGCGTATATTTATTTTCTGCACTGGTGATGGCCATCCTCGCGGCAATCCTCTGGCGCCGGCTGCCCGAGCTACCCCCTGCGGTTCCCGCCCGCTGGTCACAGGTGCTGGGGTTACTCTGGCAGCAGCTGCGTACTAACCGGGTTTTACAGGTTCGCGGAACGCTGGCGTTGTTAATGTTTGCCAGTTTTAATATTTTCTGGAGTGCACTGGTGCTGTTGTTACGGGCACCCCCGTGGCAGCTGACCCACGGGCAGATTGGCGCCCTGGGTCTGGTCGGGGCTCTGAGTGCGATTATCGCCAGTCGCGCCGGGCGCTGGGCCGACCGGGGGCTGGCAGAGCGCACCAGTGCCATTTCGCTGCTGCTGCTGTTGATAAGCTGGTTGCCGCTGTGGCTGGGGGCCGGATCGCTGATGCTACTGATTGTCGGGATCCTGTTGCTGGATGCGGCAGGTCAGGCGCTGCACGTCACCAGTCAAAGCCTGATTTTTGCCAGTGAAAATGAGGCCGGGGGGCGACTGATTGCCGGTTATATGCTGTTTTATTCCATTGGCAGCGGCGCAGGAGCGCTGATCTCCACCACGGCTTTCGCATGGGGAGGATGGGGAGCTGTGTGTCTGTCCGGGTCACTGGTCAGTCTGATGGCACTGTTCGTCTGGAAAATGAATCCATTAAATAGGAGATAATAATGAATGAGCTCGACCTGCTGTCTGCCGCAGATGCCCGTGCGCGCAGCTACAGTGCCTCGCTGGCCACCCGCCGTGTTTTTCCCGACGCCGAAGCGCTGAATGGGCTGGCGCGCTTTGATGAAGCGTTACCGCTGAAAGGTCTGCCCGCAGAACAGACGCTGGCACTGCTGGATGAGGCGGGATCACCTGCCACGGTGGCATCCAATGGGCCCGATTATTTTGGTTTTGTTATCGGGGCATCGCTTCCCGTGGCGACGGCAGCAGAGCGGCTGATGATTGCGTGGGATCAGTGTGCGTCCGGATGGGATAATTCGCCTGTCTCTGCGACGCTGGAACGCCTTGCCGGGCGGTGGCTGCTGGAGACTCTCGATCTGCCCCGGGACAGCGCTGTCGGATTTGGTACCAGTGCTACAGCCTGTACGCTGAGTTGCCTGGTAGCGGCGCGGCGTCAACTGCTGCTGCGACAGGGGTGGGATGTAGATCAGGACGGGCTGGCCGGAGCACCAGAGATAAAGGTGGTGATTTCAGCGTTGACCCATATCACTGTTAAAAAAGCGCTACGTGTGCTGGGATTTGGGCTGCGTCACCTGCAGGTCGCACCGGTCAATGCGTGGGGACAAATTGAGGTGGCCTGTCTGCCACGACTCGATAACGTTACCATTCTCTGTTTACAGGCCGGTGAGGTAAACACCGGGGAATTTGATGACTTTTCCGCATTAATCCCCATGGCTCACTCTGTCGGTGCCTGGGTTCACGTCGACGGCGCGTTTGGCCTGTGGTCTCGCGCTTCTGCGCTGAAAGCGTTGACCGCGGGGGTCGAGCAGGCGGATAGCTGGACGACGGACGGACACAAGTGGCTGAATACGCCGTATGACTGTGCCATGGCAATCTGCCGCCATCCTGAGGCGCTGTCTGATGCGATGAACGCTGATGCCGTCTATTCCGCTGCAGCGCAGGATGCACAGAAAAATTTGACGCTGGAATTTTCCCGTCGTCCTCGTGGGATCCCGGTCTGGGCCGCACTGCGTTCGCTGGGGCGTGACGGTGTCGCTGCCATGATAGAGCGTCACTGCGAGCTGGCGCGTGAACTCAGTGTTGAACTGCGGGCGGCAGGATACGAGATACTCAACCGGGTAATGATTAATCAGATACTGTTCCGGGCAAAGAGTGATGTACAGACTGTGCGGGTACGTGAAGTGTTGCAGGCGTCAGGAGAGGCATGGTTTGCCGGGACGATCTGGCAGGGGAAAGCAGCACTTCGTATCAGCATCTGTTCGTGGCGGACAGAGAGTATGCACACGAATAAACTGAGCGTATTACTGGGCAGGATCTATCAGCAAACCTTGGCTGAACAGGAATAAATCTTCCGGCCGCCAGACGGGCGGCCGGTTGGCATTTACTTGATCAGGAAATCTTCAAGCTTTTTGCCGGCATCCAGTGCCTGTTTAATAACGGCCGGGGTACGACCCTGGCCGGTCCATGATTTCTGCTCGCCATTTTCATCAGTATATTGATATTTGGCAGGACGCGGTGCGCGCTTGGCACGTGTTTTGCTGGTAGTATTATCTGCTGCGGTCAGTTCACTTAAATCGATACCGTCTTCCAGCAGCATCTGGCGGTATTTAGCCAGCTTCTCTTCTTTTTCTTTAATCTCAGAAGCAATCGCGGCTTCTGATTCGCGACGTTCGTTCACGACCGCTTCAAGTTTTTCCAGCATCTCTTCCAGTTCAGCTAAAGACACTTCACGAGACTGGGCACGAAGGGTGCGAATATTATTTAATACTTTCAGTGTTTCGCTCATAACGGAATCCATAACCTGTGGTTGGTTTAAAATAGATACTACATAACGAGACTTAGTGTACAGACAAATGAAGAGTGAAAAAACACTAAATTAGAAAAAGATTAGATTAAATGTTACCTGCATACCACTTTTAACACACTCAGAGTCAGCCAGGCATGTCGTTATATTTACAACTTATGGGATAAATCTTAACGCGGTTGTTGAAAACAAATGGGTTGATGAAACTTTATACATGATTCACGACGCTAAATATCACGCTATTTAGTGATGTGTAACACCCTGTAATGACTCTGTTTTTTTTACTAAAAGGTAAGCCGGGTTCATTGGTTTATGCATTGGCGTCCGGGCATCACTGATTCTGCCCTGAACGGAGATTGATTACATTGTCCCCGAGATGTCTTAAAAAATGAAAATACTGTGAGTAAAAGCGTGGAGAGAGCGTTATGTCGGTTAGGTTGATTCTTATCCGGCAGGATAAACTCCACGTTGTTTTCTTCAGCGTCTTTAAGTGACCTGAAAGCAGCACTTCACGTTATTATCGGCCAGGTAGCGCAGGGCTTATAAGGATAAAATGTGACTTTTAGCCTTTCTGTATAGTTCTTAATGTGGGCATCCTTTAGTTACAACATACTTTTTATTAAATATCAATACCCGCTTTGCTGGCATATGTGTTACAGGCCCTGGTCCTGGCAGGGAAAAGAGCAGTGGGGCTCACCTTTTTTCTCTGTCTGATAGCAAGAAATACTCAAACGAAGCTTCAGTGAAGTGTGTTGCAGGCTAAAATATGTCGGCCTTTCTCTCTTTTCCAACGCGCAGCGCTATTACACCATTTTTTCCTTTATTCGCTATAGAAGATGGTTTTATCTGTGAGTGATTTATGAACGAGTTTCAGTGCGATTTTTTTAGGTATTTTTTCTGCGGTGGGGTACGGCATTTTATGCCGACGCACGTGATTATAATCATATCCAGGGTCTTTATGTCAGGTGATGAAAAGCGGGCCTTCTTTTTTTGTCTCTCCAGTAACAGTCATTCCTTCCTTTTTTATTTCGTGATCACGATTTTCTGTTTCATGCTGGCAGAAGCCCGGCGTTTAATGCTTTCCTGAGTGAGGGGGCACCAGGTCATCTTCCCGGCGATTAGGTGTGTGCTGAAAACGCTGAACGAGGGTGCCGGATCTTTCTGTTGACCCGATTTTTCGAAAAAACCGCTTTTCTGTACATTGGTGAGCCCAAAGGATAATGGCGAGAGCTACGCAATCTTTATGACTCCAGACCTATTAAGTCTGGAGTCATGATGCCGGACGCGATAAAATCACTGTCACCGTGCCGCAAAAGCTGGCGGAGCGAACCCTGGAGGACAGCGTGAGAGCAACAAAGAATCATATAATCCCAGGATTACATGATGCGTGAATCCTGTAATCCTGGGATTATCGCATCCCCGCTGGTCGGGCGCCATGTTGTCAACTGGCTGCATGAGGTGCGGGGATCGTCGCTGATTGAGTTGGAAGCCAGCGGGAATGCGGGCTCGGTACTTCAGGTGATGAAGCTGTGGGTCAGGTTGTCACTGCTGCAAACGCGTCGGCGCCCGGAAATTGCCATCTCCTCACTGCTGAAGCACGTGCTGCCGGCGATTGGCGAGCGACCGCTGGCCAGTATCAACCGTCTGCAGCTTAACCGCCTGTTCAATATCCTGATTGCTGACGGTAAAAAAGAGGAGGCCCGACGGGTCTTTGCCCTGTGTAAGCAATTTTTTGCCTGGGCCGAGATGCAGGGCTACATTGAGCATTCCCCCCTCAGTGCAATGAAAAAACGCGATGTCGCAGGGAGAAGTTCTCCGCCGGGTAACCGTACGTTAAGCGACGCCGAGGTGTGGGTTTTCTGGCACGGGTTGGATGCCTGGGATCTCTCTGAGCAGTGCCGTTGGGCGCTGCGCCTTTGTCTGCTGACGGCACGCCGGCCTGATGAGGTCGTGCAGGCGCGTAAAGAGGAGTTCAATCTCACCTCCGGGATCTGGCGGCAGGGCACGCGAAACAAGTCGCAGCGTGAACACATTCTGCCGTTGACGCCGCTGATGCGTACCTGCATTGAAGCGCTGTTACACGCCAGTCCGCCGGAGTCGCCCTGGCTGGTGCCATCGCCCGTGACAGTGTCACAACCTCTGTCACGCGGCGCAGTGACTCAGGCATTAAGACGGATAATACGCGCGGAGCGTGGGCTGGGACTTGAGCCGTTTACCACACGCGACCTGCGGCGCAGCGCACGTTCACGGCTGGCTGCTCTTAATACTCCTAACGATGTCGCCCGTAAGATTATGAATCATGCTCTTGAAGGCATTGACCGGGTATATGACACTCACAATTACCTGCCGCAAATGCAGCTGGCGCTGAATGCACTGTCTGACAGTATTGCAGGGATTGTTGCTGCGGAATCCTACCATGCCCTGGAGCATCGTTATCCCGGCGAAAAACTGCAGCTCGATGAGCGCGCGCTACTTTATATGGAGCCCTGAAATGACAGTGTCACCGGTTTACCGTAATGAAAAATTCACCACGCAACATTTTACCGGTCGCACCGTTGAAAAAACCTGCTTTATCAATTGTGATTTCTCCGGTTGCGACCTCACCGATTCACGATTTGTTCACTGCCAGTTCTATGACCGCGAAACTGAGCAGGGCTGCAACTTCAGCGGGGCCATTCTCAGGGAGGCCAGCTTCAGACACTGCGATTTGACGATGAATAACTTTCGTTCGGTTGATGCGCTGGGCATTGAGATCAGTGAGTGCCGGGCGCAGGGCGCCGATTTCCGCGGTGCCAGCTTTATGAATATGATCACCACAAAGAGCTGGTTTTGCAGCGCCTTTATCACCAAAACAAATCTCAGTTACGCCAACTTTTCCAAAGTTGTGCTGGAGAAATGTGAGTTGTGGGAGAACCGCTGGGTAGGAACCCATGTACTCGGGGCCACTTTCAGCGGCTCCGACCTGTCGGGGGGTGAATTTAATTCGTTCGACTGGCGCTCTGCTGATTTCACCCACTGCGATCTGACGCGTTCGGTGACAAGCGAACTCGACCTGCGCACCACCGACCTCGAGGGCGTCAAACTCGATAGCGCACAGGTGTGTTTTCTGGTAGAGCGCCTGGGCATTCAGGTAGTTGATTAATCACTGTCTGCCGGCGGAAAACCGTGCTGCTTCGCCCGCATGACGATCAAGGCGGTCAGCAACAACAGCGACAGGATGACCGGGGGAAAGTAACCGGCCCCGAAGCTGTGCAGAATAGCCGCGCCTGCCAGTCCCCCGCCGGCGATAGCCAGATTCCATGCCGTCACCAGCATTGACTGAGCGATATCTGCCGCATCCCCGGCACTTTTTGCCAGTGCCGTCTGAAACAGAGTGGCGGCCCCGCCAAAGGCGAGTCCCCACAGGCCGGTAGCCGTATAAATAACCCAGGGAAGTGCGGAGGTCATTAACACGGCAGACAGGGCAAACAGCGCCGTTGCCAGCAGTGACAGCCCCCGCAGCCAGCGATCCACTCTGGCACCCACGATACCGATCCCCAGTAACGATGTCAGACCAAAGGTCAGCAGGATCCCGCTGATACTGCCAGCCATATTTGCCCGCTCCAGGAAGGGAAAAATATAGGTGTACAGAATATTGTGCGCCAGTACAAAAATCAGTGTGACCAGCAGTATCGGGCGAACGCCGGGAAGCTTCAGAACCGGTATTAAACGCTGGCGGCGTTGTGCAGGCTGACCGGAGAAGTCGGGTACGCTATGCAGGATCCACCCGGTCAGTACCAGTGTCAGGGCGCTGATCGTCAGGAAACAGCTGCGCCAGCCGATCACCTCTCCCATCCATGTTCCCAGGGGAATACCGACGGCCAGTGCGAGCGGCGTGCCCACCATTGCCAGAGCAATCGCCCGACCCTTCATTGCCTCGTTGACCATTCTGGCCGCGTAGCCAGCCAGCAGGGCCCACAGCAGCCCTGCCGATACCCCCGCGACAAAACGTGCTGCCAGCGTCAACAGATAATACTCAGATAACGCCGTGACGGTATTCGCGACGGCAAAACCTGCAATGGCGCTTAACAACAGCGGGCGTCGCCGCAGAGTTTGTGTCGCCAGGGTGAGTGGAATGGCTGCCAGCAGCGATCCGACGGCATACACAGTGACCAGTTGCCCAGCCAGAGCTGGCGTCACGTGGAGGCTGTCTGCAATTGCCGCCAGCATCCCTGCGGGAAGTGCTTCGGTAAGGATGGTGATGAAACCCGCTACCGCCAGCGCGAGCAGGGCAGAAACAGGGAGTTTGTCAGCAACGTTGCCCTGAGTAGTCGTTATAAGCGTCATGAGTATTTTCCGTGAGTGAGGCGTGAATCGCCCGCTCACCTTAATCAATGCCGTATTAAAGAAAAACTGGGGTATAGTGCGGTTTACTCCGGAATAATTTTCTCTAATGAGGACGTAATGGACAGCCTGAGTGGTTTTAACGTTTTCGTCCAGGTGGCCGAGACACGCAGTTTTGTCAGTGCCGGACGGCAGCTGGGGCTTTCGCCCTCTGCTGTGGGTAAAAACGTGGCACGGCTGGAGGAGAAGCTCGGTGTACGTTTGTTTCACCGCAGTACCCGCAGCATCACCCTCACCGCTGAAGGTACGCTTTTTCTGGCCCGCTGCCGGCGTATTCTGGCAGAGGTAGAGGCCGCGCAGTTGGAGCTGTCGCAGGTGAGCGGTAAGCCTGCCGGACGTCTGCGCATCAGCCTGCCGCTGGTCAGTACGTTGATGCTGCCAGTGCTGGGTGATTTTATGCGTCAGTATCCTGATATCGAACTGGATCTGGACTTTACCGACCAGATGGTTGAGGTGATCGAAGAGGGATTTGACGCGGTGATCAGAACCGGGGAGCCCGCAGATTCACGCCTTTCTGCACGGCGGCTGGGCTACTTCGGCGCGATGCTGGTTGCCTCCCCGGCCTATCTTGCGGAGAGAGGAACACCCCGGGAGCCTGCCGATCTGCTGATGCACCGGTGTCTGCATTATCGTTTCCCTCACAACGGGAAACTGGAGAAATGGCCGCTGCGTGGCGCAGCCGATCTGGCGATCCCCGCATCCATGGTGTGCAATAACATCGAAACCCGCGTCTGTTTTGCCCAGCGAGGTCTGGGTATCGCCTGCCTGCCAGATTTTTCTGTCGGCCAGCAGGTGGCAGACGGTAGCCTGGTGCCGGTACTCAGCGAGTATATTGAGTGGCGGGGTACTTTCCATGTTCTGTGGCCTGCCAGCCGGCACTCCTCACCCAAGATCCGTGCACTTGTTGATTTCCTTGCCGACAATGTCTTTCATGCACCCGTTCGTTAAAAAAGGCTAAAGGAGATAAAATAATGCAAGGGGGACAATCTGTTATCGGTTTAATTAAATGACGAAAATCGTCAATGGAAGACAGGGAGGGAAGAATGCAAGATATACCTGTCGTCAATTCCGCTGGCAATAGTCTTTATTTAACGATGATGTTGTGCTTAAGCAGTCCGTGACCATGACGGATCGATAGCTTCGTCTGCCTGTTTCTGTAGAAATAACTCATTTTAAAGCGACGTACTTAAAATTTGAGTTAATGAATTGATATTTATTGATTTTAGGCCGGGTGGTTTCCCTCCTCGGCCTTGTGGTGATTATTTTTCAGTCGGGCCGCAGCCGCCGATCCATTTCGAAATGGATACTGAAGGATGAAGCAGGTAGTCATAACTACAGTTTTTTTGTTTATTTTCAATATGACCAGTACAGGCGGTCAGAAAAGAAAGGCAAGCGCCAATAACCAGTAATTTTGCAATACGATCCATTTAACATCCTCTGTTTATACTGTCATGAATGACGAGCCGGGATAATAAGAAAAAAAGCAAAATGAAACAATGTGAAATTAAATTTTCAACTTACTTTAGCTGAATTACGATATTCCCCCGCCGGAAAAAGTGAAGGGCGAATACTGCAGTGCACGAGCCGAGGGCTCATGTGGAGGCATAGCGGTTTTAGGGCGTCAGTAACGACTTTTATGCTAAATTGGGCCGGTTTTCTGCAGCAAACTGAGGCGAAATGAACATACCGTTAAACAGTACCACCCGTGAAATGCGCAAAAACAATATTGCGCTGGTCATCCGCACGCTAAAAGCGCTGGGGACAGCGACGAAGGGGGAGGTGGCCGTCCATAGCGGGCTGAGTACAGCCACCTGCGGTGCTGTGCTTAATGAACTTTCCGCCACCCGTGAAGTGCTGGCACTGGATCGGGAAGCTTCACGGGGTGGCAGGCCCGCACAGCGATACGCCTGTAATCCCGATTTTTTCTCTGTACTGAGTCTCTATGCGGCAGGCTGCGATGAGGCTGCCGAGCTGGTCTGGTCAGTGAGCTCTGCGACCGGTGAGCTGCTGGACGGGGGGGATTTACCCTTTAACCCCCTTACGGCAGAGCGTTTTTATCAGCAGATTGCCTCTCTGCTGGCCATGTTTCCTGCGGTAAAGACCATCGGTATCGGCCTGCCCGGCGTGATTGTTGACGGGGTCGTCACCTCCTGCGATATCTCATTGTTTACCGGTATGCCGGTGATCGAGGAGATCGCTTCCCGCTCAGGACGATTTACCGAAGTGGGCAACGATATCAACTTTACGGCATGGGGCTTTTACCGTAGCAACTGCCCTGACGTCAGTGCCCCGGTAGCCTATATCTTTAAACCCGACGTTCCCTGTACCGGGTGTGGCATGGTGATCAACGGCCGGGTGCTGACCGGGGCGAATAACTTCGCGGGCGAAGTTTCTCACCTGCCGTTTAGCCCCGATAAAGCGGTGTCGCTGACAGAGGAACTGGCACATATTGTGGTCGCCCTGGCCGCGGTGATCAATCCGGTGATGGTGGCCCTCTCCGGAACCCGTCTAAACGAATCCCAGCTTCCGGAGATAGTGAAGATCTGTCAAAAACATATTCCTGAAAAGCATTTACCTGCTTTGATTTACCGCCCCTCAATTCGCCAGGATTACCTGCAGGGTATCGCTGAGCTGACGTTGCAAAATTACAATCATCACCGCTTATTTGCCGAATAGGGCCGGACGGTATTCCATTCGGTTACCGCCATCTTCTTCTGGCACCGATTGACATATCTTTCAAACAGCACCTATACTTTTCACTTATTATTGGTCTTTTAATAAGTGTTTTTTAAACAAAGGTGATCGATGTCGGTGAATGTTCTCTCTCAGCAGGTAGGAAGTCAGGCCCGGCGCAGCGCTACCCGGGCAATCTTTTTTGTCACCGGCATGGCCATGGGCCTGTGGGCAGCGCTGGTACCCTATGCGCAGATGCGCACTCATGCGGAAGCTGGACAATTGGGGCTGCTGCTGCTTTGCCTGGGTGGCGGCTCGCTGATCGCTATGCTGGGATCCGGTCGGATCATCGGACTGGCCGGCTGTCGGCGAGTCATTGTTGTATCGGTGGTGCTGTATTGCCTGATGCTGCCGCTGCTGGCGACGCTGGCTGATATCCGGTTACTGGCCGCCAGCCTGTTTGTCTTTGGCATGGGGATTGGGCTGGCTGATGTGGCGATGAACGTCCAGGGGACGCTGGTCGAGCAGGCCGCGGATAAGCCCTTGATGTCAGGGTTTCACTGCCTGTGGAGCGTCGGCGGCATTGCCGGGGCCGGTGGGGGCGCACTGCTGCTCGGGGCAGGGATCAGCCCACAAACGACAACCTTCTTGGCGGTGGCATTGATTGTGTTGGTGACGGCTTGCTCATTTCCGGCCTTACTGACCGCTGGCGGTGAAGACCCGCATCAGCCACCCGACACGGCCAGCCGACCCAATTTTCGCCTGGTGCTGATGGCGATCATGGCGATGATTTGTTTTATGGCTGAAGGTGCCATCCTCGACTGGAGCGGTATTTTCATGACGCAGGATCGCGGCATGGCGGTGGAACACGCCGGCTGGGGCTTCGCAGCCTTTGCAGTCGCGATGTCACTGATGCGCGCGACGGGAGATGCGGTCGTGAAGACGCTTGGCAGACAGCGCGTGCTGATTATCGGCGGCATTCTGGGCATCGCAGGGTATCTGATAGTGGTGCTGGTACCCGGCTGGACGATGGCGCTGTGCGGCTTTGCTCTCGTGGGTATTGGT
>NZ_BCTN01000027.1 GCF_001571305.1 Erwinia persicina NBRC 102418 | reverse complement strand
GTAGCATGAATAAAATGCTGTAATCATATGATTTTTAAGTCATAAACAATCCCATTGCTGGGGTTTTCCCATTATTTTTTCTTGTAAAAAATAATATATATAACATCAAGTTAAAAATAGTTTTGCAGAATAATTTTCTAAGAAATAACCACATAAGGCTGTCCATAAACACATCGGTTTGCTGGCCATATCTAAATCGTGGGCCTCCCACAATCGTAAAGCGGAGTAATAGCAGTCGTGACCTTACCCATCACTACGACATCATTAAGCACCTCCCCTTCGATGCATTCCCCATCAGGCGTTACTATGCAGCCCCCCATTAACTTTCCTATCCCCTGCTCTCCGAATATCTCATAACACAGCGTGTCTCCATCCCGTGGCGTTAAAGCAGCATCGACGATATATGTAATGCCGTCATACTGCACAAGCGTCGTCGCGGCCGGATGGAGAATGAATATTTCGTTAAGGTCGAGCCGGGGCTCGATGTAGTCTTTCGCCGGTGAAGGGAATCCCATGTCAGCCCCCGCCGTTCGGATTGCTCAGGTGGAATGTGCGCCGCTCACCCTCTTCCGTAGAGACATCGCGGAACGAGGATTGATAGTGCTCTATCCAGCGGTTAGCTTCGGCGAGCGACCAGTCGTAGTTAACGAGCGCCAGCGCGGCCACGAAATCCGCTGTCGTCACTGTACGCCGCCCGTTTTCTGCAACTTTGATACTCATCCTGAAAGCCGCTGGGATGTCGTCTCTTCTGCCCATACTCACCTCAATACTGTTTGGATATACAGTATTATTTGATCGGGTAACGAAAATGATCAACCTGCCGAGACGGGAAAATTGTCAGGCCGATGATTTATGATGAGATTTATCACATCCTTGGTCATATAACCTGATCATCCGTCCAGGCTGATTAAATCACCATAATTTCTAACTCATTAGCCCAGGTTATCATATGGCAAAGCCCTGTGGCGGGAAGATAGGTTCGGGGGCGCTTGTGTTTGTAGCGTCCAAGGGGTGGTGGGCGATGGACGCACGATACTTTGACTTGAGAAGGATAATTTATGTCAGATGAAGAGGTTTTACTTAAAGCGATCTACCAAGGTTCTTTACCTATTGGTGACGCGACGCTTGACTGTGCTGTTCTTGAAGATGGTACTAGGGTTTTGTCAGCGACATCAATATTCAATGCCTTCGGCCGCTCCAGAAAAGGAATGAATGGAAGGTTAGAAATTGATGGGACCAAAATCCCCCCTTTTCTTGCCGCAAAGAACTTAGAATCCTTGATTACTCAAGATGTTATTGACCGGACCAAGTTAATAACTTACATCGACGGTACGAAAAAAAAACAAGGCTATGCAGCTACCCTTCTTCCTAGAATGTGCCAAATATATTTGGATGCAAGAAGGAAAGACTTATTACTTCAGAGTCAAGAGAAACTAGCAATTCAAGCTGAAATTCTTCTCTCAGCTTTCGCAATGGTAGGTATCGATGCCTTGGTAGATGAAGCTACTGGGTATCAACATGATCGTAAACATGACGCCTTGAGACTCCTTCTCTCAAAATACATTTCTGAAGGGCTACAAAAATGGATGCTTACATTTCCCGACTCTTTTTTTGCAGAGCTAGATCGTCTATATTCTAATGAATCCACCTCATCAAGGAAACGACCTCAGTACTACGGAAAGTTCATAAATAAATACGTTTATGACCCAATTGAGCATGGTTACCTAAAGAAAGAATTGGATAATCTGAACATCAAGGAAGATGGAAAAAGAAGAGCCCGATTTCACCAATGGCTTAATGATAATGGAAGGAATATTCTCATCCATCAGATAGGCAGGGTGCAAGGTTTAATGGAAACTTGTCCGAATATTGATAAATTCAAAAAAGCATCGCAGAAACAGAAAGATATATCAATTGCACCTTACCTTTTTGATGAAATGAACAATATAATTGACTGAATAATTAAACCCGGCCCCCGCGCCGGGTTTAATTACCTATTCGCAGTGACCAGACACATGACCAACCATTGCCTTTGCCGAGTCAAAGCCGGGAAATCCAGAAATAGTTTTGGTCAAAAGTACAGTCCCATCTTGCTGGATAACCCATGTTTCCATCGCATGTTTACCAGGTTCAGATGAAAGCCCGACCACTACGTTCTCTGTTAGTGGACGGTATGACATACCACCAGCATCAGCACCGTCATAAAGTACTGTTGCAGCCTGTCCGGTCACCAATATTGTGAACTTCCCTTTAAATCCATCATCCTCCCTCTGATATTGATTGCGATCAGCGTATGACGAGCCGCGTACATCCTCAACAATCCAACATGCGGCTGATGAAGAGAAAGCCAGAAATAGTGAAAAAGCAGTGATGAATCTGAGCATATGAATCTCCTTATAATTAGTCTTTCAATACTATCAAAAGTGATGATTTTTAGCGCATGTATCATAGGAAGCTTGTCTGGTGGCAAATTCAACGAGTAAACGCTTGTTCTCCTGTGGCAAGCTCCCTCTCTTTCATTTTGATGTTCCAGGCAGAATCATCCGGCATCTGTAAACGGAGGTCTATCCAGCGGCCTGACGGAATGTCCATTGGCTCATTAGCGATGATCATCGCCGTGTTGATGTCGAAGCGGCGTGAAGACACTCGAATGATAAGTGCGTCACCATCCATTTCATTTTCAATAAAGCAAAGCCGGTTCCCGTTATTGTCTTGAGGCCCCTCTATCGTCCATCCTTCCACGGCGAGACCGAGAGAGCCGGTAATACGATAAACCCCCGTCGCTAATTTTTCTGCGCTCACACCTTCTGCTTCAGCATTTACCGATGCAAGGCCAGCGATGATATGCTGATTATCTACCGCAAAATCTGGCTGCATCTGGCTTACATCATTGGTAAGGCGGGCGATGGGTGATGCTCGCTTGATACAATTATTAGTATCAATAGTCGTGTTAACGGTTGACCACATTGTCGACCATGGCGTTGAGGTGTCAACTGCTGCAGTAGTAGTTGAAAATCTTGCCCAAACTGCACCTGATGTGTTCATGTACAACTGAGCGCGTCTGGCATTAGTATAAATCGACTGGAAGCCACAGCCATTTTGAGCCAAACCGATCGCCGCCTGAGCATTCGGTGCACCGCTGTATGAAAATGTTCCTGAGCGCTGATGCACTCCCACTTCATTATCACGATAAAGGCCTGAAGATTCTAAAGGTATCGTTAAGCCATTCAGTTTCGTGATATCACTATTTTCTCCTTTTTTTGCAAAAGCATCCAGCTCTGTTTTATCAGCTTTGTTCGAGTACTGCGAAGACATATAGCCCCAGCTCGGGCCGGTGAACGTGCTGCGGTCAGGGCGCTGCACAGTAACTGAGGCCGCGTCACTATAAATCTTCTGCCAGTTATCCATCTGCAGCGTCATGCCGCGCAGATTTGATGCCATGTCATTCAGCGTCTGCTGGGTGATTGCGTGCATCAAAGATGCTGGGACTGCATACCATGCCAAGCCGCTGGCGGTTGGCCCATTGTACGCCTGCGCAATTGTGAGCTGCGTGTTTGAAGCGATCGACGCAACAATCATTGTGTATGGCGCACCGCCGACAGTAACACCGATGAAGTCACCCGCTTTCAGCTCTGTAGTGAACGCGGATCCGGTGCCACCCACAGTGGCTGAATTATTCGTTAGTGCAATAGTGCCTGCTGGCATGGTTTTCTCCGGCAATAAAAAACCCGGCGCAGTGGCCGGGTTCAGTGATGTATGTGCGAATTATTTATCGCATGTCGTTCGGGTAAAATTATTCTTACTTATCCACTGCCAGTTAAATGGATAACCGGCTTTATATTGGGTCTGGCTTTGCTGCTTACGTACAGCATAGATTTGTACGGTGGTTTCTTTACCAGAAAGTAATGCAACACCTTCACAAACAGGCTCTTGCTTTTCAAGGATGCCGCTGCAACCGGACAACAAAAATAGACAAAGAAGGAGCGTTGATTTAAACATTATGAAACCTCTAAATAAGTTTCATACAGACTAATCAATTTTATTATTTATCATGATGGGAGTTTTCGATCGTTTCGATCGAATTAATACATACTTACGTTTATTGCTTTTATCGTGTTGCGATGATTTACAAATTGCACATTGCTTGCCCCACTACCTGAGTCACCTACAAACTCTGACTTTATTACTGTGTTGCTCCCTGATTTGCACGCGGATGTGTAAGCCACGGCCCTGACCGGATATACCTGCCCCCCCTGGTTTATTACCCCCGTAAAGTACCCCATAACATCTGGCGCAACTGCCCAGTCGCCAGCCAGAGTAGTGTTGACATTGTACCCGGAATTGCTCTCGACAGTCTGGTTTCCTACTACCTCCACTCCCCGCATAACTTTAGTTTCATTTGTCATTACGCAACGCCCAGCTGCGTCCCATATAGCGATACCAAATGTCGGCGGTGTTTGATACTGATACCCGAAAACATATACATCAATCGTGTACGTGCCAGGGCCTGAGCTAAATATTGCGTACTTCCCAGTAGTGGTATTCAGCGCATAATAGAAGCTGACTCTGGCGATGTTACTACGACAAAAAACCATCCTGAATACTGAATCGTTATCGTGGATATCGATAACACCATTTGATGCTGTTCGAGTGAAAGACTGCTTACTTATAAGGCACAACGGCATAGTATCGAGTATATAATAGGGGTTACCTTGCTGGTCTGTGAGATAAGCACCGTAGTCAGCCATTATATTTTCCTCAAGTAAAAAATCACACGCCCAGCAGAACGGGGCTCGGTTCCTGCCGAGTAATCTGCACCTGCAGCTGAAATTGATATGGTGCTGCCATTTACAGTAAAACGGCGACGGTTTGTAGTTCCTGCAGCCGAGGTGTTTTGGAAAAGATAATCTATTCTCATTCCGGAAGGAACGCTGTAAGACCAGGAGCCTGTGGTCTGCCCGTCTGTAAGGGTTGCAGTACCCAGCACCAGTATGCGCACTAGCCCTGTATTGTTATCAGTTCCATTACCGTCCCATGTTGCAATGCCCCAGTTTGCCATTAAAACACTCCCGTAATGCGCCCAATCTGGACGCGCAGGACACCGCGAGCATCAGCTACACTAATTGTCTGGTTCGTCTGCTTCATTTTTCCTTCACCTGGGTTATAACCGTAGTTCTCGAAAGTTCCCAGTTTAAAGTTGATTGAAAGTCCAGACTGACCAGCAACGTAGTTATCTGATTGCAGAACATCAGTGATATTGCCGCGCCCAATCCATGCCGTGCCAATGAACGCCTGGTTAATCAGTACCTGACCGTCTTTAATGATGAACGGGGAATAATAATTCCCTGCAGCCCCACTCATGACAACGAACTGATTGGCATTTACGGCAACACGCGTATCAACGCTCGTTCCGTTAACAGTTGCAGCAACAGAAAGGCCAGCATCGTAATTCGTACCGTTATACTTAATGCCAACTTTCAGTGAATAAATTGCGGAAGGGTTATCGACGTCAGCATAAGCTGTCATCTTCTGCTCAATTGCTGCCTGCTGATCATTGTAATTTGCAGTTACCACCGTTGCTAAATCGGCAACAGAAGACTGCGCATCGGTAGCAACTTTGGTGGCCTGAATTATGCCAGCGCGGTTTTCTCCAAACTGAGCCCACTGCTGATTAACAGTGTCGTACACTGCCAGGATATCTTTAAGAATGGCTTCAGGATCGGTCTGTAGCGGGTCCAGTAGCGCCTGTCCATCTGGTGACGTGAGGAAATCCTCAACAACGTCACCGATCAAGTCATTCGCGTTAACGTTTGTTGCGCCGCCCACAAATGCCGTCCAGCCTCCCACGTTGCCGATTTTGTCCACCAGCCGCGCCCGGTACCAGCGGCGAACTCCTGCAGGCATAGGCCCGTGCTGATAGCTGACGCCAGGGTAAGGAATAAAGCTCAGTAGCTGAGGGTTCTGTCCATCTGCAGTAGTTGCCACCTGAAGTTCTGTGTATGCGGTGTCGCCGGAGCCAGCGGGGAATGCCCATGTAACATCGATATTCCACACAACGTTATTAGTGGCGAACAGGCTTACAGGCGTGCCCGGTTTACCGACTTTTCCTGTTAGCGGCGTTGAGTCGGAAAACCCCCATGGAGAAGAAACCTCAACAGCATTGACAGCACGGACGCGAACATCATAAACGCCCGTGTAAATTCCGTTGATGCTGAAGCCCTGAGCGCTGGTCTGGCTGACGTTGACCCAGTCGCCTTTGTCTTTTCGCCACTGTGCCACGTAGCTGATAGCACCCTCAACACGATCCCATGTGACCTGCATCGAGGAGACAGAAAGGCCCTGCTCAACAAAGCTGACTTCACTGATCTTGATGTTGGACGGCGCTTTCAGAACGCTGATTGGCGTAACGGTGATCGGTGCCGGTTCAATGCGCACGCCATCGTCAATATAGCGGTACTTATTCGGATCATGCTGTACACCCGCGACAGTAAACGTTCCGTCATCATTAGATGAAATTGATGTAATGCGAAAATACTGGATAGCGAGATTATCGCTATCGATGGCCCATACAGCGCCTGCTGCCGGGGTCATACGAAAACTGGTTGCCACTGTCACCGTTTTTTTATCACTGCTGACGTTAGCAATGGTGCGTGTCTGCGCTGTCCCGTCTGGAAGGTTAACTACCAGCCGATCACCGGCTGCATAATCAATTACTCGGTCGAGCGTCACGCTCCGGCCATTTACTGCGCTGATGCGACCGCCGTTTTGCTTACCACTGCGGAACGGATCGGCCACGCCGATAATCTCAGCAGGTACGGGTATATAGCCATCCAGCCCGACACCAAATGATACTGTCCCATCTTTGGCATTTGACAGCAGAGCCCAGCGTCCGCGCCTGTGTGCTTCGCTCTGTGATATGCAGCCTATTGCCGTTAATGTTAATTCCCTGACGCCATACCGGGCTACAAGCTCGGAATCGTAAACGCTTTCAACGGTGTCGGAGTAGTGGTTGGCCGGGTCTGAGTAGCTTGTCTGGCATGACGAATATCGGTTTTTATAGCTGCCCCCGGCATACGTGAATAATCCATCGACCACGTTAGCCGCGTGGTACACAAAGTCCACGTCCACGTTGCCGTTGGAATCAACTTGTGGCACATCGGCGTTCACGAAAATCTGACTGTTACCCCAGAACGTGATGCCGCGAAAAATAGCCGCGATGTCCTTCAGGACGGTATAAGCATCTTGCTGGCTCTGGATGAAGACGTTACAGGTAAAGCGCGGCTCCGTGCCGCCAGCCCCGTTTGGCACCATTTGATCGCAGTACTTTGCGATCGAGTACAGCTCCCACCTGTCAATCATGGAAGCATCTACGCGCGTGCCCATGCCGCATATTTTGTCCAGCACCAGATCGTAAAAAACCCATGCCGGATTATTGGTGTAAGCGTATTTAAAATCACCCTGCCAGGTGCCACTGTATGTCCTGCTAGTCGGTTCGTAATTCGTCGGCACGCGTACCAGCTTGCCTTTTGGCTTGCAGGTGATCTTGGGTGCCTGACCATTAAACTGTGACGCATCAACTTCCACATAAAGCAGCGCGGTATTTGGGTAACGTAGTTTGCTGTCGATAACTTCAGCGAATGAAAATACTTTAAAGGCATTTACCAGGCGGGACGAAGTGGAGTCTGCAGTAATACGACGTACCCGGATTGCCCATCCAGCCGTCGCTTTCGGTAAGTCAATTCGATGGTCCCGCTGATACTCTGACGTGGTTTTCCCGTTAAATCGCCCATCAACCACCTGCACCCATGAACCGCCATCCGTCGACAGGTCGATAGCATACTGCGTGACTGCGCCCACCATGTCGCCATTGTCTTTGTACTGGTACTGGACAGGCAGGCTCAGTTTGATGCGCACGGCATCAAGGGACAGATTAGTGTACTGGCGAGTCCAGGGAACGGGCTGCGTTACCGTCACGCCTACAGCCAGCTCGTTATCGACCTCTGGCATACCCTGAATATAGGCCTGATCCTGAGTGCCCTTGCGGTAATCCCACACCACGCCAGTGAAGTTATAGGTTCCATCATCGTTAGCAAGTTGGGTATCGTTGAGGAAAATTTGTTGTGCAGTCAGATCGCCCTGAATTTCGCCCTCTGAGATGGCCAGCAAAAGTTTTAGCTTTGCTACGGAAAGCAGGTCATCGGCTTGTTCGGTTGGAGTACGTGGACTTCCACCGCCGCCCTTGCTTCCCTGATAAATCATTTCGCCGTCAAGAAGTCGCATATTTCACCCATAAAAAAAGCCACCCGTAGGTGGCTTGTCTGCCTGATTGTTATTACTGCTGGTCGCTGGTAAAGCTGCCTGCGCTGATAATCGCGCCACCGATTTCCCTCTGGCCATACAGGACAGGCACCGGATATCCCATCGCAACCGTGTTTACAGGGGACCCGAATGCATAGTTAGGTTTGTTATCTGTGCTGGACGATGCCCCAATGTTGTAATTGGGCTGCGGGGTAAGCATCTGAATAACACCGCCCAGCGCCATGCTGATGCCGAGGCCGGTAAGCGCCGTTGTCACTGTCGAAGCTGTCACGCCCAGCACAGTAAATGATGCTCCAGCAGTGAAGTAAGCTGCTACCAGAGCTACTGCACCGATCACTATCTGAAGCACGCCGCCACGCTTCGACCCTTCAATAATCGGCTCCATACAAAACTCAGTGGAAGCAGAAGACATATCGAACTCCTGGAGGCCGATATTCTCTTTACCGCTGAAGAAGGCGAAGCGCACCCCGTTGAGATGGGCGTTAGACACATATTTTTTGAAACCCGGCACCTGTGAGCACATGGCGCGGATCAGTTCGCGCAGGTCTGCAACGTGGTAGCGGTGCACAGCTCCGAAATTCTTCGCCATGACGCCTTTTAACCGCATCGTTTTAAGCATTCATCAGCTCCCTGCGGCGCACAATGCGCACGGTTCGGTTGCGCCAGTAATCACCATACGGCACACGCGTGGAAAGGCTTTCTGAGTTGTGGTGTAGCATGAGGTTATCACCGACATAAATCGCCGCATGATTCGTTACAGGTGACTGCACGCGCATCATAATCATATCCCCCTCCCGCATATCTTCAGGTTCTACCTGCACGAAGCCTTCAGCCTGCCAGTTGTCGTCGTAGCGGCTTTCTTTGCCGTCATGCCACCACTCGTAATCAACCGACCAGTTATTTAGCACGATGCCGTGTTCCTGACGGTAATAATCCATTATGAGTGTCCAGCAGTCGGCATATCCAAGAACCCACTGCCGGCCAATTAATTCACGCTCTCCGCGAGGGCTGATAGTGCAGAAGTCACCGTCTGGCCATGACATGATCCCCCATTCAATGCCTGAATAATCGCACTGCACCCGGTCAAACTCTGTCGGGATAAGCTGCGGCACATCCGGGTGTGAATGAATAACCATCAGAATATCGCCCTTCGCCTCCGCAGCACGCTTATCATCCGGTGACAGTGTGAAGTCCTGGGTCGGGTCGTCTGCGATGTTCCTGCAAGCTATGTATGTCTGGTTCCGGCCTGACTGGATAATTAGACCGCAAGCCTCTTTCGGGTATTCCGAGGCAACGTGTTCACGTATGGCGGCCAGTAATTTTTCTCGCATCGCTATTTCCCCTGTAAATTAGCGGCAGGGAAGCCCCCGAACGATAGTGGCTTATCTTCACCGAACCGCGCCTTGCAATCAGCCATGCGCCCACCGCACTCGTCTTTTGACGGGTCACTAGTTGGCGATCCGTCTTTGGTGAAATACCGGGTCCCGGCGTAGTCGCACCCCGTTCCGGTGCGGTACCAGCCGCGTATGCACCACGTGCATACTGGCGTAATCTGCCGGGATGGAAGCTGCAGGCTCTGAATGTCAAAGGGTGAGCACAGTTCGAACTCAACAACGGAACGCGTCTCTGCAGTTTTGGCATTGACCAGGAAAAGCTGGACGCGTTCATCCTGGGGGTTCGCGTTAGGGTTTCCCTGAATCCAGTTAGCCGCATCGAGATATTTAGCCATCGTGGTGTGGATTTTCACTCTGGCTTTCACCAGGTCGTCAAACTGCAGGCAAAGTGCTGAGACGAAATTCCCCACATTGCTGACTGAAAGCTTTGGCGTTGGCTGTGCGCCTGCGCTGCTCATCTCCATCCCGGAAAGTTGGTAGGGGTGGGGATCGTATTCGTTTCCCTGCCAGATTATCGACGGAAGGTTTTCCCCGGCGAAAGATTTCCACCCGTCCGTAGGGAGGTTGTAAGCATGAAACCTGAGGACAGTATCCATGCCAAAATCGGTGCCATCGACCTCAATCAGCTGCACAAGGCTCCCCGGCTCCAGTTGCTGTATATCCTGTAAAAAAGGCATATTTCACCCATTAAAAAAGGGCGCATGCAGCCCTGTTAATTTTCCTGACTTATCACGGCGCAAATGCCTGTTCAAAGGTAAACGCGATTTCAACAAAATTTCCGTTGATGAAGTTAGGCCGGATAGAGTCCGGTTTAACCCGGTAAAGCTTTCGCTCACCCCATGGATTAACCCACCAGCACGACACTGTGACGTGTGACTTCAGAAATGCTCTGACTGTGGCCATCTCTGCCTTACTGCCGCTGCAGGTTACTGGCCACGACTCTCGGGCATCGTTGATACCGGTTCCGGCGACTTGCTTGTAGCCGTCTCCGAACTGAGCCTCCATAGTAGAAACCGTCAGTTCTTCGGTGGCACCCGTTCTTACGCACCATCCAAATTCGTCAATTGCCATAGCCCACCCGACCGTTAATTTTCACCCTTGTCTCCTGCCATACAGCAGTCCACCGGGCGACATTTGCATGCGTGCCCAGTCATTGATGGTTTTTTTCATCATGCCTTCCAACTGCTTGGCGGCATCAGTGGTATTTGCCGTGCTTGTTTCACCAGCACCACCTCCCTCGATGGTGATCGGCACACTGACTGAAATGCTTGGCCCATTAGCCGGGTTGCGGTTTATTGCTGGAGTAGTATTACCACCGGAGCCCATTGAACCGACGAGGCCCCCTGTTGCATATCCGCGCATCATGTCATAAAGGTTTTCAACGCCAATCCGCTCGGTGGCTTCTTTGGTGAAAACGAATTCGCCCTTGTGGACAACGCCAGCAGGTTCAAATTTGCCACCCTGCCCGGTGAATCCTCCACCGTCGAAACCTCCCACATACGCCTGATAACCGGTGCTCATTCCCATTGCCCCGGTAGACCCTGCACCTGCTGCCGCCCCGCCTGCCGCAGCGCCCCCTGCAGCGCCGCCTACTGAACTGACTATGCCACTGATAAGATTTACAGCTGCCATCTGAAGACCGATTTTCACAATCATCGATAGCACTGAAGTCATCCAGTCCTTCCAGCTGGCTTTATTTCCTATCAGCATATCCGCGACATTATCCAGAGCGCTACCAAGGCCATTACTCACAGCGCTCGCTGCTGATGCTGAATAATTGGATGAATCATCAAGCCAGTTCGCCAGACCATCACTCATACCGCTCATCCAGTCCGACTGCATCGCATCGACGCTTTTGTAATAGTCTTCCTGAATGCTTATGCGCTCTTTCATCGCGCTATTTAGTGCATCTGTCTGTTTGTCATAAAGGGATTTATCACCAGTTTTGGCATATTCCTGCTGGAGCTGTCGCTGTTGCTCAATGAATCCCCTCTGGATTGAAAGCATTTCACGGGACCGGTCACGTGCCCTATCTCCCATACCAGCACTGCTGGTATCAATACCCAAATCCTCACGAGCATTCTGGTTTTGGGCGTTGAGGTTAGCAACCAGCTCTGCCACTTTGGCGTTTTCAAGGTTGGCTTTTTTAACTTCATTCAGGCTGTCCACCTCCTGCGCCAGTTGCTCAAGTCTTTTCTGTTGTGAGGAATTAATTCCACTTAGCTTCCCATCAGCCAGATCGAACTGAAGTTTTTGAAGCTCAGTCACTTCATTAACTTTTTTCCCCGTCGTATCTATGAGAGCTATCTGGCGGAGGTAACTGGTTTCTGAAGCTTTAAATGCGGATTCAAGTTTTTTAGCGTTAGCATCAGGTTTGACTGTGCTTTTACCATTGGTACCACCAGCAGGAAGCGCGAAGTTCATCAGGCTATCAACTGAACCACTATTAACCGTGTCAGCTATTTTTATCGGCTTTTGCTTGCTCAGTTTTTCACGCTGTTGATAAAGTGTGTCCAGCTCGGAATTGACAGCTTTTATACTGTCATCCTTGCCAGTTAACCATCCGATCATTGACTGACTGGAACCATACATTCCTGTTGAGCGGCCGCTCTGATTTTTCTCAAGCCAATTAATCCTTTCCTGTACCTGTTCAGGATTGGATGTATCAATATTACCGCCGAGAGCAGCCATCCTGCTGTTTGATTTTGTAGCCAGTTCACCAGCTGCCGCTGCCGCTTTAATAAGCCAGGCGGCTAACTCAGCTACTCCCCCCACAAGGGTCACAATCCCCTGCAATACTGCGGGGTCTGTCAGCACCTCCCTTACTTCATCAAGTGATGACTGGAGCGGAGAAAGATCAGCCTTGGCCAGTCCCCCGGCAATCTCCATCTTGAGGCCTTTAACCTGCGCCTCCATATCCAGGAAGATATCATTTACCTTAACAAGGTCATCGATAGTTGCCGGATCAGGCGCAACACCATAATCTTTTGCGATACTGATAAACTTTTGCAGTTTTTCGTTGTTGTTGTCGAACAGCGGCAGCAGTTTAGACAGGTCATTACCGAGGCTTTCAAGGATGGTAACTTTTGCAGCGTTTGAGCTGATTTTTCCAAGCGCATCCCCGATAGCCAGCATCTGCTTATCTGGTGAAACCTTTGATAATTTTTCAGCAGACAAACCAAGAGCATTCAAAGCATCTACTGCTTCGCCGGATTTATTCAGAACCGCGTCACCGATCTTATCGCTCAGGTCTTTGAAAATGTCGGCCATGTTGTCGCCAGCCACACCTGCACGTTCAGCGGCGAACTGCCAGGCCAGCAATTCTTGGGTAGACATTTTCAGGGATTTTGCCCACTGGTCAGTTGATGCTATCTGCTGTGAAGTAGACTTCAGAAGATTAAATCCGGCAACACCGGCAGCAGCAGCTGTAGCCGCAGCAGCTGCGCCAATACCAGCAAGTGCAACCGAGGTCTTTTGCGCGTCTTCCTGAACCTGCTTACTCCATTTGGCTGATGCTCTTTCTGCCCTGTCCATGCCCGAAACAAACCCACCAACTTTTGCTACAAGATCAAGGGTGAGGGTACCTAGGGACTTGGAAGCCATATTTTCTCCATGCAAAAAAAAACCCGCCTAAGCGGGTTATTATTACAATTTTAATTACAATGCACTTTTCTTCTCATTCTCTAACTCAGATTCACATGCCGAGTTGTTATTAAAAGTGTATTGCAGGAAGATATAACCGTTCTGGCTACTGGGGGCTCTTGCCTCCATGCCTATCTCGATTAATTTACTCTTAATCATAGCGTCGCTTCTCTGTGACCATTCGGAGGTAAGCGCTCTCTCTTTCTTATTTAAAGACATCATCCAGTCTTGAGGTTCTTTCCATATAGAACCAGTCAATAAGAAATCAGAAGTCTTTCCAGGCCCGTATATAGAATTAAGCAACTCTTTAAGATCGTTGAACTTACCTTGCAATGCGATGCCAAAACTGTCGGTAGCTATATCACGACCGAGGGCTCTAATCTGGCACAAGCCTACTTTAGGGGAAATTAGCAAAGCATATTTCTCAAATGAATCACTCTCTTTAGGCATAGATTGTGCCAGGTAAAGATTTTTTGTTCCTTCTACCAGTACTAAAGGCTGCCCTATCATTTGTTCAATATTTATCTTGCTAAGCCCCTCTTCTAAACCAAATGGTCCATCCCCCGGGGGAAGGCTGGGTTCTTCCTTCTTAGCTGCCGTTGATGTTTGTGAGGAATTCGGAGTTTGCAAAGAGATATTATTCACCTCTGCCAGTCCGTATTTTGCTGATAAATATTTTTGCTCAAGCATAGCGAGCGTTTGCTCTTTTGTAGCGATCGCTGAAATTTTTAGTGCCAAAATTAAGCCACCGCTATACTGAGACGCTTCGCTTTTAGAATCTGAAATTTCTTTTTTTAATGATGTGATTTCTTTACTGATCGAATCAGCAAATTCATGATTAGGTTTTGTTCCTTTGATTGAGATGTCTATTTTTGCACCAGACTCAATAGCATTTATTCTCTGTTGAATGAGCGCCCTATTAGTTTCCAAAACTTGAATTTTAGCAATTACTAAGGACCTAATAAGGCCACCTGAATAGGTGCTTTCCTGCTCTTTAGAGTACGATATTTCTTCGTCGGTTTTTTTAAGTTCCAAAGAAAGGTTATCTACTTCTTTTTTCTCTTCTGGACTCAATGACTTAGGGCCACAACCTGCCAACAATACAGTTGTAATAACACAAGCTAATATAGTTTTTTTCATTTCCATAACCCCTACTGATAATTTTAGGAATAATCCTAAAGGGAAACTAATCAAATGGAAAGAAGAAAAACCGGAGAAAGAGTTTTATTGAAGATTAACGATAATTATCTTGTCCTTATCGCATAGTAATCCCAGCATGTGGTACATGCGATAACATGCTAGGTCCAGTTGCTCATAGCTTCTTTCAAGCTTATAGCTTCTTTCTGCATGTGAGGGGCGAAGTCAGTGATTTTATACGGTGGGTCATTCTGTCCACGGTTTACGTTGGCCAGCATGCTGGCTACCAGCGCAGCGCCCCACTCAGTTCGCATCATCGGGTTCAGGTTTCCGTAAGCGGCGCGGTACTTAGCCCAGATTTGATACTCCCTGAAACTCAGGTTTTCTCTGGCATCAGCAATGGTTCTTCCACCAATGCCGTTGAGGACGAGTTCACACCAGAACTCATCTTCGGTGCTGAGTTGGTAGTCTTTCCCAAATCATTTACCTCCTGGATTGCAACCAGAAGAGCAATGGTCAACTGTCCATCAAGCGCACCGCGATCGGCGTCAGCTTCACCGGTGATGTCCTGCGGTGTGAATACCGGACGGCCGGATTCGTCACAGACGCTGGCGGCAATGCGTCCGGCCACACCGTCTACCTTGCCAACATGGGCCAGTACATCAGACGTTGCGGTGTGATAACCAAGTGGACGGATGAACACAGTAGCGCTGAATTCTTCTTCGCCCTGCTTCCATGTGATTTCTTTTTCCACCGGACGCCCGGTGAATGCGCCAGCTTTCTTCAGTGATTCGAGAGTTAATTTCATTTTTCATCCTTTGGGGAAAATAAGAGCGTGACATGTCACGCCCATGGCTTTTGTTTAGCTGCCTGCGCCAGCCTTCGGGATCCACACGCCAGCACCTGAGCGCTGAATGGTGGCGGTCGTCTGCACAACCGTGTTGGCCTGGAAGTCAAACGGGAAGTCAGCAACGTAGCCTTTGAAGACATACCAGGTACGCGTATCCGGCAGGATCAGGCCATCAACTGCGCCAGGTGCGCCAGCAGCACCAACAGTTGGCTCGTCCTCCCCATCTGCCCAGCCAATAGCAAAGGTCAAATCATCCTGATCGGAGGATTCAGCGAGGTTACTGAGCATCAGGTGGCTGGCATTAGCCGGATCAGCGTTGAGCGTTGCAGATGCCTGTGCCGGGGTTCGAAGCCCTTTTTTGTAAGTGCGCGTGCTTCGCTCACTCAGACATGTGTCTTCAATCTGATCGGCGGGGTTACCGCCAGGTGAGAACGCGGTGATGCATTCGACCTCTCTGACCACGCCATTTGCGAGAACATAGAGTTGAGTACCTTGTGTCACGACTGACATAGTTTTCTCCAGGTAATAAAAAACCCGCCGAAGCGGGTCTGTTGTTAAGGTTTTTGTTATCGCAACACTATCCAGTCGACATCGAATGAATAGCGGTACCGTTTGGTTTCACTGTCCTGCTCCTGATCACCCCATCGGGTGATGTAAGCGCGGGGTTCTATCGCATCACGCAACGCGCGCGCCACGGCGATCACTTCACTGTCGGTGCTGGCATAGATATCCACCTGCAGCGTGTAACTGTCAGCATCCGGGCGCGTGCCCAGATAATTCTCTGGTTCGCCGGTGATGTTTTGCCATACTGCGTAGGGATATGTGGGAGTTTCAGGATTCTTCCCGAACGGGTACAGCCTTAACGTGGTGTCGCCCAGCAGAGCTCGGACATCAGCACTCGCTGCACAGGTAGTAAAAATTGGTGCAATCATCCGCCCCCCGCTTTCTTTTTGGCTCTTGCAATAGCCCGGTCAAGGGCTCTGTCATACTCACTGACGAACGTGGCCACAACCTCATTGACGCTTGACTCCCCGGCTGGCCTCATGATCGGTTGGGCTCTCATGTTCTCGGTGCCAAACTCGATCAGACGCCAGTGTGGCGTTGGTGAATTCTTGCTGAGTGAGGGATGGTTTTTAAGTTTCGCGCCGTACATCACGCCGACCCGGAATGCGAGGTCACCTGTGCGCTTAAACCGCCTGCCATCCCAACGCTGCGCGATGTTGTCAGCAATACTTCGGCCCGTACCGGGATCGTCGATTCTGGCAGCATTCGCTTTCGCTCTGGCAACAATGACGTTGCCCGCTTTACGAAGCGCAGCACGACCGCCTTTGTTTCTCAGGTCGTCACTTAGGGTGTCGAGCCGTCCCAGAAGAGTATCGATGCCAGTCAGCTTGAAGCTCACACCATCAGCCATCATTAACACCCTCTGAACACGGTAAAGTCAGGTATTCCCGACCGCTCACAGAATCAGGCAAAACACCTTCGATGTTATAAATCCGGTCACGGAATACGATTCGGTTGGCGTTCGTCAGCCCGAAGAGGTACCGGATAGTGATTCGGGTAGTGATTTCAGCCTGTGTTGCCTGTGCCGCGATAAATTCACGTGCAGATAAAGGGGCTACATCAGCCCATACCTTCTTCAGGTCTCGCCACTCAGTATTGACTGCGCCTGTTAACTGATCCTGGACGCTAACTTTGTGCTGCAGCGTGATCCGGTGGCGTAATTTTCCTGCCTGCATAGGCTACCCCCTGACCTTACCGCTCAAATACGTTGGCATCGGAAAATCCGGTGAATTGACTTCAATTTCTTCAGCAAACGTCTGGTAAAGAACTGCTGCAAGGGATTCATTCGACTCAGCCAGACGGTTTAGCGCCACTGTCTGCTCGTTTTGCGCCTGTGTCTGCTTCTGCATCGCTTCCAGCAGAGCGTTTACCTGTTGCTCGTTCATGGGCAATCCTCATCCAGTTTTTCAGCCACTCACGGCGGCGCTTACAGCCTTCACATGCCATTTGCTGAAAACCCTATACAATAGTTGGTCGTCGAAGATCATAAATAAGCATCGTCACCGCTAAAGGCAAATCACCTTTCTTTAATTTCTCCTCTTCTTCTCCCCCCCTGTTTCTGTCGAGATAGCCGAGCAAAACCAGAGTCGCGCTTTGCATGCGAACGAGAGGTTCACCATCTATGAGGGCACCGGATGCCTCGACGACTTTATCCCTGCTGCCCTGGATGTAACTGAGAAGCACGGCACTGGCACCCTGTATTTTTAAGGAAAGGTCCTGGTCCCCATAATCGTCATCAATACGAAGGTGATCTTTAGCCCTTTCGAGGCTGATGAGTTCAATCACGGTTTTACCCTCGCATCACGGCCGCGTTTAACGGCCAGCTTCCAGCCTTTTGAGCCTGATTCGCCGGGCTTATCCACCGTCTCTTCATGGCAATACCAGACAGAACCGCCCCAGGTAACACTGTCACCCGGCAGATATTTCTCACCTTCGCTGAAAATGTCGCGATAAATCATCACCGGAACGCTGAAGGTTTTCTCTGTCTTTTCGCCGCTGGATTTAATGGCGCTGACAGTGAAACTCCGCTCTTCCGACTGAGAGATATCGATTTCACTAATACCATCAACAAGGCACTCCCATCCGTTCATGCCAGTTGTTTTCTGATACGAACGCCACAGGCCGCCAAGATGGATGGCATAGGTACCGCGCGGATAAGATTTTTCAGCGTTAATCTCAGGAGCGATTTCAAGCTGGAGCGCATCTTTACCGTCTTCTCCATCCGTGCCATCTTTAGGCTGGGGGAGCTGTAAAACAGCATCCTTCACCATCTGCTCAATGTCCGGCAGCGGGGCGGGTTCTGGCAACTGAATTGCTGCGACAGACTTCTGAATCATTGCATCGATATCAGGTAACACTGGCGCTTCAGGCACCGGAATTTCAGCAACGGCATCCTTCACCATCTGCTCAATGTCCGGCAGCGGGGCGGGTTCTGGCAGCTGAATTGCTGCGAAAGACTTCTGAATCATTGCATCGATATCCGGCAGAACTGGCGCTTCAGGCACCGGAATTTCAGTAACGGCATCCTTGACCATCTGCTCAATGTCCGGCAGCTCCGGCGCAGCAGGAACCTCAATCAGTGCCAGTACGGACTTGGCTATGGCCTCTTCGTCCGGCGCTGAATGCTGTAACTTCTCAATAATGCCTTTCAGCGATTTAATTTCAGCTGCCTGCCCCGCCATGGCTGCTTCATGACTTTTTTTCAGAGCTGCAAGCTGCTCTTTTACTACCTCACTGACAGCCTTCAGCAGTGATATGTCACGTTCATTCATGGTTTAGCATCCCTTTCAGCATTGCTTTGACCATGAAATGCTCCTGCTCGGATAGAGCCTTGCTGCTTTCATCGTCAATGGGTGGTAGCGGATTAGTGGCCGGTTCAGATTTAGACTTACTTCCGAACGGGTCGTCGCTGGCATCCCTTTTAGCCAGGGCGGACAGCGCATAGTTTTGCTGCTGCAGGTACGGCGTATCGCCCCCTTCAACTGGCGGCATATTTTCGCTTTTGCGTGCCTGATTTGGGGTGAGGAAACCAGCACCGATGCCTTCGCTGTAGGTTTTATAACGCCCTTCAGTGTCCATGCGGATCAGTGTATTCAGGTCGAACTCCACACCGGTCTGGGCGTCAAGGTCTAAGGCCTCATCCAGCAGAAGCTCAATGCCCTCAATGTGGGTCTGGAGACACTGTGAGTAGTAACCCTGGTCGAGAGCCTCAATATTGTTAAAGGACGGCGTGGAGGCCGTGTTTACCTTGTAAATCGGCACATGGAATGTGGCGCAGATGATTTCAGCGGTCAGCTTGAGCTGCTCAACCATCTGTGCATCAACGGCAGTCATGGCTATAGTGACAAAGTCGGCACCATCTGCAAGCAGGGCTGTTTTCCCCGCATTAGCACCGGAATAACCCTCGTCCCAGTTCTGCTTAATTTCCCGCGCCTTCTCACCATCAACTGCTCCGGGGACCTTGATAACCCCACCTGGCTTTCCACCATTTTTAAAATGGTTGGCGGAGTTGGTGAGGATGGCATCCCCCTGCATGGCTGTTAAACCACACGCATAAATAGGCGATAGCCCACAGAGTGGATGGAAAAAGCAGTTGAAGCGGTCATGGATAATTTCACGCGCGGGTACCATCACTTGCTGCTCAATCCCGTGAACGTTATCAGGACGCACCTGATAGAAAATCTCCCCATCGTCGGTGACGTAGGGGGTGACCTTGTTGGGGTCAAGAACGCGCAACTGCCTGACCTCTCCACTAACATCACGCAGTTTCAGGACATACGTATTTCCATCAGAAAGCTTTGAGTTCATCCAGCACTCTACAAACTGCATGCGTGTCTGGAAGCTATTTGGCTTCCTCAGTAGCGGTGAAATCATGGGGTCAGCGTGATCGGCCCATATCCCGCTACCCAGCTTCTTTTTCAGCTGCAGAGGCATTTTGGCAATGTCTGCTGAGATGAGTGAAATACAGGAGAAAACTGCGTGATATGCCAGCACTGTTGTGGTGTCCACCTCAATGTTTCTCTGCCACGCCCCCGTAAATGACTCAAAAATTCTGCGCCAGCTGCCATTATTTGCAGCCTGAAGCGCCTTTTCCTGCTTTGGCTTTTTGCGGAAACCGAACATTGGCAGCTTCTCCCGGGCTTAATTCTTTTTCTGGCTCTTTGCCTTCTTCTCGACCGTATCAATAAATTCGACATAGCCGGTTAAGCGGAGAACCTCCGCGTGATCGTCACGCAGAAAGCGTTTCTCACCTGCATGTGCATCGTGAGTGTTTTTTAAATAACGAACCTGTTTCATAAGCCAAGAGCGGGGATTTCTCCCCGCATCTCCTTTTAGCTACCAGCGCTTGCGCCGTAGTTAACGCCAGTGATAACGGCGACTGCTGCGGTACGGCGTCGCTTCCAGTTAATCCAGCGTTCGGCGCGGATTGCCACGCTATTTGTCTGGAACATGGACACCATTTCTGTTGGGTTTGGTGTGACGCTATCTCCGGTCGGCTCGCTCTCCATTTCAAGGGAGGCCTCGCGAGACATATCAACCGCAACACCACCATCATCAGCAAGGTAAATATCCGGAGCGTTCACCAGCACCAGAAGATTACCTACGTATTGAGATACGATAGCCGGAAGGCCTTCAAAAGTACCACCGAACATATTCATGTCCGGATATTCCTTCTGTCCCAATGGATTTTTACGTTTTGACAATGCCAGAGCAGTCGTGCTGGACATTAGCCAGACCCCACCAGTAGGCTGAAGATCAGCGTTGATGAATACCTGGAACGCATTGGTGCTATCAGTATCCGGATCGCCTGAGCTAGGAATCTGAGTTGCGCCGTTGGTAATTGATGCTGGTGATACATCCTGAACCGCGGCTTTGGATGGGTTAACAAAATCCTGGTCCAGACGAGCAATTACAGCTTCTGCCAGTTGGTCACGAACCATGGCATCTGCCGCTGGATTTGAGAAACGGATAAGCTCATCAGTGATAACCGCAATTGTCGCTACCTTGGAGAAACCGAATGTTACCGATTCGAAGTCAAAACGGGTAAGTGGCTTGGCTTTACCCTGACCCACCCAATTTGCAGAGCCGCCAGATGTTTGAGCATGGATACGAATATTAAATGGTACTTTGCGCAGTTGAGGAATGCTGCCCTGGCCAAACTGGCCGATAATTGTTTTTGGGCGCAGAAACTCAATAAAATCTTCTGCATATTCCTGATATTCAACCAGGCTACCAGCCCACTTCGGGTCGGTGGTCGTACCCGCCCCTACTGCCGACTTAAGTACGTGATGCAGCTTTGCGTCACGCGGATACTGGCGCTTCGCAATTTCCAGCGCCTCTGAACGGCTACCATTAGCTGCGGCCAGAGATTTAGTGAAGCGTGCAAACGCAATCCCCTTTTCCAGCGGTTTTTCAACGTGGATCACCGCAGGAGCGCGATTGTCGGTGGTGTTTACCACCGTACCACCCGCTGCTTTCTGAACCGGTTGAGCCGTCGAGGCTTTAGTCGATTCCATGTCACGCAGGCGTGCCAGGTGAGCATCAACGGATTTAATTTCAGCGCTCACCTCGTCATATTTTTCTTCTTCTTCCGCATCAAGCGTGCGGCCTTCATCGAAAGACTTCGACATAACCGACTGACGCTCTGCATCGAGGGTAGCGCGCTTGGTTTCGAAAGTTTTAATCTGCTCGGAAATGTTCATTTTGAATCCTTTAGTCTGAGAGTTTTTTTGTGCTGTAGCGCCAGCAGATTTTTCGGTTTTCGACGCGATTTGCGATTTGCCTGACGCGGCACGCAGTCTCTCGTCGATAGATTTAACGGTCTGTATGGTGCCTTCGGCATTGGCCGGCACCGTTACAACGGAGAGTTCGTACCACTCCCAGCTGGTATATCGGATGCCGCCCTCATCGATATAGGCGTATTCAATTGGCCGAAAGCCAATCGACAATCCCTTAACAAGGCCAAGACGGATGCTCTGCCATGCCTCTTCAAGCCTGGCGGCAAGCTGGCTCGGTGAGTCCGCCTTTGCCAGGGTGGCTTTAATTTCGATTCCTTCTGCCGTCACCTTCGCGCTGGTGACCTGCCCGACAGGAGACTGATGGTCGTGCTGCCAGAGCAGCGGGATGGGTAATTGAAACTTTGCCCCCTCGGGCATCACTATGTCGCCATAGCGATCCGGTGAAGGCGTTGTCGCAATACCCGTGATTTCCCGCGTATCCTCGTTGACCGCCTTAACCTTAAGAAGGCTGACGGCGTGCTGATTCTTCATTTCCCTTTCTCCAGAAACGAAAAAACCCGCCTGAGCGGGTCGTTGAGAGCGGAATTTCTAAATGAAAAACACGCTGTAATCTTTTTTGGTTGCTGACGGGTTCAGTGCCATCAGATAGATGGCGTTAAAAAGTGCCATTAACGGGTCAATCTTACCGATCCCGCTGGCCCCCTTTGTTACCAGTGGAGCATTGCCACTGATGACGACTTTTGCATTACCCACGCACCAGTTCATCAGAGGCTGAGGTGCATGCCTGAGTGCGCCTTCGGCAAGTTTGCGCTCGGTCGTCTTACAGGCACCGCCGAGTCTCCATCCCTGGCTGACGCCAACAACTGAATCCTGAGGTATGCCAGCATCGATCAGCGTGTCCAGCAGCACTCCGATGCCTGCCGGGTCCATGCCTACTTTATCCAGCAGTCCGGCCTCATAAATCTGCGATACGTACATCGCCACTTCATCGGCGTCATCGCCAACCTTTTTAACGATTGTCAGATCGCCCTGCTTCTCAAAATCCCTCAGCTTGCTTTCTTCGCTTTTGCGACGTTCCAGAGCCTTAACGTGGCACCAGGCATGGGACCAGGTGAGCCAGTCGCGGGTTTTGCTATCCCGCCCGGTGATGGACAGCCCAAGCAGATCGTCAAGACCGCCACCATCAATGCCAACGGTAATTACCTCGCACCGCGCAAGAATCTGTTTGAAAGTTACTGCCGGGTCCGCCTGCACCTCCCAGAACTCGGCCCCAGCCCAGCGGTCGTTGCGAAGGTTCATGCCGATCTCAACGTTCAGATGCTTGGCAAGAAACTTACGCAGACTGCCCTCATCTTCCTGTGAGCGCTTCAGGTACTCATCATCCAGCCATTCTTTACTGACGGAGCGGCCCATATTTGGATTGGTAATGTAAAAATTATCAGGATTGCGGAATCCGTCATTTTCAACCATATCCGGCGGGAACTCGTAAAGGATGCCGAGCGTTTTCCCGTCTTTTATCACTCCGTCCCGGACGTTGCGCCAGTAATCCAGTTTCTTTTTGAATACGCCAGCAGGGGGCTCATCGCTCTGCGTGGTGAGGTAAATAACCCATCCCTCATCTCGTGATACCTGTCCACCCAGTGCCTCAATGAACATTGCATCAGCTTTGGCGTTTTTACCGAAAAGCCACAACTCTTCAACCAAGATGCGACCCGCTTTTTTACCCGATACTGTATCGCTGTCTGCGGCTACCACCTTCAGGCTGTTGCGGTTGACGCGGTGCGTGATCGTGCGAATGTGGTCCTGGACATGAAACAGCGCTGAAAGTTCTTCATCTTCACGCACCATGCTAGCCGCTGGCTTGAAGCAGTTGTCGGCAACTTCTTTGGTTGGTGCCAGAATCAAATGCTCCTCGTCAGCGCGCCAGCAGATAATCAGAGCCGTCAGCATAATCCCGGCCGCAATTGTCGACTTGGTGTTCTTCTTGCTAATCAGCAGGCCGTATTCACGGATAAGCTGTTTTCCAGTGCGCTGGTCATAACCACCAAATATTGCCAGGACGAAATCAAATACCCATTGTTCTGAGCATTCCCCGAAAGTGGGCTTGCCCGGCAGGTCAGTAACCTTGAGCTCTTTGAATATGGAGAGCGCATGCTGACCGGAATCTGTGAAAATAGGCGGCGGGATGATTGACTGCCGGTTTACCAGCCTGTCAGCCCAGTCAATACAAGCAGTGGACCATTCCGGCATTTCTATCTCCCGTTATTCACAATGAGCTGAGGCGGAGCCATGCCCATAAACTTGCTGGCGACTGCCTGTGCTGCAGCCTGCTTGGCATCTTTTTTGCCGCCCTCACCTTTTTTAGCGTGAAGATATGGAAGCATGGCCTTGGCGGCATCTTTGCGAGTATTGATGTCTTCTCCGTCGTCATTCATAACCGACTTCAGAAACTCCAGCGGATCATCATATTTATCAGCGTCGATGACGATTTTCGGAATCGGTTCTGATTCAGTTTCGGCCTTAGTGTTTACCGCTGGGGTATTAACTTTTTTTCCATGAGTTGGCAGGTCATCGACTTCGATTTTTTCTTTCGATTTACGGGCAATAAAAGCGATGACTTCCGGGTCTTTAGCAAGCTGCGAACCCTTGGAACGTGCGGATTTCTCAGAATATCCAGCCTTTATTGCCGCATCTTTTTTTGACATACCGGAAATCAGCGCCAGAGCGAATTTTCGCTTCTGGGCTGTTAACATGTTTATACCCTCCAAAGGGAGATATTTTCTGTGCGTGAGAGGGGGGGCGGTTTCGTAGGGGATCGTCCTGAAACTTTTGGACTACCCCCCCACTCTCAAATGATAATTGATATCATTCACATCGAAATGATTGCAGGTGAAACTATTTTTCATTGTTAATGATAACCACTCTCATTTTCCTGTCATGTCGGCTTTGGTCTTCTTGCGGTGACACCCTTCCGCTCCACAACAAAGTATTTGGCAGTTGTCGTCAGTGTCTTCACCACCCTTGAAGAGTGCGACCTTGTGATCCAGCTCGAACCCATGTGGGTACTCTGTCAGGCGTCCGCAATCAGCACAGAAGGGGTTAGTCTTCCATAACCTCTTGCGCCGCTCCTGAAGCTTCCAGCCTGTTATACGGGTATCCGCTACGGTCAACGGCTTTAGCCTGCTTGCGTTCATCACTGAAAGCCGGGGCTTCATTGTTTTTAGTCTGGCCATTACATTACCTGATGAGACAATCGACATGATTGGTCGATTAAGGTTGGTATAGCGTCATACCTCAATTCTTATTGGGTTCTCGGCTTCTTCCTCTGTGATGCGGAATGTCGCCGTTAATGTTGGAATGGTCGTAGGGTCAGTGTCGATCACCGTTGACAACTGACACTCTATTAAATCGCCATCTACGGCAATGCCGTAACCTTTGAAACACCCCGATTTATAAACCTTTGCTATCTGAAACTTCTTACCCATGGTTGATCCTCCATGCCCTGCGGCGTTCAATGCGCGGGGTGTTGTCGGGGTGCCGCTCAACCGGCAGACCATCTGCATGATCCACCAGTGAGTAGCACGGATAGATGACCTTGCGGCCAAGAGCATCGCCAACGGCATAGTCAGCGGCCTTTGTCCGGTTCCAGTTCTTCAGGATTGTGCTGATGCCGCTTTGTGGTGGGCTATAGCATACGCCGTGTATTAGCCTGTCCATCGTGATGTAATCGCCCTGCTTCTTATCAGCTTCAATCAGGCTGGCGGCTATCTGCATCTGGTATTGTGGTGGTCTCCCGGTGCCGAGATAGAACGAGCAAATGTTATCAGGAAATTTATCCACCCATTCCTGAGCCAGTGACTGGAAGCCAGCAACAGGCTGCGCATCATCTTCGATGACAACCACCCTGCAATCCTGCTGGCCTGCCCACTCGATTGCGCGGCGGTGATTCCAGTTAGCTCCATTGCCCTCTTCATCAATCAAAAGGTGAGCGTCCAGTTGTTCAGCCAGGCGCTTGGCCATATCGCGGCGTGAGTGGTGACCGACAACCACAATCTTTATTTGTGCTGCCACCATGCGAACTCCTTGCCTGTGCCGTTGGTCTTGAACACTGTATTGATACGTGGGCCGGTAACCAGCTTGTCGCGCTGCTGATAACCCACGATGCCGAACGCGATCATATCGCCCACGCATGGCTTACCTTTCTCTTTGCCCCAGAACCGGTTTGACTCGGTGCGGTACCAGATACGGATGATCGCATGCGCGTATGCCATTACATCCTCACGCGTACCACCGAGCAGGCCAGCGTTAAGCATCAGGTCATTGCGATGTGCTGCAATGAACTCAGCGTAGGGCCGCTCCGGGTGATTGGTAGCAGCCCATGCGTCAGCATAGGTCTTTGGCTCCGAGCCGACATAGATTCGGCCAGTCTCCATCTCTGCCCATGGTTCGCGCAGCATCTCAACGTCCGTGCCATCGGTACACCAGACGAACCGGTATTCAGGATGGTCACGCAGGTACTGGTAAATATGCAGCCAGCGCCGGAAGTAGACATTCATCGCCACATCAGGCACCCGGTGAATGGTCGCCTCGTTCGGTGCGGTCGGCAGCTCGTCAGCCAGCACTTCAGCATCAGCACCTTTAATTGATGCAGCCCACTTACTCAGCAGGTCAGGTGAAGCTGTTAGCTTAGTGCCACGCTGTGGGTCAGGCTGGCTTGTCAGTAGCGTAGTGATAACCACGTTACGCTGGCTGCGATAGCCCGCATATCCGGCATAACCACTTTCGCGGCGCTCGTTGTGAATCGCCACGTTGCGCTTAACCAGTGCTTCGCGGTCTGGCTTCGGTACAGAGCGGTCCACCGCTTCATGCTCGTCCAGGGAATAAATCAGCTTTTCTGAGCCAGCTACATCAGCAAAGGCCCAGCTTGTTAACCCGGCGTTATGGATGCGCAGCGCAAGGTCAGAGTGTTCATACATGCCACGACCGTAAATCGGGTCGAAGCCACCGACCTTCTCAATTGCTGAGCGGTGGTAGTAAAGCATCACGCCGCGCTGCCCGGTGTAAGCGATGTGCTTATCGTCCTGGTACAGCACGGTGAGATCGTTAAGTTTTCGTGGACCAACCAGGTCAAGGAACTGGTAAGAGAGGTGCGGCTCGGGTGAGTCGATGTAAGGCCGTTCCCATCCACCAGCTATAGGCCATGCGTCATCGTCCCACAAAAACAGATGTTCGCATCCGGCATCAATGAGAGCCTCAAGGCTGTCGTTCTTCGATGCGACAATGCCGCGTGACATGTCACAGCGAATCAGCCGGACATAATCAGGCACCATAACGGGCTTTGACGAACCGTCATCAATCACAACCACTAGCGCACCGGCCGGAAGATAACGCAGCTGATGTTCCAGCGCTTTATCCAGCACCGCCTGCCTGTTATGTGTGGTGATAGCTATCCCGATGCTTGAGCTTTGCTTTGTAACCGGGGCGTAAGCTACGCCGTTGATCACCACTTCCATATTTACCTCAATAAAAAAACCTCCCGAAGGAGGTTATAAAACGTGAATTCTGTCCACCAAGGCAAAGGCTGTTAAGAATACATTCATCGCCGCGCTGATTTAAACTTGGTTAAACGCTGTTACGACGACCACGATTTCTGGGTCAAGCATCTGGTGTGAGTGAATTATGGATTGATAAGCTTCTCTTGGGCTATTACTTCCTGTTAATTCTACTAATGCCGAATTGGGAAATTCTGGATATATACCCGATTGTTTGTAAGTAAAATCACCATTTTTGTAAACCTCAACACAATAAAACCAACTATTCATACATCCTCCTTTTTTCTTAAGTGAGGACACAGAATACCCCCAAGATTAATCCTATTGAAGAAAAATTTATGATTACAGCTTCACAGCGTTGCTAAGCGTTATCCTTTGTCGGAGGAATTGTCTACCGGTTTAAGAAAGCTCAAAATGAACTCTTTGCGGGGATGGCGGTAGTTGACCAGCTCTTCAGGCATCTTCATAAAGCGGTTGTGCTTGTCTTTAACGGTAACGAAGCAACTGTGAACTCCGCAGGCTGAAGTGTCGATACGGTCATCATATTCAAACAGCAACTCGGACATTTTCTCCTGCCACTCTTCCGGCATTGCTTCCATGAACACGCGAGGCATCACACAGAAAGATGCGTAACTAAGTCCGAACCATAGCTGTAGGTCTTTACGATAATCATCTCCCATCGTCTTTACCTTTTGTTGAGTGATTTATCATCAGGCCCACTCGCAAATGGGCCTTGTGATGCTTACAGCTAACGGTTCTTCTTTGCACTGTCAGCAGAACTGACATGGTAGATCAGCACCTAAAGTATCATCACCTTCAACCTACTGGATTTGTATGCTGCCCATACTTCGCCTTTGTGCTCGTCACAGTAGCCGTTGGCATTGGTCGTGGTCATGCGACAACTGCGGTAACGGCAGGCTCGGTAGGTGGGGGCAGGCTGGCATTTTTACTCCGGTTATATTAATGAAATATCAAATGGTGCCGATAACTCACAATCATTATAAAGTTCGCTATCTTCTAAGGAATACAGATACCCATGAATGTTCTGTTGCACGCATCCTTACCATACGTCGCTTTATTTTCAATCTTCGGTGGAGCTATTACCTTCACTTGGACAGTGATAATTTTTATCCTAAACCGCTCAAGGGAAAGGGAAAAGGCAGAGTTTGAGCGACTACATAACGTAATCAGAAAAATTCAGGTCGATGAATCCTTAGATAAGGATGGGAAAAATGTCTCTCCTTATATTGAGATTCAGATAGCCGCAATCTATGAACTCAGATACTTGACAAGATATTATCCATTCTCTGCTTTATATCTTGAAGAAAAAAAACAAGAATGGAAAACGCGCCCAGTTAACGCTAAATACAAGATTTTAGGTGTACCCGCAATCGATCTTGCCTTAGAGACAATCAACAGAGGCACTTTGACGCAAAGACTGAAGCGTAACTTCATCAAGTTTTATTACGATAAATGATTTTCCGCAGCGGTAGGTTAATTTTAATATTATCTAGCTAATTGCGATCCTCTTCGAACGCGCGGATAGCGGCCTTGTCGATGTTGCACTGTCCGATCGCCGTAATCAGACTAACGTTCAGCTCTAAACTGTCCTGCCAGCGCATCTGGGCTGGTATAGCCGGTATTGGTGTTGGTGCCGTCAGGTCAGGGCTTAGCTTTGGCTGAGGTACCTGCACGTACACTGTCCGCGTACAACCGGAGATCATCAGCAGCGGCAGCAGGAATATCACGAACAGCGCATTCGTCGCCCTTAACCGCTTCGCGAATGTAGACCACATGTGTTTCACCCTTCTCCTGTAGTGACTGGCGTTCGGCGTTCGCCGCCTTAGTGATGTCGTACATCAGGTTAATGGCGGCTGTAGCATTCCTGGTGATTGCTTCAGATGATGCGAGGCTATGCTCTGCATTTACTGCGCGTTCGTAATAGCCACTGGCTAACTTAGCCATGCCAACGCACAACAAAATCAGCCCAGCAACGAGTACAAAACGCCAGTTACTTAATAGCCAGGTCATCAGCATTCTCCGCAAGGCAAAGTGAACGCTCCATATCCCGGCGGTTTAGCAACCCTTTCCACTTCATACCACCGGCATAAACCCAGCGACGCATTTCATCACACGCACCAACGTGGTCACCTGAATTAAGCTTTTTAAGCAAAGTGGACTTTGAGAAAGCATCGGTCCCAACGTTAAACGTGAAGCTGTAAAGCGCTGCCCGCTTAAACTCGCTGAGTGGGACTTTAACTTTTCCATCAACCACTTTCTTTACTGGCTGAAGGTCCTTCCAAAGCAGTTGGTCACATTCCCGGTATGTGTAGGTTTTACCCTTCACAATATCTAACCCCGTGTGGCCGTCGCAGACAGTCCAGACGCCAACAATGTCCTTATACGGGGTGTATACCCTTCCCTCTACACCGTCTCTGCCTCCAAGGAATACTGTTGCAATCATCATCGCTCCACCGCCTGCGGCAGCAATGAGCTTGTTACGCAGTGCAGTTGAGATAGCCATGATTACTCCTTATTGAAGTTAAGTGCTGCTGCATACCCTTTCGTTTCGAGCGCCCGCTTTAAAGCTTTGTGATCTCGCCATTTGAAAAAGGCTGTCACCACTAAACCCAGAGCAGCGATAACCAGACCGCCTATGATGCCAATGGCGCTCCATTCGTCAGGGCTGTAACGAGTAAGGATGCTGTTGGCAACCGTCCCCGCTGATGCGCCATAAACGACGCCACTGGCTACTTTGCTCATATCGATACTCATGCTCACCTCCGGCTGCGCCGTGGTGCTGTGTGTGAGGAATAAATGGATAAAAAAAGCCCCGGCGGGTGCCGAGGATGGAATCTTATGATGTAAGCGTTATGTCGAAGTGACCACTCTTATCACGTTAACAAGTTCATTGCGTACGCATAAACATTTTTGTATTCTTCAGAAGAATTAATAAAAAAATATCTTCAACCAGAGCGTCAGCACCGCACTTTTCAGAAAATTAAATTAATCGATTAAAATCAATAACTTTTCCAAAGGAATGTTAAATTGACTGACCAGCAAGAGTATACAAAGTTTTCGGTTCACTATGGTGCAGCTGAAGGTTCTGACATTGATAATCATAAGATGAATGCTTATGACTTAGGCATGTCAATCGTTGAGTTTGCCAAAATGGTAAATCGTGCGGACGACATTATTAACAGAGAGAGCACACTTGAACTCGAAGTGACCGCCCCCGCTAAAGCGGGTTCTTTAGTGATAGAGTTCGCTTTGTTGATTAAAAGTTCAGGTGCGCTGGAAGTAATGAAATATCTAGGCATTAGTGCCGCATCAGCAACTGTCGTCGGAGGTACAGCATTAGGTATTGCGCGTAGACTTAAAGATAAGCGCATATTGAATATCAATACTGTCGCAGGATCAGGCCAGTCGACGATTGTGCTTGAAGATGAACAGGTTGTAGTGGACACCACTGTGGCACGACTCGTGTCTGATCCAGTGATACGTAAAGCAATGAATGAAGTCATCACACAACCATTAAATGACGAGCGGGCTCCTTCTTTCCAGATAGAAATTGAAGGAATGAACGAACCAGTGTTTAGCGTAGAAGGTGATGAAGTACAAGAGTTTACCCCACTTCCAAGAGCATCTTTATCGGATGAAAAAGTTGAAACCAAAATCACTAACGTTATTCTCAATCAGATAAATTTTGATTCTAATCGCGGTTGGAAAATGGTATACGATGGCAAGGAATGCTCTGTGAAAATGGAGGATGAAGGATTTATGGCTCGCGTAAGAGATAGCGAGAAGAGTTTCACCAAAGGGGATATGTTTGAGGTGTCTCTGTCAATCATAACTAAAACGACTGCGCGCTCTCAGCGCACAGAGTACGTAATCTCACGAGTAGTTAGGCATCGTGTTACAGCAGATAGGAAAATTCTCTGAGTGAGCGAATCCGAAGCATTGGGTACAATTTATACTTTCGCGATGTGGGTAGGAGTTTTTATCCTTCTACCTTTCGCGTGGAAGTTTTTTTATGCTTTGGGTTTTTACATCGCTGGAAGATTCAAAAAAGAGCAGATTTTTATTATCCGTCACTTTCATGAAGGACGGCTTGTTAGTGAAAAAACTATAAATCTGTCTCTAAAATCACCAATCATTAAGCAGCTTGAAAACGCTGGCGGTGAGTTCAAATGAGTAATGCTGGTGTTTCAGAGAGTTCATCGACCAGTATTAGAAATGGAGTGGTGAGCACCGCCGGTTTAGGCTCACTTATGATGGGTTTAACAAGATTTCTTGATGGTGACATGCAAGAAGTTGCAGCGCTTTGTGTTCCTATAGCCAGCTCAATACTCTCTTTTATCGGATTATATTGCTACTGTAGATGGATGGAACCTCATGCGCTGGTAAGTCTACGAGCAGGCCTAAACCGTGATCTTAAAGAGCAAAAATCAGTTATAGATGATGATTACGCTGATGACGATACGAAAACTAAAGCCCGTAAAATATACTCTGCTACTAAAATGCAATTAGCAACATTACGACAGGACTACGCCTCAGGCAAATACAGCATAGCCCCGCAGAGTAATAGTAACGGGTCTGTTTAATAGCCTTCCATTTCTAGAGCAATATCCAACATGCAGAGCACTCCACCGACAAAGCCTTCTGCTGTCTGCATCTCTTTTCTGACCGTGCCGTCTGAACAATTACGGCGGCGTGCGATGGTCCTAAGTGAGATGTTGTAGCGATAGTGGGCAACCACCAGCTCATACTCTTCAGGCTTAAATTTCTTCAGCTTCGCTATGCAACTGTCGATGATGATGCCATCGTGATCCGTCAGTGATGGCCGCTGATTTGAATCAGCTGGCAGCAAGCCTTTAAACCCGGCGGCTATTGATGAATAGTCAACGCCAGCACCTTCTGACGCAGCCCAGCCTCCCCAGCACTCCAGGATATATTTCATATCACGCATTCTTGTCTCCGCTATTTTTCTTGCCCGTGGCAATGACGCCGAGTGAAAGGGCTCTGTCGAGAGTGCGAATGATCAGCTCCGGCTGTGTGCCGTACTTAGCCTCAAACGCACGTGCATCCGCATGAAGTTCATCGTGATGCGCTCTGCATAGCGGCAACACGAATAGATCATGCGCTTTAGTACCCATACCGCCCTGGCCGTATCCGATCAGGTGGTGCGGGTCGTCTGCCTGTTTCCCGCAGCACAGGCACGGCTGCTGCTTAACCCACTGTGTATACTTTTCATTGCTCCAGCGGCGTCGCTTTGGCCGCAGCAGGAATGTCTCGGGCGTTTCAGGGTCGATTGCCATCTCCAGCACCTGCTTTGCCTGCTCTTCCAGAATGCGAACTGCTGATGGCTCTGGCTTGATTCTTGACTCCTTGAGCGTACCGGCTAAAGGCTGTTCTTCCGGTAGTTTCAGCACCTGCCGTGCTGCATTCTCGGGCATAAGATCGGTGACGCTCTTTGTTGCGGCCCACCAGCACAGCTCAGGTAACGTTAACTGATGTGCTTCCGGCAGCATGAACGCAGAACACGCCCTGTCGATTACCCACAGGGCGGTATTACGCGCCGCTAAATTCAGCATCGGTGGTGAGGGTTCAACTTCCCTTAGTTTGTTATCGCAGTGATAGCAAAGCCGTACTGCACCGTTCCCCGTACGCAGAGTTGTATGATCTGATGAATGCCAGTCCCCACTCCACTGACAGCCACCAGCAACACGCATCAGGTGTTCTTCCAGTACGTTAATGCCACCGGCAGCCCTGATAACGCGTTCATGTGTGAAGAACGTCAGCATGCCAGGGTGATCAAGTAGTGGTTGCTCTGCTTCTGCAAGTTGCCCCGATGGCAGGCTGTGCATGTAATGTGGCTCGGTACAGATGAGCACCCGGCGCGAACGGAACAGCGACATCAGCTCACTGCCAGGGCGCAACAGGACAATGCCCAGGTCGGGCTGGATGCAGGGCTTTAGTAATGCTCTCATTAGCACCCCGCTGTACTGCTGGCCGAAACCATTATGCGAATCAGTTCCTGGGATTTGGTGATGTAAAAGTGAGGCTGTGTCTCGCGTGGGCTGTTAGGGCTGGTGATGTTCTTACCGAACAGCAGGCCTTTTGACGTTACTGACCAGAATTCTTTCCTGCCGTTGCGCGCGCGGCGTGAGTTGCTTGCTCGGGATATCTTTTCTACGATGCCAGCTGCTGCCAGGCGGCTGAATGCTTCAATGACGCTGAGCTGTACGCGGTTCTGCTGAATAAGAGCTGTGAGTGAGAGTGTCGGTCGGCTGGATCCATCAACGCTATCTGAGGGCGCATCAATCGCGTATGACGGCATCATGTTTGGGAGACCTGCGAACTCCTGGAGCTTCTGATATGCGCCAAGCTTGGATGAATTTGAGAAGTTTAGCGTGCGCGCCGCTGACTCAAGAAGTATTACCCCGGCCTGTACCTGGTCAGAACGCTGGATATTACTTTGTCCGGTCATCGCAGCATCGAAGGTTCTGATGACTTTCAGGTTGAACATAGCGCTGATCCACATCGCATATGCGTACACCAGCTCTTTGCTGACGTATGTCCCCTGATTAGGGCCACCGCGAATGGACTCAATACACCCGATGCTCACATCTGAGCAACGGTCAATTTCCGCACATAACGCTTTGATGTTGTCCTGGCGGAAGAAGTTAGCCGGTTTATGCTTGTCCTCTCCACCAGATGCGCGGTGTAAATCGTTCAGGCAATAGCGGCCTGAGTTATCCTGGCGTACAGAAACGCCATCAATTACGAGTAACTGATTCATACTTGTCTCCGCTTATTATTGCTTACCCGACTGCAATTCGAGTAAGCAAGTGACTATTCAAATATACAATTTACCTTATTTTAAATCAACAATAAAAACAATTAAATATTAATTATATACACCGCATTCTTTTATCAACTCATCATACCTCTCACTATTCCCAAAGGCTTTCGAGTTAAACAAACACACATGTTTTTTGTAAACCAACTCATTGTATGGCATGTTGTCGAGCAAACTATACTTGACAATATACTTGACAAAGCCACCCCCAGGAGGGAAGAAAGAACTGTAAAAAAGAAGCATTAGTTCAAAATTAGAAATTTGCGCTCTTATTATTTTAGAATAAAGAATCTTCTTATCTTCATCAACATCAGCCTCATCCAAGTACCTGAAAATATTATAGAGAAACCTAAAGTAATGACCTAAATCTTGCTGATGATCATTGTAAACTTCTTCAAATGTCCTTGATATGAATTTTTTTACATCCTCTTCTTTTTTATAATCGCTCGCCAATAAAAGTCTATACTTAGACTTAAACTTTAAATAGATAACATGAAGACCATCACGACCTCTCTCTACTTTTCTCGTAGTGGCCGAAGAAGAATCGAATCGACTTATATCTATTTCATTAATTATATTGCTATGCATTTTCAACATCTGAAACAAGTTACTTTCAAAGTTTTGAAGGGCAAGGCTCCTGATCTGTTTTTCCATTGACTTTTCTGCTTGCTTGGCTGATTCCATTTGAGACTTCAATGAAAAAAGCACACCAAAAAAAGCAAGAACAGAAAAAACAGATGTGAGTACTCCCCAAGCATCTCCAAATTGACCGAGTCGGTCAGGTTGCCAGCCTTTAAAAGGCCATGTTAAGAAATAAGCGGCATCAAAATAAAAAATGCAAATGCATATACCAATACTAACTAGTAAAACTCTAAAGCCAGTCCCCACTCAAACCCCCTTTTTAGCCCTTTTTTATACAATCGGCATTTTATCGTAGTGCTTTAAAAATATCTCAACTTTACCGTGACATGTGACATCACCCCACTCCACCAGCATCCGTTTAATCTGACTGTCATCAGCCCACACGCCAGCATGCGTCACAGCATCGAATAGCGCCTTCTGGAAGTTATCTAAATCGCGCCTGGCACGGTTTGGGGGGTACAAGATGACGTGGATATCAATATCGTGTTTGATCGCTTGCGGGCGGCGGCGCAGTTGCTCATATACGGCAGCTATAGCATTGACCCGGTACTTGCGACCTCGCTCACTGATCAGCGTGCCGCGAGATGTAGAACGCCAGTAGCCATTTACGCTTGGTGGGAAAGGCAATGTCAGTTTCAAGTTAAATCTCCATCGCCAGTTGAATGCTCACCCGATCTTTCACAGGGTCGTATTGAAGCGTGCCAGTGCTGTTATTGGACTCGATGCGCTCAGCCATCACATAAGCTCTGGTTTCCTTAGTCGCGGGGAGGTAATTCCCTTTAGCCCAGTTATTGTCCTTACCCACGTTCTGAGCGATGTTCGTGCTGTCAGCTGATGCCAGTGGAATTTTTGTGAAAATATCAGGGTTAAGCATACGTAAGCCGTGAAGTTTGCATATCGGCCGCCCGTACGCATCCAGAACATGCCGCATAATGTCTTTCAAACGGGCTACAGCCATTCGGGGCTTTTTAACGTCATACTCACCACAGGAACCAATTGCTACCCGTGGATATTCGTTACAGAGACGAATAAAACGATCCTCTGATTCGTTCATGTGCCATACCGGGACACCACAAAATTTGCCGTGCGGCCACTGATGCAACAGGAAATCATTCTCAGCTTCGCCGCCATCAATAACATCTGGGATAATGGCAAAATCCATTCCTGGATGATTCTTCCACTTATCTACGAATTCGTAATAGCCGGACCAGTCGATACAGTTTTTCCCTGCTTTTTTCCAGGTGCTGAATGCCCCGTTATCCAGTGAAAATGACTGGCTTAGTTCTGATGCCAGTTCAATCTGTTCGGGTCTTGCATAAGAAATAAATGCGTGCCGGGCTGACCAGGCTCTTACCGCGCACTGCTCAGGATAGATAGGACCGCCGTGGTAATGGATCATGCAACCCTCCCCGGTACCAGGTGAATGCTGCTGTCACACTCGTTGCCCCATATATCCCATCCCTCAGACGGGCGGCGGGCGAACAGCTCTATGCGCGGTATATCACCATAAAGCTGCTCCAGTCGGTAGCGTGCCTCTGCCGGCTTAGTGCTGTGCTCACCCTGGCAAGAATAGATCACCTGCTTCACCGATCTGCTGGCGCGTTCCAGTCCCGTTCCCCGGACAGCCACCAGCGCTGATTCTTGGTTGCCCCGGGTGTAATTCCCGGGGTTCATGCGGGTTTCAGCGTTGAGCATGTCCAGCAGGTCGGTGAAGTCATGAATGGACTGCTCTTCCAATGCCGCGTTGAAGCGCTGCTCTGCCCTGCCATTGAACTTAACCCAGGTGAAGAGGAACATCTGGCGAACGTCAAAGCCCCACGCCTCAGCAAGCTGCCTGGCCTCTTCGTCATGCGTCCCCGTGTACCACATCACCAGAACAGCATTATCGGCTGACAGCTCCCACACGGGGAGCCTCTTCAGGTCTGTGATGGTCATGGTGTCATAGTGATTACCAGCTGCGCCGCGACTGATAGTGTTCCCGTACTGCCACGGCGGATCAGCGTAAATAAGTCCGTACTTCATCCGGCCACCTCTGGTGATAGCTCTTTGATGGCCGACTTTACTGCTGCGCGTAACTCTCTGACATTTGCCCAGGTAGAACTCAGCGTGCAATTCAGCAATCTCAGGAAATCTGACGCTGTTGGGGCGAAGTTGCGGTTTTCTTCGTATACCTGACTTAAGCGCTGGAACATGTCTTCCCGTGTCGCTTCATCTGCATAATGCTTATCAACAAATGTCCGCAGTTCATCAGTCGAGGAATACGCGGCCACCAGCTCAACGGCCTTGCGGATAGTGTCAGCGGGGACAACAACAAACTCTGGTTGCTCAAGTGAGTCCGACGCCCAGCTGTGCGCGTACTTCGATTCGCTGAAGGTGAACTCTGCTTTGTCGCCGAAAGCGGCCGCAGCACATGCCCAGGCCTCAACACCGCTATGGCTGATGATGTCTTCTTTCAGAAGTGGCAGTTTTGTTTCCAGCGTTTCGCCCTCTGCGCTGGCCTGTGCCGGTACACCATGCTTCTCGCGGTACTCAGCCAGAATGCCCATTGCCTCCAGATAAATTTCATCCGGTGCCATGTAGCCATCATCACTGAATTCGAATGCGGCCATCAGTTCCACCAGGCGGCGGGCCTTAGCTGCGTTAAACTGCGGTATAGCAGCGGCTTTGGTCAGTTTCTTTTTGCCAGCGGCTTTAGCCTCAGCCATCTTCTCCTCTGCTACTGCCCCAGCTTTAGTACCGTGTTCACGTGACAATGATACTGCCGTTGTTGCTGCCACTTCCCCGGAACGCACCATACCGATCAGCGTATCGCCTACTTCAAGTAACTGGAGGTGATGCTCAATGTCGGCCACAGAACGTTTTACTTTTTTCGCAATTTCGGCTTCGGTCCAGCCCTGATTCATCAGGCGCTGATATGCACCTGCACGCTCCAACGGCAGCAGTGATCGTCCTTGGGAACTGGTGACCATCAGTGCAATGCGATCAGCTTCTGTGCCTTTGGCGTCTTTGCATTCCAGACGAGCCACTTCAGTGCCTGCTTCAGTCGCCAGCAATGCACCGTAGTAACGATGGTGGCCGTCGATGATTTTTAAGCCCTGCTCTGTGACCTGAACCACCAGTGCCGGGACTTCTTCACCAAGAATGAAAGCATCACGGAACTCTTCAACATGCGCCTGATCGATGTCGCGAACGTTATAGCCGGGCTCTACATAGAACTCTTTCAGCCCTGCGAAGTAGGTTTTGCGTGGGACGATATCAGTTGCAGATTCATCGCGGTTTTTGTGTACTACTGAAAGTGAAGTCATTTGCTTGCCATCTCCAATACCAGGGCCAAACAGAGAAGAAAAATCATTACGCTTGCGAGTTGAATGCTGTGATAGAAAATTTCGTGCCGGGTGAAGTGTTCCCGCAATTTCTTCATCACCAGTCCCTCCAGTGATCGATTTCAGGTACCGATACAACGCCGATGCCCGGTGTGTCGTATGAAATGCCAACCTGACCGTGACTTATGCAGTGCTCACGTCGCGCTGCTGCTTTATCTCGGGCCTCATCGTTTTTAGTGGCATCCATAGCAAGCAACCATTCGCGTGCCGCACGCCGCCAAAGGCCTCTTTCCTCAAGCTCAATGGCTCTACCGCGATGCATGTCGTATTTCACACCCAGGCTGACGCGCTCGGATTCCAGCGGCATGCGGTAGTAAAACGGGTGCGCTTTCAGTGCATAGCGTGTAACGATTTCTTCCACGTACAGTTCCGACATCAGCGGCTGAATCAGGCGTTTCGGTATGCCTGCGCCGTTAGCGATCTGCGTTGAAGTGCAGCCAGGGTTATTGCGAACAAACTCGATAGCCATCTCCCGAATATTCATGCTGACTCCTGCTGGTTTTCTTCTGCCGCGTTCTTCACCGCTTCTGTCCAGATGCTTTTCCACGAATTACGAGCGATCGATTCGTTAATCCGCCCCAGACCAGCCTTGCCAGCTGCGCGTTTAGCAAGTTCCTCGATGCGGTTACGGGGTTTTCCAGGGTTGGCCACAAGCCGCTTGAAAGCATCGTCACGTTCGACCGTGTTCACTGCATCCGCTCGTTGTGCCACAGCTGCCCGTCCTGATTTCTCCCATGCCTGCGCTCCAAGGAGGTTCGCCGGGAATTTAGCCGGATGGAAAATCGTTGGTGGCGTCAGGTGCTTTGACCACTCAGTGCCCAGCCAGCGATTAGCCATGAACTCAACAACGGTTTTCAGCTCTTCGACGGTGTGACCATCAACCAGACGCGCCCTGATATTCTCCAGAGTGGTTTTAGCCGTTGTGTATTTTGCACCGGTCACCTGATTCAGATGCTTCAGCACCAGAATCGCCTGGTCTGTTACGTGTATTTCTTCAGAAAATTTGTCATCCCGTCCTGCCGCTGAAGGCGGTTGGACAGAAGTGTTTTTATCTGATGGATCTTGTTTTGAATTTACTGACGGATCGCCCCCAGATGCTGGCGGGTGAAAACCTGTTTCACGCCAGTTATTCGATGGGTCAGAATTTGAGGCCTCAGATTTCGACGCGTCAGATTTTGAGGTGTCAGATTCTGGCGCATGAACTTTGTTGGCCGCTTCACGCAGTTTTGCCACGTTCAGATGATAAACATTGGATGCGTTACGGTTCCCCTGACGGCGCTGGCGGCGGCTTAACCAGCCCTCTTTCTGAAGCTTGCCAATAGCCGTACGGACAGTGCTTTCACCCGCGCCGATCTGACGGGCAATAGTCCCTACGCTCGGCCAGCAAATTCCCTCGTCGTTGCACCAGTCAGCCAGACGGGCCATGATGACCACCTCTGTCAGCTTCATGCCGGACAGTGCGCAGCCATCCCAGACGTATGCGGATAACTTAACGCTCATAGCACCCTCGTGAATTTCTGAATGAAGCGCTCAAGTGGCTGCATGCACTCATGCTGATAGCCTTCGCGCAGGTATATGACCTGCTGGTTAACTTTGTCCCAGCGAATAACCCTGACGATAACGCCACGGTGATCACGGTATTTGCGTTTGAGGTTCTGGCTGTCTTCATCCACGAGCCCCTCCGGTATGTGCCAGATCGTTCAACTTCTGCCAGAACGCCACAACGTCTACCCGTGGCAGAACGTATTGGTAGTTGTTGAAATCCATCTGGCCAGGTAATCTTGCTTCATACGAGAACGAGGCCGGGGACTTACCTCCCGTCATCGCCTTACAACGCATTTGCGGTATACCCGCTTTTTTTAGTAAAGTGTTCATGTGCTTATGTCTCCGCTAAAAGTGACTTGAGCGCCGATGGTCAGGGGCTGCAATCCCCTGGCCATCAACCTTCCGACTTATCATCAAATCCGCTGCTTCCACCTGCATCCCATGCAACGCTGCCCAGGCTATAAACCCATGCATCGTATAGCGTACTGATTTAAGAACGTTTTTTGCCACGCTCTTCAGTTCGTGTTTATCTATTATTCCGTCTGCTTCTGCTTCCAGCTTCGACTGCGCTACATGACCCCGGGCCATCTCTGCACGCATCTGGATAGTGAAAAGCTCAACGTTGTCCATCTCTTCCGGTACCGGGTTATCAACCACCAGCATTCCGAACTGTGACGCGAAGTAATCAGCCAGGAACGGATAACCCACCACGTGTTGCATGTACGCCAACTGGTCCATGTCGAAGAAGCGTGTGCCGTTCTTCATATGCAAACGGTTGTTAAACTCGCTGTATTTCAACCCCATTAGTTCAGCTATCTGAGCGTTCGTACCTTCGTAGCCCTTACATGCCTGAATCACGATCTGCTGTAATTCCACCATTTCACTCTCCATTTGGTAGTAACGCGGCTGAAGTATCACCGCTAAACTTTCCGTAAATATCTGGCCGCAACTCTGATTTGGTGACGCTCCCGCAGGTTACCTCCTCAATGCGTTGAGCAAGGATGAAGCTGGCCTTCTTGTGCCCTTTGAAGACCAGGCGCAAATAGCCCGTGGTGCTTTTAACTTTGTTGGCGAGAGTCGCCCTTTCGCTTTTGGATAAAGTATCCCAGTAAGTTTTCATATTTGTACCTCCGAGATACATTATGCACTTATTAAATGTACCTGCAAGATACTTGTACCGATTGGGTACATGTTTTTTAATCTCGGGTATGAAAACAATTCAAGAAATCAGACGTGACAATGCACGGAAGCTGCGAGATGGCGCTGGCGGGAATAGTTCTTTCGCTGCGTTGATGGATCGTGAGGCGACCCAGATAAGCCGGATTATTGGTAAAAACCCTACCAAAAATATCGGTGATGACCTGGCACGTCATATGGAAAAGTGTTTTTCGCTTCCTACTGGTTGGCTTGATCAAGAGCACGATAGTTCTTCTATCAACACCCGAAAGGAAGTGTATTCCCCTGAACATGAAATTCGTTGGGTGCCAGTCATATCATGGGTTCAGGCCGGTGCTTGGGCAGAGATGGCTTACACAGAGACGGATTTAAGTTTGTTGGAAAATTTCCCCTGCCCCGTACCATGTGGGCCACTTACATACATACTCAGGGTCGTAGGTGATTCGATGATCCATGAGTACAAACCCGGCGATATGATTTTCGTTGATCCGGAGGTCCCTCCTGTTCACGGCGATGATGTGATAGCCCTTATGACTGACTCGGGTGAGACGACCTTTAAGAGGCTTGTAGAGGATGGTAGTCAGAAATATTTAAAAGCCCTCAATCCTGACTGGCCCGAGCAATACATTCGCATCAATGGCAATTGCAGCATAATCGGCACTGTGGTTTTTTCAGGTAAGCCAAGAAGATAACTGCAACTAGAGAAAATTCCCGCTTCGGCGGGATTTTTTTTGCTTGACAATGTACCTTGAAGATACATAATGTACCCACAAGGAACAGGTGCAATGTATAGTACTTAATGATGGGAGGTTGTGATGGCAGAGAATACGAAGTCCGCCCCCGAACCCAGACTAGTTGTTGAGGGGTATTCGGAGTCTGAGATTCTTCATTGGATGAAAGGCAAGGTAGATGCGGCATGCTCTCTTAAAACTGCGCTTGCAGACCGGGAAAACATGCAGCAAGCGCTCGCAGGGTTAGATGCACATATAGAGGTCCTGACTAATCGCGCAGCGATAGATATGACTCGTGAATGACAGGGTCCCAGTCCGATTCTGGCATATCCTCAAAGACCTGGCAAAAATATTGAGCATTAATATTTTTCAGGTGCTCTTTAGATAATTCTGATGAATTTGGAGAAAAAAGTTCGTCTTGAATGGCAAGGATTGAATCAGAGAGACTCATTTTACTGATGGTATCAATCGGCCATTTGTATTTGGTGAGAATTAAGTGAGTCAGAGCTTTCCTGCCTCTTAATGGGTTTAGCGTAGATGAATATTTTACACGGTGTTCTTCAAGGGTAATGTCGAGCAGGGCCATTAAGGCCGCTCTGTTTGAGACCTTGTCCAGATCGTCACTATCTACCATCCCTGTTTCAGGAATGCTTCTTTGTTTGCTGATTTGATGTTTATGAGCTTGATACAGCGCTCCAATTTGCTTGTTTGACATGAGTTTACCTTTCTTGGCTGTGTGAGAACTACCAAGATACCACCGCCGCCTGAAGTGGTGAAGTTACCTAGGCACTGTAGTCAGTATTGCTGTGTGTAGTCTTGACGGTCAGCAGGGTTACTCATCCAGGGTAGAAGTTCCCGCCTTGTATGACCGTCCTTTTTCACATCAGGAAAGAGCATTTGACGATAGCGACTCGCACAAAGAACAGCGACTTTCTTACTGTGACGCCAGATGTAAATGGTTCGATGCTCTTTCCGATGTGGTGAATGTGCAGGCTGATGCGCTATCAAAATGCAGCGAGGCCAGTACGTAAAGCAGTGCCGTTTCGCACCTATGCCGGAGATCAGCACCGGTCACCACTCACTCAGCGGAGACGGCTGTGGATCAATGCAGTGATCCACCAGCCATTTAATAAAAGTCATCAGGCTAACGAAACATAACCGATCACGGTTAGGGATTCGTGCAACCTGAATTCAGCGAAGAGGTTATTTCGATGACTCATACAGTTGGAACTCTGACAACGCCGGAACTCGTTAAAGAGGCATACAGCAAAGCACGTGAACTTGAACACTCATTCCCTGATATCAGCCAGCTGCTTCGTGCTCTGGCCACTCGTCTTGACGTTCGCAACGTTCTGGCCACAGCCGTATGTAAGAGCAGCGTAACGCGCTATGAGCCGGATTATCAGATGCAGATGAATCATGAGCTGGCTTTCATGCGTGAATGCCCTGCTGGGCGTTACGTGCAGTTTGATGTGCTTGCTGACCTGATTGAGCAGAACGCCCACCTTCATCTGCTTCAGACAACTATCTCTCTGGCTCTTAATCTTCGAGGTCAGCGTAATTTCTCTGCCGAAGTGATCGAACGTGTGGCCGGAAAGGATATTGAAATGATTGGAAAAACCATCCAATGAGCACTCTTATCCGCTTTATCAATAATCGAAACAGTGCCAACGCAGGGAGATTCTAAGTGAGGGATTTCGCAATTGGTGTGACCTCAGTTCTGGTAGGTTGGGCTCGCCCTTCCTGGCGTCCGTTATCTGCATGGCTGACTGTCTATCAGTCGAGGCTGGAGGGCCGGAGGCTTGCGCCAAAAACTCTGCGCAACAAAATAGCATTGATACGCAGGTTATCCCTCACCCTCGGTGATCAACCTCTCCGGTCGATAACGCCATATCATCTGCAGAGTATCGTGCAGCAATACATCGAGCGCGGCACGCCATGCGCTGCGAAAAGCGTGTGTATTTTGCTTAAAGATATTTTCCGGGAAGCAATATTAAACAACTGGATAGAGAGTAATCCGGCAATGTACCTGCGCACACCATCAACTCCTGTACAGCGCGATCGTCTTATTCTTGAAGAGTGGCGGATTATTTACAAAGCTGCACAGGAACACTGCCGCCGATACGTGCATTTGTCCATGCTGCTCGCGCTTGTTTCAGCGCAGCGTCGCGGAGATATATCAGCATTTCGCCGGAGCGATGTGCAGGACAATCATCTATTCCTGGTGCAGCAAAAGACAGGCATGAAAATTGCCCTGCCACTCAATCTATACAACGAAGCGGTCGGCATGTCACTGGGTGATGTACTTGATCAGTGCCCAGGCAACGATTACCTGCTGGGAAATAAGCGGATTAATCCCTGGTCACTGAGTTACGGATTCTGCACCGCGCGCGACATTGCATTTCCACGCGAACGCTGGACGGTTCCACCGTCGTTTCATGAGCAACGGTCGTTGTCTGAACGGTTGTACCGCGACCAGGCCATAAATACTCAGCGCCTGCTGGGCCATAAGTCGGCCAAAATGACAGACAAATACAATGATGACCGTGGTAGAGAATTCCAGCGGCTAATCCTGTAGCCAGCTATGTTGAGGAGGTTAATTGGCAAAGACACCATCCGAGCGCAAAGCTGCGCAGCGGGCGCGGCAGACTGCAAGCGGTGAGCAGAAGGTTGAACTGGTACTGGATGCGCAGGAACTGGCGATGCTGGAACGTAACCGCGTTGCCCGTCGCCCTGGTCGTGACCCTTACGAACTCACTGAGTATGTCGCACTTCTCATTCGCCAAGACGATGCCAGGGCAAAGGCGCGGTTTAAATCTCTCAGTAAGAAACGGTGTGGCCGCTGTGGTGATCAACTACCGGTGCAGAGTTGCATACTACAGGGAGAAGTCGCCTGCTGGGTTAGGTTTGGTTGGAATGAATTGAAATTAACACCGTGACATGTCACGGCCTTTAACTACCCGATGCAGCGGGTTGCGGAGACATTAATGAGTAGAACAATAAAGTTAAATGATTGGGCGAAAGAGGAGTTCGATGATCCAATCCCAAGCATGCCCTCACTTTTAAAGTACGTGAAAAATGGAATGATATATCCCCAGCCTTTTAAAGCGGGAAGGTGCTGGCGTGTCGACAGAACGGCGCGATTTATCGGAATGTCCGTTCAACCAGTTATCAAAAAGAATGATGATGAGCGCCTGAAAAGGATACTTGAAGATGGCACGACCACGTAAGTACAACGTCAATACTCCAGGGCTTTCGTGCTTCACTGACGCCAGAACAAATAAAGTGTACTGGCGTTACAAGCATCCGGTGACAGGTAAGTTTCACGGGCTGGGAACTGACGAGGTTGCTGCAAAGGCAATAGCTATTGAAGCCAATACCAGGTTAGCAGAGCAGCAGATGAATCAGTTGTTGAAGGCAAGAGACGAGATCGGCCGTAAGGCGGGGAAAGGAATTACAGTATCTGGGTGGGTGAAAATATATGAAACGTTACAGAGAGAACGCCTGAATGCAGGTGAAATAAAGCTGAACACGTTCAAACAGAAATCAGCGCCGATCAGTATCTTTAACGCATCATGCGGCTTAAAAATAATAAGCGAGGTCACTGTACGCGATATTGCAGAGCTTCTGGATGGTTATAAAGAGCGGGGCCAGAACAGAATGGCACAGGTTGTGCGCATGGTCATCATCGATATTTATAAGGAAGCCCAGCATGCTGGGGAAGTTCCTCCCGGATACAACCCGGCACTGGCTACGAAGCAGCCCCGAAATAAAGTCCAGCGTGAAAGGCTGAGTTTTGATGAATGGTCTCAAATTTACGACACAGCCGCGAGCATGCCCAACTATATACAAAATTCAATGCTCCTTGCCCTGGTAACCGGACAGCGGCTCGGTGACATAGCAAGAATGCAGTTTTCAGACGTTTGGGACGGATACCTGCATGTTCAGCAAGAAAAGACAGGGGCAAAAGTCGCTATTCCTATGGCGCTTTATTGCCAGGCTTTAGATATGACGTTAGAGCAAGTTATAACCCGATGCCGTGACAGGATACTGAGTAAGCATATTATCCATCACCACCACACAACTGCGCAGGCCAAACGCGGTGAGGCTGTAAAAAGCAATACGATCACCACGGGTTTCAGTGACGCACGAAAAAAATGCGGTATCACATGGGAATCAGGGGCGGCACCAACATTTCACGAACAACGCTCATTGGCTGAACGTATTTACCGGGAGCAAGGGGTTAACACACAGCAGTTGCTGGGTCACAAAAATCAGGTTCAAACAGATAAATATAACGATGACAGAGGGAAGGAGTGGATAGTTATCGCGGTATAAAGTTGATTGTAATTCGTACAGTTTTGCAGAAGAGTTTTGCAGAGGTTTTGCAGAAGAAAATGATAGAGCAGAAAGCCAACACAATTTTAACAACTGTGTTGGCTTTATTATCGCTTAACGCGATTACATATGTTTGATCATCGCATCGCCAAACTCTGAAGCTTTCAGCAACTTAGCGCCGTCCATCTGACGTTCAAAGTCATAGGTCACGGTTTTGGCAGCAATCGCGCCTTCCATGCCTTTC
>NZ_BCTN01000026.1 GCF_001571305.1 Erwinia persicina NBRC 102418 | reverse complement strand
AATTTCATGAAAATTTGTTTCAGATAAACTAATACATTGGCACAGTATTGTTTTCAACTTTTATTTTTATAAAAACCAGAAAATACTGGCGTTATCTGGCGCTTTTCAGCTTTCTTTATTTCTTATTATTGAAATATATGGTTTTTATTAAATCTTTTCCTGTTAATTAAAAACCGGCACTGTCGCAAAGATCTGGCGATGGTAACTGATGCCACTGTTTAGCTGAAGGAGCAGCACATGAACCCATTCAAAGGTCGGCATTTTGAGCGTCATATTATCCTGTGGGCCGTCTGCTGGTACTGCAAATATGGCATCAGTTACAGTAAGCTGCAGGAAATGCTGGCTGAGCGAGGGGTAAATGTCGACCACACCACAATTTATCGCTGGGTACAGCGTTATCCACCTGAGATGGAAAAGCGTCTGCGCTGGTACTGGCGCCAGCCTTCCGGTTTTGGCTCATGGCATCTCGATGAGACCTGCATGAAGGTCAACGGACGCCGGGCTTATCTGGGGTCAGTTTGGATATCGAAAATTATTGTACGTTAAGGTTGTTTTTTGACCTTTCTACTTTAGCGGGCCTCAGCCGACGAAATTTACCGGAAGCCGGTATCCGGTTGCTTTTCCAGATATAATCGCCTGTCAGATTGATGTGCTCCCAGCCTAACGGCGACAAATGCGACAGCAGTTGTTCGCTGATCTTTAGTCCCTTACGCTTCAGGGCATCGATCGCCCTTTCCATATACACAGTATTCCACAGCGAGATCGCAGCCGTCAGAAGCGTCAGTCCACTGGCGCGATAGCTCTGATTTTCCGGCTTCCTGTCCCTGATTTCTCCCAGCCGGTGCATAAATACCGCCCGCGCCAGTGCGTTACGTGCCTCACCTTTATTCAGCCCCGCCTGTACCCGCCGACGCAGTGCAGGATCGCGGAACCAGTCGAGCATAAACAGCGTTCGCTCAATGCGGCCAATTTCTCTCAGTGCTTTGGCAAGTCCGTTTTGCTTGGGGTAGCTGTGACGTTGTCCCGTCTCCCCAGAATGCCGCCAGTGGTCTTTTCCCCTGCGCGTTTACCAGCTCTGCGAGGGCGGCTGAATAGGTTTCGTCGCGGATGTACCATGCCTGGATATCTTCGAGTGATGATTTGGTGCTTCCGGGGCAGGCTTCCGCCATTTTGGTCAGACCAAGATTGATGCCATCCGCAAGGATGGTGGTGAGGAGCTGGCGGGTATCGGGACGGGTAATGTCATTTTTTATATGCGAAAAATGTTGGGTAAACGTCGTCCAGCTGTTTACCTCATCGAGAATTTCCGTGATTTTAGGGCGCGGTAGCATGCTGTAAACCAACTCTGCCAGCGGTGAAACCTGTACCGGGACGCAGTTATCCAGCGGAGAGACTTTTACTCCCCTGTCAGATATTTCCACATCGGGCAGCTCACCAAGGGCAGCCATGGCATTGACCTCTTCAAGTCTGGACTGAAGCAGGGTCATACGGCTGGTAATGTACTCATGATAATCAGCAGATACGGGCAGGGGCAGCGCCGGTGTGAGTTTGTCAAAGTCCTTTTCGGGAATGAGGTAATCATCAAAGTTTTTGTAGCGGCGTGAGCCTTTAACCCAGATGTCCCCGGAGCGCAATGCACCCTTAAGCTCGCTGAGCGAACAAAATTCATAGTACTACCGGTCAATACCCGCAGGTGTAATCACCACTTTGCGCCAGCTTTCAGGGACAAACTCAAGCGGCGCTGTCGCAGGAACTTTACGCGACTGCTTCCGGTACATATCCTTGATCACAACCAGCGCATCAGCCAGAGGTTGCGCTGCCGGGGTTGCGATTAACTGTAAAGCGGACAACATGCGCGGGGCATATTTCCGTAATGTGCTGTATTTCTCGGTAATAATATGTAGCGGATCAAAATTATTTTTTCTGGCGAGATGGCGTGTTTCCTCCAGACTGGCGACAAATTCAGGCCATGGGAGTATGTTTTCTATTGCGAGCCATGGATCGCCACCGGAATCACGAGCTTCAGATAGTGCCTGGCCGACATCGATGTACTGCCTCAGTTTTGACTGGATTAGCTTTCCGCTCTGCTGAAGGCGCTCAGCCTGTGTTCTTTTGGCTTTGCTGAAAAGGCTGTTCAGCATGCGTTCATGCAGCTCAATCACTTCATCTGTCAGTGTGGCTCTGGCTTCTTCCAGCACGCACACCAGTATCGCATGACGCCGGGCTGCTGAAAATCGGGTCAAATCCCGGCTACTCATCTTTCGGCCTTCCCTCGCCAGTTTCAGCAACCGGTTCTGGTGAATGGTACGATCTATACCTTCAGGTAATGCCAGCGATTCAATGCTACTGAGCCGATCAAGGTGTTGCAGCACGTTCTTACCATTGATTTTACCCGGCGGTTGCAGAAGCCATGTCAGCCTAGAAGACTGATTATCTGAGGACTCAAGTAAACGATCCAGGGCATCCCTGTGAGCCTGAGTTAACGGGGCATTCAGAGTCTGAAATACGATTTTATCGCCGCCAGCCATGGCCTCCGCACAGGTACGCTCCACGACATCAATCGCGGGGATTATCACGTTGTTCTTCCGGAGCCAGACCAGCAGTTCTTCGGCCAGGAGAATACCTTTATCGGTGCGCGTCGCCATCGGCAGCAGGTGTGTAATACAGTCCTGCTGTATTTTTCCGGTAAACGCTTTTACGCCAAGATAGCGGTACAGTTCGGTTAAATGTTCGCGTCGCGTGGTTTCCCTGCCGGAAAGGTAAGCAGGCCAGAGATCCCCGGTAAGTTTTAGCCTGCTGGCGATATGCTTCAGCAGCGCATCAGAGGGTGGGATTTTTTTATCCGGTGCAAAGCCGACATTTTTCAGATAGCAAAGAAGGACGGAAAAACCAAAACGACTGGCGGGTTTACGGTGAGCACTGATAAGCGCCAGATCATGCTCACTAAAATACGCCATTCGTGTCAGCGTTAACTCATCGTCCGGTAATGCCAGTAATGATTCTCTTTCCGACAGAGAAAGAATCTGCCTCCTTGCCATATAGTTTCCCTCATAAATTATTCGATGCGGTATTTTTAAACAAAAATGGTTATCGCATAAGGGTACACCCTGACGCCATAATCAAAACGTGACGGCACACAATGAATGACATAACCTATATGCGATAGAGTAAATGCAATAACCTAAATGCAACAATGCAGTGGAAAAATGTTCATCAGAGCTTATTTGAGGGCATCGACGGAAGATCAGTTCGCCGATCGGGCAAAAGAGATGCTGGAGCAGTTCGTTCAGGAACGAGGGCATAAAATCGCAAGCTATTACCGGGAGAATATCAGCGGGACAAAACTTGACCGCCCGGAGCTGGGACGCTTGCTGATGGATAGTCACCGTAATGATATTTTGCTGGTTGAGCAGATAGACCGCCTGACCCGCCTGAGCAACAGCGACTGGATGACGCTGAAAAAGCAGATAGAACAACACGAGCTGCGAATTGTCAGCCTGGATGTCCCCACTTCATGGCAGGCGCTGTCAGAAAAAGATACCTCGCAGGCTGATCCGATCACCCGCGCTGTGATAACCGCCATCAATAACATGCTTATCGACCTGATGGCCGCGATGTCGCTCAAAGACTGGCTGAGCCGCCGACAGAGGCAAAAACAGGGAATTGAACGAGCGCATAATTTGGGGAAATATCGGGGGAAAGAGGCGGATCAGGAGCGGCACCAGAAAGTGCTGTACTACCATCAGGTGAAAAAGCTGAGTATCCGTGAAACAGCCGATGCCACGGGCTACAGTCCCTCTCAATTATGTTAAATTGCATATCAGATCAGGTACCCGGCTGTGGGCTGTGCTCACGGGTACCTTGCCTTCCTCTCTTTGCCACCGTCCTTCAATCCCTTCTTTGCTTATAGCCATGCAGGATGTGGTGCCTGTGAACTCATCCTTAAAATAGGCCGGTCAGGCATGGGGTCGACTGCGCCTCCGGGATTGTTGGTAAAGCCGCATGCGCCGTGCACGGTGATTCTCTTACGTGCATGGCGCGATGAAGAGCCATAAGAGACTACGCACTTGCCCCCTGGAGATTAGATATATTCACTCGGTTCGGCCGGACCTGGGTTCATAATCCAGTCGAAGGTCAAACTTCCTGTAAGACCCAATCTGGTTAAGGCCATGAGACGGTTATAATGCCCGACCCCTGGTAGCTCCCGGGTTGAGCTGTGGAGGATTTGAGTTTGGACAGGATCGCCACTGGGTGAGGGTAGTTACCGGCGGTTAAGTCCAACGTCGTTACTCCCTCTGCCTCTATATATAATCCGGAATCGATTTTGTCCGACCCGGAGCGTAGTTTCACATCACTCGTTGTCGATAGAGTAACCGTCGACGTGCCAGAGCAACTCACGGTCCAGATGTCATGCACTTTACTCGATATACCGGTTGTTTTTTGGTCAGGATGAGTCAGCACTGAAGGCCCGGTTACACTGCAATGAACGGTCTGAGGAGGTGTGGTGTTGGAGCAACTCGAATCGCGATATCCCCAGCGCCCCCCGCCATTTCCTGTGATTTCTAGGGATACAAACAGATCGCAGCGGCCCGCAGCAATCTCCGGTCCGTTGTAATACAATTCCAGTCGGATCGGTGCTCGTTCGATATTAACTTTTGCCGCATTGAATATCGCGGACTCGGTGGGCGTTTCGACTTCGCCAGAGGCGTAGACCTGGCTGACAAACACACCTCCGCATGTATATTCGCGCCTGTCGATACTCCGACTGCAGGGAAAATCCAGGGTACGGTATGCGGCTTCAACTCCCGAATTGATGGCCGACGGCCGGGTAGTTGAAATTACAACCTGTATACGCATTGTGTCCGGATAGGGTTGCCACGCACTGTACCGCGTGAATTGAAAATTGGAGAGCTTGAGGGGAGGCCATTCATCAATCGGTCGTGAGAGATCGACCTGTGGCGAATAGGAGAATGCGTGGGAAGGGATGGCAGTAAGTTGGAACAATAGAATTAGTGCGATAGAGTTAACGATGCGCATAGACGCCCTCGGGTATTGGTTGTTTTTCCAGAGAAGCGAATTAGCGCCGCAGCATCCCTTTCGCCCATATGTTCCACCGTGCCTCATACGCCTGCACCCGTTCGTCGATGGCTGTCTGTGATAGCCCCCGCCTTCGGGCTTGCTCGTAAAGCCGCATGCGTTGTGCACGATGATTTTCTAACGCGCGTGGCGCGATGGAGGTCCCCGTGGGGGTGAACCACAGGCCCAGCCAGTCAAATCCATGTTCAATCCTTCCCAATTGGGTTTTATCCGGGTGCGTTGCAAAACCACTCAGATTAAAAAATTCATGCATACGCTTTACACTGTGCCGCAGTTGCCAACGCGTACGGGCAAGCAACAAAAATAAGCATTTAACCCGTCGCTTTCAGTCTTATTCATATTCCAGACTAAAGGTGGCAATGGCGCTGAACGGTCCGTGTTCAATGCTGCGTTTGGCAATCGCCTCCGGTTCACCCTGCACATAGGCCTGTACCGTCAGCGTGTTGCTGCCCCCGTCCAGCCGGTAGCCTGGCCCGATTTTATTGAGCGGCAATTTCTGCCCCGCCGGAGTTTCCATACCGATGGCAATACCGGAAGCCTGGCTGCCGCCGTCAATCGCCAGCAGCCCCTTAAGGCTCGGGTTTTCCGTGCCGCTAAAGGTCACCTTTACCGTTTTGCCCAGGCTGAGATCGCACTCCGTCAACCGGATAGCAAACGCCTGGCCACGAGTGCGTTGGTTGGCGTACAGGTATTTGTCGATCACCGTGCCAAATTCCAACTTCACACTCTCATCACCCGGCGCGATCACACAGGGTTCCGCCACCAGTGCACCATGCAGGCGGACATTGTCGGCCTGCACCGCGCCGCTAACTGCCATCAGCAAGGCGATCGGTACCGTATAAATCAGTACTTTCATTGATAGACCGCCTTTAAGGTCGCGGTGGCTTCAAACGGCCCCTCGGTTAACGTTGCCCCCGGCCGCTTTACCGGCACGGCCTCAAGCTGCGGTGGGTTGGTCAGGCTGATGGGGATCGGTTTATTCAGCTCAAAGGGCACGCCGTTTTGCTTAATCTGGATAGCCAGATCGTTAACGCCGGTCACGACTACCGCCGCCCGGTCGTAATCCGCCGGGGTGCCGACGATTTCCAGCGTCATCGCGAAAGCATTGGCGTCAGGATCGCAGCTGATCCGGTAATTCATTGGCCGCAGGTATTGCACTCCATCCACTTTTTTCACCCCCACCCGGTCACCAAAATCGACATCGACCTCGCTGCCATTGCTGCTGATGGTGCAGGCGGGCGGCTCAACCAGGGTACCGTAGAGCCACATATTTTCCGCAGCCAGCCCTGCCGGGCTCAGCATGCTGCCAATCAGCAGCACGAGAGCACGTGAATAGCGCTTCATCGATATTCCACCTTCATCGTGGCACCGGCAGAAAATGGCCCACCGGTCAGGCTGGCGCCTGGGCGTTTAACCGGCACCGCCTCAAGCTTTGGCCAATCCGGATAGGTAAAATTCAGCCAGGTGTTGATCGGCATACGGTTACCGTTATTAAGCAAGGCAATGCCAAGGTCGGTTTTTGCCGTGCCCAGGACGTCACCATCAAACGCCGCGCCATTGCCGTCTATCAACATCCTCACCGCATTTGACGTACCGCCCGGGCACTGCACCGAGTAGACGATCGGCATCTTTTTATAATCCCCCCCTACGCGGGTCGTCATCACGTCGTTACCGAACTTCACTTCGATCAGATCGTTGTGGTTGATCTCGCACGGCGTTGCCACCACCGTCACGTTGACCGTTACCGTGGAGGAATTCTCCATCGCCTGGGATCCCGTGCCCCAACAGGCCATTGCCAGGCCTAGTGCATACAGCGCCGGTCTCCGACCGCATAACATTCCCGTGTCCATGGCACCCGCCTTAGTCATAGTTAAGCCTGAAGTCTACATGGGCCGAATACGCACCCGCCTGTAGCGGTGCACGCGTGCGTTCCGGTGTCACAACGTAGTCCAGCGAGTCTTGGCCTGCGGCCAGCAGCAAAGGTGCCCCACGGCTACCCAGGCGAATATCCCGGCCGAGCGAGTCTTGCATACGTAACGCCACCCCGGAGGCCCCACGCACGCTTATTAGCTCCGGGTTGTTCGCATCCGCCGGGGCAACAAAACTGACAGACACGGCAGGCTGTTGGAGGCTCCACAACAGATTTGCGTTACGGTCATCACGGTTGTTCGCCGGGCTGCGCAGGCAGTCCCGCAGACGCAGCCTGACGGTTACCGGCGTGCCCTGTGCGCCAATTTTCGCCATGCGCCCAGTACCGGTTTCCCCCAGCCACACATCCTGGTAAGCCGAGGCCATTTCCAACCGGCAAGCGCTCTCGGTCAGCGCACCGTGCACACGCAACACGCCATTGGCACCCTCAACATTCCCGTTATCCGCAGCGCGGGCTTCCGGTAGCAGTGCTATCATGCTGCCTAATACCATCAACACCGCTGCAGCCTGCTGTGCAGGGCAAGACCAGCCACCCTTCCCTTGTCTTCGTTGTTGCATGTTCCGCTCCCTGTGTTACACCAGTCATCAGCTTTGTTTGACCGGCCTGGCCTTGCAGTCGGTCCCACCACAACTGAACTGCAACCGCGGGCGGCCGCCGTAGTCGTTAACGTAAGTCAACACCGGCGCATTACCCAAAATGGATACGCCAAGATTCAACATCGCTTTATCTTGTGGCGGCACCATCAGCGGTTCAAACCCCTTAGCGCCAGCTCCGCCTTGCTTGCTGCTGGCCTCGACAATCGTCACGTAATATGGCGTCGGGTTATTGACCTGATACTTGTCACCCTGCCTGGTCAGCGTCAGCTGTTCCTGCCACGGAGCCGCACCTTCGGTATTGCTCAGCGCTTTGGGCCGGTAAAACAGCTTGATGCGCGTTTGCAACGCCAGTTGCAGCGTGTTGGGCTTTTCGCTCTTTGGCGGGATCTCGCGCAGGTTGAAATAAAACAGCGTCTCGCGATCCTGGGCCAAAAGGTTAGCGGCAGGTAAGGCCTGCACCTTGATCTGGCTTTTTGCACCTGGCTCCAGGCGCTGCAAAGGCGGCAACACCGTCAGCGGCGTGGTAATTTTATTGCCCTGCGCATCTTCCACCCAGCCCTGAGCCAGATAGGGCAGTTGTTTGTTCTCGTTGCTGATACTCAGGCTGACCGATTTGTCAGCACCGTTAAACACTACGCGAGTGCGATCCAGCGCAATCGCCGCCTGAGCCTGCTGCATGCACAACACACTTATCAGCAGACCGCCCGTTAGGGATAAGAAAGGTTTATTCATAGAGTTCATCGTTAATTACTCGCTATCTGATTTCTTTAAATTCAGTAAAAATTGGCGGGAGAAAGATGAAGCTATTTCACCCTGCCACAGTGGCTAAAAACTCTCTTACTGTCGTATACATCACTCACTCTGCCTCTGCAGTTACCGGCAGTAGCCGACATGGCAACAGGAGGTCTGTGGTATCGGAGTGCGGTATTTGCGCCGGCAGCTTAAGCGCACATCGCGCCTGCCCGTTCCAGTGCACGGTCATTGCTTCTCCCGGATTAATCCCGCTCAGGTAAACGCTGCCGCCGTCGTTAACGATACCCACGTCCTGCTTTTTGTGGTTTTGCACTGTGGCACCAAACGGTGGCGTAGAACCATCAGCCAGGCGGAGCACCGCCATCGCTTTCTCACCGGCTATCACCTCAAACCTGCGGTAGCCAATGGCACCTTCGGTCAAGGTCGCCTGCACCACGGAGCGCGTCGCCTCAGCGTTTTCAGGCAGTTTATTCAGATCGATGCTGACCTTGTTGCGGTAGTAACTGTTCACGTCGGTGATTACCGCTTTACCGAAGCCGTTGGTACGTGTCACGGCACCATAACCGCCGATCGGAATATCCGCTACGCCGTCGGTATCCAGCAGAATGCGCGTGCCGCCAATCATCCCAGCTCTGTGCAGCGCGGCGCCTTGAAGGGTGGCCGTTGCCCCCCCCTGTAACGATAACCCCGCCGATGAGTAACGCCCTTCCTGGTAACTGGCGTTGGCGTTCACCTGCGCCATATCGCCCTGATGGGTGTAATAACCGCTCGCCGTACCGCCGCTGCGGGTGATACCGCTGGTCAGATGATAACTGTCACCATTTTCAAGTCGGTCGTAATAACCCACCTGATGAGTGTTGTCGCTGCGATCATAGCTACTGCTGTAGCTGAACGATTTGCTGCCACCCAAAGGTACCGACAGCGAGAGGTACATGCCGTCATCGTTGGTGCCGTTATACTTATTGCGGTACCCCGTCAACGACAGGCTCAGGTTTCTGTACTGACCGATGTCGAAATTGCGCGACAATGTCAGGGTATAGCGATCGTTGGCAGCACTGTTCCAGTAAGTCTGGTGGTTATAGTTCAGGTAGGCGCTTAATCCGAGATCGCGGAAGTGCTGGCTGAAACTGATGGTGTACATCTCTTTGCTGCTCTGGTTGCGGGTGCCATAGGTCAGCGCATCCAGGTACTCGCTCATCGACATGTAGTCACGTTCAGAAAAGCGGTAACCGGCAAAAGTCACCTGACTGTCATACTCGTCGAAGTTTTTCGAATAGCTCAACCGGTAAGAGCCGCCGGTCAAGGTGCTATCCTCCCACTGTGGCAAGCTGACACGCGACTGGGTCACGTCAAACGACAGTGCGCCGAACATCATCAGGTCACGCCCCACACCCACCGCCAGCGCGTTATAATCCCCGCCCGCCAAGGCGCCACCGTACAGCGACCACCCGTTGCTAACCCCCCAGGAAAACTCCCCGGTGGCAAACAGGGCTCCGTTAATGTTGTGCTTCCAGTCAGAAGGTCGACCACTCGCGATTTTGTAACGCACGGTCCCCGGCCGTGTAAGGTACGGAATGCTGGCGGTATCGATGCGGAATTCTTGTACGCTACCGTCCTGCTCTTCGATCCGCACATCCAGTTGCCCGGAGACAGCGTCATTGATGTCCTGTATGCGAAACGGGCCCGAGGCGACCTGAGTCTCATACAGCACACGCCCCTGCTGGCTGATCACTACCTTGGCATTAGTGCGCGCCACCCCGGTCACCTCTGGCGCGTAGCCACGCAGGTTCGGCGGCAGCATGCTGTCATCACTGACCAGGCTGGCACCGGTGAAGCGGAAGCTATCAAAGATGTCGGAATACAGGTAATCCTCTCCGACCGACAGCTTCGCCCCCAGACGGGAAATAGCCCGGTAAGCGTAAAAGCGGCTCCAGTCCCAGTTCTGACGCGTCCCTTCAGCGCTGCCGTTTTGATGATCCAGGCGAGTTTGCCAGTCCGCACGCAGCCGCCAGGAACTCAGATTGGCGCCAACCGTGCCGTTGCCACTGACGTTGTAGCTCTGCTGGCCACGTTGCTGCTGGCGCTGGGTCTGTGCATTCACGTAATAATCCAGCAGCAGGCCCGGCACACCCTCATCCCAGCGTGAAGGCGGATCCCAGTTGTCTGCCGCATATTCCAGATAAGCCTGCGGCAGGTTTACGGTGAGGCTGGCGCTGCCCAGATCGGCACGCGCCGACATTCCCTGCAGACTATCCAGAGTCAGGCACTCACCCTGATGCCACCAGGTCAGTTTTTCTTTCATATCCGGCTTTAAGCCGAACTGTTCGACCATTGCAGGGCTGATACAGGCTGCACTGTCTTTGGCATCGCTCTCTGCGGGATAAAAAATTACGGATTGCTCAGGCAACTCCTGCCTGTTAATTCGTACCAGCATCATGTAACTGCCCGGCATGATATAGCCGCCGCGAGAGAACTGTCCCAAATCAATATTCTCTCGATCTTTTAAATCAAGCACATCGGTATTAAACTGCACCTCTTCCGCACTGGCATCCCACACGAAGAACCCCAGTGCACAGGCAATATAAAAACCCAAAGCACGGGGGCGAAAGGGTAATAAATTCCATTTAGGCATTATCATGCTAATAAGTCCCTTTTTATTCTTATGCCAGCACTATCAATGAAAAACCCATGCACCGGAAAAATAGCAGACACACCGATTTAATCGGTCTCTGCTCTTAAACTCCGAACCAGCAAGAACCGATCAGTAATAATCCATTTTAAATCTGATCGTTGAGGTATATTCCCCACTCCGTAATGTCTGTTGATTACTGACCAATCGCAGAAAGTAATTAAGCTCTCTATCGCTCACGACAACATCAGGCAAAGGTGTTGGATTCCCAGGCATGATTATATTGCCGTGACGGTCAGTAAGTTGCAGGGCTATACCTTCAGCTTGCCCATCGACACCGAATAATCCATTATCCACCCGGCCATCAAATGTCACCTGAAAACGTTGCCATTGTGTTAAATTATTGTCAACTCTGTTCAAAACACAGTTAACTAACCGAATAGTAAATGGAAGAGTCAGCCCTTGTCCGTCACGTATTATTTTGGTTAATGGCATCACGGAAATATCAATAGTTTGATCGCGGCTGTCTGTATCAATAGCGCAGGCTGTTTCTATAACAGCGCCTTGCATGTTGACCCGCCCCCAACTCGCCACCGCCTGGCTAGTTGGCAAAGGTAAAAGTATCAACAGGCAAAGCGTCGAATAAGGAATCATTAGATGTTTCATTGCTGACAAACCTTCCGTAGACAATACTCAAAAGAATGCATGCGGGATACACCCGCATGCATAATTAATTATGTCATTGGGACGGATTATTTGTAGTTCAGAATGAAATTGGCCACGCTCTGGAATTTACCAGGAATGATAGTCTCAGCCTCGCCACCGTCACCTTTCAGATAAGCACTGAAGGAAAGTGTGGTTTCAGTAGAGCCGGCACTAATAGTATTTTCAGTCGTTGGCTGGCCCAGCTTTATCACATTGTTGCTGCCGTCGGTAATAGCAATACTGGCACCTTTAGCGTCGCCGGTCATACCCAGCAAGCCATCTTTACCTGGGGCACCATCAAAGGTCGTTGTTACCAACTTGGCCGTTTCCAGGCTGCATTTTTCCAGGTGGATGTCAAAAGGTTTAGGCTCGGAATTACCACCTTTAAGCAGCGAAACGTTAGAAACTGCACCAAGATCTACCGTCTGGTCCACAGAATTTGGATCAATTGAACAAGGAGCATCGATAATAGAACCAGTAAATGTTACTTTACCGTGGCCCTGATCGGCAGCCTGTGCGCCAGAAATGGTACCGAACGCTAATACTGCTGCCATCATAATTTTATTCAATTTCATTTTTTGCTTCGTCCTTAATAAAAAAGTTTATCCTATTTTCTTTTCGTCGCGGCAGTTTAATGCGATATCACACCCTGAGAGGCATAGCGGGTCGTCACCTATTTGCAACGTACCCACTGCCTGACTCCATGAACAGGGCTTCGGCGACTGAATAAATGCTACACAAAAAAATAAAAAAAAGATAAATAATCCAATTAATCGCTCAAAATTAGCATTTAAAACCAAATTAACAAAAATCATGGCAAATGCAGAGCATTAAAACCCAGGTTTTTCTAAAGCATCAACAAGTTATATAGCGATAATTTTTATAAGTTTTTTGCTTAAAAATAATTACTAACTTTAAGGTTGACGAGGAGCGTCTAAAACCTCTAAATTCCGGGCACCAAAAAAAACAAGACTATTCTTATTGTGCAGTAAACAAAAAATTCGAGCTAAGGGACAAGTGAGACACCCATGAAATACATTATAAATTTAACAATAATTTTCGATCCCAAAGGCAGAGAGTTGGTACTGAAAAACGACAGTCAGTTATCATTGGGTTTATCGAAGCCCGCAACTCGCCTGTTAAATGAACTGGTTAACAACAGCAACATTGATTTATCCCGCGACCAGTTGATCAAGCGTGTATGGGAGGATTACGGGTTTTCGCCCTCTAATGCCACTCTGAATAATCACATTAGTGAATTAAGAAAAGCCTTCGAGAGTTTAGGGGCCAACAAGGACATTATCATCACCCTGCCGCGTCTTGGGTTCAGGCTGCAAGCGGAAATCTATCCTATTGTTTTAACAGCATCTAACGTTAACAATCCGGTCGTGCAGACAGAAAATACTCCCCTGTTAAAAGAAGATGCAGCCATGGTGATAGACGCCAGTACTGTAGAATCGTCAACAGATAACGGAAAGAAAATCAGGGGAAAAAACGCACTTTTGATAATCGGTTTGATAGCTGTCGTTACCGTTGCAGGCCTGACACTAGCTAACTTTTTCAAGAAGGAGGCAAGACCATCCAGCGCCATACAGAACAAATGCAACATTTATAATGTTGATGGTAGTCTTCCATCTTCCGGGTTGGCCCTAAAAGCAAGGAAAATGATAATTGCTGAAGGTATAGATTGCTCCCAGGAGGAGACTGATGTTTACTATGCGGAGACTCGCCCTGACAATGAATTCCTTAGGGTTTTCTTTATGGCAGTTTGTGTTAAAAGTGACGATGACAGCTATAATAATTGCATCAACTATAAAATAATTAAGTGATACTTCATGAAAAGAACAATTTTTATAATGTCATTTTCCATTGTGATTATCACTTTAATAATCCTGACATTCCATAGCTATCTAACCAGGGGGAACTTTCGTTGTGATACTCAAGTGAAATCCAGGATCGCTATCGAGGGTCAAGAAGAATTATACCTCAACCTGCATATAGACATCGTTTTTGCCACGCCTGAAAAAGGCGCAATTAAGTTAATAGGGACACTTAAAGGAACGAATCTTGATTATAAAATATCCAGAAACTTGTCACTTAAAGTGAATGAGTCTAAATTAAGCTTTATGAAGAGGGTGACTATAGTAAAACAAACCATTCACCCCATAGATAACGTCCCTGAGGAATTCTGGCAGCGTTACATTACACCAGAAAGAAACGGTGTCGAATTTTATGTTGAAATAAAGGAACCTAAAACAAACACATTTATTTTTAAAGGATTATCCAACCCCTATTTTGTTTGTAACCGATACGGTGATTAGCAATAAAAACCCGCTAAAGAAAAAACAACAGCCTGGCAAAAAAAAGCAAATGTAAATAAATGCAATTATTTTGATTTATTTTTAATCAATCAAATAATATCAGTCGGGATATTTACTCTGCTTAAGACCGGATTTTATGTATCAGAGTGCGGTGCCAGAATCATATCAAACAGAAGAAGGCGCGTTCAGCCATCCACTGACCTCCGGCTTCAGCAGAACAGACGAAATTCATCCCTCACACTGATATTGAACGCAAATAAAAAACGCCTACCGAGATCACCATTCTCAACAAATACCATGATATCCCTGATCAATGATTACAATCCTTGCATATAAGGTTTAATTTTCATCTTAACTACTTTTTCGTCTGGCATGGAATATTATTCTTAACCACAAAAGTCCCCTGCCTGTCATAAAGATAAACAATCATCAGCTGGCACCTCAACTACTCACTCTCCATAAACATGAAGTGTTGGTTTACCTCCTATACGATAAGTGCGCTCAGGCGTTCCGTGATGAGAAAGTTAAATTACACACGTATTAGTGAATTGTTCTGCTGGATGTTGCAAGGTTGTTTATCTAAAGTTTGGCCGTGCGCGGCCGATACCGATCCTAGCCTGGCCCCGCTTTACGGCCGTTGAATCTGGAATGTGAAACTGAATATGAGCGGGACTTTCTGTAGCGACGAAGCAAAACGCCTGGCGGCGCTTGAGATGCTCAAGGCCGATGATGCGGATCGCGATGACATTCTTCAAAAATTTACCCTGCTGGCCAGCGAACTGCTGGGCATTCCCGGCAGCTTTGTCTCGGTTCTTGATGATGAGAACCAGTTTATTAAAGCATCCTGTAATTTTGACCTGAAACAAACGTCGCTGCAGCATGCTTTTTGCCGTCATACGCTGGCGCTGGGCAAAGTGCTGGTGTGCCACGACACCCATCTTGATAGCCGTTTCAGCCAGCATCCGCTGACCCTGGGTGAACCCTTTATCCGCTTTTACGTGGGGGCCCCGTTGCGCAACCGCGACGGCATCACCATCGGCACCCTGTGCGTCACCGATATTAAGCCGCAGGCGTTTTCTGCAGAACAGATCCGCCTGCTGGAGCTGCTGGCCAGCCTGGTCATTGGTTATCTGGATGCCTGGTATATTGCCGGCTATCAGGATGTGGTAACCCGTCTGCCAAACCGTCAGCGCCTGATGAAAGATATTGAACTGCTGCAGCAGGCCGGCAATAACGAACCTCATCATCTGACGCTGATCGACTGCATTGATATGCCGCGCGCCTATGAGATTGCCCGATCGGTTGGTATGAACGCCGTGGAAACACTGCTGAGGGAGCTGACCGCTATTCTGCGCACCCGCCTCAGGCTGCAGAGTGATGACGTTCTGTATACCGTTGCGGTCGGTCGCTTTGCCCTCCTGAGCAACAGCCAGCAACGGGCGGGCGGGCGCGAACTGAGTCAGCAACTGGGAGAGATACGCGCCCATCTGTTCGACAACATTACCATTGATGCGAAACCGCATGTTGGTGAGGTGAACTTTGTACCCACCGACTTGGAGGTACCTGAGGTACTGCGCCGTGCGGTCAGCGCGCTGCACGAAGCCATCAGCCTGAAGCAGAGTTATATGGCTTATAATGCCGACAGCGATGGCCGCAGAAGTCAGCATTTCCGGCTGCTGCACGACCTGGCCGCGGCGGTTCGCGGCGCACCGGGCCTGTATCTGGTTTATCAGCCGCAGATGTCTCTGCGCCTGGGCAAGCCGGTCGGGCTGGAAACACTGCTGCGCTGGGATCATCCCGTGTACGGTAACATTCCCCCCGATGAATTTATCCCGCTGGCGGCACAAACCAGCCTGATGGAGGAACTGACGGAATGGGTGATTGACCATACCATCGCGCAGCTCAGCCTGTGGCGCAGCAAGGGGCTGAATCTGCCGGTCTCAGTCAATATGTGCGTCAGTGATTTTTCGCGTGTGGATTTTGCCGATAAGCTGGAAGCCAGAATACGCAGTGCCGGACTAAAACCGGACGATCTGTGCATAGAGTGTCTGGAGAACGAGCAGGTACTGGAAAATGCCGATGCCCGGCGCGGACTGAGTAAACTGAAGCTGCGTGGATTCCGCATTGCGCTGGATGATTTTGGCTCCGGTTACAGCAATATTAATACCCTGTGCCGCATTCCGGTGGATGTGATCAAGCTTGACCGCTCACTGATCCAGCCGCTCTCCCACGACCCGGCCAGCGAAGTGATCGCCCGCCATATCATCACCATGCTGAAAGAACTGCATTACGTGGTGCTGGCCGAAGGGGTGGAAGATCAAAAAACCCTGGCCTCACTACAGCGTCTGGGCTGTGATGAAATCCAGGGTTTTTATTATTCACGACCACTTATTCCGGAAAGTGTGGAGCGCTGGCTCCGTTCACACTATCCCCTGGCCTGAGGGTCAGGACTCCACCCATACCGTCTGCGCATTGGTGAACTCGCGCAGGCCGAAGTGTGACAGTTCGCGGCCAAAGCCACTTTTTTTCACACCACCAATCGGCACGCGCGGATCGGAGAAACTCGGGGAGTTAATAAACACGCCGCCAGTTTCAATCTGTGACGCCAGACGCTGCGCCCTGTCCAGATCGCGGCTCCACAGGCTGCCGCCGAGGCCAAACTCGGAGTCATTGGCCATTGCCACCGCGTGAGCGGCATCGTCCGCCACAATCAGTGAGGCCACCGGGCCGAACAGCTCCTGGTCGAAGCTGGTCATACCGGGCTTAACGTCGCTCAGCACCGTAGGCGCATAGTAATTACCCTCACCCGGCAGAGCATGGCCGCCCACCAGCAGCGTGGCCCCCTCTTTCAGGGTGGCCTGCACCTGCGCGTCCAGTTCGTCACGCAGATCGTAGCGGGCCATCGGACCAATCCAGGTCCCCGGTTCGCGTGGATCGCCGATTTTCATCGCTTTCACCGCGCTGACAAATTTCTCGCTGAACTGTTCAAAGACGGCGGCCTCCACAATGATACGTTTGGCAGAAATGCAGAGCTGACCGTTATTCATAAACCGTCCGGCGATCGCCCCCTTCACGGCGGCATCAATATCCGCATCGGCCAGGACGATAAAGGCATCCGAACCGCCCAACTCCAGCACGCATTTCTTAATGGCGGCACCGGCCAGGGCAGCAATGGCTCCACCGGCACGCACGCTGCCGGTCACGGTTACAGCCGCAATACGTTTATCATTAATCGCCTGCGCCACACCGTCATTATCAGCATTAACCACCGCAAACAGGCCCTCAGGCACGCCCGCCGCCGTCAGGATCTGCTGCAATAACAGCGCGCAGCCCATCACGTTCGGCGCAGGCTTCAGCAGATAGCTGTTCCCCGCCAGTATGATGGGAACGGCACCGCGCAGCACCTGCCACACCGGAAAATTCCACGGCATCACCGACAGCACCGGCCCCAGCGGCAGGTAATCGACAAAGGCCTTATCGCCCTCCACCCGCGTCGGTTCACGCTTGAGGAAAGCCGGGCCGTGCTCGCCGTACCACTCGCACAATCTGGCGCTTTTCTCGACTTCCGCCAGCCCCTGATCCACGGGTTTTCCCATCTCGCGGGTCATCATCTCCGCCAGGGGCTGCGCCTGCTGACGCAAGCCACCGGCGATGTTTTGCAGCAACCTGACACGATCAGTGATGGCGCTGTGCCGCCATGTCCGGAAGGCCGTGTAGGTTAAGGCCAGCGCCTCATCCACCTCTGTTCCGCTGGCGAAAGGATAGCGGGCAACGACCTCACCTGTGGTGGGGTTACGTGAAATGGCTACCGCTGAAGAAATATGAGTCATGATGGCTCCCTTAAGTGATTCACAATGGGTCCATCCTAGTCTTGTAGTGCATTCTTTAAAAATGAATAATAAAGAAAATAATTTACTCAATAAGAGAATGCTATGGATCTGACCCAGCTGGAAGTTTTTCGCGCCGTCGCAGAAGAAGGCAGCGTGACGGCAGCGGCGGACAAATTACATCGCGTACCGTCCAATATCTCTACCCGGCTGAAACAGCTGGAGGAAGAGCTGGGCTGCGTGCTGTTTCGTCGCGAGAAACTGCGACTGCACATGACCGACAGCGGCAGAACGTTTCTCGATTACACCCGGCGCATTCTGGCGCTCACCGCCGAGGCGAAACAGAGCGTTTCCGGGCAGCAGCCGGGCGGAATTTTCACCTTAGGGGCGATTGAGAGTTTTGCGGCCGTGCGTCTGCCGCCGCTGATTGCACGCTACCACCAGAGCTGGCCACAGGTGGAACTCGATCTGACCACCGGCCCCTCCGGGGATATGATCGACGGTGTTCTCGGCGGGCACTACAGCGCCGCGTTTATCGACGGCCCGCCAAAGCATCCGCAGCTGGAGGGTGTCCCGGTCGTTGACGAAGAGATGGTGCTGATCTCGGCACTCAACCATCCCCCGGTTCCCGACGCCACCAGCATCTCCGGCGCGACCATCTATGCATTTCGCGCTAACTGCTCCTATCGCCGGCTGTTTGAAAACTGGTTCTCACGCGAGAATGCGGCCCCGGGCAAAATTTTTGAGATGGAGTCGTATCACGGCATCCTGGCCTGCGTCAGCGCCGGTGCCGGGTTAGCGCTGATCCCCCGCAGCATGCTGGACAATATGCCGGGACGCGACAACGTTCACGCCTGGCCACTGAGTGAAGGTATGGGGCAGATTGCTATCTGGCTGGTGTGGCGCAAAGGGATGCGTTCGAATAATTTGCAGGCGATGGCTCGCCTGCTGCAGGAGGCGGGCTGAGGTCTCAGTTCCCGGAGCGAGGCAGAGAATGAAAACGCCGTTTAAAATAGATCAGCCCGCCCCCCTCTTCTTCCAGCCAGATTGCCCGCACCGACACCAGGTAGATTTGATGTGTTCCCAGACTCTGCACCTGGCTGATTTCACCCTCCAGGCTGGCCAGCGCGTCGCCCAGCAGCGGCTGACCATATTCCCCCTGCCGCCAGCCGTCCAGCAAAAAGCGATCCGCCATGGCCAGCCCGGTCATGCCGGCAAAGTGGCGCGCCATCACCTCCTGGTGGTGATTGAGCACATTGATACACATCCGTCCGTTGTGCTGAAACACCGCATTCATGGCACTGCTGCGGTTAATGCAAACCAGCAAGGTCGGCGGCGTATCGGTCACCGGACACACGGCGGTAGCGGTAAGACCACAGCGCCCGGCCTCCCCCTGCGTGGTCACGATACAGACCGCGGCCGGAAGACGGGCCATGGCATCGCGAAACGGTAAACGCTGTAAGCTGTCATCAGACATCACTGACGCCCCCGTTCATCAGACGATCCAGCTGGCAGATATCGTCATTATTATGCAGATGCGGTTTTTTCCAGCCGTGGCGGTCATAATCTGCCAGACAGCGGTCAACCATCTCCATCATGCCGTCCATCGCACCGGAGTGACGCGCATCACGCAGGCACTGCATACGCACTTCGTCCTGGCTGCCCGCATAATTGATTTCATAAAGCTCATGGCGCCCCCCGAACTCGCTGCCGCTGGCATCCCACATCAGTTTCATAATTTTGATGCGCTGCTCGTGATCCATTCCGTTAGACCCCCTCACGAAGCGGGCAAGGTAGCGGTCGATTTCCGGGTTCTGCAGATCGCGTACGCTGGAAGGCAGATAAATCAGCCCGCTGGCCACGTTGCACTCGATAATATGCTTGATCTTTGCCCAGGCCATCGGAGCCATGACCCGGTAGGTATTCATCGCCTGTGCATCCGGCAGATATGCCCCGTTAACCCAGGGTCTGGCCTCCGCTGACATCGCATCGCTCAGCGACCAGAACAGATTGCGCCAGGCCACCACTTCCCCCAGCGCCGCCTGTACGCCGCGAAATTCTATGGTGCCGGTGCATTCCAGGCTTTTGTGCAGCAGCGCAGTCATAAAATCCAGCTTCACCGCCAGCCTGACGCAGGCCTGCATCGGGTAAAGTCTGACAAAACCGCCCTCTGCATACCAGCGTCGGCAGCGGTCGAAATCGCGATAGATCAACACGTTTTCCCAGGGGATCAACACCTTGTCCATCACCAGTATGGCGTCATTTTCGTCAAAACGGCTGGAGAGAGGGTAATCGAACGCGGATCCCACCGCCCCCGCCGCCAGCTCATAGGAGGCACGGGAAATCAGCTTCACCCCGCTCGCGTCCATCGGGGCAATAAACATCAGCGCAAAGTCCGGGTCGCTGCCCATGACCTGCGCGGAACCAAACCCGATAAAATTGAAGTGCGTCAGCGCCGAGTTAGTCGCCACGACTTTGGCCCCGCTGACGATAATCCCGGCGTCCGTCTCCTTTTCCACCCGGATATAGACATCCTTCACCGCATCAACGGCCTTGTGACGGTCAATGGGTGGATTGACGATGGCGTGGTTAAGATAGAGCCCCGCCTCCTGAATCCGGGTGTACCAGTGGCGCGCATTATCCGCATAAGGCCCGTAAAAATCCGGGTTCGCCCCCAGCGCGCTGGCAAAGGCCGCTTTATAATCCGGCGTACGGCCCATCCAGCCGTAACTGAGGCGTGACCAGGCGGCAATCGCGTCCCGCTGCTGGCGGATCGCCTGCGCGCTGCGCGCATAGCGGAAAAAACGGTGCGTATAACCGCCGCTACCGGTATCCGTCTCCTGGCACAGCGTGTTGTGCTGTTGCGGATCGTGCAGGGCATCGTACAGCGCGGCAACACTACCGGCTGCATTGCGGAAGGCCGGATGGCGGGTGATATCTTCCACCCGCTGGCCATAGATATAGATTTCACGCCCGTCGCGCAGGCTTTCCAGATATTCACTGCCGGTAAACGGGCGCGTGAGTGAGGCTCGGTGATCGTCAGGTTTCATCGTGTTTTCTCGGGTTCAGAGTAGAAGATGACGCCGCTGAGGCGCATAGATTGTTATAATTTTGTTGCTATTTAAGCGTGGGACATCCGGCGCAGGAAGAGACGTTTCTGGCTATCTCAGGCACTTTTCAGTAGCCTGCCCATTATCGTCAACAGAGGCATAAAAAAGCCGCTGTAAGGACACCACTGGCCGCACTGCACTCTCCGGGAAACCCTTGAAGTCATGAAAAGAAAAACGCTTCTGACGCTGACTGCGTTATTGTCTGCCCCCGGCGCACACGCCGGATGGTATAAAGTGGATAACTATGCGGGGACTATCGGGGCCTGGCCGGTGCATATTTCTCTGCAGCAGTACGACAGCTATGGCAGCGGGCTCAATATTAAGGGCAGCTACTACTACGATAAGCATCGCGCCCCTATCCCGCTCTATGGCAGACAAACCGCCACCACGTACGCGCTGTGCGAAATCCACAGCGCTGCGGAATTTGACCGGGTGATGAATCAGGGAACAACGGAGGCGATGGACACCCGCGCCTGTCCTTTCCGCCTTGCGCGCGAGGGCGATCGCCTGCAGGGTGAATGGCAGCAGGGCAAGAAGCGCTACGCGGTGTCACTGCAGCACACCGCGTCGCTGGATAACACCGCAGAAGGCAGCATCACGGGTGACACCGTCGATATCCCGTTCTGGGGGCAAACCGCCACCCACAGTTTTGTCGGCCACTATCAGGCCAGCGCCGACGGTATTGCCATCCGCCGCGTCAGCGTGGTGAATAAAAGCACCGGGAAAGTGGATCAGATCCTCGACCCGCAGCAACACCAGTGTGAATTCGGTTTTTATATGACGGCGATCTATCAGAATATTGAACCCCTTGATCAGGGGAAAGGCATTACGCTCAACTGCTACAGCCAGAAAGCCGATGTCGTGGTGGATTATCGTTTTGATGCCGGGCAGAAGCGCTATCGCGCCTCTGCGCCATAACCCTCACCGGCGGCGGAATTCGCTGGGCGAACATCCGGTCAGACGGTGAAAAAAACGGGCGAAATAGGCCGGATCTTTGTATCCCAGCTGCCAGGCGATCTGGTGAACGCTGCCCGCGCTGAACAACAGCAGCCGCTTTGCTTCACGCAGCGTCCGTTCAAAGACCAGGCGTTTGGGGGGCTGGTTGGCCAGCCGGCGGCACAACTCATTAAGACGCGACTCGCTGATCCCCAGCTCACGGGCATATTCCGGTACCGTCAGATGCTCACGGTATTTTTCATCCACCATTTTTGTGAAGCGCTGAAACATCGTCATCTCGCCACGTACACTGATGTGCCCCGCCCCCCCTTCTCCCGATGACACCTCACGCAGCAGCAGCAGAAATAACGCCTGAGACAACAGTCTGAGCTGGGTATCACGCCCCTTGCACTGATGAGAAAACTCCTGTGCAACCAACGTCCAGAGATGAGCCAGCGCACTGCGCGTCAGTGGACTTTCCACCAGCGACAGGCAGAACCCGGGGATCATCAGCGCATCGCGACTGCCTGGCCACAGCGCCTGCAGCAGCGGCCAGATCAGTTCCTGCCTGACCGTTAATACATGCCCGTCGCTGTCCTCTTCGGTGATAAAGGCATGAGGCACGGAAGGGGGGATCAGAACGAACAGCGGGGCCCGTACGGCATAATGATGATCGTCCAGCTGGAGCTCAATTTTACCGCTGGTCAGGCAGTGAAGTTGAAAATAACGGTCATGCCAGTGTGGGCGCATATCGCGACCAAAAAAGGCGGCCATCTGTGAAAAGACGGCATAATGCACATCATCGCTGCCGTCGTTTCCATCCCCGAACTGCTGGCTGATATTAATATTTTCCATTGCCCTCTCCCGTCCATCCTGTTCAGGGTTGCCGGCCGATCTTATGGAAGATGATGGCATCGCTCTCTCCCCGAACCGTCACCGTGACGACACGTCAATAACCGGCGTCGGTCGGGTGGTAAAGCGTGCCGCCAGCGATTCGGCCGATCTCGCCAGCAGGGTGGTATCGACGCCGGGTGCGACAAACAGCGCCCCCAGTTCCAGATAGCGCTGCGCCAGCCCTTCATCGGCAGTCAGGATCCCCGGTGCCTTACCGGAAGAACGGATGCGGGCGATAGCCTTCTCGATAACGGCCTGTACCTCAGGGTGGCCGGGGCGGCCTGGAAAACCCATATCGGCACTCAGATCCGCCGGGCCAATAAATACGCCGTCAACCCCGTCGACGGCGAGGATTTCTGCCAGATTCTCCACGGCCTGCCGGGTTTCGATTTGCACCAGAATACAGAGCTGTTCCCCGGCCCGTTGCAGATAATCAGCAATACGGTTCCAGCGGGAAGCACGGGCCAGGGCGCTGCCCACCCCGCGAATACCCTGCGGGGGATAATAACAGGCCCTGACCGCGGCCCGGGCTTCGTCACCATTCTGCACCATCGGGATCAGCAGGGTCTGCGCCCCGATATCGAGCAGCTGTTTGATCAGCACCGGATCATTCCAGCTCGGACGTACCACCGGGTGACAGCAGTAAGGGGCTATCGCCTGCAGCTGTGCCAGCACCGAACGCACGTCGTTAGGGGCGTGCTCACCGTCAATCAGCAGCCAGTCAAATCCCGCCCCGGCCAGCAGCTCGGCGCTGTAAGGATCGGCCAGCCCCAGCCACAGGCCAATCTGCGGATCTTTCTGTAATAAGGCTTGCTTGAATTCGTTGATAAACATAATCACTCCTCAGATAAAGCGACAACCAATCGCGCCCATCGTGCCGTAGTCCACGTGGAACGTGTCCCCTTTCCGTGCTGCCACCGGGCGGGTAAAGGAACCGCTCAGGATCACCTGTCCCCCCTCCAGCTGAACATCATGTCGCGCGAGCTTATTCGCCAGCCAGGCCACGCCATTTGCCGGGTGATTCAGTACCGCTGCCGCCACACCGGACTCTTCGATCACCCCATTACGGTACATCAGGGCGCTGATATGACGCAGGTCGAGTGCATCGGGTCTGACCGGCCGGCCTCCCATCACGACCCCGGCGCTGGCGGCGTTATCGGCAATGGTGTCGAAGACTTTTCGCGGCCGCTGCGTCTTAGGGTCAATGCCGTGGCAACGGGCATCGATGATCTCCAGTGCCGGGATCACGTAGTCCGTGGCATTCAGCACGTCAAAGAGCGTGCACTGCGGACCGCGCAGCGAGGTGCCCAGCACAAAAGCCAGCTCCACCTCGACTCGCGGCACGATAAAACGTGCCACAGGGATATCGCTCCCTTCGACGAAAAACATATCGTCCAGCAGTGCGCCGTAGTCGGGTTCGTTAATCTGCGAGGTCGCCTGCATGGCTTTGGAGGTCAGGCCGATTTTGTGACCTTTCAGCAGACGGCCTGCGGCGATTTTTCTGGCAATACCGCGTCGCTGTATGGCATACGCATCGTCCAGGGTGATCTCCGGATGCCTGAGTGAGAGCTGGCGGATCTGTTCGCGGTTTTTTTCAGCCTGATTCAGCTCGGCCGCCAGCCGGTCCAGCGTAAGATCGTCTAACATAGGGTTCATTCCTTCATGCCTGAAACAGCGCGTGAACATTATTTTGTTTAAAGTTGAACTGCGGATGCAGCTCCTCAAGCACCAGCGACAGCGCCAGATAACGCCGGGCCATTAAGGCCGCAAAGTGGCTTTTAATCAGTTCAAACAGCCCCGACAGCACCGGACGGAGCTGTTCCGCGCGACGTCCGTGCCCGATTTTCAGCGTCATATGCACAAAGGCATAATCCTGCTGACCGTCCGCCATCTGCCAGGTTTCCACCCAGTGAACGCGGCTACGGATGCCTGCCAGAGGGAAAAGCCCGCTGTCGGCAAGAAAGGCATTAACCCGGGAAAAAAGCGCCGGAAATTGCGCCTGCTCACGGATATTGTCACTGCACTCGACGATAAAGTGCGGCATGGTCGACCTCCTTATTTACGCCATCTGGGGAAAGATAACGTTCACCTGCCCGGTACCGGAGCTGGGAAACAGGTCGGTGATCACTTCGGCTTTCTGGTGATAGCGATCCCAGCCCAGCAGGCCCATCAGCATCACGGTGTCATGCATATTGCCCTCGCCGTAACAGTAATCGGCGTACTCCGGCAACATGCGACAGAACTCGGTGAAGCGCCCCTCCCGCCAGAGTTTCATCACCCGCCTGTCCATCTGTTCGTCAAACTCACGGGTCCAGGCGTTCATCCCCTCTTCCGCCCGCTGGTCATCAATAAAACGGTGAGAGAGAGAGCCGCTGGCGAGCACCGCCACGGTGCCAGGATATTTTTCTACCGCCCGCCGCACCGCCTCACCGAGGCGTCGGCTGTCGGCAAAATCATGGACGGTACAGAAAGCGGAGATCGACACCACTCTGAAACGGCGGTCGCTGTTCATATAACGCATCGGCACCAGCGTGCCGTACTCCAGCGTCAGGCTTTCAATGGCATGCGCCTGGGCGCGAACGCCCTGTGCTCTTGCCTCCTCAGCGATCAGGTAACCCAGTGCCGGGTTACCTTCATAGTCATAGGCCATATCACGGATAAAATGTGGCAGTTCGTGGCTGGTGTAGATGCCGCTGAAGTGCGCATTGCAGTTGATGTGGTAGGCGCTGTTCACCAGCCAGTGGGTATCAAAAACCACCAGCGTATCCACGCCCCGCTCACGGCATCGGCGACTGATTTCATGATGCCCTTCAATCGCCGCCTGGCGGCAGCCGTGATGTTTACCCGGCATTTCAGAGAGATACATTGACGGTACGTGGGTGATTTTGGCCGCCAGCGCTAAGGTTCCCATGCTTCCTCCTTACAGACCCCATTGGGGGATCGGATGATCGCCAAATGAGATGCAAACGTTTTTCATCTCAGCGAAGACTTCAAAGCTGTATTCGCCCCCTTCGCGGCCCGTCCCTGACGCCTTTACGCCGCCAAAAGGTTGACGCAGATCGCGAACATTTTGCGTATTGACGAACACCATTCCCGCCTCAATATGCCGTGCCAGCCGCATCACCTTGCTGACATCCTGCGTCCAGAGATAAGAGGCCAGACCGTATTCCACGTCGTTGGCCAGCCTCAGCCCCTCCGCCTCATCCTTAAAGGGCAGCAGGCAGGCGACGGGGCCGAAGATCTCCTCCTGCGCCACCCGCATGCGGTTATCCACGTCAGCCAGCACCGTCGGCCGCAGAAAATGGCCGTGATCCAGTCCCTCAGGTTTTTCCGGCCCGCCAGCCCGCAGCGTGGCCCCCTCTTCCATACCCAGACGGATATAAGCTGACACTTTGTCCCAGTGCTGACGGCTAATCAGCGCCCCTATCTGTGTGGCGGGGTCGGTCGGATCGCCGACGCGCAGGCGGTTTGCCCGTTCGGCAAACCGCTGCACAAACGCGGGATAAATACTCTGCTGAATAAAAATGCGGGATCCGGCGGTGCAGCGTTCCCCATTAATGGAAAAGATGGTGAAGAGCGCCGCATCCATTGCGCGGTCGATATCAGCATCCTCAAAGATCAGCACCGGGGATTTCCCACCCAGCTCCATCGAGTATTTTTTCAGACCGGCATTTTTCATAATGGTACGCCCGGTGGTGGTACCGCCGGTAAACGACACGGCACGCACGTCGTGATGCCGTACCAGCGCGTCACCCGCCGTGGCTCCGTAGCCCTGTACCACATTCAGCACGCCGGCGGGGATACCAGCCTCACGGGCCAGCGCGCCCAGCCGGTCGGCCGTCAGCGGCGAAAGCTCAGACATTTTCAGGATGGCGGTGTTGCCCAGTGCCAGGCAGGGTGCCACCTTCCACGTGGCGGTCATAAACGGCACATTCCACGGCGACACCAGCGCGCAGACGCCGACCGGCTGGATCAACGTGTAGTTCAGCATCCGGTCATCAACCGGATAGGTGCGCCCGTTCATCTGCTGGCAGATCTCAGCAAAGAATTCAAAGTTGTGGGAGGCCCGGGGGATCAGCACATTTTTGGTCTGATGGATCGGCAACCCGGTATCGGCCGTTTCCAGCGCGGCAATATGCGGTACGTCACGGTCAATCAGCTCACCCAGGCGGCGCATCAGCCGCGCACGCTCTTTCATCGGGGTGTTAGCCCATTTAGGAAAGGCGGTACGCGCCGCGTCGACCGCCAGGGCCACCTCGCGTTCGCCGCCCGAGGCGACCTCGGCCAGCACCTCGCCGGTGGCCGGGTTGCTGGTGGTAAAATAGTCGCTGCTGCTGATATTTTTGCCGTTGATCCAGTGGTTGATCTTTTTCATCGTGCACCGTCCTCATACTGTTGTTCACTGACGATCCGGTTGGTTAAGCGGCCGACGCCCTCCACCTCCACGACCACTTCATCGCCGGGGCGCACGTCAGACAGCCCTTTCGGGGTGCCGGTAGCAATCATGTCCCCCGGCTGTAAGGTGATAAATTCGCTCAGCCAGGCAATAAGAAACGGAATATCAAACACCATGTCACGCGTGCTGCCGCTCTGTCGCAGCTCACCGTTGACGAAGGTTTTCACCTGCAGGTGATGGGGGTCCGGCAGCGCGGCGGGATCGACAATGGCCGCACGCAGGGGCGTCAGGGTGTCGCGACTTTTTACCCGCAGGTTAGGCCGGTAATAGTTTTCCAGATAGTCGCGTACCGCGTAGTCATTACACAGGGTATATCCGCCGACATACTCCATGGCCCGATCGCGGCTGACGTGGCGCGCCGTTTTGCCGATCACCACCACCAGCTCTGCCTCATAGTGCATATAGTCGACCTGGTCAGGCCGTACCGATACACTGCCGTCTCCGGTCAGGCTGTTTGCCGCCTTAATAAATACCAGCGGCGTGTCCGGCGCGTTAAAATTCAGCTCGCTGGCGTGGTCGGCATAATTCAGACCCAGCGCAAACAGCGTGGGGGTGGCTTCGGGCTGCTCGCACAGCGGTGCCTGCTGGCTGAAGCGGTTATTCAGCGAGGGTAATCCGGCAGCTTTCACCGTGACACTGTCACCGTCCTGCAGTGCCACCCGCTGCTGCGGCGTTCCCAGCAGGATCATGTCGCCGGGTTGCAGGGTCACAAACTCACTCAGTGCCGCAATCAGTTCAGCCGCATGACGGTGCAGACCACCGGTATCCCATACGTCCCTGACTTCGCCGTTGATCTCGGTAATAATTTGCAGCGCGCTGACATCACGCAGCGCTACGACTTCACCCACCGGACAGAAACCATCGCGGCACTTGGCCCTGATCGCCGGACGATAAAAATCCTCCTCTGCCAGGCTGACCTCATTGGCCAGCGCATAACCCGCTATATGGTCTTTCGCCTGCGCCGGCGCCACCTTATGCGTTGTTTTTGCGATAACCACCGCCAGTGTCGCCCCGCTGAACACGGTGACGCCGGCCGGCAAACCGATGGTGTCACCGTGATGTCGCCAGGTATTACGTGGCTTGATAAACCAGACGGGCGTCTCAGGCGGCGTGTTATAGGGCGGTTGGTGGAACTTTTCAGCCCAGGCCTCAGTCTGTGACTGATGATTCAGCGCCACGCCAAAAATGGTTCTTTTCATCATTACCCTCAACTCTGTTATTTCATTAATATATTAATGAAATTAGAATTACGCGCGAAAAGGGCAGGGATCAACTCCGTTTTCACGGGTTGTGATCTCAATTACAAAAAATTAACAATTACAAAAAAGCGATATTTTTCATATGATTGATTAGTGCAAAGAAAGCAATGAAAAGTACCTGAGGCGGTGGGTCATGCCGGGCGCTGGCCTTTTTATGTTAGTATTAATAAAACCCCTCATTACAGTAAAATAATGCACGAATCTCTGACTATTGCTCTCTTACAGGCCCGCGAAACGGCCATGGGCTATTTTCGCCCGATCCTGAATCGTTACGGACTGACCGAACAACAGTGGCGCATCGTGCGGATACTCGCAGACGTAAACATGCTGGACTTCCATCAACTGGCGCAGCAGGCCTGTATTCTTCGCCCCAGTCTGACCGGGATCCTGACACGACTGGAACGTGACGGGCTGGTATCACGCCTTAAACCTGTCAGTGACCAGCGTAAGCTGGTGGCCGCACTGACGCCCGCCGGTCAGGCGCTGTACCAGCAGGCCAGACGTGAAGTGGATGCAGGTTACCTGGAAATTGAGCGCCATTACGGTGAAGAGAAACTGCGACAGCTAACGCGGCTATTAGAAGAATTCAATCAGCGGGCGTAAACCGGCTAATCCGCCAGTCTTGCCATCATCTGCCCCAGCAGTTGAAACAGGCTTAACAGCAGCATCCTCTGCCGGGTGTTAAGCCGCAGATAGCGTCGCATGGGCGGTATGCTTAGCCGTACCTCACTGGCAGCAAAGGGTTCAACCTCGCACCGCCAGTGGCCATGCGCCAGGGTAAATCGAAAACGCCGGTAGTCCAGCTCACCCAGCGTCCGGGCGATGATCGGATAGCGTTTCACCATCTGCAACAGTCGCCCGGCATCATGGCCTGCCTCACGCGTCTCGAAAACGACGGGCTGACGTTTCAGCCAGCCGGGTTGGCGGGCCAGCAGGATGACTCTTTCCTGCAGTGCACAAACGCCCTCCAGACGAAATAGCGTGTGCGTAATCTGGCCCATAAACAGCCGCTTCCTGCGGCTGGTGACGGTAACCGTCCGCCGTTCGTCGAGTTCAATGGCCATCGTTCCGGGTACGGGCTGGCTTAAGGCCCAGCCAGCAAGGTCATGGCTGAGACGCGCCAGCAGCGGATCATTCCAGAGAACGCAGGACATCACGACGCCCCGATGATAATGCGCGATCGCTAAAAGCACGTTCCAGCACAACTTCAACCGCTTCGGGTTTAAAAGGATTAATCCGCATCACGAAAAGTGACCACAACAGGGCATAACAGGAAGTCAATGCAAGCATCGTGCAGAAGGGAACCAGGATAGCGTGAGGATTCATTCCCGGCGGGGTGATGTTCACTATCGCCATGAGTATCCCTGCACTGGAGAGAACCTGCGGGAGCGGAAAAAAGGGAGAACGGTAAGCCCGCGGCAGATCGGGCCGACGAAGCCGGAGTAGCACCACTGACAACGTCACCAGCAGATAGGAAACACCCCAGGCACACACTGCCGCCAGCACCATCGGCAGGATGTGGCCCAGATCGCCCCGCAGGAGAACAGCATGGGAGCAGGGAATGACCACCGCCACGGCAATGGCCACCACAGGCGTTTTAAAGCGCGGGTGCAGCCAGGTGAAGCATTTGGGCAAGGCCCCGTCCAGCGCCATGCCATAGAGAATACGCGGTACCGCAGCCATCAGGGTATTGATGGTCGCCGCGCCCGCCAGCAGCATTCCAGCACCCAGCCACAGCTTTCCTGTCTCCCCCATTATCCGTCCGGCAAACGCCGGGATCACCAGCGGCGTATCAAAGAGATGTACCCCCTTTGCCGCGTCCAGCAGCACGTTCGGCACCTGCCGGTTAAGTGCCGCGCCGAAAAGCAGCATGCAGCCAGCCACACCGCACAGGCCCAGCGCCATGGCGCGGGGGATGGTTTTATCCGCGCGGCGGATCTCCGGTGCCATCGGCGTCACCAGTTCACAGCCGACAAACATAAACATCGCCATTCCCGTCATGCTGATCAGCCTCTGAGGATGGCGGAAGTCTGGCGGCAGGCCGAACCAGCCCGCGTGAGCGGGAACGGGTGCCGCCAGCAGCCCGCAGAGGCTAAAGATCAGCAGCGTACTCCACATGATGAAGGTCAGTACCACCTCCACCTTGCCAAAAATTTCGATGCCGGTGGCGTTCAGCAAGCCAAACAGCAGCACCATGCCTACCCCCACCAGCCAGCTGTCAGAATGCGCGCCAGGATGCAAAGTGCCGTCGCCAAAGTTGACCATCGCTATCACGCCCGACAGGATGGTTTCTGCCGTCCCCGCAAACACATGCACCACCAGATAGGCGCACAGCGCACCAGTAATAGCAAAAAAACGCCCCATCCCGCAGGAGATATAATCGTAGACCGAGCCGGTCGTCGGGATGAGGATGGCGGCCTCTGAAAAGCTCATCAGCTGGGCCTGCATCATAATAAAACCGATCAGTATCGCCACGGCGAAGGTATCTCCCCCGCGGCCAAATCCGCTGGTCACCGTCAGGATCACCGGACTGGCCATAATCAGTCCCACCGAACTGGCCAGCGTGGTAGGAAAACCGACCGCCCCCTGTTTAAGATGCGCCGCAAGCCTGTTTTTTAACATTTTACTCTCCCCGGATAGGACGAATAAAAGGAGTGTAAACAGGCATTGAGAGCGCTCAGTATCGCCCGAAGGAACGATACTGAGCGTTTCCTGCCGCAGCTCACGTTATTAAAATGTTTATGGTGTGTTAATTAAAAAAACTGACAAGGAGAAGGCATGGGCATCCTCACACCATCCGTTCAGCCGGAAGCGTTTATTCATGAATGTCTGTACACCGTGACACATCTGATCCCCGGGGCATCGGCGGTATTTTACCTGGTAGACAGTAATCTGGTACCCGGTCAGCACCTGCTGTCCGGCATCCCGGCCGACGTCCATCAGGCCTATTTACAGGACTTTCTGGTACTGGATCCCCTGCATCCACGGCTGTTCAATCACCAGCCGGTCACCCTAGCCGGACTGCATGAGGCGATACACAGCACCCCTTATTACCGGCAGTTTATGGTGCCCAATCACATGGAGGATATGACGGAGATTTTTGTCCGCCGGCGTAAACGTATCGTGGCGGGCCTGTCGATTATCCGTGACTGTGCTTTCACCGCCGCCGAGCGACTCCGCCTGCGCGCATCGCTGCCGCTGATTGAACTGGCAACGGAAGAACTGATCCCCGGCGCGGCACACTGTCATTTAACGCCCAAAGAGCTGCAAATTGTCGGCATGGTGCGGGAAGGGGCCTGTAATAAACGCATTGCCCGCCAGCTTGACGTCTCTCTGTCGACCGTCAAAACCCACCTGCGCAATATTTTCGCGAAAACTCAGGTTAACAGTCGTACCGAACTGGCCGCCGGATCGGGGCTGACGTATCACAGAGAGACCCGGTACTGAACCGGGCAGTGCTCTTGTAACGGCATCGTCTGCCAGTCAGTAACGCATCATAACGGACTTTAACTGCGTGTAATCCGCCACAAAGGCGCTGCCAAATTCGCGCCCGTTGCCGGAACTTTTTACCCCGCCAAAAGGCAGTGCCGGATCGAGGAAGGTATGCATATTCACCCAGACCGTTCCTGCCCTGATACGCTCACTGTAGCGTAGCGCCTTGCTGAAATCATGAGTCCAGACGCTGGCAGCCAGCCCGTAGGGTGAGGCATTCACCCACTCCAGCGCCTGCTCCTCATCGTGATAAGCCATAAACGCGCCTACCGGACCAAATGTCTCCTGCTGCATTAGCGTGGCCTCGGCGCGATTCACTTTCAGCACCGTGGGTAAAAAGTAGTAGCCCGGCAGGTCCGGTGAACGTCCACCGCAGAGCAGTTCATCTCCCTCTTTTTGCGCCTGAGCCACCAGCGTCTGCACTTTTTTAAGATGTGCGCTGTTCGCCAGCGGGCCCAGCTGACATGCCTCGTCCAGCGGCGATCCCGCCGTCAACTGAGCCAGCCGCCGGCAGAGCGCCTCCAGCACATTGTCGCACTTCTCCGCCGGCAGATAAAAACGCTCGGCAGCCGCACAAATCTGCCCCTGATTGATATAACCCGCCTCGATAATGCCGTCGACCATCTCCTCCTCGGACATATCGTCAAGGAACAGTGCTGCATTCTTCCCACCCAGTTCCAGCGTGAACGGTATCGCGCGTGCACAGGCCGCACTGCCCACTGCCCTGCCGGTTAATCCAGAGCCGGTAAAGGTGACTTTTGCACAGTCAGGATGGTCGGTAAGTAGCGGGCCGAGCAGCCTGCCATCACCGTTAATGATGTTGATCACCCCACGCGGAAAGCCCACCTCCCCTGCCAGCTGCGCCACCCGCAGCATCGTCAGCGGCGTAAACTCACTCGGCTTAAGCACCACAGTACAGCCGCAGATCAGTGCCGCGGCCATTTTCCAGACGGCAATCATGATGGAAAAATTCCACGGGAGGATCCCGACAACCACGCCCAGCGGCTCGCGCGTGGTAAAACCCCGGTATTTTTCACCCTGAAAGGAAGGTAATGACAGCTCAGGCGTTTCACCGGCAATTTTTCCTGCCCATCCGGCAAAGTAGCGCAAAAAAGCCACCGACTGATCCAACTCCAGCCCGCGTGACAGCGTAATCAGCTTGCCGGAGCACAGCGTTTCCAGTTGAGCCAGCTCCTCACGGTGTCGCTCCAGTGCGTCGGCAAGCTTCAGCAACAGCGATCCTCTTGCCAGCGCGGGCATGGCGGCCCATTCCCCCTGAAACGCCTGCTGCGCCGCTGACATAGCGGCCTGCACATCACTGGCTCCGCCATCCCGTACCTGGGCAACTTCCTGCGCCGTCGCCGGGTTGATAACCGGACGCAACGGGCCCTGACCGGGCAGGCTGTTGCCATTAATATAGTGGCCGTGTTCACGCTGTAAAAATGCGCTCACGGCCGGAAGCACTGCGACTTCACTCATAATCCCTCCTGGTAATAAACGATGGTTGTCTGTTCCGCCACGCTGACAATCTGCATTAACGCTACAAAGGCCGGTTTACGTTTTAATGCGTTTTTATGAACGACCATTAAAGAAGCCCGCCGCCTGATGGAAAAGTTTTCCGGCCGTCATCAGCGCCAGACGAAACGCATCACGACCATAAATAGTGGCGTGAGGAATACGGCTCATCAGGTCATAACGCGCTGAGCCCTCCGTCATGCCTTCGGCTAACACTTTGCAAATGATGTGCGAGGGTGTGACACCAAAACCTGAGTACCCCTGTACATAGAAGACATTGCGATGCTCACGCAGGGTGCCAATTTGCGGAAAGAGATTGGCGCTACAGGCCATCGGCCCGCCCCAGACAAAGTCTGTTCTGACGTTGTTGAGATAGGGGAAAATCTGCAACAGCAGCGTGCGATTCCAGGCGGCAAAGTCATGGGGGGTATATTCGATAAAACGCGTGGCGCTGCCGAACAGCAGACGGTTTTCTGCTGTGACCCGGTAGTAATTGATCACCGGACGAATATCACTAAAAGCACCGCGTATCGGACTGATCCGTTCAATCAGTGCCTCAGAAAGGGGCGCGGTGGCCATCTGATAGGAGTAGGTGACCAGCGTTTTGCGGTCTAGCTCAGGCTCAAGATGATTGAGAAAACTGTCGCATGCCCACAGGAGTTTCTGCGCGCTTATTGTCCCCGTGGCGGTGCGGACCCTGACGCGCGGACCATAGGTGACCTCGACGACGGGGGAGTTTTCGTAAATCTGCACGCCAAGCCCGGCGGCGGCGGCGGCCGACCCCAGCAGCATATTCAGGGAATGGATCTGACCTCCTCCCATATGCTTCAGCGCGCAGGTGTAGCACGAGGAACCTACGACATTCTGCACGCCAGCCCCGGTAAAGAGCTCAATCTCAACGTCCGGTGTCGCGGCTTTAAACGCTTTTTGCCACAGGCGAAGTGTCTTTTCCTGACGGGCGTTATACGCCAGATAGGCGTAGCCAGGAATAAAGTCGGCCTTTATCTGATAACGGGCGATGCGTTCACGAATTATCCCTGCGCCCAGATTCGCCATGCTGAACAGCGTAGCCATGCCTTCCCGGCCCACGTATTTTTGCACCACGCCAATGTCATGCCCTATCCCGGCCATTACCTGGCCACCGTTGCGGCCAGACCCTCCATAGCCGAGATGACGGGCTTCCAGTACCGCCACACGTGTAACCCCTTTTTCAGCCAGCTCCAGCGCCGTATTAATCCCTGAAAAGCCCCCGCCGATAATCACCACGTCAACGTCGAGATCCTCTCTGAGCGGCGCAAAGTGCAGGTCATACTTTTTTGTCGCGGTGTAATAGTTCAGCGCATCAATTCTGATATCCATCCACGCTCCTGCTGCCATGCCTGTCGTTTGGTGACATAACATCATCTGGCGGCAGGCGGGAGTATCGTTCGAAAGGACGATCGGTGTGAGGAACGCCCGGGGGATAACAGGCAAAAAAAAACCGCCGGGTCAGCGGCGGTTGTTCAGAATAAAGCAATCAGTGATAGCTGATGGTCGTGCCATACAGGCTGCCAGGCCCTGACATCCGGGCCAGGGCGACCGGTCTGGACGCCGTTGCGGCAGAGGTTCCCGAGAGCTGGACATCCAGAGAAACCAGCGTGGTGCTGCCGGTGACATAGCTGGTTGCCACTGACGGTTGAACCGTATTCGAATGCCCTTCGGGAAGTGCTGCCAGGCTGGCACCAGACATCGTGCTCAGGATGACGGCAACAAGGGCTGTGTGGATCACGTTCATTATTCCCCCTTGATGCTCAAGTCAGTCATCGTTATTACTGATAAATCACTGCGGTACCGTTCAGTTTATTGTCACCTACTGCTGAGGTGATGCGGAAAGATTTAGCACCCGCCTGATCGGCTTTAGCAGACAGTTTGGATTCCAGTGCAGAAAGGTTCGAAGCCCCACTGACTGAAATTACACCCACCTGCTGCTGTTGCGCAGGCTCTGCGCTGACCAGGTCAGCCGCAAAACCGGCGAAAGAAACAGAAGTCAGAGCGATAGCGGCCAGGGTCATTTTGATGGTTTTCATAATGTTTACTCTCAGTTGAATTCGGTGATTTGATGTTGCCGTCGTTATTAATTAACGATCGATAGGTAAATGTTAAGCCTGTTATTGATTCGCGTCAACAATGTTTTATTAATGATCGATAATTTAATAAATAACCCATTGAATTTATTTCAAATAAAGTTATATTTTTTTCTTCACAGCCCTGGTTCACAACGCCTCAAATCGCCGCTCGACAGCGCGGATTATTGTTTTTATACTGATTGATAATTTAATAACCGGGCGGGATTGCGTAAGTGAGGAAAGATGAATACTGAGCAGGACGCAGGTACACGTAAAGGCCGGGGCCGGCCTAAAACTTTTGACCGGGATGCGGCGCTGGATAAAGCGCTGGAGCTGTTCTGGCGTCATGGCTATGAAGGCACTTCACTGTCGGATCTGGTGGAAGCGACCGGGGCCAAAGCACCGACGCTATATGCAGAATTTACCAATAAAGAAGGAATGTTCCGCGCGGCTGTCGATCGCTACACGGAAAAATTTGCCAGCCAGAGTGAAGCCGCGCTGGTGTGTCCGGAAACCAGCGTGGCGGGCGGTATAGAGAAGTACTTCCGCTCAACCGCAGCCTGTTTCACCGACGGCAAAAAACCGGGGGGGTGCTTCTTTATCTGCACTTCCAGCACGCTGTCCGCCGACTCTGCGGAAGTCGCCGAAATGCTGCGCAATCGTCACAGCAATCAGGAACAGCATCTGCTGACGTTTCTGCAGACCCGACAGGCCGCCGGAGAACTTGACGCCAAGACTGACGTTGCAGCCCTGGCGGCCTATCTCTGCTGCCTGCTGCAGGGCATGTCGGTGCGCGCCCGGGAAGGGGCCACACATGCCGAGCTGGATGCACTGATTGATACGCTGATGTTGCAGTGGCCCGTGCTCAGCACGCTGGGCATCTGAACAGCGGAAGGAATATTCGTGGGTAACGCTGACGGGCGAGCACCGGCCTGCCCGTCAGGCGCAGGGGAGCCTGTATCGGCCAGCAGCGCGTCGGATGCACAGGTAAAAAAGGCCGGTTTCCCGGCCTGCAGTGGATCAGTTATTGACCGGGATCACCGCGCCTTTGTATTTGGTGCGGATCCAGTCCTGAATCGCTTTGGAATGCAGCACGGTCACCAGCGCTTTCACATCCGGCTTATTTTCGTCACCGCGGTGAACGGTGATGATATTGGCATACGGGTTATTCTCACCGCTTTCGACGGCAATCGGACCTTTTACCGGATCAAGACCTGCATCAATCGCGTAGTTGGCGTTGATCACCACGGCATCCCCTTCGTCATTGTTGTACATCTGCGGCAGCAGTGCGCCTTCAACGTTGGCGAGGAATTTCAGATGCTTCGGGTTCTCCACGATGTCGCTGATACGCGCATCTACTTTGCTGACGCCCGGCTTCAGTGTGATCACGCCCTCTTTTTCAAAGATAGACAGGATACGCCCCTCTTCGGCCACCGCGTCACGCATGATCACCTTGCCGTTCTGCGGCAGATCTTTCAGGGATTTATACTTCTTCGAATAAATACCAATCGGCTCAATATGGATCGCCCCTGCGCTGACGAAATCGTAGGTTTTATCCCCGGCGTGATCTTTCAGCACGCTGTTAAGGTAAGGGATATGCTGGAAATAGTTGGCATCGATATCCCGACTGGCCAGCGCAGTATTGGGCAGGATATAGTCCTGGAACGGTTTGATTTCCAGATCGATGCCCTGCTTCGCCAGGATGGGCTTCGCCTGTTCCAGAATTTCAGCATGCGGGACGTTGGACGCGCCCACCGTTAGTGTATCCGCCCATGCGCTCAGACTCAGCGCACCCAGAGTAGCCGCCGCCAGCAGCGTCAGTGTTTTTTTCATTTTACTTTCCTAAGAATTAACGTTTGTCGAGCCGTGTCGTGAGCACATCACCTAAGAACTGGATGATAAAAACAATCACCAGAATCATAACCGTCGCCACCAGCGTTACATCACCGTGGTTACGTTGAAAACCTTCCAGATAGGCCAGATTGCCGAGCCCGCCGGCACCGATCACGCCAGCCATCGCGCTGTAGCTGACCAGCGCAATCAGCGTCACCGTGATCCCGGATACCAGCGCCGGAGAGGACTCCGGCAGCAGCACGCGAAAAATCAGCGTGCTGAGGCGGGCCCCCATGGAGCGGGAGGCCTCTATTACCCCTTTATCCACTTCACGAAGACCTATTTCCACCAGCCGGGCGTAGAACGGCGCAGCGCCAACGATCAGTGCAGGCAGGGCCGCATCCGCCCCGAGGATGGTACCGATCAGCGTTTTGGTGAACGGGATCAGAAGCACGATTAAAATGATGAACGGAATGGAGCGAAACACGTTCACCAGTACGGAAATTACCGAATAAATGACACGGTTCTGGAACAGCCCGCCGCGGGCAGTCAGGAACAGCGCCAGCCCGAGCACGATGCCGAGCACAAAGGTTGCCACGCCCGACAGCGCGGTCATATACAGCGTTTCACCGGTGGCAGCCCAGAGCTGATCGAGTTTCAGGTGAGGGAACAGGTTCTCAAGCATGGCTGGCAACCTCGGTGGTAATAGAGTGAGCATGTAAATCTTGCAGAATACTGTCCAGCTGATCCGGCGTGGCCGGCACCTGCAGCCACAGCTCACCAAAAGTGCCGTGAGGGGTCTGGTTCATTTTTCCATGCAGAATATTGAACGGTAAGGCGTATTTCAGCGTCAGCTCACCGACGACCGGTTGCTGTGTGCTTTTTCCAATAAAGGTCAGCTTCAGCACGATGCCGTCATCCGCGTTGATGAGCGCCATGTTAAACGGCGTCTCTGCGTGACGGTATTCAGCGGTTTGTTTAACAAACGTGCGGGTGATGGCCTGCTGCGGATGGGTGAAGACCGACAACACGTCGCCCTGCTCCACAATTTTACCCTCCTCCATCACCGCCACGTGATGGCAGATTTTACGCACCACATGCATTTCGTGGGTGATCAGCACAATCGTCAGCCCGAGCTGGCGGTTAATATCTAACAGCAGATCAAGGATGGCATCGGTGGTCTGCGGGTCGAGGGCTGACGTGGCTTCATCACAGAGCAGCACATCCGGGCTGTTGGCCAGGGCACGCGCAATGCCGACACGCTGTTTCTGGCCGCCACTCAGCTGGGAAGGATAAACCTGCTCCTTTCCGGTCAGTCCCACCAGCGCGATCAGCTCCCCGACCCGCTGCTGGATCGCCGCTTTCGGGGCACCGGCAATCTGCAGAGAAAAAGCGATATTCTCACTGACGGTGCGCGACCACAGCAGGTTGAAATGCTGGAAAACCATACTGATTTTCAGGCGCGCCTGGCGCAGGGCTTCCCCGCTGGCCCGGGAGATGTCCTGCCCGGCAACCACCACGCTACCTGAGGTAGGTTTTTCCAGCCCGTTCAGCAGGCGGATCAGCGTGCTTTTTCCCGCCCCGCTGTAACCGATAATGCCGTAAATCTGTCCCTGTTCAACCCGGAGGCTGACGTTATCCACGGCGGTCACCGGGCCTGATTTGGCGTTAAAAATTTTAGAAACGTTGTGCAAAACTATCATCTGATGCCTGTTTTCTGCCGGTTTATCAGCCAATGCCGCTAATTAATTAAACTGATTATTTTTCAGAGATTATTGGTAGCACTAATTGTCAAACGATAGTAATCAGACCGGGAATTATTGGAAACGACTGAAATGCGATGGGTTATAACCAAATGGAATATCGCGTGTTTTCTGCCATCAGCGTCTACAGTTAAGCTATCGGAACTTCTTTCTATAAGCCCTGCCATCATGCGTCTTTTGCACAACGTACACCTTCGTTCCCGCCTGCGCCTGCTGATGTCGGTGTTCGCCGGCATGGTCTGCTTCTTCGCCCTGCCCGCAACGCTGGGTCTGCTGCAACGGATGCTGATCGGCTGGAACGTGCTGGCCATGCTGTATCTGTTTTTCCTGTGGTTTCTGATGCTGCGCACGGTACCGAAAGATATCCCTCACCTTGCCCGCTCACAGGACGAGAGCGCTTCGCTGGTACTGAGCATGGTCTCCCTCGGCTGTCTGGTCAGCGTTATGGCCATCCTGCTGGAGCTCGGCACGTTGAAGCATCTGAGCGGAACCCCGCGTACACTGCATATGCTGCTCACCGCCAGCACGCTGATGGTGTCATGGGCGCTGCTGCCCACCTCATTTGCCATGCATTATGCGCACCACCACTATCTTCACCGTACCCGGGAGGTGACGCCGATGATGTTTCCGGAAAAACCCGACGAACCGGGATACTGGGATTTTCTCTATTTCTCCTTCACTATCGCCGTTGCATCACAAACTGCAGATGTCGCAACCGGCACCACCGACATGCGCCAGATTGCTCTGCTGCAGTCGGTGATTTCCTTTGTGTTTAATCTGGCGATTCTGGGGCTGTCGGTTAACGTTGGGGCGGGGTTATTGAGTGGATGAGAAAGAATGTCGACGTGTGATATTACTGAGCCTGCCCCGGAGGCAGGCTCAGTTGCCTTAAAGCACGCTGGCCAGGAATTCGCGCAGGCGTGGATGCTGCGGATTGTCCAGCAGCGTACGGGCATCTCCGCTCTCCACCACCTGCCCGTTATCCATAAATACGATGTTGTCGGCCACTTCGCGCGCAAAGCCAATTTCATGCGTCACCACCACCATGGTGATGCCCGAATGCGCCAGCTGCTTCATCACCTGTAACACCTCTCCCACCAGTTCCGGATCCAGCGCGGAGGTGGGTTCATCAAACAGCATCACTTCCGGCTCCATTGCCAGCGCGCGGGCTATCGCCACCCGCTGCTGCTGTCCGCCAGATAACTCACGCGGCCAGGCCTGTGCACGATGCGCCAGCCCGACCTGCTCCAGAAGTTTCAGCGCACGCGCCTCCACGACTGCGCGTTTTTCCCGGCGAATACGCAGCGGAGCATCGGTGATATTTTGCAGCACCGTCCGGTGTGGAAACAGGTTGAACTGCTGGAAGACCATGCCAATCCGCTGACGCTGTTCGGCGACGCTCTTTTCCGGTAGCTCAACCAGATGCTGCCCTTTACGCCGGTAGCCCACCAGCGACTTGCCGACGTGAATGGTTCCGGCATCCAGTTTTTCCAGATGGTTAATGCAGCGCAGCAGCGTGGATTTTCCCGATCCGGAAGGACCGAGGATCACCGTCACAGATCCGGCGGCAATATCCATATTGATATCCTGCAACACCGTGCGGCCAGAGAACTGCTTGTGAATACCGCGCAGGCTGATCGCCTCACTCATGACTGATGCTCCTGTTGTTCAACTGCCCGGCGGAACCAGCGTTTTTTTACCGGCGTATTGCCGCGGCTGAACCACACTTCCACATAGTGCTGACCCACTGACAGTACGGAAGTCATCAGCAGATACCAGGCCGTGGCCACCAGCAGCAGCGGGATCACCTCATAGGTACGCTGATAAATAATCTGTGCGGAATAAAGCACATCCTGCAGGGCGATCACCGAGACAACGGCGGTGGTTTTCAACTGACCGATCACCTCATTCCCGGCGGGCGGCAAGATGGTTCGCATTGCCTGTGGCAGCACAGTCTGGCGGAAAATCTGGCCTGGACGATAGCCCAGTGCTTTGGCCGCTTCCAGCTGACCCGGATTCACACTCTGGATCCCGGCGCGGATGATTTCGGCCGCATAGGCGGACTGATGCATGACCAGCGCAATTACCGCCGCGCTGAACGGGCTGATGATTTCATTGGTGCTGGCGCTCCAGATTTCGCCCAGATACGGCAGGGAAAACGATAGCTTAGGATACAGCGCCGCAATGTTGTACCAGAGGAACAGCTGCACCAGCATCGGCACCGCGCGGAAAAACCACGTATAAGCCCAGCTCACCCCCACCAGTACCGGGTTCGCGGACAGGCGCATCAGCGCCAGCAGCGTGCCACCGGCAAAACCGAACAGTACAGAAATGACCGTCAGCTTAAGAGTCATCATCACGCCATTCAGGATCGAGGTTTCCGTCAGGTTCTGCGCCACCACGTCCCACTCAAAGCGCGGGTTGCTGACAACAGATGACCCCATCAGTGCCATCAGTAGCAGCACAATCAGGGCACTGAACCAGCGACCGTAGTGACGGTGTCCGACGATACGCAGCCCGGCGTTGGGGTCGTCAGGCCTGACACTCATTTCGCGATCTCTTCATTCAGGCCAGCGCTTTTCACCGCGCCAAAACCGATCTCCCATTTGTCGAGGATCTGCTGGTACGTCCCGTCCTTGATCAGCGAGTTCAGAGCGGCCTGCACCGGTTTTTCCAGTGGAGAATCTTTCGGTAGCGCGAGAGAAACGATGGTGTCTTCAATGGTGATTTCGCCTGCAAGCGATAACGCTTTGACCTGGCTGGCCTGATAGCGCAGGCCTTCATACGGACCAAAGAACATCGGCACGCGGCCGCTCATAACCGCCTGAACGCCCGCAGGACGATCCGGGAAGACCGGGATAGTAATCGCGGGCTTATTGCCGGCGACGCAGGCATCACTGGCGGTTTGCAGACGGGTGATCTGCGAAGTACCTGCCCCGGCCCCTACCGTTTTGCCGCAGAGTTCTGTAAAGGTGTTAAATGGCCCCAGCGCGGCGTCTTTACGGGAAATCAGCGCCAGCTTTGACGCATTGTAATAGCCGACGAAATCCACCTGCTGCAGGCGTTTCTTATTGGCATCAATATTCGACGCGGCCAGATCATACCGGCCGGATTTCAGGCCAGGAATGATGTTGTCAAAGCCACCGGTATCCCGCCAGTGCACCGCAATACCCAGACGGTCGGCGACCGCGCTGACAATATCAATTTCACGTCCGGCGAGGGTCTTATTATCCGCCTGATAGAAAGTGGTCGGTGGCGTGTTCGGGTTAGTTCCCGCCACGATATAACCTTTTTTCAGGATGTCAGCGGGCAGCGTGGCGTGCAGGGCCGCATCCGCCTTCGCTTTAATGCTGGGGGTAAACGCCACATTCTGATCGGCGGCCAGGGCTGACGACAGCGGTACCAGAGCAAGAAGAACAGCGGTCAGGGCAGAGGATTTCATCGGTTATTCCTTCTCAGTCGCCAGTGCAGGGACGGCGGCAAAATTTTCATCAAACGGCGGCAGGCCAAGGTTTTCACGCAGGGTTGGGTACTGGTATTCCGTGCGGAACAGGCCGCGGCGCTGTAACTCAGGCACCACCAGCTCAACAAACAGTTCCAGCTGATTAGGCAGGACGGCAGGCATGATGTTAAAACCATCCGCCCCGCCCTGCTCCAGCCACTGCTGGAAGTCATCGGCAATATCTTCGGCCGTACCGACGATAACGCGATGACCGCGGGAACCGGCAGCCACGGCGGCCAGCTGGCGCAGGGTGAGGTTCTCACGTGCCGCCAGCTCGGTCAGCAGCTTCACGCGGCTCTGGCCACCTTCGGTTCCGCCAATTTCCGGCACCGGGCCATCCAGCGGATACGCGGTCATGTCCACGCCGAAGCGCGCTGACAGCTGCTCAATGCCGTTATCGATATCCACCAGCTCATTCAGCTGATCCCAGGTTTCCTGAGCTTCGGCGCGACTGCGACCCACGATCGGCATGACTCCGGGCAGGATCAGCAGATGATCGGGATGACGCCCGGCATCGCGTACAAACTGTTTCTGGCTGCGGTAAAACGCCTGGCCCTCTTCCAGCGACGCCGCCGCAGTAAACACCACCTCCGCCGTTTCCGCCGCCAGCTTCTGGCCCGCCGGAGAAGACCCGGCTTCAATAATCACCGGACGCCCCTGCGGGGAGCGGGCAATATTGAGCGGGCCCTGGACCTGGAAGTATTTTCCTTTGTGGTTCGCGGCGTGGATTTTCGCTTCATCAGAGTACCGGCCCGTCTCTTTTTCACGCACGATGGCACCGTCTTCCCAACCGTTCCACAGCTTGAAGGTCACATCGAGGAATTCTCTCGCCACATCATAACGTTCCGCATGAGACGGCAAATCTTCACGACTGAAGTTGCGGGCCGCATCGGCAGAGAACGAGGTCACCACGTTCCATGCGCCACGTCCGCGGCTGATGTGATCGACGGACGACAGCGCGCGCGCCAGATGGAACGGCTGGTCAAAGGTGGTCGATGCCGTCGCAGCCAGACCGATGTGCTGCGTCTGCACGGCCAGCGCCGACAGCAGCGTCAGCGGCTCCAGACGGGACATGGTGGAGGGCAAACGGTGCACGCTGGTCGCCAGCGCATCGCCCACAAAGAACATATCGAACTTTCCCTCTTCGCCTTTTTTAGCGATCCAGGTAAACCAGTCAACGTCGGTCGGCGACCCCTTGGCACCTTCCGCGCGCCAGCCGCCAACGTGGTGGCCCAGCGCCTGAACAAACAGACCGAGGCGCAGCTGACGTGACGACGTTTTTTGCACAGACATAAGAGATCCTTTTCGTTATTGGCTAATCAGAAAAATAAGATGATGCAGTGCGTCTGCGTCGGGCAGACGGGCCTCCCTGAGGAGGGTTTGCGCCTGCGCATCAGGCAGCGCCGCAAGGCTGCGTTGTAATTTGGCCTGCACATCGGTGAAAGCGGCCGCGGTTTCGCGGCGGGTGACACAGTGGCTCAGGGTGCGTCCATCACTCAGCCACAGCGTGACACAGTGAAAACGACGATCCGGGTCAAGTTCGTCGGCCGGTGCGGTGGGATCCGGCCGACGGGTGACACGTGACGCCAGCGCCGCAATAGCAGGTTTCACCGGAGATTCACTGTAATTTTCCAGGGCCACGCCCCCATGTATCAGCGCATCTGCAATGACGTATTCCAGGCTGAAGCGCGCTTCCACCCCATTCTGCGGGGCGACAATATTTGCAGCGGTATCCGCACCCGGCGGGAAACTGACCTCAATACGTTCGATCACGTCCAGGGTGGTTTCTACCCCGGCGGCCAGCAGCTGTTCACGCAGCACAAATGCCGCTTCTGCCGCGCTGTGCGTACCGCCGCAGGTTGGATAGCGTTTAAACTCCAGGCCCGGCTCCTCAATGCGCCACGGCTGACCCCAGCCGCTCAGTAGCGCCTGCGGCTGCCCGGCGCCAAAACCCAGCGTCTGCAGAAAGCTGTCCAGTACACCGCTGCGCTGACCACCAAACCCTGCCTGCGCCAGCTGTACGCTGCTGACTGCACTGCGTGCCGCCAGGCCGGCGTGCAACGGTTTTGCCGCTGAACCAAACTGGCTGCGCAGCCCGGAGGCCTGGGTCGCCGCCAGACCAATGGCTACTTCGGTTTCCGCGGTGCTGAGTGCCAGCAGACGACAGGCAGCGCCCGCCGCCGCAACGGTGCCCAGCGTGGCGGTGCTGTGGAAACCGGCAGAATAGTGTCGGGTGCCGATGGCTTTCCCCAGCCGGCCTGCCAGCTCCACACCCACGATATAGGCATCAAGAAACTGTTCCGCCGTGACTGAGCGATCGTCTTTACTTAGCGCCAGCAGCGCGGAGAGCACCACCGTTGTCGGGTGACCGCGAAAAGCGGTATGGTAATCATCGAAATCCAGCGAGTGGCTCATATAACCAAGCTGTAAGGCGAGATTTTCCAGGGAGTGTTCGGCCGGATAGACACGAAACACCGCATCCAGACCGCTATCGATGACACTGCCGTGCAGTACAGGAAACAGACAGGCAAAATAATCCGTTACGCCGTCACGGGCGTAACGCCGCTGTTCCTCGCCGGGATGATGGCTGGAAATATGCTGAGCCAGCTGGGCGGTAAGTGAAATGTTCAAAAGACACCTTTTTTAATAAGGTATTGACATAAATCAATACGTTATAAATTACTGCTATTTTCTTCCCTTAGCACGCCGCCAGCCAATAACCAACGGTTATAGTTCATACCGAAATAAACTAAGAAAAAGGGTAGACGCCAATCTCTTTAATCAGCATACGATTCCGCACAGACAGGATGGCGCGAGGGTGCCGATGAAAAACGCATTGACCTCAGAACGTAACGCGCTAAGGTTAATCTCACATCCCAGGCCAAACAGCAGACATCTCTTTAAGGAGTGACAAATGGCGACAGAATACGCAACCCTCGCCGGAGGCTGCTTCTGGTGTACTGAAGCTGTGTTCAAACAAATCAACGGCGTGCAGTCACTGGAAAGTGGTTATATTGGCGGTCATACGGAGAATCCGACCTATAAGCAGGTGTGCAACGGGGACACCGGGCACGCAGAAGCGATCCGTATCGGCTTTGATCCTGACGTTATCAGCTACGGCGATCTGCTGGATATCAGTTTCGCCACGCACGATCCCACCCAGCTTAACCGCCAGGGGAATGATATAGGCACGCAGTACCGTTCCGCTATTTTCCCTGCCAGCCCGGAGCAGGAAGCTGAAGCACAGGCGGCCATTGCACGTGCGCAGGCAGAACATACCGATCCGGTGGTAACCACCATCGAAGCCGATGCCACCTGGTATCCGGCGGAAGATTATCATCAGGACTACTGGGCCGGAGAAGGACAGGAAAACCGTTACTGCCTGGCCGTGATCCCCCCCAAGCTGCAGAAGCTGCGTAAGCGCTTTGCCGCGAAGACCGTCACGGGCTAGTTACCCTCCAGCGCCAGCCGCCGTTCGGCTGGCGCTGTGCACCGAATAGAGCGCCACTCCCCCTCCCATACACGACAGCAGCACCAGCAGCCACATCACCCACTGATAACCATAAACGGCTCCGCCGGACTGATACATACGGGTCGCCACCCCCAACCCCAGTGCGCCCCCCAGGTTGTGCAGCGTCCAGGCTATTCCTATACCTTGCCCGTGCTGTGGCGGCGGTAAGGCGTTCAACGCTGCCGTCACCGAAAGCCCGAGGATCGCCCCCATCATGACCCCGGCCAGCGCGATCCGACTGAGCGAGAGCGTGCTGGCGGACGCGCTCTGTAACAGCGCGGAGCAGGTCAGCAGAAAAAATCCGGCCGTCATCACTCGCCACGGCCCGTACCTGTCACCCAGCCGCCCCGCCACGGGTGAAATCAGCGCCATCACCAGCGTCACCGGCAGCAGCATCAGACCCAGCTGCGCATCGCTGAGGCCGAATCGTTCAACCAGCCGGAACGGCATCAGCATAAAGGCAACACAGTAAAAGATGGCCAGAAGCACCGACAAGACACAGGCACGGCAAAAGGCACCACAACCCAGAACGCTGAAATCAATCAGCGGTTGTACCGTCTGCCGCTCTACGCGCACGAAAACCAGCAGGAACAGTATGGCCGTCCCCAGCGTTGCCAGAGAAACGAAAGCCGACCAGCCCCAGTGTGTTACATAACCCGACCAGACCAGCAGCGGCACCAGGCCTGCCACCATCAATATCCAGCCGCGGTAGTCCACGCGCGGACGGGGGGATGGGGGCGCGGACGGTATCTGTCCCAGACAGAGCATAAAACTGAGCAGGATCAGCGGCACATTAAGCAGGAAAACAGATTGCCAGCCAAACATGCTGACCAGCCATCCTCCGGCGACCGGACCAACCGCCAGGCCCAGCCCATTGGCGGCAAAGAGCAGGCCAAGCGCCCTCCCCCGCCGCTCCTCTGGTACCGCGTTAACCAGAATAGCGGCGGTCACGGTGTAGAGTACGGCACACCCTGCGCCCTGCAGCAGACGGAAGAGGTTTAACATCATCAGTCCCGATGACAGCCCGGCACCCAGCGAGGCCAGGCCAAATACCAGCATGCCGGCAAACACCGACGACTGCGCTGCGCTATTGACGCACTGCTTGCCGCCTTCCCACGCTAAAACATGCCCAGGGGTGATACCTGCGTTCTCTCTCCCCTGCCAGCAAGCTCTCTTATCTCTTTCCTCAAACGGCCGCACTATAATTACGGGATTCAGGGATTCAGGGATTCAGGGATTCAGGGATTCAGGGATTCAGGGATTCAGGCAGAGCAGTCTTCGCTTATGACAGGCAAATGCAATAGCG
>NZ_BCTN01000025.1 GCF_001571305.1 Erwinia persicina NBRC 102418 | reverse complement strand
CAAGGTACCCGTGAGCACAGCCCACAGCCGGGTACCTGATCTGATATGAAATTTAACATAATTAACGTTGTGCGTACCTATAAGGGCCGCACATATCATAATGCAGTAATGATATTAACCCCCTGTTTACATTAATATAAGGGGGGTCAGTAGAACGAAAACAGGCGCTTTCATATTTGCTTGCATAGCCTCATGCTACGTGGTTAGCATGCCGTCTTTATAATTTTATACCTTTGAAATCAACAGGAGCATGTCATGCTGAAAATGAATGCGCTGATTCCTGAATTGATCGTCTCTGATCTGCAACAGAGTTTGCAGTTTTATCACGATATTCTGGGGTTCAAAATTGAGTATGACAGGCCAGAAGACAAGTTCGCATTTCTTTCCTATTATGGTAGTCAACTGATGCTTGAGGAAGACTATCCGGATGAGTCGCCCTGGCGGGTAGGTCCTCTGGAGCGTCCCTTTGGCAGAGGGTTGAACCTGTCAATTGTGTGTCCTGACTGCGCGCTACTCGCGGCGGCAATTGAAGATGCCGGTCACCCTTTGCATAAACCTGTCGAGGAACGCTGGTATCGCGACCATAATCGTTTGCATGGTCAGCTTAATTTCTTGATCCTTGATCCAGATGGCTATTTATTGCGGTTTAACCAAAGCTTAGGTTGCAAAGCCGCATGATACAGAGCTGAGATGGTCATAATTGCACGTAGTAACACCGGGAACTAATGGATTTTATTAAAAGGATAGCATCAGATGACGATGAGTGAAGAAAAGCGGAAAATGATCGCTGGCGACCTTTATGATGCCGGAGATGCGTTATTGCGTAGCGAACGGAAACAAGCAAGAAATCTGCTACACCTTTACAATCATTCATCGCCAGATGAGATAGATCTGCGTCAGAAATTATTAACTGAGCTGTTAGGCGGCCTTAGTAAGGCCTACGTGGAGCCAACTTTCCGCTGCGATTATGGATATAATATTTATCTGGGCAAGAATTTCTATGCCAATTTTGACTGTGTGATCCTGGATGTTTGTGAAGTGCGTATTGGGGATAACTGCATGCTTGCGCCCGGCGTACATATCTATACAGCCACTCATCCTCTCGACGCCGGGGCACGCATCGGTGGCGCAGAGTACGGTAAGCCGGTTACGATTGGTCATAATGTATGGATCGGCGGCCGTGCAATCATTAACCCGGGAGTGACGCTGGGCGATAATGTTGTTGTTGCATCAGGCGCAGTGGTGACGAAAAACGTGCCGCCAAACTGTGTTGTTGCAGGGAATCCAGCCAGAGTGATTAAAGAACTGTAGATATCTGATGGCACTGAGAACTGTCATAAGAGGCATCGAGAGGATCCACCGGGTCACAGACGGTATCACAGGGTAGCGTATATACGCTGTGATACGTCATATGTTGGGCCAGAGACAACGTGTGAGTGGCTCGTTACCTGCTGAGAAGCCGAACGATTGTGCTTCGGCTGCGGTATGCACTGAATCGGCCCCAATATTAAGCGTCAACCGAGCGGGCAACTTCCCTGACGGCATTTTCCATACGTTCAGAATTCTGCTGGATGCTGGTAATCACCTCACCGGCCTCACGCATCAGGGTGACACCCTGACCGGTATTTTCAAGACTGACTTCTATGCCCCTGAGAACCTCTCTGGCCAGCTGATGGTTACCGGAGACAATCCGTTCAATTTCTTCTGTCGCGCCGCTGACGCTGGCTGCAAGGGTACGCACCTCGGAGGCAACAACGGCGAAGCTCCTGCCTGATGCCCCTGCCCTTGCGGCCTCTATCGCCGCATTAAGAGCAATGAGGCGAGTCTGCATGGCAAAGCCTCTGATGGTTTCCACCATACCGTCAATGCTGACCGACTGACTATTAAGACGTGATATGTCGGCGGAGACAACGTTCATGTTTTCCGCAATCCTGTTAATGACCCGGATACTGTTATCAATCACCGCTGCGCCAGCCTGAGCGCTTCCCCGCGTCTCTACGGCCATATTCCAGGCATGGACGGCCGCATCCTGCTCACTCTTATTACGTATGACCTGTTCCGTCACGTCGGAAGCGAATTTGACGATTTTATAGAGCTGGCCATTACTGTTAAAAACCGGGTTATAGGTCGCGCGGAGCCACAGGGGTTCACCCTTCCGGTTGAGGCGTGGAAACTGACCGGAAAAATACTCTCCCTGATTGAGCCTCTCCCAGAACTGCCGGTACGCTTCGCTTGCGCTGAGTTTGTCTGAACAAAACATCCTGTGATGCTGCCCGAGCACGTGTTCCCGCGTATAGCCGGTAGCTTTCAGAAAGTTATCGTTAGCATCGAGTACCACGCCGCCTGGGCTGAATGAAATGATCGCCATTGACCGGCTGATCGCATTAATCACAGATTGCTGCTCCAACGCAGACTGCATTCTCTCTGAAATATCCGCAGCTATTTTGATGATTTTGAATACTCTGCCCCGCCGGTCGGTTACCGGGATATAGCTTGCTTCAAGCCAGACGGGACGTCCTCCCCTGGCCAGGCGAAGGTATTTATCACTGAAACGTTCGCCAGCAGCGAGACGCTGCCAGAAGTTCCTGTATTCCGGTGTATTAACCAGCGAAGGAGGACAAAACATACTGTGATGACGACCCAGTATTTCCTCCGCACGATAGCCCATTGCTTCCAGAAACAGAGGGCTGGCCTTCTGGATGATGCCGGCAGGGCTGAACTCAATGACAGGCATGGATTGAGTCAGTGCTTTCAATGAAGCAGAGGAATGCTGGCCGCGATGGCGGTTCAGTAAGGCAAAGAGATATTTCAGTAACGATGGGCGCATCAGCAATTCCAGTTAACCAGGGGACTGTCCTGATTATCGGCAGCCAGGTCGTACGCATCACGTATCACTGCGATAGTTTCGGCTGATTATAATGTGCAATCGTTAACGGTGTAATAACCCGGAAACATTTACCCTGATCCGCCAGGATTACCGCGAATATGTGAATCTTACAATCTGATGTTCCTGATACCAAAATCACGGCTGGGCGTGATGCAGGAGATGCCCGGTGTTCAGAGGGTAAGTGAGCACATCAGCAGGCTCTCCGGAAGGATAAGTATGCCCGAAAATGCCATGCCCATTAATTCCAGTAAGTCAGATAGGTAAGTGTGAAAGCCGAACAGAAAGCATAGGGGCTTAAAAGCAAAACATCCGAATAATGAATTTCAAATATCTTGGTTACAGGCCACGCCAGTACAACCAGCCACATGAAGATTGTAGAGCACACTATAAATAAGCTACCTTTTACAGTGGCATCAGGATAAAAACGCGCTGAAATCATCAATAATGGTACACCCATTATTAAAGAACCCATTATGGTCCCAATAATACTCATCATGACGATGAAAAAGTAAGTAAAAATAAGACCCAATACGGATGTGCTATTATCTCCCCAAGAAAGATACATTAAAAATACTAATGAACCAACGATACTACTAAAAAGTGCTGATATTGTGGCTTTTATAACCAAACTGTCGTCAATGATTTTTTTCATAATGTTCTCTACGTCTGTGTGTCTGTATTTCGTACGACATATCTGATTGAATTTTTTATAGATATCATAACCTTCGATGTCTGATAATACTGCCAGGGTATAGGCTGCATCCAGTGAGCGTACAAAATAAGTTTCTCTTCCAAAAGTATAACCCTGGTAGCAATAAATTTTTCCTGACCTGTCATTCATCTCCAGAGGTGAAAGTATTGAGTCTTTGCTGGCTGTGAACCGATAATATCTGGCGATATTATGCAGAGAATGAAGGCTGGCCCAGACATCGTTCGCTATAAGCGGCGAGTCGCCAGCTTCCCATATTCCGACAGCATTGCCGTTGCTTCATCCATCCTTTGGCGATCAAGTTTATAGAATACCCAGTTTTTGATACGTTTCGAGGTCACAATTCCGGCTTTAGCGAGATTTTGTAGATGGCCTGTCACGGTGGGCTGACTTAATCCAATTTTTTCAGTGATAAACCCGACACATACGCCATCTTTAACCAGATCGCCGTCCTGCTGCTCAGGAAAATGTGACCTTGGATCGGCCAGCCATTCGACAATCACGAGCCGGTGCTCATTACCGAGGGCGCGAAAGATATCGGCCATGGATGTCTTTGAGTTGTTCATATAGCCAATTACCTATATAGTTAATGTCTTATATAACTTCACGGGCATACTATGACAAACCACACTCTAAGGCCAATGGGCAGTGTCACGTTGAAAGATATTTACGCAGCTTCCCGGCTAATTAAGACAACAGTATGCAGAACTCCGCTGGTGCCTTCGTTCGCGCTGTCTGCCCTTGTCGGGACGGATGTCAGGCTCAAGATGGAAAATCTCCAACATACCGGTAGCTTTAAGCTGAGAGGCGCCGCAAACGTTCTTGCCTGTCTCAGCGCAGACCAGCAACGTGCCGGCGTCATCGCCCCGACGGCGGGGAACCATGGCTTAGGACTTGCTTGTGCGGGACAGGTAGCAGGCATACCCGTGTCCATATTCTTGCCGCTGTCAGCAGACCCCATTAAGGTCTCGGCGATGAAAAATTATGGTGCTCAGGTTACGTTTTTTGAAAATATTGAAGATGCGAGACAGGCTGCCATTATCGCAGCGCAACAGTCAGGCGCACTATTCGTTTCCGCCTACAATAATGAAAAGATGATTGCCGGGGGCGGCACTGTCGGTCTGGAAATTATGGAAGACTGGGCAGACGCTGACGTTATTCTGGTTAACATTGGCGGCGGCGGCCTGGCCTCCGGTATTGCAACGGCCATCAAAGCCATAAACCCTGCAGCTGAAGTATGGGCAATACAAAGTGAAGCGAGCCCGACATTTGCGCGTTGGAAAGATGCTGGCGAAACGATCCCTGTGGAAATTACGTCGTCAATCGCCGAAGGTATCAGTGGCTATATAGAACCTGAAACGATGACCTGGCCACTTATACGCGACCGCGTCGATCGTGTCCTTCTCGTTTCGGAAGCCGAAATTAAAGCAGCGATGCTGTTAATGCTCAATCTACATAGCCATGTTGTCGAGCCTTCAGGAGTACCCGCCGTTGCGGCGGTCCTTCGTTATGCAAAAGAACTGAGCGGGCGGAAAGTTGTCTGTGTGGTTAGCGGTAAAAACATATCTGGCTCCCGCTATCTCACATTAGTTAATGAGGCTTCACTCTGAAGAATCATTCCTTTTGTCTCTACGATTTTACAGACCTTTTGCCAGCGGCAATCGTCTTCAGCACCGCTGGTATTTCTGCAAAATGGCACATAGTATTATTCTGTTTTGAAAAGTAAAAGGTAAGGGGCGGGGGCGGTCTCTCGCCCCCGGGGGACGTTAGCGCGCGGCCATCCCCGGCACCAGGATCACCTTCCGGCACTCCTCCTCGCGTTTTTCAAAAATTTCGTATCCTTTCGCGGCATCTTCCAGCGGCATATGGTGGGTGACAATCTCTTCAGGCTTCAGGTGGCCCTTTTCGATAAGGGAGAGCAGGTCCGGCAGCCAGGCGTGAACATGGGTCTGCCCCATCTTAAACGTCAGGCCCTTATCAAACGCATCACCAAACATAAAGCTGTGGATGAAGCCAGCGTAAACGCCGGGGACGCTGACCACCCCACCGCGCCGCACGGCAGCAATACACTGCCGCAGCGCCTTGCCGCTGCTTCCCTCAATTTTCAGCGTGGTCAGCACGGTTTCGGTCAGGCTGCCTTTGGCTTCAAAGCCCACGGCATCAATGACGGCGTCCACACCGCGGTGGCCCGCCGTGTTTTCAATAATCAGTGCGGCAGGATCGTCATTTTCATCAAAGTTAATCGGGATAACGCCATAGCGCTCACGGGCAAAGGCCAGCCGGTAATCATTATGATCGACCATAAAGATCTGTTCCGCCCCTTCGTGCCGGGCGCAGGCGGCACTGAGTAACCCTACCGGGCCGGCACCGTAAATGGCAACGCTGGAACCCCGGGTGATGTCGGCATTCTTCACCGCCTGCCATGCGGTAGGTAAGATATCCGACAGGAAGAGGACTTTTTCATCCGGCAGCGTTGAGGGAACCCGGAAGGGGCCGGTATTGGCTTTGGGGACCCGAACATATTCAGCCTGTCCGCCGGGAATGCCCCCGTAGAGATCGCTGTAGCCGAACAGGGCTGCCGGAGGCGTGATGCCTTTTCGGTTCAGGATGGCGCCTCTCCCGCTGTTAGTATTCTCGCAGGCGGCATACTTATGCAGATGGCAGAAAAAACAGTCGCCACAGGCGATCACAAACGGGATCACCACGCGATCGCCTTTGGCCACCGCGCTGACCTCTTTGCCGGCTTCCACCACCTCACCCATAAACTCATGGCCAAATATGTCGCCGTGATGCGTGCCGGGTATTTTCCCCCGGTACAGATGCAGGTCTGAACCGCAGATTGCCGTTGCCGTGACGCGAAGAATGATGTCATCCGCTGCCTGCAGAACCGGGTCCGGGGCGTTGTCGACGCTGACCTTATGCGGTCCGTGATAGGTTAATGCTCTCATGTGCTGCTCCTCCAGGAAGGGGGGAAAAGGACGTGACGTTAAAAAGCATAGAACAAACCCGATGAGTTAAGCCAAAGTGGCAGCGTAAAATCTCAAAAAACCGGCTCCCGCCCTGCCCGTTTATGCCCAGGCAGGTTCACTGATAGGAAAAGGTAATGCTCGCTAAGGCCTTTGCCGTGCCGGGCGTCAGATCCCCGGTGGGCTGCTAAAGCTGCTGAACCAGCGCCTTAAGCTGCCGGATCAGCGGATCCTCCGCCCCTGTAACCGCCGGTTGGGCGGTGGACTCCCTGATCATCAGGGTGGTGGGAAGCAGGTCGGTAAAGACGGTCTGCGGGGAATTCATCCTGTTTAACAGATGAGTAACGGCGCGTTGACCGATAAGGTCAAAGTCCTGCCTGACCGTGGTCAGGGCCGGATGGAAATACTGACTGTCGGGCGTATCGTCATAGCCGATAACGGACACATCCTGGGGGACACGCCGGTTGAGATGCCGCAGCGCGCTGATGACCCCTAAGGCCATCTGATCGCTGGCCACCAGCATCGCGGTGATGTCAGGATGGCGGCTGAATAATTCGATGGTTTTTACCCAGCCGCTGCTGGCGCTCCAGTCGCCGTATTCGACGTCCCGCTCCAGGACGCCGGCCTTGCACAGCGCGTCGCGCCAGCAGGCCAGGCGAAGCCGCGCGGAAATGGAACTCTCCGGCCCGGCCAGCAGGCCGAATTTTTCATGACCCAGACTGAGCAGAAGATTGACGCTGCTGGCTGTTCCGTCGTTGTGCAGAAAGCCGAGATGACAGACCCCGGCAGCGGGAGGCACGTCGAGGAACAGCAACTGCATGTGGGGATTATCCTGTGCCAGCGTTTCCGCCTCGGTTTTTTCCAGTGGCAGGCTCATCACTACGCTGTTGATCTTCTGCGCGCTGAACTCACTTAGCGCGGTCTGCAGTACATTCAGCTGCCCGTCTTTCAGCATCGAGATGGCCACCTGATACCCCACCTTCTCCGCATGGTGTTTAAAGGATGACGCTATCTGCGACGGGGCATGCAGGGCCAGAGAGGTGGTGAGCAAGCCAAACGTGGGCAGGGTCTTGCCTGCCAGGATCTGCGCCGAGCGGTTAGGGACATAATTCAGCGTATTCATGGCGCTGAGCACTTTGTTGCACGTCCGCTCGGAGACAATGTCAGGGTTATTCAGCACCCGTGACACCGTCTGCTGGGAGACGCCTGCCGCTTTGGCGACATCCTCCAGTGTTGCCTGCCGTTTATTCATTATTTTTCCTGGTCATAAACACTTCTTGTCGGAAAATGTATTAAATGGAGAATAAATGTCATGCGCACGACATTACAGGAAATAATCAGCTATTAGCGTGATTTGGCTCAAAAATACCGGTAAAAAGCATTGCTCATACGGACTGATATCGTTTTTACTCCAGTTTAAATGTATGGCGCTATACATTCTGAGCAGGCAGGACCGGAACACGGAAGAAGGTGGTGTCCCGGCTACCCGGCATCCCCCCGGGGGGCAGAAAAGGCAGTGGCGCTATTCAACATCAGGAAGCGTGGACGGGGCGTTTCATCCCCATGAGAGAATAATAATCCAGGTGACACTATGAAAATGACGCAGCTTTCTACGCAGGAACGGCATAACTTCATCTATTTTATGCTGTTTTTCTTCTTTTACTATTTCATCATGTCGGCCTATTTTCCCTTCTTCCCAATATGGCTTTCGGACGTTAATCACCTCACCAAGTCTGAAACCGGTCTGGTATTTTCCTTTATCGCCTTATTTGCCATCGTTTTCCAGGTGGCTTTCGGTTTGATCTCTGACAAGCTGGGCCTGCGCAAGCATCTGCTCTGGGCCATTGTCGTGCTGTTGATTTTATTCGCCCCGTTCTTTATCTACGTTCTCGCCCCCTTGCTGCAGTACAATATTTATGCAGGTGCGCTGGCGGGTGGGCTGTACCTTGGGTTTGTTTTCTCCGGCGGCGCGGGGGCAGTAGAAGCCTATATCGAGCGTGTCAGTCGTACCAACCGCTTTGAATATGGCAAAGTCAGGGTGTCGGGCTGCGTGGGCTGGGCCATTTGCGCCTCCATCACCGGGCTGCTGTTCAGCATCAACCCCAATATTACTTTCTGGATAGCCTCCGGTTTCGGGGTGGTGCTGGCGGTGTTGCTGGTGGTCTCCCGTCCGCAGCCGAACCAGACGGCTCAGGTGTTGAATAAGCTGGGGGCGAACCAGCGCGAGTTCTCGCTGGCGATGGCGCTGGAACTGTTAAAAATGCCGCGCTTTTGGGCTTTCCTGTTATATGTTATCGGCGTTGCCAGTATCTACGACGTGTTCGATCAGCAGTTTGCCAACTTCTTTAAAGGATTCTTTTCTTCGCCCCAGCGGGGCACCGAGATCTTTGGATTCGTCACTACCGGCGGGGAATTACTCAACGCCTGCATCATGTTCTGCGCACCGTTTATTATTAACCGCATCGGGGCAAAAAACGCCCTGCTTGTGGCCGGTGCCATCATGTCAGTCAGGATTATCGGGTCGTCATTTGCCAGCAGCGGTGTTGAGGTGATCCTGCTGAAAATGCTGCATATGTTTGAGCTGCCTTTCCTGCTGGTCGGCACCTTTAAATACATCTCTTCGGTCTTCGATCCGCGCGTATCGGCCACCCTGTTCCTGATCGGATTTAACCTGTCTAAACAGCTTTCTGGCGTGGTGCTATCCGCGTGGGTAGGAAGAATGTATGACACTGTAGGCTTCCATCAGGCTTACCTGATTCTGGGTCTGATCACCACCACCTTTACCGTGATCTCCTATTTTACCCTGACCGGTCGCGGCCTGCGTCCGCTGGCAAAGGCGGATACGGCTACGCTGTAAGCCGAAGCCGGCAGAGCGTCGTACCCGCCAGCCGATCTGGCGGGTACGACGCTGTCCTCCTGCTGCTGGGTATAAGGGGAACAGTCGCGCCAGCCTGCAGCGCGAATGTTATCCGTTATACTCTCCTTTTCGGGACTCCGGGCGCTAAAAGGCCGGGGGATAAACGTCAGAGAGGAGGATGGGGGTGAAAAAAAGCGCGCTTCCGACAAAAATTTGCACGGTGTGTGGACGTCCTTTTAGCTGGCGAAAAAAGTGGGAGACATGCTGGGACGAGGTGCGTAAATGCTCAGAACGCTGCAGGCGTAAGAAAGACTTACGCTGAATAATCACCCCCTCCTTTCAACTGTCGGGGGGCGGCGCGGAGTCAGATGACCACTTTTCCGGTCTTATAAGGGGTGGCCCAGCGTAATTTATAATTCCATTCTGCATCTAATGCGCCAAGCGAAAACCGCATCTTTTTGTGGGTGTTTTCGCAGAGCTGCCTGGCCGCCTGTATGTTTTTCCACATCAGCAGGCTCCCCGGGCTCAGCGATGAGAAACGAGGGTCAATGCCGCCATTGGGAACGTCAAAATAGATCTGCTGATCACTTGCCGCGTGCAGAACCAGATCCATCGCACAGGGAATGTCTCTGACAAACAGGATGCTGCCAAAGAAAAGATGTCGCAGTGAGCTAATTGTATTTGTCAGCACATCGACATTAAAACATTTTACTGTTCCCCGAAATCTCGCGTTAAACAGATGTACATATAAATGAGCAAGTTCTTCAGCAGAAAAATCAGACTGGTCGCAGATCACTCCCCCGGCTTTAATAAAACGGTTGAATTCATTTCTGCGATTTTTCTCGCTCTTGGCCGAAAGTTTTTGCTCAACAATGCAGATGGCATTTTTCCGTGCGAATGAATAATTAACGTTGAGCAGAACTTTATTATGTACGGGTGATAATCGGTTTGTTTTATCCGGAAAAAGTAATTTTGCTTCCGCAGGCAGGGGGAGCAGGATTTCGTCATAGGAGAAAGGGTATTTTTCCCATATGTTTACTCCAACATGTTGATCTTCAACCACCGGATAACCCCCGGTAATCACGCCATTTTTCTCGCGATGAAAGTAACGGATGCGCAGGTTTTCATGATCACCGATGAAGTCGAGGACATCCGGGTTGACATTCAAACTCCCGCCAAATAACTGATAAGTGTGCCGGTAGGTTTTAGCATCGGACTTTTCCCATCCATAAAGTAATCTTTTTAACTTTCTCATCATATAATAAATTGCTGTTAACCAGACTTTCATACTAAGCAGGCTTTATCAAGATATGTTCAAGATGAATCAGAAAATTATCTTTCTCTGATTTTTCTTTACCGATAATATATTGACTGAATCTTGACGGAAGGTTGATAAATACAGGCTGAATTATCCGTCTGTGATGAAGGATGGAAAAGGAATGGCCGGATGACAGCTTGTCAGGGCGTTGATCACCACGCACAGATTAATACGTTTTCAGACCTCCCACGATGCGTGGTTAAATCCGGTCTGTACAGACGACGTGCTTTATACGGCATCAAAGCCAGAACAGGAGTTCTGGCCGTACCCGATGACTGCGCCTTATCGCTCAGCCATTATCGCGAAACCCGGGATAAAGACTCATGCCACCATCGATGAACAGTGTGGTGCCATGAACATAGTCTGACAGGTCACTGGCCAGCCAGACGACCGCGTTCGCCACGTCCTCAGCGTCACCGATGCGGCCGTACGGGATGAGTTTCAGTAGCTTTTCTCCCGCCTCTCCCTGGGTACTTTCCTGATTAATGGCGGTTGCAATCGCACCGGGCGCGACCGCGTTGATGCGGATGCGCTCGCCACCCAGTTCCTGTGCCAGCGACTGCATCAGCATATCCACCCCGCCCTTAGAGGCGGCATAATTACTGTGCCCCGCCCACGGGATGCGCTGATGTACCGAACTCATATGGATAATTTTTCCTGCGGCCCGGCTGACCTCGGGCCGGTGCGCCTGCTGGCGGAACTGCCGGACGGCGGCCTGCGCGCAGAGGAACTGCCCGGTTAAGTTCACCTCCAGTACCCCGTTCCAGTCTGCCAGCGTCATTTCGCTGACGGGCGCGTCCTTCTGCAGGCCGGAGTTGGCGACAAGGATATCCAGAACGCCAAATTCGGCTATCGTGCGGGAAAAAAGCTGTTTTACTTCAGTCTCTTTCGACACATCGGCCTGCAGTGCAATGGCACGGCCACCGGCGGTACGGATCCTGTCGGCCAGCGCCTCGGCGGGTTCAGCCTGACGGTGATAGTTGATCGCCACACTCGCACCGGCCTCTGCCAGCGTTTCTGCACAGGCGTACCCGATTCCGGAGCTCGCGCCGGTGACCAGCGCCACCTGCCCCCTGAGTGATACCCTCATAAACTCTCCTCATTCCGCGAATGTTGTCGTGTCTCTGCCCCTGCCGTCCGCATGGCGGCAGAATTCGTACCGCACCGGCCTGTCGCCGGTCGTTCAAGTTTAGAGGACCCTGGCCGATAGTGATGAATAATCCCTCCTTAATTATCAGGATCTCTGACGTGGAAGATCGGTCTTCTAAACTACAATGGCGACTGGCTTTCTGGTTGTTTATCTCTCTGATCAGCGTCGCGGCCCTGGCCACCCTGTGGGAATTTACGCTTGAAGGCATCGTTCTGCCCTGGCTGGGTATTCCCTATGACGGCGGTTTTGAAACGGCGGAGCGCTGGCGTTTCGTCTTCACTTCGACCGCCTTTGCCATACTGTCGATTCTCATTCCCGGCTGGATCATCCGGCGGTTGCTGATCTCTCTCAGCCAGAGTAATGGGGAAATTATGGCGGCCCGCAAGGAAACACTGCGGCTGGCGCGTCATGATGAGCTCACCGGGTTGCATAACCGACGGGTCTTTATGGAACGCCTGAGGCAGGCGCTCAGTAACCGTGAAACCGGCACGGCCGTGATGATTATTGACCTCGACAAATTTAAGCCCATTAATGACACCTTCGGACACGCCACCGGTGATGAGGTGCTGTGTGAGCTGGCAGAACGACTCAGGCATTTCCGCCGTGAGGGGATTAGCGTTGCCCGGATTGGGGGCGACGAGTTTGCCCTGCTGATCGACGGCAGCATGACCCAGGATGAACTGGCTCTGCTGGCATCGGGTATCTGCATGGCCCTTTCTCAGCCACTGGCCTCCACCCCTCACCCTGTTTCTGCCGGTGTCAGCATTGGGATTGCCCTCGCCCCGCAGGATGCGAATGAGCCGGATCTGCTGTTGAAATGCGCCGACACGGCGATGTATCACAGCAAAAATAACGGGCGCGGCGCGTACCGGTTCTACGATCCGGCTTACGGTGAGGCCGTGCGTGCCAGAGAGCGTTTTGAACGTGAAATCATTGAGGCGGTGCAGCAGGGACAATTTGTCCCCTACTTCCAGCCTATCGTCAATCTGCACAGCCAGCAGATCTCCGGCTTTGAGATTCTTGCACGCTGGCATCATCCCGGGCGGGGCCTGCTGATGCCTGCCGATTTTATCGCTGACGTCGACAGAATGGGCGTGATGCCTGCACTGACCGAACAGATGCTGCGCCAGTCGTGCCGCATTGCCCTGAACTGGGAGTCGCATCTGACCCTGGCCATCAATGTCTCCGCATCGATGATTGACGATCTGGGCTTCCCGGAAAGTCTGCGGCAACAACTGCTGGAAGAACATTTCCCCTGCTCACGCCTGGAAATTGAGATCACCGAGGAGGCGCTGATCACCAATCTGCATAACGCGAAAACGAACCTGAATACCTTCAGGGCGATGGGAATATCCGTCTCTCTGGATGACTTTGGTACCGGCTATTCCGGCCTGTATCATCTGACACAGCTCTCAATTGATAAGATCAAAATTGACCGTTCTTTTATTGCCCTGCAGTCGTCGAATAAAAACCAGATGGTTGATGCCATTCTGGCAATGGGGAAAAGTCTGGAGATGCAGGTCACGGCCGAAGGGATTGAAAAAGTCGACATGGCACAGTGGCTGGCGATGCACGGCTGCGATTTTGCCCAGGGATATCTCTTTGGCAAGCCGGTTCCCGGAGAGGCCGTGCCTCACCTGTTCAACGGCACCGCCCTGAAAGAGCTGAGCGCGCTCTTAAATGAAAAGATGCAGAGCCGCGCAGTACTCACGGTGGGGTAAGTTTACTCCCCTTTGCGGGGGCCAAAACCTGAGATTTCCCCTGATGCAGGCAGCCAGATGGTCTAAACTTATCCGGTGTAAACAGCCCAGATATCTGAGGCTAACTGACCGGGAGGTGACATGAAGTTAACACGACCATCCTTGATGGCTTGCGTTTTTCTAGCAGGCTGCGGCGGCAACAACACCGGCCCCCAGGTGACGTCACCCGGCGAGCCCACCTCCCCCGGGCTGAGCGCGTTATCCACCGGCGCCGGGCTCGTTCAAGCCAGACCGCCGATTGCGGCCATCAACACCTATCTTGATGGTTTCCACTTTTACAGCGGTGACCGGAACGGCCAGATGGAGGCACACCATTATGTGACCGTGCTGAATGACGATGTCATGCAGGCGGTTATTTATGATGGGAACACGCGCGACGCGCGGCTGATGGGCATTGAATATATCATCAGCGAGCGTCTCTATAAGGGCCTGCCGGCGGAAGAGAAGCGACTCTGGCACAGCCACCGCTATGAGGTGAAGTCGGGCACGCTGATCGCCCCCGGGCTGCCCGCTCCGCTTGAAAAGCAGCTTATGGCGAGGATCGTCAACACCTACGGGAAAACCTGGCATACCTGGCATACCGATCGCGATAAAACATTGCCCCTCGGGATCCCGGCGCTGATGATGGGGTTCACTGCTGATGGCCAGCTCGATCCGCGTCTGCTTGCCGATCGCGATCGCCGGTTCGGTACGAATACGCAGAGCATTAAACAGTCCCGGCAGGACCTCCGCAGTGACGCGGTCGACCCACAGGCTGATGCCTGGCAAAAAGGGCATGTCATCCAGTTGAAGAGAGTGGCTGGTGGCGGTGAATATGCAAAGGGAACTACGTCTTTTTCAACCTCGGAGCGCGTCCTAAAACACGCCAAGGATCACGATGTTCCTGCGGATGATAACGAGATGTAACGTGTCGGGGAGCAGAAGAGTAGCGGACTAGGAGCCAGCGTGGCTGTCGTCAATATCACGGCCACCCGCATTACGAAGCGCCGCCACATGCCGCGCAAAGCTGGCTTTCATTTCCGGGCTGTCGGTATTAACGCTGGCGTTGCCATCTTCGTCAATCAGGATCGCTTCCTTCTCCTGCCGGGCTTCCTCCATGTCTTCGCTGGATAAGACGTTGAGCAGATTTTCAGGGCTGCTGAACAGATTTTTCAACAAACGAAACACCGCTATTCTCCTGTTAACAGGTTAACCCCTGTCGTGGTTAACCTGTGTGCTTATCGGGCGCGGATACCCTTTATTTATCAACGGGTGTTTCTGAGCCCAGCTCTGCGCCCGTGACCGGATTAAGCGTGGTATCCGATGCCGTGCGCAATTTCAGATTATCCAGATCGGCCTGGGCTTCTGGTGGCAGGGCCACACTGGCACCACCATCGCCACCGTCAACGGCCGGCGCAGGATTATCGACATAGCGGAAGTTCTCGTCAGAATTCCAGCTCCCTCTGACGTCTCCCCCCTGTGACATGTTGTAATAAACACCGGCATACTGCTCCACAGGCGGCAGCTTGCCCGGTGGGAAGTTATTACGGATGGCGTACAACGCCTTTTCGAAAGAGAGCTGGTGGGCTACTTCCCGGGTCATCAAAAAGCCCAGCGCGTCTTTAACACCGGGATCATCCGTAACGTTAATCAGCCGTTCATAGAGGATCTTTGCCCGCGCTTCGGCAGCAATATTCGAGCGCAGATCGGCCGTCACTTCACCAATGGTGTCAATATAAGCCGCTGTCCAGGGAACGCCAGCCGAGTTGGTCAACGGTGGCCCGCCGCCGTAAAGCAGGGAGGTAAGATGGCTGTCATTCCCCTTCCCGGTGATTTCCCGGTAAAGCTCTCCCTCTTGTTCCGTTCCCTCAGCCAGGGCCCCTTTCGCTCCCTTGTTGAGCATGCCGACCAGTGATCCGATGATTTCGAGGTGGCTCAGCTCTTCGGTGGCGATATCCATTAGCATATCTTTCCGTCCGGGATCGTCATCACCCAGCCCCTGAGTGAAGTATCGGCAGGCGGCGGCGAGTTCCCCCTGGGGACCACCGAACTGTTCCAGTAACAGGTTTGCCAGGCCGGGATTGGGTGCTGCGACCCGGACGGTGTACTGCAGTTGTTTGACGTGTCTGAACATGGTTTACTCCCGCTGTTCATGAAAAACCTGCCCGAAAGCAGGCCATAGGGTCGTCTATTTTTTGGCTTCCACGCCTGGCGTGGCAGAGCGCACCATAAACTGTTCGGTGACATCAGGAAGATGTTGCAGCGCCCAGTCAGCCATGGCCACTTCCTGTTCACGGATCTGTTCAAAAATGCGTGCCCCTTCGATGTCGCCGACCAGTTCCGCTGCGGCAATCAGAGAGGTGTAACTTGCGATTTCAAAATTTTCAAAGACATAACCACTAATGGCGCCTTTAACGACTTCATCGTCTGCCATCATGCCTCCCATCGCCTGGCCCATGGCAGAGAGCTTGCCCATGGCATCTTTCACCATCGAGCTGGAGGTGTCGTAACGATCAATGACTGACTGAACCAAAGCCTGCTGTTCACGTGTTTCTTCAATATGCTGTTCAATCCTTGCCCTCAGGTCCGGATAGTGTTCTAGTCGTGCCGCCATTTTTTCCAGCATACTCTCCGCCTGTTTTTCCATGGCATGAGCGTCTTTTACCCAGGAAAGGTAGTGGTCTTCGTAGTTCATAGCATTCTCCTCGTTGAACAAATGCGCGAGCCGCGTGGACTCACGGGCTGATGGTCAGCAAGACCAATCCCTCAGTTCTGTTGTTCTGCAATTACGGTCAGTTTTTCATCGGTCGCTTTTTCTTCTTTCAGCGTTTCAGCCAGCAGGCTGGCTGCTTCTTCATAGCCCAGACGGAGCGCCATCGCATGCAGGGTGCCGTAAGTGGCGATCTCATAGTGCTCCACCTTTTGTGCCGCGCCGATCAGACCGGCATCCCGCACCGGACCTGCCTCAACGGCCTCAATGATTTCCTGTGCTTCTTCTACCAGGCCTTCCAGTGCGTGGCACTTCATTCTTTTAATGCGAACGCCATCGGTAACATCAACCAGCTTGTCCAGACGTTCAATCTGACCCTGCGTTTCTTCCAGGTGCGCTTTAAAGGCAGAAATCAACTTTTCATCTGTTGCTGCGCGTGCCATTTTTGGCAACGCTCGTGTAATCTGCTTCTCAGCGCTGTAAATGTCAGATAAGTCATGAATAAATAAATCTTCCAGCGTTGTAATTTTCATAGTGGTATCCAAATAAGGGTGAATAAAAAGAAAGGGAAGTTTTCCACAGACGCTTCTAAGTTTAGTCAGGATGAGGTGAAGATCATGCTCATATTAAAAAAACATGGTAAGAATATTCTTAAATCCAATTTTTAAGGAGGTGAGGAGGTCGGCTTTTAATATTGTACAAATTTTAATTTTTTGTATAGTTTGCTTTTTTTTGACTCTTTGCCACAATTGTTTTTCGGTGGTGAAGAGACGACTTTTTATTAAGCGAAACCGCATCTTCTTGCCCCCGTACGCAAGGTTGATAGACTACCGGGAACAACTCGTTTTGGCATGAGTAGAGTTTTTCCTCGTGAACGTGATGCTGAGATTATCTGCATACTCATAACGAACTTACCCTGAGGCGGTAATGGAAAAACAACGTATCTTTGCGCTGATATCAGCCTGGCCGCGGCTGGATTTTGTTGCTGTTAAAATCATCCGTGACACAGATCCCTGCTCAGGCAGGAGCCGGAGTGAGATTTATCTCACTGATAATAAAGAACAACCTTCACTACTGTTTATCGGTAAGGTGCCCGAGGAAGAGGCGGAGCTCTGTATCGTCAGGCTTTCTGCATGGCTGAGGGAATACAGCCACGTTAAGAATGCCAGGTTCCCCTGGAGAAGAAAGGACCACGATGTCCCCGACAACATCAGTATGACGCTGTCTTCTTCGCACTGGCGGCGTTCCGGGTAAGTAAGTCGCGTTTAAAAATAAATCCGTATCACGAAGGTTTATATTAAAAAAAGAAAGCCATTGTCATCACGCACTGGCTCTCGTCATTGTTATCCGAGTTAAGCACTTTACTCTTTACTCAACCATTTTTATAAAACCAGATGCCATCACTGGAGGATTTGCTTTGCCAGAGGTTAAAAGAATGAATTTTGCGGTGAGAGACTTTTCCTGGGCCCTGCTGGTGGCCGTCAGGCTCTTTCATCAAAATGGACAACGCTCATTACTGGAAGAGCATATTTTTATTATGCGCTGGCTTGAACAGGCAAAAAGAAAAAAGATCTTTCCGGTGAGCGTTGCTCCGGAGATAGATTTCTTTCTTAAAGAAGGTAAGCGTTTGCATTATCGGGCTGGACTGAGAGCAAAGGCGGAATATATCTGGAATACCTGTACAGGAAAAAAAGAAGCGCTGTCCGATCTTCGCCGAGTCACGTCTTTCTTTGAAGCGATGCAGATGGTGGGCTGGCGTGATGTGCTGGTGCCAGACAGTGAATGGGACAGCATGACCCCAAAAGGGCTGACCTATCCTGCCGTCTATCTGCGCAAGTCCGCTCTGCATCAGGGTTTTGATCTGAATGAAAACATGCTTTACCCGATGACCATACGCCTGAGTGCTGCATTTCCCGGTCTGATGTTGCTGGCGGAGGATGCGCGATTAAGTGCGACTGGCTTCGTTGATGACCGTGGATTTTACAGCGTGACGCTTTTCAGCTTATCCGCGACTGAACAATCTGAACAATTTGAAGTCGGAGAGAGTCTGCGCTGAAATACGCAGCGGGCTTTAACCGGATGGGTCGCCCTGCGTCGCCCTGTGCTGAGCGGCCCTGCGACCACGCCAGTACTCTTCAAGATAAGGCAGAATTTCAAACAGGATAATCGCCGTCATCAGGGTCACCAGGTAGCCCACCGGTAACGGCGTCTCCCGCAGGCGTAACGTGAAATCGCTGCGCTCAGTACCGGCCCCAAAGAGAGACAGAAACTGCTGCCAGTGCCGGGAAATGACCAGCAGAAGCGCCATTAATGGCACCATCTCGAGAAAACTGTGTATGTGCTGTTCAATGGGCGAGACGCGTCTCGTCGTGACGGCATAGCTGACATCCCAGAGCGCTGTCGCTTCATGGCAGAGAAAAAGGACGATCATCACCAACAGGATCAGAGCATTGACCTGCAGTAAGAGTGCGGCCAGCAAAGGGATCCCCATCTCCAGAAACATCAACAGATGGATAAGGGATTCCTTGCTGCCTGACGTCGTTTCAATATCCGATGCCCGGTGACACAGCCAGTCACAAAAACCGGCAATCAGCCAGACGGGCAGAACGCCATAAAGTAATAATAAGAGTACCGGGTCGGCATGCTGCATCATCAGCGTGTGCCTCCTCTCAGTGGATCTCGTGGCTCACTTTTTCCGCGTAGGTGTCCACGGGGAAAAGCTGATTCCGTGTGATGTCCGGCAGATGCTCAAGCGCCCACCTGACCATCTTAAAATCTTTCTGGATTATTTTGTCGAATAACAGAATAGCTTCCTGATCGCCCAGCGCTTCTGCCGCGGCGATCAGCGGCGTCAGACAGCCGATTTCGTAAGCTTCCAGCAGATAGCTGCCGATGAAATTATTAACCGGATCCGGTGACATCAGCAGACTGTTTATCCCCTGAATGCAGTTCCTGAAATGAGAGACCCGCTCGCTGCCCAGCGCAACCGAATCGATCTGGCGCTTTTGCATAAATTCATTGAGCAGGGCAATGTTCGATCGGGTTTCTTTAATATGCGTTTCGACATGTTCCTGCAGTTCTGGCCATGGCGACAGGTGTTGCTTTAATTCATTCAGCGCAATTTCTGCGTGACGTTCAATTGCGCAGGCATCGCGTAGCCAGCAGTGGTAACTTTTTTCAGGTTGCATTCCATTCTCCGTTAAGCGCAGAACGTTGTATCAGGCTGACACCTGAGACATCAGAGGCTATCGGCATCCGCATTCGTTCTGTGGCTGAATGATGTTCAGGGCCCGTGAAACGCCATCGCGTTTTCACGGGCCCTGATCAGTCGTCACAAGATGACATCAGTCATTGCGATGACTGTTTTGTCCACCTTTGCGACCAGCTTCGGCCGCTCTTTCCGGATCGTTTTTAAAGTTACCGCCACTATTCTGGCCGCCTTTATGGCCGGCTTCAGCAGCACGCTGTGGGTCATTTTTAAAATTCCCGCCACTATTCTGACCGCCTTTGTGGCCGGCTTCAGCAGCACGCTCTGGATCGTTTTTAAAGTTCCCACCGCTGTGCTGACCGCCTTTATGGCCCGCTTCAGAAGCTTTCTCTTTATTTTCTGCAAAATTACCAGATCCACCACGATGTTCAGTCATAATGTGTTCCTCATATTTTTCAGATTAGAGAACGTCCTTATTCCGTTGCGTTTCGCTTGTTCATCAACATTCCGTGTGCATTTAAAACTAGACAAACTGTTTAGGGTGCGCAAATGAAAGTGATGAAAAAAGTATATCTATTTATACCTAAATCACTTAACTCCGCGTAATTAAAAAGAAAGAAATAAGAAAATATTTTAAAGCAGGTTGTTTTTTAAACCGCTAAATTATACAAACAAAAAAATACCGTACAATTATGCACGGGTTTGTGGCGCATTGTTAAAAAATTGTTGTTGAAAATCAATGCATAATAAGTGTATTAGGAATCTTCCTAATTTTACTTCATGGTTGTATAAGTTGTATATTATTAGAGTTCGTTTTTACGTGGTGCAGTATTGAGTGTTGTGCGGTAGTCGTCTTGTAATCGTTCTTTACGGCGAGGGTATTTGTTAAAAAACATCTTATAACGGCTTATCACCTGAATACACCGAGGAGGTGCGGATGACAGATGAAGCAACACTTAAGATAATTAAGGAACGTTACCGTAACGAAAAGAAGCGTAAAAAGATTTTGTCTGAAATTGCTAGCGGTTTCAGCGGTTCTTCTCATGATAAAAAACGGCTGGATACACTTATTCAACAGAATAATCAGTTATTACGAGAGCTTCAGACCTCCCTGCTTATTGATTCTCTTTCCCGCGGTTCTGTTTTGGGAAATATACATTTCGCTTCGTTACGCTTTCAGTCTGTTGAATCCCCTTCGCAGGAAAATACATTAAAAAACGAATGTGACAGGCATCACGAAAAATATTCTGTTAAGACTCAGCAGCTGGTTATCTAGCGCTGAATATGACGTTCTCATCGTTTTCAGATAAAGCGTCCGGTCAGGGGCAATCTGCGAATCCTTCAACACCGAACGGCGTGCACGCGAAACGTCATGATCAGCATTTGAGAGGAGTGATATGCGAATTCACCACCTTAACTGTGGTTGCATGTGTCCCTTGGGCGGTGCCTTATACGACGGGTTCAGCAAAGGAATAAAGGCGCACCTGGTCTGTCACTGCCTGCTGATCGAAACTGACGGGCAGGGACTCATTCTGGTCGATACCGGCTTTGGCCGGGATGATGTGCGCAGGGCGGATCAACGCATCGCCGGTTTCTTTCGCCTGATGAACAACATCCAATATAAACACGCCCTGACGGCTTTATCCCAGATTGAATCGATGGGGTATTCAGCCCGCGATGTCAGACACATTATTCTGACCCACCTTGATTTCGATCACGCGGGTGGCCTCTCCGATTTTCCCTGGGCAAAGATTCACCTGATGCAGCAGGAAATCGATACCGCCCGGTCGCGTCACAGCTGGCTCGCCCGCTCGCGATACCGGCCGGCACAGTGGCAGGGGGCTTCCGGCTGGACGGGTTATCAGGCGCAGGGGGAAAGATGGTTTGGTTTTGATTGCGTATCCGCACTTGACGGACTTCCCCCGGAAATCCTTCTGATCCCCCTGGCCGGACATACGACGGGCCATGCGGGTATCGCCGTTAATACCCCGGAGGGCTGGCTGCTGCACGGCGGCGACGCCTGGTTTTATCGCAGCGAAATGCAGGGAGAGCAACGACACTGCACACCCGGGCTTCGCTTTTATCAGTGGCTGATGTCTGCTGATAACCGTGCCCGCCGGCTGAATCAACAACGGCTGCGTGAGCTGGCCTGCTCCGCCCCGGCGGATGTCACGCTTTTTTGCAGTCATGATGCGCGCGAACTGGCGGCTTTTCTCCCCGGGGAAGTGCTACCTGTGCCGGAAAGGCCGCAGTAGTGCCCTTTCACCACGATACGAGGACTCGTTTATGTCAGAGATGAATCAGCTATGTATTAACGCCTGCCTCAGTTGTCTGGCGGCCTGTGAGCGTTGTGCTACTGCCTGCCTGCAGGAGCCCAATCTGGAGCATTTGCGCGACTGTATCCGGCTTGACAGACAGTGCGCCGTGTTATGCGGGATGACGGCGCAGCTGCTGGCAATGGACAGCGACTATGCGCCGCAGATCTGTAAGCTGTGTGCCGACGCGTGTGAGAAATGCGGCAAAACCTGCAGTCAGCACGATCACGATCACTGCCAGATATGTGCAACGGCCTGCTTCGACTGTGCTGAAAGCTGCAGGGGCATCGCCATGAGGCTGCCCTGACGCGCAGTCGCGTTGAGTTTTGCTGGTTTCCCGGAGGCGTGATGGTGATAATCAGGATCAGCTCACTGACGAGAGGACTGCTATGAAAACCCCTTCTGCAACGATTACTGAGGTAGAAGCGCTGGAGCGTCTGTATGGTGCTGTTGCCAAACCCTCCCTGACCAAAGTCACCCATCATATTCACCCGGCCTACCGACCCTTTATTGAATCCTCTCCTTTTGTTGCGCTGGCGACCTCGGGCGCAGAAGGTATGGATATCTCGCCCCGGGGCGATCCGGCCGGATTTATCCACATTGAAGACGATCATACGCTGCTGCTGCCCGATCGCCGGGGTAACAACCGGATTGACAGCCTGCGTAACCTTCTACTGGACAACCGCGTGGCGCTATTATTCCTGATCCCGGGCATCGGAGAGACGCTGCGCGTCAACGGAACGGCTGAAATCAGTATTGACCCGGCATTACTTGCCCGTTTTTCCGTGGATAATCATCTGCCTCTCTGTGTCATCCGCATTCATGTACAGCGGGTATTTTTCCAGTGCAGCCGGGCCATTCTGCGATCCCGGCTGTGGGATCCCGCTCTCCAGCTCCCGCGCACGGCCCTGCCCAGCACGGGCACGATCCTGAAGCAGATCTCGCACGATGAGATTGACGGGGAAGCCTATGATAATGCGCTGCCTGAGCGGCTGAAAACGACGCTCTACTGAGCCGAACTGTGTCTGTCGTCACGTGCTGATGCCCGGTGGCATCAGCACACTCTTCGCCTGTTTTTCCCACCTTCATTTATAGTGATTCAGTACGTCAACAGTGGCGTTATCGTCCTGTACGGAGGAGATAGCGGTCATACTGATGATCACCGTTAAGCTGTGGACTACGGATATCTGTAGTGGTCACTAGTTAATTTATTATTGTATAGTGACCGCTATATAAAATGTCAAGAGAATAATGAGAGACCGGCATGAAGAGGAATGATGTCAGCACCGCCAGTGAGAAGCCGCGAGGCAGACCGCGCAGTTTTGACCGTGATAAGGCGTTAATCCGCGCGCTGGATATCTTCTGGCGTAAGGGTTTTGAACCCGCTTCCGTGGCCGAGTTGTGCGCGGCCATGGAGATCAATCCTCCCAGCCTCTATGCGGCGTTTGGCAATAAGGCCCGACTGTTCCTGGAAGCAGTCAACTATTACGAGCGCGTTTACTGGCAGGCGACCTGGGAAAGGCTTGAAGATGCCGCAGACGTGACGGTGTCCATTGACCGCTTTTTCAGCGAGGCAGCAGATATTCTGCTGTCACCTTCCGCTCCCTGTGGCTGCATGGTGGTACTGGCTGCCATTAACGTCTCATCCGATTCCGCAGGCGTCGTGGAGGCTGTCAGCGCCTTGCGCCAGGAGGGAAAAGATCGGTTTGAGCAACGGCTTCGCCGGGCGGTTCAGGAACAGCAACTGCCTGCCGGGACGCCGACGACAGCCCTGGCCACCGTGCTGAACACGCTACTGGAAGGTATGTCGATTGAGGCGAAAGACGGCGCGACTCTGCAGAGCCTGAAACAGACCGGCCAGTACGCGGTCAGGCTGCTACCGCACCCCGTGCTCACCCCTTTTGCACGTTAGCACTGAATACGTTACCGCTTTTTCCCTTATCCGAAAATTAACTCTATAATATTGGGTGTTAACAATGAAAAACCATTTTAAGGCCCGTTATTATGGATTTAACTCTCAGCAAACCCGATGAAATTGTCAGGCTGCTGTGCGAGCGACTGCGTAAAGAGCGGCTCACACAGCAAATGACCCAGGCTGATGTTGCGGCCAGGGCAGGAATTGGGGTCAATACCGTGTCTAACCTGGAATCCGGACGGAGCGTGGGGTTTGAAAATCTGGTCAGGGTGGCGATGGTGCTGGGACGCGGTAAAGAGCTGGAGGCCCTGTTCGCGCCGAAAATCGACAGTCTGGACGATCTGCTGCGCTACGAAAAGAACACGACACGCCAGCGTATAAAACGGAGCCTTCACGATGGTGAGTAAAGTCGATGTCTGGTACGAAGGCTGGGGTGAACGCTGGCTGTGGGGAAGTCTGGCCTCTTCAACCGCCCTCACCGGTCGCCCGCAGATCCTGTTTGAGTACAGCGAAGAGGCAGTTCGCCACGGGCTGGAACTGGCCTCGCTCACCCTGCCGCTGAGTGGGCCGCGTCTGCGCAGAGCATTCCCGGCTCATCAGATGGGCCTGCCCGGCCCGGTGTATGACGCCCTGCCCGACGGCTGGGGTATGCTGCTGATGGACAGACTGTTCCGCCAGCGCGGGCTGAATGCGGCGCGCATCGGGCCGCTTGAGCGGTTGACCTGGATCGGTGACAACGCCATGGGGGCGATGTCGTTTGTCCCCTCGCAGCAGGAAGAGGCCAGCCCGGCGGAAGATATTGCGCTGGCGCAGCTCTCGGCTGAGGTGCAGGAAGTGCTGGACGGTGAGGGAGGGGAGTTTTTACAGCGGCTACTGCTGATGGGCGGCTCCCCGCAGGGCGCAAGACCGAAAGCGTTGTTGTATCGCGATGCCACCAGCGGGGCCTTTACCACCGCGGCCAGCACAGACAGAGAAGCCTGGCTGATTAAATTCCCTGCCCGGCAGGAACATCCTGAAGTCTGTGCGATTGAAGCGGTTTATGCGCAGTGCCTGCGTGCGTGCCAGATCAGCACGCCAGAGACCGCCTGGTTTGCCCTGCCCAATGGCCAGGCTGCGTTTGCCTCACGGCGTTTTGACCGGCAGAACGGCATGCGGGTGCCGATGCAGAGTCTTGCGGCGTTCACCGGGGCAAACTACCAGACGCCAGGGGCGCTGGACTACACGAATTTTCTTCGTGCCACCTGGCTGTGTACCCATGATGTCCGGCAGAAGGCGCTGGCGTTTGAACGGGTGGTGTTCAACGTGGTGTTCAATAATCGCGACGATCATCCGAAAAACTTTGCCTATCTGATGTCTGCCCCGGGTCAGTGGCAGCTGGCACCGGCGTATGATGTCACCTGGTGTGAAGGGCCGGGCGGCTATCATCAGATGGATGTGATGGGGGAAGCGCTGGATATTGGCCGTGAACACCTTTTAGCGCTGGGGCAGCAGGAGGCTGAACTGACCGCTTCACAGGCCGGGGAGGTGATAGAGCGCCACTGTGAGGTAGCGTCCGGGTTTACCCGGCTGGCCGGCGAAATGTTTCCCGGGCAGATCACCCCGGAGACGTTACGCACGATTCAGCAGCGCATCGATGACACCCTTAAACGGATGTTGAAATAGGGGCTGGCGGGCAGGGAAAAAAATATTTTCCCGCAACCGCAACCTTTGCCCTGCCCCGGACGAAACTGTGATTAAGGTTATCAGGGCGCTGTCGCCTGCCTCACACTGGAGAACTACTTATGCGTATGAAAAGAACCCTCTGCACGCTGGCTGTCACCGCCTTTCTCGGGCTGGCGCTGCCCGTCACGTCTGCCTTTGCCGCTCTGCCGGTCGGTGCAAACGCCCCTGACTTTCAGCTGAAGGCGGCGCTGGCCGGTAAGCCGACCACCTTCTCGCTGCAGCAGGCCCTGAAGAAAGGCCCGGTAGTGCTGTACTTCTTCCCGGCCGCCTTCAGCGCGGGCTGCACGCTGGAAGCCCATGACTTTGCCGAAGCCACCGATGCGTTCAGCAAGCAGGGCGCAACCGTTATCGGCGTGACCGCCGGGAATGTGGATCAGATTGAGAAGTTCTCCCAGCTGGAGTGCCGGGACAAGTTCACGGTCGCCGCCGATCCGGGGGCTAAAGTGGCTGCAGAGTACCAGAGTACCATGCAGATGAAGGGGCAGACTTTGTCGGATCGTACGTCGTACGTGATTGCGCCGGACGGCAAAATCCTGCTGAGTTATACCGATAAAAACCCGGATGCACATATCCAGAAAGCCATGGATGCCGTGAAAAAATATCGCCAGGCCAATCCGGCGTAACGTCCCGATTTAAAGCAGGTAACGCTATGCTGACTGCCCTTGCTGCCGCCTTTCTTGGCGGCCTTATTCTCAATCTGATGCCGTGTGTATTTCCGGTGATTTCCCTTAAAGCGCTGAGTATGCTCCGCCATCACGATCGGCCTGCCCGGGCACGGGCAGAAGGTCTGGCGTTTCTCGGCGGCGTGGTGGTGACCATGCTGCTGCTGGTGGGCGTGCTGCTGCTGGCCCGTGCCGGAGGATCGGCCGTCGGCTGGGGCTTCCAGCTTCAGTCACCGCTGGTGATCGCTCTGCTCATTCTCGTGATGCTTGCCTCGGCCCTTAATCTGTTTGGGCTGTTTGAGGTCGGGCTCGCAGCGCAGCGGGTGGGGGAAGTGGGCGGCGGACGCAGTGGTCTGACTGGCTCGGCGCTCACCGGGGCGCTGGCGATTATCGTTGCGACGCCCTGTAGCGCACCGTTTATGGCCAGTGCCGTCGGCTATGCGCTGACCCAGCCGCCGCTGGTGAGTCTGGTGATCTTTATCGCCCTGGCACTGGGCTTTGCCGCGCCGTTTACCCTGATCGCTTTCTTCCCGCTGCTGGCGCGTATCTTACCGGCTCCCGGAGCGTGGATGGTGACGCTGAAACACGCGCTGGCGTTCCCGATGCTGGGCGCGGTCGCCTGGCTGATCTGGGTGCTGGAACGTCAGGCTGGCTCGGGGGCGTTGGCGCTGATCCTTGCCTGTTGCATCGTATTGAGCTTTGCCGCCTGGCTGTATGGCATCGCACAGAAACGCCGCATGATGGGGCGGCGCCACTGGCCTCAGCATCTTGCTACGGCGCTGTTCGTGCTGATCATGGTGCCCCCACTGGCCAGCCTGACGACGTTTTCCGGCCAGCCGGAGGCGGCTGAGGCTTCGGACGCGGCGGCTGCGGTCGCCTGGTCCCCGCAGAATGTTGACGCGATCAAAGGTCAGGGGAAACCGATACTGGTGAATTTTACCGCCTCCTGGTGCATCACCTGTCAGGTGAACGATCGCACCTCGTTATCAACGCAGGCGGTGAAAGCCGCGATGGCGCGAACCAACACCCTCTATATGGTGGCGGATTCCACCAGGTACAATCCCGATGTGGAGCAGGCACTCAGTGATTTCGGCCGCGGTGGTCTGCCACTTTACGTGGTTTACCCTGCCGACGGCGGTAAACCGGTGGTGCTGCCGCAGGTGCTGACGCCGCGCATCGTGATCTCTGCGCTCGAACATGCCGCAGACAAGGGGAAGAAAACGTGAATGAACCGATGAGCGAACGCTGTTGCAACATCCCCCTGACTGCCCTCTGACTGTCGTGACTGCCAGGAGCATGTATGGCAGGCACTGATACCCGCGCACGGGAATGGCCGCGTCTGATGGCGCAGGCGCAGGCGGGTGACAAGGCAGCCTATAACCAGCTGCTGAAAGCGATGGTGCCTGCCATCCGGGCCTTTGCACGCAAAAAAATCAGCGATGACGCCCTGCTGGAAGATGTGGTACAGGAGGCCCTGCTGGCGATCCATCGCGTACGTCATACCTACGATCCGCAGCGCCCCATTCTGCCCTGGGTGGCTGCAATCACCTCGGCGCGGGCGATTGATGCGCTGCGGCAGCGCGGCCGCCGTCCGGAGGTTCAGGATGATGACGCCCTGTTGCGCCAGGCGGCCGACGGCGGGGACGAAAGTGTCGTTTATGACGAGCTTACCGGCTATCTGGGCGCGCTGCCGTTGCGCCAGCGCGAGATGGTGGAGTCGGTGCATCTGCGTGAACAAAGTCTGGCGCAGACGGCGGCGGCCAGCCATCTGTCGGTCTCTGCGGTGAAGTCACTGTTACATCGCGCCATGCTCAATCTGCGTAAATATGGACGGGGGAATGATGAGAAATCATGACCAACTGATCGACGAACTCAGTCAGACTGTCAGGCCGGTCACGCGCACCTGGCCGACGGCCTGGCGCGTGGTCGTATGGGCGGCCGCCGTGCTGCCCTGCGGCATGCTGACCAGCTGGGCATTGCACAGCCGGTTTACCGACTGGTCTCAGCCGGGATCCTGGCTGGCGCTGATCACCCTGCTGCTGTCGCTGGCCACGGGCACGGGCGCGATGGCCGCGGCCTTTACCGTCAGCATCGCCGGTCGTCAGGCGTCCGGACTGAAGTGGTGTGCGCTGCTGGCTGCTGTCTGGCTGGTCATTAACCTGCTGAACAGTGCACCGGCCTCGCCACCGGCGGGCGCCGGGCACTGGGGGGAAGGCATACACTGTTATCTGTTTATGCTCAGCGCCAGCCTGCCGATGATCGCCATCTCTATTGCCTGCCTGTCCCGCACCCGCTCGCTGCGCCCCGGGCAGAGCCTGGCGCTGGCCGGGGCGGGCATTGCTTTTATGTCATCAATGCTCCTCTCGCTGTGTCATGAGGTTCATCTGCACCGGCTGGACTTCACCCTGCACCTGGCGGCGGGCGTCACCATTGTGGTGCTGACCGTACTGGCCGGACGGCGCTGGATCCTGTTAAGCCGTTAGCCATAGCGGCCTGTCTTCCGCGACGCTGCATCAGCTGGATCGGCGATGCGCGGTGAGATAACGCTTCACCAGCACAAAGAACAGCGGAACAAAGAACAGCGCCAGCACGGTGCCGGCCAGCGTTCCGCCGATAATCCCCGTACCGATGGCAATGCGGCTGTTGGCCCCCGCTCCGGTAGCCACCGCCAGTGGCACCACGCCGGCCATAAAGGCCAGTGAGGTCATCATAATCGGCCGCAGGCGTGACCGCGCGGCCTGCAGCGCAGCGGCGCTGAGTGATCGTCCCTGCCTGACCGCTTCTTCGGCAAATTCGATAATCAGAATAGCGTTTTTCGAGGTCAGCCCGACGGTGGTCAGCAGAGCGACCTGGAAGTAAATATCGTTATTCAGCCCCCGCAGCGAGACGGCCAGTACGGTGCCGAGCACGCCCAGCGGAACCGTCAGCAGGACGGAGAACGGTACTGCCCAGCTTTCATACAGGGCGGCCAGGCACAGGAAAACAATCAGAATCGAAATCGCATACAGGGCAGTGGACTGCCCTCCGGCCTGTTTTTCCTGCAGGGAAAGACCGCTCCATGCACCCGTCGTGCCGGGCGGTAGCTGTTCCTGCAGCGCCTCCAGCGCAGCCATCGCCTCGCCCGAGCTGTACCCCTCTGCGTTCTGTCCCTGAATCTCAAAGGCGGCAGAACCGTTGTAGCGGTTTAGGCTTTCCGGTCCGACCGTCCAGCGGGTGGTGGCAAACGCGGAAAACGGCGTCATGCCGCTGTCGGCATTGCGGATAAACCATTTATCCAGGTCGCCCGGTGCGGAGCGGAAGGGTGCGTCGCCCTGCATATAGACGCGCTTCACGCGATCGCGATCGATAAAGTCATTGATGTAGGCCCCCCCCCAGGCCCCGGTCAGCGTGTCGGTAATATCGGCGGGTGCCAGGCCCAGCACCACGGCCTTATTGATATCTATATCCACCTGCAGCTGAGGCATCTGTGGCAGAACGTTACTGCGCACCGCCGCCATCTCCGGGCGATGGCTGGCTTTTTCCAGCAGCGTATCACGCAGGGTTTCCAGCTGGCTGCGCGGCGTTCCCCCGCTGGCCAGCAGCTCATAGGTGAACCCGCTGTTTTGCCCGAGGCCCGGCACCGAGGGGGGTGTGAGGGCGAAGATCTGGGCATCACGGATGCCTGACAGTGCGGCCGTCGCGCGTGCGGCGATGGCTTCAGCGGAGTTCTCCGCCCCCGGACGCTGATCCCAGTTTTTCAGCTTGATAAAGGCCATACCCGCGTTCTGTGCAGCCCCGCTGAAGTTAAAGCCATTGATGGTAAAGACCACCTCAACATTGTCTTTCTCCTCCTTCAGGAACCAGTCGACAATTTGCTGGTTAACCGCCTCCGTGCGGCTGCTGGTGGCTCCGGCTGGCAGCGTTGCCTGCAGCATGACGCTCCCCTGATCCTCATTAGGCAGGAAACTGCCCGGCAGACGGGTGAACACCACAAAGAGTATCAGCCCCATGGCACCGTACAGCACCACCATCATCACCGGGCGACGCAGCGTGCCCAGCACCTTGTGGCGGTATTTTCGTTCGGTCGCGGCATACAGCCGGTTAAAGCCCCCGAAGAAGCCACGGCGATGAGGTGTGACGGGCCGCAGAAGCATGCCGCACAAGGCTGGCGTCAGGGTCAGGGCCACCACCACGGAAAAGGTCATGGCGGCAATGATGGTGACGGAAAACTGACGGTAAATGACGCCGGTTGAGCCGGCGAAAAAGGCCATCGGCAGGAATACCGCTGACAGCACGAGGGCAATAGCCACGAGGGCACCTGAAATTTCCTTCATCGATTTTTCAGTGGCTTCCCGGGCAGGGAGTCCCTCGTCGTGCATGATGCGCTCGACGTTTTCCACCACCACTATCGCATCATCCACCAGCAGACCAATGGCCAGCACCATGGCAAACAGCGTCAGTGTATTGATGGTGTAGCCCATAACGGCCAGTACGCCGAAGGTGCCCAGCAGCACGACGGGGACCGCCAGTGCGGGGATCAGCGTGGCGCGGATATTCTGTAAAAAGAGGTACATCACCACCACGACCAGCGCGATTGCTTCAATCAGGGTGATCACCACGTCCTCAATGGAGATTTTGATAAAGTCGGTGCTGTCCAGGGCATACGAGACTTCATACCCGTCCGGCATGGAGTGACGATACTCTGCGATGGTGGCCTTTACCCGCTTCGCCGTGTCCAGCGCGTTTGCGCCCGGTGCCAGCATCACCCCCACCCCGGCCGCAGGATGACCGTTCAGGCGGGTGCTCATATCATAAGATTCGCTGCCGAGTTCGACCCGGGCAACGTCGCCGACGCGCACGATGGCCCCGCTACGGTCGCTTTTAACGATGATATTGCGAAACTGCTCCGGGGTCTGCAGGCGCGACTGCGCGCGCACGGTGGCCGTCAGTTGCTGATTGTCAGGTGACGGCAGTCCGCCGATCTTGCCGGCGGAAATCTGGACGTTCTGCGCCCGGATGGCAGCGGCCACATCTGAGGGCTGTAAGGCATAAGAGTAAAGTTTGGCCGGGTCCAGCCAGATGCGCATTGCATACTGACCGCCAAAGACCTGAATATCGCCGACGCCCTCTGCGCGCGCCAGAGGTTCCTGCATATTGCTGACCAGCCAGTCGCCGATATCTGAACTGCTGCTTTTATCGGTTGTATCATACAGGCCCATCACCAGCAGGAAGTTAGACTGGGACTTGGTGACGGTGACGCCCAGCTGCTGAACCTCTGTTGGCAGCCGCGACAGCGCCTGCTGCACCTTATTCTGCACCTGTACCTGCGCCGTGTCCGGGTCGGTGCCCTGGCTGAAGGTGACATCAACGCTGACGTTGCCCTGTGAGCTGCTGCTGGAGGTGAAGTAAAGCAGATTATCCAGCCCGGTCAGCTGTTGTTCGAGGATCTGGGTAACGCTGTTTTCCAGTGTTTCGGCAGAGGCACCGGTGTAGGTGGCGCTGATGCTGACCGACGGCGGAGCAACGTCGGGATACTGTTCCACGGGGAGCTGCGAGATGGCCAGCGCACCGAGCAGCATGATAAGAATGGAAATGACCCACGCAAAAACCGGGCGATAGATAAAAAAGCGAGAAAACATCAGCGTATGCCTCGTTGTTTTCCAGCCTGATATGTCGCCGTTACCGTCGGGCGGCATGTTCAGATGAAAAACGAATGTTCTGACCAGAGTAAAACTGTCAGGGGGTGAAGTCTGACAGAAAATAAAGGCGAAAAAGTAAGGCGATATAATAAGTTAAATTAACGGTTTTGGGTAATAACATCACCGATGTTTTCCAGAAAATCCCCGACGGCGTATTCGACTTTGAGCAACGATCCTGACCAGGGCGCGAGAGCGAGCTGACGGGCAGACAGGCCCAGCCGGGCGGAGGTCATGTATAAGGTTGTTCCGCTGCCATCAAAGGTGCAGCTGGTCGGGCGCGGCACAGGAAGGGGCAGCCAGCGAACGGTTTCACCATCGGGCGAGATACGGGCAACAGCCGCCCCGTCAAAAAGCACGCTAATCAGATAACCCTCGCGATCGACCACCAGCCCGTCCGGTTTGCCATACTGACGCGCGAAGGTAACCAGCGGCTTGCAGATACCCATCCGCCCGGTCAGGGGATCGCGGGGACAGGCATAAATCGTGCTGGCGAGGGAGTCCGTGATATACAACATCCGCTGGTCATCCCGCCAGGCGAGGCCGTTGATCAGGGTAAAACCATCCTCGATCGTTTGCCAGCGCCCGTCCGGTGACAGGCAATACAGATAGCCTGAACCCGCTTGATCAGACCGACCCAGAGACGACCGCAGGCATCAAAACAGGCATCGTTGAAGCGGTAACCTGGCTGCGCGTGGGGGGCGGTGGCGATACGCTGTCTGCGGCCTGCGCGGTCAATCCGCTCAATGTGGCAGCCTGTACCGATGACCAGCCCGCCGTCCGGCGCTTCTCTGACAAACGCCAGCGGAGCGGGTAGGGTCAGCGTCCGGTGGTGACCGGTCAGCGGATCAAAGCGATGGAGAACGCCGCCCTGGGTATCGACCCAGATGACCTGCCGATCGGCACGGTGCCAGATCGGGGACTCCCCGAGAAGCGACTCGCCTGCCACGGCGACAGATACCGCATTCATCCGCGCGGCTCTGGATGATGCACGGCAATCTGCGCCCAGTTTGCGGCAACATCGTCTGGCGTGGCGGCATGCACTGCGCGCAGATCGTAGGGATAATGTACGCCACTGGCTTCTGCTGCGCGTGTGGCATGAAACTGGCCGTTAGCCGCCCGCAGTATCCAGCCACCCTCGCGACAGGCTGGGGAAGCCAGAAATGCCACGCCGGGCGCGACGTCTGCGGGCCGCAGATTATCCGGTTCGCCGTCCACTCCCCACATCCGCGTTTTCGCCACGGGAGACACGGCATTGACCACGATCCCCGATTCTGCGCCCTCGGCGGCCAGCACGTGCATAATGCCAACGACCGCCATGCGTGACGCCGCGTAAGCGGTCAGTCCGTGCTGCACATACTGCGGATAAAGCGCCCGGCAGGAAGTGGTCACGACGATCCGCCCATAGCCTGCGGCTTTCATCCCGGGCCAGGCAGCCTGTGCCAGCCAGAGCGGTGCCTTTGCAGCAATGGTCATCATCCTGTCGAAGGCTGCATCCCCGATAGCTTCCACCGGCTGATACGCCACCCAGCCCGCACTGTGAATCAGCGTGTTAACCTGTCCCGCCAGGGCTTCCGCGCGGTTGAAGAGAGCATAACAGCCCTCCCGGGTGCTGATATCGCCCGCTATCGCCCGCACCGTTAACCCTTCCGACCGGAGCGTGGCGGCGGCGTCTTCCACAACCTGCGGATCGACGCTCTCCCCATCGCTGGCGGCACCATTATCCTGAATCAGTACCGTTGCGCCCAGTTGGCCCAGAAGGCGGGCATAGGCCAGGCCCAGTCCGCGCCCTCCTCCCGTGATCAGCACCGTACTGCTGTTAAAATTCATTCTCTCTCTCCTCAACGTTAAACCTCTGAGGGGAAGTATGGGAGGGCTGCTGCGATATTAAAAATACTCTTTACCGGCATTTGTGATAGATTTTTTATATCGTATTGGCGTGAGGGGGATGAGATGGGGACGGGTAATACTTCAGCGATCACGCTACGTGCGATGGAGCAGTTTGTCGCGGTGGCAGAGGAGTTGCATTTTCACCGGGCGGCAAAGCGGCTGAATATGTCACAGCCTCCGCTGACCAGTGCCATACAGAAACTGGAGCACGATCTTGATGTGATCCTGATTGAACGTGGTAACCGTGTGCTGGGCTTAACGCCCGCCGGGAAAACCTTTCTGGCTCAGGCTTATCTCCAGCTGCAGCAAAGAGAGCAGGCCGTCATCCTGACCCGTGATGTGGCGGCCGGGCGAACCGGCATTGTGCGACTGGGTTATGTGGGCAGTGCGCTTTACGGTTGTTTACCGGACGTGATTCGCCAGTTCCGCCTGACACACCCGCAGGTGCGTCTGGAACTGCGCGAAGCCACAACGGCGGCACAAATTATCGCTTTACGTGAAGAGGAGCTGGATGTGGGGGTCGTGATCCCCCCGGTGGCCAGCGCCGATGACATCAGCCTGACGCCCTTCGACAGCGATGCCCTGTGCATCGCTGTACCACAGGATCACCCTCTCGGCAGGCGGTCAGAACTGACGCTTGCCGCGCTGGCCGACGAGCCTTTTATTTTATGGCCGCGCCTGGAGGGCCGGGGGTTTCATCTGCAGGTGATCCGCCTGTGCGCGAAGGCGGGATTTGTTCCTGACGTGGCACAGGAGGCCTTCGGCATGCACGCCGTGCTTTCCCTGGTGGCGGTCGGTGCGGGTGTGACCCTTGCTCCACAGAGCATGAGCCATTTTCTGGCAGACAGGATCCGTTACTACCCTCTCCCGGATGTGGATGCCCGCTTTGATCTGGTGCTGGCGCATCGCCAGCTTTCACCCGCTGCCGCGGCGTTTATGGGGAGGAAGGGTGATTTTCCTGCCCACCGCCAGCCAGAATAGAACAGCGATAAGAGAGCGGGTATGCCTGAATACGCCACGCGCCAACTACGCGCAGAGCCAGTGCGTTACTTTTTCCCCTGCCAGCTGGCCCAGGGGTCATCGGCCAGCGGCGCTGCCTGGCCCCTGACTTCGTCCTCCAGTGAGGCGATATAGAGATCTTCAACCTCTTTGCGTGCCCACGGGGTGCGGCGCAGAAATTTCAGGCTCGATTTAATGCTGGGGTCGCTCTTGAAACAGTTAATATTGACGCGCTTCGCCAGTTCCTCCCAGCCATACCGCGCCTCCAGTTTGATTAACAGTGCTTCGAGGGTCAGGCCATGCAGAGGATCTTTCGCAGCGTGAGTAGTCATGGTTAAGTCCGGCGAGTCTTGGGAAATTGCGCACACGATACTGAGCAGAGAGGACAGATGCAAATAAACCCGGTATGCCGTCCTCCCTGTCCTGATCCGATCAGTCAAACCAGCCCGGCACCGGATCATTAAAACTGGCCCACCGTTGCAGACCTTCTGCCATTTCACTGTCGGTGAGCAGCGCGTGGTTGAGGCGCTGGCGCAGCGTGTTTTCATCCATCTCCATGCCTATAAATACCAGCTCCTGACGTGCATCTCCGATGCCATCCTGCCAGTTCCGCATGATTTCCAGCAGAGATTCGTCATCCTGTGGCCAGCGTTCACGCGGTACGCTGGCCCACCAGGCTCCCGCCAGCTCCTGACGTGCCACGCCCCCGGCCTGTGACCAGTTGCCTGCGTAGCCTGGCCTGGAAGCCAGCCAGAAATAACCTTTTGAGCGCACCACTCCGGGCAGCGATCCGGAGAATAACGCCCAGAAACGTTCAGGATGAAACGGGCGGCGTGCCCGCCAGACAAAGTGGCTGATACCATACTCTTCGGTTTCCGCTACGTGGCTGCCGCGCAACTCCTGCATCCAGCCAGGCGCCTGGGCCGCTTCAGCAAAGTCAAACAGGCCCGTATTCAGCACGTTGTTCAGCGGGACCTGGCCAAAGCGGGTGGTTTCAATACGTGCGCGGGGGTTCAGGCCATGGAGGATGGCGATCAGTCGCGCACGGTCTTCATGGCCAATTAAATCGGTTTTGTTCAGTACCAGCACATCGCAGAACTCGATCTGTTCGATAAGCAGATCGACCACTGAACGTTCATCCTTCTCTCCCAGTGACTCGCCGCGCGAGCGGATACTGTCGCGGGAGGTGTAATCCCGCAGGAAATTATAGCCGTCAACGACCGTGACCATGGTGTCCAGCCGCGCCACGGCTGAAAGGCTTTCTCCGCTATCGTCCTCGAAGGTAAAGGTTTCCGCCACCGGCAACGGCTCGGAAATCCCGGTTGATTCGATCACCAGCTGGTCGAAGCGGCCTTCACGTGCCAGACGATTGACCTCCAACAGCAGATCCTCCCGCAGCGTACAGCAGATGCAGCCGTTGCTCATTTCGACCAGTTTTTCGTCGGTACGCGACAGTGCAGCCCCACCGTCACGGACCAGTGACGCGTCTATGTTCACTTCTGACATGTCATTAACGATCACCGCCACCCGGCGGCCTTCGCGGTTGTTCAGTATGTGATTGAGCAGCGTGGTTTTACCGGCTCCCAGGAAACCCGACAGCACCGTAACGGGCAGGCGGCTGTCGTTTATGGCTATCTTGGTGTTTTCTGACATACAGGTATCCTCTCAGACGTTGACAACGCGTTTCAGGCCCCCCAGCAGGCTACCTGAAAATCAATATTGTTATGTTATAACATAACAATATTTGTTGTCATCCCTTACTTTATCCGGGCCGCAATATCAGGCTTGACGCGGTATAAGGGTCAGGCTGTGCTCACTCACCTCCGGCGCGCTGGCGTTGATCGCATTCAATCCAGCACCTTTTCCACTCAGGTCGGGTGGCGATTTTTGTATGAAAACTACAGTTAATCGCCCTTTTTTCCTAACGATTTGCAGCAATAATCGCCAGCTGTGTGAAGCCCCGCTGTTCCAACGCCATCGCTGCTTTAGCCGCACGAATACCGGTGGCACATACCAACACAATCCGGCGGTCGGCTGGTGGTTGCCAGCGGTCGATCTGCTCTGGCAGAATGCGCACAGCGCGATCGCTGATACTGCGAGGGGCTTCCTCTTCGCTGCGCAGTTCTACAATACAATCGCTGCTGGTCAGCAACGGCCTGTCAATAAAGGGGACGCCGGGTCTGTCTGGCTCATCTGCGCCGTCAAAGCGAAACTGCCGGAAGTGCCACGAACTGAAATCACAGTTAATCAGGCAGCCAAGCGGTGAGGGTGCAAATCCGAGCAGGATACTGAGTGCCATCTGAGCCTGAAGCGCGCCCACCGCCGCCACCGCCGGCCCCATGACCCCGGCGGTATTGCAGTTCGCTGCGCTGCCTGGCAACTGCGGGAAAAGTGCACGGTAGCCGGGTGCTCCGCCGCAGAAGCCCCCCACGTAGCCCTGCCGTCCCAGCACAGAGGCGCTGACCAGCGGAATGCGACGCGGCAGGCAGGTGTCGGAGAGCAGATAAGTGACGGCGAAGTTATCGGCGGCATCAATAGCCAGATCAATGCCCTCCAGCGCCTCGGCGACCCGGCTTGCACTCAGCGCCAGTGGCCGTGCATCCACGACACACTCGGGGTTACGCCTGTAAAGGGCCTGCTGCGCGCAGACTGCTTTCAGATTGCCAATGTCCCCCATCCCGAAGAGCGTCTGGCGATGAAGATTGTGTTCCTCCACCCGATCGCCGTCATAAATCCGCAGGTAACCGACACCGGCCCCGGCCAGCAGCGGCAGCAGCGTGGCACCCAGTCCGCCCGCGCCCACTACCAGTACCCGCGCATGGTGCAGGGCCTGCTGCCCCGCATCGCCGATTTCCGGTAACATTGACTGTCGTTGATAGCGACTCATCGGCTACGGCTCCCTTGAGTGAAACTGCGCCATACCAAAAATCGGCGTCGAGGCGCTGGCCATATCGCGACGTTCGACCAGACCGGCCTGCCGGGCATCCCGTCCGGCCTGTATGGCAGCAGCAAAGGCCCCTGCCATTCGAACCGGATCCTGCGCTTTGGCAACAGCGGTATTCAGCAAAATACCGTCGAAACCCATCTCCATAGCCTCAGCCGCCTGACTGGGTGCACCAATCCCGGCGTCGATAATCAGCGGAATATCTTTAAACCAGGCGCGCATTGAGCGCAGCCCTTCTCTGTTACGCAGCCCCTGACCGGACCCGATTGGCGCGCCCCACGGCATCAGCAGTTCACAGCCTGCTTCGATCAGTTTTTCACCCAGAATCAGGTCTTCTGTGGTGTAGGGAAACACCTGAAATCCGTCAGCGCAAAGGATACGCGCTGCCTCCACCAGAGCGAACGGGTCGGGTTGCAGCGTATCGGCATGACCGATCACCTCCAGCTTGATCCACCGCGTATCAAACAGCTCACGCGCCATATGGGCCGTGGTGACGGCCTCCTTCACGCTGTGACAGCCCGCCGTGTTCGGCAGAACCCGCTTATTCAGCCCGGTCAGCAGCTCACGAAAGGCGGTACCGTGGCTGCCTTCACGGCGCAGACTGACGGTGATAATTTCACTGCCGGAGGCCGCAAGCGCCTGCTGCAGGATCGCCGGAGAGGGGTACCCGGCGGTACCGAGCAGAAAACGTGACTGGGGTACAAAACCGTAAAACATCGTTTATCCTCCCTGCATGGGTGACAGGACTTCGAGTTCACAGCCTGGTGTGATCGGCTGCGTTTCATAGCGGGCGCGGGGCACGAACTGTCCATTTAACGCGCTGGCGACACAGCCTGCGTCAATCTGTTGTTCGCGCAGCAACTCCGCCAGGGTGCGGGCGGCAGTATCGACCGGCTGGCCGTTAAGCTGAATTTTCATATCAGGTTTTCCTGTATCAGTTGCTGCATCAGGTTTTCCGCCATCACTGGCGCGAGAAGAAAGCCGTGCCGGTACATGCCGTTAACGGACCAGACGCCGTTATGGCGATGAATGGCAGGGACATTATCAGCGTAAGCCGGTCGCAGCCCGGTGCCGCTTTCCAGCACTCTGGCTTCGGCCAGTGCCGGGTGGATGGCGTAAGCGGCACTTAACAGCTCCATCATGGCGCGGGCGCTAATGGGGCTGTCATCATGGCTTTCCACCATGGTCGCCCCCAGCATAAAGCGCCCCCCCGTGCGCGGAACGAGGTAACAGGGAAAGCGGGGATGGAGCAAGCGGACGGGCCGGGAGAAGTGCACCTCATCGCTGTGCAGGATCAGCATTTCACCGCGAACGGCGCGCAGTCCCGGTTGTTCGTGGGCAGCGTGGATCCCCCGGCAGTCAATAACCGTGCCGCCGGGCTTGTCCTGATGGAAGTCAACGCCGTGTTGAAGCAGGCTGGCCCGCAGCTGCTGCAGCGCGCTGCGCGGGTCGAGATGGGCCTCGCCGGCAAAGAACAGCCCGCGGGCAAAGCGCCCTTCCAGGGCGGGTTCCAGCGTGACCGGTTCCACCCACTGATGGGCGTGCGTCATGCGCGAAAAACGGGTGAGTTCAGGCGCGTCGCGCGGGGGAGCGACCACCAGGGTGCCCTGATGCTCCACGCCTTTGACACGCGCAGCCCACCACGGGGCAGACCGCTGGCCCAGCTCAACAACCTCCGCCGGGGCGCTTTCGCCTTCGCACCAGGGGGCCAGCATTCCGCCTGCCCAGTGGGATGCCGCATCATGCTGCGGTGAAGTGATCACCTCCACGGCCTGGCCGTGCTCTGCCAGCATCGTGGCGATGCACAGCCCGGCCACGCCGTCACCGATCACAGACCAGCGGCTCATGAGGTAAGGATCCTGACAGGGAGAAGGGGTGTTACCAATAGCGTCACGTTAGCCTCTCAAAACTTGATGAGACCCGTGATAAGGATAAGGAAAAAGGCGGAGGCGGAATAAACACAGGCCTGCGCGCGGGTACGCTGGGTGGCCGGCTGGCCCGTCATCAGGGTACGCGTCTTCCTACGCCAGTATCAACTGGGTCAGGTTCTAAGGGTCGCTACGCCGCGATAAATCGCTCATTAGCCTCTCAGTCTCTCTGGCGAGACTCCCCTGACAGGAACCAGTTGTATTTTACCGGGTGGGAATCGTCAAGCGATATGCGGTTTTAATGGGGAAAAAGACGGCATTTTGAGACGCTGAAATTTTTTTTAATTGAATGCTCAATCAATAAAAACTATCATTCGTGCTTCTGTTTACACAAAATTTACTTTCCGGAGGCGATTTGAGTCAAGAGTTATAACGATTAATCAATAAATTACACTAATATTCATCCTGATGGTTCTCCCAGTGTAATTAGCGGATATACGGCGGATTTTACCCAGTATGCGCTAATGCGCGCTTCGCAGAGCGGACTTCAGGTTCTTTCCCTGATCATTTTTTGCGGAGACATTATGCCGACGACTGAAATACCAGGAAAGCCTCAAAAAGATCGTATCAACCCCGTGGTTTTCTACACCTCAGCAGTACTGATTCTGCTGTTCTCCATGACGACTATTCTGTTCACTGATTTTTCCGATCGCTGGATCAATCGTACCCTCGACTGGGTATCCAACACCTTCGGCTGGTATTACCTGCTGGCCGCCACGCTGTACATCGTGTTCGTTATCTTTATGGCCTGTTCCCGCTTTGGTTCCATTAAGCTCGGCCCTGAGCAGTCCAAGCCCGAGTTCAGCCTGATGAGCTGGGCAGCCATGCTGTTTGCTGCCGGTATCGGTATCGATCTGATGTTCTTCTCGGTCGCCGAGCCGGTCACACAGTATATGATGCCGCCAGAGGGCCAGGGACAGACGATGGAAGCCGCGCGTCAGGCGATGGTCTGGACGCTGTTCCACTACGGTCTGACCGGCTGGTCCATGTATGCCCTGATGGGCATCGCCCTGGGTTACTTCAGCTACCGCTACGGCCTGCCTCTGACCATTCGTTCGGCCCTGTACCCTATTTTCGGTAAACGTATCAACGGGCCAATCGGTCATACCGTGGACATCGCCGCCGTACTCGGGACGATTTTTGGTATTGCCACCACATTGGGCATCGGCGTTGTGCAGCTGAACTATGGCCTGAAGGTGCTGTTTGATGTACCGGAAGGGCTGACGGCGCAGGCCGGGCTGATCGTGCTGTCGGTCATCATGGCCACTATCTCGGTCACCTCTGGCGTGAATAAGGGCATTCGCTTCCTGTCAGAGCTCAACGTGCTGCTGGCCTTTGGTCTGATCCTGTTTGTGCTGTTCGTCGGTGATACCAGCTTCCTGCTGAACGCGCTGGTGCTCAACGTCGGGGATTACATCAACCGCTTTATGGGCATGACGCTGAACAGTTTCGCTTTCGATCGTCCAACTGAATGGATGAACAACTGGACGCTGTTCTTCTGGGCCTGGTGGGTCGCCTGGTCACCGTTTGTTGGCCTGTTCCTGGCGCGTATTTCCCGCGGCCGTACTATCCGCCAGTTTGTGGTAGGGACGCTGACCATTCCATTTATCTTTACCCTGCTGTGGCTGTCGATCTTTGGTAACAGCGCCCTATACGAGATTATTCACGGCAATATGGCCTTCGCTGAAGAAACCATGGCGCACCCGGAGCGCGGCTTCTACAGTCTGCTGGCACAGTATCCTGGCTTTACTTTCAGCGCCTCAGTGGCCACCATCACCGGCCTGCTGTTCTATGTCACTTCCGCAGACTCTGGTTCCCTGGTGCTGGGCAACTTTACCTCGCGTCTGGCGGACATCAACAATGATGCGCCAAACTGGCTGCGTATCTTCTGGTCAGTCACCATTGGCGTCCTGACGCTGGGAATGCTGATGGTTAACGGCGTGACGGCGCTGCAGAAGACCACGGTGATCATGGGACTGCCGTTCAGCTTTGTGATCTTCTTTGTGATGGCCGGTCTGTATAAATCGCTGCGGGTGGAAGATCATCGTCGGGCCAGTGCCACGGTGAACACGCCACCGGTAGCGGTATCGCGTGACGATCGCCTGAACTGGAAACAGCGCATTTCACGCGTGATGAACTATCCGGGAACGACCCACACCCGCAAAATGCTGGATAACGTCTGTCGTCCGGCAATGGAAGAAGTCGGGCTTGAGCTGGAACGTCGTGGTGCCAAAGTGCAGGTGAATGAGCTGCCGGCGGTGGAGGATGAGCGTCTGAACCATCTGGAACTGCTGGTTGATATGGCGGATGAGCAGAGCTTCCTCTATCAGATATGGCCTCAGCGTTACTCGGTACCGGCCTTCACCTACCGGGCGCGCAGTGGCAAATCGGATTACTTCCGTCTGGAAACCTTCCTGCTGGAGGGTACGCAGGGGAACGATTTGATGGACTACACCAAAGAGCAGATCATCAATGACATTCTCGACCAGTATGAGCGTCACCTGACCTTCCTGCATATTCACCGGGAAGCACCGGGTAATTCGATGCCCTTCCCCGAAGCATAAACCCTTAAAAAAACCAGACTCCGGTCTGGTTTTTTTTTGCTCAGAAAACCGTGACGTTCTCCTTATTATTGTGGAAGGGTGCTCAGGCGAAACGCTTCGCGCCGGCAACACAGAGAATAATTGCCGCCGCGCTGACCACCATACTCAGGGCAACCGGCTCGTGAAGGAACAGCGCGCAGAGCAACAGACCAAAAAACGGCTGTAGCAGCTGGAGCTGTCCGACCCCGGCGATGCCGCCCAGCGCCAGCCCGCGATACCAGAAAATAAAACCAATCAGCATACTGAACAGTGAGACATAGCCAAGGCTGAACCAGGCGGGCGCGCTGATCCCCTGCCAGCTGTGCGGTAGAGTCATCAGGCCCGTCACCACCATGACCGGTAGCGACAGCAGCAGCGACCAGCTGATCACCTGCCAGCCGCCCAGCCGGCGCGACAGTTCTGCCCCTTCCGCATAGCCCAGTCCGCACAGCAGAATGGCCGCCACCATCATCAGGTTTCCGGTCAGCGATCCCCCTCCGCCGGCTGAGAGAGCAAAACCTGTCACGATCCCGGCGCCCAGCAGGGAGAAAAACCAGAAGGCCCGCGCTGGCCGTTCTCCCCCGCGCAGCACAGCGAAAATGGCGGTGGAAAGCGGCAGCAGGCCGATAAAGACCAGAGAACAGGCGGCGGTCATCTCACGCAGGGCCAGGGCCGTCAGTAAGGGAAAGCCGACCACAACGCCCGCAGCCACCATCAGTAGCGATACCCTGTCGCTGCGCACGGGACGTCGCTGCCTCAGCGCCAGCAGCAGTCCCCCGGCGACCAGTGCGGCAATCACCGCGCGGGCAGAGGTCAGAAACAGCGGTGAAAATCCGCCGATGGCTACCCGGGTAGCCGGCAGGGAGCCGCTAAAAATCATCACGCCAAAAAGTCCACTCCACCACCCTGATGTTGTGCGCTGCATAAGTCCTCCGTGTAAGTATAAAAACAGGTATATCCCACGGATAGTAGAGGTCAGAACGGCGGATTCGAAGATACACTACCCCTACAATCAAGTTGTTCTGTATGGGGCGTCTTTCCCATACAGTTGATCACTGACAGGCTGGGATACCGATGACGCTTACCGAAACACTGATTGACGAAATCCGCCGCAGTATTCTGACCGGTACGCTGGCAGCCGGTGACCGGCTGATGTCGGTGCGCCGCTTTGCTGCCGCCAGGAGTGTGTCACCTTCTACGGTCGTCGAAGCCTATGAGAGGCTGGCAGCAGAAGGGGTGATCCGGGCACGGCGCGGTTCCGGTTTTTACGTGTCTGGCACCCCGCTGGTTGCGCGCAGTCTGGTTGATACGCGCATCGGGCAGCCACGGGATGTGGATCCTTTCTGGGTCTCCCGCCAGTCGCTGGATGCGGCAGTGGGTGAACTGACGCCGGGCTGCGGCTGGCTGCCCGACGACTGGATGCCCCATGAGGCACTGCGCAAAGGGCTGCGGCAGCTTGCCCGGCTCGACAGTCCCCTGCTGACCGACTACGGCAGTTCCCACGGGTCGCCCAAACTGCGGCGTCTTATACTGGCGCGTTTTGCCCGGGAAGGGCTGTCTGCTTCGATGGAACAGCTGATGCTGACCGGGTCGGGGAGCCAGGCTCTGGATTTACTCTGTCGCTATCTGCTGCGCCCGGGCGACAGCGTGGTGGTGGATGACCCCTGCTACTTCAACTTTAAGGCGCTGTTGCGTGCCCACCAGGTGAAGATCACTGGCGTACCCTACACGCCAACCGGCCCCGATATCGCGGTTTTTGAACAGGTCCTTGCTGCGGAGCGCCCGCGTCTGTATATCACTAACTCCGCGTTGCATAATCCGACGGGTGCCTGCCTCTCTGCGCAGACTGCCTATCGCGTGTTAAGTGCCGCCGCGCTGCACGATACGCTGATCATTGAAGACGATATCTTTGCCGACTTCGAACCGGACCCTTCGCCGCGCCTGGCGATCCCCGACGGGCTGGATCGCGTTATCCGCACCGGGAGCTTTTCGAAAACCCTCTCCGCCTCGGTGCGCTGTGGCTATATTGCCTGCCGGGCCGGGTGGATCGATGAGCTGGTTAACCTGCAGATCGCCACCAACTTTGGCGGGCCAGGCCCGCTTGCCAGCGAACTGATTGCCGGGGTGCTGTCGGGGGGAAGCTATCGTAAGCATTTGCAGGAGGTGACAACGCGGCTGGATCGCGCCCGGAAAGAGGCGGTGGAACGCCTGGCAACGCTGGGTATCGTGCCGTGGCAGGTACCGCGAGGCGGGTTTTATCTCTGGTGCCGCCTGCCGGACGGCGTCGATTCCACGCTACTGACCCGGCGCTGCCGCGAAGAGGGAGTCATTCTGGCGCCGGGAAATGTCTTCAGCGTCTCGCAGACCGCCGGTGCATTTTTACGTTTTAACGTGGCGCATCTCAGCGATGCACGGATTTACGGCGTACTGAAGCGCGCGATAGCGGAGCAGCACCGGTAACGGGTATGACGGCCGCTCGCGTTCAGACTTACCGTCTTACTGTCAGGCGTGAATCAATCGGTCAGTGCACATCTTTTCCCGCAGTTTTTCCAGCAGCCATAGCAGGGCCGGGTCGTGGCTGCGGCGCTTATTCCACAGCAGGGAGAGGGTAAAGGACGGCACGCTGACCGGAACGGCACTGCTCTGCAGGCCGAAGTGTTCCATCCAGCCCGCTGCCAGCCCCTGCGGGACGGTGGTCAGGGCCGGGATCTGCTTCAACATCAGCGGCAGTGAGGAAAAATGGGGGGTCACATAGCGCACCCGGCGGGACAGATTCTGCCGCGCCAGTTGCTCGTCTATCTGGCTCTGACTGGCACCGCGATAGGAAACCAGTAGATGATTATGGGATATATAGTCATCAAGGCTCAGGGGCGAAGTGAGTGCTAACTGGAGCGGGTGCCACAGCGTGCAGAATCCCATACGCGTAACCGGTTCACGCACCGTTCCTGCAGGAACGCCCTGCCCGACCGAAATCGCCACGTCAACACGATCCTGCTGCACCATCTCCTCATCGTGAAAGGGATCGCTGCCAGTAGTATGCACGGTCACTCCCGGTGCCTGGCGGTTCAGCGTCGACAGCAGGCCGGGCATCAGCCAGCCTTCCACCCAGTCGCTCATCCCAAGGCGGAACCGGTGCGTATCGGTTTCAGGTGAAAAGGACGATGGCTGAAAAAGTACCTGCTGCATCTCTTCCATCACCGGAAATAACGAGGCCACCAGTGCCTCGGCGCGCGGCGTCGGTGACATCCCTTTTGCCGTGCGGACAAACAGCGGGTCGTTAAACATCGTACGCAGGCGCGCCAGCGCCCCGCTGACGGCGGGCTGACCGAGGTGCAGGCGTTCAGCCGCACGTGAAACGCTGCCCTCGCGATGCAAAACCAGCAGCACCGTCAGCAGATTCAGGTCGATACGGCTAAAATCATTTTCTCTGATAGTGTGCATTATTTTAATCGATTTGAATGATGTCTTTGCGGACAGGATACTGGCATTCACGCAAAAACGACATGAATTAACGAGGTTAAAATGAAGACGATGGTAATGATGGTCGGTATGGCTCTCTCCGCTTCGGCGCTGGCCGGACCCGAATATGTTCCGCCGGATACCCAGGCGCCGGGCTTTTACCGCATGACGCTGGGTAAGTTGCGCATCACCGCTGTTTCTGACGGCACGGTCACCATCCCGCTGGATAAGTTACTGACTCACATCAGCCCGCAACAGCTGCGTGACCGTATGGCCAGTGATGCCATGACGCCGCAGGCAGAGACCTCAATCAATGCATACGTGATTGATAACGGCCAGCAGCGGGTGCTGGTGGATGCCGGGGCGGGCGACCTGTTTGGCCACAATGGCGGTCATCTGCTGGAGATTCTGGCGGCGGCAGGCTATCCGGCAGAAAGCCTCAATGCGGTGCTGCTGACACATATTCATGCCGACCACTCCGGCGGTGTCTCGCGCAGCGGCAAACTGGCCTTCCCCAATGCCCGGATTTACGTTGAGAAGAAAGACGCAGATTTCTGGCTGACGCCCGACAACGTTAAGAAGGTGGCAGCCAGCCAGGCCCACACCTTTGCCGAGTCTGAACGTACGTTGCGCCCGGTCATTGATGCCGGACGTCTGAGCACGTTCAGTGCCCCCGCGACGGTATTTGCCGATATACGGGCCATCCCGGCACCCGGCCATACGCCGGGTAGCGTGCTGTACCGCGTGGAGAGTGAAGGACAGACGCTGGTGCTGTGGGGCGACATTATTCATGCAAAATCAGTGCAGATGCCCGATCCGCACGTGGCGATCCACTTCGATGTTGACCAGAAAAAAGCCGTGCAGACCCGTGAGGCGGTGCTGGCGCAGATGGCGCAGGAGGGGAACTGGGTAGCTGCTGCACACATTGCCTTCCCGGGGCTGGGACACGTTAAACGCGACGGCAGCGGCTATCGCTGGGTGGCAGCAAATTATACAACGCAGCTCAGCCATTAATCCCCAGTCAGGGGCACGTCTGTGCCCCTGACTGGATGTCGGCACTACCTGCGCCCGGCTCTCTTATCTCTTCTGCCAATCGCTGCATCAGCGCCTGCGCGTTCAGTGTTGCTGCGTTGAATTCGCCTGAAATCACGTTATCATCCTTAATCATATCCTAGTGCAGACTGGCTGACGCAGGGTTTATCGGACCATTTCAGGGAAAAATCGATGATATTAAGACCCATGCAGGCGGACGAGTTTCCGGCTTACCGTCAGATCGTGATTGCAGAGTATGGCAGAGACCTCGCAGAGTCGCGGCGTTGCTCCCTGGAAGATGCCCTTAGCCGCGCAACAACCCTGATTGACCAGGCCCTGACCCAGGGCGTTAACAGCCCTCCCCAGCGTTTGTTGTGTATCACGGCAACGGAGGGCGCCGAGCCGCCGGTGGGTTACCTTTGGATCAGCGTCAGCGAAAATATCGCCTGGATTTATGATATCTATCTGCTTCCCGAATGGCGCGGGAAAGGGTATGGAAAACAGGCGCTGGACGTGATTAACCAGCAGCTGGCCCTGGAAGGCATCACGGAAACCGGTCTGCGTGTAGCAGCCAACAACAGCCGTGCGAAAAAGCTGTATGAAAGCCTTGGGTTTGTGTTAACGGGTTACAATATGTCTAAACGGTTATGACCGTTTCCGCCTGCCCGGGACACAGGCAGGCGGAGGATTACTGTTTTTCGCCCAGGGGTAAGATGGGGCGGCCAAACTGTTCGTTAAGCACTTCGGCCATCGCCAGGTAAATCGCGCTGGCACCACAGACCAGTCCTGTCCCGCCTGCAAACCGGATGATTGCAGCGTTATCAATCAGATGGCCAATGGCCAGCATGACAAACAGCACCGTCAGGCTGAGAAAGACGAATTGCAATACACGATTGCCTGTCAGTGTGGCGAAAAACATAAACAGAGTGAAAACGCCCCACAGGCCGAGAAACGCCCCGAGGAAGTGCGGGTGGGCGGGCTCTGACAGGCCCAGTTCAGGCATCAGAATAATGGCGACCAGGGTCAGCCAGAAGCAGCCGTAAGAGGTAAAGGCAGTCATACCGAAGGTATTGCCTTTTTTATATTCCAGCAGGCCAGCAAAGACTTGTACGATCCCGCCGTAAAAAATGCCAGTGGCGAGGATAATACCGTCCATCGGGAAAAAGCCGATATTGTGCAGGTTCAGCAGAACCGTTGTCATACCAAAACCCATCAGTCCCAATGGTGCCGGATTCGCTAATGTCGTGTTACTCATAAGTCCCCAGAAAATGATGATGCGCAGAAAATGTGTATGCCGCCCTCAGGGCGGGGCGCGAGATAATAATCAGTGTGACCGTTATGCTCTTTGATCTCAGCAGGGAGAAAATGAATATTCTGTGCAATAGCGACATGAGGATGTCAGAATTTTTGTTTATAGTTACAACATACATTAAATAGACTAAACACTGATATCTGTAGCATCAGTGATCGCTTCCACACCACAGAATCTGTAAGCCGGAGCTCATTAAAAAAGAATTCAGGCAGCAGACAGAATCAATAACCTCCAGCACCCCTCTTTATCATTCGACGGAGGCCATCAGCAGGCTAACATTCGCCTGATGATAACTCTGTGCGAATTTGGAAATCACATCGTCAATCTGCGTATAGCCACCTTGCGCGTTCATGTGCAAGGCAAGAGAATCGCTTAG
>NZ_BCTN01000024.1 GCF_001571305.1 Erwinia persicina NBRC 102418 | reverse complement strand
AGTTCTGGGCGGGTGACAAGGGTTTATTGCAAAAAAATGACTGAGCGCGTTATTTTTCAGCGAAGCGTCTTTTTTTACGACAACTTGCCTGGTAAATCAGCAAATTCATGGGCAAAACGGGTCACCTGCTGCCAGTCTGTGTACTCCACTTCTTTACTGGTGTCCGTCTCACCCTTTGTCATGCGCATAATCAGTTTGATCATGAATTTGTCAAAGAAACCATAACGAGGATAGCGCAGCGCACCGGCGAATACGGCGCAGCAGTCAGGCTCCCAGGGAGACTGCAAAAGAAACTTACGCGTATACGCATTGGTCTGCGGCGTACGCTTCTCAGGTTTACGTGCGGTCAGGTTAACAGAGTAGAAGCCACTGACGCGCTGCTGCAACGCCGTAAGGTGTGTTTTGACAAATTTCGCTACCACTGGCTGAAAGTGCCCATAACGAATAGAGGCACCGATGAGCACCCGATCGTACTGTGACCAGTCAATCTCCTTAACCAGCTGGATATCGAATACATCGCACACCCGCGTCTCCTTCAGCTGGTTAGCGATATAGAACGCAATTTCACGGGTCTGGCCATCACGGCTGGAAAAAAGGATTAACGCTTTCATTGTTCTACTCTCACTCATTCACGCCAGAAAGTTGGCGTGAACAGAACTAATAAGGTGAAGACTTCTAGACGCCCGAACAGCATCGTCAAAATCAGTATCCATTTGGCAGTATCATTCATTGACGTAAAGTTGTCTGCGACCACCCCAAGTCCCGGCCCGAGATTGTTGAGCGTTGCTGCGACTGCTGCAAAAGCGGAGAAGTCGTCCACCCCAGTGGCGATAATCGCCAGCATACTGAGAATAAACACCAGCGCATAGGCGGAAAAGAATCCCCATACCGCTTCAAGAATACGTTCGGGCAAAGCACGGTTGCCCAACTTGATCGTGTAAACCGCATTGGGATGCACCAGTCTCTTCAGCTCACGCGACCCCTGCTTAAATAACAGCAGAATGCGGATGACCTTCAAGCCACCACCGGTTGACCCCGCACAGCCGCCAATAAACGCTGAGCAAAGCAATAATACCGGCAGGAAGAGAGGCCAGCGGGCAATACTGTCCGTCGTAAATCCTGCTGTCGAGGCCATCGAGACCACCTGGAAGAAGGCCTGATTAAGCGTTTCCATTCCAGTCTTATAAACATTATGGAACCACAGAACCAGCGTACAGATGATCACCAGGGTAATCTGTACGCCAATAAACATGCGAAACTCAGGATCACGCCAGTAGACACGCAGACTGCGTCCACTCAGTAGTGAAAAGTGCAGGCCGTAGTTACAGCCGGAAATCAGCAGGAAAATCGCGATAATGGTATTGATCGTCGGACTGTTGAAATAGCCAATGCTGGCGTCATGGGTGGAAAAACCGCCAATCGCGATAGTCGAGAAACTATGGCCAATCGCATCAAACATCGGCATTCCTGCCATCCATAGCGCAAGCGCACAAGCGACGGTCAGCAATACATAGATTAACCACAGCGTTTTCGCTGTTTCCGCAATGCGTGGCCGCATCTTATTATCTTTAAGCGGTCCGGGCATTTCAGCACGGTATAGCTGCATCCCGCCGACGCCAAGAATCGGTAAAATCGCTACTGCGAGCACGATGATCCCCATGCCCCCGAGCCATTGCAGCATCTGACGGTAAAACAAAATCGCCTTTGGCAATGAGTCCAGCCCTACCAGCGTGGTCGCTCCGGTCGTTGTCAGGCCAGAGAAGGACTCAAAGAACGCATCCGTAATGGACAAGTTAGGCTGCTCAGCAAAGATAAATGGCATCGCCCCAACGCTGCCCAGCACCGTCCAGAACAAGACGACAATCAGAAAACCTTCCCTTGGCTTCAGTTCACTTTTCTTCTTACGATTCGGCCACCACAACAAGGTGCCGATCATCAGTGCCATGAAAAACGTCTGAGTGAATGCACGCCCTGCCCCATCGCGGTAAATCAATGCCACCAGCCCGGGCACGATCATGGTGCCTGAGAACAAGATGACCAGTAAACCCACTATGCGGGTGATGGCGCGAAAATGCATTCTGCCGTTCCTTTCCTGACATGAAGTGTTATTTGAGCGAGGCTAATTGCAAAGTGCCCCGGCTAAAGTCTGACAGATTTTGTCTGAACCCGGCCACCTGCGCATGAGGTAAAGCAAGGTGAAGCGTTATATTCTGCAAAAAATCCGTATTGAGTACCTGGCCGTCGAAACGGGCCACCATGCGTTCAATATCCCCTAACTGAGCATAATCACAAACGAGACTGAAATGCAGCATAGGAACTTTAATCTTGCGGGGGAGTAAACGCAGCGCCTGCTGCACCCCACCCCCGTAAGCTTTGACCAGCCCGCCGGTACCCAGTTGGATACCCCCATAATAGCGCACGACAACCGCCGTTATTTCGCCAATGTTGTTACCCATCAGCTGCGCCAGCATCGGTTTACCGGCCGTACCCGAAGGTTCACCGTCGTCAGAGAACCCAAGCTGCTGAGAATCATCCGGGGCTCCAGCGACGAAAGCCCAGCAGTGATGCCGGGCTGTGGGGTGCTGTTGTTTCATCTGCTGAACGAAGCCCCGCGCCGCCTCCACGCCCTCGGTATGTGTAAGCAGCGTAATAAAACGACTTTTTTTAATCTCTTCGGTGAAGCTGAAGAGTTCAGCAGGAATATCGTAAGCGTCCATCAGGCCAGATGCAGATCGCGTGTCATATTTTCCACACCATTGGTCTGTATCACCACATTATCTTCAATTCGAATCCCGCCGTAAGGCTTCAGTGAATCAATTTTCGCCCAGTCAAAGTGCTGGCTGAACTTACCAGAACGCCAGGGTGCCAGCAAAGAGTCGATGAAATAGATGCCCGGTTCAATGGTCAGCACCATGCCCGGCTCTAACATCCGGGTACAGCGCAGATACGGATACTGCCCGGGAGCAGCCAGATGGGTTCCCCGATCATCCTGCATAAAGCCTGCGACATCGTGAACCTGAAGCCCCAACGGATGGCCGAGCCCGTGTGGCATAAACGGCCCGGTCAGATCCTCTTTGATCATCGCTTCCGCACTCATTCCCTGCACCAGCTGATGCTTCAGCAGCAGGCTGGCAATACGATAGTGCATCTGCTGATGATACTCGGTATAGCGGACACCCGCTTTCAGGGTGGCGATTAACGCCAGCTCTTCGGCGTTCATATCGTGGATAAGCTGCGCATATTCACTTTTATCACTGGCCGCATAGGTACGGGTCAGGTCGGCAGCATAGCCATTGTATTCAGCGCCCGCATCAATCAGGAAGCTACGGCGCTGCTCGGGAGGCTGTTGGTCAAGCCGGGTGTAGTGCAACACCGCCGCATGTTCATTAAGGGCAACGATATTACCGTAGGGGACATCCGTATCCCGGTGGCCGGTGGCACTGAGATAAGCAACATTAATATCGAACTCGCTCATCCCGGACAGAAAGGCTTCCTTCGCGGCACGGTGGCCAGTTACGGCCGTCTTCTGCGCCTGACGCATACAGTAAAGTTCATAACCGGTTTTATAAGCGCGATGGTAATGCAGGAAGTCGATCACGCCCTGCGGGTTAATCGCTTCGGCCTTTAGCCCAAGCTGAGTCGCTCGCGCAGGAACCGGGCCGATATACGCAACGTTTTGCCGCTGCGCTGGGAGCTGCTGTGCAATTTCATCGGCGTTTTTCAGTGGGATAATGTCGATTTCACCGGTCCAGAAGCTGTGTGGCAACGGCTCGACGTTATGCCAGTAATCAACCGGTGAATAGAACCAGAGCTTAGGTTTATTCACGCCGTCGATCCACAGCCAGCAGTTCGGAACCTGAGTCACCGGCACCCAGGCTTTAAACTGCGGGTTTACCTTAAACGGGTAAGTGTGATCGTCGAGAAATACCGTCAGTAATTCTCCGGAATGAATCAGCATGGCATCAAGATTGTGCCGGGCCAGCACCTGCTGTGCTCGCTGCTGTAACGTATTCACATGCTGCTGATAAAGCGTAACCAGTGACTCCATTATCCTGCCTCCGATATCACGAAATTGTCGGCATCTTACCACAGCCAGCAGGGGTATGCCGTTTTGCCGCAGTTGTGATCTCGTTTGCAAATCGACAACGTATAGTTTGCAAATAATTAACACGGATTCCACACTCACGATCATCTGGTACGACCAGATCCCCTTTATCGCGGCTCAGGAGACAGACATGCTCTACCAAGGCGAAACCCTTTCCCTCGACTGGCTGGAAGACGGCATTGCCGAGCTGGTATTTGACGCGCCCGGTTCGGTGAACAAGCTGGATACAAAGACGGTGGCCAGCCTCGGTGAAGCCCTCTCCGTGCTGGAACAGCAGCCCGGGCTGCGCGGTGTACTGCTCAGTTCACGTAAGCCCGCCTTTATCGTCGGGGCCGATATTACCGAGTTTCTTTCGCTGTTTACCGCCACTGAGGAAAAGCTGACCCAGTGGCTGACCTATGCCAACAGCATCTTCAACCGCCTGGAAGACCTGCCTGTTCCCACCGTTTCTGCCATCAGCGGCTATGCGCTGGGTGGCGGCTGCGAATGCGTACTGGCAACCGATTTTCGTATTGCGACCCCGGATGCCCGCATTGGTCTGCCAGAGACGAAACTCGGCATTATGCCGGGCTTTGGCGGCTCGGTTCGTCTGCCCCGTCTGTTGGGCGCTGACAGCGCACTGGAAATTATCGCTGCCGGTAAGGATATCGATGGCTCTGAGGCGTTGAAAGTTGGGCTGGTCGATGCCGTGGTGGTGGCAGATAAGCTGCAGGCGGCGGCACTGTCCGTTTTGAAAGAGGCCATTTCAGGCAAGCAACCGTGGCGCGAGCGCCGCCAGCCTAAGCTGGAACCGTTAAAACTGAGCAAGATTGAAGCGGCCATGAGCTTCACGACAGCCACGGCGATGGTGATGCAGACCGCAGGAAAACACTATCCTGCCCCCGTTACCGCGGTCAAAACCATTGAAGCCGCTGCCCGTCTGGGCCGCGACGAAGCCCTGAAACTGGAAACGGCAGCCTTCGTGCCACTGGCCCGTTCCAGTGTGGCACGGGCGCTTGTGGGTATTTTCCTTAACGATCAGGCCGTCAAAGCCAGCGCAAAAAAACTCACTCGCGATGTGGAAACACCGAAACGGGCCGCCGTGTTGGGTGCCGGTATCATGGGGGGCGGTATCGCCTACCAGTCAGCCTGGAAAGGCGTGCCGGTTATCCTGAAAGACATCAGTGAGCAATCACTGGCACTGGGAATGGGTGAGGCCGCTAAACTGCTTAACAGGCAGCTGACGCGCGGCAGGATTGACGGAATGAAGCTGGCCGGCGTGATTGGCACTATCCAACCCACCCTGCATTACGCTGGCTTTGACCGTGTCGATGTGGTGGTCGAAGCGGTGGTGGAAAATCCACAGATTAAAGCCGCCGTGCTGGCGGAAGCGGAAAGCCACATCCGCCCGGATGCAATCCTGGCCTCGAATACCTCAACCATTCCCATTACCCAGTTAGCGAAGGCATTAACTCGTCCGGAAAATTTCTGCGGGATGCACTTCTTTAACCCCGTGCCGCGTATGCCGCTGGTTGAGGTGATCCGTGGAGAGAAAACCGCCGGGTCCACCATTGCCAAAGTGGTGGCCTGGGCCAGCAAAATGGGGAAAACGCCTATTGTGGTCAACGACTGCCCGGGATTCTTTGTCAATCGCGTGCTGTTCCCCTACTTCGCCGGCTTCAGTCTGCTGCTGCGCGACGGGGCGGACTTCCGCCAGATTGATAAAGTGATGGAAAAGCAGTTTGGCTGGCCAATGGGCCCTTCCTGGCTGCTGGACGTCGTGGGTATTGATACTGCGCATCACGCTCAGCAAGTGATGGCAGAAGGTTACCCAGATCGTATGCAGAAAGCGTACCGTGATGCTGTCGACGTGCTGTTTGACGCTAAACGTTTCGGCCAGAAAAATCAGCAGGGTTTCTGGCGCTGGGAAACCGATGCCAAAGGCAAGTCAAAAAAAGTCGCCGATGCGGAGACCGACCGCCTGCTGGAAAGCGTCTGCCAGCCCAAACGGATCTTCAGTGACGAGGAAATTATCGCCCGCATGATGGTCCCGATGATTAACGAAGTGGTTCGCTGCCTGGAGGAAGAAGTGATCGCCAGTCCGGCAGAGGCCGATATGGCGCTGGTCTATGGACTGGGTTTCCCGCCGTTCCATGGCGGAGCATTCCGCTATCTCGATACGCTCGGGAGCGCGGCATTTGTCGCCATGACCGAACCTTTTACCTCTCTTGGTGCGCTTTATCAGGTACCGGACACGTTACGCGAAAAAGCGGCACAGGGGGGAAGCTGGTATCCCCTGGCAGCACCGCTCGACGATTTATCTCTGAAAACGGCGTGAGGAATTAAAAATGGAAAAAGTTGTCATCGTTGATGCCATCCGTACGCCGATGGGACGATCAAAAGGCGGCGCGTTTCGCCATGTACGGGCGGAAGATCTCTCTGCCTATTTGATGCGCAGCCTGCTGAGCCGTAACCCGGCACTGAATGCCGCAGCCCTGGATGATATTTACTGGGGTTGTGTACAGCAAACGCTGGAGCAGGGCTTCAATATTGCCCGTAACGCCGCACTGCTGGCAGAAATCCCCCACAGCGTGCCTGCCACCACGGTCAACCGCCTGTGCGGCTCGTCGATGCAGGCACTGCACGACGCTGCCCGTGCGATTATGGTGGGTGATGCCCGTTCCTGCCTGATTGGTGGCGTTGAGCATATGGGACACGTCCCGATGAACCACGGCGTGGACTTTCATCCCGGTCTGAGCCGCAGCGTGGCGAAGGCCGCGGGTATGATGGGCCTGACGGCTGAAATGCTGGCGAAAATTCACGGTATCAGTCGGGAAATGCAGGATCAGTTTGCAGCACGCTCGCATCAGCGGGCCTGGGCTGCGACGGAAGCCGGGCATTTTGCCCGCGAGATCGTGCCGGTTTCAGGCCACGATGCTGACGGCGTGTTGAAACGTTATGACACCGATGAGGTAATCCGTCCGGATACGACGGTCGAGAGCCTGGCAGCACTGCGTCCGGCCTTTGATCCGGTCAGGGGGACCGTGACCGCAGGGACAAGTTCTGCCCTGTCCGACGGTGCCGCAGCGATGCTGGTGATGAGTGAGTCACTGGCGCAGGAGCTGGGCCTGAAGCCCCGCGCACGCATTCGTGCCATGGCCGTCGTGGGCTGCGATCCCTCCATTATGGGATATGGACCGGTTCCGGCTTCACAGCTTGCATTAAAACGTGCCGGTCTGACTGTCAGCGATATCGGTATTTTTGAACTGAATGAAGCTTTTGCCGCGCAGACCCTGCCGTGCATTAAAGATCTGGGGCTGATGGAGAAACTTGACGAGAAGGTCAATCTGAATGGGGGGGCGATAGCGCTCGGTCATCCATTAGGATGTTCAGGGGCACGTATCAGTACCACCCTGCTGAATCTGATGGAAAGAAAGGATGCTCAGTTCGGTCTGGCGACTATGTGTATCGGGCTGGGACAGGGGATCGCCACCGTATTTGAACGGGTTTAATACGTTGATCTGGAAGTATTATTGCAAGTGCTTACCGCCTGTCAGGGGCGGTTTTTTTTGCTGACGAGAAACGCAGGGGCAGCGGGACTGCCCCTGACGGTCAGATAAAGGCAAACGCATCGCCAAACATGCGGGCTTCCTGCGCACCCCGTTCAGCACAAAAGCGCTCACGGGCAATTTTTGCCATCTCGAAACGACCCGCAATATAGATATCGTGATCGGCCAGAGATCCATAATCCTGCATTACGGCGGTCAGAACCGTACCGTTACGACCGGTGAATCCCTCTTCAGGCTGTTCAACGACCGGAATAACACTCAGATTAGGATGTTTAATCGCCAGCGCGTTCAGCTCTTCCAGATCGTACAGATGCTTCAACTCACGCCCGCCCCAGTAGATCGCAATATGCCGATCGGGCTGCTGCGACAGTGCGGTCAGCAGAATCGAGCGCGCGTAGGAAAAGCCGGTGCCGCCAGCAATCAGAACCAGCGGGCGGTCGTTCTCTTCACGCAGCCAGGCATCACCGTGAGGAATATCGACGGTGATCTCGCGCTGCCGCTGAATACGTTCCATCACCGCCATGGCATAGAGGTTCAGTTCAGAGGCCCCAATGTGCAGCTCAATGATATCTTTTTCCATGGGCGTTGAAGCCAGAGAGAACGGACGCTTGTCACGCTCATCCATCACGACCATCAAATATTGACCCGCTTTAAAGCTGAAATCAGCTTCCGGGATCAGTCTTACGCGGTATACGGTATCGGTAATCGCCTCTACTGAGGTCACTTTACAGCTTAAGGTTGTCATGCGTTCCCTCTGTCGGGTCGTCATTATCATTTGACCACCTGCGCGTCAGCGCGCGGGTGTATCACTCAAGATGCCTAACTCATCCCAAATCGCATCAATGCGTGCGGTAACGGCAGGATCCTTACGGATCGGCGTACCCCACTCGCGCTGGGTTTCACCCGGCCATTTATTGGTGGCATCAAGCCCCATTTTTGAGCCAAGGCCAGACACCGGCGACGCAAAATCCAGGTAATCAATCGGCGTATTTTCTATCAGTACCGTATCACGTGCCGGATCCATTCGCGTGGTGATTGCCCAGATAACATCGTTCCAGTCGCGTGCATTAATGTCATCATCGCAAACGATAACAAATTTAGTGTACATAAACTGTCGCAGGAACGACCAGACACCCATCATGACGCGTTTAGCGTGCCCGGCATACTGTTTCTTGATGGTCACAACCGCAAGCCGGTAGGAGCATCCTTCCGGTGGCAGATAGAAATCCACGATTTCCGGGAACTGCTTTTGCAGGATCGGCACAAAGACTTCATTCAGCGCGACGCCCAGGACAGCAGGCTCATCCGGTGGACGTCCGGTGAAGGTCGAGTGATAAATCGCATCACGGCGCTGGGTAATATGCGTGATGGTAAACACCGGAAAGCTGTCCACTTCATTATAGTAGCCGGTGTGGTCACCGTAGGGTCCTTCAGGGGCCATTTCACCGGGTTCAATATACCCTTCCAGCACGATTTCCGCGCTGGCGGGCACTTCCAGGTCGTTGGAAACACACTTCACCACTTCCGTTTTAGTCCCGCGCAGCAGACCGGCGAAAGCATATTCAGACAGCGTATCGGGTACCGGTGTCACTGCCGCCAGAATGGTCGCCGGGTCAGCCCCCAGAGCCACAGAGACGGGGAAACGCTCTCCGGGGTGCTGCTGGCACCACTCCTGGAAATCCAGCGCACCGCCACGATGGGAAAGCCAGCGCATGATTAACTTGTTTTTGCCAATCACCTGCTGACGGTAGATCCCCAGGTTCTGTCGTTCTTTCAGCGGCCCACGGGTGACGGTCAGTCCCCAGGTCACCAGGGGGGCGGCATCATCCGGCCAGCATTTCATGACCGGGATACGACTTAAATCAACGTCATCACCCTGCCAGATTTGCTCCTGACAGGGGGCACTGCGCAGCCGTTTCGTCGGCATGTTCAGCACCTGCTTCCACTGCGGCATTTTATCGAAGAAGTCGCGGAAACCACGCGGAGGCTCAGGCTCTTTAAGGAATGCCAGCAGACGGCCAACGTCACGCAGTGCTTTAACATCCTCCTGGCCCATCCCCATCGCAACGCGGTCCGGTGTACCAAAGAGATTACACAGAACCGGCATGCTGTAACCTTTTGGGTTCTCAAACAGCAAGGCAGGGCCGCCGGCTCGCAGCGTGCGGTCGGCAATTTCGGTCATTTCCAGATCGGGATCGATCTCTTGTTTGATGCGTTTTAATTCCCCACGCTGTTCAAGCAGAGAAAGGAAGTCGCGTAAGTCGTGGTATTTCATGACTTTCCATCAGTACGGTCAGTGAGATGGCCATTATAGTGCCGATCTCTGCCAGGGGGGTAGTTTTGTTACCAGGTTTAAGCCACAGTAAAACAATCTGCCTGCTGCCAGACAGCGCAGCCGGTGGATCTCAGCCATCAGAGCCGCCGGTTGCTATGACGCAGATTAGGAAGCACTATTTATTCGTATGAAAAGGTTATTACCCGATCCGATAATTACTGCTAATTTGAAGTTATCCCGACAGCGGCCAGATGAATAAGGCGGCAGGTGAAAACGGACGGATACCACCAATCTCGCTATATCTATCTTAGCGATTTTGATATCCTTATCGGCCAGATAATTGGAAAGCGAAGTTATGGAATCCTGGTATTTACTTTACTGCAAACGAGGTCAGCTGCTACGGGCAAAGGAGCATCTTGAGCGCCAGGCCGTGCACTGCCTGAGCCCGATGATTGCTTTAGAGAAAACCGTGCGTGGCAAACGTACCCGGGTGGATGAGCCGTTATTCCCTAATTATCTGTTCATTGAATTCGACCCTGAATCTATTCATACCACGACAATTAGTGCAACGCGTGGCGTCAGCCATTTTGTCCGCTTCGGTAATCAACCCGCCACTGTGCCTTTAGATGTGATTACCGCCCTGCAGAATGATCCCATTAAAGTCGTTACCGATACTGAACTGCCGCAGCCGGGTGATGCCGTGATTATTACGGAAGGGGCGTTTGAAGGACTGAAAGCGATATTTACCGAGCCCGATGGTGAAGCACGATCAATGCTGCTGCTGAATCTGCTCAATAAGCAGGTGGTTCGCAGCGTAGGTAACCGCCAGTTCCAGAAGCTGTAAGCTGTAACGGGAAGCGATCAGGGAGCAATCATGCCCCCTCTGACCTGCTTAAAGGCGAAACAGTTTTCGCGCATTTAATGCCGTTTGTTCTGCCAGTTCGCCGGCATCCTCCCCACGCAACAGCGCCACCTGCTGTACAATATGCGGTAAAAAGCAGGGTTCATTGCGACGTGAAGCCGGGCGTGGATGCATATCTCTTGGCAGCAACCACGGCGCATCGGTTTCCAGCAGCAGCCGCTCTGCCGGAATTAACGGCATCAGCTCCCGTAAGGCCTGTCCCCGCCGCTCATCACATACCCAGCCGGTAATGCCAATGGATAATCCCATTGCCAGACAGGCCTCCAGCTCCTCGCGTGTTCCGGTAAAACAGTGCAGTACAGAGGCAGGCAACTGAGGCAGCCAGGGCGCCAGGATGGCGATAAACCGTTCATGGGCTTCGCGACAGTGCAGGAACACCGGCAGCGACAGCTCGGCCGCCAGGGCCAACTGGGCATTAAAGGCATATTCCTGCTGCTCTGGCGCAGAGAAATTGCGGTTGAAATCGAGTCCACACTCACCGATGGCGACAACCCGATCGTTTTCAGCCAGCCGGCGCAGCGTGGCGGCAGTTTCCCCCGACCACTCGCTGGCATGATGAGGATGAACACCCGCCGTTGACCAGCAATAATCCGGGTGCTGCTGCGCAAGACTGCGGGCCTGCTGACTTTCCAGCGCATTCGTGCCCGCAATTAACATGCCGGTGACACCCGCCTCGCGCGCACGTTTAACCACCTTCTCACGATCTTTTGCGAACTGCGTGCTGGTCAGGTTTACACCAATATCAAACATAGTCTCTTCCATACAGTAACCGCCCTGACGGGCGGTTAATCAATTCAAACTGTTTTGCCGTGGCAGCCGTTCGCGCAACGTTACTCTGATTCTGCGTCCTGCTCTGCATCTTCATCGCGGCGGTTTTTGCCCACGTAGAAACGGGAAACAAACACTCCCACCTCAAACAGGCAATACATCGGAATGGCCAACAGCGTCTGGGAAAAGATATCCGGCGGTGTCAGCAACATGCCAACCACAAAGGCCCCTACCAGCACATACGGGCGTTTCTCACGCAGATCTTCCGGGGTGGTGACCCCCGTCCAGCACAACAGTACGATAGCAATCGGTACTTCAAACGACACGCCAAACGCCATAAATAACGTCATCACAAAATCGAGATAGTTATTAATGTCGGTGGCAATCTGTACCCCCTGTGGCGCCGTCTTGGAAAAGAAACTAAACGCCAGCGGGAAGACAATAAAGTAGGCGAAAGCCATCCCCAGGTAGAATAGGAATGAACTGGAAAACAGCAGTGGCATAACCAGCTTGCGCTCATGACGATACAGCGCAGGGGCGACAAAGGCCCAGACCTGGTAAAGAATGACTGGCACTGACAGGAACAGTGAAACAATGATCGTCAGCTTAATCGGCGTAAAGAACGGAGAGGCCACATCCGTGGCAATCATGCTGGCACCGGCAGGTAACTGTTTGATCAGTGGGGCCGAGACAAGCTGGTAAATATCGTTAGAGAAATACACCAGACACAAAAAAATGGCCAGAACAGCGATGATGCTGTTCAGCAGGCGCTTACGTAGCTCAATCAGATGACTGATAAGCGGTTGGGTATCATCAACAGCCATGTTTATCGTTCATCGCTTGGTTGTCCAGGGGGTACGGATGCACGCGGAGCGGTGGACGCTGGCGGCTCCTGAGGTTCCGGCGGAGGTGTAGAGGCAGACTGGGTGACCGTTACCGGCGCCTGTGCAGGTGCACTGGCCTGGTGGTCCGCCGCCGCAGGGGTCACACCATCGTGCGATTCCTGCGGATCTTTCACTAACGGATTATGGATAGTGTGCGCTTCATCATCGGCTTTTTCATTTTCGCCCAGGTAAGAGCGTTTCATTGAATCGGCCGTCTGCTTCAATTCCTCTACCGAGGCTTTAAGCTCAGGAGAAAGGCTGTCTTTGCTGGCCTGTTCAATTTTCTTCAGGCCATCCTGCAGCTCCTGAATCTTCAGCTCCTGAGCCAGTTCATTCTGAACGCTGGTTGCCAGGGAACGCAGCGCGCGGATCCAGCCCATCACCGTTCTGACTGCGACGGGTAAACGCTGCGGGCCCAGCACCACCAGGCCAATAACGAAGACCAGTACCAGTTCACTAAAGCCTATGTCGAACACGGTTTATACCTTGTCGTTCTTGACGTCTTCTTTCTTTGCTTCTGTATGCTGTTGATCAGCCAGTTTGGCATTAAAGTCAGCATCGTTAGCGTTCGCTTTGTCTTTCTCTTTGTCGTCTTCATCACTCATCGCTTTTTTAAAGCCTTTGATGGACGAACCGAGATCAGACCCCAGGGAACGGAGCTTTTTGGTGCCGAACAGCAGTACAACGAGTACGGCGATGATTAACAAGTGTGGAAGTGTAATGCCACCCATTATTACCTCTGATATCAATAATTGATGCGAGTTTCGAGTATATAACAGCTTATGTCTTGCTGACGATGCACAAACCACACCCCCCGCGCAATAAGCTGCCTATTTACCTTTCATGACAATCAGTTTGTTCTGCGCCAGCCAACCAACCAGGCAACAACGCCTGCGGCCATCAGTCCGGCAGAGAACACGTCCCATTCAGGACGCGACAGCAGGATTGCCGTCCCACTGAGCAACAATGTTGCGCCGACACCGAAGAGATAACGTGACTGATGCTGCTTAGCACGCTCCCCTTTCAGATCGTTCGCCAGCCGGTCAACGCTGTGTCGCAAATGCTTGTGCTGACGCAGGCTGTCATAAAACAGCTCAGGCAGCTCAGGCAATTTTTCCGCCCAGAATGGCGCTTTTTCTTTCAGTGCCCGCACAATGGCAGGGATACCGACCTGATCTTTAATCCAGTCTTCAAGGAACGGTTTGGCCGTCTTCCACAAATCCAGCTGTGGATAGAGCTGGCGACCGACGCCCTCAACATACAGCAGCGTTTTTTGCAGCAAAACCAGCTGAGGCTGAACTTCCATATTAAAGCGACGTGCCGTATTGAACAGGTTGAGCAGCACATGCCCGAACGAAATCTCGGCCAGCGGTTTCTCAAAAATAGGTTCACACACGGTGCGTATTGCGAACTCGAAATCCTCCACATTGGTATCCGGCGGAACCCAGCCCGAATCAACGTGAAGCTCGGCGACTTTGCGGTAGTCGCGATTAAAGAAGGCAATGAAGTTTTCAGCCAGGTAGCGTTTATCTTCTTTGTTCAGTGACCCGACAATGCCGCAGTCGATGCCAATATATTGCGGATCTTCCGGGTGTTCATAGCTGACAAAAATGTTACCCGGGTGCATATCCGCATGGAAGAAGCTGTCACGGAACACCTGGGTAAAGAACACCTGCACACCGCGTTCAGCCAGCAGCTTCATATTGACACCGTGCTGTTCCAGCGTCACCACATCGGAAATGGGAATGCCGTAAATACGCTCCATCACCATCATGTTTTCCGTGCAGTAGTCGGAATACACTTCCGGCACGTAGAGCATGCGGCTGCTGTCAAAGTTACGTCGGAGCTGGATCGCATTCGCCGCTTCACGCAGCAGGTTCAGTTCATCAAGCAGTGTCTTTTCGTAATCCGCGACCACTTCTCGTGGGCGCAGACGTCGCCCGTCAGGCAGCAAACGCGGCACCCAGCGTGCCAGGCGATAAATCAGCCGCATATCCGCTTTTATCACCGGTAAAATGTCAGGGCGAATCACTTTGATCACCACTTCACGACCGTTTTCTTTCAGCGTGGCGGTATGAACCTGAGCGATAGAAGCGGAGGCCAGCGGGACGATATTAAAATCGTCGAACTGAGTTTCAATCGGCGCACCCAGTGACTGTTCGATCAGTTTAAGGGCTTTTTTACCGTCAAATGGCGCAACACGATCCTGCAACATGGCCAGTTGATCGGCGATCAGCGGCGGAAAAAGATCGCGCCGGGTCGACATCATCTGGCCAAACTTGATCCACACCGGCCCCAATTGCTCAAGCGCCAGGCGTAAACGCTCACCCAACGGCCTGTCTTTATGACGATTTGGCATCCAGAACAGGCATTTACGGCCGAACCGCAATGGCAGAGTGAGGCGTATTTTAGGGATCAGCTCATCCAGGCCATAGCTGAGGAAAACCCGAATAATCAGATAAAGACGGCGCAGTTCACCAAAGGTCATTTGGCCTCCAGCTGGTTAAGGCGAGCGTCCAGCGCATCCAGTGAACGCGACACGGCGTCCACTTCTTCAGCAAACCAGGCCAGTTCAAGCGAGCCGGGGGCCACACGCCACTCTTCGGTCAGCGTTTGCGACAGGTAGCTCTGTTTGCGCTGCACATCGCGGCGTACGGCATTAAAGCCGCGACGGGCAAACTGAGTGATGCCCTGAGCAGCGATATCGCCGAGCCAGGGAGCAAGATACTCGGCAGGGTCGAGTTCCGCCAGGTCAAGAAGCGCGGAAAATTGCTGCACGACCTGGAGATCGCCGTCGACATCAAGCTCACCGCTGCGGATCAGCGAGGTCAGTTGCTGGCGGTCACGCAGTTTTGATAGCGTCGATAAGCGTGTTTTCACCGTACAGTCGGGCGTATCACCCCACTCACCTATCACATCAACCTGGTGTTCACTGAAAATAAAAATCAGGGGCTGCTTCAGCTCAGCCAGCAAAATGGCCAGGCTGCGCCCATTGAGACGTTGACGCGCCGCCTTAAGGCCACGATCGCGGTAGAGCAGATGATTAAGCGCGGTCTCCAGACTGGCAGTTAATAGCGGCGTTAATGTCATGCGTTTCCCTGCTTAAAACTTGAATCCGCGGTGCAAGGCAACGATGCCGCCCGTCAGATTGTGATACGTCGTATTTTCAAAGCCCACATCCATCATCATCTGCTTCAGGGTTTCCTGATCGGGATGCATACGGATGGATTCAGCCAGATAGCGATAGCTGCCGGCGTCTTTTGCTACCATCTCACCAATGCGCGGCAAAATGTGGAAGGAGTAAGCATCATAGGCTTTGCTTAATGGTTCGAACTGCGGCTTAGAGAACTCCAGTACCAGCAGACGGCCGCCTGGCTTAAGTACGCGGAACATCGAGGCCAGCGCTTTCTCTTTTTCAGTGACGTTACGCAGGCCAAAAGCAATGGTGATGCAGTCAAAGTAGTTATCAGGGAATGGCAGAGCTTCCGCATTCGCCTGAACATAATTCACATTACCGATAATGCCTTTGTTACGCAGTTTATCGCGGCCCACCTTCAGCATTGAACTGTTAATATCCGCCAGTACCACTTCACCGGTTTCGCCCACCAGACGCGAAAACTTGGCGGTAAGATCGCCCGTGCCACCCGCCAGGTCCAGAACGCGCTGCCCGCGACGTACGCCGCTGGAATCAATGGTGAAACGCTTCCAGATACGGTGAATACCGAATGACATCAGGTCATTCATCAGATCATATTTAGCCGCAACGGAATGGAAAACATCAGCCACCATATCGGCCTTTTCGTCTTTCGCGACCGTGCGATAGCCAAAGTGGGTAGTGTCCTTTGATTCATCTGCCATTTGTTTTGCCTGCTCTACAATCAAATATTAGCCAAGTGTACCAGAGTCACGAAGACCAGGCACTTGCCACACGTTTATTCATTGACGCGGCGAGTAAGTGCCTCCGGCGTCACCCCCGCCTCGTCAGCAGGCGGCGCGTCGTCGTCATCTTCCTCGTCATAAGCTTCAGGCAGCGCCTGACCGACCAGCCGGGGGTTGATCGGCCGTTTCACTTCAACGCCCATCTGACGGAACCCTTCGGTCTGGGCAATCAAATTCCCACGCCCTTCCGACAATTTTTTCATTGCCTGACGATAGCTATCCTGAGCCTTATCAAGGTTCTGACCGATAGCACTCATATCATCGACAAACAGACGCATTTTGTCATACAGTCTTGCGGCGCGATCGGCAATGCGCTGGGCATGGCGGCTCTGATGTTCATAACGCCACAGATTATTAATCGTGCGCAGCGCCACCAGCAGCGTGGTCGGGCTTACCAGCATGATATTCTGATTCAACGCCTCATTGATCAGCTCCGGCTGCCGATCGATGGCCAGCAGAAACGCCGGTTCAACCGGGATAAACATCAACACATAATCCAGTGAACGTAAACCAGGTAATTGTTGGTAATCTTTTCGACTCAGCAACCGTAGGTGCCCGCGTATTGCGGCAATATGCTCGCTAATGGCCAGTTCTCGTGCGGCGTCGTCCTCGCCGTTAAAATAGCGTTCGTAGGCGACCAGCGTCATTTTTGCATCGATCACCACATCCTTGCCCTGGGGCAGCCGCACAATCACATCCGGCTGCATCCGTCCTTTCTGTTCCAGCTGAATATTCACCTGGGTTTCATACTCATGGCCTTCCCGCAGCCCGGACGCTTCCAGTACCCGGCTGAGGATCACCTCCCCCCAGTTCCCCTGGGTTTTGTTATCCCCTTTCAGCGCTTTCGTCAGGTTTATCGCTTCCTGTGCCATCTGAGCATTGAGCTGTTGCAGGTTACGAATTTCATGCGCGAGGGTATGCCGCTCGCGCGCCTCCTGACCAAAACCTTCCTGCACCTGGCGGCGGAAACCCTCCAGCTGTTCACGCAGCGGCGTGATCAGGCCGTGCAGGCTTTGCCGGTTTTGTTCATCCACCCGACGGCCGCTGTTTTCAAAGATACGGTTCGCCAGGTTTTCGAACTGCGCATTTAAACGCTGTTCGCTGTTAACTAACAGACGCTGCTTTTCTTCGGCTGCCATCCGCGTCTCTTCCAGCCGGATAGTGACTTCCCGCAGTTCGGCTTCCTGAGACGCATTAATTTCCAGCTGATTTCGCAACTCCCGGGTCAGTTGCTCCGCTTCCCCACGCCAGTGATCGAGCTGATGCAGCTTCTCGCCGGCTGCAGCAAGCGAACCGTGCAGCTGACGCAGCTCCTGTTCATTCTGTTTCTGCGTGTGGAGGTGAGCATCCAGTAACTGCTGCTGGCGCTGAAGCCCGGACTGAGCCTGTTCTGCCGCCTGCTGCTGCAGGCGACGTTCCGTTTCGGCCTTCGCCAGCTGTTGCTGGCTGCGGATCCCGGCGATCAGCCAGCCGGCCAGTAACCCGACCAGGCCAATCCCCGCACCGTAAATGATTGATGCATCCACCCTTCTTCTCCTGCTGAAACCCTGACAGGGGAAAAATAGAGGCGCACTGTATGAATGTCCAGATAAAAAGCAGCGATCTGGTCTGTAAAGGCAGAATTATCGAGGGGATCGGAATTCAGAGGCAGGAAGATGGGAGAGTAAAGGCCGTGCCACAGCACGGCCAAAGCATAAGCTATCAGATCAGGCGACGTGCGGCCTCGACGACGATTTTAACGGCATCGCTTTCGGTACGTTTCATGGTTTCCGCATCAGGGATTTCCTGCTGGGTACGGTTCACAATCACCCCGGCCACCATCCCGGCACGCAGACCCTGACTGGCGCACATCGTCAGCAGCGTTGCGGATTCCATCTCGTAGTTTAGTACGCCCATCTGCTGCCACTCTTTCATTGAGTTCTGGAAGCGGCTTACCACGCGTCCGGAGAAGGTGTCATAGCGTTCCTGGCCCGGATAGAAGGTATCCGACGAGGCGGTGATACCAATATGGGTGGTGGCACCCGCCGCTTTCGCAGCCTCGACCAGCGCCGTGGTACAGGTAAAGTCGGCGACGGCCGGGAATTCCAGTGGCGCAAAGTGCAGGCTGGCCCCGTCGAGGCGAACGGAACCGGTGGTCACCAGCACGTCACCGACATTAATACCCGGCTGGATCGCACCGGTGGTCCCGACGCGCAGGAAAGTCCGAACGCCCAACTGCGCCAGCTCCTCCACCGCAATGGAGGTCGACGGGCCGCCGATGCCGGTAGAGCAGACGATAACCGGCGTACCAGACAGCTCAGCACGCCACGTGGTGAATTCACGGTGTGAGGCCAGGTGGACAGGATTGTCCATCAGAGCAGCAATTTTCTTCACGCGCTCCGGGTCACCCGGCACGATGGCCAGCGTGGCGCCCTGAAGGTCGGCTTTCGTTAAGCCAAGATGGAAAACGTCAGACTGTGCCATTTGAAACTCCTGTCACGGGAAGAGGGAAGAATGAACTTAAGACTACTGTAAGGAAATCCGTCGCACTTTTATGTGATAAACGTCGACAATACAAATGAAAATTACATTTATTACATTGCTAATAGTGATCTCAATCACATCACACAACCCAGCCTGACCGCTTTCACACGCCTGACCCTGTCGTTTCCCGTGATCTGATGATAAGAGATACCAGAGGTGATGTCTGACCCCGGCGCATTTCGGGCTATAGTTAAACCCTTAATGCCGATCGTATTTGTGCACGCATGGAGAGGATAATGAAAACCGACGATAACACGACGCAAGAACAGAACAACAACGGCTTCGCACCAGCCACACTTCCCACTGCCGCCACTACGATTACCACGGACAGCGCAGATATTCTTTCGGGTGAGACGTCAATTCCGACCCAGGGTGAGAACATGCCTGCCTTCCATGCGAAACCGCGTCATGCCGAAGGGCTGCTGCCGGTGGTGTTGGTGATTCAGGAGATCTTTGGGGTTCACGAACATATCCGCGATATCTGCCGTCGTCTGGCGGCTGAAGGTTACCTGGCGGTAGCGCCTGAACTCTATTTTCGTCAGGGCGACCCGGCGGACTATAACGATATTCCGACCTTGTTCAGTGAACTGGTGAGTCAGGTTCCGGATACTCAGGTGCTGGCCGATCTTGACCACGTTGCCAACTGGGCGTCCCGCCATGGCGGTGATATGCGCAATATGGCCGCTACCGGCTTTTGCTGGGGGGGACGTATTACCTGGCTATATGCCGCACACAATCCCCAGCTTAAAGCGGCGGTGGCCTGGTACGGCAAGCTGGTGGGTGAAAAAACCATGAAACAGCAGAAACAGCCGGTCGATATCGCAGTGGATTTAAACTCCCCGGTGTTGGGGCTGTACGGCGGTAAAGACGACAGCATTCCGCAGGAGAGCGTGGAAACCATGCGTCAGGCACTGCGGGCGGCCAATGCCACGGCGGAAATAATTGTTTATCCTGATGCCGGGCATGCCTTTAATGCCGACTATCGCCCGAGCTACCATGCCGAATCCGCTCAGGACGGCTGGCAGCGGATGCTGGCATGGTTTAAACAACATGGCGTTGCGCCAAAAGCGTAAAAAAAAGGGGGCCCAAGGCCCCCTTAAAGACGACAATGACAACAACACAGAGAATTATGCGGTTTGCGCGTTGCGCAGGTTATGCGACGCTTTCACCATGTTTTCCAGCGCCTGACGGGTCTCTTTCCAGCCGCGCGTTTTCAGGCCGCAATCCGGATTCACCCACAGCCGATCAGCAGGGATGCGCAGTGCGGCTTTCCTTAACAGCGCCTCCATCCACGCCACATCCGGCACGTTCGGTGAGTGAATGTCATAGACGCCGGGCCCGATTTCATTCGGATACTCAAATTCTTCAAACGACTCCAGCAGTTCCATATCCGAACGTGAGGTTTCGATGGTGATCACATCCGCATCCAGTGCCGCAATGGACTCCATGATGTCATTGAACTCGCAGTAACACATATGGGTGTGGATCTGGGTGTCATCCTTCGCCACGGCGGCGTTCAGGCGGAAAGCCTCTACTGCCCATGCCAGATAGGCAGCCCAGTCAGAACGGTGCAACGGTAAGCCTTCACGCAGGGCCGGTTCGTCGATCTGAATAATACCAATGCCGGCTTTTTCCAGATCCTGCACTTCATCACGCAACGCCAGCGCAATCTGTTTAGCAATGGTTTCCCGGGACACATCTTCGCGTGGGAACGACCAGCACAGAATGGTGACCGGGCCGGTCAGCATGCCTTTCACCGGTTTATCCGTCAGGGACTGTGCGTATTTCGCCCACTCAACGGTGATCGCGTCAGGACGGCTGATGTCACCAATAATCACCGGCGGTTTCACACAGCGGGAACCGTAACTTTGCACCCAGCCATTCTGGGTGAAGATGAACCCATCGAGGTTTTCACCAAAATACTCCACCATATCGTTACGCTCTGCCTCACCGTGAACCAGCACGTCCAGCCCCAGTCGCTCCTGCTCTGCTATCGCCTGCCTGATGTGTCCGGCGATCCCGGTACGGTAGTGGCTGCCGTCCAGTCTTCCCTGTTTAAAATCAAGCCGCAGGCCGCGAATTTCAGTGGTTTGCGGAAAAGAACCAATGGTGGTGGTGGGCCAGGCTGGCAGCTGGAAACGCTGACGCTGGGCATGCGCACGTACCGGATAGGGGCTGTTGCGCTGGCTGTCTCTGGCCGTAATCCCGGCCAGGCGCTGCCCCACTGCCACATTGTGTACGCGGGAGGAGTGCTGACGGGCACGGATCGGCGCGCTCCAGGCTTCCAGGGAGGCAGGATCGTTATGATTCAGGGCGTTGCTTAACAGCGACAGCTCGGCACACTTTTGCAGAGCAAACGCGAACCAGCTTTTCACTTCATCATCCAGACGGGTTTCGACGCTAAGATCAATGGGGCTGTGCAGCAGTGAGCAGGATGATCCGATCCACAGCTGTTTGCGCGTAGCCACCAGCGGCTGCAGGCGCTCAAACCAGCGGCTCAGGTCGGCACGCCAGACATTACGGCCGTTAATCACGCCAACGGAGAGTACCCAGTCTGCCGGCACTGTGCGGTTTAGTACGGTGATGTCGTCTTGGCCGTGAACCAGATCAACATGCAGGCCCTGTACCGGCAGCGCGGTAATGGTGTCGAGGTTCTGGCCGATACGGTCAAAATAGGTGGTCAGCAGCAGTCGGGTCTGCCCCTGCAGGGCCGTATAAGCCGGTTTAAAGGCCGCCAGCCACTCAGAGGGCAACTCCAGTGCCAGCGCCGGTTCGTCGATCTGCACCCATTCAATCCCCCGTTGAGCCAGTTCGGCCAGCACCTGCTGGTAAACCGGCAGAATGTCTTTCAGCAGGCTCAGACGGTCAAACGCGACACCTTTCACCTTGCCCAGCCACAGGTAGGTCACCGGACCAAGCAAAACAGGTTTCACGTTATGCCCCAGCGCCAGCGCTTCATCGACTTCATCCAGCAACTGAGTCCAGGTCAGTCTGAACTGCTGGCCCTGAACAAACTCCGGAACCATGTAGTGATAGTTCGTGTTAAACCATTTGGTCATTTCTGCCGCCGCCGCCGGTTCGCCCGTCGGCGCACGGCCACGCCCGATCCGGAATAGCGTATCGAGGTCAACGGAGCCATCTTTATTCTGATGACGCGCCGGAACGTTACCCAGCAGCAGGCTGGTGGTCAGAACATGATCGTACCAGGCAAAATCGCCCACTGGCAGCAGGTCAACGCCGGCGTCTTTCTGCTGTTGCCAGTGGCGCGCACGCAGTTCGCGGCCGGTGGCCAGCAGGTGTTCCCGGGAGCAGTTACCTGCCCAGTAGCTTTCCTGCGCTTTTTTCAGTTCGCGACGCAGACCAACGCGGGGGAATCCGAGAGTATGGGTAAGAATCGTCATCAGTGGTGCCTCGTTAGTAACCTTTGCTGAACCTGCTGGTGCATTTAGCCATCCAGATGTTTACACCGCTATAATGTGCAGGTACTGTATTATCCACAAGCGCAAAATATTCACCGTCGATGTGAAGGACTCTCATGATCGAACTTAAACACCTGCGGACATTGCAGGCCCTGCGAACGACAGGTTCGCTTGCCGCAGCAGCGGCTCAGCTGCATCAAACGCAGTCAGCGTTATCTCATCAGTTCAGTGACCTGGAGCAGCGTCTCGGTTTCCGGCTGTTTGTGCGTAAAAGCCAGCCTCTGCGTTTTACTCCTCAGGGCGAAATTTTGTTGCAGCTGGCGGAGCAGGTGTTGCCGCAGATCCAGCAGGCGCTGCAGGCCTGCCATGAACCTCACCAGACCACGCTGCGTATCGCGATTGAGTGCCATAGCTGTATCCAGTGGCTGACCCCCGCACTGAACAATTTCCGCCAGAGCTGGCCGCAGGTGGTGATGGATTTCAAATCAGGTGTCACGTTCGATCCGCAGCCTGCCCTTCAGCAGGGTGAACTCGATGTGGTACTGACATCGGATATTTTGCCGCGTAGCGGTCTGTTCTATGCGCCGATGTTTGATTTTGAGGTACGCCTGGTGCTGGCACCTGACCATCCCCTGGCACAGAAAGTCCATATTTCCCCCGAGGATCTGGCCCGTGAAGTGTTGTTAATCTATCCGGTACAGCGACAGCGTCTGGATATCTGGCGGCATTTTCTGCAGCCCGCTGGCGTCAGCCCGACGCTAAAAAGCGTGGATAATACGCTGCTGCTGATCCAGATGGTTTCAGCGCAGATGGGCATTGCCGCGCTGCCACACTGGGTGGTGGAGAGTTTCGAGCATCAGGGACTGGTGGTCACCAAAGCCTTAGGGGAAGGACTCTGGAGCCGACTGTACGCAGCAGTACGCGACGGCGAACAGCGCCAGCCGGTCGTGGAGGCCTTTATTCGTTCTGCCCGTCAGCACGCCTGCGATCATCTGCCACGGGTGCGCGATGCCTCGCGTCCGGGTATTCCCCACCCCTCCGTCAGCCCTTCGTAAGGCTTTGGCCGCCGGCGTAACGCTGGTGGAGAGGAGCGCCTCAGGTCAGCGCAACCCGCTAACGCAGATGCAGCCTGAGGTATGACGGGTTATACTGCGCGCACTGCAATTGTTTCACTACAGAGAGACCCTATGACCAATAACGATGTCCTGCGCAGCGTGCGTTACATGCTGAATCTGAGCGATGCTAAAGTGGTAAGCATACTGGCGCTGGCAGAGAGCGAAGTGACCGAAGCCGAAGTACACAGCTTCCTGAAAAAAGAGGATGAAGCCGGCTTCCGCCCCTGCCCCGATGTCATCATGGGTTACTTTCTCAATGGCCTGATTTTTGAGCGTCGCGGTAAAAGCGAAGATGCCCCCGCCCCTTCCATTGAACGTAAAATGACCAACAACATTCTGATGAAGAAGCTGCGTGTGGCCTTTGACCTGAAAACCACTGATATTCTGGAACTGCTGAAAAGTGCTGATTTTGCGGTAGGACAGTCAGAGATTGGTGCTATCTTCCGTAAACCTGGGCATAAAAATTACCGCGAGTGTGGCGACCAGATCCTGCGTAATTTCCTCAAGGGCCTGACCATGAAAATCCGTCCGGCCAAAAAAGCTTAACGTCTCCATGACAGATTAACGTCACCTGATGGCGTTAATCTTTGCACTCACCATCAGTCCTGCCATCTTCCTTTTAGAACATTTTCACTCACCAAACGAAACCCCACTCACGGCAGGGAATTACTTTTGTGACTATAATCACATTTTATAGTTTCATGGTGAAAATAAATCACCAATTTGTGATGTAGATATAGCCATTCCGTCATAAAACTGTAACATTTGCGCCTTTCTTCACAGTCAGCTTTTCTGATAACGACTACGCTATGCGCGAAATAGAACATTTACCCCTGATGACTCGGGTTAATGTTTCCTTTATCTGCGCATTCGAAGCCGGATAACAGACTTTCGAGCCATGGGAGGCCAAAATGTTAAGTTTTTTCAAACCCGCTGCACATCAGCCCCGCGTTGATGACAGCCGCGTTGATCCGTTATACCGCAAGCTACGCTGGCAGATATTTCTGGGGATATTCTTCGGTTACGCTGCCTATTATCTGGTGCGTAAAAACTTCGCCCTGGCGATGCCCTACCTGGTAGAACAGGGCTTCTCACGCGGCGATCTGGGCTTTGCGCTGTCCGGTATCTCTATCGCCTACGGTTTTTCAAAATTCATCATGGGTTCGGTGTCTGATCGCTCCAACCCCCGCGTTTTCCTGCCTGCCGGTCTGATCCTGGCTGCTGCTGTGATGCTGTTTATGGGCTTCGTTCCCTGGGCCACGTCCAGCATTATGGTGATGTTTGTTCTGTTATTCCTCTGCGGATGGTTCCAGGGGATGGGCTGGCCGCCGTGCGGTCGTACCATGGTGCACTGGTGGTCACAGAAAGAGCGCGGCGGCATCGTTTCCGTCTGGAACTGTGCGCATAACGTCGGTGGCGGCATCCCCCCTCTGCTTTTCCTGCTGGGTATGGCCTGGTTTAACGACTGGAAAGCCGCGCTGTATATGCCTGCCTTCGGGGCCATTCTCATCGCGCTTATTGCCTTTGCGCTGATGCGCGATACGCCGCAATCCTGTGGCCTGCCGCCGATTGAAGAGTACAAAAATGACTTCCCGCCTGACTACGACGAAAAACATGAAGACGAGCTGACCGCAAAGCAGATCTTTATGCAGTACATTCTGCCGAACAAGCTGCTGTGGTATATCGCTCTGGCCAACGTGTTTGTTTATCTGCTGCGCTACGGCATTCTCGACTGGTCACCGACCTACCTGAAAGAAGTGAAACACTTTACGCTGGATAAATCCTCGTGGGCTTACTTCTTCTACGAATACGCAGGTATTCCCGGCACGCTGCTGTGTGGCTGGATGTCCGATAAGGTCTTCAAAGGCAACCGTGGTGCCACCGGCGTATTCTTTATGGTGCTGGTGACCATCGCCACTGTCGTGTACTGGATGAACCCGGCAGGTAACCCTGGCGTAGATATGGCCTGTATGATGGTGATTGGCTTCCTGATCTATGGTCCGGTAATGCTGATTGGCCTGCATGCCCTTGAGCTGGCACCGAAAAAAGCAGCGGGAACCGCCGCCGGCTTTACCGGTCTGTTTGGCTACCTGGGAGGCTCCGTTGCCGCCAGCGCTATCGTCGGTTACACCGTCGATTACTTCGGCTGGGACGGCGGCTTTATCATCATGATCGGCGGCTGTGTGCTGGCAGTGATCCTGCTGGCGATGACCATGATGAGCGAGAAAAAACACAAACAGCGACTGACCTCACTCTGATCGGGACGGGTAATTATGTTGAAAAACGTTATCGCAACCGTGTTACTGACCACCTCACTCGCGGCGACCGCCGCGAGTACCTCACCGCTGGTGATTGCCCATCGCGGTGCCAGTGGCTACCTGCCTGAGCACAGCCTGCCGGCGAAAGCGATGGCTTACGCGCAGGGGGCTGATTACCTTGAGCAGGATTTGGTGATGACCAAAGACGATCGTCTGGTGGTGCTGCATGACCACTATCTCGATCGCGTGACCGACGTTGCCAGCCGCTTCCCGCACCGTGCGCGGGCCGACGGGCGTTATTACGCCATTGATTTTACCCTTGCCGAGATAAAAAGCCTGGCCTTCACTGAAGGCTTCAGCCTGGAACAGGGTAAAAAAGTCCAGACCTTCCCGGGGCGTTTCCCGATGGGTAAATCAGACTTCCGCGTCCACACCTTCGAGGAGGAACTGGAGTTTATCCAGGGGCTGAACCACTCAACGGGCAGGAATATCGGTATTTATACTGAGATCAAAGCCCCGTGGTTCCACCGTAAAGAAGGAAAGGATATCTCAGCAAAAGTGCTGGATGTGCTGAAACAGTACGGTTACACCGGCAAAAACGATAAGGTCTTTTTACAGTGCTTTGACTTTAACGAAGTGAAGCGTATCAAGACCGAACTGGAGCCGCAGCGCGGTATGAACCTGAAACTGGTTCAGCTGATCGCCTATACCAAATGGGACGAAACGCAGGAGCAGCGAAACGGTCAGTGGGTGAACTACGATTACGACTGGATGTTTAAACCCGGGGCGATGAAAACCCTCGCGCAGTATGCCGACGGTATCGGGCCTGACTACCATATGCTGGTGGCTGAAGGCGCTAAAACAGGCAAGGTCACGCTGACCGGCATGGTGCAGGAGGCACACCAGAATCATCTGGTGGTGCACCCTTATACCGTGCGGGCAGACCAGTTACCGCCTTACGTCAGCAACGTCGACCAGCTCTACGACCTGCTGTACAACAAAGCCGGAGTCGATGGTCTGTTCACTGACTTCCCGGATAAGGCCGTTCACTTCCTGAAACGCTAAACCAAAGGGCCGATCGCAAAACACGATCGGCCCGGAAGAGGGACAAGGAAAAAAGGTCGACCGCTAACGCCCAGTATTGCTGGCTGAACAGCGGAGCGCCCGGCTCCTGCATCCCGTCAGACGTTAAATAACTTACGCAGGTAGTTGGGCACGGCCTGGTCTGCATTCGAACCGATCACTTCCAGTTCAGGCAGGATATCTTTCAGGCGCTGGTGAGAGTTACTCATGATGCAACCTTTGCCTGCCATACTGAGCATCTCTTTATCATTCATGCCATCCCCGAAGGCGATGCACTCCTGCAGTGAATAACCCAGTGATTTAGAGACTGCGTCCAGCGCATGTCCTTTCGATACGCCACCAGCCATCACTTCCAGACAGGTTGGCAGTGAGAAGCTGACGTTCACCCGATCGCCCCAGCGCGCCATCAGCGCCTGCTCAAGCGGGACCAGCAGTTCAGGGATCGCACAGGTAAAGAACACCTTGCTGATGCCGTCGGTCGCCAGTTGCCCGGGCTGATAAACCTGGTAGTTGAAGTCAGACTCGCGGAAAAAATCCATCTCATCCGGGCGGTGACGGTTCAGGAACCACTCTTCATCCCGGTACACGTTGGTATAAATATCCGGGTTGGTGTGCTGCAGAGCAAACAACTCAAGCGCAATATCTTCATCAAGATTATGGCTGAACACCAGCTTACCCGCCGTGTTGTGCACGCGCGCGCCGTTGGAAGTGATCATATAGGCATCAATACCCAGACTGTCGCGCATTTGGGCCACGTCAATATAGTGGCGGCCCGTAGCGAAGACAAAATGTATGCCTTTGCGGGTCAGCAACTGCAACGTCTCGCGAGCATAGGAAGAGAGCGTGTGGTCGGGTGACAGCAGCGTGCCATCCAGGTCTGAAGCAACAATACGGTACATAACACCTCTGGTTAATATGTTCTGACGGGCAGCATCACCCACCGGTATAGCATTCTGCCCGCTCAGGGGTGGCGGGAAAAAAAGGCCAGGATGGCATCCAGCGCTCTGGCGCGCATGCTGTCTTTTTCGAACAGGATCTCATGGCGGGCCCCCTCAATCACCATCGGTCTGCCGCCTTCACAGGGCTGGCCTGCAGCCACCATCGTCTGACAAAACAGATCCTGAGCACGGTTATCAACGACTTTATCGTCAGCGGCCTGCAGCAGCAGCAGGGGCGTCGATATCTGTGCTGCCTGGCTTAAAATACTGTGCCCGGCACGTACCCCTTCGCGCACCCAGTGATAGGTCGGGCCGCCCACCCGCAGTCCCGGGTCGTCGGCATAAAAGCGCAGATTACGGCGATAGCGTTCGCGACTGTGCGTAAGTTCATTGATGGCAAACGGTCGGGCATGCCATTTCCCGGTGCCCAGCGCATAGCCTTCGCGCATAGCCGGGTATTTTTCCGCCCAGTTAAGGATCGAATGGGCCATCCATAGGGGCATGGGCAGGAAAATACCGAACATCGGTGACGCGAGCGCCACGGCATTAAACGCCGCAGGCTGTCGTGCCAGCATCAGGGCCAGTATTGCCCCGCCCATCGAATGGGCCAGCGCATAGCGATGGCGGTAGTGACGGGCCACAATCTCTTTCAGATAGAGCGTTTCCAGATCATCGACATAATCTTCAAACTCGACGACATGACCACGGTGTGAATCCTGCAGCAGACGCCCCGATCGCCCCTGTCCCCGATGATCCATAATGATCACATCGTAGCCACTGTGGAACAGATCATAGGCCAGCTCCGGGTATTTCACATAGCTTTCAATACGCCCCGGGCAAAGCAGGATAACTTTATCGTGTTGCGGCGAGATGAAGCGCACATAGCGGATCGGCACGTTTTCGACACCCGCAAATTCGCCCTCTTCGCGCAGCTTCCAGAAATCCAGCAACGGGCCGGTGGCAAAAGCCGCGAAGGCCTTTTCACGCGTCAGCCAGTTGTGTTTATGATGTTCCATCGGACTTTTTCCAGAAGGGGCATTGCCCTAAAAAAAGGAGCAGGGTTCCCCATAGCGCCATGTTCAACAATAACGTATTGTGTCACAAATGAGCGTTTTTCGGGAGCTTTACCCATGACCATCGAGTGGTGGCTGACCTATCTGTTAACAACCTGTATTTTAAGTTTGTCGCCGGGCTCCGGGGCTATCAATACCATGAGTACCGGGATCAGCCACGGCTACCGTGGCGCCGTCGCGTCAATTTCCGGCCTTCAGGTCGGCCTGTCGCTGCACATTGTGCTGGTGGGTATTGGTCTGGGCGCGCTGTTTTCACAGTCACTCCTGGCCTTTGAGATCCTGAAGTGGGCGGGAGCCGCCTATCTGGTCTGGCTGGGCATCCAGCAGTGGCGCTCCGCCGGGGCTATCGACCTGAACGCCGTGGCAAAAGCGATGCCACGCCGCAGGCTGTTTAAACGCGCAGTGCTGGTGAACCTGACGAACCCGAAAAGCATTGTGTTTCTGGCCGCACTGTTCCCGCAGTTTATCCTGCCACACCAGCCGCAGGCGATGCAGTACCTGGTGCTGGGCATCACCACCGTGGTGGTCGATATTATCGTGATGATTGGTTATGCCACGCTGGCGACGCGCATTGCTGTGTGGATCAAAGGTCCGCATCAGATGAAATTGCTTAACCGGATATTTGGGGGTTTGTTTATTGCGGTGGGGGCACTGCTGGCGTCTGCACGCAGGATCGCCTGACAACACGGGCCGACCGTAAAAGAAGGTCGGCCCCTACGGGATATTATGGCGAACGGTTGAATCGACATCACGGCCGGAAAAATTGGCCCGGGTGAATTATTAATCCTCGTCCACACCGTCGACATGCTCTTTGATCATCACCAGGAATGGCTTACCAAAGCGCTCCAGCTTCTTCTGTCCGACCCCGTTCACACTCAGCATCTCTGATGCCGTCAGCGGCATCTGTTCGGCCATTTCAATCAGTGTTGCATCGTTAAATACCACGTACGGCGGCACGTTCACATCGTCTGCTATCGACTTACGCAGCTTACGCAGCTTTGCAAACAGCTTGCGGTCATAGCTACCGGCGTAGGATTTCTGGCTGCTGTTGCGCGGCTTAATGGTGACCAGGCGCGGTACGGCCAGCATCAGCGGCACTTCGCCGCGCAGCGTCGGCCGCGCAGCTTCCGTCAGCTGTAAAGCCGAATGCATGGCAATATTTTGCGTCACCAGCCCCAGATGAATCAGCTGCCGCAGCACGCTGGTCCAGTGCTCGTGGCTCTGCTCACGGCCAATGCCATACACCGGTAATTTATCGTGCTGCATGTCACGAATTCGCTGGTTATTCGCCCCGCGCAGGATTTCAACGATATAGCCCATGCCGAAGCGCTGTCCAACACGATAGATACAGGAGAGTGCTTTTTGTGCCTCCACCAGACCATCATAACGGCGCGGCGGATCGAGGCAAATATCGCAGTTGTCACAGGCCTGCTGCCGGCCTTCACCAAAGTAGTTCAGCAACACCAGGCGACGGCAGGTCTGCGCTTCTGCAAAGGCTCCCATCGCATTCAGCTTATGCCGCTCAATATCCTGCAGCGGCCCCGGCGCTTTCTCCTCAAGGCACTTACGCAGCCAGGCCATATCAGCCGGATCGTACAGCAGCAGCGCCTCGGCAGGCAGACCATCACGCCCGGCACGGCCGGTTTCCTGATAGTAGGATTCAATGTTGCGCGGGATATCGAAGTGCACCACAAAACGGACGTTGGGTTTGTTGATCCCCATACCAAAAGCCACGGTCGCGACGACGATTTGCAGGTCATCACGCTGGAAGGCTTCCTGTACGTGGGCGCGATGCGCGTTATCCATACCGGCATGATAAGCCCCGACGCTGAGGCCACGGCTTTGCAGTCGGGCGGCGGTGTCTTCCACCTTTGCCCGGCTGTTACAGTAAATGATGCCGCACTTACCGCGCTGATCCTGCACGTAGCGCAGCAGCTGTTCGGTCGGTTTGAATTTTTCCACCAGTGTGTAACGAATATTCGGCCGGTCAAAGCTGCTGATCTGGATCAGCGGATCGTTCAGCTGTAGCAGCCGGGCGATATCGTTACGGGTGGTTTCATCAGCGGTGGCGGTCAGTGCCATCACCGGCACATCAGGCAGCCGCTGACGCAACTGGCCCAGCGCTCCGTATTCAGGGCGGAAATCATGCCCCCACTGGGAAATGCAGTGGGCTTCATCCACCGCCAGCATGGCCGGGTTCCAGTGCATCAACTGCTCAAGGAAGTTGTCCATCATCAGGCGTTCAGGGGCGATGTAGAGCAGGCGAATTCTGCCAGTGCGGCACCCGGCCATCACCTCTTGCTGCTCTTCACGATTTTGCGTCGAGTTAAGGCACGCAGCCGATACACCGTTGGCCAGCAGTTGATCCACCTGATCTTTCATCAGCGAGATCAGCGGTGACACCACCAGCGTCAGGCCTTCGCGCACCAGCGCAGGGATCTGATAGCAGAGGGATTTTCCTCCGCCGGTTGGCATCACTACCAGACAGTCACGCCCGTTCAGCGATTCCTGAATGATGTTCTGTTGTCCAGGGCGAAACTGCTGATAGCCGAAGGTCTCACGTAATACCTGCTCTGCCAGCGTTTCTTTGTTGATCACTGCTGCCGTAGACACATCGTCCCCAAATCTGTAATGACAAAAATTCTGGCCGGGGCATCTGCACGCCCCGGTCACGACAACCTTAGAACAGGTCGTTGAGCGTCACGCCGACACCGACGCGCGTTTGACGGTGGTTATAGTCGATGAGCGATTCGCCGTAACCACTAAACACCTGCGTGTAAAAACGCACATGATCGGTAAGCGGATAGCTCCACCCCAGTTCAGCGCCACCGTAGCCGCTGTTCCAGTTGTAGTTGCTTCTTACGCTGAAGATGCTGTCACCCATCTGGTAACCTACCGTCAGGCGATAATACCCCATGTACTTAGTGATATCAGGGTTATCATCGTTATTTTCACTCTCTGGAAGGCGGAACCAGGGTTTCGCTTCCACCATCCAGTTTCCATTCTGCGCCATCAGACGGGCATACACCCGGTTCCAGCTTCGTGACGTGGGATCTGAACGCCCATTAGACTGGTGGTTGAGGCCCGTCTCCACATCGCGCAGCGTCCAGCCGGCAAAACTGTAGTCCGTTGCCCAGCCGAGGAAGATCTGTGGCTCATAGTTGGTTTCGCGGAATGGCGATGAGGCACCCCGGTTGGAAAGCTGCCACCAGGATCGCTGAGTATAGGACGCCGCCAGCACAGAGTTATCACCAAGAATGCCGCGCCACAGTGGGAAGGCCAGACTCAGCTGGAACTTCACTTCATCGTGCTTGGCTTTGTTACCCCAGTCGTAAGACTCGATCGCGTCCTTGTTGATATTGCTGGTATCGGTATACAGCAGATAGTTGTTTTCATAAGGAAACAGGATAAAGGGGTTGTCATGCTTCTCCAGTAAGTTGGCGATAATACTGCCACGCACGGCTGGCTGGTCATGCACTTCTTTTACCGTGGCTTCCTGCGCCAGTACTAACGTCGGAAACAGAATTGCTGACGCCAGCAATCCTTTCAGCAGAGCCATAGCGATCTCCCAGAGAGGCAAATTGAATAAGTGAATAAAAAGCACGCCATTCTACACAGAAAAATCCTGAGAGATTAGTGCTGATTTGCGAAAGTGGAAAGCACGGGTAACGAAGCATAATATACACATTCCATTAACCTGATTTTCTTTCATTTTGTTTTACAGGAAGACCCGATAATGTCAGCAGTACCTATGGATCAGACTGCCGCTCGTCGCCTGATCGGTGAGATTTTTGTTTACCACATGCCCTTTAACCGCGCGCTGGGGCTGGCGCTGGATCGTCTGGAGTCGGACTACGCCGAACTGAGCCTGGCAAACCAGACAATGCTGGTCGGTAACGCTGCGCAAAAAATTCTGCACGGAGGCGTGATCGCTTCCGTACTGGATGTTGCCGCCGGTCTGGTCTGCGTCACCGCGGCGCTAACGCGACAGGAGAGCATCACAGAAGAAGAGTTGCGTCAGCGTTTATCGCGTATGGGCACCATCGATCTCCGGGTGGATTACCTGCGTCCCGGCCGTGGAGAACGGTTCATTGCCAGCAGCAGTCTGCTGCGCGGCGGGAATAAAGTGTCAGTGGCGCGCGTGGAACTGCATAATGACGCTGGCGTCCATATTGCCAGTGCCACCGCCACATACATGATTGGATAACGTAATGAATCCACAGCAGACGCGTCAGGGCATTATATTTGCGCTGGGAGCCTATTTTATCTGGGGGATTGCCCCGGTCTATTTCAAACTGATCCAGCAGGTCGCGCCCGGCGAGATCATGACTCACCGGGTGATTTGGTCATTTTTCTTTATGCTGGTACTGATCACCGTCAGCCGTAACTGGCGCAGCGTGCGAACGCTACTTAAGCATCCCAAAAAAGTGTTGTTGCTGGCGCTTTCTGCGGTAGTGGTTTGTAGTAACTGGTTACTGTACATATGGGCGGTCAATAACCACCACATGCTGGAAGCCAGCCTGGGTTATTTTATTAACCCGCTGTTAAATGTGCTGGTGGGGATGCTGTTTCTTGGTGAACGTTTCCGCCGCCTGCAGTGGCTGGCCGTAGCGCTGGCTGGCTGCGGGGTGTTGATTCAGGTGTGGCAGTTTGGTTCGGTGCCAGCGATTGCCCTTGGCCTGGCCATCAGCTTCTCGTTTTATGGCCTGTTGCGCAAAAAAATTGCCGTCGACGCCCAGACAGGGATGCTGATTGAAACCAGCTGGCTTCTTCTTCCTGCGGCCGTTTACCTGTTTGCTCTCACCGACAGCGCGACCAGTCATCTGGGTAACAATCCGATGAGTCTGAACCTGTTACTGGCAGCGGCAGGCGTGATTACCACCGTTCCACTGATGCTGTTTACCGCAGCCTGTACCCGTCTGAAGCTCTCCACCGTCGGCTTTTTCCAGTATCTGGGGCCAACGCTGATGTTCCTGCTGGCGGTGCTGTTCTATGGCGAGAAGATGACGCCGGATAAACTGGTCACCTTTGGCTTTATCTGGGCCGCTCTGGCACTGTTTATTGCTGATGCCCTGTGGTCATTGCGGCGGCAAACTGCACAACGCATCTGAATTCCGCTATAAAAAATCGCCCCCTGGGCGATTTTTTTGCTCTGATGACGCTTACAGCCAGTTCTTGCGCTTAAAGTAAGCGTAAGGCGCCAGACCGGCCAGAATCATCAGGGTAATCGCGCCAGGATAACCAAAACTCCACTTCAGTTCAGGCATAAACTCAAAGTTCATGCCGTAACTGGACGCCACCAGCGTAGGCGGCAGGAAAACGACCGAAACCACCGAGAAGATTTTGATAATGCGGTTCTGTTCGATATTGATAAAGCCCATCGCCGCCTGCATCAGGAAGTTGACCTTCTGGAACAGGGATTCGTTATGCGGCAGCAGAGATTCGATATCGCGCAAAATCTCACGCGCCTGCTCCAGCTGATTGCCCGGCAGTCGCGCCTTGCGCACCAGGAAATTCAGGGCGCGCTGAGTATCCATCAGGCACAGGCGTACCTTCCAGCCGATATCCTCCAGCTCTGCCAGCGTCGACAGCGCCTCATCAAAGGCATCACCCTGCTGCCCCTCCATAATCACGCGGCTCAGCTTTTCCAGATCGCTATAGATATTCTCGATCTCATCTGCCAGCTGTTCAATTTTGGTTTCGAACAGATCGAGCAGCAGCTCATAGGCATTACCGTCGGTGAGCACCTGGTTACGGGCTCGCATGCGGTAAAGGCGAAACGCCGGAAGTTCACGTTCGCGCAGCGTGTAGAGGCGCCCTTCACGAATCGTAAACGCCACCGTTGAGTTACCGGCGTGGTCGTCAGCATCTTCATAAAAGAAGAAGGAGTGAATGTGCAGGCCGTCTTCATCTTCAAAGAAACGCGCCGAGGCCTCGATGTCTTCCAGTTCAGGACGAGTAGCCAGGCTCTGACCCAGCTCGGTTTGCACCCGATCTCGTTCAGCGTCTTCCGGTTCGATCAAATCCACCCAGACGGAACCGGTCAGCTCGTCCCTGGCTTCACTCTCATCCAGTTCAAGGCGGGTCAGGCGATTTTGGTCGAGTTTAAATGCGCTCAACATAAGCTGTACTCCCAATTCACAGTAACAAAATGGGACAGAGCGCTTGAACACGGGAAACAGATGTTTCAGTCAGCGATCACCACTGACTCAGAGCGACGGGAAGAACAGTCGCCAACAACCACGAAGGCTATCGGCAGAAGAGGATAGCCTTAGGAGTTGCACCTGGAATGCAGGTCAATGAGCCAGTATGTACTGGGTGTGTCCAAGGCGAATGTCCTCTTAGGGTAATGGTGGGCGCATGTTACGCTGAGACTAAAAAGCCGTCAAGCAGGGCCATGCGCCCTTCCGGCTGTCACATGGCTTCCAGTTTGGCATAGGCCGCCACCAGCCACTTAATGCCCTGCCCCTGGAAGGCCACCTGCAAACGACTGTGTTCGCCGCTGCCTTCCAGGTTGACGATGGTACCCTCACCAAATTTGGCGTGGTGTACCCGCTGGCCAAGGGCGAACCCACTGTCGTTTTTCGCGATCGGTGTACCCATTCGCTGATGATTGACCGGGCGGCTGACGCTGGCACGCAGGCGGACTTCTTCCACGCACGCCTCCGGCAGCTCTCCGATAAACCGCGACGGTCGGTGATACACTTCCTTACCATAAAGCCGGCGGGTTTCAGCATAGGTCAGCGTCAGCTTCTGCATGGCACGCGTCACGCCAACATAGGCCAGACGGCGTTCCTCTTCCAGACGACCGCCTTCGTCCAGCGACATCTGGCTGGGGAACATGCCTTCTTCCATACCGACGATAAAGACCTGCATAAACTCCAGCCCTTTAGCCGCATGCATGGTCATCAGCTGAACCGCGTCCTGCCATTTGTCAGCCTGGCCTTCACCGGCTTCCAGGGCGGCATGGGACAGAAACGCCTGAAGCGGCATCAGGTCCTGATCCTCATCCTGATAGGCGTATTGCCGCGTGGCGTTAACCAGTTCCTCAAGGTTTTCGATACGTGCCTGGCCTTTCTCGCCCTTTTCCTGCTCGTACATCAGCCACAGGCCGGAATCTTTAATGACCCGATCGGTCTGAACGTGCAGGGGCATCTCGGCCGTTTCCTGTGCCAGTGAGTCGACCAGTTCGGTAAAACGCTGCAGCGCAGAGGCAGCACGCCCGGCCAGCGCTTTCTCCTGCAGGAGCACGCGCGCGGTTTGCCACAGTGTCAGCTGGCGTTCGCGTGAGGTCTGCCGGACCACGTCGAGCGTACGATCCCCGATCCCCCGCGTGGGCGTATTCACTACACGTTCGAAGGCGGCATCATCGTTACGGTTGGAGATCAAACGCAGATAGGCCAGGGCATCTTTAATCTCCTGACGTTCGAAGAAGCGCATCCCGCCGTAAATCCTGTAAGGCATACTGGTTTGCAGCAGGGCCTCTTCCAGCACACGCGACTGGGCGTTACTGCGATAGAGAATCGCGCAGTCATTCAGCGCGCCGCCATTCTCCATCCACACCTTAATGCGGTTAACCACGAAACGGGCTTCATCCAGCTCGTTGAACGCACAATAGATGGCAATCTGTTCACCGTCGCTGTCTTCCGTCCACAGCTCTTTACCCAGTCGCCCGCTGTTATTGGCGATCAGGGCATTGGCGGCTTTCAGAATATTGTTGGTCGAGCGATAGTTCTGCTCCAGACGGATCGTCTCCGCCCCGGGGAAGTCTTTGAGGAAACGCTGGATATTTTCCACCTGCGCTCCGCGCCAGCCATAGATAGACTGGTCATCGTCTCCCACGATAATCACTTTACCCGTGTCACCCGCTAACATACGGATCCACGCATACTGGATGTTGTTGGTATCCTGAAATTCGTCGACGAGGATATTAGTAAAACGTTCACGATAGTGATTAAGGATGTGCGGCTTGTTCAGCCACAGCTCATGAGCGCGCAATAACAGTTCGGCAAAATCCACCAGCCCGGCCCGATCGCAGGCTTCCTGATAGGCCTGATAAATACGCAGCCAGGTCTGCTCTATCGGATTCCCGTAGCTTTCAATATGTTTCGGACGCAGGCCTTCGTCTTTTTTGCCGTTGATGTACCACATCCCCTGCCGTGCGGGCCACTGCTTCTCATCCAGATTCATCGCTTTGATCAGCCGCTTGAGCAGCCGCAGCTGATCTTCGCTGTCGAGGATCTGAAAGTCCTGCGGCAGATTCGCATCGAGGTGATGTGCACGCAGAAGACGGTGTGCCAGGCCATGGAAGGTGCCGATCCACATCCCGCCCTGGCTGGTACCGATCAGCTGTTCAATGCGGTGGCGCATCTCTGCCGCCGCTTTGTTAGTGAAGGTCACCGCCATGATCGAATAGGGGGAGCAGTTCTCCACGGCCATCAGCCAGGCAATGCGATGAACCAGTACGCGGGTTTTACCACTCCCTGCGCCGGCCAGCACCAGCAGGTTACTGCGCGGCGCAGCCACGGCTTCGCGTTGTTTGTCATTCAAGCTGTCGAGCAGGTCTGAAACGTCCATAAGGCACCGTCGGGGATCGGGGGCAGCATCAGGCCGCCCACTGGATATTTAACCAGCTTATTATATCAGCGCAGTCAGCGATGCCAACTGCGAAATTTCCAGCGTCGGCAGCAGACGGGAATCTTTGCTCTGCATCAGGTTAGCCCGATGCGGGTTAATCCAGCATGCCTGCATCCCACAGCGTATCGCCCCCGCGACGTCGGTGATAAGGTCATCTCCGACGTGCAGAATGTGTTCAGGTGCCAGGTTTAACCGGCCGGCGGCGGCCTGATACATATCCTGATAGGGCTTGGCACGTCCATCCGGCCCGGCCCGCAGGGTGAAACGGAAGTACTGTTGCAGGCCACACAGGTGCGGTTCCGCGTTACCGTTGGTGATTGCCACCAGGGGAATACGCTGTGCCAGCGCCGCCAGCGTGGCGTGCGTCTCTTCGGGTATGTCGATCTTGCTGCGCCAGCGGGCAAACACGGCCATCACGTCGCGGGAACCTTTCACCGCCTGCGCGGAGGTGAGACCCACATCCAGCATCGACTGTTCTACGGCACGACGCCGCCATTCGCTGACGTCGTGGTAAATGTCGGGTTCAGCCGCCAGCAGGCGATCGCGCACCTGCTGATACTGCAGCACACTGAAGTCGTTCAGAGCAGGATGATACGCCTGTAGTGCACTGTGGGACTCCTCAGTGGTGCGGCGGATCACCGGAAGATTGTCATACAGCGTGTCATCAAGATCGAAGGTCATGGCCGCGACAGGGCGTAAAGGTCGGTAGAAGTGCATCAGGATTTTCCTCGTTTTGCACGGGGATGGGCAGCATCGTAAACCGACGCCAGGTGTTGAAAGTCGAGATGGGTATAGATTTGCGTGGTGGTCAGGTTGGCATGCCCCAGCAGCTCCTGTACCGCACGCAAATCCCCGCTGGATTCGAGCATATGCGTAGCGAAAGAGTGGCGCAGTTTGTGGGGATGAACGTGGCTGGACAGCCCCTGTTTTACTCCCCACTCGGCAAACCTTTTTTGTACGTTCCGTGCCGAGATCCGCTTGCCCTGTTTTGACAGGAATAACGCCTCATCCTCGGGCACAAACAACTCACGCAATACCAGCCAGTGCCCGATCCAGCGTACGGCCGTTCCGCCTATCGGCAGGCGACGCTCTTTGCTTCCCTTGCCGATGACCCACACCTCCCCCGAGTCCAGATCGAGGTGATTAAGGTCAATACCCACCAGCTCCGACAAACGCAAACCCGCCCCGTACATCACCTCAAGCATGGTGCGATCGCGCACGGCCAGCGGATCGTTGAGGTTGATATCCAGCAGTTTATTCACTTCGTCGACATCAATATTTTTGGGTAAGTGCCGCGGCGCTCTGGGCGTGGCAACGCCTTTCGCCGGATTGGCCTGAATAACGCCCTGGCTAATCAACCAGTCAAGGAAGCTGCGTAATGCGGAAAGACGAAGCGCCAGGCTGGCGGGCTTCAGCCCACTGCGGCTGCTGCGGGCGGCCAGGGATCGGACCCGTGCTGCATCCAGCCGGGACCAGTCACTCACGTTTAAGTCGTCCAGCAGGCCAATGACCGCGCTAAGCTGACGGTGATAACTGGTCAGCGTCAGCGGACTGAGCTGGCGCTCAACCTTCAGATAACGCAGGAACCCCTCTACGTAAGGAAGCAGGGGCGATTCGCTGTTCACGCCCGTTCAACCCAGCGTGACAGCAGCTGGGGCAGCATCAGCGAGAGGTGCTGTAACAGCACAGTCCCCATGCCTGACTGATAATGCTGGTTGTCCCGGCTGCTGAAAATCAGCACACCCAGATCGCCCTCTTCACCCAGCAGCGACATGGCAACCGAGCCGATGGCCCTGGCCTGCGGAAGCAGTAACAATAACTCAGGACCATTGAGGCTGCCCAGGTAGTGGGTTTGCTTACCCAGCCGCTGAATGCGTACCGGTTCAAACGCCTGACGCGACAGGGCAAGCTGTGTAAAGTCGGACGGTGCGCCAATGCGCCATTTTTCACTGAACAGGCGGATATTGGCGCCGGCCAGACCAAACTCTCGCGCCCAGCGATGGAGGCGGTTGAGCATGTCGTGCAGGCTGGTGGCCGCCGCCAGTCGCCCCTGCAGGGCAAAGAGACGATCAAACAGCTGCTGATTCGCACTGGCCTGTTCCATCAGCAGGGTAATATCTTCTTCTAACTGCTGAATGTGATTGCGCTGGCGCGCTAACTGCCACTCCACCAGCGACACCGTTCCACGCACCGGATGCGGAACCACCATCTGCTCGACCTGACGGGCATTGCGAATAAAGAAGTCTGGATTTTGCAGCAGGAACTCGCTGACCGTACGATCGTCGAGCAATACCTCACCCGCTTCCTGCTGTTCTCCAACATTTTTCATAGATGAATAAATCCGTCATAGACGTGAGTGGCAGGACCGGTCATATACAGGGGATGTCCGAGCCCTTTCCAGGCAATATTTAACGTGCCACCGGGCAGGTCGACACGAACGTTATCACTTAACAACGTTTGCTGAATGCCCACAGCTACTGCGGCACAGGCACCGCTGCCACAGGCCTGCGTTTCCCCTGCCCCGCGTTCATAAACGCGCAGCCGGATGTGCTCACGGCTGACGACTTCCATAAAGCCAACGTTAACACGCTCGGGAAAGCGTTCGTGGCTCTCAAGCACCGGGCCCAGCGTCTCAACCGTGGCTGTTTTAACGCTTTCAACCTGCAAAACGCAGTGTGGGTTACCCATCGACACGACGCCGCACATAACGGTTTGCTCGGCCGCACGCATCAGATAAATAGTTTCTGCTTTATTCGCCCGGAACGGAACCTGCTGCGGTTCAAAATTAGGTTCGCCCATGTTCACCCGCACCAGTTCATCCTGATCGGCGCTGAGGATCATACGACCCGTTTGCGTACTGACGCGAATTTCGTTTTTATTTGTCAGCCCTTTCAGACGAACGAAACGGGCAAAACAGCGTGCCCCGTTGCCGCACTGTGACACTTCGCTACCGTCGGCGTTAAAGATACGGTAATGAAAATCAAGATCCGGATCGTAAGGCGGCTCTACGATCAGCAACTGATCAAAGCCGATCCCGAGATGACGATCGGCCAGACGACGGATTAGCTCTGGTGAAAAATAGACATTTTGCGTCACGGCATCAACCACCATAAAGTCGTTACCGAGGCCGTGCATTTTTGAGAACTGCATTTTCTGCTCCGCCGGGTGTGTCATTGTTTTACTGAGCCGGTTGCACACTCTGCCCGCTGGTCGTGGCAGGTGTCTGCTCCGACGTGGCGGATGGCGTCGTTGGGGTGGTCTGTTGTACCTGCGGTTTAGCCTGCTCATCTTTAGGGAAATAGAGCGGGCCTTTCAGGCCACATCCCGTGAGGCTGACCGCAGTCAACACCAGAGCCAGCTGGATAAGTTTTTTCTTCATGCTTGTTCTACTCGTTAAAGATACCTATTGCCATCTATCATCGCAGGTGAAGTCCGAAAAGCAACAGGAAAAGCGCAATCCCTGCTGGTACGTTCTCATTCAGCCGTCTGAAGGCAGGCAGGGGATCGGGAAGGTCGGCAGGCCAGTGATCGTGTCACGATTACCCCCGATAAGGCGGTCAGGTAAACGCCATGCTGTTATTCAGACAATAAAATTATTGCGATGAGGATTGAATCGTAAAAATCTTAATGCATCTGATAGCGTCGGGCATATTCGTCGCTGGCAGCGTCATCCGGAAGAGCAGCACAAAGCTGCGTCAAAGCCTGGCTGCGGAAGGGGATCACCTGGAAACGCTCATCGGCCTGCACAATCTGGTAGAACTGTGGCAGATTGAAATTGATGAAGCTCGAACCGTAGGTAAAGCGGTCGTGAGAAGAGGAGTAAAAACGGCTGACATCCCGTACCAGTTCTTCTTTACTGCCTTCGCAATGGTGATACACCTCAACGCGGTTGGTTTCGTCGAGGATATAAATATTAAAACCGTGATCGTCCAGCGTATCTTCAAAGAAGAACTGAATAATACCTTCACTGGCATAGCCATTCACTACGGCAGGCAGGCGAACCTGGTCCGTTTCGACCTTCAGCGACAAACCATGCAGTTTGTTATTAGAAATCGCCCCGTAAAACTCAACAGCGTTTTCCAGCTTCTGTACCGATACGCTCAGGCGTTCGAAGAACAGGCCCCACGTCTGACCGGCTACCCGCAGTGCTTTGAACCGCCCTGGTTCCTGACGGGTGCTGGAGAGGCGCAGCTCCACACATTCAGACACCAGTTGCTGAACGCGAGTGCGAATCAGCCCGCGCAGGTGCTGACTGTAGCAAAACACCTCTACGGAATCCGGCGGTGATGCGTCCTGATGCATTTTGCCAAGAATGGTTTTCAGCGCCTCAATCATCGACTGTTCGCCGTTAAAATGCAGCGTTCGCACTTCATTCCACGAATTACGATACAGCAGGTCAATACTGCCTACCAGGCACTGCTGCTGCTGGCCAAAGCTGAACACGTCGAGCTTGCGGAAGTCAAAATGCACGACCTGATTTCGGAATGCAGCGGTGGGATCGTATTCGAGGTTAACAATGATCGCCAGGTGACGTATCTCACACGGACTGTAGAGCGCCTTGGGCGTAGGCGAAGGCAAACGCAGCGGGAAATGATGCGAGACATCAGCGACCAGTTCCTGCAAGCGCGCCAGATCGCAAATTTCATTCCCTTTAATATGCAACCGCGTTTTGCTGGTCAGCAGGCCGTTAAACCATGCCCACGCGACCAGTTTATTCAGATATCGGTTATATTCCAGTGGCTGGTGACTAATGATCGAGCTCATATCCGGCGACTGGTTATAGAGATACCAACCCGCGCGATTAGCACGGCCATTAGGAACATGGATAAACGTGAGGTGCGACTCTGAAAGATCGGGCGATATCTGCGGGTTCAACAGCGTCACTTTCCCGGGCAACGCTTCAAAGGCAGCGTACAGTTTACGCGTCAGTACCCCGATATCCTGCGGGCTGGCACTCACGCTTAAATTGTTACGGCGGGCAAAGCGGATCAGGTTGCGATAGCTCTGCATCATCGCATCCAGCAGTTCGTTATGGGCTTCACGTACCTGGCTGATTTTCCAGTCTGCGCGACTGTCCAGCATCGTCAGACGGTCATCATCCCATCCCCATTCTTTCACCTGCTGGCTGAGGATCTCCCGACGCCAGCCCGACGCTTCCGTGCTGACCGACAATTTTTCACACACTTTCAGATAGAAGCAGCGACGTACCAGGTCAAGACGTGCATGGTCATCAATGCTGGTCAGATAATGCGTCACGCGCTCCAGCATCATGCAATAGGGATCGAGACCATAAGAAACGATCTCACCATCATGCAGGCGCTGCTTAATATCCATCGCCAGCAGCCGTGTCGCCGGGTACTCCCAGGAATAGGCTTCCAGCAGCAGCGTTTTTAATACGGCTTTATAGGGGGAGTCGATACTTTTATACAACTGCCACAAGCTGGCACCGAAATACTCTTCTGCTGACAACGTACCAAGGCCGCCAAGGTCAAGCCATTCATTAGGTGTCAGCACGCCCTGCTGATAAAGCGACATCACGTAATCATCGTAATGCTCTTCTTCTTCGCGTGGCACCATGTTCCAGAGAAGACGTTTACCGGCCATGCGAACGGCGGTGCGGTAAAACTCATCCAGTAGCAGGATGTGCTGGGTGGAACCACAGTCCTCCCCGCCTAAACTGCCGCTTTCATTGTGCCGGAAGCGGTTTTCGTCAATCAGGAAGAAGCTCACCTCAACGCCCATCGAGGCACACCACTTTTGCAACAGGGTGCATTTTTTTTGCAGGCTCAGGCGTTCATCATTATCCAGCCATGACTGATGGCAGACCCAGATATCAAGGTCAGAGGTAAAATTCTGGCCGATGGAGGAGGTGCTGCCCATGGAGTAAACACCGGTAACCGGCATTTCTCCCCGTGGAGGGATAGCAGCAAAAGATCCCGACTTATCTTCTAAATCAGTGAGATAGGATAATTGGCTATCATCAGGCGTGTAGAAGCTGATGCCATGGGGAACGTTACCTTCAAAGTAACCCGGCATCAAAGGGTGATGATAATGTAATAAGGTTGGCAGCAGACTGTAAACCTGTTGGAAAGCAGGTCCCATGGCAGCCAGTGCGCGGTCAACGCGCAGCTGGTTAATCGCATCCAGTCTCTGTTTCAGTGTCTCAATGTAGAGGTACAAGACGTCTCGCCTGATTATCCCAGTGCCTACACCCTTCTGTGACTGATAAGGGTATATAAAAGTTCGCTATCCAGCCTCTGCCGCTTGCTTTAAAAATAGTCGTGCAGATTATTGCCGGAAACGTGATCAATCTAACACCTGGCAGATTGACCGTAAAGAAAGTTGCGCCAGTTAACAGTTTAGCACATTTTACGACCAACTCACTGCATTACGTCCGTGTACCGCCGTTTAACTGACAGCCTTCCCGGTTCAATGATAGGATAATCAGTGAACGATCAAAACGGTATCAAGCATGTTAGACAAAATTTTAAGAATTGCCACCCGTCAAAGTCCACTGGCTTTATGGCAGGCGGAGTATGTACAACAGCGTTTAATCAGCTGTCATCCTGGCCTGCGTGTTGAACTGGTTCCCATGGTGACACGAGGTGATGTGATCCTCGATACGCCCCTGGCAAAGGTGGGCGGTAAAGGCCTGTTCGTTAAAGAACTGGAACAGGCGATGCTCTCAGACCGCGCCGATATTGCCGTGCACTCCATGAAAGACGTGCCGGTTGCCTTCCCACATGGGCTGGGCTTAGTCACCATTTGTGAGCGCGAAGATCCGCACGATGCGTTTGTCTCCCCTCATTACGCGTCAGTAGATGCCCTGCCACAGGGGGCCATTGTCGGCACTTCAAGCCTGCGTCGCCAGTGCCAGATCAGCGCCCGCCGACCGGACCTGATCATTCGATCGCTGCGCGGTAACGTTGGTACCCGCTTAGGGAAACTGGATGCGGGAGAATATGATGCCATTATTCTCGCCGTTGCAGGACTGAAGCGCCTGGGGCTTGGGGAACGTATCCGCCAGATTATGCCCGCAGAGGAGTCGCTGCCTGCCGTAGGACAGGGCGCAGTTGGCATTGAATGCCGCCTGGATGACAATTGGGTCATCGGATTACTGGCGGCGTTGAACGATGAGGACACCGCCTGCCGCGTAAGGGCAGAGCGGGCGATGAATACCCGCCTGGAAGGTGGATGTCAGGTGCCAATCGGCAGCTATGCCGTGCTGGAAGGCGATCAGCTTTGGTTACGTGGCCTGGTGGGTTCACCGGACGGCAGCCAGATGGTGAAAGGTGAACGACGCGGCCCGCGTGCTGATGCTGAAAAAATGGGCATTTCGCTGGCTGAAGAGTTACTGGATAACGGCGCACGTGAAATTCTGGCTGACGTTTATCAGGGGAATCCCCCCGCATGAGTATTCTGGTAACCCGTCCATCACCGGCTGCAGATGAGCTGGTTAGCCGTCTGTGCGCGCGTGGACAGGTTGCTTGGGCGCTCCCGTTGATTGAATTCACACCGGGAACCCAGCTAGACATCCTGCCCGAACGACTTGGCGCACTGCGAGCAGGAGACCTGGTCTTTATCCTGTCTCAGCATGCCATTCACTATGCTCACCCGGCGTTATCTCACGCCGGTATGACATGGCCCGATGGCCTGAACTATTATGCTATAGGTCGCAGCACGGCGCTGGCTTTGCACGCCGTCAGTGGTCATGACGTCGTGTGGCCCCACGAGCAGGAAACCAGTGAGATCCTGATCCAGATACCGGCTTTGCAGTCCGTCGCCGGTAAACGTGCCCTTATTCTACGTGGTAACGGTGGACGGGAGTTACTGGCAGAAACTATGCTTGCCCGGGGGGCTCAGGTAGAGTTTATCGAGTGCTATCAGCGCTGTGAAAAAAATTATCATGGTGCGGAAGAAGGCCGGCGCTGGCGTAACTACGGTATACAGACTCTGGTTGTCACCAGTGGCGAAATGCTGCAGCAGCTTTACAGCCTGTTCCCCGATGTCGATCGGGATGAATGGCTCTTACACTGTCGGCTGGTTGTCGTCAGTCAACGTTTGGCTACTCTGGCCCGAAACCTGGGCTGGGCGGACATTTGTGTCGCCGGGGGTGCCGATAATGATGCGTTACTACGCGCACTTAATATGGGATGAACCATTATGACGGAACACAAAGATTCCTCCGCCATGGTTGAAGAGACTACCCCAGTGGTTGATACCTCAACTCGTGAACCACAACCGCCGCGTAAAGCGAAGAATAGCGGTACGGTACTGGGTGTGGTGGCAATCGCCATTGCGCTGGCCGTGGGTGCTGGCCTCTATATGTATGGAAAACATCAGGCACAACAACAGGCTGCGGCCAGTGAGGCCCTCGCCTCTCAGCTTTCGGATCTGCAGCAATCGGCAGTCAGCGACAACCAGTCCCTGGTGAAGCAACTGGCGACGCAAACCTCTGCGCTGGAAACCGCTCGCCAGCAACAGGCAGCGATGAGTCAACAGCTGGATGAACTGAAGCAGAAAATCGCGACCATTTCCGGCAGCGACGCACAAACCTGGATGCTGGCGCAGGCTGATTACCTGGTGAAAATGGCCGGTCGTAAGCTGTGGAGCGATCAGGATGTGACCACCGCCGCCGCCTTGTTGAAAAGTGCGGATGCCAGCCTGGCCGATATGAACGATCCCAGCCTGATCGATGCCCGCAGGGCGCTGACTCAGGACATCAGTACGCTGTCAGCGCTCAGTCAGGTCGACTATGACGGTATTATTCTGAAACTGAACCAGCTGTCCAACGACGTTGATAATTTGCGTATTGCCGATAACGACAGTGACAACGCGCCGATGGATTCCGACAGCGGGGAGCTCTCTTCCTCTTTACGGGAATGGCGTCAGAACCTGGTGAAAAGCTGGCATAACTTTATGGACGATTTCATCACTATCCGTCGCCGTGATGCCACCGCAGAACCAATGATGGCGCCCGATCAGGATATTTACCTGCGTGAAAATATCCGTTCGCGTCTGCTGATTGCCGCACAGGCGGTACCCCGCCATCAGAATGAAATTTATAAACAGTCTATCGATACCGTTTCCGCATGGACACGCGCCTGGTTTGACAGCAATGATGCCAGTACCAAAGCGTTTCTCAGCCAGCTGGACGAATTGAGCCAGCAGAGCGTATCGATGGATGTTCCCGAAGCACTGCAGAGTCAGCCGCTGCTGGATAAGCTGATGGAAACTCGCGTACGTAATCTGCTGGCCCAGCCAGCGGCACCGTCAGCCACATCCCAGCAACAGGGAGAATAATAATGCTTAAAGTTCTTCTTCTGTTTCTGCTGTGTATGGCGGGTATTGTCCTTGGCCCTATGATGGCAGGCCATCAGGGTTACGTGCTGATCCGCACCGATAACTGGGATATTAAAACCAGCGTGACGGCGATGGTGATCATGCTGGTGCTCGCCCTGATCGTCATTCTGGCCATTGAGTGGCTGCTTCGCCGCCTTTTCCGGACCGGAGCACGGACTCGCGGCTGGTTTAGCGGTCGTAAGCGCCGCAGCGCACACAAACAGACCAATGCCGCCCTTATCAAGCTGGCCGAAGGTGACTATCAGCAGGTCGAGAAACTGCTGTCGCGCCATGCGGATCATGCTGAACAGCCTGTCGTTAACTATCTGCTGGCCGCAGAAGCCGCACAGCAGCGTGGTGATGAGATACGTGCCAATCAGCACCTCGAGCGCGCGTCTGAGCTAAACAAGGGCGATCCACTTCCGGTAGAGATCACCCGCGTGCGCATTCAGCTGGCCCGCAATGAGGATCATGCGGCACGCCACGGTATCGATCGTCTGCTGGAGATCGCACCGCGTCACCCCGAAGTCCTGCGCCTTGCAGAACAGGCCTATCTGCGTACACATGCGTGGAGCGCCTTGCTGGATATTCTTCCTGCGATGGAAAAAATCAGGCTTGGTGATGACGCCCATCGCCTCGATTTGCAACAGCAGGCCTGGCTGGGTCTGATGAGCCAGGCGATGGCCGATCAGGGTAGCGACGGCCTGAAGCGCTGGTGGCAAAATCAGAGCCGGAAAACCCGACAGGAACCGGCTTTACAGGTGGCCATGGCGGATCATCTAATCGTCTGCGACGATCACGACACCGCACAGCAAATTGTGCTGGAAGGTCTGAAGCGCCAGTACGATGAACGGCTGGTACTGTTGATGCCCCGTCTGAAAACCGGTAATCCGGAGCAGCTGGAAAAAGCATTGCGCCAGCAAATCAAACAGCATGGTGCAACGCCACTGTTGCACAGCACTCTGGGGCAACTGCTGATGCAGCATGGTGAATGGGAGCAGGCAGCGGAAGCCTTCCGTGCGGCGCTGCAGCAGCGTCCGGATGCCTTTGACTACGCCTGGCTGGCAGATACGCTGGATCGGCAGCACAAGCCGGAAGAAGCCGCATCAATGCGACGTGATGGTTTGCTGCTGACGCTGAAAAACAATCCCTGAATCCTGAACCTGTGTAAAAGCCGGGCCTGGTGCCCGGTTTTTTTATGCCTGCTTTTCACGAAGCCAACGCATCTGCGGCGCGAAAGATGACGCTTATGATGCCCTAAAGATTTCGTGTTGCAGGAAGGCGGCAAGCGCGAGGATCCCCGGGAGCTGACATGAGTCAGTGACCGGGGTGAGCCCGTGCAGCCAACGCATCTGCGGCGCGAAAGATGACGGGCATCGGGGCAAAAAAAAACACCTGCCATAAGACAGGTGTAAATTTTCAGGTCGGCTAAGACAACCGGGTGGTACCTGACTCAACGTATTGCCCGGTATCCAATAAGGCGTTGGCGATATTGGCTGGATGGACAACAGGTACCGTAAAATGGCTCTGCGTCATTCCCAGGTTTATGAAGCTTGCGCAAACATAAGAGGTGGAATGAGCATCTACAGTGTTATTCTTGCATAAGGCATGCCAGAACGCCAATAAACCAGAGCATTTAACGCTATCCCACTATTTTTTATACCATTAATCTTTTTTTAATATCAGCACACAAGGCAGATCACTGTTGCTTCAACCCGACATCAAGGGAAAAGATCCGTCTCCTGATGGAGACAGATTAATGATTATTAAAAAATATCATTACTGAACAAGGGATTGGGTGTCGCCAGATGACGACATCTGGCTATAATCTTCGCCTGCTGCGCTCAACTAATGCCATAATCACCGAAAACAGTTCGTCCTGCGCCTGCCGGATGGTAATTTCGTCACGCGTGGCGGCATAGGATAACGACTCCGCTGCACCCAGCATCGCCCAGAGTCCGGCATTCGTCAGCTCCCCGCCCTCACTGAAAGGCGACAATATTCCACGGCACTTCTCGATAAACGCCACTTCATAAGCCCGTTTGATCTGCTCCAGTTCTGGCGAACCTATCAGTGCAGCGATAATCCCGGGGATCTCCCGTCCCTGAAGCTGCACGCATTCCACGAAAGACTGAGCAATCACCGCCGCTCTGGCTGAGAGCGTCGCTTCACTTTTTGCTAAGGCCGCATCAAACAGGGCGTTCTGCCGCGCATCGAATTCCTGATATAACACCGCAAACAGTCCCGATCTCGTGCCGAAATGATCGTAGACCACCGGTTTGGTGACACCGGACTGTGCCGCCAGCCTGCCCAGGGTTAATGCTTCCGTTCCCTCATCGTGAATGAGCTGCCACGCGGTATCAATAAGCTGCTGATAGCGTGCTTCACGTGACAAACGCCGACGGGGAAGCGGGGAAGAGTCGTTGTCGATTGACATGCTTATATACCAAAGGTAACTTACTAATAGTATATTAGCGTAACGTTTCTCTCTCTAACCCGCAAGCCGGAGTCTTGACCATGCACACACTTATTGTTGTTTCTCATCCTGACCGCCAGTCATTGACCCACCAGATTGCCGGGCAGCTGGCAGAGGGTATTACGGCCGCAGGCAATGATGTTGACATTGCCGATCTGGCTGCGGAAGGTTTCGACCCGCGTTTTACGCAGAATGATATTGCGGCCTTCCGTCAGCAGGGGCCGGTTTCACAGGAGATCGTCGCAGAGCAGGCGAGGATAGATCGTGCCGATACGCTGATCCTGGTTTATCCGGTGTACTGGTGGTCAATGCCTGCCCAGCTCAAAGGCTGGATTGACCGGGTATTTACCCATGGCTGGGCATATGAAGATAGTGAAGGAGGACTGGTAAAAAAATTACAACGTCTGAAGGTTCATCTGGTAGCGCTGGGTGCTGGGGACATGCGTACTTATGCCCGCCACGGCTACTTTGCCGCGATGAGAACGCAGATTGATCACGGTATCTTCGATTTCTGCGGCGCGGAGGTCATTACGTCTGAACTGCTGCTGCAAACGCCGGGGGAAGCGCTCAGCGCTGAGGTGCAAAATGTGAAGCAACGGATAATGAGAAGGATGTAAAGCTCAGATACGCAAAAGGCCCCGTACAGCCGAAAAAAACTTGCTTTTCAGGCAGGTTTCTTAGCCTGGTCGGCGAGAGAGGATTACGGCTCTGCGAGCCGCCCTGCGGGCCGTTGCTGAAGCAACGTTGTCTCGCTGCGCTCGGCTCAAACCTCCTTCGGAGGTTCTCATCCTCTTTATGTACAGACGAAAAAAAACCTGCTTTTTCAAGCAGGTTTCTT
>NZ_BCTN01000023.1 GCF_001571305.1 Erwinia persicina NBRC 102418 | reverse complement strand
GCCTGGACATCAGACCGAAACCGCTCGCGGCCGAAACCCGCAGGGGTTCGGTGGCGCTTGGCGGCTTGCCGCTTAGCGACATAGGGCTTGACGACCCGGCTTGCCGGGGAGCCGAAGGGGGCCCGAAGTGAGGCTTTCTGGTTCGCTCGCTGACTGAATCAACACACGAAAACGGCAGCCGCTTCGTGAAAAACTCACCTCAAAAAGCCAGTTCGGTGCATAAAAACTGGCTTAACTGCATCGTCAACGCTGTTTGGCTGACTGATCGGTGGACGCGGAAAGCGGCGCCGGCAGGCGCGGGTCGACCGCAGGCCGCCGGAGGCGGCAGGGGGTTTTCGCGGCCGGAATGGGGCGCCGGGCTTCCCTGCCCTGTCCCGGCTTATTTTTCCAGGGCAGCCATAACCGTTCTGATTGCCTCATGTTCATCTGGCCAGAGGCGAGCCGCAGCTCCCTCACCACCCTGCGCATCCTCCAGCCGCATATAATCGCCCGCCACGCGCAGCACCTGTGCCAGCGCGGCGGCGGACACGGTGACTTCCCGCGCCTGCGCTTCATCCTCGCGCAGGTTTGTCAGCATGTCCCGTACCTCGTCCCGGCCGATGCCATAGCGGCGGTGGTCGCCATCCTCTGCGATAAACTCCAGCATCCTGCACGCCTCATTCTCTGTGATATCCATGCACTTCGCGCTGTCCAGCACATCTTCCAGCGTCCAGACCAGTACAGCAACCGGGCAGTCTTCACCGAATGACTCCATCAGGTGGGTACACACTGCTTTAACGTTACCGTGCATCATGTTTTTTTCTCCTGTAACGGGGCGGCCTGTGCCGCCCCGTGGGTCAATCAGTCCAGCGCGGCAAAAATGGCGGCGGCTTCGGGGTGGGCAAAGGCGTAGTCGGTCAGCTGGCGGTGGCGGCGGCAGTACAGCGCGCACAGCTCCGCGTCATCGTGGCGGTCATACATCCAGCTGCGGTGGTTCAGCACCAGAGAGGTGATCACGATGCCCGCCGCCTCGCTGCTCATGCGCTCGTCGCTGTGATTGTCCGGGTTAACGAAACGCCAGGTTTCTTCCGCTGCGGGCTTCATGAAGCCACCGCCGGACGGCAGCAGCCCAAAGTCCCAAACGCCGCCGTCGTAGCCCGCAAGGTAACGATCGGCGTACAGGTACACATTGTTTTCGGCGCGCATGAAATCATCGCCAAACAGCGCGGGCAGGAAACGCAGGCGCACGTAGCCGTCAAGGACGCGCGCGGGCTCAAAAGCAGGGGTGGTGGCAGTATTCATCAGAAATCTCCGCAGTCAGGATGGTTAACAGTTCCGGCCTGTGCCGTGACTGAATGACAGCCCGGCGAAAAGCGGAGTGTTCATGAGCGGAGACGAGGCCGCAGCGCAAGCGAAAGGAGGCGGGATTACGGACGGCGCAGACGCGAAGCATGAGCGGAGGCGCGACGGGAGTAAGCGCGCCGGAGAGAGTGCGAACGGGGGAGGAGGCGAGCGAAGCGTTCTCTTGAACACGCAGCGGCCGGGCTAAAGTGAAGTCACGGCACCGGCCGCAGACAACACGGTTTTCATTCACCCGCCGCAGGCGGCATAAAAGAGGCGCGCAGCAACATCCATATTGTCTTGTCCACATCCGGGGTGCATATCCGCCCCGGAACCCTGTGGATAAATGAGGCCCTGCCGTGCGCCGGCAGGGATACAGCGGAGTGTGTGTTTTTTATTCAACTGTCACCGCAGGTGTTTCTGTATCACGGCCGCGCGCCGGTATAGTTCTATCAGGTCGTCATCGATCCCCTCAATCAGCAGGCCCGTCATGCGCTGCTCGCGGCTGGCGCCGTGCCAGAGGTGACGCGAAATCATGTCGCGCAGGCGCAGGTGAAATTCATACAGCGACTCCTCCAGGTCGGCGACATCATCGGTCAGGGCGTTGTAATCCGGGTGCATAGTGTGATCGTTCATCGTGTTCTCTCCGTTCATCAGGCCGCGCGTGCGGCGCGGTGGGCATACAGGCGGCGCAGGCCGGCGGCGTGGTACTGCTCCATCAGCTCGATACCAATCCAGCGGCGCCCGCACTCCTGGGCGGCCACGCAGGTTGAACCGCTGCCGGCAAAAGGATCCAGGACAATGGCGCCGGGCTGCGTGAAGGTCTCAATCAGCGGGCGCAGGACGCTGACCGGCTTTTCGGTCGGATGATGGCGGTTGCCGGTGTACTCCCACGGCATCACATCGGGCAGCGGTTTCGCCGGCAGCGCCGGGCGCCCTTTGGCCAGCACGTAAGCGCTTTCGTGCTGGTAGCCGACAAAGGCTGATTTTGAGGCATAAGGCTTGGTGAACACGATGTGGCCCACAATGCGGAACCCCGCCGCCTTCCACGCCTGCATAAAAATATCCACCCGGTTCCAGCCGTAGAAGCTCACCGCCAGGCTGTTGTCTTTCAGCACCCGGAACATTTCATGGCTGGCCGGCTGCACCCACTCGCTGTTCACGTCGTTGGCAATCGAGCGGCCGGAACGGTCCTTAAAGCCGACGAGGTACGGCGGATCGGTGAGGATGAAATCAATGCTCTTATCCGGAAAGCCACCCATAACCTGTACGCTGTCGCCGTGCATGAATCGAGACATAGTGATGCTCCTTGTGTATGAAGGGGGCACCGGTAGTGGTGCCGTGACCTACACACAGACGGGCGAACAGCGGAGCAAACAGGGGCGACACCGGAAGCCGCACGCGCCGCCGAAGCGGACTGAATGTCCCGCGCACGGCGGGGAACGGGTGAGGATGTCGGCGCAGCTTCCCTTGTTTGCGAGGCCGCCCGGCTACCGTGAGGGCACGGCACTTTACGCCCGCCGTTTTCTGGCCGCAGGACGGAAGACGGCATGAAGGCGGAGCGCAGCGACACCCTTTTTCATTCCGGCAGTGATGCCGCCGAGACCGGCGACATCAGGAAACATATTGCGGCAAACCTGTCAGCATTAAGCCCCGTCATCCTCCTGCATAACCGCTTCAATGGACTGCTCCAGATGCCGCCAGTTGAAGCCCTCGTTTGCATCATGGTGGTCTTCGGCGTACTCCATCGCCGCCACAATATCCTGCGGTGCCATGGCCGGGTTAATGCCTAGAAAGTCCTCTGCCAGCCAGAAAGTACCGCAGCACAGCTCGTCATCCCCGATGGCATCGAGGCGCGCCTTAAATTCACCTACCGTCATTTCTCTCATGTCGTTGTACGGCGGTGCTAAACCCGCCGCCTCCCGTCAGCCGCCAAAGTGCCCGATGTTGTTAACAATCCAGTCCGGCCCTGTTACGCAGGCGAAACCGTCCTCATCCTCTTCCCCCCACTCCAGCGAACTGCTCATGCTGTCTGTCAGTAAGCCCTGGGAATATGCATCGTACCCACAGAAGTCGCAGCCACTTTCGGCGTACCGATGTTCGATGACCACACCGAGCCGCTCACTGAGTGCAGCAAATACGCGTCCATTCGGGGGAGACCAGGGGGTGTCAAAGTCCACCTCCAGAAAATCCGACCCCCCGTCATTCACCGCCAGGGCGTATCCGCAGGGCCACTTCACGCCGTACTGCGCAATGTAGAATTCGTAACAGCCCGGCACGTCAGCCAGCAGCGCTCCGTTGAAGCCGTTGATTTCCACGTCGAGGCGAGTCGGCAGCAGCAGACGCATATCAAACGTCAGGGTACCTTCAGCACCAGTATCGTCACTGCACACCCGGTTCCAGTATTCGCTCAGGGCAGGCCCGTTCATTCCGGCCCAGTCAAAATGCTTTTTCCGCCAGATAGTGGCCATCATCGCCTGCGCGTCGCTGTCCAGCGTGTCCCACGTCCGGCTACTGAGACCGGTGGTCAGCCACAGGTCGTGTAGCAGATAGCAGGTTTTCTCTGTCAGTTCCGCGCCGTCGCGCAACTGCATGAGCCACTCCGTAAAAGCGGCGTTTTCCAGTGTGTTCTGTCCCAGCCCCGCCGCCGTCAGCGCCGGATAAGGCATATACGATTCGTCCGTCACCGGACGCAGCAGTCCGGCACAACCCGCCAAAAAAAGCTGGATACCCTGTGCTTCCGCCCGCACGTATGCAGGGCGAACCTCTCCCCGCATAAGTGCCCGCACCTTATCTACGCTCTCCGCCAGGCCGGTCACAAGCAGCCTGTTAGCACACCAGTTCGGCATGATTTACTCCTCAGTTAATGGTTGCACGGCCTCACCTGCGCCGTGCCGCCACAACAGCCGGGCGAAAAGCGGAGCAGACAGGGGCGGACGCGCAAGCCGCACGCGCCGCCGGAGCGGACTGAATGTCCCGCGACGGCGGAGAACGGGTGAGCAGTACGAGCGCCAGCGTCCCTTGCCGGCGAAGCGGCCCGGCTAACGTGAAGGCACGGTGCGGGCCTTGAGAAAAGAAAAAGTTAGCGTCAGAAACTGGGAGGGCAGTTCAGGCGTCAGGCAAAGCCGCTGCGATGACTTAAAGCTGAGCGTAGCGACATCATTTATCAGTGAAAAAGAAAAATATGCCGAAATTTTTATTAAAATAAGTGCAATAATTGCACTTTTTCCGATATAAATACTTATCGAAATTTAATGTCAGGGCAATGCATGACAGGTTACGAACTCAGGTTATGGCGGAAAGGAATGGGCTGGGACAGAGAGCACGCCGCCGAGGAACTGGGCGTGTGTCTGAGAGCTTACAAAACATATGAAAACACCCCGAAAATTAAGCGTTCGGTAGCGCTGGCCACCGTGGCACTTTCACTGGAATCACTGCTGCCGGCAGTGCGTAAACGTCAGATAGGCAGTAAACAGTTAATAACTCTTCTTGAGTCCATGCTCTCCGATCTTAAACCGGAAAAATAAAACCACAGGCGCCTCAGTCATATGGTCAATTTCAGAGGTACATCCCACGGGTTAACTGTTGCATGATAACGATCACTCGATAATACTGTTTTTATATACAGTAAAAATCAAAGGGTGATCACAATGAACAGTTTCTTTTTCAGACAGACGCGGACAGCAGGAATCGCTTCATCATGAAAAAGGTGATGTATGCTAATGGCCTTAAACCGTGGCTGATCGCTGGGATGCCTACTCAGGTAAAACTGCCACTTTTCGCCGAACCCTGCGCAGCCGGATTCCCCTCCCCTGCTCAGGATTATGTCGAGAAAGAGCTGGACCTCAATGAACTCTGCATCCGCCGGCGCGCCTCCACGTTTTTTGTGCGCGCCAGCGGCAGCAGCATGGAGGGTCTTGGACTGTATGACGGCGACGTCATGGTGGTTGACCGGGCCGAGGAGGCATCGCACGGGGACATTGTTATAGCCGAGGTAGAAGGTGAATTTACAGTCAAGCGGCTGCAGCTGCAGCCAAGGATCGCGCTGCTGCCAATGAATCCGGCCTATCCGGTGATTTATCCGGAGGAGCTTCAGCTGCTCGGCGTTGTAACCTGGTGGTTTAACAGCACGCGCGCCCGCCGGAGGTAACTATGCCCATGTTTGGACTGGCAGACGTCAACTCATTTTACGCCAGCTGTGAGGCGCTTTTCCGCCCTGACCTCCGCGGTAAGCCGGTGATCGTTTTGTCCAACAATGACGGGAACGTTATCGCAAGATCGGCCGGCGCCAAGGCACTGGGCATCAAAATGGGCGTACCGTGGTTTCAGATAAAAACGCAGGACTTTGCGGAGCGCGTACACGTATTCAGCTCGAATTACGCGCTTTAGTAAGTTACGTGGAATGCAACATTGATTGAGTAAACTTTGAACAGCAAAGCTGTTGTCAGAGGAGAATGCAATGCTGATTCCACCGAGTGAACACGTTCTGTTGCTGGCAGAGCGCTGGCTGCAACTGTTATCCGATCTGGGGCGGGCGCAGGCCACGCTAACAGCCTACCGCAATGCCCTCCGTCATTACTTTGCGTTCTGCAGCCAGAACGGAATTAAACCTGAAAAGGCGCGGTTTGAAGACCTGGCTGCCTATATTAGTCCTCAGTTACCCGGGATGCCTTTTTCCGCGGCCAGCGCCACGCTCCAGCTTCGCCTGTCGGCGATCCGCCTCTGGTATGACTTTCTCATGTACCTGGATCTTTGCACGGTCAATCCGCTGCCCCGATCCGGCACGCCCGGCATGCTGAGTTCCGGCCGGGGACTGGTTCCCCGCGTTGTAAAGCTGCCGCGCATTCCTGACGATGCGCAGTGGCAGTGTTTTCTTTATCATGCCGCCGCTTCCCCACTGCGTGACCGCCTGATGCTGGCATTAACCTATTACGGCGCGCTGCGTCGGTCTGAAATTACCTCGCTAAGTATTGACGACTTCGACTTTGCTCACCGGCTCATCCGCATCCGGGCAGAAACCACCAAGAGCCGGCGTGAACGAATTGTCTGTTACAGCCCGGCAGTAGTGCCAGTGCTGGCCGCGCACCTTATGCAGATGAAGCGGACCGGAATCGTAAGAGGTGCCCTGTTCCGTTCTGAGTCCGATCGTAATCAGGGCGGGCCGCTTTCATTCTGGACCTGGAGCAAAACGGTACGGAAATGGGCGCTTGAGTCTGGGATGCCGGACATCTCAACCCATACCTTCCGGCACCTGCGACTCACACACCTTGCCCGCGCGGGCTGGAAGTTGCACGAACTTGCCACCTATGCAGGACACCGCGACCTGACCACAACACAGATTTATATTCATCTTTCTGGCAGGGACCTGGCTGCCCGGATGGCTGGCGCGATTGAAACGGCAGATATCAGGATGGCGAACCTCATTTTCAGAACAGAGAAATAACATGAGCCCACACACACCGATTGAAAACAGCCGGCATCCGTTCGACATGACTGAATACCGGCTTGAGGCGTCACTGACCCTCGCTGAACGGACGGCACTGAGCAGCGCTCACAGCCGGTCCCGTATGCTGCGAACGAAGCCGGTGCCGGACCTCATCAGGCCGCTGATGGACATTGCCGCCGGAAGCGGATGCGGCAGCAAAATCACGGGGCTGGTGATAGCCGGATTGCTGCGCGAAATGCATGCAGACGGCATGCCCTGCTGGTGCTGGCCGCAGGAACGCTGGCTGACGCTGTGCCGGGAAGTCAGGGAGGGCCGTCCGTTAATGGCCGCTTTTGCCTGGCATCTGGCTGATTTGCATGACCCGCTCAGCCTGCCTGATATACGTAAACCCGCGCTCTATGCTTCTGCCATCTTCGGCCAGGCTTTTTATCACCAGGAGCTGGACCGGCTGACTGATACGCTGACGTCGCTGGGTTATGCCCCGACCAGCCAGAAAAATCATGTCTCGGGTATACTGGCAACACTGATGATCATGAACAGGGATCCCCGGCTTGAAACGTTTACGCCTGAACTCCTCTGGCGCGCCCAGAGCGGGACAGACAAGGGAATATCCCGTTACGTCGGCCGCGTTTCACATGCACTTGCCGCACTGGGGATTATCAGCGCCCCGGTGAGGATGCGAAACTATAAAAAATGGTACGAAAAGCCGGTCGAAGGCGTCGATCCGGCCTGGGTGCACTGGTGCCGGCGCTGGCGGGAAACGTCGGTGCTCAGGCCGCGCACCCGTGAAAGCCAGTACAGCTTTATTCTGCGCTGCGGCCTCTGGCTGAAAAAGGAGCATCCGGAGGTTCGGGAACCGGCAGACTGGACAATGGAAACCTGCGCCAGCTTCATTGCGGCGGTAGGCCGGATGAACGTGGATGAGCTTCAGCTGGGCACGGAAAGGGGCACCCGCAAATCGGTGCGCTCCGGCGAGCCCATGATGCCGCATTCCAGGGCGCATTTTATCTATTCTCTGCGCCGTTTTATGATTGATTACGAAAACTGGGGCTGGGGGCGCCTGCACTTCAGCCCTGCCCGCCATCTTTCCACACCGGATACGCCGCTGTTCCGTCGCGGCGTCAATCCCCGTGTTATTGACGATCCGGTCTGGCTGAAGCTCATCTGGGCCAGCCTCAATCTGCGTCAGGAAGATCTGCTCACTGAAATACATTATCCACTGGCCATGCTGCAGGCAATGGCCGTCATCTGGACCCATGCGGGGGTAAGAAAGAACGAACTGCTCCGCCTGACAACCGGGTGCATCGCGCCGCAGGCGGACGATATCGTGAAGGACGACGGAAGTATCATCCCGGCAGGAACCCTGTGTTACCTGCATATCCCTGCCGGAAAAACCTCAAAAGCCTTTGTTAAACCGGTGGCGGCCGTGGTGAAAAAATACGTCGACATATGGCTGGATGAGCGTCCGGCAGAACAGGCTTTGCTCGCTGACGAGCGAACCGGTGAGAAAGTCCGGCTTCTGTTTCAGTACCGGGGTAAGCCTGCCGGCAGCGCTATCCTCAACCGCACCGTGATACCGATGCTATGCGCAAGAGCGGGCGTGCCTTGTGAAGACAGTGGCGGAATGATAACCAGCCACCGGGGGCGGGCCTCAGCCGTGACCGCGCTGGCGAGCGTACCGCAGGGCATGTCGCTGTACGAACTGATGCAGTGGACGGGCCATTCAACGCCCCAGTCTACAATGCACTATCTTCGCATCCGCCCGACTCAGCTGGCTGCCTCGTTCGTCAAAGCCGACAGGGTCGCTCATATGATAAGCGTGCTGGTTGACCACGATCCTGAAGCCGCCAGCCTGTCCGGGCCCGCGACCTACTACGATCTGGGCGACTCATACTGTACGAACCCCTTCTGGAGCAGTTGCCCGCACCGGATGGCCTGCATCGGCTGCGATTTTAACCTGCTGAAGGATAGCGCGCGCGGGCTGATACTGGAGAGTAAAGCATCCATCCGGCGTTACCTCGAAGAGGTCCCGCTCACTCCCGATGAGAGAGCCATACTGGAGCAGGATGCTGAAAAGGTTGAGCAGGCTCTTACAAGATTGGGCCCACAATCCTGACTGCTCAGATGCTTACAATGTCAGGTCTGAGGGTATCAGTGCAGAATCAGTACAGATAACTGAACGCCGTATTTGATATAAAGCTGATTATAACGGGCGTAATGCCGTAACTGATGGAGCAGCAGATGAGAAAACAGAAGCGATGTATGGGATACGTGGCGGTCGTGGTCGATGACTACGATCGTGCAATTGAGTACTACACCGATAAGCTGGGCTTTACCCTCATTGAAGACACGCCGCAGCCGGGTAAGCGCTGGGTCGTGGTGACGCCGGCCCCTGACAGCGACTGTGCTATTCTTCTTGCCCGCGCGTCGAACGACCGGCAGGAAGGCTTTATCGGCAATCAGTGCGGCGGACGGGTTTTTCTGTTCCTGCAGACCGACGACTTCTGGCGCGACTACAATGCTATGAAGGCAAAAGGCGTCCACTTCTTTCAGGAGCCACGGGAGGAAGAATACGGAATGGTTGTCGTATTTGAGGACATCTACGGCAATCGCTGGGACCTTTACCAGAACAGGCAGGCCTGAAATTCTTTCACAGCAGCGCCTCAGGTGTACGGGAAGCATTACAAGCGTAAACCCTGTCAGGTCTGGCCTGCAGAGAGCGCTTCTGAACAATATACCTCAGTGCAGCGGTCACTGCACTAAGGTCTCCCTCGGGTTAACCACACAGCGTCATGATATAAAATCCGGCCGCCGTCATGGCCAGCGAACCCAGCACGTGTATCAGCACCGAGGCGGCTGCCCAGGCATAGCTGCCGGACTGCAGCAGGGCAAAAACCTCAGCCGAGAACGTGGAGAAGGTCGTCATTCCGCCACACAGCCCGGTGGTAATGAGCAGCCGCCAGGCCGGATCGAGGCCGGGATGGCGCAGAAAATACGCCAGCGCCGCTCCGATGATAAACCCTCCCAGCAGGTTGACCAGCAGCGTCCCCGGCGGCAGGTCCGGAAAAAGCGCGTTCAGGCGCGCGCCCAGCTGCCAGCGGATAACACACCCTAAAGCACCGCCGGTGATGACAGCAAAAAGCTGATTCACGTTCACTCCTTTTATTTTTTTATATTCAGAACATAACGGGAAACGACCTGTGCGGCCGCATCCATCTGGTATACGGCCGGCACGCCGGTCGGGATATGCAACTGTGCCAAGCTGTCGTGTGGCATGCCGTCCAGGAAGGCGGCCAGGGCGCGCAGCGTGTTGCCGTGCGCCACGACCAGAACGGTACTTCCGCAGAGTATCTGCGGCATCACGGCGTGCTGCCAGTAGGGCATGACGCGACGCAGCGTCATTTCCAGGCTTTCCGTCGCAGGCAGGTCGGCCAGCGCAACGCGGCTGTAGCGCGGGTCCCGACGCAGCTGCGCCGGAGCCCCTGCGTCCGCGGGGGGAATGCCGCTGAAGCTTTTGCGCCAGAGCCGGACGGTCTCTGCACCCATCATCCGGGCAGCCGCTTCCTTGTTCAGCCCCTGCAGCGCACCGTAGTGCCGCTCGTTCAGCCGCCAGTGTTTGTCCACGGGCGTCCAGCTGCGGCCAAGACGGTCCAGCACCCGCCAGACCGTGTGAACACAGCGCGTCATCACCGAGGTGAAGACCCGATCGGGCAGCAGGCCCGCGTCCCGCAGCACGTCACCGGCCCGGTCAGCCTCCTGCCGCCCCCGGTCCGTCAGCGGCACGTCTGTCCATCCGGTAAAACGGTTTTCCCGGTTCCACTGGCTTTCGCCATGGCGCAGGAGAATCAGCGTTGAAGGTGCCAAAGACTGTGCTCCTGTGCCGGCCGCTGGCCGTCCGGTGGATCTGTTACGTGCGGCGCACAAACGCATGAAGCCCCGCATAGTGAGCGTCCTCACCCAGCGCCTGCTCAATGCGCATCAGCTGGTTGTACTTTTCCACGCGTTCGCCGCGGCACGGCGCACCGGTTTTCAGGTGTCCCGCGCGCAGGGCTACCGTGAGGTCGGCAAGAAATGTGTCCGTCGTTTCCCCACTGCGGTGGGACATGAACGCGCCCCACCCGTGCCGCTGGCAGAGCGCCACGGCGTCCAGCGTTTCGCTAAGCGAGCCTATCTGATTGAGTTTAATCAATGCGGCGCTGGCGAGGTTTTCGTCAATGCCGCGCTGGATGTACTTCACGTTGGTGACAAACAGGTCGTCACCAACCAGCTCGGCCCTGCCCGCAAGCTGCTGGTGCAGATGCTTCCAGCCCGACCAGTCATCTTCTGCCAGGCCGTCTTCCAGCAGAATGACGGGAAACTGGTCCATCAGCTCGCCGTAGTACGCCGTCATTTCCGCCGCGCTCAGCGCACTGCCCTCCGTGCGCAGATGATATTTTCCGTCTGCGAAAAACTCACTTGAGGCAGGGTCCATGCAGATGCTGATGTCTTCTCCGGGCCTGTACCCCGCCTTCTCAATGGCCTGCACGATAAACGCCAGCGGGTCGCGGTTCGACGATACGGCGGGCGCAAAACCGCCTTCGTCGCCGACTGCCGCGGACAGGTTCTTGTCCAGCAGGATCTGGCGCAGCGCCTGGTAGACCTCGCTGCCCTGACGCACGGCCTCGCGCAGCGTGGGTGCCCCGTGTGGCGCTATCATGAACTCCTGAAAGTCCGCGCCCTGACCGCGGGCGTGCACGCCGCCGTTGATAATGTTCATGCACGGTACGGGCAGCAGGTTCGCCTGCAGGCCCCCCAGGTAGCGCCAGAGCGGCTCGTGCGAGGCCTGTGCCGCCAGCCGGGCAACCGCCAGCGACACGCCCAGAATGGCATTGGCACCCAGCCGACTCTTGCTCTGCGTACCGTCCAGCGCCAGCATGATGTTATCCAGCTGACGCTGCTCGCGCACGTCCCTGCCGCGCAAGGCTTCGCAGATTTCCGTATTAACCGTCCTGACAGCATCCAGTACGCCTTTACCGCCAAAACGGTGTACGTCGCCGTCGCGGCGCTCAGCGGCCTCGCGCGAGCCGGTGCTGGCCCCGGAAGGCACCGAGGCCCGCGCCATCATTCCGTCCACGGTCCGGGCTTCGACTTCAACGGTGGGGTTGCCGCGAGAGTCAAGAATTTCACGGGCGGTCACGTTATCCAGTGTAAAGCGCATAGAGTTTCTCCCGGTTCAGTCATTCAGGTGAGTGATAAGCACATCCACCGTGAGGTGGTTAATGTATTCCGCCGAGCGGGACGTCAGCATTCCCATAAAGCGGTTTCGGTGCCCGGCAAGCACGAGGTCCACGCCCAGCTCAGCGATGCACTTCTCCACGTCCTCAAAGCGGCGCATGGTCACCAGCTCCCGCATGTCTACCGTCTCAGGCACGGAGGCCGCCAGCTCGCTCATAAACGCTTTGGATTTCAGCACCTCTTCCGACACGACGTCGTCCATCAGGCTGTCGGACACGTAGTTCATTTCCCGGTAGTCGTCGCTGATGTGGGCCAGGGTGATTTTCATGCCGAGCGGCTGCGCCAGCGCGACCGCCCGCTTCAGCAGGAGGGTGCCGTCGTCTTTATCGTTCACAAGTATCAATGCATGGGTGTAGCAGGTCATAATGAACTCCCGTTCTGGTTGAGGCGGGACTCAAGCCACGGCAGAAGCTGTTTTTTGCGGCTGAGCATACCCGGTACGGAGCAGGAGGCCGCGTTAACGCTCTCCCGCCCGGCGAAATAAAGCGTTGAAAACCCGGCCCGGATGTCGGTCAGCATCAGCACCGCCAAACCAGCACCCGACTGGTCTGCCAGATACGCCAGGGCAGCGAGCAGGTCGTCCATCACGGTGGCAACCTGTGACGGGGAGCTGACCTCAATCTGGGCGATGCGCACGTCAGTGCCGGCAATGACGAAGGCCTTGAGGTCCCTGTCCAGCAGCAGCTGTGCGCTGAGGCCGCTGACGTCAGTTTTTGCCGTAAGGAGGTCACGGGCGAAGGCTCTGCGGTTTACGCCGGACAGTACGCCCAGCTCGGTAGCCGAACGGATATCGTCTTCGGTCGTGGTGGGCGAGCGAAGATTCACGGTGTCGCTCAGGAGTGCACCCAGCAGAAGAATGGCAAGCGTCGGGGGCAGCGTGCGTCGCGCTTCAGCGTTCATAAGCAGCCACAGCAGCGTGGCGCTGCTGCCAAGCGGGCGTATGTGTACCTCCGGCGGCAGTTGCGTTATCAGTCCGCCCAGCCGGTGGTGGTCAGTGATCCCCACGATGTTGCTCCGGAGCAGGTCGTCAGGTCCCTGCGCCGGCTCGGTGAAATCGACCAGCCAGACCCGTTCATCCTGTAGCGGAATATCAAGCCGTGGCGGCAGCGTGAGTCCGGCGGTGTCAAAGATAAAATGGGTTTCGCGGTTAGCTTCGCCAAGACGCCATGCGCGGGCGTCCATGCCGCGCCCGGTCAGCCAGTGCGCGGTGACGAAGGCCGTGCAGATGGCGTCGCTGTCAGGATTGATGTGGCCAAAAACGTGTATCACAGGTCTCTCCCCGAAGAGGGAAGTACGCAGGCCGGGAAGAAAGTAAGGACGGCCTGACGCACCTCCTGAAAATCAAGAGTCGCATCAGGCGTCATCAGCTCCGGAACGGAGCGGTTGGGAAAGGTGGAACGCCATCACCTTGTCATATGAGTATAGAGCCGGTTGCAAAACCTGTCAGTATTATTCTGCTGGCGCCCTCAGCCTGCCAGCGCAGCCCGTGCCTCGCAGAGTACCCGGCGAATGTTTTCCGTCACCGCCGGACTCGTGCAGAGCGAAAGCGGACTGGGGTGCGGCATCGTCAACACGGGGACGCCGGGGTACAGATGATTGACCGTCCCGCGGGCCTGAGCCGCTACGGCACCGGCCAGCACCACCACGCGCAGCGCGGGCAGATACGCCAGCACGTCCTCAAGCAAGGCGCAGCCTCTGCGGATGTCCGCCGCTGACGGCCGTTTCTGCAGCCCGTGACTGACCCAGGGCACCGTATTCCACAGCACGCTGTCCTGACGCGAAATACCGGCTTCCGCCAGAAACCGCCCAAGGTTCTGCTGGGCCGGCCCCGGGTTATCACGCGACACAAACCGCGGTGACGGGCTGCTGCGCGCCGGCGACTGCAGCAGGACGAGCAGTCCGGCCCTAACCCCGCCGTCAGCCGGATCAAACCACGGCAGTTCTGCACCGGCCTGACGCTGGCCGCTGACCCAGCGATTCAGCGCGGCCACATGCGGCGCGGTGACTGCCGCGAGGCATTCCTCGCGTAAAAACGAGTCCTGCATCGATGTGCTGGTTTCACTCACGGCTTCCGATCCAGGCCTGCCAGACAGGGAGAAACAAACAGTTTACCGCTCCATGCCCCACGCACTGTTTTCACCGCGACAAGCAGCCACATGGCCGCCAGTATGACGACAAGAAGCGCACCGAAGCCTTTAAAGAATGCGAGGTCAATCAGGGTAGACAGCTTGAGCGTGGCCACGGTGTACACGCCCAGCGGGAAGGTAAAGCCCCACCATCCAAGGTTGAACGGGATGCCTTCACGGAAGTATCGCACGGTTATCAGCGTGGCCAGCAGCATCCACCACAGGCCGCAGCCCCAGAAGAGAATGCCGGCAACGAACCCCACGCCCTGCGCGATGTGACCGATTTCCGGCATGCCCGCCGCGGCAAACACCCCGGGCGCATCTCCGCCGATGACCAGCATGCCGAGCGAGCCGGTGCCAATCGGACCCAGCGCCAGCCAGCTTGAGGCCGCCATGCTTTCGTGCGGTAGCTTGTGCAGCGCCATACGCAGCAGCAGAATGGCGAGGATGCTCAGCGCCACCGGCACGGAGTACGCCCACAGCACGTAGCTGGTAATAATGATGCCGAGCTGCGCGTGTGGGGCAGCAATGTGCGGCGCCAGCAGGCCGCCGCTGACCGCCGCGACCTCGGCTGCCACGACCGGCAGTAACCAGACGGCAGTCATCTGGTCAATACTGTGCTGCTGCCGGGTAAACATCATGTAGGGAATGCACACGCCGCACAGCAGCGACATCGCCACGTCCAGCCACCACAGGGCGTGTGCCACCTGAATAACGTCTGCGCCCCAGCGCGGAAGACCGAACGCCAGCAGGCCATTGATGATGGTCGCCATGCCCATCGGGATGGTGCCGAAGAACATGGACACGGTTGAATGGCCGAAAATGCGCTTTGCCTCTCCGAAGTACATCACCCAGCGGGCCAGATACATCACGGCAAAGACGCTGAACAGGAGGATGTTAAACATCCAGAGCCCCTCGGCGACAAGGCGCAATCCCGGAACCTGCCAGGGGAACTGCGCCAGAGACAGCGACAGGATGCCGGTCCCCATGGTCGCGGCGAACCAGTTAGGCGTGAACTGTCGTATGGCCTCTTTCGGGCTGCTCAGCGCGCTCAGCGGACGCGCACCGTTATGCAGGGTGAATATTTTATCGTTCATGCCGGAATCTCCTGAGTAGACAGAAAGATTATAGGCATGTCAGAGTAAATCTTTAAAACAGGTTATTTAGCTAAAATAAATCTATAAAAGTGATTAACCACCCCACTTTGCGAAGGATCGTCACTGCGCTGGAGTAAGGGAGGTTTCGCGTCAGGTCTGCGGCGGGCTTTTAATCGTGGCCATGACACGGTTCTTTTTCAGGTCAACCACCGCAATGCTGAGGTCTTTATTCAGCACCCACGCGCGGGTACCGTCCTTGTTGAAGACAATCGCCTGACGGGGCGCATCCAGTCCGGTGACGGTGGACACCACCTTACCGGCGGCGGTATCAATAACGGAGAGGCTGTTGTCGCCAAGGTTGCCGCTGTAAACATAGCGGTTATCCGGCGTCAGCGCGGCACCGTAAGGGTCCTGACCCACGGGAATGGTTGCCGTAATGACGTGCTTTTGCGTGTCAACCACGGCGATTGTGTTGCTGCCGCTGTTAGCCGCGTACAGTGTGCGGCCGTCTGCGCTGACAGAAATGGCGCGCAGCTTGCTGAAGCCGGTTATCTCGCCGCGAATGTCGCCCGTCACGGCATCAACCAGGGTAATTTTATCGCCCTTAAAGTTGGTGACGTAGACGGTTTTGCCGTCCGGGCTGATTTTAATGCCCTGACGGGGCTGGACAAAACCCGTCACAACTGCAATGGGCCGGTCATGTGTAAGGTCATACACCGAGAGCGTGCTGGCGGCCTCGTTATTCACATACAGTCGCTGACCGTCACGACTTATGGCCGTGCCGAATGCCCCGGGCCCCAGCGGCAGCGTGGCCGCCACGTCAAGCGTCCCGGTGCTGATTTTTTTGACTACGCCGAGACTGCTGTCAGAAAGAAATATGGCCTTACCGTCCGGAGAGAAAAGTGCATTACGGGGGGTGACGTAGCCCTTCATCACCTTTCTGACTTTCCCGGCAGCCAGATCATAGACCACCACGTCTGAGCGCTCACTGTAGGACGCCACCGCCGTTTTTTCATCGGGACTGACAGCAAGGGAATTGTTGTGGATATCGCCGTCAAACGTCCAGCGCGCTTCTGCAGCACCTGCGATGGTACTTATGAGGAGAAATGCCACCGCGGTCAGTCCCGGGATTCTGTAATTTTTTATCATTATTTCTTCCTGCATAAAGTGAAAGATAAAAGCGCATTGCCCGATTGAGGGCTTCAGAATAAGCATGGCAGATTAAATCCCGGCGGGGAAATCGATTTTCCGGCTATGTCTTACCACCCGTCAACTTTCCTCCCTGCCAGTAAGCATACCGAAGTGGTTCAAGGCTGAATAATTCCTGTTCAGAAAATAAACTTCAGAGGAATGGTAACTTATTTTTTTGTTTAAATTGCATTCCACATAAATCACAGTCTCAGTCAGAGAGTTATGACTGCACTTGAGGAAATGACTCCCCGGGTTGAGCAGTACAGCATCGACGAGATGTTCCTGGATCTGACCGGCATCGATGGCTGCGAGGACTTTGAGCACTTCGGGCGGCGACTGCGCGCGCACGTTCTGGCGACAACGGGTCTGACAGTAGGTGTCGGTATGGGCCCGACAAAAACCCTGGCAAAATCCGCGCAGTGGGCAAGCAAGGAGTGGAAACAGTTTCGCGGCGTGCTGGCGCTCACGCCGGGTAATCCGAAACGCACCGAAACGCTGCTGGCCAACCAGCCCGTGGAGGAGGTCTGGGGCGTGGGCCGGCGCATCGGTAAAAGGCTGAACATCATGGGCATCAGTAACGCCCTGCAGCTGGCGCGGGCGCACCCTGCACTCATCCGCAAAGACTTTAACGTGGTGCTGGAGAGAACCGTGCGCGAACTGAACGGCGAATCCTGTATCCCGATCGAGGAACTGCCTCCGGCCAAACAGCAGATTTGCTGTTCCAGGTCGTTTGGTGAACGCATTACTTCAAAAGTGGCCATGCAGCAGGCACTGTGTCAGTACGCAACGCGTGCAGCAGAAAAACTCCGGGGTGAGCGGCAGTTCTGCCGGCGCATCAGCGTATTCATCCGTACTTCACCGCACGCCGTGAACGAAGTATTTTATGGCAACTCCGCCGGTGAGAAGCTTACGCTGCCCACACAGGACACCCGTGACATCATTGAGGTGGCCATGCGCAGCCTGGACCGCATCTGGCTTGATGACCGGCGATATATGAAGGCGGGCATTATGCTCGATGACTTCACCCCTAACGGGGTCAGCCAGCTCAGTCTCTTTGACGATGCGCAGCCGCGGGCAAACAGCGCGCAGCTGATGAAGGTACTAGACGGTATCAACCAGTCCGGGCTGGGCAATGTGTGGTTCGCTTCTCAGGGAATACAAACAGAATGGAAGATGAAGCGGGATATGCTTTCTCCTGCGTGGACAACACGCTGGGATGATATACCTGTAGCCCGAATTTTATAAGCATTTCAATATTCCTCGCACATACACACCACCATTCATGCCTCACAGGTCGCGCCAGCGGCCTTTTAAAGGCCGGGATTTAAATTCTCCGCACAGTGATACATTCAGTTGACTACGTCCTGTGCGCGAAGAAGAAAGGGGCAAAGCCCCGTCCTCGTCTGATTAGTACGCCCAGACGACTGCGATGTACTTACCGCTGAACAGAATGCGATAGGCACAGCTATCGTTAACCATCTCAGCTCTGTTTAGTTCAATGACCAGTAACATGGACACCTCCCGAATTGCCGTTCCATCACGGCAGGACATAACCAACACTATTGTCTGGCTACATGGTATTTATCAGGAAGTCTGTTAGCGGCCAGATAATGCCTTCAAAACAGCCTTTTTCAGCACCGCGCATATTAGACGTTACCGTCATTCGGTCAGGTTATGATGGCTACGGAGCACCTGTGCCGGTAGAATAGGTACAGGCTCAACTGTCTGGAACCGAAGGAAGTAATGATGATTAATTTTAATTCTCTGATGCAGGAAATTTTTTTACTTCAAAGAACCACTGGAATTGGTTTTCATTGCTGGACCAGCCTATATTACCGGTCTGATCATGAGAGGTACTCTGTTTACAGTCCAGGATGAGAAACCCGCTTCATCAATTCACTAACAGGCCGACTAATCGCCACTCCGCTATCCCTCATCTAATAATTGCCATACAGCATATTAGGAAAACCAGTATGCATACATTTGTAATTTTCCTTTCTTTTCTCCTGGGGATTTATAGCTTTATCGATAGCTATACATCATATAAGAAAGGGGTTTTCAAAGAGTACAGGAGGATGGCACCGTATATTTACCATTATAGAGGCCAGCGTTCATTCATCCCTCAAATACTGTTAAACGTTCTTCTCGGGACCATCTGTATAGGATTAGGAATCTGGTTTTTAACTGTGTAACCCCTTCCTCCCGATGCTTAAACATACCTCTACTTAAGAATTCTGGACGCACAGGTACTTCCGTCTGTTGCTGGCATCTATTCCACTGCTGCTTCTCGGCCAATCTGAAATCTGTAGGCATATTTTGCGCGCGATGCGGTGGTGTGTTATAAGGCAATACTTCAATTAACAAAAAAAGGTGATTGTATGCTTAGAAAAATACCAGTCGTACAGGGTTCAAGGCGAGGTATGGTTTTGATTGAAACCAGTCCGAACCATTTCCTACCGGACTCTTCGCAAATAGCTCACTCAACAAGTAGAGATAGGCAGAGAGACTTAAATGATTATGTTATCGGATGGTTCGATATTAACGGCAATGCTATGCAGGTAGCCTACACCACAGAGAAACGCCCCGCAGATCACGATATTCTTTCTCAGCTTCGCTATATGAACTTTATTCACTAAAAATTCTCGAAACGCGCAGGAAGTGCGTTTATTACATATCCCTACCAAGCTGGACATAGCCGTAATTCCACCTAACACTGGCATACTTTGCGTTCGATGCGACGCTGCGGTCGCAGAACTGCTGGCAAACCCTGTCTGTTACGTAATCCCCTCACCATACTGGACGTTCAGCTTATACCGTCCAGTTCAGTTGCTTCTAGCATTTTTTGACGCCGCTAACACCTTGAAACCCACTGATTTACCCCAATATTCTCAATTCCACTAACCAATAGCTCTGGGCTTTTATATGACTAAAAAAACTTTAACTACCGCCGACCATAAAGGTATGGAAAACCTGATCAATGCTGCTCTTGATGGTTATAAGGACGGAACCTTGTCGCGTGACAGCGCCATGAGTTCGCTGGCTCACGTCATAGCTGCAATCGATATTGGTAACTATGCAGAAGCGCGGAATTGGTTCAACAATCCGGGATTACTGGATGACACCGAAAAACGCATTAACCCATGATAAGTAAGGCCGCGTGTGCAGCCTTTTCATATATATAACCATATGATTTAAGAGGCATTAAATGGAAATTACTTGTGGCAAATGTGGCGTCATAAATAACGTTATAGATGTAAAATGCAGTAACAATGGTGAAGCTGGTAGTCACTTAACCTCGTACATCTACTCGGCCACGTTCACTTGCTGGCGCTGTAAGCATGACAACGATGTTACCATTGATACTATCGAATCAGATGAAACTGACGAAACGATAAGTTCTCACACCACGTACAATTAGTTGGACAATGTTTTATCAAAGGCCGCTTGCGCGGCCTATTTACACCTCTCGTTAAATTCCCCGCGTACCTGGACATTCAGGTGATTCTGTCCATTGTCCACACCCTTATCCCCCGCTTCTGTGGATAATCAACATGTAGTGCCTTATGTCGCTGACCGGCACACTACATGTTGTGCCTGCGGTGCAAAAAGCGCCCTTCCCTGCTGCCACAACCCGCACAAAACGTGCTTTTCACTTGGACGAAACGGCGCATTCGGAAAAAATCTCCACTGTCGCCGCCAGGCAGATCGGAATTAATTTTTATAAAGAACACTGAAGTACAGGGTTCTAGACTCACCAACGGCATTACCTATGTAATACAAAAAAAATACACATGAATCACATATGAACTACACGATAAGCTTTAAACTTTTACGCGACCCCGCCTTTAAACAGACATCGCACACCGTGAAAGGATTACAAATGTATTACACAGGTAATATTCATGTAGTTCGCCAGTCACTCAGGCAATCGTTGGCGGTTTTTTTTGTTGAATTCTTCATTCAGCCGCGAAATTTGCGCGGTCACATCAGCGCGGGAGCTGTAGAGCTGTATCACGAGCTGTTCAAGCACCAGGCAGGCGTCTTCAAGGTGCTTTTGCTCAATAACTTCACCGTGACTGCCGGCGTTTCCGAACACTTTCAATGCCATCATACCCTCATGGTGGATACCTGTGATGTCCCTGTAATTTTCAATACGCTCATGAAGTGTCATAGCCCGCCCCCTATTTCCCTTCCCTATCGATTCACGCGGTACCTGCAGGTCATCGAGAAGAACTTCCAGAAGTGAGCGTATTGCGTTTGCAGCAGAGGTGGAATGTCCCGTCAGCAGCGATGATACCGAACCGAGCAGATTCAATACTGTATCAGGGCACATTACCGGAGGCTTAAACAGAGGGATAGGCGGGTAGAACGTTAGCGCGTGGAATGTATTGGTATAGTCAGTTTGAGTTTTACCGCTTTCGTCATAATAATTATATACATCAATCTCACCGGTGCCGGTAACAGCAACTGTTTCGCCACAGTCACTGCGCTGGCACCGCAGCACGCAGCTGAATACCATCACGACATATTCTGCACCGAACCAGTCTTCATTCTCAGAGCGTGAGGATGCACCGTTGTAAGTTTTAAAAAAACTCTCCGGCACAATGGACAGAGTTTCATTGAAGCATACCGGACAACGCCAGGTGGGGCACTTTTTGGCTGTGAAAGATTTGAATAATGAGTCAGACATGCGCGCACTCCAGGCGAAACAGATAAACTCTCTGCCCGCTGCAATGCGGGTTTAGAAACGAATAATGACGCACGTATGTATGTCAAATGTAATACATATGAAATACTGGCAACCTCTGTAACCCTTACTTACGGGTCAGCAGCTGCTCAAAATCCTGTGCATCCAGGCTGAAACGGATCCCCAGCTGCGGTGCCACATCCAGAGCAAATATTTTAAGATACTGCTCGGTACTCTCATAGCGCTCGTGCCCCATATAGGTATGTACCACTTTAGGCGGTACGTGATTGAGGAACAGATGCATCGCATAGCTGTGCCTGAGTGTCCTCGGGCTTACCGGCGAAACGGCAAAGATAATACCTGATGCTTCACCTCTGTCTGTCGCCTGCTGCAGCCAGCTCCAGGCCGTTTTACGCGTTACGGCGAACAGGGGTGTCCGGCGCCCCGTCCGGAACGTGGCGAGATAGCGACGCATCTCCCGGACAAACGCGGCGTCAAGAAGCGGCACCACGCGCGCGACCTTCTCGTCTTTAGCCGGGCGGCCCCTTCCGCGGTTGCGCTGCTTCAGGGTACGCAGGCGCACGAACGGACGCAGGCCGTCCAGCTGCAGATCTTCCGGGGTAACCATCAGCGCCTCTGTCACGCGCGCACCGGTATTCCACAGAAAGGCGAAAAGCATCCGCTGCCGCTCATCGTCAAAACAGTTGAGCAGAACGGCCACTTCGGGCGCCAGCAGATATTTCGGCAGGTCCTGCTGCAGCAGCGCCATACCGCGGAGGGCAAGCGCCGTTTCCCAGCTCTGCAACGCCAGGCCATTAGTCCCGGCTGAAGGCATCAGCATGACATACTCCTGAATCTCATATGTATTACATACGCACTACCTTTGAAATACAAAAGAAGGTCAAAAGTAGTTTCACCGTAATCTGTTAACACGTTTACCGGCCTGATTAAGAATGACAAAAGTAATACATGTGTATTACACAATAGACTGATAAAGCACGTCATGACGGGACTGGATTTTCACATCCTTCCTTCAGCCTATAAAAGAGCGCGGGAAACTTCCAGAATCCGCCCCCAGTACTGCCTGTCCGGAAGCGTGCATCTTGCAGGTATCCGCGGCTTAATGACTCCGGTGCTAAGCTCTGAGGTTACAGGCTCAGGCCTCCTTGCGTCACGGCAGGGGAAGAAACTGGCTTCGGAGGCATTCGCCGGTCTCCCGCCAGCCGGGTGAAGATCCGCCCCAATAAATGTATTACAGGAGTAATACAGTGTCGCGCTGTGCGAATTCTTTCGCTTTCACAGGGGTAACCCCGCCAGATTTCGAAATACGTTAATCTTCCTTCTGACGCCTATTTTGCCCCCGGACAGGAGCCGGCGCCACCGGAATAAATCGCCGGCCGCTGAAGGGCAGGGTAACAAAACCCGGCGTATACCGGTATCTGTTACGCAGTAAAAGCGCGGCTCCGGCGCCCGCCGGACTGGATTAATTCGCAGAATGGCCGCGCGGGGCGTGCAGCGTCAGGGTTCAGGCAAAAATGACCGGGAAGGGGAGGGCGGGTAACCGTATGCCTGTTTTGTTACCTGGTGGATAAGAGGTAAAATAAAGGCCGCTAAAGCGGCCATTTAACTTATTTCAGTTAGGCCGCTAGGGCAGTTGGGCATCGAGCAGTTTCTGTAGTTCAACACAGGCGTCAACCATGCCAATGTAGTCGCTCTGAGTGATGGTATAAGCCTGCCCCACCATACCCAGACCGGTATTATTATGGAACCCCTGATCAACGATACCCAGATTGTGGATGCACATATGCCTTATCTGAAATGCTGTATTCAGCCTGTCTAGTGAAGGCTGAATGGAAGAGAAGTTAATACCGACCAACGTTAAGGCGGTGACAACGTCACTGAAACGCTGATAAAAGCCTTTTGCATTTCCGATGGTGCTGTAACCGTATTGTGTAAATATTGCTTTAAACATGAACTCCATTTCAGTACAGAATGAGATGATGCAAAGGTGCATTAGCCGGTCGTAATCCACTCCCCACATTTTCCGATAGTCGTACATGCTGATTACATGCGCAGGCCATCCCATCGTTTGTTTTACCTGCGGGTTAACAATAAAACTTTTATCTTTTCCTTCAGCCTCAATAGCAAACTGATATATCAGATTATGACTTTCTCTTAATTGTACAAAATGCCTTTGAATCAGCGTATTTGTGAAATCTGATGCCTGCATAATTATCCTCATATATCCTTATTAGTAACTATGTAGATATCGGCATTCTTGTACGAAACGTTAAAGGTATTCCTTAACTATTTTGACCAGCTTCTCCGGCCCCATCTGATTTGCCAGGTGTAAGGCGGCACGGAGGATAGTGGAGTCAGTGATGGTTTTGCTGGGCGCCAGATCCTGTACGGCTTCAGTCAGCTTTGAACACAGCATTTTTTCTTCTGCCGTCAGGCGTACCGTTTTAGGTGCTTCACTGGTAGTTCTGTTACGTTTGGTACGCACATTACTGAGGCGGGTATCCTGGTCTGCCTTCACGACAGCCGGTTTCTCAACCTGCGGGCGTTGTAAAATTTTTCCGGCCATTATTGTGCCCCTTCTTTGAGAGAAATCATCTCTTTAGCCATTGATTTATAGTCGTTGATAACCAGCGCGTTACGGTTATAGAAATATACCGCCTTGAATATAACCTGCGCCTGAGCGACGTTCTCATCGGTGCGGATACGCGTTTTTAAAACGTGATCTCTGAAGCGTTCAATTCTTTCGAGCTCGTTTTGTAGGAAGTTATTCATGACTTTTTTGGAACTGTTGTACTCGTTCCTGAACAGGCTGTAGTGAGTAAATTCTTCTTCCTTAATCTCATCCAGGTAATTCAACACCGTCTGCGCGCCTGTTACGGAGAATGAGCCACCATCAATCGGAATGAGCACGTGATCCGCCATGAACGCCGCGTTTGATGCTGAAAGATTAAGTGCAGGCGAGCAGTCGATGAAAATGAAGTCGAATTCATCCATCACCGGTTTGAGGTGTCGCATCAGGATTTTCTCACGATGTGGCCGCGCCATACAGTTTTCCATGACGCGCTCAAAAGACGGATCTGACGGGATCAGAAACAGGCCAGGGATGTCCTGATCGCCATTTTTTGCCGGTATGATTGCTTCACGCACATCAAACTTCTGGTTGTTGTAAAGGTCGCAGACCGTATTGCCATACATGGCATATTCTTTCTTACCGTTTGCCAGCACCTCTGTTGCATTGGCCTGCTGATCTCCATCCACTACCAAAACGCGTTTGCCCTGCAGAGCAAGTGCTACAGCCGTATTCGTAGTGGACGATGTCTTTCCCGGTCCACCTTTGTTGCTCATTGCTGCGATGACAAATGCGCTCTGCTTAACCCTGTTATCACTCATAATTAGCTCCAATGATGTATTTCAAGAGTATTACATTTGTAGTCTATTTAATTCCTTTGCTGCGCCTGAGTCAAGTCATTTAATACTACAAATGTATTACATTAGTAATACACAAATCTCATTACCGGCCACGACATGTTGATTCATTTTGGAGGTCTGAAATTATTGTACGTTACGTCTGTTTTTTGAAGAGGCTTCTCTATCGCAATAGGCTGTTCTCCCGCGCTATATGGTGTCTCGCTGGTATGTTGGGGTATTGAGGAACGCGCTCTATCATTGCGCCTGATCGGGCGCGGTGGCCAGTAAGAGTGAACACGCTTTCAGCGCGTTGCTGAGAAGTGAGCTGACGATCTTGTAAATCATTAATATCCATTTTTGAACCCTGCTTATGATCGCCGGAGTAACGGCTGGTGCAGATTAGCGCGTACAAGCTGCAAGGCGTGAAATGCGCTGGTATGAATGGCAATGTGATAAAATATGAGTCCCCATGAAAGGAGACTACTTATGACGATTACGGCCTACTCCAGAACGTTTAAGGGTGAATTTGATGCCCGGCAATTGGAAAGTCTTTTTGATGAAAATAATGCCGATTCAGCGCTAAGTTTTCGAGATTTTGTGAAGGCAGATATTGAATGCCCAGCCTGCAATGCTTCTGGCGGGCATTACGTTGCTGAGGCTAAATCACAGTCGAAAGGCAATATTGTAAAGCAGGCGCATTTTGCTTTTCGCGACAGCCAAGGAAAGGATACTCATCTTACTTGCTGTGATTTTTACACCGGTTCAGACAAGCTAAATTTAGTTGCTAACGACGGGCGTGTTGATTTCATGCGTTCTGGTTCCAAAGTCACACAGCTGATCGGGTTGATGGTCTGTGCCGGGATTGAAGCCAATATATTCACTCAACAAAACATTCGGAACATGCGACAGTGGTTCTTGGATTTGCGTGAGCAAGGTTCGTTTATCTTCAATCTGAACCCACATATCGTACAAATTGCTAGGGCTTCTCTGATAAGAAACGATAGAAATAGAGATCGGTACATTGTCGATATCAGTGTAACCAAAAAAAGTTGGTTTGACATTGATAATGAAGTTTACCAGTCGCTGTATTTCAAGTTTCCCGAGCTGGCTTTGGATCGTCGGGATAATAGAGACCTATGGGATGTAAGGCTCAAAGGGGTGGTCACTAAAGCTAAAAGCATTATTGCGAAAGACTCTGGTACGGCCACATTTGATAGGTCAATCCTTTCTGAAAAATACGAGCTGGCAACGCAAGTTGCGTCACAGGTGAGAAATGCTCATCCACGGCTGCGGGGACTGTTGGGCTACTCAACCACAGCTCTGAGAGGTAGCAATCCACTGATGGCAATTGCCGCGCTTCTGCTGTTTGTATCTGATTGGGATGTTGCTGCCGCTGCAAAAAAGATTGAAACGATAATGGCCGTAAAATCAGTGACCAATACTACCGCTGGTAATGTGGTTGGCCTGAACCCTTTCATTCACTACAGCGCGTGGGTCTTGGTTAAAGCCCTGCATGATTTGCAATCGGAAATGGAGTCCGAAGTTGATTTTGATGCTGAGTTTAACTCCGAAAAAGAAAGACTCATGAAACATTATTTTCCTGACTAGCCATAAGCATTCTGAGCTGTTTGGAGTTAATGCATTATAAGTTATTGTGCTTACGGTGTGGCATTTAGGTTATCTCAATACCCCAACATACCAGCGAGACTCCATATAGCGCGGGAAAACAGCCTATTGCGATAGAGAAGCCTCTTCAAAAAACAGACGTAACGTACAATAATTTTCGATATCCAAACTGCCCCCTGTAATACCACCTCGGACACGGCGCCGGCACATGACGATTCATTCAAAAAAAGTAATGCGCGTAAGGACTGGCACCCGGAAGACGTCATCACCGCTGTCCGTAAAACTGGCATCAGCCTTGCGTAACTCTCCTAGCGCCAGGGGCTGTCGTCCGGAAAGCTGGGCAACACCCTGATCAGGACCTGGCAGAAAGGCGAGTGGATCATCGCCCGCTATCTCGGCTTGAAGCCATCGGTAATCAGGCTGTTACGCTACTTCGACAGCTGCGGGCCACCTGAAGACCGTCGTCCATGATTTATACCGTAGTCATCATCTGTCCAGTTCAACAATTCCACCTATATTGTAAAGGTATTCTTCTCCAACGAGTTGCGGGTGATGAATAACATACTCATTGAAGAGAGAATAATGCTGCATCATAACTAATCCGATGCAGTCGGGGTCACTATTAACAACACCGTATGTCGTCCAGAACGTTGGATCGATGATTTCATAAGATGGCGTGGTCAACCAAGCATGGAGATTGAGAGTTCCGTGCGTCAGGGGCTTATTAAGCAGTGCCTTGAGTTCAGCCTCGGGTGTATAGAATACATTGCGATGATTCAGTTCGACGTACCCTAGCGTAAAAGTAATGGGAGCATTAAGGATAGACTCGAGCTCTTCCTTCATGAAAAATGCCACAGCAATACACTGTTGTGAAATCTGAGATGCGGAGCGTCTCCCGAGAACTGACTGCACGTACTTGCTTATTTCAAGACTTTTTTCGGCAGCAAGCCTTTGGGGATTTTCCTTGAAATATGGCGCGCACATACCCCATGTATCAGTTCTCTCTGACCTGCCCCCAGTCTCAGATACAACGATCAGTTAGTAATGTCGGTTTGATGACCCTGACCCCGAATATGATCCAGTCATAATCAGGAATAACCGGCTTTTGACCCGCTCCCCGTATGTGACCCAGCCATAATCAGGAATAACCGTTTTTTGCCCCCAGTTTGTTGCCCAGAGCACCACCGCTGAGCAGCAAACTGGCGAAAGTGATGGTGTAGGAACTGACGACCCACTGTAGTCCGCTAATGGTCGGGTGCAGAGCTGCTGCCAGCAGTGCAAGTGCAAAGTTCACAATCGATGTATCAAGAATCACGATGATATAACTGATACTGGTTGCAGTTAACAACCATTTTTGACACGAAGAAGTGTTATTCATTGGTAGGAGCAATTGCCCGGATATGGGAGGTATTGACTATACCTTGCGCACGCTAAATATTGGTTCGAGCCGTATCGAACTATCGCGCCATGGTAAACACTGATTTCACTTTCAATGGCGTGCAGAATGAACCAATTTCATATTTCAGTCGTGGCACATCTCATCGCCGAGCCGGTACGTTCGATAATGCTAATTAATCTGTCTGGCGGCGAAGCAATTTCTGCCAGCGCTCTGGCCGAGGCCGCCAGTATTACAGCGCAGCCCGCCATCTCGCAAAACTGCGTGATGGCGGGCTGATCACCGTAGAGTCTGTGGGGGGCTATCGTTATTACTGCTTGGCCGGCCCACATGTTTTCCAGGTTTTAGAAAATCTGGCCTCGGTCGGGCCAGTCACTTCTCAGTGGCAAACGACACCGAATCCTTCAGCTAAGGCTCTGCGTTTTGCGCGCTGTTGTTACGATCATTTAGCCGGGCAAATCGGCGTGGTCATTTCGCAGGGGATGCTCAGCCGCGGACTGATTGCCATGCAGGAAGATCAACAGTACGTACTGACTGTTCAGGGGCATCACTGGTTTGAACAGCAAGGCGTGGAAATCAGTGCAGATCGCGCAGGAAATAACCGAATGTGCCTCGACTGGACCGAGCGACAGTATCACCTCGCAGGGCCTCTTGGTACCGCTATGCTGGAGGCTTTAGTGGCTGAACCACTCAAGTAAATCAAGAGCGTTGAAAGTGACAGCGTCGGGGTGGAAAGCTCTGGAGCAACATTTTGGAATTCGCCGGCAGCAAGGGAGCATCTTTGCAGAAAAATGATGCCCTTTATTTCGGTTGCCAATGACCAAAATTAACGTCTTTGATTTCCACGACCGGGGCTCACAGCCATGGCTTTTGGGATCTTACATTGCACTGCTGACTTCAATTTCGACAAATCCCAACCAGTGCTTTCAGTAATGCATTTACGTGCCTTTTACCTCTGCTTCCCGCGTAAATCCGACCTTGTACGCAATTTCAGGCTGCAAAGTGCCCGATGAGTAAAGAAGATGCACAGGCAGACACCGTTTATTATGGGATGCCCTGCGTCATCTTTGTGAGGTTATACATTCCATCCCCACACTTATCCCCTGTTTCTGTGGATAATTAATCCGGGGTACAGAAAGCACCTCCCGGAACCAGAACAGAGCGTGGATCACTGATAAAGGACGTAAAAAGAAGCCAGTTACACACCCGGGATGAGGATGTTGTTTTTTTGGGGGAAAGAAGCCCGCGGGCCTTCCCTGGTGTTGACTGCCTCAGGCGCGGTTTCCCCGGACACTGCAAATTCCCGGGGCGGAGCCAGTCAGCCGCTACATGCTGTTATACAAAACCTTTGTTCGCTCATGGTTGAAAGTCAGCAAGGTGGGTAATGTCAGAAAACAGCTCAAGCTCAGCTGAAATGTCGTGGACGGCATTGTGATGCGCGCAGTCAAAGGGGGCTTAAGGAATAAAAAATGGTTAAAACCGGGAGTTCTTTTTCGCTGTGGACCGCTGGATAAGAGGTCTTCAAAGAGCGGAATAAGCAACCAGGAAACCAGGCTGCTTATTCGTTTACTCAAAGTGAATGAATAATTTCCACTTCATGCTGAAAAACATAGGGATCCGATAACAAGCAAAATTTATCATCGTCGGGGTAGGTGACAGCCACATGGTAGTCATCACCGGCGAAAGCTTTGACTGCCTCAATATCTGCCCAATATGTCGCAAGGAAAAAATGTTCCCAGCTTCCCTGAGTCATTCTTTTTACAAAAGCACCTTTGTTACCCTCAATCCCCTGAGAATGTTTCACTCCGGTTAATTCAAGATGTGAAGCAAAATCCTCAGCGTATTCAAGTGGTACACATCCGTGCCATGTCCTTACAATCATTGCTCTTCTCCTGCAAAAGTTGGCCTGATAACTTAACTGAAAAAGGCAGGGTCGATCAAAACATATCAGAGCCCCCACGAGACTGAGGCCCCCCCTGTGCACAGTAAGCTGACAGCATCACTCTGTATCATCAGTGAGTAACCTGAGTTTTCAATGATATTTTCTGAGAGAAGGGCAAACACAAAAAAGGACAGTTTCAGCGGCACGGCAGAAGAAACCGGGCGGGTTGACTGCGGTAATCATCAGATGGCCAGGGGGTTCTCCTGGGCACAGATATCAGTCGTGAAAATACGAGACAGGGCATATCCCTGATGCGCAAGGCCGGTAAAGAGATTGTCATCATCCGGCAGAACGCTGAACATATTGAAAGCGCCGTCAGAGAAATTTCCCGTTCAGTTGAGCTTGATGAGCTGGTCAACCCTGCTCAGAAGCCGAAGCTAAATTGTTCGGCTCCTGAGCAGGTAGAGGGGGCAACTGACCGCGTGAAAACCACCATGCGAGACCTTTCTGAGAAAACAGCCCTTGTTAAAGGTACTCAGTACGGGGACATTGTCCCTGCAGTCACACTGGAGCAGAAGATGATTTGTTTGCATCTCGTCAATAATGCAGAGGGCAATCCCTTTCTCTGAGTCACTGAAATTCCTTTTCTGTCCAGATACGTTGAAGACAGCCTCACGCTCATAAGGATGGAGCTCTCTTTCAAAAAGAGATGGAACAGTCTTATTGGATATCAGCTTCAAGGCAGGTTTTCTCATGAATCAGCGGGAGATTTCAATGTGAAATTATCGCTTAAAATCCATTTATTACAGTAACTTACAGGATAAATCGCAGTGGAGAAAGAAACAGGATTGCAGAGCTTTTTACAGGAAAGTGAGTTGTTCACTGCCACTTAACATGGAGATTTCAGCGTGAAATCTCCAGATAAAGAATCAATAATTCATAGCGTTAGATGTGAAATATGGCTGGAGGAGATCTATTTATTCAGATGTAAAGCCAGCACCTTATTAATGGCGTCATCCAGCGCACTCTGAACGTCCGGTGCCAGACGGTTAAACTCATAACTGAACGCTCGCCCCTTGGTCTTCTTGCGGGCATACCGGTTTTTATCGCCGAACTGCCACAATGTCGTGGTCACGGTTTTGTCGCGTGACGAAGGCACACCCATAATCAGCGCTTCTTTACGGATTTCTGCAATCAGCTTATTTTTAACTTCATCTTCCGCCAGGGTTGTGTCATTGCGTATGTCACTCAGCACATCAGTAAGATTCGCAAGGAGCTCTTCAGGCCCTGTTCCTTTCCCCGAAAGGATCTCTTCACTGGCCAGCAGTGTCCTGTAGTCAGTAAATGAAAGAACGGCCTGAACGGGAAACACTGACAGCAGCTCTGCGGAGACGCTCGCGGCCTGCAGGGCACGCGTCACCATTGCCTGGGACAGGTTTTCCGATTCGGCTATCTCTTTCTGTGACAGGCCGGTGGCTTTAAGCGTCTGCAGACGCAGCCCCACCTCACGAATGTTATGTTCCCGGGCCGTCTGTATGTCCTTCGCCAGCGCCCTCGCCTCTGCCGGGGTCAGGGGTTCGTCGGTAACGAGAACGTCCAGCCCGCACCGGCAAATCAGGGCAGCCGCACGGCGGCGGGAACCGTCCAGGATTTCGATGCCCTTTTCACTGCGTGCGCCGATAGCCGGGAAAAACTGCTGAAGCCTGAGGGTCCGGGTAATATCCTTCAGCGATTCGGGCGTCAGGGCAGACTGATCGCGTCCGTTATTTTCCTGCACCACATACGTCGCGGCGGCGAGGTCACCGGCATCAACGGTCACGCGGCTGAAGAGCACCTTCCTGCCGGATGACAGGGTGAACACCTGCTGAAAACCCCCTGTCTCCGGGTCGCTGCTGACGACAGGCGCACTGAATGTCCGTCCGATCGTTCTGCGTTTGTTACTCATCAAGCACCTCAGTTCATTCGTATAAATTCAAGGCGGTCAAACGCCGCTTTGGCAAAGTCTTCCGCGGCAAGCCGGGCATTTTTCAGCGCCTCGCTGCTGCCCACGTAGGTTGCCGGATTCGCTGATATCACCGTGTCAAAGGATTCTCCGCACCGTTCAAAGCCGTCAAGCCGGGGGAGCGCAACGTCCAGCATGTCGCCGCCGAAAATCTCTTTCGCCAGGCTGTGGCACATTTTGTGATCGGCCTTGTTCGACAGCTTGGACATGAAGCCGATGTTTGCCCGCAGCCGGCATTCACAGCCCGATGATTCAATGATACTGACGAGCTCCGGGAGTCGGGTCAGATACTTGAGCGTGGAATGGAAGTCAACCTGTGCGGGAGGAACCGGCGTCATCAGAACGTCTGCAGCGGCGATAGCGTTGTTCAGGAAGGCATCAAGGTGCGGCCCGCTGTCGACAAAGATGAGATCATAGTCAGATTTCAGCCTGTCCGTAATGTTCTCACGCAGCACGGCATGCGGATTCTGACCGGGAAGATGTTCCCTGCAGAGCGACGTCCATTCTGAGGCGATAAAGGCATCATCGATGGAGGCGGGGATGACGTCCACGCCGGGTACCACCGAGGGCACAATAAAATCACTGAGCAGCTCTTCACGCGAGACGTTCTGCAGCATGGCCTGCGCGGAGGTCGCTTCCACCATGCCGACTGCACGGGTGTGATTGAGAAACATCGTGGCGGATGACTGGGGGTCAAGATCCACAACGAGAATGCGCAGATCCTCAAAAAGCAGGTGTGGATGCGCCCGCATACCGTGAGCCAGTGAGACGGTTGAAACTGTCTTCGATACCCCCCCTTTGAGATTCCCGACAAATACCGTTAACGCTTCAGAATGCCTGTCGCGGTATTTGGGGACTCCCCTGTGGTGGTATATATCAATGATATTCTGGATATTCATGGCGTATTTTGTTGAAGATCCCGCTGAACGTTTATCAAACACGTACCCGTTCTCCTCCATTTCACTGACCGCATAATCCACGTTGGCCCGGGTCAGCTTAGGGAGCCGGGAGAGGGCGGCCTTGGCATACACCTGGAAGTAAACGTCCTCATGCAGTTCCTGCTTCTGCGACCGGATCTGCTCTGTCAGCGCGGTCAGCATTTTCCCTGCACGGACGGCTATCTTTTCAGACTGATGTGACGAAGCACTCATTAAATGGTCCCTTTATGCTGAAATTTAACGTTAATACAATAATCCTGCATACAGAACTTAAAATCAACATAAATGCATAAAAAATGCCTGACCCGGTAACCGGTCACTGTCAGGCAGGACCGTGTGCTGACGTGAGGGTGAGGATCCAGAGGGTAACCGGCGCCGGCGGCATAAAATCTTTTATGACGCCGGCGCCGGTTGAACAAGCCGCAGGCGCGTTAGCAGTATTACGGGTGGGAAGTTATCCACATATACAGCGGTTATTTTTAAAGAGATCTTTTTATATTCTTTTTAAAACCTTTTTAGCTCCCTCTGAGGCCAGAGCCGGCGCGGCCTGCAGACCCGCTGACGTGACAATCTGCCCTTATGCTGTGACAGACTGCCCTCAAAACGGCGGGTAACCGTGACAGATCACCCTCAACTGTGTGACAAACTGCCCTTAAATATCAGTAAAAACACAGCGTTATTGACAAGGCTTTTGTACCGTGACAACCTGATACTCTGTCACACAAGCCGAGCCTGCGACACCCGATGACCTCAGAATTATTCACCGCTGATAAACCCCGGAAGGTGGGACAGCGCATCGTCCAGTCAAATGAACTGACGGAGGCTGCCTACAGTCTTTCCCGCGATCAGAAGCGGATGCTGTATCTTTTTGTCGACCAGATCCGCAGAACGGAAACCCCCGGCGGTGAAGATTTCCACGACGGTAAGTGCGAAATTGCCGTGTCGCATTATGCAAAAACCTTCGGCCTGACGTCGGCTGAAGCCAGTAAGGACATCCGTAACGCCCTGAAAAATTTTGTCGGAAAAGAGGTCGTGTTCTACAAACCGGAAGAAGACCTGGGTGATGAGAAGGGATATGAGTCTTTTCCCTGGTTCATCAAGCGCGCCCACAGTCCTGCAAGAGGCGTGTACAGCGTCCATCTTAACCCTTATCTCATCCCCTATTTCGTAGGATTACAGAACAGGTTCACCCAGTTCCGCCTCGGGGAAACCCGGGAGATAACCAGCCCCTATGCGATGCGCCTGTATGAATCGCTGTGCCAGTACAGGGGTAATCTGACGTACGGCACGGTCATCCTTGGGATTGAGTGGATGATTGAACGCTACCAGCTCCCGCAAAGTTACACCCGTATGCCTGATTTCCGCCGTCGTTTCCTGATCCCGGTTGTTGACGAAATCAACCGCCGTACGCCGTTAAGCGTCACTTACGTTGAAAAAAAAGCAGGACGACTGACAACCCACGTTGTCTTTTCATTTACCGAAGTGTGACAACCTGCCCTCTGACTGACGCCGTATCCCGTTCGCGCCGGCCACGCCAGCCTCCACTCCTCTCTCACTGCTGTCCCCGCGACCCTGTGACCAGGGCAGTTTGTCACCTCTGACTGTCGGCTCCGGCTGATCTCACCCGGTAATGCGTCCCGTCCTCTGCTACCGGATTTTCGCCCTGAGGTTTATCTGTCACTCGCCGGTACCCCGGTGGTCTGAGGGCAGTCTGTCACATATCGCCGCTGAACGGATGAGGGCGGTTTGTCACAACATCTCTCCGGTAAGATGGACGGCCTGATGCGTGAGTCCGGGGTCAGTTTTGAACGCTGACCTGAAAGGCACTGTTCATGCCCGCATACTGCTGCGGACAATCATGCCGGTAAGGGCAGACTGTCACACGTTATACTGACTGAATACCTGAGGGCGGATTGTCACGCTTCATCATTCAGTCAGGCTACGGGGGTGACTGGTCAGACAGGGTGACGGGCGTGAGGGCGGTTTGTCACAGTGACGACGGAAGCGATGCCACGGTGACGGTGTCACTCATGAGTGAGGGCAATCTGTCACCTTTGCGGATCGGTCACCGGGAATATGCAGCCTGAAGGCAATGAGGGCAGATTGTCACAGCGGTAAGCCGGCGGCGATGCAGAAGAAACGACGTTCATCATCCTTCCGCAGCGGGAAAAGGGGGCAGACGCTGAGAGCACTGCGGCAGGCTGGCCCGAAAAGCAGAACCGGGTAAACGACAGCTGAAGATTCAGTCCTTCCGGCCGTCATACCGTGGCCTGGCAAAGGGAACGCTGACGCTGCACGCCGGTTATTTTCCGGCAAGCCGCTTATGCAGGTCTTCGTAGATCTCGTCACGCCGGTCGACGGCAACCACGGTGACCGTGACCCTCACGTTTCCCCCGTCGTCTGAGGTGACGGTGTAGGCCAGACGGTATCCGTCATTTCTGAGTTTTATCTTGTAGCAGCTGTGCTGCAGGGACAGCCGGTTGGCCGGCATCGTCAGCGCGTCATACGACGCGGCGCGCTTCTTCAGCACCTTCGCAAATTTTTCCCGGATGGACGGGTTCAGGGCGTCCCATTCTTTTTTGGCCAGCGCCTTAAACTTCAGGGTGGCCGTAAATTTTCCGGACATCAGAGGTCGTCCCAGACGACGTCGATCTCCTCGTCTCCTGCTCTGTCGAGCGCTTTCTGCAGAAGCAGTGCATCGCTGACGTGCTCGAACATCAGCTCAAACATGGCCGGCGGCACGCAGTAAAACGCGGGTTTGTTGTGGTTGAGCACGGCAACGGGCTCACCGTGCGACTCGTTCATGGCGGCCGTCGGGTTCTTTTTGAACTCGGTGATGGACGCGGTTTTTCTGCTCAGAATGTTTTCGGTGATCATGCATCCTCCGGATGAAAGGGAATAGCTTCAATAATGTGCTAATAATAGCGCTTTATTCGTAGCTGTTAAAGGTGCTTTTCTAATTTCAGTACGGCGCGACACGCCATCCGGATCGCGGGGCATGAAAATGAAGAAAAACGCAGGCCGTAAGGTTTCCGGCTGCGAAACGGGTCAGCCGGGCGGTAAAGAGCGCAGAACGGCCGCCGCATCCTGACCGTCACCGCTGAACGGAACGGCCAGCGTGCCGGCGAGCTCCAGCGCAAACACCCGGGTATAGACCTCAATCGAGCGCGCGTCCCTGTGGCCCGCGAGTGACTGGATCACCTTCAGCGGCTGCCGGTGGTAAAGCATGTGCATGATGTACGAATGGCGGAACGTGTGCGGCGTCACCGGGATGGAGAAGTGTACGCCATCGGCGGCCGCCCGGCTGACCGCGGCTTTCAGCCAGTTGCGCATGGTTTCATCGGTGGCTGACCACAGGGGCTCCCTGCGCTTCGGGCGTTCGGTGGCCATCCAGCTCAGCACCTGATGCACGTAGCCCCGGTCGGTGAGCGGGACCAGGCGCACCGCATCCTTCGGCGGCCGGCCGCGCCGGCTGCGGACCTTCTCCGACAGAATGCGCACAAACGGTCGCGGGCCGTCCAGCACGAACGACTCCGGCTGCAGGCTGCAGGCTTCCCCGATGCGGGCCCCGGTGTTCCACAGGGTGCTGAACAGAAAATGATGACGCCTGTCAGGCATGTAGTGGAGGAGGGCGCTCACCTCCGGCGCCAGCAGGTAGAACGGTGTCACGCCGTTTGACGTCGCCATTCGTCTGAGGGCAATGGCCGTCGCAAAATCCACGCCTGGCGCAATGCTCAGGGCGCTGGTGCGTTCTGGTGAATTCTGCAGGGTTACGGGGCTCATTATCATAAAGTTTTCACGTAGCGCGATCTGCGGGTTTATACGGTCATTTTCCCGCAGCCGGGCGTCAGGTGCCAGCGCAATAAATCGCGCAGAAAGGATCCGTAATTTGGTTTTACCCACAGTATGGCGGGTGATCCAAAGGCGGTAAAGGATCCTTTTCCGGCCAGAAAAGCCCGGAACCCTTGCGGGACAAGGCCTGAGGGGACGATCGTCCCGTTTGGTATAATACGGGTAAACACAAAGGCGCTGGAAAGGAGTCTGGCAGACGGAGCCCTTACCTGCAGGTACAGCAGCAGGGGCCTTGCTGGGATTGGAAAAAATTTTGGTGATACCGGAGCAGGCATTTAATGCGCCCCGTTGGTCGCTTCCTGTTTTTGCCAGCACATACGTATAACGGGGATCGTCGAAACAGGTTAATTTCAGGTGCCAGACTTCATCGTTAAGCGAAAAACCTGTCTGCTCATGTGCAACACGCAGCTCATGAGTCACCGAACGAAACCCCGCCATGGCCTGTTTTAATTCTATGGCTTTCGACTCTGGTATACTATCGGATTTATTAGCGATGATAATTGACGAAAGAATATCCAAGGAACTGCTTTTTTCATGGCAGGTTGAAAGAGAACGAGTCAGGGCAGCAAGAATGATTTCCAGTATTTCTCCGCCAAACAGGTCATATTCAATTCCGGTATTAATTTTCAAATCACCCTGAAGAATTGCCTGTTCAGTCATGGCCCTGATTTTTGATAATTGATTTTTGATGCCAGTTCATTAAGTGAATCTTGCACTGCAGTGTTTTTAACTTCGTATAACTAAATAATCTCTACAGAGCTCTCCCTTTCATTTTTAATAGTCTGTATTGCTTTTCGGTTTTTTGCATTATGTATTTCAACCCGGCCATTTCTGTTAAAAAGAGTAATCGAGGTAATTGCCCTTATTATTTCTTCTGTAATAAGGTCTTCTAAGTTTGAGGCTGACATCTCTCCACGTTTATAGATATTTATTCCCAGCCCGTCGGGCCAGTAAATACCTGTAGCACCACCGAATGCATTTTTAAAGAGTATGGTGATTTTTAACGCACGCTTTCCCGAGGAGTCACTGAATGAACACAAGATTAACGCTATCAGCCATGTCAGGAAAGTCCTCAGTGAATGGCGTCGAGATCATAACGAATGTCGCCCGCACTCTGCACAGAATTATCAGAAGTCGTCTCAGTTAGCGACGGGCTGGAGAAAGCGTCATTCTGAGAGTGAAGGATCTTACATTACTGCATGGGCGTGGCATCTCATCTTTGCGGCAGGTCTGGCCACAACGGTAATACCCATTATCAGGAAACAATCCCGCTATGCTTCAGAAAAGGCGGCGCTGATAAGGTTTATGGCTGGATTTCAGCCTCAAGAGTCTGGTCCTGATAAGAAGGAAACCGTCTGCTCAACACCGTTCCGTAAGGTGTTTAAAACCGCACCGTTGCTGCCTTGAAATTTATCGTCCGCCCAGGGATGTCACGCCGGACAGTTTATCAAGGCCTTCATGGTTGATTTCATCATCAGCACCATCGACCGCATTCGAAATACTCAGCAGATTCTGCAGCTCACTTAACAGAATGACGGCATCTGATTTAAGCACTTCATCAGAATCAGCAGAGTCAATCACGGTGTTGATGGCCTTATTAGCGCTTTCGATCATCTCCGTTACGCCGCCCTGCCGGCTTACCGCCAGAACAAGCGCGCTTATCAGCAGCGACTGAGCCTCTACGCGCGCCGTAAGCTGCTTCATATCAGCATCAATATGTGAAATTTTGGCCAACATACTCAGCACCACGTTTTTCATATCTTCCGCTCCGGTTAAAGAGCTGATTCTAACGATCCAGGCAAGACCTTGCTACTGGCATATTCAGCAAATTTCCCACGTTGATACTCAGATAATTGCCACAATTGCACCTGAAGAAGCCTGATGCTGACTGGTCCTGCATGATCCCCTGGGTATGTTCACCTGAGGCCAGTGAAATGTCGCTCATAACGACTGAAACCCGGGATGTCGGAACAAATTTTTTTCAATCACGTTAACGGCAATAGTAGCTGAAGTGGTTCCCTCGCTAACAAAGCCGGCCCCCTCATGGATAATTCCTTTATCGCCCCTGCATCGACCGAACTGCGTTGTGCAGGATTATGCAACTCGCCCGCGACTGCTGCCCGGGCGGCCCCTCTGGGGGCATTCAGCGCCAGAATAAGGGGCTGAAACGCGGTGCCCTCGATGACGCGGATACTTTCAGTAACCTGTGCTGAACTCCCGGAAAGATTACCCATCATAAAGGCCATATTTTCATAGCCCTCCGTCCCTGCTCCGTTTGCTCTGACGTCAGCCTGCCGCTCAGGGTTACGCCTGCGCCATACCCGGTTCTTATCTTCATCACAGAGGTCAGCGATTCAAAAAAAGAAGAAATTTTAAAATAATTAAGAATTTTTTATGATGAATTAAATGGTCTGAGATTCTAACCATAAACACCCTCAATTGTAAATTTAGTGTAAATTTGTGTTAGATAAAATAATAGTAATTCATATAACATTCTGATTTATAAGAAATTAATTAAAAAATGAATTACTGCAGTATAAATTATGATTGTCAATCAAGGTAAATTACGGCAAGAAACTACTGTTGGCCAACACGATTCAGATGTCATAAGTATTAATTTTCCTTATAAAGGAGTTCTTATGGAATTAAACACGACTGAATTTGGTGTAGTTCTGTCCGTAGATGCCCTCAAGCTTTCCCGACAGTCCCCGTTAGGAATTGGTATTGGTGGGGGTGGCGGCGGTGGAGGCGGTGGCGGCGGCGGAAGCAGTGGCGGCCAGGGCGGCGGCTGTGGCGGTTGCAGCAACGGTTGCAGTGGAGGAAATGGTGGCAGCGGTGGGAGTGGTTCGCATATCTGACACGCTGAACTGACCGATCAGGGGGCATGGTGCCCCCTGATATTCAAAAGGGATTAATATGCTGAATATTCTGCCATTTGAGATAATTTCCAGAAAGACAAAAACCCTGCTTATCACCTACATTTCTTCAGTGGACATTGCCCATGATGGAATGAAGAAGATCCTCGAAAACCTGCAAACACAGAGGGGGATAATTTCAGAATCCTACCTGGACGAACTATGTGATAGTGAGGCTATTGATAAAGAAAATGCGAAAGAGTTTCTTGTTACAACGGGTGTAATGAATAAAACGACATCATCGGCTCTCTGGGAACATGTAGTTTTAATAAGTGATGTTCCGCACCTCTTCCGGGAAGCACAGGAGCAGTGGAAAGCTGATGGTATATCACTTGCGCGCGTCACGGATGTAAAACAACTTGATTTTGATTTATTTTCCCCGACGTTAATCTGGTTGCACTTTGAAAATTATAACCCGGAAATTATCCGGGATGTTTATACGAAATTTGAAAATAATCATGGTATTTCTTTCATCCAAAGCTACTACCTTAAAGAATCATTCAGGATGGATGGGGTGTATTCACCAGCTCTCGGTACTCCCTGTCATTTCTGCCATATAGAAAGATGGCTAAACAGGGAAGAAAAAAGTTTCAGGCGCAATGAAATGTCTTGGGCAAACCTGCTTCAGTTGCTTAAAAATAACCAAATGTCATTGCCAGCTCTGGCGTTAAGTGAGTCAGAAAGAGGGTTCAGCCAGCATTTGATAAAGCGGCGTCTTCAGGAGCTGGTTGGCACCTCTCTCGTGAAAACTCATGTCGATACCTTCATGGCCTCTGTTAGCGTAGATCTGATCACCTGCGTTCTGAGTAAAGAGCCGGTTATTCACTGGCAGGCTTGTGGTTGCGTGGAGAGGTAAAATGAAAAAACATGAACTTTCTTTGGTAGAAGTAACTCATTACACTGATCCAGAAGTTCTGGATATTGTTAAGGATTTTCATGTCAGAGGGAACTTTGCTTCTCTCCCCGAATTCTCTGAACGAACTTTTGTTTCTGCAGTACCGCTGGCCCACCTTGATAAATTTGAAAATAGAGAAGTCCTTTTCAGACCGGGTTTCAGTTCAGCGGTGAATATTTCACCCGCTCTTCATTTTGGCCATGAGAGATGTCCATCCGGAATCGGCTTTTCGGACAGAAATAAACATTCTTTTCATATTATTGAAAAGCTGCTTGTTAATGCGTTCAGCTCACCTGATATAACCTCTGTAAGGCGCCCTTATCCTTCAGGAGGAGCTCAGTATCCGGTCGAGGTATTTTTATGCCGTCTGTCAGAAAACATGGAAAACTGGCGGACTGATACCAACGTTTATCACTACCTGCCATTAAGCAGAGCATTAGAGCCGGTCGCTGAGTGTGATACTCAGGAGCTCTACCGGAGCCTGTCCGGTGGAGATGCAGAGCGTCTCGGCAGACCCCATTTTGCCCTTGTCTATTGCATCATTTATGAAAAAGCCTTGTTTAAATATCGGTACAGAGGTTACAGGATGGCCTTAATGGAAGCGGGTTCGATGTATCAGAACGCAGGATTGATTGGCGATAAAATTGGACTTAAAAACCGGGTATGGGCAGGATTTACTGATTCATACGTAGCCAAAACCATGAACCTGGATCAGAGGACAGCCACGCCAGTGATTGTTCAGTTTTTTGGAGATGTCATTGATGATTAATGTGTACAGTAACCTGATGTCCGCATGGCCAGCCACAATGGTAATGAGTCCTAAGCTGAACCGAAATATGCCTACCTTTTCTCAGGTATGGGATTATGAACGAATTACGCCAACCAGTGCTGCCGGCGAAACCATGAAGTCAATTCAGGGTGCAATAGGTGAATACTTTGAACGCCGCCATTTTTTTAATGAAATAGTCGCGAACGGTGAAAAGACTTTATATGACATGATGTCTCCGCACGCCGCAGATGCTTTTACACGAGCGTTCGTTCAGACTTCCTCACTGGCAGAAGATGTGGTCAGAACCCACCAATTCAAGACAACTCGCGCCTTCAACCTGTTTAGCCTGGAGAAGCAAGAAATTCCAGCGGTAATTATCGCTCTTGACAATATAACGGCTGCTTCAGATTTGACAATTTACCCTGACAGGGATACCTGTGGATGCAGCTTTCATGGCAATTTAAACGATGCGATGGACGGTGCCCTGTGCGAGTTTATGGAAAGACAGTCGTTGTTGCTTTACTGGTTGCAGGGCCAGGCAAACACTGAAATTTCAGGAGAAATTATAACAGGGATCAATTATATAGATGAGATTATGTCAGCTCTCAGATCCGAGGGTGAAATCAGAATTTTCGATATCACCCTCCCGGGGGCGCCGGGGCATGCAGTATTGACCCTTTATGGTACAACAAATGAAGACAGTCAGATAAAATACAGTACGGGACTTTCTTATGCAAATAGTATGGAAAAAGCACTATGTAAATCTGTAACGGAACTCTGGCAATCATATATATGTATGCACAATTTCCTGATTGGTGGTTATACCGATGAGGATATCATCGATGACTATCAGCGCCATTTTTTGTCATGCAATAAATATGAGTCGTTTACAGATTTGTGCGAAAACACCCTATTTCGTCAATCTGATGTCGTACTTTCCCTTGAAAACCCTCCTTCAGATAATGACTTGCTGAGCTATCTGGAAAAAATATCTGATAATATCTTTGTTTACTATGCAAGAGAGAGGGCTAGCGAAAATCTCTTCTGGTATACAAAAGTAGTAAGCCCTGATTTTTTTCTTCACATGAACGGCTCAGGGGCAATAAACATCAATAATAAACTCTACAGGGCAGGGAACGGTATAAAACACAGAGAGTTTAAAATGGTTCCCTTTCCATAAGGATATATTGTGGCAACATTAAAAATGACATTTATTTTTTTAATGGAACAAATCAGGTCGCCCTTAAGCATTATGTGGACTATTATGTCTCCCTGTGTATTGTTCTTTTTTCTGCACTTTAATGAAATTGAAGAGCATTTCGGTGATGCATTATGGCTTGAGCACCAGATATCGTGGTTCGTGGGATACATTTCATTTTCTGTCGTACTCTTTAATTACTGTCTGTACCTGACAGGAAGACGAGAAAGTGGTTTTATTGCCACATTTGTACACAGTATGGAGGGGAGGTTATTGTTTATTCGATCCCAGCTGACGGCTTCCCTTATCATGTCAGTTCTGTACGTGATTTTTTTTATTGCTGTCGTATTTATTGGTTTTCAGACATTTCCGGGTTACCAGACGGGCATTCTGATTTTAAAAACGATATGCATAAATATTGTAATGATGGCTTCACTGACGTTTATGGCATCCTTTCGTGTAACTTTTCAGACTGCCAGCACAATCTATTCCGTATTGATAACGGTGTGTATGGTTCTGGGTATCGTATCTTTAAAATATAATTCCGGTCTCGTTTACTGGGTAAATCTCATAAATCCGATTGCCATATACTCCACGCTTCTCCATGCTGGAAATACCGTATCTTTCATTACCATTCTGGTCTATAGTCTGATGTTTATCCTGAGCTTATTTTCAGCTATGACTTTCAAAACAGAACCAGTGTGGAGTTCTCAATGACCATGCCACTTCTCAAAATAAACTCTCTCAGCTTTTCGTACAAAGGCAATTTTCCTGTATTCAATAACATGTCACTTGAAATAGAGCAGGGCGGTTTAATCGGCCTTCTTGGTGAAAACGGAGCCGGGAAAACCACCCTTTTTAATATCATTAAAGGCGGGATAGGCAATTATGAAGGAACTGTCGAACGTTACTTCTCTGGTGATGAGATGGTAAGCCTGCCTCAGGTGATAAACCTTTCAGGAACGCTCAGGAACGAGGAGGTTTTTGAGCTGGTTTGCTGTTTTAATAAATTAACTAAAAAGCAGGCGTGGGCAGAACTCGAAAAGAACTGGAATGAAGATTTTTTCATACGATACGAAAAAATAAGACATAAAAGAACCTATACGATCAGTTATGGCGAAAAGAGATGGCTTATAATATCCCTGATGTTAACTCTGTGTACCAATGCCCGTTTCTTTTTGCTGGATGAACCCACAGTTGGTATTGACATTCAATACAGAATGATGCTTTGGGATCTGATTAATAAAATCACTGCTTCGGGTAAGACTGTCTTTTTCTCAACCCACATGTTTGATGAACTTACCAGAGGAACTATTCCTTTCTATATGTTGTCTAAAAAAGGTATTCAGCGCTATGATGATATGGATAATTTCATTCATTCAAATAAAGAAACTACGCCAGAAAAGGCTTTTATCAAAGTCATTATGGGTGGAGTTAATTGATGGACATTCATGATAAAAAAATAACAAACCGTCGGCCTGGCGCAGCCAATATTTCAGGCGTCAGCTACTACAATTGCGTATTTGAACGCATCCAGATGGACATGGCTAACTTCCGTGACTGCGAGTTTGAAAAGTGTAGATTCCTGAATTGCTCACTTAAATCTTTAAATTTTGATTTTTGTAAAGTCATTGATTGTGAGTTCGAAAGTTGTTTGTTGCAGGGCGTTAATGCATCTGGCATTATGTTCCCGTGTACATTTTCTCTGGAAAACTGTGATCTCAGGTTCATTGACTTTATCGGGTTGCGATTACAGAAATCGAAATTCCTCTCAACTAAATTCAGGGATTGTTTATTTGAAGAAGCAGACCTCCGTAAGTCTGATTTTACCGGATCGGAGTTCACTAACACAGAGTTCAGGTTCTCTGACTTATCTCACTGCAATTTTTCAATGACAGATGGCCTGGATATCAATCACGATATTAATAAGATTTCTTCTATTAAAATCCCGCAAGAGGCTGGTTTAAAAATTCTCAAAAGGATGGGGATTGTTATTTCATCATCTGCTTGATCAGAAGGGTAAGGCGATTCAGCCTTAAGGATGCGAGACGCTCAATGCCCTGGCGCTAAAATATCCTGAAAGGTGGCCTTAATGTCCTTATTGCCCGGACGCCCGTCACAGGTCGACACGAGGACGCTGTGCCGGAAGCCTGTTTTGCTATCAAGCCTCGTGCCGAAAATTTAAGCGGATACGCTGCATCAATATAACTGCTCAGACACTGAGAAAATTATGACGAACATTATTGACGACAACCGGATTAGAGTATCTGTGATATCAGCAATATTTAGTAGTGTCGTGGGTTCATTACTGGTTTTAACCTATCTTTCCTGGGGAAAAAGCAGTACACCCGTAGTGGGTCTCATTTTTACTTATTTTTTCATCGTTATGATGAGTATTATTGGCACCACGATGGGTTCTTTAATAATCGGCATGCCATTAGCGATGATTTCAAAGCGATTTTATCCTGACGCTGCCCTGAAGGGGAGCTTTTTTATCGTGTGCTCTGCGCTCTTCATGTGGCTGGTTGTACTGGCATGGCCTGTTATCAGGATATGTGAAACGCCTTATTCAGATGTTTTGCTTTTAAGCCCCTACGTTTTCTGTTCAGCTGCCGCACTTGCTTATCTGGTTTACTGGGATTGATGCATATGGTATCAATCAGTATCGAGACAGATGGACCGTTAAAGAAAGGAACTAATGGTCTCATTTTCGGCCAGACATATGGAAACAGGTGAGTCCAGGGTGTCGGAATTCCGATGTCTTCCGCCCCCCGTGTGCGCAGTTTTAATTACAGACTCATCTGAATGTTGAATGCATAAGGTTCACATGACAGCATGGACTCACACTCCACCTGCCAGATAATCATGGATTGTGCTCGAAATACTGTTTATCCATATCAACAAGTTTCTTTTGTAAACCTGCCTCACCTTCAACCACTTCGTAAAATTTACTGTGAGTATAAAGATAAATACGCTGGGATGACGCAAACATAAACATGTCTGGTGAAGCCATATTGGAGAAGCGACTTATCACTTCGGGCTGTAAAAGGATGACATCATTCCCGATGTAACCTGTCACTCCGCTGCCCCAGTTTCCCGCACGGAAAAAGGCATCTGGAGCGCTAAATCCCGTGCATCTTGTGAGTCCATGCTCCGGACAGGAGACAACAGAAAGAAGATGAAATTTACTTAGTTCTAAATCACCAACATTATAGCCACCGACAAAGGTTGAGCCGTTACTTTTGAAGACGTTGTAAATATGCCATTTATCATCCTCTCCAAATGGAAAAATAACCTGGAAATTTCCCGGATTAACTCCTTTTATCTTCTCGCCCCGGAAATATACCGACGCGTCATCATGAGCATAGCTCGCTAATTGTTCTGATTGCCAGTAAGGCCGGGTAGTATTAACGTGATCAACCGGTCGAAACGTAGAGGAGTATGCAGCTGATGCTCAGGCTATCTGTGAAGCTGTTCGTCGTCCGCATATGCGGTTCTTACCAGTGAAAGACGAAAGCCAGCAGGCCATGCAGTGTTTACATCGTACCCGTCAGGGTTTTATCGAAGAGAAAACAGCAACGTATAATCGTCTGCGAGGATTGATATCTGAATTCGGTTTCATCGCGCCACAAAGTGCTGATGCCCTGCGCCACATGGTTTCTGTGCAGAAGAGCTCTTTACCGCTTCAGGTTCAGCAATGTATTGATGATTTGATGGTACACGTTGATCGCATTGAAGCTAACATCACTGAATACGACCGAATTTTATCCCGCATAGCCAAAACAGATCATCGCAGTCAGCGGCTGATGGAGCTAAAGGGCGTTGGTCCCACAACGGCCTGTGCACTGGTGGCCAGTATCGGTAATGCACATGATTTTAAAAATGGACGTCAACTGGCAGCCTGGCTGGGGCTGACGCCATCACAATACAGCAGCGGCGGAAAGTCGAAACTCGGCAGGATCACAAAAGCCGGTGATTCGTATCTGCGAACGCTTCTGGTTCAGGAGGCTCGTTCAGTGCTTATTGGCGCCGGGAAAAGGACTGACTCATTCAGCCGTTGGGTTTGTATGTTGGTTGAGCGCAGAGGGTACTGGCGGGCTGTTGTGGCCATCGCCGCCAAAAACGCGCGGCTATGTTGGGCATCACTACATTACGGTGATGATTTCCGGCTGTACTCAGCCAACTAAAGCCCGAAGCAGTATAACCATCTGACCTGCAATTCGTTGATGATAAAGGGTTAGACCCCGTGAGGCCTATCTGGCTATTGTACAGGATATACGTATCCGCTTAACGAACAAGAACCTCACGCGCGTCTTTCATCAGGGCCCGAATCGGTGACGATTCATCATGGCCGTTTATAGTACCGCAGTCTCTCCCCTTTATTTTTACTGAAGAGCAGACAGAAACCATAAATACCGGCTTTGACATGCCGGGGAAGCCCTTATAGTACAATATTTTCCGTTTCCCAAACGGAGCCCATTGACACCACGACTGCTGCTGGCAAGCTCGTCTTTGGTATATTTGCCGCACTGGCCGAGTTTGAGCGCGAACTGATTGCCGAACGAACTACTGCAGGACTGGCGTCGGCAAGAGCCCGTGGGAGGCAAGGCGGGCGGCCTTACAAAATGACCCCCATAAAATTGCGACTGGCAATGGCATCAATGGGGAGGCCCGAGACAAAAGTCAGTACTTTATGTCAGGAGTTGGGGATAACCCGGCAAACGCTGTACAGACATATATCCCCTGATGGTCAACTGCGTTCTGACGGAATAAAACTTCTCAACCGGAGCTAGACCAGTTAATTAAATTTTATTATTAAAGGTATTATATGAATACGAATGGAAAAAATGGTCATTTATATTATCGAACAAAAGGGAATGGTCCTCTTGTAGTACTCTTACATGGCTTGCTGATGGATGGAAACTCATGGCTCACTAATGGGTTAGTTGAGGCTCTTAGCCACAAATTTTGTGTAGCATATCCTGATATGTTGGGGCATGGAATGAGTGATAAGCCAGCTGAAGCTGGTCTTTATGAGCAGGAAAAGCAGGCATCAAACATAAGATTATTAATCAATGCATTAGGATGCAACCAAGCGCATATAGTAGGTTATTCTTCGGGGGCCTGGCTGGCTGCAGGATTAGTAAAATACCATCCGAACATCCTGTCTTCACTGGTTATTGGTGGATGGGATGTTGAAAATGGCCTTCCTGAAGGTCCAAACGGAAAACTGGATTTTGATACCTTTTTTGCGTACGCAAAAATTACTGCTCCTGAATTAACTGACTGGATTACATCTGATACAGAACCAGCAGTACGTGCATATTTCAATGCAATCAGTTCGTACGATGGTTTTTATGATTCGGAGCGACTTACTCAGATCAACATTCCTAAATTATTTTGGGCCGGATTGGAAGATGTTTACTACCGACAACTGAATTTCTGGGCCGAAGCAAAAAAATACGCGTTCATTTCGGCAACTGGAGATCATGTAGGCGCAATACTTAAGCCTGAACCTGCCATCATCAGTAAAATTTGTAAATTTGTTACCCAAGCGGAGTATAAAACCTCGGTATAGTTTTGGCAGCCGGAAAAATCTGGGGTTCCGGCGTAGAACCCCAGACTTATTTTTCAGGAGAACCTTACTGATGAATGAAAAAAAACGTCCAGAGTCACTTATGTGCCTTTTAAAAGCACAGACTATCAGCTGGGTGAGGCGTTAAGCCCTGAGGAAAGAGACGCGATACGTACATGCTGCCGGCGGTCAGCTGCGCTCGATCGGCCCGGTTCTCTGCCTTTTTTACTGTTGCCTCTGCAGGACATAGCCTCGCGCAGCAGTATCAGTGCCAGGCTGGTCAGAATTATCATCCTTGCCGTTCTGGCAGAAACGCACCGGGCGGGGCAACCCTGCTGGCTGTGGACGCAGGAAAGGTGGTTAGCGCTCTGTCAGCAGCACAGTTCCGGCAGGCCTTTGCTTGTCGCCTTTGCCTTTCATCTCGGCCCGTTTCCCTCTGCGCTGAGCCTGCCAGTGCATGGCGCACCGTCGCTGTATGCCAGTGCCATCTACGGCCGGAGTATTGTCAGTCATGAACTTGACCGGCTGACAGACGTTCTGATCTCACTGGGATATGCCGGGCAGAATCAGAAACACAACCTGTCAGATATGCTGGGTGTTCTGATGCTGATGAACAACGATCCGCGTCTTGAAACGTTCACGGCAGACCTGCTGTGGCGGGGGCAGAACTGCCACGACCGGGGGATCGCAAGAGTGACAGGAAAAATATCCTATGCACTGGCTGCTATGGGAATTATAAAAAGTCCTCTGAGAATGCGTAACTATCAGGAATGGCATGAAAAGCCAACAGAAGGTATCGCGCCTGACTGGGCCCGGTGGTGCCGGAAGTGGCGGGAAACGTCGGTACTCCGCCCCGCTCCAGAGAAACGCAGTACAGTTTCATTCTCCGCTGTGGCCTGTGGCTTGCCCGTGAAAAACCGGAAATATGCGAGCCGTCTGACTGGACAATGGGTAAGCGTCGCATATTGACCGTGTTGACACTTGCATGAAGGTGCATCAGCTCAGACTTTAGCTGATAGGTTTTGTTGATTTAGCACAATCAATTAGAGAGGGGCTGCTTTGAGCGAGAAGCGGACATTGCTAACAGCGTTATGAGTGAATCAACGGGGAGCAGGTCACTCGCAGCGATCAAAGCGCCTGCCAGGTCAGATAGTTTTGCTTCACCTTACCTCCCCGAGACAACGTCCTTCGGCGACATGTTCATAATACATGTGCGCGATCCGCATTTAGTTCAGCCGACTCATTCAAATCTCAGTAAAAATTCTCAGATTAAAATCCAGCAATGACTAATGCCGCTGCGAACATAACTTCATCCCGAGAAATAATGATTATTTAGCTTAAGTGCTTTGTTTAGCGTTACTAAAGGTTTATTCCGTAAAGCAGTAAATCAACAATGCGGTATAAAGTTAATGAAGAAATAACCGATAAAAAGGTTAAGGTGCTTTGCAAAGGTATCTTTTGTAATTGTCACTATAACGAATTAATTCACCAGGAATTATAAATGAATAAGATTCTTAACAATATAAGTCTTACCGCCAAATTTGCCATTCTGGGCCTGTTTTCCCTTGTCCTGTTCTCAGTTCCTACCATGCTTTTTGTTTCCGAAGGTAATAAATACATTCAGGATAAGCAAAGGGAGGTAACAGGTGTACCCGTAGAAAATAAGATTTTAGCCCTACTCAATTTGATACAGCGCCATCGTGCAGAAACCGCCATTGCCATTGCAACTAAAAATCCAGCAACACCGTCCCGCGCTCAGGTCAGAGATGAAATTGAAAACATTACTGACGTTATTACTAAAGATATGGCCAAGACAGAAGGCAGCGCTGCCATAATCAGCAAAATTAATGATGTGCGCACACAGTGGAGCCAGCTACAGCAGAGAATCGATTCTTCACAACTGACTCTAACAGCCAGTCTTGATGCGCATGCCCTCCTCATTCGCAACCTTTTGAACGCGAACCGTGATGTGCTGGATTTTTACGGCCTTTCTCTCGATTCAGATATCAACACGTACCGTTTAATTACGAGTAATTTTTCATCATTGCCTGAATTGACCGAAAGCCTTGGGAAAATACGTGCATTCGGCACTTCCCTTCTTGCCCGAAATGAAAGCATAAGTGAAGCAGACTCTGTCCGTATGGAGTCTTTAATCAGTAATGGTTCGTATAACCTGAATTTATTTGTTCAGGATTCTGAAAAACTATTTTTATCTGATAACACACTTAAGCAAAAGTTCAGTGCAGATGCAGATGCAGCCGTTCAGGAGGCAAACAGTGCTCTCAAAACCGCTGAGGCGATTTTTCTTAACCGGAGCATGACGAATCAAAACCCGAAAAACTATGCAGCGCTCTTTACGCACGCTATTAACAAATTCAGCGACTACGCCATTGGTGGAGGTAATGAGCTGAATGAAATGCTGAATGCGCAGATTAAGGAACACCGGTATGCACAATATGCACTACTGACAGTTCTTGTTTTTATCGTCCTGTTGGCAGTAATTTTCGCTCTGGTTATCATTCGCTCCGTTACCAGACCTGTCAGTGCAGCATCAAAGCTGGCGCTTGAAGTCGCAGGTGGTGACCTTACGTCAACATTTACGGTGACAGGACGTAATGAAACTGCCGGACTGCTCAAGGCATTACTGCAAATGAGTCAGCGACTTACACTTACGGTTGAAAACATCAAAAGCAACGCTGTCACTATCGCTACCTCATCTGAAGAAATTGCTCGCGGAAATGGTGATCTTTCTGCGCGAACTGAACAACAGGCAGCCTCTCTGGCTGAGACTGCGGCCAGTATGGAGCAGTTATCGTCAATTATCGGCAATAATGCAGATAACACGCGCCATGCTGCTGAAATGGCCAACTCCGCTACCAGTGCGGCCTTAAGAGGTGGTGAGGCGATGGAGTCAGTGCTGGCTTCAATGGAAAAAATAAGCAACAGTGCGGGGCAGATTAAAGAAATCATCTCCGTTATTGACGGGATAGCGTTTCAGACTAATATTCTTGCTTTAAACGCAGCCGTTGAAGCTGCCCGGGCAGGTGAGCACGGCAAGGGCTTTGCTGTTGTTGCATCTGAAGTCAGGGCACTCGCACAGCGATCGGCTGGAGCGGCGAAGGAGATCAAAGGACTGATTGAGCAGTCAGTTGAGCATGCCGAACAGGGAATTTCGATGGCCCTGGATGCCGGTGAAAAAGTTAAGCAAAGCGTGGAAGCTATTGAGCAGACATCTCAATTAGTCAGAGAGATTTCATCTTCTTCTGAAGAACAGAGTGCGGGCATATCTCAGATAAATATTGCGGTGACACAGATGGATCAGGTTACGCAGCAGAATGCCGTACTGGTTGAAGAGTCTGCATCATCTGCTGATGAACTTGCAAGCCGGGCCGCAAGCCTGAGGGATGCTGTCAGCGTGTTCCGCACAAACGCTGTATAAGTGGTTCAAATACTTTAGTTGTGTGCCATTTAATGCGGCAACATTTTTACAAAACTTCTTCTGTATTTGCATTTGATAAGCCATCTTGAGGGATGGCTTATCTCATTTAAAACCATGATAAAGTTATACTGTTGCAATTAAAGGCTCGGTGGACTAATTGAACGCCTGTTGAAATATTTGGCATTACTCTCCAATTGCCCATATGAGCTACGCTCATAACATCCGTAATGCAACCTGCAACGCGTTCCTCTTTATAGTTGTTTCTATTGCGGATGGCCTTCATAATTCCTCTCGTGCCGGACGGCGCGTTACACCTTCCCCCTGGGGCGCTGTTCTGCACTCGCGCCATCCGGCCATTCAGTCAAATCTCTTACTACGCAGTTTCATCAATCAGACTTCAAATTTAAAAATGGCGATATGCAGCAAATCATTAGAGGCGGGGTTAGCTGCATAGAGGCGCTGGCCTGCTCTCGGTAAACTAACATTCCATGATGCAAGCAACGTCCGCTTTTGGCACCAAACTGCTGTAGGTGAAGCCCATCAGGCTGCTTCGAGCGAGCAGCGGATCTTTGACACTGAGATATTCAGCTTCTACTGGCATTTATTTTGTACCAGCCCTTTTCGGCCTAAATACGAACCGGACATCCCATATATATTTTATTTCAGACGGGTGACTCGCCCAGCACCCAACTGGGTCCGGTATCGGTAAAGCCCGCAGGGAAACGACTCGCGGCATTATATGACTGTATCCAGCCCGGATAACGAATCCCTGGATGACTGACCTCATCGAGCATTCCTTTTTCTTCTTCACTGAGCTCAACAGACAGTGCGCAGAGGTTGCCCCTGAGTTGCTCCACATTACGCACGCCCGCTATAACGCTGGTCACCTGCGGTGACGAAAGCAGCCAGGCGAGCGCAATGCAGGCTGGTGTGGTGTTGTGTTTTTCAGAAACTGCTCTGAGCACATCCACGATATCCCATGCCTGGTTCTTGTCGACGGGTGGAAATTCGATCTTCGCGCGCCTGCCCGAAGCGTCATGATTGCCGCTGCGATCAAACTTGCCTGAAAGCAGCCCGCCTGCCAGTGGACTCCAGCACAGAAGTCCGCTGTGGCTGTCCTTGATTGCCGGCAGGAGTTCATGCTCAATGTCGCGGCAGGCCAGCGAATAAAAAGACTGTACGCTGACAAATTTCTCAAGCTTATGTTCAGCCGAGACACCCAGGGCTTTGGCAAGCTGCCAGCCCGCATAATTCGAACAGCCGATATACCTGACCTTACCCTGTCGCACCATATCATCCAGTGTCCGTAAAACCTCTTCAGGCGGCGTTGCAGCATCAAAGTTGTGAACCTGATATAAGTCAATGTGATCGGTTTTAAGCCGCCGCAGGCTGGCTTCAAGCGCCTGCATCAAGTGATAGCGCGACTGGCCTGCATCATTTGGGCCCGCATTCATTCTGCTGTGCGCTTTTGTTGCAAGGAAAACCTGACCGCGGCGCTGCGCCAGCACTTCGCCCAGCACGCTTTCAGAGCCCCCCGAACCATAGACATCGGCGGTATCAATAAAATTGATGCCGGCGTCCAGCGCCTCACCAACGATACTATCCGCCTCTTTGCCCGTCAGACGGCCGATGGCATTACCGGCGGCATTATCCGCCCCGCCAAATGTCATCGTCCCGAGACAAATGCGTGAAACATAAACCCCTGTTTTACCCAGTTCTGCGTATTTCATTTGGTTTTCTCCGTTAAGCTCCAAATGATAATGACGCAGATAAAAGCTTTCTTTTATTATAGAAATCCCTTTTTTATTATTCATTCGTCCAGGATGTTATGGATCCGCTGTCTGATATTCTTTCACTCCTGAAGGTAGAGGCCATTCTTACGGCCCGTATGGAAGCACGTGGCCCCTGGGCAATGCGGTTTCCCTCTTATAAACACATTAAGTTCGGCACTGTGCTTGAGGGGAACTTCTGGCTCTGGATGGTCGGAATGCAGCCTCTGCTGCTTGAAAAAGGGGACTTCTATCTTCTGACCTCGGGTGACGCTTACTGCTGTGGCTCAAGTCCGGCATTGATGGTGAGTGACGGACGGCAGATATTCTCTTCTCACCGTGAAGCGGATGGCGTGGTCCGCTACGGCCAGGGAGAACTTATCAGTGAGGGGATTGGGGGAAGATTCGTATTTGAGGAGGCTTCCAGCCCGCTGCTTTTAAAACATCTGCCTCCGGTTCTGGTTTCACGACGAGAGGAAAGTTCTTCTCCTGCACTCACCGCCCTTATCACTTTGCTTTCGCATGAAACATCAGCGCTTCGTCCCGGACACGACATTGTGGCCAGTAGCATGGCAATACTTGTTCTGGTGCAGATGCTGAGGGAATACTTAGAGGGTAATCAGAAAGGGACATCCTGGCTGAAAGCGCTCGGTGACAGGAAAATAGGAACCGCACTGTCACTGATACATTCTTCTCCATCTGCAGACTGGACGCTGGCAAGTCTGTCTGCTAAATCAGCCATGTCCCGCAGTGCGTTCGCTAGTCGGTTTCACCAGCTTACCGGTTCAACGCCCGGGAATTATCTGACGTCATGGCGAATGGAGCTGGCATGCGCTGAACTCAGGAAACATCACTTAAGTATTAGTGAGATAGCAAGATTAACCGGATATAAATCTGTTCCCTCTTTTTCGCTGGCATTCAAACGTCATACCGGAAGAACGCCAGGAGGCTACCGCAATCTGCATAAGAACACTTAAGAGGCCACTCTGATAATTGTCTTTTTAATGCGTTTGCAAAATTATCAAAAAGTTATCGCAGCGTGCAAAGATACAACGTCCGCTTCTGGCACAAAGCGGACTGATGCATAGATCAATGTCCGCTCTTAGCGAACAGCAGACTCTCACTCATGGCAGCAGGGATAGGCTTCAGGAATGTGCATCCTGCATAGCAAACGCAGCTAAACGCTGATGATCCAATCGGAAATACTGCTTTTCTTTGATGAGGGAAGCCCCAAGGGACAAGTAAAATTCGGCAGCTTTCGGGTTGGTAGTTTCAGCAGTCCAGTCAAATCGCGTGCATCCATGTTCAACGGCGAAAGCCGCAATAAATCGCATAAGTGATTTACCAACTCCCTGACCTCTCACCGCCGATGAGGTAAAGAGATCTTTCATATATGCCTGACCGGAGCACTTTGGCGCAGGGTACATCAGTGTGAACGTGGCAAATCCGACGAGGACTCCGTTTTTCCATTCCCCCAGGACGCTTACCCCGGAATAGATGGAAAAAACCCTGTGGGTCAGATAAGAAAGCATATCTTCATAGCTGGCAGCCTCATTACCGAAATAATAAGATTCCATTTCGACAAAAACCTTCGCTAGATCGGGAATATCCGAAACCTCGCAGATCTCGATTCTCATACTTATCCTTTTACTGTAAGCATGCCACCCAAATTTAACATAAGAACAAGGTCATGATGACCAACTCCTTCGCGCATCAACATGGTAAGAAATTAGCACTGTCCGCTGTTGGCACAAAACGGACTGACGCCAGGCTAATGTCAGCTTCGAGCGAGAAGGTGACGTTGAACGCAATTAAAGCTGAGAAAAATCATTTTTAAATCAGGGAAGTAACAATGCCGCTTATGTTTACATAAATTCAATAATTAGGGTTTAACCTTACTTAAGGGGGACTTTGTGCGCACTCGTCCATCATCTCGATTGATCGTTCTTTCGCCTGAAAATCACGTCCTGCTCTTT
>NZ_BCTN01000022.1 GCF_001571305.1 Erwinia persicina NBRC 102418 | reverse complement strand
ACTTTTGTGCTGCTGGCGTCTCTTAACATATCCCCCGGCAACGGCGGCATATATTACTGATTTGAATTCCCAGCGCAACCACTATTTCAGGATAAGTTGTTCAACTGCTTAGGTTTCACGCGGTAAGACCACAATTCAGGCTAAAAGAGGACAAAAGTCGTCAGTTACAGTGCGGCTGAACGCTTCTGAGCCTGTTTTGCGGCTTCACTGTTAGGGTACAGTTTCACCACCTGCTGATAGACCGCTTTGGCTTTCGCTTTATCGCCTTTTTCCTGCATGATCACCCCAACCTTCAACAGCGCATCAGCACTCTTGGGCGATTTGGGATACTTTTTGACAACTGTAGCGAAATAGTAAGCCGCATCGTCTTTTTTGCCTTTGTTGTAATTCAACTGACCGAGCCAGTAATTCGCATTTGGCTGATAAGTTGAATCCGGGTATTTCTTCACAAAAGCCTGAAACGCTGCGATAGCCTGATCGTACTGTTTTTTCTCCAGTACCAGCGCTACAGCGGCATTATAGTCAGTATTCGCATCGCCGCTCTGGGTAGGAGCAGCAGCGGCAGCAGCAGGTGCCGCCGCTGCATTACTGCCATCAGAGGACGTCTCGGCAGCTGCCGCACCGGCACCTGACGCTGCCGCGGCACCGGCGTTTGCACCACCGCTGCTCAGCGCATCAATCTGCTGATAAAGACCTTTCTGACGTTCCACGACCTGATTCAGCTGATAGCTATTTTCCTGAATTTGACCACGAAGTGAGTCAATATCATTTTGCGTTTCGGAAAGTTGCTGCTGAAGCTGCTGGAGGAGTTGCGCCTGAGCATTAGAAATACGCTCAAGGGTAGTGACACGGTCTTCGACCGAGCCGGAGCCAACGTTACTGATTGTTGCCTGGGCATTAGCGGCCCAGGGGGCCGCTACGCCAACCAGTAACGACAGACTCAACAGGTGAGTTCTGAAGCTACTAATCATGTGATTCTCTTAGTAAACCAGTACTGCACGACGGTTTTTAGCATACGCTGACTCGTCATGACCCAGTACGGCTGGTTTTTCTTTACCGTAAGAAACGATAGAGATCTGGTCAGCAGAAACGCCTTTACCCTGCAGGTACATTTTCACTGCTGAAGCACGACGTTCGCCCAGGGCGATGTTGTACTCAGGTGTACCGCGCTCATCCGCATGACCTTCAACAGTCACTTTGTATGATGGGTTGCTACGCAGGAAGTTAGCGTGAGCATCCAGCATCTGAGCAAAGTCAGACGCGATGTCATACTTGTCCAGGCCGAAGTAGACGATGTTGTTTTTCTGCAGTTCCTGCATCTGCAGACGTGCCTGCTCATCAGAAGACATGTTACCGCTGTTCATGCCGCTGTTAGAACCGTCACCCATGCCCATACCGTTGGTCTGGTCATTGTTGTTGTTCTTGTGAGAGCTACATGCAGCCACTGCGATTACTGGCAGTGCCAGCATTAAGCCTTTCAGCACTTTGTTCAGTTGCATTATTTAATTCCTATTATAGTTTGCCATACATATTTACACATGCATCACAGATACGGCGACCAGGCAGGAAATTTGACCTGTCCATCGGTTGCCGGAAGACGCGCTTTGAAACGCCCATCCGTCGAAACCAACTGCAATACGGAACCCATACCCTGTGTAGAGCTGTAGATTACCATTGTGCCGTTAGGTGCGAGACTTGGCGTCTCATCCAGGAACGTGTCCGTTAATTGTTGAACGGCTCCCGTTACCAGATCTTGTCGGGCGACGTGTTGAGCGCCACCGTTGGTGCTGATCATCACCATTGATTTGCCATCAGAGCTCACGTCGGCATCCTGGTTCTGAGAACCTTCCCAGGTAATACGCTGGGCTGTGCCACCGCTGGCGCTGATTTTGTAGATTTGTGGACGTCCCGCCTGGTCAGAGGTATAGGCCAGACTCTGGCTGTCCGGGAACCAGGTCGGTTCAGTACTGTTATAACGACCGTCAGTCACCTGGCTGATCTGGCCAGAAGCGAGGTTCATCACATACAGGTTCAGGCTGCCGGTTTTCGATAAGGCAAACGCCAGCTTGCTGCCATCAGGAGAAAAGGCCGGTGCACCGTTGTGACGTGGGAATGAAGCCACCTGTTTGATCGCACCGTTAGCCAGCGTCTGGATAACCAGAGCAGACTTACCGCTTTCAAACGTCACGTAAGCCACTTTGCTGCCGTCTGGAGACCAGGCCGGTGACATCAATGGCTGTGGTGAACGGTGAACCACGAACTGGTTGTAGCCATCGTAATCTGACACGCGCAGCTCATAAGGGAACTGGCCGCCGTTGGTCTGGACTACATAGGCGATACGGGTACGGAATGCACCTTTAATCCCGGTCAGTTTTTCAAAGCTTTCGTCACTGGCGGTATGCGCTGCATAGCGCAGCCACTGTTTGGTGACTTTAAACTGATTCTGCGCCAGTACCGCCCCCGGATTGCCGGACGTGTCAACGAGCTGGTAAGAAACCATATAGCTACCGTCAGCGCCCGGCTGTACCTGGCCTACGACTACGGCATCAATACCCAGCGCAGTCCATGCAGCAGGCTGCACTTCGGCGACAGAGGTCGGCTGCTGGGGTAAGCGTGAACGATCGATTGGGTTAAATTTACCGCTGTTGCGCAAGTCGGCAGCAACGATGCCACCGATGTCTTCCGGCGCTGCACCCGGGCCATCCCACTTAAACGGCACAACGCCGATTGGACGTGCGGTATTCACACCCTGAGTAATTTCAATGCGGACTTCTGCATGCGCTACCGCGACAAACAGCATTAAAAAACTCAGCGCTACACGAAATGCCTGCTTCATTCTTTCTCCCTTATCCGGGCATAGCACCCACGATAATTAGCCTTGTATCAAGAAACCTAAGAGTACGGCATGAATAACATAGTTCAACATGCCGCTTATTATCGAATTCTTACAGTTTAAACCCGACTGTCGCTTCTTTCACAGCCTGCCAGACGTCCTGGCTTGGCGGTTTCGGGATCTTCGCCGTACGTGCAGCAGTTAATGCAGCCTGACAAAGCGCAGCATCGCCGCCCGCCGGTATCGCTGAAGTCAGAAACCCGTCCGGTGCCAGTTTAATACGGATATCACAGGTCTGTCCGGCGTACGTATCCGCATTATACAGTTTACTCTCAATCGCGCCTTTTACCTGGCCAAGATAGCTGTCAATTGCCGCGCCAGATGCGCCTGACTTCTTCTGCGTCCCCTGCCCTGCGGCACCGCCACCACCGGCAGCATTACCGGATTTCGGCGCATTTTTACCGGAGGTCAGATCGCCCAACAGATCGCCAACATCACCCGACTCTTTTGCGGCTTCTGCAGCTGCTTTCTTCTTCGCTGCGGCATCGGCTTTCGCTTTTGCCGCTGCTTCGGCTTTGGCTTTCGCTGCCGCTTCCGCTTTTTCTTTCGCTGCGGCTGCGGCTTTCTCTTTGGCTTCTTCTGCCGCTTTTTCTTTCGCTTCCGCCGCTGCCTGCGCTTTCGCTTCCTGAGCCGCTTTCGCATCGGCAGTGGCTTTGGCTTTCGCCTCGGCCGCTGCTTTCACTTTTGCGGCTTCAGCTGCGGCTTTTTTCGCTTCGGCTTCAGCTTCTTTCTTTGCGTCAGCAGCGGCTTTTTTCGCCTCTTCTGCCGCTTTTTTCTGGGCGTCAGCGGCGGACTTCGCCTGAGCATCCGCCTGAGCTTTTGCATCGGCTTTGGCTTTTGCTGCCGCAGCTTCCGCCTGCTTCTGTTCCTGCTGCGCCTGCTTCGCCGTATCCGCAGCCTGTTTCTGTTCGCTGGCCTGTTCCGCAGCCTGCTGTTTGGCCTCTTCCTGTGCCTGCAGACGCTCTTTCTCGATCTGCTTCAGTCGTTGCTGCTCCGCCGCCTGCTTCTGCTGCAGTTCTTCCGCCTGCTGTTTAGCCTGCTTCTGACGCTGCTGCTCAGCGCGTTTACTGTCGCTCTGCTGATTTTGCTGACGATTGTACTGTTCCACAACCGCGCCTGGATCGACCATGACGGCATCGATATCGCTACCGCCACCGCCGCCACTGGCATCGATGTTTTCGTCAAACGAGCTCCATATCAGCACCGCCACCAGAATGATGTGGAAAATAACGGATAGGGTTATTGCTCGTTTTAACTTTTCGTCTTGCTCGGTTGCCTTCGACACTCTCGGTTCCCAAAAACGGTTCGAATGAATTAAATCGGCTGCGTCATTAGCCCGACAGACTTCACGCCTGCCTGATGCAGCAAGTTCAGCGCCTTGATGATTTCCTCGTAAGGAACCTCTTTGGCTCCGCCAATCAGGAACACCGTTTTCGGGTTAGCCGTAATGCGCCGCTGCGCTTCGGCCACCACCTGTTCCGCTGGCAGCTGTTCCATCCGATCGTGATCGACCACCAGGCTGTACTGCCCGACACCGGCCACTTCAACAATCACAGGTGGATTATCATCGCTGGAGACGGTTTTAGAATCTGTAGCGTCCGGGAGATCAACTTCCACGCTCTGAGTGATGATGGGCGCCGTTGCCATGAAAATCAGCAGCAGCACCAGCAGCACGTCCAGTAATGGAACAATATTGATCTCGGACTTCACGTCGCGGCGACCGCGACCACGCCTTCTGGCCATGCTAACCTCCGACTTACTTGCTTACGTCGCTTGAGAACGCCTGACGATGCAGGATAGCCGTGAACTCTTCCATGAAGTTGTCGTAGTTCTGCTCCAGCTTGTTCACGCGCTGGGTCAGGCGGTTATAGGCCATAACCGCAGGGATTGCCGCGAACAGACCGATAGCAGTCGCAATCAGTGCTTCAGCAATACCTGGCGCCACCATCTGCAGGGTGGCCTGCTTCACCGCGCCAAGCGCGATAAAGGCATGCATGATCCCCCACACTGTACCAAACAGGCCAATATAAGGACTGATTGAACCGACAGTGCCAAGGAAAGGAATATGGTTTTCCAGCGCTTCCAGCTCACGATTCATGGAAATGCGCATCGCACGGGTTGCGCCCTCCACCACCGCTTCCGGGGCATGGTTGTTCGCACGATGCAGGCGGGCAAACTCTTTAAACCCGGCATAAAAAATCTGCTCAGAACCACCCAGTTCATCGCGACGAGCCTGGCTTTCCTGATAGAGACGAGACAGTTCGATACCGGACCAAAACTTATCTTCAAAGGCATCTGCATCACGCGTGGCCGCATTCAAAATACGGGTTCGCTGAATAATCACAGCCCACGAGGCGATAGAAAACCCGATCAAAATCAACATGATAAGTTTGACCAGAAGGCTCGCCTTCAGGAACAAATCAAGAATGTTCATGTCAGTCACTGCTTGAACTCCGCGACAATAGACTTGGGAAGCGCTATCGGCTTCATTAGATGTGGATTGATGCAGGCGATCAGGACCTCTGCTTCATTGAGCACACGGCCTTCTGCATTAACGATGCGTTGTGCGAATGTCATGGTCGTTCTGGTCATACGAATAACCTCGCATTGCACTTCGAGCATATCGTCGAGGCGTGCAGCTGCAAGGTAATCAACCGTGATACGGCGCACAACAAAGGCAACCTGCTGTTCCAGCAGAACCTGTTGATTGAAATGGCGCTCACGCAGCATTTCAGTTCGTGCCCGCTCATAAAAAGCGACATAGCTGGCATGGTAAACCACACCACCGGCATCCGTATCTTCGTAATAGACACGCACCGGCCATCGAAACAGCGTTGTACTCACTCTACATCCCGGTAATGCTAACGTTGGTACAGGAAAACGTTGCTACTATACGCAAGACCTAACACATTGGGAATGGGTTGCCACAGGCTGATGAAAATAATTATTGCACCGTAACAACTTCACTAATTTCAGCACATTTGTTAGACAACGATTGACGTAAATGCAGCTAAATAAAGGTTTGAAGACACTAACAGTGTGGAAGGAAACACGAGAAAACAGCGGACCAGGACGACCCGGCCCACTGCATTATGACAGGAAGAAAAACCCGACCCCACTCAGGAGGAGCAGCATTGCCGGAAGGGGGGAGAAAAAGCCGCGCCAGCGTAAGCGGCGCGGGCGGAACCCAACACCGTGGATCACGCCGGTACACACCGCCCACATCAGCAGCAACCCCTGCCAGATAGCAAGCTCACTGCTGTTGGCTGCAAAGCGCGATGGGTTCCAGAACATACATCCCGCCAGCACCAACGCGGCTACCAGGGAAAGCACCCGTAACGGGCGCTTATCCATCAGCTGATAAAGACGAGCGATGCCCTCCCCCATTACAGTTTCTCTTTACTCGCGGCAGACGCTTCCGCTTGCTCTAAGGCCAGCGCGGTAATGATACCGAAGGCACAGGCCAGCAGCGTGCCGAGGATCCAGGCAAAATACCACATGATGTCGCTCCTTCTTTAGTAAAGAGAATGGCTGTTACTTTCAATCTGTTCTTTGGTCAGCCGACCGAACATTTTGTAATAACACCAGGTTGTATAAGCCAGAATGATCGGCACAAAAATGGCGGCCACTACGGTCATGACTTTCAGTGTCAGCACCGTTGAGGTGGCATCCCACATGGTCAGACTAACATTAGGGACCGTGCTTGATGGCATCACAAATGGGAACATGGCAATACCCGCCGTCAGGATGACACAGGCCAGGGTCAGTGATGAGAACACAAACGCCCAGGCCCCTTTCTCAATCCGTGAAAAGAGAATAGTCAGTAGCGGAAGCACTACACCCAGGGCCGGGATAGCCCAAAGAACCGGGGCGTTATTAAAGTTAAGCATCCAGGCACCCGCCTGACGACTCACTTCTTTTACCAGTGGGTTAGATGCCCCGTTATGATCCAGTGCAGATGTCACGACATAGCCATCAATACCATAAACGATCCAGACGCCGGCTAGTGCGAAACACACCATCATGACCGCAGCAGAGATCTGTGCCGCTTTGCGGGTGCGCAAATGCAGTTCTCCCACGGTACGCATCTGTAAATAGGTGGCCCCCTGGGTAAGGATCATTGTCAGACTGACCACCCCAGCCAGCAGGCCGAAGGGATTAAGTAGCTGGAAGAAATTACCGGTGTAGAACAGCCGCAAATCATTATCGATATGGAACGGCACACCTTGTAACAGGTTACCAAAGGCGACACCAATCACTAACGGCGGTACAAAACTCCCAATAAAGATCCCCCAGTCCCACATGCCACGCCAGCGCATATCTTCGATCTTGGAACGGTAGTCAAAACCGACCGGACGGAAGAACAGGGAGGCAAGTACCAGAATCATCGCCACATAAAAGCCGGAAAATGCCGCTGCGTAGACCATCGGCCAGGCCGCAAACAGCGCCCCCCCTGCGGTGATCAGCCAAACCTGGTTGCCGTCCCAGTGCGGAGCAATACTGTTTATCATAATACGGCGTTCGGTATCAGAACGGCCAAGAATGCGGGTTAGCATTCCTACGCCCATATCGAAACCGTCAGCGACCGCAAAACCGATCAGCAAAATGCCAATCAGCAGCCACCAGATAAAACGCAATTCTTCATAAGTTAACATTTATGGACTCCTGTCTTAACGTGCAGGCTGCGAGGCAATGCTGGACTGTTCATAGTGATAGCGTCCGGTCTTGAGACTGCTTGGGCCAAGGCGGGCAAACTTGAACATCAGATACATTTCAGCCACCAGGAACAGCGTATACAGGCCACAAATCAGCCCCATTGAGAACAGCAGATCGCCAACGGTCAGGGAGGAGTTTGCCACTGCAGTAGGCAACACTTCACCAATGGCCCAGGGCTGACGGCCGTATTCAGCGACAAACCAACCTGATTCAATCGCAATCCATGGCAGCGGAATGCCATAGAGAGCACATCTCAGCAGAAGTGGCCATTTGCCAATGCGGTTACGGATCACCGTCCAGAATGACAGACCAATGATCAACAACATCAGCACACCGCAGGCGACCATAATGCGGAAGGAGAAATAGAGCGGAGCCACGCTTGGGATCGAATCTTTCGTTGCCTGCTGGATTTGCGCTTCGCTGGCATCGGCCACATTCGGTGTGTAGCGTTTCAACAGTAAACCGTAGCCAAGATCTTGTTTAGCTTCATTGAATGCAGTACGGACTGCAGGATCCTTGTTACCAGTACGCAACTCCTGCAGCAGCTCATACGCTTTCATCCCATTACGAATGCGTACTTCATGCTGCTCCATCAGCTCTTTCAGGCCCGTGACCTGCTTATCGACTGAACGGGTGGCGATCAGGCCAAGCGCCCACGGGATCTGGATAGCATAATGGTTTTTCTGTGCTTCCTGATCCGGGATACCAAACAACGTAAAGGCGGCGGGCGCTGGTTGGGTTTCCCACTCGGCTTCAATCGCGGCCAGTTTCGTTTTCTGCACGTCACCAATTTCGTAACCGGACTCATCACCCAGTACAATCACGGAGAGGATCGCTGCCATACCAAAGCTGGCTGCAATCGCGAAGGAACGCTTAGCAAAGGCGACGTCACGTCCGCGCAGCAGATAATAAGCACTGATCCCCAGAATGAACATGGCACCACAGGTATACCCTGCCGCGACGGTATGCACGAACTTCACCTGAGCGACCGGGTTCAGAACCAACTCGGAGAAGCTGACCATCTCCATGCGCATGGTTTCAAAATTAAACTCGGAGGCAACCGGATTTTGCATCCAGCCGTTGGCGACCAGAATCCACAGTGCGGAGAGGTTGGAACCCAGCGCCACCAGCCAGGTCACGGCCATGTGCTGCACTTTGCCAAGGCGATCCCAGCCAAAGAAGAACAGACCGACGAAGGTTGACTCCAGGAAGAACGCCATTAACCCTTCAATGGCCAGTGGGGCACCGAAGATATCCCCCACATAGTGCGAATAGTAAGACCAGTTTGTGCCGAACTGAAACTCCATAGTCAGCCCGGTGGCCACGCCCAGAGCGAAGTTAATACCAAATAACTTGCCCCAAAACTTGGTCATATCTTTATAGATTTGTTTACCTGACAGTACGTAAACCGTTTCCATAATAGCCAGTAAAAACGCCATACCCAGCGTTAATGGCACAAACAGGAAATGGTACATAGCAGTCAAAGCAAACTGTAATCGCGACAGTTCGACAATATCAAACATTTTGACTCCTTGCTCCGCAAGTGGGTTCCGACAGAAGAATACCCGAGTTAAATACTCAGAATTACCTGGAGACATCCCAATAAATAATAAAAGCTTAACCCCGAAAAGTGGTTCCTGAGATACAGAAAAGCACCCCATCCCTGTGACAAAAATGGCCCGTGACAGGTATGGAAGATTCAGAACGACCTCCTGACTCTCATAATACGCCTTTATACACACAGGTTTAAAGGGGTTTTGTGACGTCAGTATTATTTTTAGCAGGGAGTATCAATTTTCAATCTAACAGGGACTTTACCTGAATTTGATGTGGCGCAATTTAAACTAAAAAAGCAAAAATACGCCAGTAATATACCCAATAAATAACTCTGCTTTTCTTGATCTAAATTAATATTTAGATCTCATCTCCTGTGGTAGCAACACCAGTTTGTTAAAGGTTTGTGTGTATTATCACGATGAAGGTTAAAATATATAAACAATAAAAAAAGAAATTAACGTTAAATAACGCCCGCGATATTTAATAATAATTTAACGCAAATTTTTGTCATCAGAAATGAGTGGGACAGCGGTGAAAAAAAAGGCCACCCGAAGGTGGCCTTGATTGTTCATTCCGTACAACGACAGACAACGTTACTGTGGAAGTACCGCTTTCACCGCTTCACCGATGTCAGCCAGACTGCGCACCGTTTTCACGCCTGCCGCTTCCAGCGCAGCGAACTTCTCGTCTGCCGTGCCTTTACCACCCGCAATGATGGCGCCGGCGTGGCCCATACGTTTGCCTTTAGGCGCAGTTACGCCCGCAATGTAACCCACCACTGGCTTGGTTACATACTCTTTGATGAACGCAGCCGCTTCTTCTTCTGCGCTGCCACCGATTTCACCGATCATGACAATGGCTTCGGTCTGCGGATCATCCTGGAACAGCTTAAGGATGTCGATGAAGTTTGAACCCGGGATCGGGTCACCGCCGATGCCGACGCAGGTAGACTGACCGTAACCGATGTCAGTGGTCTGCTTAACCGCTTCATAAGTCAGCGTACCGGAACGGGAAACGATACCGATACGGCCTGGCTGGTGAATATGGCCAGGCATGATCCCAATCTTACAGGCGCCAGGGGTAATCACACCCGGGCAGTTTGGACCAATCATACGCACGCCAGCTTCATCCAGCTTAACTTTCACTGTCAGCATATCCAGTGTCGGGATACCTTCGGTGATGGTGATGATCAGCTTGATACCCGCTTCAATCGCTTCCAGAATACCGTCTTTACAGAACGGGGCTGGTACATAGATGACTGAGGCTGTCGCCCCGGTGGCTTCTACCGCTTCACGCACGGTGTTGAACACGGGCAGACCCAGATGCTCCGTTCCGCCTTTGCCTGGGGTCACGCCCCCAACCAGCTGCGTACCGTAGGCTAAAGCCTGCTCGGAGTGGAAGGTACCCTGACCACCGGTGAAGCCCTGGCAGATAACTTTGGTGTTTTTATCAATCAGAATAGACATTATTTACCCTCCGCTGCGGCAACAACACGGTGCGCCGCATCGCTCAGGCTGGTTGCTGCAATAATATTCAGGCCGCTGTCTGCCAGTTTTTTGGCACCCAGCTCGGCATTGTTCCCTTCCAGACGCACGACCACCGGCACGTTAACGCCCACTTCTTCTACTGCACCGATGATGCCGTCAGCAATCAGGTCGCAGCGTACGATACCGCCGAAGATGTTAACGAATACGGCTTTCACCGCATCATCAGACAGGATGATTTTAAAGGCTTCGGTAACACGTTCTTTAGTCGCACCGCCACCAACATCAAGGAAGTTAGCTGGCTGGCCACCGCTGAGTTTCACGATGTCCATCGTACCCATCGCCAGACCGGCACCGTTGACCATGCAACCGATGTTCCCTTCCAGCGCCACATAGTTCAGTTCCCACTGTGCAGCGTGAGCTTCACGGGAGTCTTCCTGGCTTGGATCACGCATTTCGCGCAGCTCAGGCTGGCGGAACAGTGCGTTGCCATCTGCCGTCAGTTTACCGTCCAGGCAGACCAGGTCGCCCTGCTTGGTTATCACCAGCGGGTTAATCTCAACCAGTGCCAGGTCGCGCTCCAGGAACAGCGTCGCCAGACCCATAAAGATCTTAGTAAACTGGCCAACCTGCTTACCGGTCAGACCCAGTTTAAACGCCAGCTCACGGCCCTGGTAAGGCTGTGGCCCGGTCAGGGGATCCAGCGCCATTTTGTGGATCAGGTGCGGGGTTTCTTCCGCCACTTTTTCAATTTCCACGCCGCCTTCGGTTGACGCCATAAAGACGACACGACGGGTGCCACGGTCAACCACCGCGCCCAGGTAGAGCTCCTGGTCAATATCAGTCGCAGACTCAACCAGAATCTGGTTAACCGGCTGACCATGTGCGTCAGTCTGGTAGGTCACCAGACGCTTGCCCAGCCAGTTCTCAGCAAAAGCACGGATCTCTTCTTTGCTGTTAACCACTTTCACACCGCCCGCTTTACCGCGGCCACCGGCATGAACCTGACATTTCACTACCCACGGGCCGGCACCAATCTTAGAGGCGGCTTCTTCTGCTTCGCGTGGCGTGGTGCAGGCATAACCGGTTGGTGCCGGTAAACCATACCGTGCAAACAACTGTTTTGCCTGATATTCGTGTAAGTTCATGATGTTCTATCCATTCAGGTCTGAAAAGATTTAGCTGCCAGAGGCGGCTACTCATAGGGTTGAGCACGGCGTGACGCCGTGCTCAGGGAGTTAGACATCCAGCAGCAGACGTGCTGGATCTTCCAGCAGCTCTTTAATCGCCACCAGATAACCTACTGATTCGCGTCCATCGATCAGACGGTGATCGTAAGAGAGGGCCAGATACATCATTGGCTGAATAACGACCTGACCATTGACCGCCATCGGGCGATCTTTGATGGCATGCATCCCCAGGATCGCACTCTGCGGTGGGTTGATGATCGGAGTGGACATCAGAGAACCGAACACACCACCGTTGGTGATGGTGAAGTTACCACCGGTCAGTTCGTCAACGGTCAGCTTGCCGTCACGCCCTTTCACCGCCAGCTCTTTAATCTTCTTCTCGATGTCAGCCATGCTTAAGGCATCCACATCTTTTAATACCGGGGTCACCAGGCCACGTGGCGTGGAAACCGCGATACTGACGTCAAAGTAGTTGTGGTAAACCACTTCTTCGCCATCAATTGAGGCGTTGACTTCCGGATAGCGTTTCAGCGCTTCTACTACCGCTTTGATGTAGAAGGACATAAAGCCCAGACGCACACCATGACGTTTCTCGAAGGCATCACCGTACTGCTTACGCAGTGCCATGATCGGCTGCATGTTAACTTCGTTAAAGGTCGTCAGCATCGCCGTGCTGTTTTTGGCTTCCAGCAAGCGTTCAGCCACGCGCTTACGCAGGCGGGTCATTGGTACACGCTTCTCGCTGCGGTTACCCAGCGATGGGGCCGCTGTCGCCGCAGGGGCCGGCTTAGTCTCTGCCGCTTTAGCTGGCGCTTTCGCCAGGTGTTTTTCAACATCTTCACGGGTCAGACGACCGCCAACACCGGTGCCTTTGATGGCTGCCGCGTCGAGGTTATGTTCAGCGATCAGGCGACGAATTGCCGGGCTGAGAGCATCATTACTTTCTTCTTCCAGGGAGGCGCTCTGACGCTGTGCCGGAGTAGACTCATTGGCTTCAGCTTTAGCAGAGGTTTCTTTGCCGCCGCTGTTGCCTTCTTTCAGTCGACCGAGTGCCTGACGGGAAACGACGGTTGCGCCCTCTTCTTCCAGGATCGCTTCCAGTACGCCATCCGTGGAGGCAGGGACTTCCAGGATCACTTTATCGGTTTCAATTTCTACCAGCACTTCGTCACGCTTGACGCTGTCGCCAGGTTTTTTGTGCCAGGTTGCTACAGTGGCATCAGCCACGGACTCAGGCAGGTCAGGAACAACGATATCTACGCTACTCATTCTTTTTCCTTAATTATTCAACGTTCAGCGCGTCATTAACCAGATCTTGCTGCTGCTGCTGGTGAACGGACATATAGCCAACTGCCGGGGATGCGGATGCAGGGCGACCGGCATAACGTAATGAAGCCCCAAACGGCACGACTTCGCGGAAGTGATGCTGGCTGCAATACCATGCGCCCTGGTTCAGGGGTTCTTCCTGACACCAGACAAAATCATGCACGTGAGAATACTGTTGCAGAACATCCTGCACCGCTTTATGCGGGAAGGGATATAACTGCTCAATACGCACGATCGCGACATCGGTTTGTTCGTTTTTACGACGTTTATCCAGCAGATCGTAGTAGACCTTACCGGAACAGAGCACGACGCGTTTGACCCCTTTCGGATCAAGATCGTCGATCTCACCAATCGCAGGCTGGAACGTGCCACTTGCCAGCTCTTCGAGTGAAGATACGGCCTGCGGATGACGTAACAGTGACTTCGGTGACATGACCACCAGCGGACGACGCATACCGCGCAGCGCCTGACGACGCAGCATGTGGTAAACCTGCGCTGGCGTCGAAGGCACGCAAACCTGCATGTTTTGTTCAGCACAAAGCTGCAGATAACGTTCCAGACGCGCTGAGGAGTGCTCAGGGCCCTGACCTTCGTAGCCGTGCGGCAGGAGCATTACCAGGCCACACATACGGCCCCATTTCTGCTCGCCGGAGCTGATGAACTGGTCAATCACCACCTGCGCGCCGTTAGCAAAGTCACCAAACTGCGCTTCCCAGATAGTCAGGGTACGCGGTTCTGCCGTGGCATAGCCGTATTCAAATGCCAGTACCGCTTCTTCCGACAGGACGGAGTCCCAGACCTTGAAGGTACCCTGACCGTTGTGCACGTGCTGCAATGGGGTATAGGTTGAACCATTCGCCTGATTATGGATAACCGCGTGGCGGTGGAAGAAGGTGCCGCGCCCCATATCCTCGCCGGAAAGACGGCATGGAATGCCTTCATCCACCAGCGTGGCGTAAGCCAGGTTCTCTGCAGCGCCCCAGTCAAACGGTTTATTACCTGCAGCCATTTCTGCGCGGTCGTTGTAAATCTTCGCGACACGCGACTGCATTTCGACTGACTCTGGTACCGTACTGATGCGTTTTGCCAGTTCCTGCAAGCGCTTCAGTTCGATAGATTCCGGATAGCCTTCATCCCAGTCGTGGTTCAGATACGGTGACCAGGTGAACGAATGCAGGCTCATTGGACGCCATTCCGGCACGACACATTCACCGGCATCCAGCGCATCACGGTAAAGGTTGACCATTTCCGTGGCATCTTCCAGGCTGGCGACCTGTTCGGCTTCCAGCTTGTCAGCATACAATTTACGCGGCGTCGGGTGTTTCTTGATTTTCTGGTACATGACAGGCTGCGTGGCGCTTGGCTCATCCGCTTCGTTATGGCCATGACGGCGATAACAGACCAGGTCAATAAACACGTCGCGTTTAAAGGTGTTACGGAAATCCAACGCCAGGCGGGTCACAAAGGCAACGGCTTCCGGATCGTCCGCATTAACGTGGAAGATCGGGGCCAGCACCATTTTTCCGATGTCAGTACAGTACTGCGTTGAACGCGCATCTTTAGGGTTAGATGTGGTAAAGCCGATCTGATTATTGATCACGATACGCACGGTACCGCCCACTTCATAACCGCGCGCCTGAGACATGTTCAGGGTTTCCTGCACCACGCCCTGGCCGATAACCGCAGCATCACCATGGATGGTGATCGGCAAGACTTTATTGCTGGCAGGTTCATCCAGGCGGTCAAGACGGGCACGTACTGACCCCATTACCACCGGGCTGACAATTTCAAGATGAGAAGGGTTAAACGCCAGCGCAAGGTGAACCATGCCGCCTTCGGTTTCCACATCTGATGAGAAGCCCATGTGGTACTTCACATCGCCGGTGCCGAGATGCTCTTTATGCTTACCAGCGAATTCGTCAAACAGGTCTTGAGGTTTTTTCCCCAACACGTTGATCAGCACGTTAAGACGGCCACGGTGCGCCATTCCCAGCACCACTTCGCGCGTACCGCTCTTACCGGCATGACGGATCATCTCGTTCAGCATCGGCACCAGCGCATCACCGCCTTCCAGTGAGAAACGTTTTGCCCCAGGGAATTTTGCCCCAAGGTAGCGCTCCAGACCTTCTGCGGCAGTCAGCTGTTTGAGGAAGCCCTTCTTCTCTTCAACAGAATAAGAAGCCTGCCCTACCGCCGATTCCAGACGCTGTTGGATCCAACGTTTCTCTTCGGTGTTGGTCATGTGCATATATTCCGCACCGATCGAACCGCAATAGGTTTGTTGCAGAGCGGCAAACAGATCCGCCAGCTTCAGCGTGTCTTTGCCAATGGCAAAGGAACCTACATTGAAACTTTCCTGGAAATCGGCTTCGCTCAGACCATGGTAGGCCGGGTCGAGATCGGGCACCGCCTCCTGCTTCCACAGTCCTAACGGATCGAGGTTTGCCTGCTGATGCCCGCGAAAACGGAAGGCGTTGATCAGCTGCAGTACCTTGACCTGTTTGGCATTAGTTTCAGGATCGCTAACGGAGGCGGTATAGCGCGATGCATCTTTCGCCAGGCGGCGGAAGTACTCGCGAGTGGTGGAGTGGAATTGCTCAGGTCTAACCCCAGTGCCAGGAAGCTCTTGGAAAAGAGATTTCCAGGCCACATCAACAGAGTCAGGATCGGTTAAGAAGTCCTCATAGAGCTGTTCTATGTAGGACTGGTTCGCGCCGGCCAGCCAGGAGGAGTCCAGCCAGGGTTTCATCGCGCTGTTCTGCATTGTGATCCCTTAAGCATATTTGTGCTTTTTTTTTCGCCGTGGTTGTAATGGAACCTTTGCAAGTCCCGCGCCGCGTTAACGGCTTACCGTGGTACGGTTCTTCGTTACGAGCGACCGGCCCGTAAGGGAACCTTTGCAAAGGGTTTCCGGCAACATCGCTCTGCCGAAAACACCTTACAAAGATGACCTGGTAAAACGCCGGGAACCCTCAGGCTCCCGGACATCACTATTACGCGCCCCGCTGCAGCAGCATCGACTTAATATGGCCGATGGCGCGCGTTGGGTTCAGCCCTTTCGGACATACGCTCACACAGTTCATGATGCTGTGACAGCGGAATACGCTGAAAGCATCATTCAGATTGTCGAGGCGCGCATCGGTTTCCGTATCGCGGCTGTCAATCAGGAAGCGGTAAGCGGCAAGCAGGCCTGCCGGACCGATAAATTTGTCCGGATTCCACCAGAATGACGGGCATGAGGTGGAGCAGCAGGCACACAGGATACACTCGTACAGGCCATCCAGTTTTTCACGCTGTTCGGGTTCCTGAAGGTGCTCTCTTGCTGGCGGTTTTTGCCCATTATTCAACAGGTAAGGCTTAATCTTCTCATACTGAGCATAGAACTGGCCCATGTCCACCACCAAATCGCGGATCACCGGTAAACCGGGCAGCGGGCGGATGACAATTTTCTGTTTACCGTTCCCCAAAGCAGAGACTGGGGTAATACAGGCAAGACCGTTCTTTCCGTTCATGTTCAGGCCGTCAGAACCACATACGCCCTCACGGCAGGAACGGCGAAATGCTAACGTCGGGTCTTTCTCTTTCAGACGCATCAGCGCGTCCAGCAGCATCATGTCACGGCCGTCTTCTGACTCCAGCGTGTATTCCTGCATACGCGGAGCATCATCGACTTCCGGGTTGTAACGATAGATGGAAAATTCGAGTCTCATGTTTATCTCCGCAAACTAGTAAGTACGTGCTTTCGGCGGGAAGGCCGCACGCAGTTTCGGCTGCATGTTCACCTCACGGCGCGTCATGCTTTCACTTTGCGGCAGATACACGCTGTGACATAACCAGTTTGCATCGTCACGTTCAGGATAGTCGAAACGGCTGTGAGCTCCACGGCTCTCGGTACGGAAGTTAGCGGCAACGGCAGTGGCGTACGCCGTTTCCATCAGGTTGTCCAGTTCCAGGCACTCAATACGCTGCGTATTGAAGTCCGGGGAACGATCGTCGAGTCGGGCGTTTTTCAGACGTTCACGCAGCACTTTCAGCTCGGCCAGGCCTTTCGCCATTGCATCACCTTCACGGAAGACCGAGAAGTTATGCTGCATGCAGGTCTGCAGGGCTTTACGCAGTTCAGCCGGATCTTCACCCGTCACGTTATTGTTCCAGCGGTTCAGACGCGCCAGCGAAGCGTCAATCTCTTCTTCGGTGGCGTCACGCAGTGTGCCCTGCTCGTTAATCGACTCCTGCAAATGCAGGCCCGCCGCACGGCCGAACACCACCAGGTCAAGCAGCGAGTTACCGCCCAGTCGGTTAGAACCGTGGACCGATACGCAGGCAATTTCACCGACGGCAAACAGGCCAGGCACCACAGTATCCTGCCCCTGCTCGTTAACGGTCAGCGCCTGACCGGTCACCCGCGTTGGGATCCCCCCCATCATATAGTGGCAGGTTGGGATTACCGGAATTGGCTCTTTCACCGGATCAACGTGGGCAAAGGTACGCGACAGTTCCAGAATGCCCGGCAGACGGGACTCCAGCACGTCTTTACCGAGGTGATCCAGTTTCAGTTTGATGTGCGGACCCCAAGGGCCTTCACATCCACGGCCTTCACGGATTTCAATCATCATTGAACGGGCGACAACATCGCGGCCTGCAAGATCTTTCGCATTTGGCGCGTAACGCTCCATAAAGCGTTCACCGTGCTTGTTCAGCAGGTAACCCCCTTCGCCACGGCACCCTTCCGTGACCAGCACACCCGCACCGGCAATGCCAGTTGGGTGGAACTGCCACATTTCCATATCCTGCACCGGGACACCCGCACGCAGCGCCATGCCCACACCGTCACCGGTACAAATATGGGCGTTAGTGGTTGACTGATAAATACGTCCGGCTCCGCCTGTCGCCAGCACCGTGGCTCGGGCTTTAAAGTAGACCACTTCACCATCTTCAATGTTCAGCGCGGTACAACCGACAATGGCACCGTCCGCATTTTTGACCAAATCCAGCGCATACCATTCAGAGAAGATCGTGGTTTTGTTCTTCAGGTTCTGCTGATAGAGCGTATGCAGCAACGCATGCCCCGTACGGTCAGCCGCGGCCGCGGTTCTTGCCGCCTGCTCACCACCGAAGTTTTTGGACTGGCCACCGAACGGACGCTGATAGATGCGGCCATCATCCAGACGGGAGAAGGGCAGTCCCATATGCTCTAATTCGGTCACCGCTTCCGGTCCGGTTTTACACATATATTCAATGGCGTCCTGGTCACCGATATAGTCGGAACCTTTCACCGTGTCATACATGTGCCATTCCCAGTTGTCGTCGTGGGTATTGCCCAGTGCGACAGTGATACCGCCCTGCGCAGACACGGTATGGGAACGGGTCGGGAAAACTTTAGACAACAGGGCACAGGTCTGGCCCGATTGGGAAATCTGTAAGGCAGCGCGCATACCCGCACCGCCGGCGCCGATCACCACGGCGTCAAATTCTCTGACTGGCAAACTCATTACACACCCCACACTACGACAGTTCCATAAATTGCATACACTAACAACGCGACCACAATCACCAGCTGCAGCATCATGCGCAACGCCAGTGGTTTAATGTAGTCTGTCAGTACCTGCCACATCCCAATCCAGCCGTGCACCAGAATGGAGAACAGCGTCAGAAGGGTGAACACTTTCGTAAAGGAAGATGAGAAGAATCCGCGCCAGATGTCATAGGTCAGGGTCCCTGACATCACGATAAAGCCGAGGAGATAAATTACATAGAGGGTCATCACCATAGCGGCAGCACGCAGCAACAGCCAGTCATGGATGCCATTGCGACCCAGTGCAGAAGCGTTGCTTACCATACGAGGACTCCAGCCAGAATTGAGAGCACGACAGTGATACCGAACGCAATTTGCGCTGAAAGCTTGCCAGTTTCTAAGGTTTCGCCGAGGAAGCCAAAGTCCATCATCATATGGCGAATACCGCCAGCGATATGGTATGCCAGTGCGGTTAAGATGCCCCACATGATAAATTTGGCGATAAAGCTATCCATTACGGCAGCAGCCTGAAGGAAACCTTCGGGAGAGGAAAGCGACAGACCCAGTAACCAGAGCAGAATCCCGATCGACACGAAAGTGATCACGCCGGAAACGCGGTGGAGAATGGACGCAATTGCGGTTAAGGGAAACCGGATCGTACTGAGATCCAAATTGACAGGTCTTTGTTTTTTCACGATTTTGCCCACACAGCCTTTCTTATTTTGCTTCCTCCGGTCCTGAAGGCGGGTCAGACAGCGTTAATAAGGCAAGCATTCGCGCCAGGCACCAAAACTACAACGTCCAGTGTCAAAAACGACGCGTATGAAACGCTGGGTGGCTCCTACTGCAGGGTATTTCCGGAGACCTGGGCGCAGTATAGGGGGTTCACAAACTCATTACAATTCCCCTACAAACTCTTTGGTCACATTTCAGCGGAACAGTGATCAGCCTCACGGTTTTCATATTTCATACATTTTTAATTATCTGATTTGACAAAAGTTCAACATTCTTGTTACAAACGGACGGATAAAAGTTCTATGATACTCAAAAGTTATGGGGATACACTTTCCCCTAAGCACAAGTTATGTAACATTGGTTGGGATTACCCATAAAGCATCGGGTATTGACGCTAGCATAAGTCATCACCAGACCGGATCTTTACACAACCATATTACGCATCAGGATGATGTCATCCCGGCCCGCACGCGCCCGTCACTCTGTACCCTGCACGTAAAAAGATGCCACAGAGTTGATGACCTTCTGCGCCAGGCACAAGGCTGGGAAAGATATTTCCCGGTGATAAAGATCCCTAAATAAGGCGCTAAGGAGACTGTAAATGGCTGATAAAAAAGCAACGCTAACCCTGGATGGCGAAGATCCAATTGAGCTTGATGTGCTGAAAGGTACATTGGGTCCGGAAGAGATTGACGTCCGTAATCTGGGTTCTAAGGGGTATTTTACCTTTGACCCTGGCTTTACTTCTACTGCGTCCTGCGAATCGAAAATTACCTATATCGATGGTGATGAAGGCATTCTGCTGCACCGGGGTTTCCCGATTGACCAGTTGGCGTTGCACTCAAACTATCTGGAAGTTTGTTACATTTTGTTGAACGGTGAAGCACCAACAGCAAAAGAGTTCGAAGAATTTAAAACCACGGTGACACGTCATACCATGCTGCACGAACAGATCCATCATCTGTTCCGCGGCTTCCGCCGTGATTCGCATCCAATGGCCGTTATGTGCGGTGTGACCGGTGCGCTGGCCGCCTTCTATCATGACGCAATGGACGTCAATATTGAGCGTCATCGTGAGATTGCAGCTTTCCGTCTGCTGTCTAAAATGCCGACGATGGCCGCGATGTGCTACAAATACTCCATCGGTCAGCCGTTCGCTTATCCGCGCAACGATCTCTCCTATGCCGGTAACTTCCTGCATATGATGTTCTCTACGCCTTGCGAAGAGTATGTGGTGAACCCGGTGCTGGAACGTGCGATGGACCGTATTCTGATCCTGCACGCCGACCATGAGCAGAACGCATCGACGTCAACCGTCCGTACCGCAGGTTCTTCGGGTGCGAATCCCTTTGCCTGTATCGCGGCCGGTATCGCCTCCCTGTGGGGGCCAGCGCATGGGGGTGCAAACGAAGCCTGTCTGCGGATGCTGGAAGAGATCAGTACCGTGGAACATATTCCTGAGTTCCTGCGCCGCGCGAAAGACAAAAACGATTCATTCCGTCTGATGGGCTTTGGCCACCGCGTTTACAAAAACTACGATCCCCGTGCCACAGTGATGCGTGAAACCTGCCACGAAGTGCTGAAAGAGCTGGGCATGAAAGATGACCTGCTGGAAGTGGCCATGGAGCTGGAGCATATTGCGCTGAACGACCCGTACTTCATTGAGCGTAAACTCTATCCAAACGTTGACTTCTATTCCGGCATCATTCTGAAAGCGATGGGTATTCCATCGTCTATGTTTACCGTGATCTTTGCGATGGCGCGTACTGTAGGCTGGATTGCCCACTGGAAAGAAATGCATGACGACGGTGTGAAAATTGCCCGTCCACGCCAGCTTTACACTGGCTATGACCAGCGTGATTTCAGCTCTAAAATCAAGTAACTGTTAACGGACGGGCCGGAACATCAGGCCCGCTCGTGCCATGACAGAGCGCGTAAACGTAAGGGCCGATCGCTTGTTGATCGGCCCTTAATTTTTTACGTCTGGCAACCGGGGCACCAGTAAAAGGGCCGCGATGACAGCAGGGTTCGTTCAATCGTAGTGCCGCAGCGTTCACATGCCTGCCCGGCACGGTGAAACACTTTAAAGCTGAACAGAGCGCCATGGTGATGGTTCTCCCCCCCCTGCCCCCGCGTCTGGTAGGAGAGTCGCGGTAGCGCCAGCAATGCCGTGACCAGCACATCGATCTGCTCACTGGTTAACCCTTCCGCTTTATGTTGGGGGGCGAGCTTTGCCTGCCAGAGGATTTCCACGCGCAGATAGTTGCCCAGCCCGGCAAGAAACGTCTGATCCAGCAACAGCGCACTAAACTGGCGACGGCGGAAACGCGGTGACAGCAGACGCTCGCGCACTTCGGCTTCGGTCAGTGACATATCCAGCACATCCGGTCCGATCTTTTGCAGAAAAGGATGGCTTGCCACGCCTTCGGCATTGAGCAGTTCGATCTCGGAGGCGCTGAACAGCAGCAGCGTTTTATCTTTCGCCGCCAGCCGCACGCGCAGCTGTCGCTTACTGACCGGTTCAGTGCCCGTTTTCACTACGCGCCAGACGCCGTACAGCTGGTTATGGCTGTACAGTGTCAGACCATTAGAAAAGTGGGTTAACAGCGCTTTCCCCCGGGTCTCAATAGCGATCACGCGCTCCCCTACCAGCGCCTGCTGGTAGGTTTGCAGCGCCGGAAAGGCAAACCACACGTCGGTCAGCACTTTACCCTTTATAGCCTCTTCCAGCCGGTCTGCGGCACGGCGGATCTCAGGACCTTCTGGCATAACGATTTTCCCTTTCTGTCAGTGCGTGGCTCCACCTTCCAGCCGGATATCCTCTTCGACTGCCAGAGCGATGCTAATGGCCATCTCCAGAGCCAGCGTGACCATCGCCAGCGACATACTGGGTGCCCCGGGATGGTGAATGGCCTGTTCAGGTAGCCAGGGAATATGAATAAATCCGCTGCGCGTTTTGCGACGGCGCAGATGATGCAACAGACCATACATCACATGATTACAGACGAACGTCCCGGCGGTCTGCGACACTGACGCCGGGATGCCAGCCTCACGGATCCCGGCCACCATGGATTTAATGGGCAGCGTTGAAAAATATGCGGCGGCCCCCTGCTCGACGACCGGTTCATCGATCGGCTGCTTTCCCACATTATCCGGAATACGGGCATCATCGATGTTGATTGCCACACGTTCAACGCTGATTTCACTGCGGCCACCGGCCTGCCCTACGGCGATAACAATATCAGGCTTCACCTTCTCTATCGCGCTATACAGGACCTCAAGCGAGGCACCGAAAACACAGGGTAACTGCAGGGCAATCACTTTAGCATTGCCGATAAGGCGGTCGTGCAGCTGGCTGACCGCCTCCCAGGAAGGATTGATACGTTCACCATCAAAGGGCTCGAAGCCCGTGATCAGTACTGTTTTCATCGTTCCCTCACAAAAACATCAGGAAATACAAAAGGAATATATTGGCAATCAACAGTAGCACACCGGTCGGGATCTGCGCTTTGATCACCGCGTTGCGATCCGGCAGTTCCAGCAGCCTGGCAGGCACGATATTGAAATTTGCCGCCATCGGCGTCATCAGCGTGCCGCAGTAACCGCAGAACATGCCGATCGCCGCCATCACCGCCGGGTTACCGTGGTGCTGTAAGACCAGAATGGGGATGCCGATACCGGCGGTCACAATCGGGAAGGCCGCAAACGCATTGCCCATTACCATGGTCAGGAGCGCCATGCCGCCAGCGTAAAGCACCACCGCAATAAAGCGATTGTCTACGGCCAGATACGTTTCGGTCAGGTGGGAAATCGCCGTCCCCACACCCGCGCTGGTAAACAGCAGGCCCAGCGTCGCCAGGATCTGCGGCAAAATAAATGCCCAGCCAATCGAGTCAAGCAGGCGGCGTGCTTCCTGCAGAGACTGCCCCGGCGATTCGCGCGTGATCTTCAGCGCCAGCAGCCAGGCCAGCAGACAACCCACCGTCATGGAAAACAAGGTGATCAGCGTGGCATGATTGCCCGCTCCAAACACCGCCTGCTGAAGTGCCGGAATATTGTTGAAGATCAGCACGCCAATCACCGTGACAACGGGAATAATCAGCGCGGGCATAAACAGGCGATTTCCCAGACGTTCCGCCCGTTCTGTGCGTTGCTCCGGGGTTCGCTGTGAGTAGCTTCCCAGCTTCACGCCGCCAAAACCGGCAATCAGCGCCATCACCACCACACCCACACCGATACCAATGTGCAGCGTACGTGCGCTGACCAGATCGGTCGTCCATTCACCGATAAAGAACACCAGGCCATACAGTGCCCAGAACAATCCGGTCGTCAGACGGCGCGGGTTACTTTTGTCACGCCAGGACATCAGCGCAACCCCCAGCAGAATGGTACCCGCCAGCCAGTACAGATAATTTTGCTCAAACATCAGCGGCCCTCCTTCTGTTGCAGCGCACTGGCATTGAGCCTGCTCAGTTCATTCGCCAGGGTTTTATCCAGACGGTGCAGCCGCACGGCATGAATTAAAAATGCGCACAGCGCGGTGGGAATGCCCCAGAGAGCAATATGCAACGGTTCGGTCTGTATTCCTGCCGACTCCTGCATAAAGTTATGCATAAAGATAATGGCACCAAAGGCAACAAAAATATCCTCGCCAAAAAACAGCCCGACGTTATCGGTCGCGGCTGCCATAGCACGCAGACGATAGCGCACCGCCGGAGGCAGTTCGCCATAGCGACTTTCCGCCGCCCCTTCGGCCATGGGTGCCAGCAGCGGGCGCACCATCTGCGGGTGTCCCCCCAGACTCGTCAACCCCAGCGCCGCGGTGATCTCACGCGCCAGCAGATAGACAATCATCAGCCGTCCGGCAGTCGCACTGCGAATACGGGCGATCCAGGCCTGAGCACGCTCTTTCAATCCGTTGCGCTCCAGCAGGCCAATGATGGCCAGAGGAAGTAAAAGAATAAATGGCAGATTACGGGTATTAAGAAACCCGGAACCGAGTTTTTCCAGAATATCCGCTACAGGCATCTGGGCCGTCAGTCCGGTGATTAACCCGGCAACGACGACCACAATCACCGGGTTAAACCGCAGTAAAAACCCGACCACGATGGCGGCGATCCCCGCAAGGGGCCAGAGATTAACGACAGCGTCCATAAAGACTCCTTAAAAACAGAAAAAAACGCCCCAACATCGTGTCGGGGCGTCATCACAGAGAGCCGCGTTAGCGGCAGGTAACAGCGATGTGCTGCTGGCTGAATGCCTGGCGCAGCTGACGGGCAAAATCAAGGGCATGGGCACCATCGCCGTGCAGACACACCGTATCAGCCTGAACCTTCACCCATTCACCGCTCAGGCTCTGCACCTGGCCCTGCTGGATCATGGCCAGCGTCTGGCTAATCGCCTGCCGATCGCTGTCCACCAGCGCACCGGGCTGACCCCGGGGTATCAGTGAACCATCAGGCTGATACCCCCGATCGGCAAAGACCTCCTGTCGGGTGGCCAGTCCATAATGTTCACCGGCACGGATCAGTTCGCTGTTCGCCAGCCCGACCAGCACCAGCGCCGGGTCGACCGCTTTAACGGCTTTGGCTATGGCCTGGGCCAGCAGCGTATCAACCGCGGCCTGGTTATACAGCATGCCATGTGGTTTAACATGAACCAGTCGGCCTCCTTCGCTTTCAGCCAACGCTTTCAGTGCACCAATCTGATAAACCACCTGGGCATACACCGTTTCCGGCGGCAGCTGCATTGCCGTACGGCCAAAATTTTCACGGTCCGGGAAGCTGGGATGCGCACCAATCGCGACGCCATACTCCAGCGCCCAACGCACGGACTGCAACATGGTCTGTGCATCCCCTGCGTGGAAACCACAGGCGATGTTCGCCGATGAAACCAGTTGTAACAGCGCCAGATCGTTGCCTGCACCTTCACCGAGATCGGCATTAAGATCGACTTTCATTCTCTAACCCCCAGGCCATGTGATCCAGTGAACGCTGCTGCTCACGCTTAGCCAGCAACGCCTCTTCCAGTGTGCAGTGAACAAAATGAACCGGCTCACCGAGGCGCAGTTGAGCCAGATGATAGAGATCGGCTTCGATCACGCAGGCGATACGGGGATAACCTCCGGTCGTTTGTGCATCGGCCATCAGCACAATCGGCTGACCGTTTGGCGGAACCTGCACCACGCCGGGTAGCAAACCGTGTGACAGCAGATCGCGGGAGGTATCACGCAGCAGCTTTCGCCCCTGCAGACGATATCCCATGCGGTTACTTTGCGGATTCAATCGCCAGGCCGTGCGCCAGAAGGCTTCCTGGCTCTCTTCGCTGAACTCGTGGTATTCCGGCCCGGGCAGCGCACGCACGCGATTGCCCCACAGCAGCTGACGGACGCCTGCCGTCTGATGAAACTGCCGCGACGGTTGACCCAGCGGCAGCTGATCGCCATCAGCCAGACTCCGTCCGGCAAACCCCCCAAACCCGGCTTTAAGATCGGTACTGTCAGAACCCAGTCTGTCGTCAATAATATATCCGCCATCGACCGCCAGGTAGCTGCGCATGCCACGCTGCGGCAGGCTTAACGTCAGACGCTGCCCCGCTTTCACCGCGGTCCGCCACCCCGTCCAGACGGGTTTTCCGTCAAGTTCGGCATGACAGCCTGCCCCCGTCAGAGCCAGCCAGCCATCGCGCCTGAATTCTGCACAAAACTGGCCCAGGGTGATCTCCAGCACCGCACTGTCAGGCGCATTGCCCACCAGCATATTGGCGGTCTGCATCGCGGGATGATCCAGTACACCGCTGAGGCTGATGCCATATTTTCGCCAGCCTACCCTGCCGCCGTCCTGAATGCTGGTGCTCATCCCGGCACGAATAATCGTTAACATATGCCCTCCTTCTGCGGCACAAAACGCACGCGATCGCCAGGGCGCAGGAGCACCGGGGGATGGGTGTCGGGGGTAAACAGTGCGGTGCGCGTATGACCGATCAGCTGCCAGCCGCCCGGGGCCGCCAGTGGATACACGCCGGTCTGGCTGCCGCCAATACCCACCGATCCTGCCGGCACCTGCACGCGGGGTTCAGCACGGCGCGGAGTATGTAGCCGCTCATCCAGCCCGCCGAGATAGGGGAAACCCGGCTGAAAACCGATAAAGTAGACAACGTAATCTACCGACGTATGGCAGGCCACCACCTGCGACGGACTCAGGCCGCTGTGATGCGCCACCTCATCAAGGTCGGGGCCGCCCTGTCCACCATAAACCACCGGGATGTCTATCAGTCGCGATTCCAGCTGCAGAGATTCACTGGTTTCCCACCACTGCTGCAGCCATTCAATCGCATCCAGCGCGGTCTGCTGCGGATCGCGCAGCATCACGGTGATATTATTCATCCCCGGCACAACCTCGATCACTTCAGGGCGATCCTGTAATCGTTGTGTCAGTCCCCAGATACGTTGCTGGCTGGCGAGTGATACCGGCGGTTCAAGCTCCAGCACCACAGCCCGATCGCCTAACAGGTAACAACGTGCTCGTTGCAAAAGGCGTCTCCTCAAAGCCGAAAATGGGCAATATCCTCTCGATCCGCCGCGGTATGACGACCGCCAGCAGGTCACAAATCGGACTTATTGCAAATATGACAGACAGTTATGCGGAATTGTTATAACGGAGTCAACCTTCAGCGCACGGATTTCTCCGGGCGCTGACAGGCAGGAAGGGTCAGACAGGATTATTGATATCGATGAAGGTGACATCCAGGCCATGCTCACGCGCGAGCCATTCGCCCAGCGCTTTGATTCCGTCACGCTCAGTGGCGTGATGGCCGGCGGCGAAGAAGTGCAGGCCCTGCTCACGTGCGCTGTGAATGGTCTGCTCGGACGCCTCACCGCTGATAAAAGCATCCACGCCAAATGCGGCGGCCTGATCGATATACCCCTGGCCACCACCGCTGCACCAGGCCACCCGTCGGATCAGGGCAGGCGCATTGTCGCCACAGTGCAGCGGCTCACGACCCAGCGCCGCGCTGATCCGTTGAGCAAAGACGTCGCCGCTAACAGGCTCTTTCAGTTCACCCCACGGCAACAGCAGTGCAATTTCCCCTTTCACCTCAATGCCGAACAGCTTCGCCAGTTGGGCGTTATTACCGATCTCCGGGTGTCCGTCCAGGGGAAGATGCCAGCCAAAGAGGTTGATGTCGTTTGCCAGCAGGGTTTTCAGTCTCTGACGTTTCATCCCTTTAATCGCTGGCGCTTCGCTTTTCCAGAAATAGCCGTGGTGAACCAGTACGGCATCCGCCTGTAAACGCACGGCCTCATCAAGAAGCGCCTGGCAGGCGGTTACACCCGTAATCACTTTTTTAATCTCGCTGCGGCCTTCAACCTGCAGGCCATTAGGCGCATAGTCTTTGAAGTCCGCCGTATTCAGGAGTTGGTTAACACGCTGTTCGAGTTCAGTATTCAGCATAATCAGTCCGTCTTTTTTCGTGCTGCCTCAAAGGCAGCCAGGGTTTGCAGGCGTGCCTGTTTATGTTCCACGATCGGCGCAGGATAATCGAGACTTTGATGATTTTTCTTTGCCCACTCGTGCGGCTGGTGAATGTATTTTTCCGGTACATTACGCAGCTCAGGCAGCCAGTAGCGGATGAATTGCCCACTTTTGTCAAAGCGCTCGCCCTGGGTCGTGGGGTTAAAGATGCGGAAATACGGGGCGGCATCGGTACCGGTAGACGCGGCCCACTGCCAGCCACCGTTATTCGCGGCCAGATCGCCATCCAGCAGCTGTGACATAAAATAGCGTTCGCCCTCCCGCCAGTCGATCAGCAGATCTTTCACCAGAAAACTGGCGGTGATCATGCGCAGGCGGTTGTGCATCCAGCCCAGCGTGTTCAGCTGGCGCATGGCGGCATCAACAATCGGATAGCCGGTTTTTCCTTCCTGCCATGCCTGCAGTCCCTGCGGATCGTCTCGCCATCTCACGCCTTTCGTCCACTGAGTAAAAGGCTGATGCCGGCACAGCGCAGGGTAAGCCACCAGCAGATGACGATAGAATTCGCGCCAGATCAACTCATTCAACCAGACGAAGACCTTCGTATCCTCCAGCCCCTGGGGATGCTGCTTCAGCAGCCGGTGCAGACACTGACGCGGAGACAGTACTCCTGTCGCCAGACAGACCGACAGACGACTGGTACCGTCCAGGGCGGGCAGATCGCGCTGCTCCGGGTAAAGGGTGACCGGTTGCTGGCAAAACGCGCGCAGGCGGGCAATGGCGGCTTTCTCTCCCACCGGGAACAGGTCGGCATCAATTGCCTCACAGGGATAATCAAAGCGCGACTTGCTACTGTCTTCCACCTCAATCGCCCCGCTGCTTCTGACATCTGGCGCAGGCAGACACTCCGGCAGTCCTTCCTTAAGACGTTTTACAAACGCCTTACTGAACGGCGTAAAGACTTTGTACATCTCGCGGCTGCCGGTCAGCACGCTGCCCGGTGGCAGCAGCAGGCTGTCGTCAAATCCCTGAACCATAATATCGTCGTTATACAGCGTGCGTTCCACCTCAGCGTCGCGCTGACGTTCGTGCACTTCGTACTGATAGTTATAAAACAGGCGATCGACTTTATGTTCCCGGCAAAAGGCCTGCAGCAGAGAGACGGAGGCACTGAAATCATCACATTCCGCTTTGTACAGAGGGATGCCTTTTTGCGCCAGCGAAGCCTGTACATCCAGCAGGCTTTGCCAGATATATTCCGCCTGTTTCGGGGCCATATGATGCGACGCCCACTGAGCGGGCGTGGCGATAAACAGGGCAATAACGCGTGCATTCTCTGAGCGGCAGGCAGCATGAAGCGCGTGGTTGTCATTAATACGCAGGTCATTGCGCAGCCAGACCAGATGAGTTGTCATAAAGCTCCCTGAGATTAATGTCCGTACCGCAGGCGCAGCGCTTCCGGATAAGGCGAGAAATAGCGCTGCCCGGCCAGCCACGGATGCGGGAATTCCGCCATGTAATGTTTCAGTAAAGTGATGGGCGCCAGTAAAGGCTGAATACCCTGGCGATAATGGTCGATCAGACCGGCCAGTTCCTGACGCTGAGGCGAAGTCAGCTCACGACGGAAGTAGCCCTGAACATGCATCAGCACGTTAGTATGATTGCTGCGTGAAGCGACATTCTTCATCAGGTCCATCAGGCGCTGGCGATATTCCAGCGCAAAGGCTTCCAGGGACTCCCATTGATCCATCTTCGCGACAAAGGGGCCAATTTCACGGTAGGCAGGCTGAGAGTGCGCCAGCAGCAGTAGCTTATAACGCGTATGGAAAGCGACGAGCCTGGCGCGTGTCAGCCCACTGGCCCAGAGCTGGTTAAATTCATGCAGGGCATAAACGCGGGCGACGAAGTTTTCACGCAGCAGCGGATCATGCAGGCGTCCATCTTCTTCCACCGGTAGCCACGGCATCTGTTCCATCAGCTCGCGGGTGAACACACCAATACCCACTTTGCGATTGTTATTGTTATCGGGTTGATAAATCCGCACCCGCTCCATTCCACAGCTCGGCGATTTAGCACAGACGATATAACCACAGAGGTGGCGCAGGCGGCTGACTTTCTCCTGAGACCAGACGGCCATCTTTTCAGTCACCGGTGCCTCCTGCCCGTTACTGAAGCACAGGGAAATGTCATTCTCTCCCGGCCCTTCTGTCAGACGCAACGCAGGGCGTGGCGTGGGCAGGCCAATGCCCATTTCAGGACAGGCCGGTTCATAACGCAGGAAGGGCGCCAGTTGTTCAGCCGCAAATTCATTGCGCTTATGGCCGCCGTCAAAACGGACTTTTTCGCCTAACAGACAGGCACTGATACCAACCGGAATTTTATCGCCCATAATTATACAACCTCAAATATCTTGTACAGATTTCAGTGTAGCGTAAACTCAGGGCAACAGGCAAAAAAAACCCGCCTGACGGCGGGATTAAACAGCTTTTGAGGTATAGCTCTCAATACAATCAGTAGAAATCACATCCGGCCGCTTCAGCCTGTGCCAGCCAGACTGGCTGATCGCTGGTTTTCGCCCAGACACGGTGCAGGTAGCTGTAGAAACGGGCGCGATCGTGGCGGAACAGCATGATCGGCAGCGCAGCGATGCCGATCAACAGCACCGCAGTGCGACGCATGAAAATCCGAGTAGATGAATAGTTATGATAAAGACTCATACGTCCTCCTGAGATGAATAAAAGTGGCTGTGTGTAATCTGAACAAAATAATACCCCCTGAGGTGTAATTTTACTACTGATCCGACCACTTTTGACGAAAAAAAAATCATTCTTGGTATGAAAAATGAAATAAGGTTACAGTTTGGTTAAATATCCACTGCAATACCGATCCCTTTATTAACATCATCAGAGAATTGTCGCCAAACACGGACGCCCTGCTGACTTTTTGCTAAATTAGCAGCTGTTATCATGACGTCTCTCTCCACTCTGGTTAGCTGCTGAGGTTTTGTGTCCACCATCCTGATTGTCGAAGATGAAAAAGAGATCCGCCGCTTTCTGCGTGTGGCACTGGAGGGCGAAGGTTTCCGCGTGGTCGATGCCGACACCCTGAGTCGCGGTCTCATTGAAGCCGCCACACGCAAACCGGAGCTGGTAATACTTGATCTCGGTCTGCCGGATGGCGATGGGACGCAGTTTATTCGTGAAGTACGCCAGTGGAGCAGTATGCCGGTGATTGTGCTGTCAGCGCGCAGCGATGAGCAGGATAAAATAAGTGCTCTGGATGCCGGCGCGGATGACTTCCTCAGTAAACCTTTCGGCGTTGGCGAACTGCTGGCCAGGGTTCGGGTGGCGATGCGTCACCGTCCACAACCGGGAAATGAGGGGCCCGCCGCAGAGGTCAATTTTGGCAGCATCAGGGTGGACATTGCCGCCCGCCGTGTGATGCGTGAAGGTGCAGATCTGCATTTGACCCCGATTGAATTTCGCCTGCTGGTCAGCCTCATTAATCACCCGGGGAAAGTGATGACTCAGCGCCAGTTGCTGACTCAGGTCTGGGGGCCGAATGCGGTAGAGCACAGCCACTATCTGCGTATCTATATGGGACATCTGCGGCAGAAACTGGAGTGTGACCCCGCCCGCCCGCAGCATTTGCTAACCGAGACCGGCGTGGGCTACCGTTTTATGCCATAAAAAAAGGGCTCACCAGTGAGCCCTTTTCATGCACAGCCTGAGCAATCAGACGTTTTTCAGCACGGCGCTGACAATTTCTACGGCCTCTTTCTCAATCTTCTCGCGGTGTTCAGCACCAAGGAAGCTTTCGCAGTAGATTTTATAAGCGTCTTCCGTACCGGAAGGACGTGCAGCAAACCAGCCATTTTTGGTCATGACTTTCAGACCGCCAATGGATGCCCCGTTCCCGGGCGCCGCCGTCAGACGCGCGGTAATAGGATCGCCCGCCAGGGTGTCAGCGCTGACCATTTCAGGGGAAAGCTTAGACAGCGCGGCTTTCTGAGCCGAGGTCGCCGGTGCCTGGATACGGTTGTAGCTTGGCGCACCAAAACGCTGAGCCAGTTCATCGTAGTGTTGCTGTGGGTTCTTGCCGGTGACCGCGGTAATTTCGGCTGCCAACAGGCACATAATGATGCCGTCTTTATCGGTTGACCATGGTGTGCCGTCGAAACGCAGGAAGGAAGCCCCTGCGCTTTCTTCACCACCAAAACCAAAGCTGCCATCAAACAGGCCGTCGACAAACCATTTGAAGCCTACCGGCACTTCCACCAGTTTACGCCCTAAATCGTCAACCACGCGGTCAATCATCGCGCTGGACACCAGGGTTTTACCCACGGCAACGTCCTGACCCCACTGTGGGCGGTGCTGGAACAGGTACTGGATCGCAACCGCCAGATAGTGGTTTGGATTCATCAGTCCTGCAGGCGTCACAATACCGTGACGGTCGTAATCAGGATCATTGGCAAAGGCCAGATCGAACTTGTCGCGCAGCGCCAGCAGGCCCGCCATCGCCGACTCAGACGAGCAGTCCATGCGGATCACGCCGTCGTGGTCGAGATGCATAAAGCGGAAAGTCTGATCGACCGCATCGTTAACGATGGTCAGATCCAGCTTGTAGAATTCCGCAATTCGCTGCCAGTAGGCAATACCTGAGCCGCCCAGCGGATCAACGCCAATTTTCAGCCCTGCTTTCTGAATCGCCGGAATATCCACGATCAACGCCAGACCTTCAATATAAGGTTGAATCAGATCCTGTTCAGTCAGATGACCGCTGGCCCACGCCTGATCCAGTGGAATGCGTTTCACGTCTTTCAGGCCATCTTTGATCAACGCGTTAGCACGATCTTCCACAACTTTTGTCACGTTGGTGTCGGCAGGCCCGCCGTTTGGCGGATTGTATTTAATGCCGCCATCTTCCGGGGGGTTGTGCGACGGCGTGATCACAATACCGTCTGCCTGAATACCACCGGCTTTGTTGTGTTCGAGGATTGCATGGGAAATGGCCGGCGTTGGCGTGTAGCCATTATCCTGCTGTACGATCACATCCACACCGTTAGCGGCCAGCACTTCCAGTACCGAGATGATGGCCGGCTCAGACAACGCATGGGTATCTTTGCCGACGTAGCAGGGACCGGTCACACCATTCTTTTTACGTTCTTCGGCGATCGCCTGTGCGATAGCCAGAATGTGAGTCTCATTGAAGCTGTGACGGCCCGCGCTACCGCGATGGCCGGAAGTGCCAAATTTCACCGCATGTTCTGCGTTACCCAGTTCAGGCTGCAGGACATAATACTGAGATGTTAATTGTGCAACGTTAATCAAATCGCTCTGCCGGGCTGGTTGGCCGGCACGGGGGTGATTGGCCATTGGCGCTTCTCCCTGACGCTTCAGTTAGAGGGTACCGCAAACTTTCTCTGTCAGTTCCACCGGGAACTGCATCGACAGCATAATGTGTTCCACCATGCTGCGCTTACGGTCAGTATTTGTGTTGGTTATCACCCAGTACGGTGTGCCCGGAACGTGCTGAGGCTTCGTATGGGTGCCATTTTCTACCAACGTTTGCTGGTTACCCGCGAAGTAGACGCGGGTTCGACCCTGCAGCGATTCAGTCGCTGCACCAAACGCTTTGGCATCCAGACTGTATAAAGTTGACAGGATCAGCATGAAACGATTTACCGCCCGCTTCTGCTCGGCATACTCGTCCGAAAGCAACAGCTCACGCACCGCGCGAACGCGATCCTGCGGCCGGGACTCCGTTTTAATGCCACCCGCAACAGGCTCTTTTGCCATCGCAGAGGCGGATACCGCTGACATGGTCTGACCGGCGGTGAATTTCAGCATCCGGCGCAAAATATCTGATGCACTTTCACCAATATGCTGAGTGTGGCTGGCAATATAGCGGTATAGCTCTTCGTCGACTTCGATCGTTTTCATCTTTATCCAGTACGGTTAGTGCTTGTATCAGAACCCGGTTACTCAGGGACGAAGACTCTCGTCACCCTCACGGCGTTTAGCCTGCCCAGTTCTAACATCAGGATTATAAAGTTAAATCCTGCCGGGGTGTAGCGCCATGCCCTTTTCAGGGCAAAAGTCGGAATATGCCGCAAAAAGATCATCTCCGTGATTCGCACCAGCGGCAGAAATTGTGGGATCCATGATACCCTAAGCCCTCGTGCCAACTGTAAGAACTTTCGCTATGAATTTGAATTTCCGCCTGCAATCTGAACAATCTGCGACTCATGGACTGCCTCTGGTGTTGATCCACGGCCTGTTCGGCAGCCTGGACAACCTGGGCGTACTGGCCCGGGGATTAAAAGACGATCGCCGTCTGATTCAACTCGATGTGCGCAATCACGGCTTGTCTTCGCGTGCGCCTGAGATGGATTATCCGCTGATGGCTCAGGACATCCTGGAAACGCTTGACGGCTTGCAGGTCGATCGCTTTAGTGTGATCGGGCATTCAATGGGCGGGAAGATCGCTATGGCGCTGACCGCGCTGGCCCCCGATCGGGTAGAGAGTATCGTGGTGATTGATATTGCGCCAGTGGCTTACACCACCCGTCACCACGATGACATCTTCACTGCCCTGAACGCCGTGACAAATGCCGCTATCACCTCACGGAGTGAAGCAGCGTCGCTGATGCGGCAGTCGATTGACGAAGAAGGCGTGATTCAGTTTCTGCTCAAATCATTTCATGATGGTGAGTGGCGCTTCAACGTTCCCGTGCTGTTGTCCTGTTATGACGACATTATTGGCTGGCAGTCGCTACCGGCCTGGCCGCACCCGGTGCTTTTCATTCGCGGAGACCGCTCACCGTATCTGGCAGACGAATATCGTGATGCGCTAATGTCACAGTTCCCGCAGGCCCGTGCACATGTAATAAGCGGTGCCGGGCACTGGGTACATGCCGAAAAGCCCGATGCGGTGTTACGTGCTATTCGTCGTTTTTTGGCGCTGTAAAAAAATTATTTGCTCCGGTTATCATAACCAAAATCATGCGTGTTGCTGCAGGGCAGCAAGACGTTCGGGTCAAGGGTGTGAGCAGAAATCACTCAGTGGCCGGGAACAGGCCCAGGAAGGGCCGGATTAAGGACGCCATCATCCCCCCGACCGCTTGAAGAATGAAGGGGGATAAATGATTGTCGTCACCACTTTCACTGGGGTATGATGGCGCGCTAAAATTTTGCCGCTGCTGAACCCTCAGACGGCATATCGGCCAATTCATCAGTCATCCAGCCTTTCAGTACGACGATTCCTATGGCAAAAGAGAATACGGACCGCACAACGATCGATCTGTTTGCAGATGAACGTCGTCCGGGACGACCCAAGACCAATCCGCTGACGCGTGATGAGCAGTTGCGTATCAACAAACGTAATCAGCTCAAGCGTGATAAAGTGCGCGGCCTGAAACGTGTTGAGCTGAAAATGAACAGCGACGCGGTGGATGTCCTGAATCAGCTGGCTTTCGAGCGTAATATGAGCCGAAGTGAGCTGATTGAAGAGATGCTGCTGGCACAGCTGCAAAGCCATCAGCCCTGATTCTTTCGGGGGGTAAGCACTCAGCGACAAAACCAGCAGTATTACTCATTTATCCGCTTACGGCGGTCTGTTATCATTAACGATATCTGCTAAAAAATCAGCAGTCACCATATCATTAAGATTCAAGAGGTTATTAAGCTCATGGCACTCGTCGGCATTTTCTTTGGTAGCGATACAGGCAATACCGAAAACATTGCAAAAATGATCCAGAAGCAACTGGGGAAAGATGTTGCAGAAGTTCGTGATATTGCTAAAAGCAGCAAAGAAGACCTTGAAGCCTTTGATATTCTGCTGCTGGGCATCCCGACCTGGTACTACGGTGAAGCACAGTGTGACTGGGATGACTTCTTCCCGACGCTGGAAGAGATCGACTTCAACGGTAAACTCGTGGCCCTGTTCGGCTGTGGCGATCAGGAAGATTACTCGGAGTACTTCTGTGATGCGATGGGCACTATCCGTGACATCATTGAGCCGAACGGTGCCGTCATTGTTGGCCACTGGCCGAGTGAAGGCTATCACTTCGAAGCCTCTAAAGGCATGGCAGATGACACCCACTTCCTTGGCCTGGCCATTGATGAAGACCGTCAGCCGGAGCTCACCAACGAGCGTGTTGAGCAGTGGGTAAAACAAATTTCAGATGAACTTCAGCTGCAAGACATTATCGAAGCATAGCTATAACAGCTTGATGTGGGAGGTATCTCACATCAAGTGAGTGGTTTTTCCTATAGAAGTAATAGATACATATTTGTAACTTTCATCTGCAAAACTGTACAATAACCCCATCGGTTACCCGCTTTCTCAGCGCAAGCCCCATTATTGAGGACGTGAGTCGCCCTAAGGGCGATGAGATGAGGCAGATCGAGATGTTAAACCAACATAATCCGGGCGCGCGCTTCCCTGGATGTAACGACACTTATCCTTACATCCCTTGCGGTTTCAGGCATCCCTTTTGGTTTTCATTTCGAATTATCAGTTCTATACTGAAACGCACTCATTTTTAGCGCCGACCGATGTTCAGGGCTTTTCAGCCACTAAGTGACTCGCAAAGTAACAGGACAATATCCGCATGACTGACAATAACACCGCATTAAAGAAGGCCGGCCTGAAAGTCACGCTTCCCCGACTGAAAATTCTGGAAGTGCTTCAGGAACCAGAGGGCCATCACGTCAGTGCGGAAGACTTGTACAAACGCCTGATTGATATGGGCGAAGAAATTGGTCTGGCTACGGTTTACCGTGTCCTGAACCAGTTCGATGACGCGGGGATCGTTACCCGCCACAACTTTGAAGGCGGTAAATCCGTTTTCGAACTGACCCAACAGCACCACCACGATCACCTGATCTGCCTGGACTGCGGTAAAGTCATTGAGTTTAGAGACGAATATATTGAGGAGCGTCAGCGTGAAATCGCTACGCGTCATGGTATTAAACTGAGCAACCACAGCCTGTATCTTTATGGCCACTGTTCGCTGGGTGATTGCCGTGAAGACGAGACTCTGCACGATAAGTAATCTGATCGACTGAATGCAAAAACCGATGGCCCTGCCATCGGTTTTTTTATGCCTGTCTTACAATGATTCCTGTCGGCTGAAGCGCTGCCCATCCGGGCTTACCGCTCTAATCTGCACGTCTCCGGTTACCGTTGGTAGGTTTTGTCTGTCGTAATACTGCCAGCGCTTTCCGCCGTCGGTGCTGAACTGCATCTCTAAACCAGGGAAGGCCGTGTTAGCTTCAAGTTTGCCAGCCACAATGCGTGCGCCTGGCACCGGTAAACGATAGCTGATGCCATGCTTATCGAGTTTAGCCAGCTCTCGCTGACCAAGAATATTGGCGAATCGCTGCCAGTCATCGTGTAAAGCACGCTGGTCAATCCATTGCGTTTCACCGCCCCGATACTCTTTGCCAGCTTGATAATCCTGCTCCCAAGCCGCACGATGCCAGGAGCGCTCTGCTGCAGAGAACATACGCGGGTAGATCATAGACTCCATCTGGTCATCAGTGCGTACAGTCTCACTCCACAACTGTGCCGACATACCGGTTGCACCAGGCCATGGTTTGTCAGATTTCGCATTGAAGAACTGACCGTCACGATCAACAGAAGTTTCTGCATTTTGTGGCATATTATCCGGCGCAAAACTGAACATTTTACGTTCATCATTATAACGAGTGCCCCAGTAATAGCCCCTTTCGAGTGGATTCACCTCAGACGGGAAATCCATATAGAGATAGTCTGAGTTTGAAACAATCACCTGATAGCCTTTTTTCGCCCAGTCATTCACCGTGTCGAAGCCACCCCAGTAAAGCGTATCCCAGAAATTTACCGCAACTTCAGGCGTAGCGAACGCATGGGCATCCTGGGCATTTTTCAAACCATCCTGCCAGGCCTGCATTCGCTCAATACCGTGTTTTTTGACTAATTCACTGACCTTCACAGCAAAATAGCTCGGAAGATGCCCCAGATCGCTGACCTTACCTGATGCAATCATGGCCTGACAAACCTGGGACTTCGCCCACGGCTGATCTTCCCTGCTGAGATCAAGCTGACCTTTACCCGCCTCAGGGTGTTTGATATCGGTATAGCCAACACCAAGACGAATATTTTTCGCTTCATCACCCCCGAAGTGCCAGCTACGCAGTGGCTGCCCGGCTTCGCGGTGCATAAGCTGAATTTCACTGATGACCTTATTAGCAAAATGCAGTGAGGAAGTCAGGCATGGGTTCAGATAGCTGGTCCGGTCATAAAGTTGTACCGACGTACTATTGGAGTTATCTCCTGGATCGACCAGACGGTACTCTGACGCTTCTTTTGCACGGCCAGCGTTCATCAGGCGCTGATAACGCGCTTCCATGGCGATCACGGCAGCGCGGGCATGGGCAGGCATATCGACTTCTGGCAATACCTGGATACCGCGTGCTTCAGCAAATTTCACAATCTCAATGTAGTCGTCACGGCTGAAGTAGCCACTTCCGTTATTATCGCTGAACGGCCCTGAGCCCAACTGCGGTAACAGACAACGCTGTTCTTTGAGGTCGTGACAGCGTCGGCTGCCCACTTCAGTCAGCTCTGGCAGGCCAGGAATTTCAATACGCCAGCCTTCATCATCCGTGAGATGGAAGTGGAAGACGTTAATTTTCCAGGCGGACATCTGGTCAAGCATCCTCAGGATGGCCGTTTTACTGTGAAAGTTTCGGCCCACATCAAGGAAGATGCCGCGGTAGCTAAAGCGTGGTGCATCATCGGCCTTCAAGGTGGCAATACGATGACTTCCGTCTGCTGGCAGGAGTGACATAATTGACTGCAGACCGTAGTAAACCCCCTGCGCATCGTACCCAATCACCTCGGCTTTATCTTTCGAGACAACCAAACGATAAGCCCCTGATATCGAAGGAATATCTTTCAGGGCTGCTGGGTTCACGGTGGTAAAGATAGGATAACCTGCCGCATTCAGTTTGACGCCCAGCAGGGAGAAACGTTGTTTAACGGCTTCCGCCCGATCTTTCGGTAAACTCGCCAAATTAAGGTTTATGCCCTGACTGAGATCGGCATCCTCTTCCGCTATCACCACTTTCAGCGGAGTGGGAAGAATTTGTCCACGAAGTTCGCTGGCAGCAAGTTGTTTAACATCTTGATTTTTCACGTAGCGGCTGCCAGCTTCCATCAGAATATTTTTATCTTCAGGAGTGCGTTTCCACTGATCACCAATCGGAACCACGAAACGAGAGAGATCTTCTGTATCCGTAGCCTGAATGATTTTTGGTTTAGCATCACCGGACGTCACATACCAGCGTGGCATCACGTCCGTGCTAAATAGCTGCCAGTACTCATTAACAATCGGGATGACGACAGAAGCCCCGGGTGCCAAACCGACAAATTTATCCGTAGGTTCCAGCCGGGTCAGATCGCCGACAATATGCACCATTCGAAACTGATCGTTCTGAACAGCCAGCGTTTTATGGACGTTGCTCATATAGATTGCCCAGTTTTTACTGGTGATTGTTGGCCCATTGTTCGTCAGCGTAATCGTGGCGCGGTTGCAGGAAGCCCAGTCAGCCCCAAGTACAGCACAGTCCACACCGTTGAGCGCAGCATGGTTATCAGTAACCTGATAGCTAACACCGAACTGACTGATTTGATCCACCAGTTGCTGGCTCGCGAGACCGGTACTGCTTCCCAGAATAGCGATAACTGCCAGTGCTAACTGACTGGTTCTTTTAACATTCATAATTGCATCCTTCCTTGTCAATTATTGATTAGCCTGCTGAATTTCCTGCCAAAGTTTGCCACAGCGTTCATTAACACCTTCACCGCCGCCCATTTGTTCCGCGTCCAGGCAGCGTTCATAGTCAAGGACTCGCACACTTTCCTGGCGGGCAAACTGCTGGTGCTGTGGCTGCTGGTGCAGAGAGCCAGGTAGCGGTTTGCAGGCCTTGACCTTTTCAGCGCTGCTGTTTGCCTGATTAATACAGCTGCGCCAGGCTTCGCGCTCTGGCGTATTGCTACGCTGCATCTGCGACATGCAGCCGCACAACAGCAGCATCAAGAAAATTGTTATCCCTGCTTTCATACCCATTCTCCTGTCAGTCCTGCGCAATCAAAACAGGGTGAAAGGCGCAATTACGATAAATTTAACGTCTTTTTCATCCTGGAAAATATTGTTGTACCCACTGCCGTAACTGGGAATATTGCTGTGGTTGTCATAGCGGGTGTAATGCAGCTTGAACAACGTCCCTTTCGCCGCGCCCTCCTGAATCGTATAGAGTAAATCAAGGTTCCACGCCGATTCTTTTAAACGCGAGCTCTGGTTATAAACCGGATTACTGCTGGGTTTCGCATCCCAGCCATAGGCATAAGAGGCACCCACACCCCACCCAGGTAACTGCCAACTGACGAGATCGTAAATAACCCCGGCAAACAGCGCTTTTTCACCATTGGCATTCCAGTCGGACCGGGCATCCCACCATACGTCAAGGCGACCATTGGAGGAGGCGTAACCGGGTGTCATACGCTGAAGGAAATAGCCCTGATTACCCTCAGCTTTTACCCAGGTTCCTTCAAGGCGAAAATCAAATGGCCCCGCGATATAGCCCAGAGTCAACGCCTGAAGCCACGCCAGCCCCTCGTAAACATCATTAATATTTTCCGCACCGCCATGTTCTTTATCTTTGGCACCATAGAACTGCCAGCTGGTGCGCAGATCATTGCCAATAAGTGGAAAAGCATAAGATGCTTTAGCAAAATATTGGTCCATGTAATCTGCTGCCTGTCCGAACGCTCCTTCTAAAACTAATTTGTTGGTGAATTCATATTTTAACCCTAATGAATGCAGATAACGTATTCCCGTAGAGCCATCGGCTTTGCGGAAGTTATACATATTTTCATACCAGGGGGCTTTATAACGGTCGCTCCACATATACGAAAATGACAACACACCCGCATCGCCAAAATCATGCCGATATCCACTTTCCGCACCGAGATAAGTGCCAGGTAAAAAACTCCAGTGTGGGGCCAGGAGAGTTTGTCCCGTGGGTTGTAAATACCCCGCCCTTAGCCATATATCATCATATTTAACTTTTATTGCAGCCTTATAGATACTGGTGCCACTACGGTCACCGCTCCAGCGTTCATCCCAGCGGGTTTTCGCATTACTGAAACCAATTTCATTTGGAGCCGCTGGGCCGCTGTTCGCCATTTCAAGAGCGCTAAACACCGCCAGGTCTAAACCGATAATGTCAGCAGCCAATCCTGAAGAGAAATCCAGGCTGCCGTTAAAGGTAGAATGGTGCAGGTTTTGCTGATACTGGCCATATTTATCACTCGCTGGCTCGAGATCTTTACGGTCGCGCTGCCGCTGCCAGTAGTAAATGCTGCCATTAAGTGCAGAATCTGTAATAAAACCAGTAGCAACAGAAGGTGAAGAATAAAAAACACCAGATGAAATTAAACTCAACGCCAGCGGAATCGCTAGCGAACTTCGCCCAGAGGTAATTTTATGCATCGAATAATCCTTATTCTTATCGGATGGGAAAATAATTCCATTTGGCGATGAATTAATTAACGCCTTGTATCACCCACGGATGCATATTATTTTTCGCGACGCGAATTATCAATTGAAAATAAATTATGAATGTAAAAACATGATCGACACCACAAACTCACGGGAAATAAAAATACCACTTTCGTATTTCTACTAATGGTATTTTACTATTATACAGTTTAGCCCGTATAGAGCGGTAACCACCCGCCATAAGAGAGTAGCGACACCAGCGCATTCAGCAAACCAAACAACAGCACCAGGATAATCGGCGCGTTACCTCCCCTGACACGCCAATTGGCAGTGGAATAACGTCGCCGGGACTGTCTGGCCAGCAGTGCAGGCGTCACGACTGCCCAGACGGTCGCAGCCAGCCCCGCATAGCCAATAGCCAGCAAAAAACCATCAGGCCAGATGAGTGCAGCCGTTAACGGCAGGCTGAACGTCAGTAGCGTAGTTTTCAATCGTCCGAGTGCAGAATTATCCAGCTTAAACAAATCGGCAAGGTAATCAAAAAAGCCGAGACTGACACCAAGAAAAGAGCAGGCAACAGCAAAGTTAGAGAAGATGTCCAGCATCAGATTCAGATAGCGATTATGCAACACACCCGATAGCGCCCCGACCAGCACATCGATATTTCCCCCCTGCGCAGCAATCACTTTGAATTCGCTGCGCGGAATATTACCCATGGTGCCAATGATCCAGATAAAATAGATCGCCAGAGCCATTAACGTGCCAAAAACCAGACAGCGGCTGACGCGTGCTGCATTTTTATGATAATAACTGATCAACCCGGCAATATTGCCATGATAGCCAAAAGAGGCCAGGCAGAAAGGCACGACGGCCCACAGATAGCGTAAATAATCGCTCTCCGTTCCCTGGCTGTCGAGCAGATTGACCGGCTCGATATGCCACAGCAGCCCGCCAAAAATCATCAAAAAAGTAATGACCTTTGCGCCAAGAAAAATCAGCGTCATGCGGCTAACCACCGCCGTCCCAAGCCAGATAAACAGTGCCACCAGCAGCGTAAACAGCAGACCAGCCACCCGGGCCGACATGCCGATATCTAACTGCCCCAGGCTGCGCTGTATAATCGCTCCGCTGGCAGAAATATAGGCGTAGGTCAGGATACCCAATACAAAGACTACCGACAGGCCATTAACCAGATTCCAGCCACGCCCCAGCAGGTCACGTGTAACGGTATCGAAACTGGCTCCGGCGGGATAATGCAGACTGGCTTCAAGATATAACAGCCCGGACAGCAACATACAGAACCATGTGGCAATCAGCAGAGCCGAGGACCAGAGAAACCAGGCACCGGACATCACCACAGGAAGAGAAAACATTCCGGCACCAATGATGGTGCCGCTGATAATCAGTGTTCCCCACAGTGTCGACGGTAAGCGAACAGCAGAAGCCGGTACAGCCATAACAATCCCTTAGCGGAAGCAGTAAAAAAACATGCCCTTTGCCGGGATAATCCACTGGCTAAACGGCCATAATGCCGCATAGTCTACACATTTTCACACTCGCGAACTAGTACAGTAATCAGTTGGTCACCATCGTTTCCTGTAAATATCGCCAGCGCGGTGGCTCAACGCCACAGTTAATCACCGCCAGTGAAATTCGGTGAGTATGATTTTCCCCCTGCTGCTGCCGTTCGTGATACTGAATGGCCACCTCCTGGCCAAACTGGGCCAGGGTCTGACACTGTTCAATGGTAATATGCAGCCCCTGCCGCCCGCCGACCAGGCGTGCAAACAGTGCCGCTACCTCAGGCATCGCCAGACTCTTACCGGTGGGCGTGACCATCACAAAGTCGGGGTCAAAGTGTGAAAGCAGCGGCGTTAACTGACTTTCATTACCATTAAATACGGCAGCAATCTGTTCATGTAACACCAGTACACTTTCACGGGCTTTTTCGGTTAATGTTGACACAGGGTATCCTTATGACGGGTGAGGCGGGAGATCATCCACAGCGGAAGCAGCCCGGTAACGGCGGCTATGATATAAACCTGCTGATATGACTGCGCTGCAGGATAAAAGTGATTAAGTAAACTGAACAGCACCGTCAGCAGGGCCGCCCCCAGGCTGAATGAAAGCTGACGGTTAATATTCCATATCACGCTGGCCCGCGTCATCTGCCGATCGTGAAAATCGGTCAGGGCGCTGGTTTGCGCCGTATTGGCGCTTATTCCGCCGCCAATGCCCATCAACAGGTAGGCGAGGCTCAACACCAGGATCTGTTCCGGCCTCTGTACCAGCGCCAGCATGGCGATACCGACGGCATGGAGCACTAAGCCCGTGCTGAACAGGATGGCGGTTCCGAGACGATGGTAGAGACGACCGCACAGCAACATCGCCACCAGCGCACCACCGCCGTAAAACAGCATAACAGCCCCGCTGCGCTCGGCAGAAAAATGCAGGCACTGTTGCAGATAAAATATATTCAGCAGGTTTACACCGGTAAACAGGCCCGGTACCGCGTAATACACCACCACTGCAAGCTGAAGCCGGGCGTTACGCAGCAGACTCAGATCTATTACCGCCTGCGCCTGACGCCGGTAATGTTTCAGATAAGCGAATGCGAGACAGAGCCCCGACAGCAGCCACAGCGAGGCCGGGAGCGCGGAACCCGGCTCACTCAGCCGTGAGAGCCCAAGCAGCACGGCAGTCAGCGACAGACAGACCAGCAGAATGCCCCAAATGTCAGGGCGAATAGCCGTCAGCGTTTCAGGCTTTATCCACAGTGCGGCCAGTACAGCGGCAGCCAGACTAAACGGAATATTGCACCAGAAAATCCAGCGCCACGAGAGTGTGTCCACAATCACTCCCCCTAAAAGGGGAGAAAGTGCAGGGGCTATCAGCGCCACACACATGATAAGCGTAGAAATGGTTGCCCGCTCCCTGCCCCGGAACAGGTTGAACGTCAGCGCCTGCCCTATCGGGATCAGCAGTCCCCCCGCCATACCCTGTAAAAAACGCCACAGCACCAGTAACGTAAATGAATCGGACCGACCGCAACCCCATGCCGCCAGGCTGAACAGGATCATCGATACCACCAGCACCGGGCGTGCACCGAAGCGGCCAGCCAGCCAGCCGCTGACCGGAATAATCACCGTCAGCCCAAGGATATAACTGTTCGCCACCCAGCTAAGCGATCCGCTGGCAATATTCAGCTGCCCGGCTATCTCCGGCAGGGCAACAGCCGACATAAAAATATTAATACAATCAATAAAAAAACCGAGCAAAAAAATGACGGCAACACGGTAACGATAACTCATAGTCATACCTCCGGGCGCAGCATAGCGGTGATTGACTACCTAAATCGACTGGCATAAATTGAAAATATTGTTTTATAAAAGTGAACAATTCCGTGCATACCCATCTCGATAAGATCCACACGTTCTTCGCAGTCGTCGACAGCGGCAGTTTTACCCGTGCCGCTGATAATCTCGGTCTGAGTAAGGCCATGGTCAGCCTGCATGTCAAAACACTGGAACAGGTGCTGGGCGTGACTCTGTTGGTACGCAATACCCGCAATCTGGCGCTGACGGAAAGCGGAAGTCAGCTTTATGAAGAGTTCAGGACGATATTTTCCCAAATCGAACAGGCGGTTAGCCGCGTTACCGATGACAGCCAGCCCCTTTCCGGTGAGCTGCGTATCACCTCAACCTGGGAATATGGTCAGCGCTGTCTGATGCCCCTCGTTGCCCGTTTCTGTCGGCAGCATCCCGCTCTGAAACTCAGTTATAACGTGGGTGCATCGCTGGACGACCTGGTCAGCCACAAACTGGATATCGCTATCCGCCTGGGCACGCTGCGAGACTCTTCACTCAGGAGCCGCAAACTGGGCGAATACCGGATATGGCTGGTGGCCTCCCCTCACCTTGTGGCCCGCTACCCGCTGCAAAACCTCAGTGAGACTGCCGCATTACCGTGGATACATAACAGCAATTTGCCCCATCCGGGCCGCTGGCGTTTCAGTCTGGATAAAGAACACTGCGAGATTAAAAGTGAGGCAAGTTACAGCGCCAATTCTGCTCAGATTATGCGCCAGATGGCGCTGGAGGGGTTGGGCGTGGCGGTACTGCCTGAATGGCTGGTGGCTGAGGATGTGGCGGACGGAGCGTTACAGATCCTGTTTAGTGACTGGCAGCTTCCGGTACAGCCGGTCAGCGCCGTGTTTGCCGCCGGGGTCACCCTGCCGCGTAAAACGCGTTTGTTTATTGATTATCTGTGTGCGGAATTATAAAAAAAGGGCGCATCAACGCCCTTTTCTTCGGAGTAGCAGCTTACTCGCCGACTTTCGCCCAGGTGTCACGCAGGCCAACGGTGCGGTTGAACACCAGATTGCTGGCACTGGAGTAGACACTGTCAGCGCAGAAGTAGCCTTCACGCTCAAACTGATATGGGGCTGACGCCTCCGCCTGCTGCATCCCGGGCTCCACGAAGCCCTGACGGATCACCAGAGATTCCGGGTTGATGCTGGCCAGGAAGTCTTCTGCCGCCCCCGGATTCGGTACGCTGAACAGCCGATCGTACAGACGGAACTCTGCCGGAAGGGCATGAACAGCTGACACCCAGTGGATAACGCCCTTCACTTTACGCCCGTCGGCCGGATCCTTGCTCAGAGTATCCACATCACAGGTACAGAACAGGCAGGTAATGTTGCCTTCATCGTCCTTTGCCACGCGCTCGGCTTTGATCACATAGGCGTTACGCAGACGCACTTCTTTGCCCAGCACCAGCCGCTTGTACTGCTTGTTTGCTTCCTCACGGAAGTCAGCACGATCGATGTAGATCTCACGACTGAACGGGACTTCGCGGGTACCCATTTCCGGCTTGCTCGGATGATTAGGCATGGTGATCACCTCATCGTGGTGCGCAGGCAGATTTTCAATCACCACTTTTACCGGATCCATCACTGCCATAGCACGCGGGGCATTCTCATTGAGGTCGTCACGGATACAGGATTCCAGAGCGGCCATTTCAACAATATTGTCCTGCTTGGTCACCCCAATGCGGCGGCAGAATTCACGGATGGATTCCGCAGTGTAGCCACGGCGGCGCAAACCCGAAACAGTCAGCATACGGGGATCATCCCAACCTTCCACCACGTTCTCGGTCACCAACTGACTCAACTTACGCTTGGACATGATGGCATATTCAAGATTCAGGCGAGAGAATTCATACTGACGCGGATGAACCGGAATGGTGATGTTATCCAGCACCCAGTCGTACAGGCGACGGTTATCCTGGAATTCCAGCGTACACAGTGAGTGAGTAATGCCTTCCAGCGCATCAGAGATGCAGTGGGTAAAGTCATACATCGGATAGATGCACCACTTATTGCCGGTCTGATGATGTTCGGCAAATTTGATGCGGTAGATCACCGGATCGCGCAGAACGATAAAGTTGGAAGCCATATCAATTTTGGCTCGTAAACACGCGGTGCCCTCGGCAAAGCCGCCCGCGCGCATTTTAGCAAAGAGGGCAAGGTTTTCGTCCACGCTGCGATCGCGGAAGGGGCTGTTTTTACCCGCTGAGGTCAGGCTGCCACGGTATTCACGGATCTGCTCCGGTGACAGTTCATCAACGTACGCCAGCCCTTTACTAATCAGCTCAACGGCATAATTGTGCAGTTGCTCGAAATAGTCAGATGAGTAGCGTACGTCACCACTCCACTTAAAGCCCAGCCACTGCACATCACGCTTGATTGATTCAACAAACTCCAGATCTTCTTTCACCGGGTTAGTGTCATCAAAGCGCAGGTTACACTGCCCCTGATAATCCTGAGCGATACCAAAGTTCAGGCAGATTGATTTCGCATGACCAATATGCAGATAGCCATTCGGCTCAGGCGGGAAGCGGGTGTGCACTGAACTGTGCTTACCGTTCGCCAGATCTTCGTCGATAATCTGACGAATAAAGTTAGTTGGGCGGGCTTCAGCCTCACTCATCTCAATTTCCTCAATTAATGCTGGGCATTGGCTCTCATTTCTTCAGGTTGTCGCCAGGCGGCTACCGGAAGAATGACAAGTATAATTTAGCTATGAAATATCGGAGTATGATCCACAAAGCTGACAGGGGAAACAACCGTTTGTTGCGGGAATCACATAAAAAAGGGCGGGAATCGCTTCCCGCCCTGCCACAGTCGCACTCAATGACGCTGTTAGCCTTTAATTTCGTATATCCGCGTTTCGCCTGCCACCACCGTTTCACCGGCGAGCAGGGTGATCCCGGCGAAATCTTCGATGTTGCTGACCACCACGGGGCTGATCATCGAACGGGCATTGGCGTTAAGGAATGCCAGGTCCATCTCCAGCACCGGTTGACCGGCCACCACCGTCGCGCCCTCTTCGGCAAGACGCGTGAAGCCTTTACCTTCCAGCGCCACCGTATCGAGTCCCATATGCACAACGATTTCGATACCCTTTTCCGTTTCGAGGCAGAAGGCATGGTTGGTGTTAAAGATCTTAACCAGGGTGCCGGAAGCCGGTGCCACCACCGTACTGCCGGTGGGCTTGATCGCCAGACCGTCACCAACGGCTTTACTGGCGAAGGCTTCATCCGGTACCTGCTCAATGGCCACGACCGTGCCGCTAACCGGTGCCACCAGCGAACCTACAATTCCTTTCGCCACATTAGGCACAGCCTGAGGTACAGCCGTCGGAGTCATCGGTGCAGCACTCACTGCCGCCGCTGCCGCCACCGGCCCTTTCGCGATCTGTTTTTTCATCTCTTCAGCGATGGATTCGGCTTTCGCCCCCACAATGACCTGAATGGTTTGCTTATTCAGTTTCACCACGCCGGACGCACCGAGGCGTTTACACTGCGCATCATTCACCAGCGAGGCATCTTTTACTGACAAACGCAGACGGGTAATACAGGCATCAATTCCCTTCAGGTTATCTGATCCGCCAATCGCGCCAATGTACTGGCGGGAAAGATCAGCCAGCCGCTCTTCGGTGTTGCTGTTGGCCTCATCTTTGACCAGCAGGTCGCCTTCATCTTCACGGCCCGGTGTTTTCAGGTTCAACATGCGAATCACCGCACTGAACAGCACGAAGTAAACAATAAACGCCACCAGCCCCATCACCAGCAGTAACCAGACGTTATGGCTGGCCGCCGGCAGTTTATACATTAAGGCATAGTCGATGGCGCCCGCAGAGAAGGAGAAGCCCGCATGAATGCCCAGTGAGGTGGCAACAAACAGGCTGATCCCGGTCAGGATGGCGTGGATCAGATACAGCATCGGTGCCAGGAACATGAACAGGAATTCCAGCGGTTCAGTTACGCCGGTGAGGAATGCGGTGACGGCAACGGACAGCAGCATACCGCCTACCATCGGACGACGCGCCTTTGGTGCCGCCAGGTACATTGCCAGCGCAGCACCCGGCAGACCGAACATCATGATCGGGAAGAAGCCCGACATAAACATCCCCGCCGTGCCATCACCCGCATAGAAACGGTTGATATCACCGTGGAAGACCGCACCCGCCGCATTGGTGAACTCACCGATCTGGAACCAGGCAATAGTGTTCAGTACCTGATGCAGGCCCGTTGGGATCAGAAGACGGTTAACGAAGCCGAAGATACCCGCACCGAAGGCCCCTTCCGAGACGATCCACTCACCGCCTGCATGGATGCCGGCCTGTACCGGTGGCCAGACATAACCAAATACCGCCGCCAGCACCAGACAGAAGAAACCGGTCGCAATCGGAACGAAACGTTTGCCACCGAAGAAACTCAGGAAGTCCGGCAGCTTAATGTCAGACCAGCGGTTGTAGGCCATACCGGCAACCAGACCGGTGATGATCCCCGCCAGCACGCCCATATTGACCGTCGGATTAATGGTGACCATTGCCTTGGTCAGAATGAAATACCCCACGGCACCGGCAAGGGCTGCCGCGCCGGCGTTGTCTTTGGACCAGGTAGATGCCACACCAATCGCGAAGATAAGGGCGAGGTTGTCAAATATGGCCCCGCCCGCCTGCGCAATAAACGGCATATTGAGTAAATCAGGCTGGCCGAAGCGCAGCATCAGTGCGGCAACAGGCAACACTGCGATAGGCAGCTGTAACGACCGCCCTAATCTTTGAAAGAATCCTAGAATATTCACCATTTCCCCCTGTGAGCCCGGTTAGGGCGGCAAAAACCGTCTGTTTTTTTTCACGGCTTTTTTTTGTCAGTTCGACACTACACACCACGAAGCGAAGTGTAAAAAAAAATTAATTCGCTTCGCAAATTAAACCTGCATTTATGTGACAAAAATCACTTAAAAACGCATTATTGTTAGCATGTGACTGGCTAACTGCACAAACTTATTTTATGATCCGAAAAATCAAAACGGATAAAACCCACTGTCAGCCTGTGCCAATCGGGTTACGCTTAGTCAGCGCTCAGACAGATCACCGTTTTACTCTATTCCCAACTCTGCTACTACGAGGTGCAAGATGAGACTGATTCCTCTGGCAATGCCAGCCCAGGTCGGAAAATGGGCAGCACGCCATATTGTTAACCGTATCAATGCGTTCAAACCAACGGCTGACCGTCCCTTCGTTCTGGGTCTGCCTACCGGCGGCACCCCGCTGGAAGCGTACAAGCACCTGATTGAGATGCACAAAGCGGGCCAGGTTAGCTTCAAGCATGTAGTGACGTTCAATATGGACGAATACGTTGGCCTGCCAAAAGAGCATCCGGAAAGCTATCACAGCTTTATGTACCGTAACTTTTTCGATCACGTTGATATTCCAACTGAAAATATCAATCTTCTCAATGGTAATGCCCCAGATATTGACGCAGAATGTCGCCAGTATGAAGAAAAGATCCGTGCTTACGGCAAAATCCATTTATTTATGGGTGGCGTAGGCAACGACGGTCATATTGCCTTTAACGAACCGGCTTCATCACTGGCTTCACGTACCCGCATCAAAACCCTGACTCACGAGACCCGTATTGCTAACTCACGCTTCTTTGGCGGTGACGTTGATCAGGTCCCCAAGTATGCCCTGACCGTAGGCGTGGGTACGTTGCTGGATGCAGAAGAAGTCATGATCCTGGTTACCGGTCATCTCAAAGCACAGGCACTGCAGGCCGCCGTTGAAGGCAACGTGAACCATATGTGGACTATCAGCTGTCTGCAACTCCATTCTAAAGCCGTGGTGGTGTGTGACGAACCGGCCACCATGGAGTTGAAAATGAAAACGGTGAAATATTTCCGCGAGATGGAAGCAGGAAATATCAAAGATCTGTGATCGTCCCTGACGGGCGCTGTCATGACAGATTGGTGCCTGCCGGAAGAAAATTTCTGACGGCAGGACAAGCAATATCAGGAAAGTCAGGAGAATAGCTATGTACGCATTAACCCAGGGCCGCATTTACACTGGCCACAAAATCCTCGATCGCCATGCGGTTGTCATCGCCAATGGTCTGATTGAACGCATCTGCCCACTGGAAGATCTGCCCACAGGCATTGAAACGCGTCAGGTGGATGGCGCGATTATTGCTCCTGGTTTTATTGATCTGCAGTTAAATGGCTGTGGTGGCGTGCAGTTTAATGATGATATTGCCGCTATCAGCGTTGAAACGCTGCAAACGATGCAAAAAGCCAACGAGAAATCGGGTTGCACCAGCTTTTTGCCAACGCTTATCACCAGCACAGATGAACTGATGAAGCGTGCTGTTGAGGTGATGCGTGCCTGGCTGGCCCAGAACAGCAATCAGGCGCTGGGTCTACATCTTGAAGGGCCGTGGCTCAATCCGTTGAAAAAAGGCACGCACAATCCCGATCTGATCCGGGCGCCCGATCAGGCGCTGGTTGACTTTCTGTGCGCCAATGCCGATGTGATCGGCAAAATCACACTCGCTCCGGAAAAAGTCGATGCCGCTGTAATCCGTCAGTTGCGTGATGCCGGCATTGTGATTTCTGCCGGCCATTCACACGGCACCTATGATGAAGCCCTCGCCGGGATTGACGCCGGGGTTTCCTTTGCGACGCATCTCTATAACGCCATGCCGACCACCAGCGGCCGCGAGCCTGGTCTGATCGGCGCGCTGTTTGACTCTTCTGAGGTCTGGTGCGGCATTATTGCCGATGGGCTCCACGTCCATTACGCAAACATTCGCAATGCTAAACGAATCAAAGGTGACAAGCTGATCCTGGTTACCGACGCGACGGCACCAGCAGGCGCTGCCATTGATCAGTTCATTTTTGCTGGTAAAACAATATACTATCGCAACGGGCTGTGTGTTGATGAGAATGGCACGCTCAGTGGTTCTGCATTGACTATGATCGAAGCGGTAGCTAACAGCGTCGAACATGTCGGCATCGCACTTGATGAAGCGCTTCGTATGGCAACGCTTTACCCAGCCCGCGCAATGGGGGTAGAGGCACGTTTAGGGACGATTGAAGCCGGAAAAGTGGCCAATCTGACCGTGTTCACCCGCGATTACAAAATCACCCGGACCATCGTTAATGGTAACGAGGTCTTAAGCGAGTAGATATTTAATGACCACCGGCGGCCAGGCACAAATCGGAAATGTTGATCTTGTTAAACAACTTAATAGTGCGGCCGTTTACCGGCTGATCGATCAGCAGGGCCCTATCTCTCGAATCCAGATTGCCGAGCACAGTCAGCTCGCCCCCGCCAGTGTTACCAAGATCACGCGTCAGCTTATTGACCGTGGTCTGATCAGAGAAGTCGATCAGCAGGCCTCTACCGGAGGCCGTCGTGCCATCTCCATCATCACGGAAACCCGGGGGTTTAACACGATTGGTGTCAGACTGGGCCGTCATGATGCGACTGTCACGCTGTTCGATCTGAGTGGTAAATCGCTGGCGGAAGAGCACTACTCACTGCCTGAACGCACTCAGGAAACACTGGAAAATGCGCTGTTCAAGGCCATTGCCGACTTTTCAGAACTTCATCAGCGCAAGCTGCGCGAGCTGATCGCTATCTCCGTCATTCTGCCCGGATTGGTCGACCCGAATAACGGCATTATCCGTTATATGCCTCATATTAATGTCAGTCACTGGCCACTGGTTGCCAACCTTGAAAAACGGTTTAACGTCACCAGTTTTGTCGGCCACGATATTCGCAGCCTGGCGCTGGCGGAGCACTATTTTGGCGCATCGCGTGACTGTGCAGACTCCATTTTGGTGCGTGTTCATCGCGGTACGGGGGCCGGTATTATTGCCAACGGGCATATTTTCCTCGGCAGTAACGGTAACGTGGGAGAGCTGGGACATATCCAGGTCGATCCGCTGGGCGAACGTTGTCACTGCGGCAACTTTGGCTGTCTGGAAACCATTGCTGCCAACAGTGCGATTGAAAACCGTGTACGACATCTGTTGAACCAGGGCTATCCAAGCAGTCTCACACTGGACGACTGTCACATTCAGCCCATCTGCCGTGCCGCCAACCGTGGCGACGCTTTGGCGGCGGAAGTCATCGAGCACGTTGGACGCCATCTTGGTAAAGCCATCGCCATCGCCATTAACCTGTTCAATCCGCAAAAAATTGTCATCGCGGGTGAAATAATGGAAGCCGACAAAGTGCTGCTACCTGCCATTGAAGGCTGCATTAATACCCAGGCGCTAAATGCGTTCCGTAAAAATTTGCCGGTGGTGCGCTCGGCGATCGATCATCGTTCGGCGATTGGTGCTTTTGCTCTGGCAAAACGGGCGATGCTCAATGGCATTTTGCTGCAACGACTGCTGGAAGTTAATTAAATGATGGAATCTGAACGCATGACGATAAAGAACGTTATCTGCGATATCGACGGCGTGCTGATGCACGATAATACGGCCGTACCTGGCGCTCGCGAGTTTTTACAGCGTATCGTCGGCAATAATATGCCTCTGGTGGTGCTGACGAACTATCCTTCGCAAACCGCCATGGATCTGTCAAACCGCTTTGCCTCCGCCGGCATTGAGCTGCCGGACAGCGTCTTCTATACCTCAGCGATGGCCACGGCAGATTTTCTGAAGCGCCAGGAAGGGAAGAAAGCCTATGTCGTCGGCGAAGGGGCCCTGATCCATGAGCTGTACAAGGCCGGTTTTACCATCACGGATATCAACCCCGACTTTGTGATCGTGGGTGAGACCCGCTCCTTTAACTGGGACATGATGCATAAAGCCGCCTGGTTCGTGGCGAACGGTGCGCGTTTTATCGCTACCAATCCGGACAGCCACGGCCACGGTTTCTCGCCGGCCTGCGGTGCGTTGTGTGCCGGTATCGAAAAGATCTCCGGCCGCCAGCCATTTTACGTCGGTAAACCCAGCCCGTGGATTATGCGTGCCGCGCTGAACAAGATGCAGGCGCATTCAGAAGAGACGGTGATCGTGGGTGACAACCTGCGCACGGATATTCTTGCCGGTTTTCAGGCCGGACTGGAAACCATTCTGGTGCTGTCGGGGGTTTCCACGCTCAGTGACGTCGACGCCATGCCGTTCCGCCCCACCTGGATCTACCCTTCGGTTGCCGATATCGACATTATCTAGTCTTTACACCTTCCCTGCCCGGCCTGCCGGGCAATGCCTTTTTCCTCGCTGGACATTTTTCATCCACTTTTTATCATCTATTGCACATTCCTCAATAAAAAGACCAAAAAAATGAATATCCGCTAAGGATCAAGCCGGGGCAACGGGCTATTTTTCACCTAATGACTAAAATACTTGCATCACCTGACGGCTTAGCGCATTTTCATAGTCATGACGCGATAACTGTCGCTTTAAACCAATATCATCACCGCAAGGTAAGTCGTTAGGGAGCTGTATATGTGTTCTATCTTTGGTGTACTCGATCTGAAAAGCGATCCTGCTGAACTGCGCAAGAAGGCCCTGGAGCTTTCACGTCTGATGCGTCACCGTGGCCCGGACTGGTCAGGTGTTTATGCGAATGACAATGCGATCCTTGTTCATGAGCGTCTGTCGATTGTCGACGTCAACAATGGCGCACAGCCGCTGTACAATGCAGACCATACACACGTCCTTGCGGTAAACGGTGAAATCTATAACCATCAGGCCCTGCGCGCTGAACTGAGCGATCGCTATGCGTTCCAGACCGAGTCTGACTGCGAAGTGATCCTCGCGCTGTATCAGGAAAAAGGCATCGACTTCCTTGATGACCTGCAGGGCATGTTCGCCTTTATCCTTTATGACAGCGTGAAGAACACCTATTTAATCGGCCGTGACCATATTGGGATCATCCCACTGTATATGGGTAACGACGAGCACGGTAACCTGTATGTGGCTTCAGAAATGAAAGCGCTGGTACCGGTTTGCCGCAGCATGAAAGAGTTTCCGCCAGGCAGCTACCTGTCCAGCACCGATGGTGAGATCCGCCGCTACTGGCAGCGTGACTGGTTCGAGTATGATGCCGTTGAACACAACGCCACCGACACGGCAGCGCTGAAAAACGCGCTGGAAGAGTCGGTGAAAAGTCACCTGATGTCAGATGTCCCTTATGGTGTGCTGCTGTCAGGCGGACTGGATTCATCCATTATCTCTGCGGTGACCAAACGTTTTGCGGCCAAGCGCGTAGAAGATCAAGATAAGAGCGAGGCCTGGTGGCCGCAGCTGCACTCCTTCGCCGTCGGCCTGGAAGGCTCTCCTGACCTGACCGCAGCAAAAGCCGTGGCAGAACACCTGGGCACCGTCCACCATGAGATCCATTTCACCGTGCAGGAAGGCCTGGATGCCATCCGTGATGTGATTTACCACATTGAAACCTATGATGTGACCACTATTCGCGCCTCGACGCCAATGTACCTGATGTCGCGTAAAATCAAGGCAATGGGTATCAAAATGGTATTGTCCGGTGAAGGTGCTGATGAAGTCTTTGGCGGTTATCTCTACTTCCATAAGGCACCGAACGCCCGCGAATTCCATGAAGAGAACGTACGCAAACTTCATGCTCTGCATATGTTCGACTGCGCACGTGCTAACAAAGCGATGTCGGCCTGGGGTGTGGAAGCGCGCGTGCCGTTCCTGGATAAGAAATTCCTGGACGTGGCCATGCGCATCAACCCGCAGGACAAAATGTGTGGCAGCAACGGGAAAATGGAAAAACACATCCTGCGCGAGTGTTTTGAGTCTTACCTGCCAGCAAGCGTCGCCTGGCGTCAGAAAGAGCAGTTCTCTGATGGCGTAGGCTATAGCTGGATCGACACCCTGAAAGAAGTGGCTGCCGCACAGATCAGCGATCAGCAGCTGCAAACCGCGCACTTCCGCTTCGCTTACAACACGCCGACGTCAAAAGAAGGCTACCTGTATCGCGAAATCTTTGAAGAGCTGTTCCCGCTGCCAAGCGCGGCAGAATGCGTCCCAGGCGGTCCGTCAGTGGCCTGTTCCTCTGCTAAGGCAATCGAATGGGACGAAGCCTTCAAAAACATGGACGATCCTTCAGGCCGCGCCGTCGGCGTCCACCAGTCCGCTTACTAATTGTTGGTTGTTATGCAACACAAACGGGCCCCTGCGGCCCGTTTTTAATTAGCGGTTGCGTCTGTTAACTTCAGAATTCGTTGATTTTATCGACATCCTGGTCACAAGGCAGTCAAACAACACGATTGTGACAAAAAACGGGAAAAAACTTGTTGACGCTTTTAGGCCAACTCCGCATAATGCGCCCCGCAACGCCGCAGAAGGTTACGCGAAAAAAGATGGCTACTTAGCTCAGCTGGTTAGAGCACAGCACTCATAATGCTGGGGTCACAGGTTCGATTCCCGTAGTAGCCACCATCTTTTTTGCGCGGGAGTGGCGAAATTGGTAGACGCACCAGATTTAGG
>NZ_BCTN01000021.1 GCF_001571305.1 Erwinia persicina NBRC 102418 | reverse complement strand
TAAGCAAAAAAGCCTCATGCGAAAGCATGAGGCTTTTTTGTTATTTACTTTTCAATATCTTCACCAGCCCGAACATAATAATCAGATACCCGAGGCTCTGTGTCGGCTCCTCTGCGGTATTTTTCAGGGCTTCGCTGTAGTGAATATGCTCAATTCCCTTCCAGACAAAGCGATTTCCGAACAATCTTGACCACACCAGCACCAGTATCAGGCCACAAATCAGGTAATTATAGTCGCTGAAACGGTGCATCTCCCGGAGGTCAATAAAGGCTTTCCTGACGCCATTCTTCGTGCCCTGCCACAGGTAATACAAAGAAACGGCTAACGCCAGCCATGACCAGTGAACGGTTCCGCTAAATAATTCACGGATATTTTCCCTGTTCTCACGAATCAGCATGGCAGCAAAAAGACCGGTAATTAGCAGTATTCCCCCTGACAGTTCTTTATTATTTCGTTTGATTTTGTACAGTAGAATAATATTAATCATCAAAAAAACAGAGTGAGAGATGGCGGTTAAAGAATGCTTATTCACTTCATTTTTTAATATGTAATTATCAAACATTACAATGATATATGGCAGGCACATCAAAATTGCCAGCGCGAGGTATTCCTTTATTTTCTGCATATCCCTGAACACATTCACTAATTAGAATTGTGTAATCTAACAAATACAGGGTGAGTAGCCTTTAACTATTCTAGCTATCTTTAACCGATCCTGCGGTGACCACATCTTTTGCCGTTAATCACCCCAGTGAGATGAAACATTTTCAACTATCCGATGAGTACTCGACATCCGCGCAGTAGCACGTTATCTTTAGCTGTCTGGATGTCTAAACGTATGAACGTATGTAGTGAGGAAGCAGGTTATGCCGATCAGGGTACCCGATGAATTACCCGCCGTGAATTTTCTGCGCAACGAGAACGTCTTTGTTATGACGTCCACGCGTGCCAGTACGCAGATGATCCGCCCGTTAAAAGTGCTGGTACTCAATCTGATGCCGAAAAAGATCGAAACTGAGAACCAGTTTCTGCGTCTGCTTTCTAACTCACCGCTGCAGATCGATGTTCAGCTACTGCGTATCGACAGTCGTGAATCCCGTAATACGCCGTCTGAACACCTGAATAACTTTTACTGTAATTTTGAAGACATTCAGAATGACAACTACGACGGTCTGATTGTCACTGGTGCTCCGCTGGGCCTGGTCGACTTCTGTGATGTGGCTTACTGGCCGCAAATCCAGCAGGTGTTGCACTGGGCGAAAGAGCACGTCACCTCCACGCTGTTTGTCTGTTGGGCGGTTCAGGCCGCGTTAAACATTCTGTATGGTATTCCCAAGCAGACACGAGAAAACAAACTGTCAGGCGTCTTTGAGCACCAGATACTGCATCCGCATGCGCTGCTGACGCGCGGTTTTGACGACACGTTCCTGGCGCCGCATTCACGCTACGCTGATTTCCCAACCCAGCTATTGCGTGATTACACCGACCTCGAAATCTTTGCCGAATCAGAGCAGACAGGGGCCTACCTGTTTGCCAGCAAGGACAAGCGACTGGCCTTTGTCACCGGGCACCCGGAGTACGATGCGCTAACGCTCTCCGGTGAATATCACCGTGACTATGACGCTGGCCTGCAGCCAGAAGTACCGTTCAACTATTTCCCGCATGACAACCCTGAATTGCCACCGCGTGCCAGCTGGCGCAGCCACGGTAACCTGCTGTTCTCTAACTGGCTCAACTATTACGTTTACCAGATCACACCTTTCGATCTGCGTCATATGAACCCAACATTAGAGTAATTCCTTTCTGTTTTCCCACCGGTGGATCAGCGATCCACCGGCTTTCTGATATATCCTGCCTGCCTTTTATTTGCTGAATCCAGTCACCCGATCGCGATCTCATTTTTAACTGAAAACCCCTTCCTTTAATGATCCCTGTTTAATCTGTTTTTGTTCAATAAGTTACGTCGTTTAAATGATAAAAATGGAAATAGTTTTTGATTTTGATTTTTAACTGATGCTATTTTGATCCGGCAGTTCAAAGAATGTTCAAAGAAGATCGTCAGGTAACGCAACGCTTACCTGACCGTATCGGTGACAGGAGCAAACAGATGACGCAACAGACCATCAGCAGTGAACTGGCCTTTCAGCGCCCGTCCGGTCAGGCTGAACAGCAGATCCTGACAGAAGAGGCGGTCAATTTTCTCAGCGAACTGGTGGTGAAATTCACACCACGACGCGATCATTTACTGGCAGAGCGCAAGCGAGTTCAGCAGCAAATAGACGCAGGTAAACTGCCTGATTTTATTTCGGAAACGGATTCCATTAAAAAAGCAGACTGGAAGATCCGCGGGATTCCGGCCGATCTGCAGAACCGGCGGGTGGAGATCACCGGGCCTGTGGATCGTAAAATGGTGATCAATGCGCTCAACGCCAACGTTAACGTCTTTATGGCGGATTTTGAGGATTCTCTGGCGCCATCCTGGGACAAGGTGATCACCGGTCAGATCAATCTGCGCGATGCGATTAACGGTACGATTAGCTATACCAGCGAAGCCGGCAAAATTTACCAGTTGAAGCCCGACCCGGCGGTACTGATATGTCGTGTACGCGGCCTGCACCTGCCGGAAAAACATGTCACCTGGCGTGATGAACCGATCCCCGGAAGCCTGTTTGATTTTGCCCTGTACTTCTTTCATAACGTTGATGCGCTACTGGCCAAAGGTAGTGGCCCCTATTTCTACCTGCCAAAAACCCAGTCATATCAGGAAGCCGCCTGGTGGAGTGATGTTTTCAGTTACGCAGAGGATCGTTTCGATCTGCCGCGTGGCACCATCAAGGCCACGCTGTTAATCGAAACGCTCCCCGCCGTCTTCCAGATGGACGAGATCCTCTGGCACCTGCGCGATCACATCGTCGGGCTGAACTGCGGACGCTGGGATTACATCTTTAGCTATATCAAAACGCTGAAGAACCACCCGGACCGCGTTCTGCCGGACCGTCAGTCGGTGACGATGGACCAGGGGTTTCTCAACGCATACTCAACCCTGCTGATCAAAACCTGCCACCGGCGCGGCGCCTTTGCCATGGGCGGTATGGCGGCGTTTATTCCGGATAAGGATGCTGAACGTAACCAGTGGGTACTGGACAAGGTGCAGGCTGATAAACAGCGTGAGGCCGCCAACGGTCACGACGGTACCTGGATTGCGCATCCGGGTCTGGCCGACACGGTCATGACGATTTTTAACGAGGTGCTGGGCGATCGTCCTAACCAGCTCCACGTCCTGCGCGAGCAGGATACGCCGGTTACGGCTGAACAGCTGCTGGCTCCCTGTGCCGGAGAACGGACAGAAAACGGCATGCGCGCCAATATTCGCGTGGCGGTGCAGTACATCGAAGCCTGGATTAGTGGCAACGGCTGTGTGCCGATCTACGGGTTGATGGAAGATGCTGCCACGGCAGAAATTTCACGCACCTCAATCTGGCAGTGGATACGCCACGGCAAAACCCTGCAAAGCGGCGAGGGGGTGACCGAAGCGCTGTTCCGCAAGATGTTGCGAGAGGAGATGCAGGTCATCCGCCAGGAGCTGGGCGACACACGTTTTAACGGCGGGCGCTTCGCTGAAGCTGCCGCCCTGATGGAACGAATCACCACGGAGCCCGAACTGGTGGAATTTCTGACACTGCCGGGCTATTGCTTACTTCCCTGAACCCTGACAAGGAGCACCACGATGACTTCTCGTACCCTACAGATTCAGCAGACAGAACAGGCCTGGCGCGATGCACGCTGGGACGGCATTATCCGCCCGTACAGCGCGGCAGAGGTGGTGAAACTGCGTGGCTCGGTAAACCCGGTCTGCACCCTGGCGGAAAACGGCGCACACAGACTCTGGGCATTGCTCAACGGCGGGGCGAAGAAAGGTTATATCAACAGCCTCGGCGCACTGACCGGCGGGCAGGCCCTGCAGCAGGCCAAGGCCGGCATTGAGGCGATCTACCTTTCCGGCTGGCAGGTGGCGGCTGATGCCAACCTCGCGGGCAGCATGTACCCGGATCAGTCTCTGTACCCGGCGAACTCAGTACCGTCAGTGGTAGAACGCATCAATAATACCTTCCGGCGCGCCGATCAGATCCAGTGGTCGGCCGACATCGAACCGGGCGATCCCCGGTACGTGGATTATTTCCTGCCAATTGTCGCCGATGCAGAGGCCGGTTTCGGTGGGGTGCTTAACGCCTTTGAGCTGATGAAATCGATGATCCAGGCCGGAGCGGCAGGGGTGCACTTTGAAGATCAGCTGGCCTCAGTGAAGAAGTGCGGACATATGGGAGGCAAAGTGCTGGTGCCTACTCAGGAAGCAATCCAGAAACTGGTAGCCGCACGACTGGCGGCGGATGTCATGGGGGTGGCAACCGTGCTGATAGCACGGACCGACGCTGACGCGGCAGATCTTATCACTTCCGACTGCGATGAATACGATCGCGAATTTATCAGCGGTGAGCGCACGCCGGAAGGCTTCTACCGCACCCATGCCGGGGTTGAACAGGCGATCAGTCGGGGTCTGGCTTATGCGCCGTATGCCGACGTGATCTGGTGCGAAACCTCGAAACCGGATCTGGAGCAGGCGCGGCGGTTTGCCGACGCCATCCACGCCCGTTTTCCGGGTAAGCTGCTCGCCTATAACTGTTCGCCGTCGTTTAACTGGAAGAAGAATCTTGACGATCGCACCATCGCCCACTTCCAGCAGTCGCTGTCAGAGATGGGGTACAAATATCAGTTTATTACCCTCGCAGGCATCCACAGCATGTGGTTCAACATGTTCGACCTGGCGAAGGCCTATGCCGGAGGTGAAGGGATGCGTCACTACGTGGAGAAAGTTCAGCAGCCTGAGTTTGATGCCATCCCTCAGGGCTATACGTTCTCTTCGCACCAGCAGGAGGTGGGGACCGGCTATTTCGACCATGTCACAACCATCATCCAGGGGGGCGTGTCGTCAGTGACCGCGCTGAACGGATCTACGGAAGAAGACCAGTTCTGATGCCGGGCGGGCCGTCAGGCCTGCCCCTGCGGTGGAGGTGAAACATGTCGATGCTGGAAACCCTGATTGCCCGCACCATCCTGCAGGGATTTGACGCACAGTATGGCCGTTTTCTGGAAGTGACCGCCGGAGCACAGCAGCGCTTTGAACAGGCTGACTGGCTGGCGGTACAGCAGGCGATGAAAGCACGTATTCATCTTTACGATCGTCACGTCGGTCTGGTTGTGGAGCAGCTGCGCTGTATTACGGCCTCTCAGGCGGACGATCGAGCGTTCCTGCAGCGGGTCAAAACGATCTACACCGATCTGCTGCCGGACTATCCGCGCTTTGAAATTGCGGAAAGCTTCTTTAACTCTGTCTATTGCCGGTTGTTCAGCCATCAGGCGCTGACGCCGGAGCGGTTGTTTATTTTCAGTTCACAACCGCCGCGGCGTTTTCGCAGTACCCCACGCCCGCTGGCAAAAACATTTCGCGTAGCAGAAGGCTGGCGGCCCTTACTCCATCGCGTACTGCACGACCTCCCGCTGCGCCTGCCGTGGCAGGATCTGCCGCGTGATATTGATTTTATTCTGCGACACCTGCGGGAAAACTTTCCCGCAGACGCGCTGCAACAGGCGACCTTACAGGTCGCGAATGAACTGTTTTATCGTAACAAAGCCGCATGGCTGGTCGCCAAACTCTATGCCCCCTCTGGCGTCTGTGCGTTCCTGCTGCCGATACACCGCAGTGAAGAGGGCGAGCTGTTTATCGATACCTGCCTGACCAGCAATCGCGAAGCGAGCATCGTTTTTGGCTTTGCCCGCTCCTATTTTATGGTCTATGCCCCGCTTCCGGGGGCGCTGGTTGAATGGCTGCGGGAAATCCTGCCCGGCAAAACCACCGCTGAGCTGTATATGGCCATTGGCTGTCAGAAGCACGGTAAAACCGAAAGCTACCGGGAATATCTTAACTATATGGCGGCGACCACGGAGCAGTTTGTTGTTGCACCTGGCGTACCGGGGCTGGTGATGCTGGTGTTTACGCTACCGGGATTCGATCGGGTATTTAAAGTGATTAAAGACCGTTTTGCCCCACAGAAAGAGGTGACCCCGGAACGCGTGCGCCAGTGCTACCAACTGGTGAAAGAGCATGACCGCGTCGGGAGAATGGCCGACACCCAGGAATTTGAAAACTTCGCGATAGAGCGGCAACGCCTCAGTCCTGAACTGCTGGCGCTGCTGCGGCGTGAGGTGCCGGAAAAGCTGCACGATCAGGACGGGCAGCTGGTTATCAGCCACCTGTATATGGAGCGTCGTATGACGCCGCTCAATATGTGGCTGGTGCAGGCTAACCCGCAACAGCGGCGCGAAGCGATAGAAGAGTACGGTAACGCAGTGAAGCAGCTGGCCGCGGCTAATATCTTCCCCGGCGACATGCTGTATAAAAATTTCGGGGTTACCCGGCACGGGCGGGTGGTGTTCTATGACTATGATGAGATCAGCTACATGACCGAAGTGAACTTCCGCGATATCCCGCTGCCGCGTTACCCGGAAGATGAGCTGAGTCATGAACCCTGGTACAGTGTGTCACCAGAGGATGTCTTCCCGGAAGAGTTTCGCCACTACCTGTGTGCCGATCCGGCGATTGCCACGCTGTTTGATGAAATGCACGGTGAGCTGTTCTGCGCCGGGTTCTGGCGTGAGCTGCAGCAGCGGATCCGTAACGGTCACATTGAAGATGTCTTTGCTTACCGCCGTCGCCAGCGGTTTTGCCAGCGCTATTCCCTTCCTGCCTGAAGCGGCCTCGGTATTGGCTACGCGCGTTCACCCGACTGCCTGGCGGTGTAAGCGCATCGGGCCGAATGAGCCTGATTCCTGAAGCTCAGCCTGCGGCCAGCGCGAGGGCTGTTCAAATCGGTTCCCGACTGATTTTTCACGCCTTTGCTGCCTGGAGGCCGCTCCCGTTATTTTACGCCTGAATGGCGTCAGCGCACGCCGCCATATTCACGGGTGATCTCTTTTGCCGCTTTGATCACCAGCGCACCGATTTCCGTCACGCGGTCGTCGGTGATGCGTGAAATCGGCCCGGAAATGGAGATAGCGGCAAAGGGTTCACGATGCTCGTCATAGATACAGGCAGCAACGCAGCGCAGTCCCAGCGCGTGTTCTTCATCATCAAAGGAGTAACCGGTCTTGCGGACCAGCGCCAGGTTCTCCTTCAGGCTGTGCGGTGACATCAGCGTTTTTGGCGTGTAGTGATGCAGGCCCTGGCGGTGTAACAGCTCGCTGACCTGCTCATCGTCAAGGTTTGCCAGGAACGCCTTGCCCGCGCCGGAGGCATGCATCGGCAGCTTGCCGCCAATCGGGGCCGACATCCGCATCAGTTGGGTACACTGCACCTGGTCAATGATCACCGCCTGGTGATCGCTCAGATCCAGTACTGCCAGGTTCACCGTCTCGCCTGACTGTTCCATCAGCGTGCGCAGCATCGGGTGTACCAGCGCCAGCAGGTTACGGCTCTGCAGGAAGCTGCTGCCCACCACAAAGGCATGGGCTCCAATTGTCCACAGCCCTAAATCCCCGACCTGACGGACAAACCCCTGCTGCTGCATGGTGGTCAGCAGGCGGTGCGTGGTGGAGTTTGGCAACCCGGCCTGCTGGGCCAGTTCGGTCAGCGCCACATTACCGTGGGACTCGGCAATAAATTCCAGTAGCTTCAGACCACGGGTCAGCGACTGCACCTGACCCGCCGGCGCTGCTGTTGATACTGCAGCGGCACGGGGCTTCTTGCCACGTTTAGCCGGCGCGGGGGTAGCCATAACAGAATCCTTAATTTTTCACCATGTGGAAATCATTTTCGTTTTATTGAGCCATATTGCAACGACAGCCTGACTGGTCGGATGAGGTCACCACCAGCTGAAAATGTCTCATCTGGCATCACTGTTACCCGCACAAAAGTTGTGCCAGTATGGCGTGCTGGCAGTGGTGCCAGAGGTGAGGCTGAAGGGGAAACGTGGTGAGTAACCGGATTGAAGCACTGCATCAGCAGTTGAAAAAACGCATTATGCTGCTGGATGGCGGTATGGGCACCATGATCCAGAGCTACAGGCTGGAAGAAGAGGATTTTCGCGGTGCACGTTTTGCCGACTGGCCGAGCGATCTGAAGGGCAATAACGATCTGCTGGTGCTGACCAAACCCGATATTATTAGCGAAATCCATAACGGCTACCTGGCGGCAGGGGCTGACATCCTTGAGACCAACACCTTTAACTCGACCTCCATTGCCATGGCCGACTATCAGATGGAGTCGCTGTCGGCTGAAATTAACTACGTGGCGGCCAGACTGGCACGCGCCTGTGCCGATGAGTGGACGGCACGCACGCCCGGTCGTCCGCGTTATGTCGCCGGTGTGTTAGGGCCCACTAACCGCACCTGCTCGATTTCTCCTGATGTCAACGATCCGGCTTTCCGTAATGTCACCTTCAGTCAGCTGGTGGACGCCTACCGCGAATCGACGCGTGCGCTGGTCGAAGGGGGCGCGGATATCATCATGATCGAAACGGTGTTCGACACCCTGAACGCCAAAGCGGCCGTCTTTGCCGTGAAAGCAGAGTTTGACGCGCTGGGGATTGAGCTGCCGCTGATGATTTCCGGCACCATTACCGACGCCTCCGGCCGTACGCTGTCCGGCCAGACCACGGAAGCCTTCTATAACTCCCTGCGCCATGCCGAACCGCTCTCCTTTGGGCTGAACTGCGCCCTCGGCCCGGATGAACTGCGCCAGTACGTGGCGGAGCTGGCGCGCATAGCCGAGGGTTATGTCACCGCACACCCCAACGCCGGGCTGCCCAACGCCTTTGGTGAATACGATCTGGATGCGCAGATCATGGCGGAACAGATTGGAGAATGGGCGCAGGCCGGTTTCCTCAACATCGTCGGTGGCTGCTGCGGCACCACGCCAGAACACATTGCGGCGATGGCCCGCGCCATCGACGGGGTCGCTCCGCGCCAGCTGCCGGAACTGCCAGTTGCCTGCCGCCTGTCGGGGCTGGAGCCGCTGACCATCAGTGCAGAAAGCCTGTTTGTTAACGTCGGTGAGCGTACCAATGTCACCGGATCGGCCAAATTTAAGCGACTGATTAAAGAAGAAAAGTATCACGAAGCGCTGGAAGTGGCGTTGCAGCAGGTGCAGAGCGGCGCACAGATTATCGATATCAACATGGATGAGGGGATGCTCGACGCGGAAGCGGCGATGGTGCGCTTCCTCAACCTGATTGCCGGGGAACCGGACATTGCCCGCGTGCCGATTATGATCGACTCCTCTAAATGGAGCGTGATTGAAAAAGGGCTGCAGTGCATCCAGGGCAAGGGCATTGTGAACTCGATTTCAATGAAAGAGGGTGAAGCGCAGTTTCTGCACCATGCCCGCCTGGTGCGACGCTACGGAGCCGCGATGGTGGTGATGGCCTTCGACGAGGCAGGCCAGGCCGATACCCGCGCGCGCAAAATCGAAATCTGCCGTCGCGCCTACAAACTGCTGACCGAAGAGGTGGGTTTTCCGCCAGAAGATATTATCTTCGATCCGAATATCTTCGCGGTCGCCACCGGCATCGAAGAGCACAACAACTACGCGATGGATTTCATCGGAGCCTGTGAAGACATCAAGCGCGAGCTGCCGCATGCGATGATCTCCGGCGGCGTCTCCAACGTGTCGTTCTCCTTCCGCGGCAACGACCCGGTACGCGAAGCGATCCACGCGGTCTTCCTCTATCACGCCATCCGCAACGGCATGGATATGGGGATCGTTAATGCCGGGCAACTGGCGATTTACGACGATCTGCCGGCCGACCTGCGTGAAGCGGTGGAAGATGTGGTGCAGAACCGTCGCGATGACGGTACCGAGCGCCTGCTGGAGCTGGCAGAAAAATATCGCGGCAGCAAAGCCGACGACGACAGCACCAAACCGCAGGCGGAGTGGCGCAGTTGGGAGGTGGATAAACGGCTGGAATACTCGCTGGTGAAAGGTATTACCGAATTTATTGAAGCCGATACGGAGGCCGCCCGTCAGCTGGCCACCCGCCCGATAGAGGTGATTGAAGGCCCGCTGATGGCCGGGATGAACGTGGTCGGTGACCTGTTTGGCGAGGGCAAAATGTTCCTGCCGCAGGTGGTGAAGTCGGCGCGCGTGATGAAACAGGCGGTGGCTTATCTGGAACCCTATATCGAAGCCAGCAAAGAGAAGGGCAGCACTAACGGTAAAATCGTGCTGGCCACGGTAAAAGGCGACGTGCATGACATTGGCAAAAACATCGTTGGCGTGGTGTTGCAGTGTAATAATTATGAAATTATCGATCTTGGCGTGATGGTGCCGGGCGAGAAAATCCTCAAAACCGCCCGCGAGCATAACGCCGATATTATCGGACTCTCCGGACTGATCACCCCATCGCTGGACGAGATGGTGAACGTGGCGAAAGAGATGGAGCGCCAGGGCTTTACCCTGCCGCTGCTGATTGGCGGGGCGACCACCTCGAAAGCCCACACGGCGGTGAAAATCGAGCAGAACTACAGCGGGCCAACGGTGTATGTTCAGAATGCCTCGCGCACCGTTGGCGTGGTATCGGCACTGCTGTCGTCCACCCAGCGTGATGAATTTGTTGCCCGCACGCGCAAAGAGTACGACACCGTGCGTATTCAGCACGGGCGTAAAAAACCGCGCACGCCGCCGGTGAGTTTAGCGGTCGCCCGCGACAATGACTTTACATTTGACTGGGAAAACTACACGCCACCGGTAGCGCACAGGCTGGGTGTGAGCGAAGTGAGCGCTAACATCGATGTGCTGCGCAACTATATCGACTGGACACCTTTCTTTATGACCTGGTCGCTGGCGGGCAAATATCCGCGCATTCTGGAAGATGAGGTGGTGGGTGAAGAAGCGAAACGCCTGTTTGCTGACGCGAATGAGATGCTGGATCAGTTGAGCCGTGACGGCGCGCTCAATCCACGCGGCGTGGTCGGGATTTTCCCGGCTAACCGCGTCGGCGATGATATCGAGATCTACACAGATGAATCACGCACACAGGTTTTGAAAGTGAGCCATCACTTACGCCAGCAGACAGAAAAAACGGGGTTTGCCAACTATTGCCTGGCCGATTTTATTGCGCCAAAATCCAGCGGCAAAGCGGACTACCTCGGTGCCTTTGCCGTCACCGGTGGGCTGGAAGAGGACGCCCTGGCAGAGGCCTGGGACGCAAAGCATGATGACTATAACAAGATCATGGTCAAAGCGCTGGCTGACCGGCTGGCTGAAGGTTTCGCCGAATACCTGCACGAGCGGGTGCGTAAGGTGATCTGGGGGTTTGCCGCTACCGAGAACCTCAGCAACGACGCGCTGATCCGCGAGAATTACCAGGGCATTCGTCCCGCGCCCGGTTACCCGGCCTGCCCGGAACACACCGAGAAAGCCACCATCTGGCAACTGCTGGATGTGGAAAACCACACCGGTATGAAGCTCACCGAATCTTTCGCCATGTGGCCCGGAGCGGCCGTGTCTGGCTGGATTTTCAGCCACCCGGACAGTAAATATTTCGCTGTTGCCCAGCTGCAGCGCGACCAGATTGAAGACTACGCCAGACGCAAAGGGATGCCGGTCAGCGAAGTCGAACGCTGGTTAGCGCCGAACCTGGGGTATGACGCGGATTAAGATCAGTGCCCGGCTGATGACATCCACCGTTAATTTTTTCATCACAAATAAGCCACAAAGGGGTGCGAAGCTGACGGACAGGCCAGACTGAAGCCAGCTTCTGAATACAAAAGCGCGCAGCCGATTGCCAATACCGCCGCGTGAGGGCGGGAAAACGTCATCATCAACATGAAGCGATAAGGCGAGGCGATGAAAACAATACTGGTGGTACTGGACGGACTGAACTTTCAGGTGGCCCGGCACGCGATGGGCTACTTGCAGGCGGAGTGCGCACAGGGCCGGGGTCAGTGTTACCAGATGACCTGCGAACTGCCGTCACTTTCGCGCCCGCTGTATGAGTGCATCCTCACCGGTGTGACGCCGGTGAACAGCGGTATTATTCACAACGGTGTCAGCCGTCTCAGCCAGCAGCGCAGCGTGTTTCACTATGCGCGGGCGGCAGGGCTGACCACGGCAGCGGCGGCGTATTACTGGGTGAGCGAACTGTACAACCGCACGCCGTTTGACGCGCCGAGAGACCGTCACACCGATGCGCCGGAGCTGCCTGTCCAGTTCGGCCATTTTTATTCTGATGACGGCTACCCGGACTCACATCTGTTTGAAGATGCCGAGAGCCTGCGGTTGCGCCATGATCCCGATTTTTTACTGATCCATCCCATGAATATTGACGATGCCGGGCACAAGCACGGCTTCTCCACCCCGCAGTACCGCAACCGGGCGCGCATGGCCGATGGCTATCTGTCGCACTGGATGCCGGGCTGGTTACAGCAGGGTTATCAGGTGATCGTCACTGCCGACCACGGCATGAACGATGACCGCAGCCACGGCGGCACCCTGCCGGAGGAGACGCAGATACCGCTGTTTGTTTTCGGCAGCGCCTTCTCCAGAACGATGGATGCCCTGCCGCAGCAGACTGAACTCTGCGGCACCCTTTGTCAGATCCTCGGGGTGGCGCATGATAAGCCCTACTGCGCCGCGCTGCTGGCAGCCGCACCGTGAAAGGAAAAAGGCAGGCCCTGCCGGGTCAGCGGACGCTGTGTGAAGTGGCCCGATAAAGAATGTGGGGTGACCCGCCATCCCGGCGTTTTAATCGGCGGAGAACGGCACAAGATCGGCTAAGATTAACGGTATGTGGCACAGGCGTGCCGTCATCATATTGTCATCATGGAGATCGCGACCGTTGTTAACCCTGCTTAACCTTCTTTCTGCCGTGGCGCTGCTGGTATGGGGAACCCATATCGTGCGGACCGGCATCATGCGCGTTTACGGTGCCGACCTGCGGCGGGTACTCAGCCGCAGCGTGGCCAAAAAACCGATGGCCTTCCTCTCCGGTATTGGCGTAACCGCGCTGGTTCAAAGCAGCAATGCCACCACTATGCTGGTGACCTCTTTTGTTGCGCAGGAGCTGGTGGGGCTGACGCCTGCGCTGGTGATTATCCTCGGTGCCGACGTCGGTACGGCGCTGATGGCGCGTATCCTCACCTTTGACCTCTCGTGGCTTTCGCCGCTGTTTATCTTCTTTGGCGTGGTGTTCTTCCTCGGCCGTAAGCAGACCCGTGCGGGGCAACTGGGCCGCGCCAGCATCGGGCTGGGCCTCATTTTGCTGGCGCTGCAGCTGATCGTCACCGCCGCCACGCCTATCACTCAGGCCGCAGGCGTCAAGGTGCTGTTTTCCTCGCTGACCGGCGACGTGATGCTCGACTCGCTGATCGGGGCCCTGTTTGCCATTATCAGTTACTCCAGCCTGGCAGCCGTGCTGCTGACTGCCACGCTGACGGCCAGCGGCGTGATCTCGTTCAAAGTGGCGCTCTGTCTGGTGGTCGGGGCCAACCTCGGCAGTGGACTGCTGGCGATGCTGAATAACAGTGCATCGAATGCCTCCGGCAAGCGGGTGGCGCTGGGCAGCCTGCTGTTTAAATTTATCGGTTCGCTGATGGTGCTGCCCTTTATCGACCCGCTGGCGGGCTGGCTGGACGAACTGCCGGTAAACGATGAAGAGCTGGTGATCTTCTTCCACGTCTTCTACAACCTGATCCGCTGCGTGGTGATGGTACCGTTTGCCGGACTGATGGCCAGCCTCTGCTGCCGGCTGATCCGTGAAGAACCGGAAACAGACCTGCGTCTGAAGCCGCGCCACCTGGATCCCGGGTCGCTGGATACCCCGGCGCTGGCGCTGGCCAATGCCTCCCGTGAAACCCTGCGCATGGGCGATGTGCTGGAGCAGATGCTGGCAACCTTCGGCAAGGTGGTGCACGGTGAACTGCGTGAAGACCGCGAGATCCGTAAGCTGGATGATGACGTCGATGTGCTTTATACCGCCATCAAGCTCTATCTGGCACAGATGCCGAAGGAAGACCTGCCGGAAGAAGACTCGCGTCGCTGGGCAGAAACCATCGAGATGGCGCTTAACCTCGAAATGGCGGGGGATATTCTGGAGCGTATGAGCGGTGACGTGGCGGATAAATCCCTGGCCGCGGGGCGGGCGTTCTCTGCCGAGGGGATGAAGGAGCTGGATGCCCAGCTTGAACTGCTGACCAGCAATTTGCGTCTCAGCCTGTCGGTGTTCCTGTCACGCGATATCACCAGCGCGAAGCGTCTGCGCCGTGCCAAGCACCGTTTTCGCATTACCAACCGTCGTTACTCGCATGCGCACGTTGACCGCCTGCATCAGCAAAACGTGCAGAGCATTGAAACCAGCTCGCTGCATCTGGGGTTACTGGGCGATATGAAACGTCTGAACTCACTGTTTTGCGCGGTGGCGTACAGCGTTCTTGAGCAGGCGGATGATGATAAAAACGAGGATTAACCTGCCAGCAGGGCTGTGACGGCGGGACGCCGCCACAGCGCCTTCAGCCTGACTGCCGCCTTCCGGCGGCAGTCAGGCTGACCGTACCGGGACGTTATTTCTTAATCGGCTTACCGGACCAGTACCCCGCCAGCAGCGAGCCTGACAGATTGTGCCAGACGGAGAACAGCGCACCCGGCAGGGCCGCCAGCGGCGAGAAGTACATCTTGCCCAGCGCCGCCGCCAGACCGGAGTTCTGCATCCCCACTTCCAGCGCCAGCGTGCGGCAGGTGGACTCATCGAAGCCAAACAGCTTGCCCCCCCAGTAGCCTCCCAGCAGCCCAATGGCGTTATGCAGGATCACCGCAACAATCACCATCAGGCCGACTGAACCGATAAAGCTCTGGCTGCCCGCAACCACGGCGCTGATAATCAGCAGAATACACACCATCGAAAACGCCGGCAGGTAAGGCTCCACGCGTCTGACAACGCCATTCAGCGTATGGTGGATCACCAGGCCAAGACCGATCGGAACAACAACAATCTTCACAATACTCAGCAGCATCCCGACCACGTCGACCTGAATATGTGTATCCACGTAGAATTTGGTCAGCAGCGGGGTGGCGAAAACGCCCACCAGGGCCGAAACAGAAGAGATGGTTACTGACAGAGCCACATCCCCCTTCGCCAGGTAGATCATCACGTTTGACGCCGTGCCGCTGGCCACGCTGCCCACCAGAATCATCCCTGCCGCCAGGTCCGGTGGCATATGAAACAGTTTTGCCAGGCCCCAGGCTGCCAGCGGCATCACCAGGTAGTGCAGAAAGGTCCCGGCGACCACCGGTGCCGGGCGAGTCAGAACGCGTTTAAAATCGCCGACGTTCAGCGTTACGCCCATACCAAACATAATCAGCATCAGCAGATAGGGAACGTACGGCCCCATGCCGGTGAACGTGGTGGGGGTGTAATAGGCAGCGACAGAGAGCAGGACGGCCCAGAGTGGGAACAGTCGGGTGACAGTGGCGAGCATAGCCGTGGATCCTTATAAGCGTTATTGATGAAGCGGAGAAAATTGCCATAGCACAAGATAATGAACAGGGGATCATAGCATTAAAAACGGGGTGAAAAGTCAGCGACATTGGCGTGATATAAAGCAGAAAACCCCACCGCAGTGGGGTTCAGGCAGCACAGCATTCTTCTTCTGCGCCCGGCGAAAAAAACCGGGCCAGGCCCGGTTTTGCAATCACTCGAACAGATTGTGATGCAGCGTCTGCACGACTTTTTCAGCATCGTTGCCCGGCACCAGGAAGCAGAGGTTATAGCTGCTGGCCCCGTAGCAGATCATACGCAGGTTAAACGGATCCAGGACGCCAAACACCTCTTTACCCACGCCGCAGGCCTGCGAGAGCTTGTTGCCGATAATGGCAATTAACGCCAGGTTCTCTTCCACTTCCACCCGGCACAGCGAAGACAGTTCAGTCAGCAGGGCCTGGGTCAGCAGACTGGCCCCCGTTGAGGTTGAACCGGTGGTATCCAGCGTCAGCGCCACGCTTACTTCGGAGGTCGTGATCAGATCGACCGAGATTTGATGGCGCGCCAGAATGCTGAACAGCTCGGCGAGGAAGCCGTGGGTGTGCAGCATACTCAGGCTGTGCAGGGTTAACAGGGTCTGCTTGCGGCGCAGGGCCAGCGCGCGGAACAGCGGCGGGTTCTCTGTTTTATTACTGACAATGGTGCCGCCCGCCGCCGGATCCTTGCTGGAGCCCACAAACACCGGAATATCACGGCGTACTGCCGGCAGCAGCGTAGCAGGGTGCAGTACTTTGGCACCAAAGGTCGCCATTTCAGCGGCTTCTTCGAAGGTAATCACGTCAATCCGTTTCGCGGCGGGCACCACACGCGGGTCGGTGGTGTAGATACCCGGTACATCGGTCCAGATATCAATCCGTTGCGCATGCAGTGCTTCGCCCAGGAGCGCAGCGGTATAGTCACTGCCGCCACGGCCCAGCGTGGTGGTGCGGCCTTGCTCTTCACAGCCAATAAAGCCCTGGGTGATGACCAGTGCTTCCGCAATGCGGGGTTGCAACTGGCTGGCCGCCAGTCCGGACAGCGTGCTCACGTCCGGCTCGGCACGGCCAAAACGGTCATTGGTGCGCATCACTTTCCGCACGTCGAACCATTCTGCCGCCACGTCACGCTGGCGCAGGATCTCGACGAACAGCAGCGTCGACATCAGTTCACCGTGGCTGACCAGTTCATCGGTCAGGGCAGTGGAGGTGGCCAGTGCGGCAGCTTCGGACAGCATGGTGATGTTTTCCAGCATGCGGTCAATTTCGTCACGGATCACCGCGGGCTGATCCAGCGCGTCGATAATGGCGTACTGAATTCGGCGGATCTCGTCCAGCAGGAACGCACGCTGCTCCTGGAGCTGGCCCGCCGCCAGTTCAACCAGCAGATTGGTGACGCCTGCGGAGGCAGACAGGACAACCAGACGCACATCGGGATTAGACAGCACTACATCGGCGCTGCGGTTCATAGCAGTGAAGTCAGCGACACTGGTGCCGCCAAATTTCGCCACGATCAGATTTTGAGACATTACGATGACTACCTTCGTGTCAGGATTTATTCCATCAGCTTGGCACAAGGGAAGAACGCAACGGGAGAGGACGTAGAAGAAAGGCTACGCGTCACCCAGAAGCGCCCCACCTCGCCGCCCGACTACCGGACGTTGCTGGTGACAACCCAGAGGATTCAGCCCCTGCGGTCGATATGCCCCACTCCGTGTGGTTAATACCTCGGCGTCGCTCCCCATCATGCATTATCAAAGGATACGGTTCCTCCAACACACTGCCTGGGCGACGCGCCTCTTCTGGCTTATGCGGTGCATAAGTTGCGCATAGGAATATCGGGTTATGGTGCAGCTGTCAACGCCTGTCGGCCGATGATTATGCATTTTCGTTATGATCGGTACGGTATCACCCACGCTAATCACTTTTGCTACAAAAATCACCGTTTAGACCCTAAGCGTCAATTCTTATAAGCCATGTCCGGGCTATAATTTTTACCCGGAAAAGGGTATGAATAGTCATACTTATTTCCCCTGGCGGGATCGTCCGCACCGCCGGATACCGAATCGTGGCGGGATGATAGCTGTAACCTGTTGCAGGAAAAGGGGAGCCGAACGCCCGTAACAGGTAAGATATCGTCCGGTCTGACTGACTGTTCTTAAATAAAAAGAGTGTTGCTATGAAAAATATCAATCCGACACAAACCGCTGCCTGGCAGGCACTGATCCAGCATTATGAACAAATGAAAGATGTTCAGATTGCTGACCTGTTCGCTAACGATGCCGACCGGTTTGCTGCCTTCTCTGCCACGTTCGACGATCAGATGCTGGTGGACTTTTCGAAAAACCGCATCACCCGCGAAACCCTCGATAAACTGCTGGCGCTGGCCAAAGAGACCGACCTGCAGGGCGCAATCAAGTCAATGTTCTCCGGGGAAAAGATTAACCGTACGGAAGATCGCGCGGTTCTGCACGTGGCCCTGCGTAACCGCAGCAACACCCCAATCGTGGTCGACGGCAAAGACGTCATGCCGGAAGTGAACGCCGTGCTGCAGAAGATGAAAGCCTTCTCTGAGCGTATTATCGGCGGCGAGTGGAAAGGTTTCACCGGCAAACCGATCACCGACGTGGTGAACATCGGCATCGGCGGGTCAGACCTGGGGCCGTTTATGGTCACTGAAGCGCTGCGTCCGTTTAAAAACCATCTCAACATGCACTTTGTCTCCAACGTGGACGGCACGCATATTGCCGAAACGCTGAAGACCCTGAGCCCGGAAACAACCCTGTTCCTCGTGGCATCAAAAACCTTCACCACGCAGGAAACCATGACCAACGCCCACAGCGCGCGCGACTGGTTCCTGACATCGGGTCATCAGGAAGACGTGGCGAAGCACTTTGCTGCGCTGTCGACTAACGGCCAGGCCGTCGCTGAGTTTGGTATTGATACCGACAACATGTTCGAATTCTGGGACTGGGTCGGTGGCCGTTATTCCCTGTGGTCGGCTATTGGTCTGTCCATCATCCTCTCCGTTGGCTTCGAAAACTTCGAAAAGCTGCTGGACGGTGCGCATGCGATGGATCGCCACTTTGCCGATACGCCGGAAGAGAAAAATCTGCCGATCCTGCTGGCGCTGATCGGCATCTGGTACAACAACTTCTTCGGTGCAGAAACCGAAGCCATCCTGCCTTACGACCAGTATATGCATCGTTTCTCTGCGTACTTCCAGCAGGGCAACATGGAGTCTAACGGTAAATACGTTGACCGCGCCGGCCAACCGGTGACTTACCAGACTGGCCCGATCATCTGGGGTGAGCCTGGCACTAACGGCCAGCACGCGTTTTACCAGCTGATCCATCAGGGCACCAAACTGGTGCCGTGCGATTTTATCGCGCCTGCGGTCTCCCATAACAAACTGGGCGACCATCACAGCAAGCTGCTGTCGAACTTCTTTGCGCAGACCGAAGCACTGGCGTTTGGTAAATCGCGTGAAGTGGTCGAAAAAGAGTTTGCCGATGCCGGGAAGGACGCACAGTCCGTCGAACACGTTGTTCCGTATAAAGTGTTCGAAGGTAACCGCCCGACGAACTCCATCCTGCTGCGTGACATCACGCCGTACAGCCTGGGTGCGCTGATTGCGCTTTACGAGCATAAGATCTTCACGCAGGGCGCTATTCTCAACATCTTCACGTTCGACCAGTGGGGCGTTGAGCTGGGCAAACAGCTGGCTAACCGTATCCTGCCAGAACTGGCAAGTGCGGATGCGGTCAGTACGCATGACAGCTCGACCAATGGTCTGATTAACCGTTATAAATCCTGGCGCTAACCGCCAGGGCGTGGGCGGCTTTTTTCCCTGCCGCCCGCCACATTCACCGGCACGGTGTCCGGTGCTGACCCCCGGTTTCTGGGGGTTTTTTATTTTCTGGAAATAACTGGACCTGGTTGACAGGGAGATATTTCTATCTCCCTTGGACTGCGAAGGCTGAGTGGCTGTCCGCCAACGGATTCTGTCGCCTTTTTTCACCCCAACGATGAGTAAAATGGTCGTAACAGGGATGGGCTTATTCCTAAAAATGCCATAAAACGCCTCGTTTTGAGACAGATAATTCTTAAATAAATGGCGCGATAATGGCAAAAAAACACGAATAACTTATCTGTTATCTAACTGATTTTTAATGTTTTATTCACAGTATTTTGCAAATTAATCACGCAAAGTCACGCTACTCTTCACTACCCGCCATTTTAAGCCGCACTTCCCCCGAATCCAGTAAACATTGGTATTAACCTCTGTTAATCGGTTTTTCTTGGTCATATATATTAACAATTAACCGGTTTACAGGGTTTTATCAATACTCACCGCCATGCCATGACCTTCTGCCCGCTGCGCTGCTTTCTGGAAATTAATTCCCCATACTGGAGTCGCCAGGCACCATCCAGGTCCTGGTATCCATTCATTTAATGAAGGGAAAGTGTGATGAAAAAAGTCATATGGGCTACTGCAGCCATAGTGTACTTAGCGAGTGCAACCGGCGCGTTTGCCGCTGAAGCTGCTGGCGCTCCACCGGTAGAAACCGGTGCTGCTGCTGGTGCTGATGCGGGTTCAATGTCAGCTGGTGCGACAACTGCTGTAGGTATTGGTGCCGTTGGCGCGCTGGCTGGCATTGCGCTGGCCGCAAGCAGCGGCGGAAATGGTTCCAACACCGGAACCACGACCACCACCACCACAGGCACGACCCGCTAAGTACAAAAATTAATCATAACCACACATTTGTGTGGTTATTTTCCGCCTTGTTCTCCTTTGCTCAGGGACACTCACAGTTGCGAAACCTACCACTTCTGCTGCTCTGCCTGCTGCTTCAGGCCTGTACACAAACGCAAAAAGGATTGGGTGAAACCGTCAAGCTGGCCTTTCTCGGCGCTGACGACATCCAGATGACTAACGAACAAATCGACGCGATGCCTTATGCCAGCATGTACCTGCGGGTCAACGGCGGCCAGCAGATCTTTGTGGTGCTGGGCTTCAATGAAGACGGACAGCAGAAATGGATCACGCGCGATAAAGCGATGCTGGTCACCCGGCACGGTCGCCTGGTCAAAACCCTTGGCCTGGCGGATAACCTCAATGACGTCAGTCAGTTGGAAAACGACCCGCTGCGTGATGCGCTGCGCCTGACCGAGGGGGCCAGCTGGACCCGAACGCTCAGCTGGACGCAGGACGGTAAACCTCAGGCGGACACGGCGGTTTCCCACTTCACGCGGGGGAAAGACGAGGTGCTGCAAATTGGCGGGCAGGCTGTTGCCTGTCGCGTCTGGCAGGAAGAGGTGACGACGGCGGAAAATGGCCGTTCGTGGCGCAATACGTTTTGGGTAGATATGTCCAGCGGGCAGGTGCGTCAGGCACGGCAGACGCTGGGAGCCGACTACCTTCCTGTTGAATTCACCATTCTGAAGCCTGCGAAATCATGAAAAAATTAACCCTTATTCTCGCAGGGATGGTGGCATCGCTGTCGCTGCACGCTCAGGCCGATGGCCGGGTGAATATCTTTTATCCCGGGCAGACGCAGCCGGTTGTGGTTGCCCACGCGGCGAATCTGTCACAGCTGGTCACCAGCCCGGCACTGATGGAAAAAACGTGGTGGCCGGGAACGGTGATCGCTGAACGACAGGCGACCGCTGTCGCAGTACAGCAGCAGCAACAGCTGCTGGCGCGGCTTCAGGCCTGGCGCGATGAACTGAAAAGCGACAATGATGCGCAACAGGCCGCCGTGGTTGAAAACGTGCGCCAGCAGATCGCCGGCGTGAAGGTGACAGGGCGGCAGAAGGTCAATCTGGATCCGGACTGGGTGCGGTTACGTCCACAGGCCAACCGCACGCTGCAGGGGGAGTACAGCGTGTATACCCTGGCAAAACCGACCTCCATTACCCTGGCGGGGGCGGTGGAAAAAGCAGGTAAAACCCCGTGGGCAGCGGGACGTTCCGCCGTTGAGTATCTGGATGCACACCCGCGCATGAGCGGCGGTGAACGCAACATCGCACAGGTGATCTCCCCCGGGGGGGAGGTCACCGACGTGCCGGTGGCGTACTGGAACCGTCGTCACTACGAGCCGCAACCGGGCAGCATCCTCTTCGTTGGCTTCTCCTCGTGGACGCTACCGGCCACCTATGCCGATCTCAACCAGCAGATCATTTCTGTACTGACGCACCGGATCCCTGACTGATGAAAAAACGTTATCTTCTCAGCCTGCTGTCACTCTCCGTTGCCTGTGCCTGCCAGGCTCAGGCTGCCACCTATCCGGACCCGATTGGCCCGTCTCAGTCTGACTTCGGCGGCGTGGGCCTGATGCAGGTGCCGACGGCGCGTATGGCCAAAGAGGGCGAGTTCAGCCTTAACTACCGCTATAACGATCAGTACCACTTTTACTCCTCCTCGGTGCAGCTGTTCCCGTGGCTGGAAGCCACCATCCGCTACACCGACGTCAAAACCCGGGAATACAGCGCCGTATCCAGCTTCTCTGGCGATCAGACTTACAAAGATAAAGCGTTCGACCTTAAGCTGCGCCTGTGGGAAGAGGGGTTCTGGCTACCGGAAGTCTCTGTAGGAACGCGTGACCTTGGCGGTACCGGCCTGTTTGACAGCGAATATCTGGTGGCCACCAAGGCCTGGGGGCCGTTTGACTTCACCCTCGGCATGGGCTGGGGCTACATCGGTAACAGCGGGACCGTCAAGAACCCGTTCTGTTCTGCCAGCGAAAAATACTGCTACCGTGCAGAGGGCAGCGGCACCGCCGGGTCGGTGAGCGGTGGCGATATGTTTAAAGGGCCAACAGCCATTTTCGGCGGCATTGAGTATCAGACCCCGTGGCAACCGCTGCGCCTGAAGATGGAGTATGAAGGCAACGATTATAAAGATGACTTTGCCGGGCGCCTGGAACAGAAGAGCAAACTTAACGTCGGGGCAATCTACCGGCTTACCGACTGGGCGGATGTCAATGTCAGCTATGAGCGTGGCAACACCTTTATGGCCGGTTTCACCCTGCGCACTAACTTTAACGATCTGCACCAGAATCAGCGGGATATGCCGAAGCCGGAATACAATCCGCAGCCGCAGGACCGCTTCCTTGAGCCCACGCTGACTGCCAACCAACTGACCGACCTGAAGTACAACGCCGGTCTGAATGCGCCGAATATTCAGGTGGACGGCAGCACGATGACCGTCACCGGGGAGCAGTATAAATACCGTGATACGCAGCGCGGCGTCGACCGCGCCAACGTCATCCTTGCCAACCATCTGCCGGAAGGCGTGGATACGTTGCGTGTGACACAAACGCGCAGCCATATGCCACAGGTGACCACGGAAACCAATGTGGGCAGCCTGCAACGCCAGCTGGCGGGATATCCGCTGGGACGGGAAGAGACGCTTCAGCAGCAGCGAGTGGATCCGCGCGATCCGGGGCATACTGAGCAGGGCTTCCGTATCGACGGCGACCGTCTGAGCTATAGCCTGTCACCGGTGCTCAACCAGTCAGTCGGTGGGCCGGAGAGCTTCTACCTTTACCAGGTGGGCGTAATGGCGAACGCCAGCTTCTGGCTGACGGACCACTTGCTGCTGGACGGCAGCCTGTTTGGCAACCTGGCCAACAACTACGACAAGTTTAATTACAACGGTGCGCCGGCGGACTCCTCCCTGCCACGGGTGCGTACCCATATTCGCGACTACGTTGAAAATAACGTCTATGTGAATAACCTGCAGGCCAACTACATGCATGAGCTCGGCAACGGGTTCTACGGACAGGTGTACGGTGGCTATCTGGAAACCATGTATGGCGGGGCCGGCGGCGAAGTGCTTTATCGTCCGCTGGATGCCAGCTGGGCCGTGGGGGTGGACGCCAACTACGTCAAACAGCGTGACTGGGACAACATGATGAAATTCACCGACTACAGCGCGAAGGTGGGCAACATTACCGGTTACTGGCAGCCGTGGTTTATGCGCAACGTACTGGTGAAAGCCAGCGTCGGGCAGTACCTGGCGGAAGATAAAGGCGTGACGGTGGATATTTCGAAGCGCTTCGACAGCGGTATTACCGTCGGGGCTTACGCCACCAAAACCAACGTCTCTGCGGAAGAGTACGGCGAGGGTGACTTCACCAAGGGCTTCTATATCTCCGTGCCGATGGATGTCTTCAGCGTGTCACCAACCCGCGGTCGTGCGCAGGTGAACTGGACTCCGCTGACGCGTGATGGTGGTCAGATGCTGGGTCGTAAGTACCAGCTGTACGATATGACCACCGACCGCGACGCAAATTACCGTTAAATCCCGGCGTTACGGCGGGGCGGCCTTTTTTCCCGGTCGCCCCGTCATGCGGTAAGCCTCATCGAAATGTTGTGATCTGCATCACACTCAAGCATATTGTTATCCGTCGGCATTCCCGACGGATAACAGTGACTTTGAGGTGTATCATGACGTCCCAGGAACGTAACACGCCCGCCACCCGGCTGGCCTTTGCCCTGCAAATGGTTTTAAACACCGGCCTGATTGTGCTGGCCTGCATTCTGATCATCTTTCTTGGCAAAGAGACCATCCATCTGGGTAACGTGCTGCTGAATACCGGCGAGCAGACGTCGTCTTATCTGCTTATCGAAGGTATCGTGATTTACTTCCTCTACTTTGAGTTTATCGCGCTGATCATTAAGTATTTCCAGTCTGGTTACCATTTCCCGCTGCGCTACTTTGTCTATATCGGCATTACGGCCATCATTCGCCTGATCATTGTCGACCATAAAAACCCCTTTGATACCCTGGCCTATGCTATCGCCATCCTGATTCTGGTGATCACCCTGTGGCTGGCAAACAGCAACCGCCTGAAGCGCGAATAAGTCTGTAAACGCGCCATAAATTCACGGCTATTTGCCCGGCTTTGATAGGTTTGCCGCCAGGGTCTGCGTTACACTGACGCATCGAAGATTTTGCGGAGAAGTGTTATGGCTGAGAACGCGCTGTCGCAATTGCGCGCGATCAACTGGCTGCCGGATTCATCCCCTCTGTTAACGGCCCCCCTGCTTGACTGGCTGATGGAAGTCGATTCCATGACGCGTCGCTTTGAGCGTCACTGCCAGGCGGTGACGGTGAACCTGCTGCGTGAGGGATTTATCAGTGCGCAGGAAGCGGCAGACGATAAAGATATCGTGCTGCTGCCTGCCGAGCCGCGTTACTGGCTGCGGGAAATTGAACTCTGTGGCGACGGCGTTCCCTGGCTGGTCGCCCGCACGCTGGTGCCGGAATCCACCCTCAACGGCCCCGAACAGAAGCTGCAACAGCTGGGCACGGTACCGCTGGGCCGCTATCTTTTTGCCTCTTCAACGCTGACGCGTGACTTTATTGATGTTGGCCACAGCGATACGCTGTGGGGCCGGCGTTCGCGCCTGCGTCTGTCAGGCAAGCCACTGTTACTGACCGAACTGTTTTTACCTGCCTCCCCGCTCTATGCCAGCGTGGCGGCAGAAGGGGGAGCATAGCGTGGAGAAGAGCGTGCCAATGAGTAAAATGGCGGCCTACAGCCGTCTGATGCGTATTGATAAACCGATAGGATCACTACTGCTGCTGTGGCCCACGCTGTGGGCGCTGTGGCTGGCAGGAAGGCAGGCACCGCCGCTTAACGTGCTGCTGGTGTTTGTGCTGGGCGTATTTTTTATGCGTGCAGCCGGCTGCGTGGTGAATGATTTTGCTGACCGAAAAATTGATGGCTTTGTAAAGCGTACCCGTGAGCGCCCGCTACCCAGTGGCGCGGTGACCCCGCGTGAAGCCAAACTGCTGTTTGCCGGCCTGGTGCTGATCTCCTTTGCGCTGGTGCTGACCATGAACAGCATGACCATCTGGCTGTCGCTGGGCGGCCTGGGCCTGGCCTGGCTCTATCCGTTTATGAAACGCTACACCCATCTGCCGCAGGTGGTACTGGGTGCGGCCTTTGGCTGGGCGATCCCGATGGGTTGGGCGGCGGTCAGCGAGAGCGTGCCGCTGACCTGCTGGCTGCTGTTCCTGGCCAATATCTGCTGGACGGTGGCCTACGACACCCAGTATGCGATGGTTGACCGTGATGACGACCTGAAGATTGGGGTGAAATCCACCGCCATTCTCTTTGGTCGTTACGATAAGCTGATTATTGGCCTGCTTCAGCTGGCCACGCTGTGCCTGATGGCGCTGGTGGGCTGGCAGCTGCATCTCAACGGTATCTTTTACTGGTCGGTGCTGGTGGCGGGGGTGTTCTTTGTGCATCAGCAGAAGCTGATTGCCAGGCGGCGCCGTGAGCTGTGCTTTAAGGCGTTTCTGAACAATAACTGGGTAGGATTGGTACTGTTTATGGGCGTGGTACTGGGTATCTGAGAGTAAACTGAAGGGCCGATCCACTATGGAATCGGCCCGCTATCCTTACCGTATCAGTCGAGCTCTACCGCACTCTCAATGGTCATTCTGACGTCCTGAGTGATCAGGTCGGCCAGCAGCTGGTAAACCTGCTGTGTCTGTTCAACCTGGGCATCACCGGAATCACTGATATAGCCTTCATCCCGCAGCGTTAACACCAGCGACGTAAATACTGCCTTGTCGAAGAACTCCGGCGCATTAATGCCGTGGAGTACGGACAGACGCTGTGCCATGGTCCGGCTCTCTTTTTCCAGCGTTCCGCGGTTAATGGCCGGTTTTGCGCTGAGAATCGAGAAGGTGATTGAATAGCGCTGCAGGGTTTCACGTACGCCCGCTGCCAGCAGCTGCAGGGTACGGAAACGACCGGCACTGAGACGCAGGCTGCTCTCTTCAGCCACCAGCAGTCCCTGACGGGCCATTTCTGCCACCAGTGAGTCCAGCACCTGCGCCAGCTCATCGCTGTTCCAGCGCAGGAACAGTTCGCTCTTCAGCATCGGATAAATCACCGTGACCTGACGCAGCAGTTCGGCGCGGCTGATTTCGCGATGCTGCATCAGGATGGCAGCAATCAGCGAAGGCATCACCAGCATATGGTGAATGTTGTTGCGGTAATAGGTCATCAGTACCGCCTGCTCGCGCGGCAGCACCACGATCTCACCGATGCTGTCCTGCTCCAGCTCGAACTTGTTCATACTCAGCGCATGTTCCAGCATCGCTTCCGGGGTCATATCCGGCACGGTTGAGTCAGGCGAGTAGGGGACGTTGCGCAGCAGCTGTACGTAACAGTCAAGCTGTTCGGTCAGCTGTTCACGGGTCATGGAGCGCTGACGCGAGGCCAGCAGGGCGGTCACGCAGAGGTTCATGGCGTTGGCCGCCCCGGCATTGTTGATCCGCACCATCACTTTCTGCGCGATGTCGTTGACGGCCGGGGTCAACCATGCCGGGCGCTGCGCCTCAATTGGATCGATGGCGTCACGCCACTCCGGCACCTGATTATTCAGGTAGGCAATCAGCGGCAGCGGTTCACCAAAATTGACATAGCCCTGGCCCAGGTTGCGCAGCTTACGCAGCCCGCGCACCATCGACATAAAGCCTTCTTTCTCTTTGGTCGCGCCGCGCAGCTCTTTCGCGTAGGTGCCCACTTCCATCACATGCTCGTAGCCGATATAAATCGGCACCAGGGTGATAGGGCGATTGCCACCGCGCAGCATCGCCTGGATGGTCATCGACAGCGTGCCGGTTTTCGGGTCCAGCAGGCGGCCCGTACGTGAACGGCCCCCTTCCACAAAGTACTCAACGGAATAGCCACGGGTGAACAGTTCACCCAGGTATTCGCGGAACACCGTGGAGTAAAGCTTGTTGCCCTTAAAGGTTCGCCGGATAAAGAAGGCGCCCAGGCGGCGGAAGATCGGGCCGGCAGGCCAGAAGTTCAGATTGATGCCGGCTGCGATATGCGGCGGCACCAGTCCCTGGTGATAAAGCACGTAGGAGAGAAGCAGGTAATCCATGTGGCTGCGGTGACAGGGAACATAGACAATTTCATGCCCGTCCTGCGCCAGCTGGCGCACGCGTTCACCGCCGTTAACATTAATTCCCTGGTATAATTTGCTCCAGGTCCAGCCCATAATGCGGTCGGTCAGGCGAATCGCTTCGTAAGAGAAGTCAGCGGCGATCTCTTCCATCAGCTCAACGGCATTCTGCTGGGCTTTTTCATGGGAGATCTTTTTGCTGCGTGCCTCATCCTCTACCGCTTTGGCGATAGCCTTGGACTGCAGCAGCTTGTTGAACAGATCCTGACGCACCGGCAGGCGTGGGCCGACGGCGGCCAGACGCTGGCGGGCGAAGTGCATCCTGGCGACGCGTGCCAGCTTCTGGGCGATGATTTTATCGGTGCCGTGTTCAGTCGCCATATGGCGCAGAGATACCATCGGCGAGAAGCGCACGAAGCTGTCGCGGCCCAGCCAGAGCACCGCAAAGAATTTCTGAATGCCGTTCAGCATTCGCAGGTGCGGCTGATCGTCACCCTGAACTTCGCGGCCAGGGGCACGGCCAAACATCACCGATACCGGCACCATCTGCACATCCAGTTCGGGATGATTACGGTGCAGGTCGAGATATTCGTGGAACAGCTTGACCGACTGCAGATTCGGCACAAAATACGGGAAAACGCGTGGGCCATCATGGATAAACACATGGCGGGGCAGAACTGTGCCGTCAATCTCCAGCGGTTCCAGGGGATCGGGAAGGTCCTGTTTGCGACACTGCTCACGCAGGGCAAGGAGATCCGCCTTTGAATCATAAGGCAGCACATACATAATAGGGCGCGACGTATCAAGCCCAAGTTCGGCAACCGGTTCAGCCGGGATTGCCTTACTTTTTACCAGTAATTTAACTGGCAGATTCAATAAGTTATAATATAAATTACGCCAACCTGACATAGATAACATGAAGCCTCTTGTTAGCAAAGCGCCGCAAGCATACCAGAAAGCGCCAACAGAATCTGTGGTGTTGAAAAACCTGTAGTTCCACTCATTGACGTTAAACTTCTCAAAGGGTTCCCTGATTATGGCAAATAATGTCACTGGACTGACACGAATCATAAAAGCGGCTGGCTACTCGTGGAAAGGCATCCGCGCGGCATGGCAGCATGAAGCGGCCTTTCGCCAGGAAGCCGTGGCGGCCATTATCGCTATTGCCATCGCCGTCTGGCTGGACGTCGATGCGGTTACCCGGGTGTTGCTGATAGGGTCGGTGGTGATGGTGATTATTGTGGAAATCCTCAACAGCGCCATCGAAGCCGTCGTTGACCGTATCGGCAGTGAAATTCATCCGCTGGCCGGGCGGGCGAAAGATATGGGGTCAGCGGCGGTGCTGTTGGCTATCTTGCTGGCAATGTTTGTCTGGATCATGCTGTTAGTGCCGCATTTGCGATGAGTTTTCCAAAAATCGCCACAAACGGTATTTCGCCCAACTTTAGGTTTTCAATGTCTAAATACCTGTATATACTCACAGTCGACTGTATAAACAACCAGGGGGCGGGATGAAAGCACTAACGGCAAGGCAGCAGCAGGTCTATGACCTGATTCGCGACCACATTAATCAAACCGGCATGCCACCAACGCGCGCGGAGATTGCTGCGCAGCTCGGTTTCCGTTCCCCGAATGCGGCTGAAGAACACCTGAAGGCGTTAGCGCGTAAGGGCGTAATTGAGATCGTATCCGGCGCTTCGCGCGGTATTCGCCTGATGATGGAAGAAGAAGACGGTCTTCCACTGATTGGTCGCGTCGCAGCAGGTGAACCTTTGCTGGCAGAACAGCATATTGAAGGCCACTATAAGGTTGACCCTGACCTGTTTAAACCCGGCGCAGACTTCCTGCTGCGTGTTAGCGGAATGTCGATGAAAGACATCGGTATTATGGACGGCGACCTGTTAGCCGTGCATAAAACGGAAGATGTGCGTAATGGCCAGGTCGTGGTGGCGCGCATTGACGACGAAGTGACGGTAAAACGCCTGAAAAGGCAGGGGAATACGGTGCAGCTGCTGCCCGAAAATCCGGATTTCAAACCGATCATCGTTGACCTGCGTCAGCAGACACTGACGATTGAAGGCCTGGCTGTCGGTGTGATCCGCAACGGCAACTGGCTGTAACCGGTACTTCACTCCCCGCTAAATGCTGTGTGCTGCTTAAGCGGCGCGCAGCATCGTCAGTGAGGGTTTTCCGCTGATGGACTCTGATGACACTGCTGACCCCCGCAGATAAAAGCCTCTGGCGGCTCGCGCTGCCGATGATCCTCTCTAATATCACCGTGCCTCTGCTAGGCCTGGTCGATACGGCCGTGATTGGCCATCTGGACAGCCCCACTTATCTGGGCGGTGTCGCGATTGGCACGACCATTACCAGTTTCCTGTTTATGCTGTTGCTGTTTTTACGCATGAGCACCACCGGGCTGACGGCACAGGCCTTTGGCGCTAACGATAAACAGGCCCTGGCGCGTGCGCTGATGCAGCCGCTGCTGCTGGCCGTTTCTGCCGGGCTGCTGTTTATTGTCCTGAAGCAGCCGATCACGCATCTGGCGCTGGGGATAACGGGCGGCAGTGACGACGTCCTGCATCAGGCCGCACTGTTTATGCAGATACGCTGGCTCAGTGCGCCGGCGACGCTGGCAAATCTGGTGCTGCTGGGCTGGCTGCTTGGTGTGCAGTATGCCCGGGCACCGGTCATCCTGCTGGTCGTCGGCAATCTGGTGAATATCGTGCTCGACCTCTGGTTTGTCATCGGGCTGAAGTGGGGCGTGCAGGGGGCCGCAGCGGCAACGGTAATCGCGGAATACACCAGTCTGATCGTCGGCCTGCTGCTGGTATGGCGGGTTATGGTGATGCGGGGCCTGTCACTGCGTCTGATGTTAAGGGCCTGGCGGGGAGATGTGTCGCGACTGCTGCGTCTGAACCGCGACATCATGCTGCGTTCGCTCCTGTTGCAGATCTGCTTCGCCTCGCTGACCCTCGTTGGCGCGCGCCTGGGTAATGACATCGTGGCGGTCAATGCCGTACTGCTGATGTTTCTTACCTTCACCGCCTACGCGCTGGACGGCTTTGCCTATGCGGTGGAGGCCTGTTCTGGTGAAGCGTATGGTGCACGCAACAGCCAGCAGTTACTGAGCGTGTGGCACGCTGCCTGCCGTCAGTCTCTGGTCGTTGCGCTGGGGTTCTCCCTGCTTTATGCCCTGGCGGGTGAGCACATTGTTGCGCTACTGACCTCCCTTGAACCGCTGCGCCAGCTTGCCGACCAGTATTTATGGTGGCAGGTGTTGATGCCACTGGCGGGAGTAGGCTGCTATCTGCTGGATGGAATGTTTATTGGCGCGACCCGCGCCAGCGAGATGCGTAACAGTATGGCCGTCGCCGCGCTGGGTTTCGGACTGACGCTGTGCAGCGTCCCCTGGCTGGGCAATCACGGCCTGTGGCTGGCGATTACGTTATTTCTGCTGCTGCGCGGCGTGACGCTGTGGGCGATCTGGCGGCGGCACTGGCGTCACGGCACATGGTTTATTCCCTGAAACATTTACTTACGTAAGCACCGCTTCGCTAGCTCGCTGATTTGGCTGTTTTTTTAGGGTGTTAAACACCAATAGCCAGGGCGTTAACGGCTCAGGTGCGATTTCTCTACTACAATTATCTCTGTGTCAGGCAATTAACCAGATAATTATCTGGCTAATTGGCCCAACTCCAGGCTGTTAAAGCTGTTTTAACCCAAGGTAGAGGAATCACATTATGAATAAAGACGAAGCCGGCGGTAACTGGAAACAGTTGAAAGGTAAAGTGAAAGAACAATGGGGTAAGCTGACTGACGATGACCTGACCGTGGTTGAAGGTAAACGCGATCAGTTAGTGGGTAAAATTCAGGAGCGTTACGGCTATCAAAAAGATCAGGCCGAAAAAGAACTGAAAGACTGGGAAACACGTAACGACCATCGCTGGTAACACAGCGGGACGTTAAGCTCCAGGCTCCTACCCGGCACAAGGATTGTGCCAACCCTTTTACCAAAGCTCTCCCCCCGTTATTCCCGTACTCTCCTTCACATTGCTACGCTAGCGTCCGCGCTTTTTTCCCTGCACGGTATGATCGTGCTGGCACGCATCCGGATGGGTGCAGGCTTCGATTTCCCCACATTGCTGACAGAAACCATGTGCTTCTATTACGCTGTGAGCCAGGGTAAAACCGGTTTTCAGGGCCAGCAATTTCAAGATATCTTCCACCCCATCGGCGTGCTGTTCAGCCACTGAACCACAGCGATCGCAGATCAGCATCGCAGAAGTGTGCGAGGGTTCTTCAAAATGATGGCAGACAACATAGCTGTTGGTCGACTCCACGCGGTGAATAAAGCCCTGTTCCAGCAGAAAATCCAGCGCGCGGTAAATGGTGGGGGGCTTCGCCTGAGGCTCAGAGTGGCGCAGCAGATCGAGCAAATCATAGGCACTGATGGCCCCGTTCTGCTCACTCATCAGCCGTAAAACTTCAAGACGCTGTGGCGTCAGGCGCACACTGCGTTCCTGACAAATGGCTTCCGCCTGCGACAGGATTTTTTCAGCGCTGGTCATATTGATTGTTCCCCCTCAGGCCATAACAGGATGTTATTTTATCACATCTGTAACAAAACACCGAGTCGTGCCTTCCGGCAGCCGCCAGGGCGAAGGGTGGAAAGGGCACACTCCAGAAAAGAGTGGTATTGCTGATAAGCGCATAAGGTAAAGAAAATTTAACCATTGGCGTCCAGGTGCCAGGGCCAGTCAGTAATGATTCAGTAGGGCTAATCTTATTTGCGCTGCTTAAGCTTCATGACTACCTTTTGCATAGGGCTCGTTGCGTTTGGCATTGGAATAACAGATGCAGAACGTTCAACTGTTAGCATGATAACAGATTAAGAAAATGGCAATGACCTGATAAGCCCACTCATCTTCTCTTAATTCACAGCAATGAAATGTCGCCTTTATGTTCATTATTCAGGCATTCAGTTATGCGTTTTACACGCACTTTCTTTTTCATTATCTATGGTGGGTTTCGGGTCAATGGCACATAAATTTAATGCACTCAGCGGTTTTTACCGTCCGGTCGTCTTGCCCGCTCTGCTGCTGGCGCCACTCAGTGGCCTGGCTGCCGGTAACTATTTTGATGCCCGCAATGATGCCATGGGGGGAACCGGCGTGGCCTCGTCCTCTTATGGTTCAGCCGTGCTGGCCAACCCGGCTCTGATGACCAAAGCGCAGCCGGAAGACTCGGTGAGTATTATTCTGCCTGCAGTCGGTGCGCAGATCAGCGATAAGGGCAAGCTGGTCGATAAAGTGGATGACCTGACGGATGCCGTGGATGGATATAAGGACCTGGCGAATAACTTTGTCTTCCCCAACGATATTCCACGCCTGCAGGGTGCAGCAGGCGATTTAGCTAACCGCCTGCGGGAGATCCAGGGCGAAAAAGCCTGGGCAAAAGCCGGGGCCGCGTTTGCGGTCACGGTGCCGAATGAGGTTCTGCCTTTTGCGTTTGTCACTAAAGCCTACGGTACGGCATCAGTGGTGGCGAACGTGACCCAAAGTGATATCGATTATTTACAGCAAGTGGCGGATGGTACCCGTATCCCGCTGCCGGGGGATCAGGACAGGCTGACCTCTGAAGGACTGGGGCGTGCTGCCGTGGTCTACGATATGGGGATTGCGGTGGCCCACGAGTTTGATATCGCCGGTCAGCCAGTGTCACTGGGCGTGACGCCAAAGCTGCAAAAAACCACTCTGTATAACTACAGCGCCTCGGTTTACAGCTATGACAAGTCCGACTTCACCAACGGCAACTACAAAAACACCAACACTGGTTTCAACATCGATGCCGGGGCCTCAACCGACCTGGGTGACAACTGGACGCTGGGCCTGAGCGCACAGAACCTGATCTCACGGGATATCGACACCAAAGAAGTCAGCGGTTACAAAGATACCTACCAGATCCGCCCGCTGGTGACCTCCGGTGTTTCCTTCCATACCGAGCGCCTGACCACCGCGCTGGATGTGGACCTGACCCCCACCAAACGCTTCAAAACGCAGGATGACAGCCAGTATGCTGCCGTGGGTGCAGAGTACCGCCTGCTGGACTGGCTGCAGCTGCGTGCCGGTTACCGTGCCGACGTGAAGTCCAACGACACCGATGTTTTCACCGGCGGTTTTGGCCTGTCACCGTTTAACAAGGTGCATCTGGATCTGGCGGGAATGGTCGGTAAAGACAACACCTGGGGTGCCGTTGCCCAACTGAACTTTACCTTCTGATCCGCGTTTGCTGCGGGCCGGCCTTTGCACACGCAGAGGCTGGCCTGTTTTCCCGTCAGTCGGTGTCCTATTGGCGTCCTCGCGCGCAGTTTCATCTGTACTTGCTAAGCTTTCCTCCCAGTCTGCCGATAAGGTTTATGAAGGCTTAAAATTTATGTTCGTCCGTATTTTTCCGCTGATAAGTCTGAAAGCAAATGTTAACATGTCTTAATTGATTACTTTTTGGTTGTCTCAATGCTTTCTTTAAACGAAGTAGCGCAACTGACTTACACTACGTTCCAGTACTACATGGATCAGCGTGGGATTAACCTTGCTGTAGGGCCGTTAACCGATGCAGATGCCAACCTGCTCAGCAGGGCTTACGGTGATTTGAATTGGGATTGGTACATCACTTCAGTCAGCAATCGAGATGATTGTTTCGGTCTTAGCCTCAAGTTGATGACCTCTCGCGAGCACAAGCTGATTGAGAGTTCTCCAGCTGGCGTGTCATTGTCTACTTACAGCATTAGCTCCAAGACTTTTGATATCCATGCTGTTGAAAGCTTCGTAAGGGACTCTGAAGATCACCCATTGCGCCGACGGATGGTTTTGTATACTCTATATGCCGCAGTGATTTTCATGAGCCAAGCTGGTGGTGAAGTGATCCGCATCATTGAGCCTGTAGAGGAAAAAATCGCTTATTACGAATCCTTTGGATTCGAGATGAGTGAAAGCTGTGCTTATGTTATGACATGCACCTTGGCGAAGCTACAAGATACCTTGGCTCGCATGGCTGACTGAGAATTGTCTTGAAAACCTTCACGATGCACTCCATATGTTATAGTGTATCTTTGAAATGTAGTTGTAGCCTGAAAAGAGCTTGGCAGCTACCGAGCGAATCTTCTGCCGTTACGATAGTAACGATAGGTTGAAACAGGCTACGGCACGTCTGATATGTATTAGACTTAGGGTGTGAACGTTAGCACGCATCGCTGTCGTACATTGAAGACGCTACCTCGTTTAATATCTGGAATATGAGATTCCATTGAGGTGTTTTATGAAAATGCATGAAGAACGTATGTTTGATACGATCCAAACCTACAAAAAAGCTGGTGAAGCTCTCGACTTCCTTATGAAAATTGGTCCTGCACTGGACGAAAGGGCGCAGGCTCCTAGCCAAGAAAAGCAGGGCCGTCGCCGTTGCCGTGAAGCCGCATAGATGTAAATCGTCTTCACGAACCAAGAAAAACCTCGCTTCGGCGGGGTTTTTTGCTTTTGTCCGTTACCATTACCCTTCTTAACTAAACATTCAACTTCAGCCCAAAAAAAAGGGCAGCCTCTTGGCTACCCTCGGGTTCATCGCATCTTTTGTAACTCGTCTTTTGCTTCCTTTCTTCTTTTACCAATAAACTCGGCTAAGTCTGAAACATGCACCATGCGCGGTGTGTTAATCAACGGGGAGCAGGTCAAAGTAGCGAGGAGCAATTCGCCACTGCGCTGGGTTGATACTACGGAACGACCGGAAAAAAAGGCCATCCGCTACAGGATCTCCCACCGCCGTGCTATCATTGCGCACAATATCGTCACCTCCTTTTCTGATACAGAGTTAGCGCTTTTCATGACCGAAACATACCCTGCACATCGTTTTTCCATCGCCCCGATGCTCGACTGGACCGATCGTCACTGTCGTTACTTCCACCGCCAGCTGACGCGGCAGACACTGCTGTACACGGAAATGGTCACCACCGGCGCGATCATACACGGCAAAGGTGACTACCTGGCCTGGAGCCCTGAGGAGCAGCCTGTCGCTCTGCAACTGGGGGGTAGCGACCCGGCGGCGCTGGCGCAGTGTGCGAAGCTGGCTGAAGAGCGGGGCTACAACGAGGTGAACCTCAACGTGGGCTGCCCGTCCGATCGCGTGCAGAATGGCCGTTTTGGTGCCTGCCTGATGGGTGAAGCGCAGCTGGTTGCCGACTGCATCAAGGCGATGCGCGACGTGGTATCGATCCCGGTCACGGTAAAAACCCGTATCGGCATTGACGATCAGGACAGCTATGAATTTCTGTGCGATTTCATCCAGCGCGTTGCGGAGCAGGGCGGCTGCGAGACGTTTATTATCCACGCCCGCAAAGCCTGGCTTTCCGGCCTCAGCCCGAAAGAGAATCGCGAGATCCCGCCGCTCGACTATGAGCGTGTTTATCAGCTCAAGCGTGACTTTCCGCAGCTGACGCTGTCGCTTAACGGCGGTGTCAAAACCCTGGAGGAAGCCCGTGTGCATTTACAGCATCTGGACGGGGTGATGATGGGGCGCGAAGCCTACCAGAATCCTGGCCTGCTAGGGCAGGTGGATCAGATGATTTTCGGCAGCAGTGCTCCGGTAGCGGACTCTGTCGCGGTGGTGCGGGCGATGTATCCGTACATAGAACGGGAGCTGGCGAACGGCACCTGGCTGGGCCATGTGACCCGCCATATGCTGGGCCTGTTCCAGGGGATTCCCGGGGCACGTCAGTGGCGTCGGTACCTGAGTGAAAACGCCCACAAACCTGGCGCGGGCGTTGCTGTCGTCGAAACGGCCTTACAGCTGGTCGCGGACAGGGTGCCAGCCAGCGTATAACATCGTCAAAATTTCACTAATTGATGATTAAATTCACCAGGATTCAATCCGTCCTGGTGAACTCCTTCCTTAACTTTCAATAAGTTAGATTTCCTGCCGTCCTGGCACGTTTCTTGTAATAACTCCTTCAGAGTCCCTTTTTCTGGAGCGTACCGATATGTTAGAGATCCTGTTTGTCATCGGCTTTTTTATGATGCTGTTGCTGACCGGTATTTCGCTGCTGGGTATCATCGTGGCGTTACTGGTCGCCACCGTGGTGATGGTCGTTGGCGGCTTATTCGCGATTGTTATTAAATTGTTGCCCTGGCTGCTGCTGGCGATCGCTGGCGTGTGGCTGTACCGCGCATTCCGCAAACCTGCGGTGAAGGATAAACCGTGGCTATCCCGGTAATATCAACGAGTTGTAGAGTTTTTTAGCGGCGTAATGCGGCGTGGATCACATCACAGGAAATTGCTCAGTGCCATTTTGCAATTAAACATATTTTTTACTTATGAATTCTGCCAGGATGGCTTCACTGAATCAACACGCATTCATCGCCGCTGACCCTACACTCAGTGCGAACAATAAAAAGAAAGAAAAAAGGGCCTCCTACGGGAGGCCCTTACTATTTGTGGCTTACGGGATCAGCAGGCTGGAACCCCGAGTGCCACGCCCTTCCAGCACCTGGTGTGCATGCTGCGCATCGGCGAGAGCGAACTTCTGCGCTTCCGGCACGTCCACCTTGATGGCCCGGCTGGCGATCAGCGAAAACAGCTCGTTACTGGCCTGCACCAGCGCATCACGGGAGGTGATATAGCCGTTCAGCGAGGGCCGGGTGACATACAGGGAGCCTTTCTGATTCAGGATCGCCAGGTTGACGCCGGTCACCGGGCCGGAAGCGTTGCCAAAGCTGACCATCAGGCCGCGACGTTGCAGACAGTCGAGCGAGGCTTCCCAGGTATCTTTGCCGACCGAGTCATACACCACGCGCAGCTTCTTGCCGTGCGTCAGTTCGCTGACGCGTGCGGCAATATCTTCTTCACGATAGTTAATCGTTGCCCAGGCACCGGCATTTTTCGCCAGCTGGGCTTTCTCTGCCGAGCCCACCGTCCCGATCAGATGCGCGCCGAGCGCCTTCGCCCACTGGCAGGCAATCAGCCCGACGCCACCGGCAGCGGCATGAAACAGAAACACCTCGTCAGGCTGTACCACATAGGTCTGACGCAGCAGATAATGCACCGTCAGCCCCTTCAGGAACGAGGCGGCCGCCTGCTCAAAGGAGATGACATCGGGCAGCAGCGCTACCTTATCCACCGGCACGTTGTGAAGCTCGCTGTAGGCGCCGAGCGCTGACTGAGCATACACCACGCGATCGCCCGGCTTCAGCACGCTGACGCCCTCGCCAACGCGGGTGACCACACCGGCCGCTTCGGTGCCCAGTCCGCCAGGGAGCGGAGACGGATACAGGCCGCTGCGGACGTAGGTATCGATATAGTTAATGCCAATCGCTTTGTTCTCAACCTGCACTTCGCCCGGGGCCGGATCGGGCACATCAAAGTCGACCAGGTGCATCACTTCGGGTGCGCCGTGCTGGCTGATTTGTATACGTTTCGCCATGTTCACTCCTGTGGATTTCGCCGCGATGAGGGGGAGGACGGCAGCCATGCAAACGGGTATACTTGCGCGTCCCCCCACAAGATTTTTGGTATCGCATCACTATGGCAGGAAATAAACCCACCAACAAATCCTACGAAAAATCCGCTGAGAACCGTGAGCCGCGTGACCGCCAGATGGAAGGTCTGAAGCTGCCTCCGCACTCGCTGGAAGCTGAGCAGTCGGTGTTGGGCGGTTTAATGCTGGATAACGAACGCTGGGATAACGTTGCCGAGCGCGTGGTGGCGAAAGACTTCTTCAGCCGTCCGCACCGGATGATCTTCGCAGAGATGCAGCGACTGCTGGAGTTGGGGAAACCCATCGACCTGATCACCCTGTCCGAGTCGATGGAAACGAAGGGTGAACTGAGTATGGTGGGCGGCTTTGCCTACCTGGCCGAGCTATCGAAAAATACGCCAAGTGCCGCCAACATCGGCGCTTATGCGGATATCGTCCGTGAACGCGCAGTGGTGCGTGAGATGATCTCGGTCGCCAACGAGATTGCCGACGCAGGCTACGATCCGCAGGGCCGCACCAGCGAAGATCTGCTTGACCTGGCCGAGACCCGCGTCTTTCAGATTGCGGAAAGCCGTGCCAATAAAGATGAAGGGCCGAAAAGCGTCGATCAGATCCTTGAATCGACCATTGAGCGTATTGAGGCTCTCTACCAGACGCCGCAAAATGGTGTCACCGGCGTGGATACCGGCTATGGCGACCTGAACAAGAAAACCGCCGGACTTCAGCGCTCCGACCTGATTATCGTAGCGGCACGTCCGTCGATGGGTAAAACCACCTTCGCCATGAACCTGTGTGAAAATGCCGCCATGGAACAGGACAAGCCGGTGCTGATTTTCAGCCTGGAGATGCCCGGCGAACAGATCATGATGCGTATGCTGGCGTCCATGTCCCGCGTGGATCAGACGCGTATCCGTACCGGACAGCTGGATGACGAGGACTGGGCACGTATCTCCAGCACCATGGGGATCATGATGGAGAAGAAGAACATGTACATCGATGATTCTTCCGGCCTGACCCCCACCGACGTCCGCTCCCGCGCGCGCCGCATTTTCCGTGAGCACGGCGGCTTAAGCCTGATTATGATCGACTACCTGCAGCTGATGCGCGTGCCGGCGTTGTCCGATAACCGTACGCTGGAAATTGCGGAAATTTCGCGCTCGCTTAAAGCGCTGGCGAAAGAGCTGCAGGTACCGGTGGTCGCGCTGTCGCAGCTCAACCGTTCCCTGGAGCAGCGCAGCAATAAGCGGCCGATTAACTCCGACCTGCGTGAATCCGGCTCCATTGAGCAGGATGCTGACCTGATCATGTTTATCTACCGCGATGAGGTGTATGAGGAGAACAGCGAGCATAAAGGCATTGCTGAGATCATCATTGGTAAACAGCGTAACGGCCCCATCGGAACCGTGCGCCTGACCTTTAACGGCCAGTGGTCACGCTTTGACAACTATGCCGGTCCGCAGTACGACGACGAATAACACCACGCTGTGGTCGGCCGATAGCCACGTCGGTCGGCCATATCAGTGTTTGCCCGCCTGATAGTGCAGGGGCGACTCTTCTCCCGGTTGCCCCTGACGCCCACCCCGGCCATCGAAAAATAGTGTTGGACAACAACGCCATGAATGCGGTTATCTGTCTGTCAGCAGTCGCCTGAACTGACACCGGCACGGATGAATGATGACCCAGATTGATGATTTTGACCTTAAAATACTGACGTTACTGGAAGCCAATGGCCGCCTGACGAACCAGGAACTGAGTGATATTGTGAAGCTGTCGGCTTCCCAGTGCTCCCGCCGCCGCATTAACCTGGAGCAGGCCGGGTTGATCCTCGGCTACCACGCCCGGCTGTCGCCGGATGCCGTTGGCCTGGGCATGATTGGCCTGATCGAAGTCCGGCTGATCAACCACACGGCCGACTACGTCGAAAGCTTCCACCGCATGGTTGCAGAGCAACCCGCCATTGTCGATGCCTACAAAACCACCGGGGATGCCGACTACCTGCTGAAAGTGGCGGTGGCAGACCTGCCCGGTCTGAGCGCGCTGATCAGCCAGCTGGTCGCCGGGCATCAGAGCGTATCGCATGTGAAAACGTCGGTGGTACTTAACCGTCTGAAAGAGAATGGCATCATGTCGGTAAACGAAACGCCGCTGCGCTAAAACAGTGCGCGAGCCGCCCTGTTTTTGTGCATATTTGGTGGTTTTCATGCGCAGCTCACGCAGTTAATGACGAAAGTATGCGTAACATAACGGAATAACCCGGGTTTTATGCGCGACATCGACACATAAAGTGTCTGCTATTCAATGGGTTAATGTTTTGGCTCCTGCGGGGTACGCCTGCGACCAAAGTTCTGGTGCGATTTTTGCAATGTATTCAGTTATTAACAGAGCAAACATCACCAGAGAATCATTCCGATGGATAACGTCGCACCACAATCTGTAAAAATCCCCCATACCCTGCTGGAAGATGTGCTGGCTATCCTGCTCGGGACGCTGATGGTCTCGTTTGGCGTCACGCTGTTGAAGCAGGCCGGAGCACTGACCGGCAGTACCGCCGGTATCGCCTTTCTGATCAGCTATCTGAGTAAAGCCTCTTTTGGCCTCGCCTTTTTTCTGATCAACATTCCGTTTTACTGGCTGGCGGTAAAACGTATGGGCTGGGCGTTTACGGTCAAAACCTTCTCCGCCGTGGCGCTGGTGTCACTGTTCAGCCACCTGCACCCCTTATTCATCCATTTTTCCGCGCTGGATCCCTTTTATGCGACACTGTTCGGTAACGTGGTGATGGGGATTGGGTTTATAGTGTTATTTCGCCATAAAGCCAGCCTGGGCGGGATCAATATCCTGGCGCTCTGGCTGCAGGACCGCTACGGGATCCGTGCCGGAAAGCTGCAAATGGTGGTGGATACCTGCGTGGTACTGGCATCGCTGTTTGTGGTGTCGCGCGAAATGCTCATTGCTTCTGTGGCGGGGGCCGTGGTGCTGAATCTGATTATTGCGATGAACCATCGTCCGGGCCGCTACGCCGTTTAGCCCTGCCTGAACTGACCGCGACGTCCGCCGGGGCGTCGAAGGATATCACTGATTATTTAATGGAGACGTGCACCGTGTTTCAAAACGTTGATGCCTATGCTGGCGACCCTATTCTCTCCCTGATGGAGACCTTCAAGCAGGACAGCCGGGCGCACAAGGTGAACCTGAGCATTGGTCTGTATTACGACGCCCAGGGCGTGATCCCGCAGATGAAGGCGGTGGCCGACGCGGAAGCGTTGCTGAACGCGCAGCCACAGAGCGCTTCGCTCTACCTGCCGATGGAAGGACTGCCGCCTTACCGCAGCGCCATCGCCCCGCTGCTGTTTGGCGCGGAACATCCGGTGCTGAAAGCAGGACGCATTGCCACCATCCAGACGCTGGGTGGGTCAGGCGCGTTGAAAGTCGGTGCGGACTTCCTGAAGTATTACTTCCCGAATTCCCAGGTGTGGGTCAGCGATCCGACCTGGGAAAACCACATCGCCATCTTCGCCGGTGCCGGTTTTACGGTGAACACCTACCCGTGGTATGACGCAGAGACCAACGGCGTGAAATTTACGGCGCTGCTGGAAAAACTGCATACGCTGCCTGCACAAAGCATCGTTCTGCTGCATCCCTGCTGCCATAACCCGACCGGCGCCGATCTGACTCCTGCCCAGTGGGATGAAGTGACCGCCGTGCTGAAATCACGCGAGCTGATCCCGTTCCTCGACATCGCCTATCAGGGCTTTGGCGCAGGCATGGAAGAGGACGCTTACGCCATCCGGGCGATAGCGGCGGCAGGCCTGCCAGCGCTGGTCAGTAACTCGTTCTCGAAAATTTTCTCCCTGTACGGTGAGCGTGTAGGCGGCCTGTCGATCGTCTGCGATGATGCGGAGGAAGCCTCCCGCGTGCTGGGTCAGCTGAAGGCGACCGTACGCCGTAACTACTCCAGCCCGCCAAACTTTGGTGCGCAGGTGGTCTCCTGCGTGCTGAATAATCCTGAGCTGAAAGCCAGCTGGCTGGCCGAAGTGGAAGCCATGCGCACGCGTATTCTGGCAATGCGTCAGGCGCTGGTGGAAGGGCTGAGCCTGGCCGTGCCGGGTAAAAACTTCGACTATCTGCTGCAGCAGCGCGGTATGTTTAGTTACACCGGCCTCAGCGCGGCGCAGGTGGATCGGCTGCGTAATGAGTTCGGTATCTACCTGATTGCCAGCGGCCGTATCTGCATCGCCGGTCTGAACCATAACAATGTGCGTCAGGTCGCAGAAGCGATGGCCGCCGTGATGTAATCCCCCTGCCGGCCGGAGCAAACCGGCCGGCAGTCTCCGCTTTTTTACTTTTCAGGTTTACCTTTTCGCCACTTGCTGCACACTTAACGCATCGGTTTAGTTAAGGAGTCGTACTATGTGGTATCAGCAAACCCTCACTCTGAGCGAAAAACCTCGCGGTTTTCATCTGGTTACTGATGAAATCCTCAGCGAACTGCGTCGGTTAAGTGATGTGCAGACCGGGCTGCTGCATCTGCTGCTGCAGCATACGTCTGCCTCTCTGACGCTGAATGAGAACTGTGATCCGACGGTCCGCGCGGATATGGAGCAGCATTTTTTGCGTTCCGTACCGGAAAATGCGCCGTATCAGCATGACTATGAAGGGGCGGATGATATGCCTGCCCATATAAAATCTTCTCTGCTGGGCACCTCGCTGCTGCTGCCGATTAGCCGTGGGCGTCTGATGCTGGGCACCTGGCAGGGTATTTATCTGGGTGAACACCGCGTTCGCGGCGGCGCCCGACGGATTGTGGCGACGCTACAGGGGGACGATTAAGCATGAAGGTATCCGATCTACTGACGTACTGCATGGCCAAGCGCGGGGCAGAGCAGAGTGAACACGAGGAGTGGCAGGCGACGCAAATCAAAGCAGATGGCGTACTGTTTGCCATGCTGTACGACCTGAATGGCCGGCCTGCGGTGGCGCTGAAAAGCACGCCCGCGCTGGCAGAACTGATCCGCGATCAGCACAGCGACGTGCAGCCCAGTGAGCATCTGAATCCCTCGCACTGGAACACCGTACTGCTGGACGGATCGTTAAAGGATTCACAGATTTATTACCTGGTGGATGCCTCTTTTCAGCAGGTGCAGAAGTAACGCCCGGGCCAGAGGGCTGAAACAAGGGCGGCCACGGTCGCTCTTCTTGACCAAAGGTGTGATCCGGCCGCTTCAGGTCTGTCCCATCCAGTCCTGAATAATCTCGCCATACAGCCGCTCCGCCTCCTCCAGGCGAGACAGCAGGCAATATTCATCGGTCTGGTGCGCCATCGAGGGTTCACCGGGGCCGAGAATAATACAGGGCGGATGCCCGAGCGCCGGCAGCAGCAGCGAGGCATCGGTAAAGTAGGGCACAATGCTGGGTTGCAGCGGCCGGTCGTGCCGCGGCTGGCAGCGCTGATACACCTGTTGGATCCACGCATGCGCGTCGCTGCTTAATACCGCAGGCAGATCCACCAGGGTCGATATCGTCACCGTCTCTCCCAGCAGGGTGGTGAGCTGCTGGCGAATGGTGGCGTGCTGCAGATTAGGCGCGCTGCGGATATCCACATCAAAACGCGTGCGATCCGGCACCGAATTAATATTCAGCCCGCCTTCGATGCGCCCGACGTTCAGCGTCGGCTGCTTCATCAGCGGGTGGGGGGCTCCCGGCGAGAAAGTACGGATTTTACCGATGGCCTCTGCCGCCAGATAAATTGCATTGATCCCCAGCTCCGGCATTGCCCCGTGGGCGGTTTTTCCCCGCGTTTCACAGCGCAGCCACAGCGCGCCTTTATGCCCGATAACCGGGTAGTTCGCCGTCGGTTCGCCGACGATCAGCGCACCCACCCCGGGAAGCTGTCCCGCTTCAGTCAGTGCGCGGGCCCCGTCGCAGCCCGTTTCTTCGCCGCCGGTGAGCAGCATCACTACCCCGCTACCGGCAAGAATGGTCTGCTTTTCGCGAACGCAGGCGACGGCAAACGCCGCGATTGCTGCCTTCATATCGCTCGATCCGCGTCCGTACAGTCGATCCTCTTCGATCTCACCGAAAGGATCGTAGTGCCATGCGGCACTGCCGAGGGGAACCGTATCGAGATGGCCGGTAAACGCCAGCGGCTTGCCGGGCCCTGTTCCGACCAGCCGGGCGACCGCATTCCATCGACCGGTACCGAACGACGTCAGGCTGACCTCAAAACCCTGTTCACGCAGCCAGTCGGCAAGAAACTGCATACAGGCCGCTTCGTTACCCGGCGGATTGATGGTATCAAAGCGCAGCAACTGCTGCGCCAGCTCACGGGTGCTGACGGCTTCCATCAGCCGCGCTCCGTCAGCCAGTCAAGGCAGTTGATCCACAGCTGGCGGTAGCCCGGCCATCTGGCGAACTCCTCCGGCAGCCAGTGCGCCGACATATCGCTGGTCCATACCAGCGAGCGGCCCTGCTGATATTCGCGTACTGCAACCAGTGGATGCGCAGTCCCGGCAATGGTGGCCAGCAGTTTGCCCTCTGGCTGCATCTCGACTTCGTTATAGCCCAGCAGCCATGGCCATTCAGGAGGCAGATCGTTAAACAGAGGATGCGTTTCCGTCACACTGGCATAGCAGCCTTCCGGCGTTTCGATGCGGTCGTCCCACGCCAGGCACCTGACCGGTAGCACTTTCTCCACGGCAGTATTGCGATAGCGCGCGCCGCCGTTAATTCCCTGGAAGCTGTAATAGCCGCCAATCATCATCAGCGCGCCGCCGGCTGCGACATAGTCGTGGATCAGCGTCAGACGGTTAGCGGTTCGGCGGCTTTTCAGCCAGGTATCCGGGTGCAGCAGTAACGTGTTAGCCCCGATATCGGACAGGATGATTGCATCCCAGCTTTGCAGTTCCGCCAGCGTCAGCGGGAAATCGGTGGCTGCGGCATGGGCGGGCATATGGGTAATGGCGTAGTCACTGTCTGCCAGCGCGGCCATAAAATCGGTTGCTCCGCTGTGCCAGGTCGCTGTCGCAAACTGGTCGAAGCCTTTTACGTGCGTTGAGGTGCTGGTCCAGGACTCACCCACCAGTAAAATTTTCTTCTGCATCATTGTTCCTCTTTTGCCCGCCAAACACGCGCTGCGGATTTGCCATCATTAAGGTTTCAAGCTGTTCGCCGCTGACGCCGTGACGCCTCAGACGGGGAACAAAATGTTTAAGAATGTAGCCATAGCCATGGCCGCCGTAGCGGGTCAGCATGGTTTTCAGAAACACGTCCTGCGACAGCAGGATGTGATCAATAAAGCCGTCGTCAATCAGCTCGCGAATGGCGCGCGCGTTCTCCTCATCGGAGGGCGACTGGGCCGATTCATCGGCGTAGTAAAAGCTCATACCAATCATGTCGTATTCGAGAAATGCGCCGCGCCCGGCAAGTTCCCGCTGATACGTTTTGTCGGCAAAGCTGGGATTCATGTGGCACAGCACCGTATGGCGGAGATCGGCCCCTTCCTCTTGCAGAATATCCAGCACTTTGTGCCCCAGTCGTTCCCAGCCCGGAAGATGCACCTCAATCGGTACGCCGGTTGCCGCACTGGCACGGCCGGCGGCGCGCAGCGATTTTTCTTCATCAGTGGTAAAGCGACTGGAAACGCCGATTTCGCCAATCAGTCCGGCCATCACCTCCGGCTTCTCCTCCGCACCGCCAAGGTCGTAAATCAGCCTGTCGGCCAGTTGCTCCACGCTGGTGGTTTTCACCCATTCAGGATGTGACGGCTCCAGATACAGCCCGGTGCCCATAATGATATTCAGGCCGGTCAGGCGGGCGATGCGCTGTAGCGCTTTCGGATCGCGGCCGATGCCGATATTGGTCGGATCCACCACCGTTTCACCGCCCAGGGCACGGAACTTCATCAGCTCGTCGATGGCCACATCGACATCGAACAGCTGGCAGTTATCGCGGCTCATCAGCGGGTTGAGCGACAGCTCGCCGAGGTTTTCCATTTTCACCGGCATTTCGGCCAGATGACGATCGCTACAGCAGCAGGGCGGTACCCATTTGCCCGAGGCATCCAGCAGAATATGCTCATGCATCAGCGTTACGCCCATGTCTGCCAGCGGCAGCGGGCCCAGCACCGTCATCACATAGCCGCTGCGGATACCGATTGGTAGCGGCTCCGGGTGACGAAAAATCGAACCTTTCATCAGCTATCCTTTCGCTGCAGAGCGGGTAGGGTTGAGAATGCGCGTGTTCAGCCAGATGGCCAGCAGGATAATGGTGCCGGTGGCGATCTGGGTGTAAAACGGCGAGATATGCGACAGGATCAATCCGTTCTGGATAACCGCAATGGACAGCGCGCCGAGCAGGGTGCCAATAATGGTCCCGAAGCCGCCAAACAGGCTGGTGCTGCCAAGCACTACCGCAGCAATAACCTGCAGTTCAAAGCCTTCGCCCTGGTTGGAGGAGCCGCTGCCCAGACGGGCAGTGATGATCATCCCGGCCAGCGCTGCCGCCATACCGCTGAGGATATAGACCTTCATGGTGACGGCTTTGGTGTTGATACCGCTGCGGCGGGCGCCTTCAGCATTGGCACCGATGGCGGTTACGTAGCGGCCAAAGCGCATATGATTCAGCACGATATGGCCGATAACCAGGATGACGATACCGATCAGCGCCGGCATCGGAATGCCCATCACCCAGGCCCGCCCCATAAAGGTAAACAGGCTGTCGGCCGGGATCGGGATGGAATAGCCCTGAGTGACCAGCAGCGCCACACCGCGTACCACCGCCAGCGTGGCCAGCGTGACGATAAATGCCGGAATACCTTCATAGGCAATAAAGAAGCCGTTAATCGCGCCGACCAGGCCACCGAGCAGCAGCCCGCCGAGCAGCACGACCGGCCACGGCAGCCCCCAGTTGTTCAGGGCGATGGCCGAGAGCGCCCCCACCAGGGCAAGGGTCGACCCGACCGAGAGATCAATGCCGCCAGTGGTGATCACCAGGGTCATCGCCGTGGCGACAATCAGCAGGGGCGCACTCTGGCGGATAATATTCAGCCAGTTTGTGCCGCTGAGAAAGTGGCTGGTGATCAGGGAAAACACCACGCAGCAGAAGATGAAAAACAGCGCAATGCTGACCACACCCGAGTGGTTGTGCAGCAGTCGGCGCGGCAGGGAATGCCGGATCGTGCGGGAGCCGCTTACGTTCATGATACTCATCCTGTTACCTCAGTGTGCAGCCGCAGAGTGGGCGGTAAATTTCTCACCCACAATGAGATTGACGATATCGCTCAGGCTGGTGTCAGCCACCCGGCGATCCGCGACGTTGGTGCCTTCGTACATCACCATGATCCGATCGCAGACCAGGAACAGATCCTGCAGGCGGTGCGTAATCAGGATCACGCTGACCCCGCGCGCAGAGACGCGGCGGATAAGCTCAAGCACGGCTTCCACTTCCGCCACCGCCAGCGCCGCGGTCGGTTCATCCATAATCAGTACCTTCGGGTCGAAGGCCGCCGCCCGGGCAATAGCAATCGCCTGGCGCTGACCTCCGGAGAGGTTGCGGACCAGCATCCGGGTATCCGGAATCGAAATGCCCAACCCTTTCAGCATGTCACGCGCATCAGCGTGCATTTTGCTCTGGTCGAGAAACGGAATGCCGAGCAGGGATTTCATCGGCTCGCGGCCCATAAAAAGATTTCCAGCCACATCCACCGTGTCGCACAGGGATAAGTCCTGATAGACCATCTCGATATGACAGCGGCGTGAGTCCGCCGGATTGGAAAAATGCTGCTGTTCACCGTCGATGCGGATGGTACCGCTGGTGGGCACCACCGCCCCGGAAAGGACTTTGGTCAGCGTGGATTTTCCCGCGCCGTTATCCCCCACCAGGCCGAGCACTTCGCCCGGGGCCAGCTGCAGATTCACGCCGCGCAGTGAACGTATCGACCCGTAGGTCTTGGTGATATTGACCATCTCTACCCGAGCCGGGGCAGGTTGTGACTGCTGCATCTGATAACTCCCATCGGTGTGGCAGGGAAATGTTTGCCGTCCGGCGAAAAAGGCCTCATTCAGCACGGTTTACAGTCTAGTAAACCGGTTTACCTGCAAAATGAAGCTTTACTCTCACCCTCAGGACAAACGCTACAAAGATATTTGTTCGCCAGTCAGAACATTGCAGCTTCCGTGCCAGGCGCAAAATACTGCGTGCGCCGCCGATTTAAGTCTCTGTAATGCAAGGGTTTTAAGCAGGATTATCAGGTAAACCGGTTTACTTAGTATACTGAAAAGTAAAAAAAGTGATCGAAATTTGCGCCAAAACTGTGCAGTTTTGCGCCATTTTGAGACACGGTTAACATTGCTGGATAGAATCGCGGCCAATCCATTCGACGGGAAGACGTGTTTCAGCAGGGATATCACTCTCATTATTCAGCAGGCGCAGCATGATCCCGACAGCGGTGCGGCCCAGCTCCCGCGCGGGCTGGCGGATGGTGGAGATGCGTGGTTGGGTGAAGTCGGCGTAATTGGCATCATCGAAGCCCACCAGAGATAACGCTTCGGGAGCCTGCAGCCCGCAGGCGCGCAGGCCGTCGAGCAGTCCGAGCACCAGATAGTCACTGGCGGCGAACACGGCGGTAGGGCGGGTGGGCTGGCTGAACAGGCGCTGCAGAGCCTGCTGGCCGAACTCGCGCTGATACTCTCCGTACATCACCCACTCCGGCGGCCAGCTTAATCCGGCCTGCTTCATGGCGGTGCAAAAACCCTGATAACGCTCGCGCACGCTCATCAGTTCATCCGGCCCGCCGACAAAGGCAATGTGGCGGTGTCCGGCCGCGATCAGCTTTTCCGTGGCGATGCGTCCGCCCTGCACATTGTCCGCAAACACCTTGGGCACGCTGCTGCCGGGGATATCTTCATCCAGTAACACAATGCGCTGGTGGCGCTGGATCTCTTTACGTAACAATCCGTTATCCGGTCGGTTAGTGGTAAACAGCAGACCATCAACCTGGCAGGTATCCAGCCAGCGGATAAACTGGCATTCCTTGTCAGGGTTATTGCGGGTGATGCACAGTACCAGGCTGTAGCCTCCGGCGGAGGCTGCCTCTTCGGCGGCATCGGCCAGTTCGGCAAAGAAGGGGTTGGTAATATCGGGCAGCACGAGGCCGAGGGTTTCACTGCCGCCTTTACTCAGGCGACGCGCCAGGCTGTTGCCACGATAATCCAGTTCGCGAATGGCCGTTTCAATGCGGTCGATTGTCTCCTGCGGCAACACAATGCTGTGATTCATATAGCGAGACACCGTCGCTTTCGACAGTGAAGCCCGCCTGGCCACATCGGATAACAACACGCGTTTTATGCTCATTTTCCACGCCATTTTTCTCCAGGAAGGCTATCTGTAACATAAGTTAGCGTGATGCCAGTAGTCTTTTATCCGAGCCGGCTGTGGATAAAATAAACGCTTGACAAAAATTTCACAGCGGAGAATTGTATAACCAGTTTACCGCCTTACCCGGGAAGTCATTCCCAAACCGGCCAGACCCCATTTCAGTCGTGCACCGCAACGGACCGGATGCCGAAATGAGGGAAAAGCAGGTCTTTGTTGCAACCGGATCCTGTCCGGCGCATTCATCTGATATTTGCCCGCCAAAAAAAATCCCTCTGCGCTGCCTGGCGACGCGGACACAGCTGTTTTTCGCTCATTCTTTTTCGAGGGTACTGATGATGATATTTAACACCAGAAAATGGCATTTGATGGCAACGGCTTCGGCATTACTGGCTTCAGCTTTGGTGATTTCAGCGGCAAAGGCGGCAGATACTTATGCGCTGGTGCAGATTAACCAACAGGCACTGTTCTTTAATCTGATGAACAAAGGCGCACAGGATGCGGCAAAAGCCAGCGGTAAAACATTAGTCATCTTTAATGCTACCGATAACCCGGTGGCGCAAAGTGATGCTATCGAAAACTATATTCAACAAGGCGTGAAGGGCATTCTGGTTGATGCCATTGATGTGAATGGCATTATGCCTGCGATCAAAGAGGCCGCCGCCGCCAATATTCCGGTTATTGCGATTGATGCCGTATTACCGCCGGGGCCGCAGGCTGCACAGGTCGGTGTGGATAATAGCGAAGGCGGTAAAATTCTGGGCAAATACTTTGTTGAGTATGTTGGAAAAGAGATGGGTGGCAAGGCGCGCCTGGGCATCGTCGGGGCGCTGAACTCGGCAATTCAGAATCAGCGACAGAAAGGCTTTGAAGAGACGCTGAAAGCCCACCCGGGCATCACCATAGCCGATGTGGTGGATGGCCAGAACGTCCAGGATAACGCCATGACAGCGGCGGAAAATCTTATCACCGGTAATCCCGATTTGACGGCGATTTATGCCACGGGTGAACCGGCTCTGCTGGGAGCCATTGCGGCAGTAGAAAACCAGGGGCGACAGAAAGAGATTAAGGTCTTTGGCTGGGATCTGACGGCAAAAGCGATTGCCGGCATGGATGGTGGCTACGTGACTGCCGTACTGCAGCAGGACCCGGAAAAAATGGGGTCGGAAGCCCTGAAAGCGTTGAACACCCTGACGGCGGGTAAAAGTGTGCCGAAAACCATTCTGGTTCCGGCCACGGTGGTGACCAAAGCGAACGTTGACCGTTACCGTACGCTGTTTAAATGATGACTGACTCGCCGCGTGTCCCTAACAGCGCGGCGAGTTCAGCGCTCCGGGGGAAAGCAGAAAGCGTGCCCCTGCGGCTGACCGTTATGGCGGCAGCCTGACTGGCGTGAGTCAGGGCTAACGCATCGGGCGCCACGCCGCGCAGCAGGGCGGAAGCCAGCATCACCGCCAGGAAGGTGTCGCCCGCCCCGGTCGTATCCAGCACGCTGGCGCCGGTCGCCGGGCAGAACTGGCGCTGACCCTGGCGGATCAGCCAGGCACCGGCAGCCCCCTGCGTGATCACCAGCGTGGCAATGCCCTGTGGCTGTAGCTGTCCGGCTTCCGATTCGTTGACGACGGCGATATCAACCAGCGGCCACAGTTGAGCAAAATCCGGGTTGACCGGTGAAGGGTTAAATACGGTGGTTAAACCACGCGCTTTCGCCAGCCGGAACAGGGCACGGGTTTTCTCCAGAGAAAAATTCCCCTGTTGCAGCAGGATATCCCCGGCGCGGGCATCGGCCAGCAACGGCTCGATAGCTTCCAGGTGAAAAGCATCGGCAGCGGCGGTGGTGGTCATAATGGCATTATCGCCGTCAGCACTATTGAGAATAATTGAGGTGTCGCTATGGCGATAAACAGGTTGAGAGGGTAACAGCGTCAGGGATTCTTTGATGATCTGCTCGCGTATCCACGATCCGTTGCTGTCATTTCCTGTGGCGGCAATTAATCGCGTGTCGATACCGCAGCGGGACAATATGATCGCCTGATTCGCGCCTTTTCCGCCGATATCCTGCGACACTTTATTTCCATGAATCGATGATCCCTTTTGCGGAATATCCGCAATGGACCAGGTTTCATCGACGGTAATATTACCAGCCACATAAACACGCATCGTGTTTCCTTAAAAGGATGAAGAAGATGGTTTCTATCTCAGCAGAAAAAACTGACGCAATACAAGCTATTTTTTCACGTAAGAAAGCCGTGATAGGCGTTATTCACTGCGATCCCTTTCCGGGGTCACCAAAATATCGTGGTAAATCAGTGAAGGATATTATTGAGCGCGCCTTACGTGATGCGGAAAATTATATTAATGGCGGCGTTCATGGCCTGATTATTGAAAATCATGGCGATATTCCTTTTTCTAAACCTGACGATATCGGCCCGGAAACCTCTGCTCTGATGGCGGTGATCACCGAAAAAGTCCGTGAGCGTTTTGGCGTGCCGCTGGGCATTAACGTGCTGGCGAATGCCGCAATCCCCGCGCTGGCAACGGCGCTGGCAGGCGGCGCGGACTTTGTGCGCGTCAACCAGTGGGCGAATGCCTACATTGCCAACGAAGGGTTTATTGAAGGTGCGGCAGCCAAAGCCCTTCGCTACCGCAGCCAGCTGCGTGCGGAACATATCCGCGTGTTTGCCGACAGCCATGTGAAGCACGGCAGCCATGCGATTGTTGCCGACCGCTCAATCCAGGAATTAACCCGCGATGTCGATTTTTTCGAAGCCGATGCGGTGATTGCCACCGGGCAGCGCACCGGTGACAGCGCGACGCTGGGCGAAATTGATGAGATCCGTGCGGCAACTGAGCTGCCGCTGTTAGTCGGGTCCGGGGTTACGCCGGCTAACGTGTGCCAGATCCTCAGCCGTACCCAGGGCGTGATCGTGGCCAGCGCGCTGAAATCAGACGGCGTGTGGTGGAATGACGTAGAGCTGGCGCGGGTAAAACACTTTATGTCCGTCGCACAGGCGGTGCTGGAGGAGGCATGACAGAGGCATTCAGCGAACGTCTGCTGCGCGAGCACCAGCCCGCGTGGCAGGCCATGCAGCAGCATCCTTTCGTCACGGATATTGAGCGGCAACAGCTGCCGGCGGCGGTGTTTAATCGTTACCTGGTGTTTGAGGGGCAATTTGTCGCCACGGCGATCGCTATCTTTGCCCTGGGTGTCAGTAAAGCGCCGGATATTCGCTCACAGCGCTGGCTGATCGGCGTCCTCAATGCGCTGGTAGATACCCAGATCGCCTGGTTTGACGCTGTGCTGGCCCGGCGGCAGATCAATCCTGCCGACTATCCGGGCGATCTGCCCGGGGTTCGCCGCTTTGACGACGGGATGCGACAGGCGGCGCAGGAGGGCAGCTATGCGGAAATTATTACCCTGATGTTTGGCGCGGAATGGATGTATTACCACTGGTGTCACCGGGTGAATGAACAGACGCTGCAGGATGACGACGTGCGATGCTGGGTATCGATGCATGCCGGAGAGGCCTTTTACCAGCAGGCATGCTGGCTGAAAGAGGAGCTGGACCGCTGTGCAGATGCGTTGAGTGAGGCAGAAAAGCAGGCGCTTTCGGCGCTTTACGGCAGAGTGCTGCAGTGGGAGATCGATTTTCACACGGCGGCGTACCCCGGGTGAAGGGGGATGACGGGGCCGGCCGGAATAAAGGGCCTCCCCGTGGCAGCAGGGGCGGACCTGCTTTCCCGGTCCGCCCGTGATCGTCACCGTTACGCGCGCAGCGTATCGATATCAATGACAAAGCGGTATTTCACATCGCTTTTCAGCATACGTTCGTAGGCTTCGTTGATCTCGTTGATATTGATCATCTCAATATCCGAGACGATGTTGTGCTTGCCGCAGAAATCCAGCATCTCCTGGGTTTCTTTAATGCCGCCAATCAGTGAACCGGCAATGCTGCGACGCTTAAAGATCAGGTTAAACACCTGCGGTGATGGATGGTCATGTTCTGGCGCACCGACCAGCGTCATGGTGCCATCACGGCGCAGTAGCGTGATAAACGGGTTCAGGTCATGCTGTGCAGCAACGGTATTAAGAATGAAGTCGAAGCTGTTGGCGTGTTGCGCCATCTGGTCAGCATCCTTCGAAATCACCACTTCATCTGCACCCAGACGCTTCCCGTCTTCAATTTTTGACGGTGAGGTGGTGAACAGGACAACGTGCGCGCCCATCGCATGGGCAATCTTAACGCCCATGTGGCCAAGGCCACCCAGACCGACGATACCGACCTTTTTACCCGGGCCGACGCCCCAGTGGTGCAGTGGAGAGAAGGTGGTGATACCGGCGCACAGCAGCGGAGCAGCACCGGCCGGGTCCAGGTTTTCCGGAACGCGCAGCACGAAGTCTTCATGCACGACCACCTGCGTGGCGTAACCGCCAAAGGTGATGTCGCCGCTGATACGATCCTGACCGTTATAGGTGCCGACAAAGCCTTCTTCGCAATACTGTTCCAGATCTTCTTTGCAGCTGTCACAGGTACGACAGGAGTCGACCATGCAGCCTACACCGACCAGATCGCCCACTTTGTATTTGTGCCCGTGTGCGCCGACGGCCGTCACGCGGCCAACAATCTCGTGGCCAGGCACCACCGGGAAGATGGTGTTGCGCCATTCATTGCGCGCCTGGTGCAGGTCAGAGTGACAAACGCCGCAGTACATCACTTCAATCTGCACATCATGTTCACGCAGTTCGCGTGGCTGGTATTCAAACGGAGCCAGCTTCGATTTCGCGTCCTGGGCTGCATAAGCATGCGTAATATTCATTGGATTCTCCAGTTATTGATGATGTGGCGCAGTGGCCGTGAGGGTGGGAGCCGGCCGTGGAAATGCCTCGCCGTATCCGCAAAATGATGAAGGTTAAGCATAGTCAGATAATGGGGTGGGGGGTATGTCCAAAACTCGCTAAGTCTTGCCTGATTCTGCAAGATTTTGTGGAGATGGTAACAAAAGTGCAGTAAATAGCGGGAAAAGCTATGGCAGAAAAAAACGGGCCGGTGAGGAACCGGCCCGTCTGATTTAGCCCTGTAACAGCGGCTTGAGGAAGCGGGCGGTGTGCGATCGTTCGCACTCTGCCACGGTTTCCGGCGTGCCGGACACCAGGATTTCGCCGCCGCCGCTGCCGCCCTCTGGCCCCAGGTCAACGATCCAGTCAGCGGTTTTGATCACGTCAAGGTTGTGCTCAATCACCACGATGGTGTTGCCCTGGTCGCGCAGCTGGTGCAGTACGGCCAGCAGCTGTTCGATATCGGCAAAGTGCAGGCCGGTGGTCGGTTCATCCAGAATATACAGCGTCTGGCCCGTCCCGCGCTTCGACAGCTCACGCGCCAGCTTCACGCGCTGCGCTTCGCCGCCGGAAAGCGTGGTGGCAGACTGACCGAGCCGGATGTAGGACAGGCCAACATCCATCAAGGTTTGCAGCTTACGCGCCAGCGCCGGCACGGCATCGAAGAACTCTCGGGCTTCTTCAATGGTCATCTCCAGCACTTCGTGGATGCTCTTGCCCTTGTACTTCACTTCCAGCGTTTCGCGGTTATAGCGTTTGCCTTTGCACTGGTCGCACGGCACATAGATATCCGGCAGGAAGTGCATCTCAACCTTGATCACCCCGTCGCCCTGGCAGGCTTCGCAACGCCCGCCGCGCACGTTAAAGCTGAAACGGCCCGGCGTGTAGCCACGGGTACGAGACTCCGGCACCCCGGCGAACAGTTCACGGACCGGCGTAAAGATCCCGGTGTAGGTCGCCGGGTTAGAGCGCGGCGTGCGGCCAATGGGGCTCTGGTCAATATCGATCACCTTGTCGAAGTGCTCCATACCGGTGATATCACGGTACGGTGAGGCTTCGGCAATGGTTGCACCGTTTAACTGGCGCTGGGCAATCGGGAACAGCGTATCGTTGATCAGCGTCGATTTCCCGGAGCCGGAGACCCCGGTCACGCAGGTAAACAACCCGACGGGCAGCGTCAGGGTGACATCCTTGAGATTGTTACCGCTGGCCCCCGTCAGCTTCAGCACTTTCGCCGGGTCGCCTTTGACGCGCTGCTCCGGGATGGCGATGCCGCGTTTACCGCTGAGGTACTGCCCGGTCAGCGAGTCCGCGACTGCCATAATGTCATCGACGGTGCCTTCGGCGACAACCTGACCGCCGTGCACCCCGGCACCCGGGCCGATATCGATCACATGGTCGGCGGCGCGAATGGCATCTTCGTCGTGCTCGACCACAATCACCGTGTTGCCGAGATTGCGCAGATGCACCAGCGTTTCTAGCAGGCGCTCGTTATCGCGCTGGTGCAGGCCAATGGATGGCTCATCCAGTACGTACATCACACCGACCAGACCGGCACCGATCTGGCTGGCCAGACGAATACGCTGGGCTTCCCCGCCGGAAAGCGTCTCGGCGGAGCGGGACATCGACAGGTAGTTCAGGCCAACGTTGACGAGGAACTTCAGGCGATCGCCAATCTCTTTCAGCACTTTTTCTGCGATTTGCGCACGCTGGCCGCTGAGTTTCATGTTCTGGAAGAATTCCATCGCATGGCCAATGCTCATATCAGAGATGCTTGGCAGCGTGGTGTTTTCCACAAAGACGTGGCGTGCTTCGCGACGCAGGCGCGTGCCGCCGCAGCTGGTGCAGGAGCGGTTGCTGATATATTTCGCCAGCTCCTCACGCACGGCAGACGATTCCGTCTCTTTATAGCGGCGTTCCATATTGTGCAGCACGCCCTCAAACGGGTGACGGCGCACGGAGGTATCGCCCCGGTCGTTGACGTATTTAAATTCGATATTCTCTTTGCCTGACCCGTAGAGGATCACCTTGCGGCTCTCATCCGGCAGGGAACTGAACGGCGCTTCGATATCAAATTTCAGGTGCTCCGCCAGCGAGCGCAGCATCTGGAAGTAGTAGAAGTTACGGCGGTCCCAGCCGCGGATGGCACCCCCCGCCAGTGACAGATCCGGGTTTTGTACCACGCGATCCGGGTCAAAATACTGCTGCACGCCCAGACCATCACAGGTTGGACAGGCCCCGGCCGGGTTGTTGAAGGAGAACAGCCGCGGTTCCAGCTCGTTCATGCTGTAGCCACAGATGGGGCAGGCGAAGTTAGCGGAGAACAGCAGCTCTTCGGCGCTGGTGTCGTCCATATCGGCCACCACCGCGCTGCCGCCGGACAGCTCAAGGGCGGTTTCAAACGACTCTGCCAGACGCTGCGACAGGTCTTCACGCACCTTAAAGCGGTCAACCACCACTTCAATGGTGTGCTTCTTCTGCAGTTCCAGCTTCGGGGGATCCGACAGGTCACACACTTCCCCGTCAATACGGGCGCGGATATAGCCCTGGCTGGCCAGGTTTTCCAGCGTTTTGGTGTGCTCACCTTTACGATCTTTCACAATCGGTGCCAGCAGCATCAGGCGGCGGCCTTCCGGCTGGGCCAGCACGTTATCCACCATCTGGCTGACGGTCTGGGCAGCCAGTGTGACGTCATGATCCGGGCAGCGCGGCTCGCCCACGCGGGCAAACAGCAGGCGCAGATAGTCATGAATTTCCGTGATGGTACCGACGGTGGAACGCGGGTTATGCGACGTGGATTTCTGTTCGATCGAAATGGCCGGTGACAGCCCTTCGATATGATCGACGTCCGGTTTTTCCATCAGTGAGAGGAACTGGCGCGCATAGGCAGAAAGCGACTCTACATAGCGACGTTGCCCTTCCGCGTAAAGCGTATCGAACGCCAGCGAGGACTTACCAGAACCTGACAGACCGGTGACGACAATCAGCTTATCGCGCGGAATGGTCAGGTTAATGTTTTTCAGATTGTGGGTGCGGGCACCCCGTACTTCTATCTTATCCATTCACAATTCCCGGATTAGCACAAAACCTCACCATGCCTGCCCGGCACGGCCAGAAAGAAACGCATTATTATGGCACAAAAAAACCTGAATGGATAACCAGTGTTTTGCCGTAGAATGCCATGCGCAACGATGTCATACTGCAACAACAGCCCCGTTTTTCGAGGCAGCGCCTAAATGTAGGATCTCAGGGTAGCCCATGATAGAATTTTGCGCCTAGACTTACAGAACGAACATTAACCGGAGAGAGCAACATGGCCAGCAGAGGCGTAAATAAAGTAATTTTAGTCGGAAATCTGGGTCAGGACCCGGAAGTTCGCTACATGCCGAATGGCGGTGCCGTTGCCAACATTACTCTGGCGACCTCCGAAAGCTGGCGTGACAAGCAGACCGGTGAAACCAAAGAGAAAACCGAATGGCACCGTGTTGTGCTGTTCGGCAAGCTGGCCGAAGTGGCGGGCGAATATCTGCGTAAAGGTTCTCAGGTTTACATTGAAGGCGCACTGCAGACCCGTAAATGGACTGATCAGGCAGGCGTAGAGAAGTACACCACTGAAGTGGTTGTCAACGTCGGCGGCACCATGCAGATGCTGGGCGGTCGTGCTCAGGGCGGCGGCGCACCAGCGGGCGGCGGTCAGAGCGGTGGCAACAACAACGGTTGGGGTCAGCCACAGCAGCCACAGGGCGGCAGCAACAACCAGTTCAGCGGCGGCGCGCAGCAGTCCCGTCCGCAGCAGGCCCCACAGCAGAACAGTGCACCGGCAAATAACGAACCTCCGATGGACTTCGATGACGATATTCCTTTCTAAGAAAGGATCGCGATTAATATCGCTGAATAAGCCCCGCACTGCGGGGCTTTTTTTATGCCCTGAATTAAGAGAGGGCCTGAATAAACCTTCAGGCAGAGCGAAGACGTATCTGCCAGGGCGTTATTTTGTCCAAAGCGGGTTTGTAAGTATAAATTTCTAAGGAGTAACTTATATCCAGCCTTACGCGGAATGATAATCAGAATTAACTTATCACAGCGCGGAGGGTGATAATTAAAAAAGCAATTTCACGCTACTTTTGCTTGATATCCCCTTTTTTGAATGGATAATGTCCGAAAATTATAACGTCTAATTTCTCTGTAAACGGACTTTCATTAGAATGACTTTATCTTTTCGCTTTATTCAGCGCAGGGAAATCGTGCCTGTCCTTATGGGTGCGGTGCTGGCTTATTCTTCCCCCACTCTGGCTGCCCTTTTGCCCGACAGTGATGCCCGCCAGGCTGCCAGCCTGGATGCCCGGGAGCAGCTTCGACAACAGGCGCGGGAACGAGCGTTACAGCAGCAAAATGCGCCGGAAAGTGATGTCCGTCTGACGCGCCCCGGTGAGGTACTGCCGGACTACCCCGCGAATGAAAAACCCTGTTTCCCGATCCAGACTCTGCGTCTGAACGGCGATCTTGCGCCCCGCTTTCAGTGGGCGCTGGCGGCGGCAGACGGGGCAAAAGGCCGTTGCCTCGGCGGACAGGGGATTATGCTGGCTCTTAATAAGGTGCAGAACGCCATTCTCGCTGCGGGTTATGTCACCACGCGCGTAATGGCACAGGAGCAGGATCTGACAACCGGCGTGCTGACGCTGACGCTCCAGCCGGGGCGCATTGACCATGTTCGTTTCAGCCAGCCGGTGTCCTGGCGTGCCCGCATGTGGAATGCCGTCCCCGCCTCACCCGGCGACGTACTGAATCTGCGCGATATTGAACAGGGGCTGGAAAACTTTCGCCGCGTACCGAGTGCATCGGCCGATATCAGTATCCTGCCCGGCGGGCGGGATGGCACCAGCGATCTGCAGGTGAACTGGGCAGAGGGACGCCCGGTGCGCCTCAGCCTGGGACTGGATGACAGCGGTTCCAAAAGCACCGGCCGCTATCTCGGGTCCGCCACGCTGGCCGTGGACGCCCCGTTTGCCCAGAACGACCTGTTTTATGCCAACATCGGCAAAGATCTCTTCGATCACGGCCCGTTTGGCAACCGTTCCCATACCCTGAATTATTCTGTGCCGTTCGGCTACTGGGGGCTGGCCGCCAACTATAACAACTACACCTATCACCAGAACATTGCCAACGCCAACGAGGTGCTCAGTTACAGCGGGAAGAGCGATAACGTGCAACTGACGCTGTCCCGCCTGCTGTTCCGCAATCAGCTGCATAAAACCACACTGAATATGCGTGTCTGGCGCAAGCACTCGACTAACGCCGTCGACGGCATTGATATCGAACAGCAACACCGCCGGACGGCGGGCTGGGAGTTGGGACTCAGCCAGCGCAGCTACCTCAGCGATGCCACGCTGGATGCCAGCATTAACTGGCGGCGCGGCACCGGGGCCTTCGGCGCGCTGCGCTCCCCGGAAGAGGACACCCACAGCGGCAGCGCCCGTACCGGCATTGCCCTCGGGGATATCAGCCTGAACCAGCCGTTTACCCTGGGTGAAGAGCCGTGGCGCTATGTGACCAGCCTGCGCGGGCAGTGGAGCGCAAACCCGCTGACCCCTCAGGAACGTCTGGCGATTGCCGGGCGCTACACCGTGCGCGGCTTTGACGGGGAGCAGATCCTCTCCGGGGAGAAAGGGCTGATCTGGCGCAATGAGATGGCGTGGAATGTGCTGTCGCGCGGGCATGAGCTTTACGTCGCGCTGGACTACGGCCGCGTTGACGGGCCCGGCACCCGTTATCTGTCCGGGCATCAGCTGGCGGGCAGCGCCGTGGGCGTGCGCGGGGCGCTGTGGCGACGGTTCAGTTACGACCTGTTTGCCGGCGTGCCGCTGTATAAACCTGAACAATTCCACACATCAGGCGCCACGGCGGGCTTCAGCGTTAACCTGGAAATTTAACCGGCCGGCCGCCTGAGCGACAGCCGCATACTTCACTGAACGGATCTTACGCCTTCAAGGACGAACCCATGAACAAGCATTGCTATCGTCTTATTTTCAGCCGCACTCACGGGGAGCTGCGGGTGGTTTCGGAACTGGCCCGTAGCTGCAGCAGCGAACCCGGACAAACCCGTGCCACCGGAGCGCCTCGCCTGTGGGTAACGGTGCGCAGGGTGATATGGATGCTGGGTCTGACACTCTGTGCCGGCACGGCGACAGCCGGAGGGATTGTTGCCGACGGACAGGCGGGGGCGCAGCGCCCGCAGGTGATCGCGACCCAGAACGGCCTGCCGCAGGTGAATATTACCGCCCCCAACCAGGCCGGGGTCTCCCATAACCAGTACCGCCAGTTCGACGTCGATAAGAAGGGGGCCATCCTCAATAACTCCGCCTCAATGACCTCCACGCAGCTGGCAGGGATGATCCAGGGTAACCCGAATCTCAATCCCAAATCGGCCCCGGCCCGCGTCATTCTCAATGAAGTCAACAGCAACAACCCCAGCGAGCTGCGCGGGTTTCTTGAAGTTGCGGGTGGGCGGGCACAGGTCATTGTGGCTAACCCGGCGGGGATCGTCTGCAACGGCTGCGGCACTATTAATGCCGGACGGATGACGCTGACCACGGGTAAGCCCCAGTTGAATGCGGATGGCAGCCTCGCCGGTTATCAGGTCGAGCGCGGCACCGTGCGTATTGAAGGCGGCGGCCTGAACGGCGACGCGCGGCATGATACTGAGTATGTTGATGTGCTGGCGCGTGCGGTTGATATCAACGCGGGCGTCTGGGCCCGGCAGGGTCTCAACGTGGTCGCAGGACGCAATCGCATCAGTGCCGATGGTAAAACGGTGACGGCGCTGGCCACCGACGGTAAAGCCCCTGAGCTGGCGATTGATATGGGCCAGATGGGCGGCATGTACAGCGGCCAGATCCGCATGATCGGCACAGAGGCTGGCGTCGGGGTGCGCAATCAGGGGGGGCATATCCAGGCGGCTAAAACGCTGACCGTCAGCAGCGAAGGGAAGCTCACCTGGCAGTCCGGGAGCCAGGACGCAGTGACCCAGGCGGGAGGCGATATCCGCCTGGCGGCCAGAGACGCTGTTGACTATCAGGGTAAATTACACAGTGGTGGTCAACTTTACGTGCAGAGCCGCGAGGGTAAGCTGACGCAGACAGGCACCCTCGCGGCGGCGGGTGATGTGCAGCTCAACGCCATTCGCGGTATAGAGAGCAGCGGGCACCTTCTGGCGGGCAGCGATGCTAACAGCCAGATTAACCGCGAGGCCAGCCTGCGCCTGGAAAGCCAGGGCGATATTCGCGCCAGCGGCAGCCTGCTCAGCAAAAAAGATGTTGATGTGAGCGGACGCCGGGTCGACATCAGCGGCGCGAACGTCGCGGCCAGCCGTGCCCGGCTAAACGCGCGGGAAGGCGGCGCGGCGCTGCGATATGCAGCGATAGACAGCAAACAGCTTGTCATCAACACCGCCGCTGATATTGATGCGCGGCAGGCCAGGGTGAAAGCGGGCCGCTGGGACGTCGCTGCAAATAACCTGTTCAATCAGCAGGCCACCTGGTCCCAGACGGGAAGTGGTGAAAGTCGCTTCGCGCTGACGGGACGGCTGGACAACAGTGACGGCACCATAGAAAGCCGCCAGCTCAGCTTCAGTGCTGCAGCGCTGACCAACCAGCGCGGCAGCCTGCTGGCACTCGATAACGCGGCACAGCAGTGGCGAGTCAGTGGCCAGCTCGACAATGCGGGCGGCGAGCTGGGTAGCAACGGCGATCTGCGGCTTGACGCTGGTAGTCTGGACAATCAGAACGGCACGGTAAAAACCCAGGCAGCGCTGGTGGTGCATAGCTCCGGCGCGGCCAATAACGCGGGTGGTAACCTGCTGGCCGGTAACGCCCTGACGCTCAGCGCGGGCGGTGACGTCAGCAACCAGTCCGGCACCCTGAGCGGCGGCCAGCTCACTCTGAAGGCCGGGCATCTGGATAATACCCAGGGGCAGGTTATCAGTCAGGGCGACCTTGGTCTGACCGCAGACAGCCTGGATAACCAGCGTGGCCTCATCGGGGCGGGTAAAGAGCTGGACATTCACACCCGCGACTGGGACAACCGGAGCGGCACGGCGCAGGGCGAAACGTCACTGAAGGCGGTAGCGAACGCCGTCAACAACGACGACGGGAAACTGCTGTCAGGCCAGCAGCTGATCCTTAATGCTGCAGGGCGCACCTCCAACCGCGGAGGCGAAATCAGCGGCACGGTGCTGACGGTGAGCGCTGACAGCCTCGATAACACACAGGGTAAGGTGATTGGCCAACAGACGCTGGACCTGAATGCCCATCAGGGGCTGGACAACGACCAGGGACTCATTGGCGCAGGTAAAACGCTGGCGGCTCACACCGACGGCGACCTGAACAACCGTGGCGGCACGCTCACCGCAATCGGGCAGGCTACCGTAACGGCTCGGGACGTGCACAACGATGACGGCAAGCTGCTGGGTGGTGAGCAGCTCACCCTCACCGCGGCGGGGTTGCTCGCGAATGGAAAGGGTGAAATCAGCGGTCAGTCGCTGACGCTGACGACCGGCAGTCTGGATAATGCCCTGGGTAAGGTCATTGCCCAAAACGACGTCACCCTGACGTCGCAGCAGGGGCTGAATAATGCCGGCGGCTGGCTTGAGGCCGGTGATGGCCTCTCGCTAAACGTCGGGGGCGACTGGGATAACCGTGGCGGTACCGCCCAGGGCGGCCATCAGGTCAACGCCAGTGCGCAGTCGCTCGACAATACCAGCGGCAGGCTGCAGTCCGGTGGCGACCTGAGCCTTAACAGTACAGGCGATATCCTTAACCGCGCGGGCAAACTGAGCGCGCAGCAGGCAGTCACGGTTAACGCAGGCGCGCTCAGCCTGTTTGACAATGATGGTGGTTCGCTGCAGAGCGGCGGCACCCTGGCTCTGCAGGGCGGACGACTGACCAACCGTCAGTCTGGGCGGGTTTACAGCCAGAACGCACTGGCACTCAGCCTCGCCGGGGAATGGAACAACCAGGGCGGCACGTTGACCGGCAGCGGCAGCACGTGGGTACGCGCTGCAAACCTGTTGAATGCTCTGGGGACTGTCAACGCGCTGGACAGCCTGGACATGCAGTTCAGCGGGAAGCTGGATAATGGCCAGGGACGTATTTTCAGTCAGCTGTCGCAAAAGCTCGACGCGCAGGACATTGTCAATGCCAGCGGCTGGATGGGCAGCCAGGGCAGCTGGCACGCCGTCAGCGGCAGCTTTGACAACGCACGGGGCAGCGTGCAAAGCCAGCAGGATGCGCAGCTTTCAGCGAACCGGCTGGGCAATACCGAAGGTATCCTGCAGTCTGCGGCGGACCTGGTGCTGCACGTTGCGCAGGATATCGATAACCACGGCGGCAAAGTTTCCGCACAGGGGCTGCTTGCCGTACAGGGCCCGACTGCGGATGCCTCCGCCGGGGCAATCAACAATGCGGGCGGCCAGTGGCTGGCGGGAGAGGCACTGAACATTGCTGCCCTGAGCCTTAACAACACCCAAAACGGTGAGCTGTACAGTCAGAAGCTGCTGCGCCTGAACCTGAACGGCGAACTGGATAACCGCGGCGGCAGGCTGCAGAGCGGCGACGCGCTGTCGCTTGACGCAAAGGCACTGAACAATGCCGGTGGGACGACAGACGCCGGGCAGGCGCTGACGCTGCGCATCCTCAGCCTGTTTGATAATACCGGCGGTACAGTACGCAGCAACGGCGACCAGCGGGTAACGGCGGGCAATATCAATAACCGACAGGGTGTGTTCAGCAGCCTTGGTGACGTTGACCTGGCGACGGCACAGCTGGACAACGCCGGCGGCACGCTTATCAGTCAGGGTGCAGGCACCTATCACATCGACCGGCTTGACAACCAGCAGGGCAAGGTTCACAGCGCTGCATCGCTGACGCTTAACGCAACGCGGGTGAATAACCAGGGCGGCCAGCTCGTCGCAATGCAGGCGCTGAGGCTCAAGGCGGACGCGCTGGACAACAGCGCTCAGGGGACGCTCAGCAGCCAGGCGTCGCTTGACCTGCAAGCTGACAGCCTGAACAACCGCGACGGCGGCCTGATCCTGGGCACCACGCACACCGGCATCCGCGCGCGCGACATCGACAATGCGGCGGGACGGCTGCAAAGTGCGGGCACCCTCACCTTCACGGATGTCGCCACACTGGATAACCGCCAGGGACGACTCCTTGCCAACGGTCATATCGCCATTAATGCCGGACTGTCGCCGACCGACTCACCGCTCGCCCTGCTCAATCAGGGCGGACGGGTAGAGAGTGCCGGTGACCTGACCGTGCATACGCGCACCCTGGAAAATCAGCGGGGCACCCTGCTCGGTCTGCAGTCGCTCACGCTGAGCGCGCAGCAGGATTACACCCGCACCGCAGGCGAAACCGTCAGCAGCAACGGCACGGTGACGTTCTCCCTGAGCGGTGCCTTTACCAACCTGGCGGATTGGTTGCTACCGGGCGAACTTATCCTCAATGCGGGCAGCATCACCAATCCGGCGGCCCTGGTGGGCAAAACGCTACAGCTGACGGCCGGGACCCTGAAAAACACCGGACGCATCGAAGCGGACACCATGACGATGGACGTCGGTACCCTGGACAACGCCGCAGCGCTGATGGGCGACGACATTAGCGTGCGTGCGCGTGCTCTCGATAACCACGGTCAGCCTGCGGTGATCGCGGCGGCCCACAGCCTGACGTTGCGGGCCGGTGAGCGCCTGAGCAACCGGGATGGCGCCCTGCTCTACAGCGGCGACAGCCTGTCGCTTCACAGCGATGGCCTGATTGAGAACCGGGCGAGCTTTATCGAAGCGGACGGCAACGTTACTGTCGAGGCCCGCCGGCTGGACAATCTGCGCGAAGGGCTGGAGATAGAGCGCGATGCAGAAAAGAGCGACTACAAGTGGCATCGCTACAACTACTACTGGCGCACCTATGGTTCGGCGGTCAACCCCGATAAAAGCACCATGGCGCCGACCACCCAGCAGCTGACCTTCCAGGATGACGCGGCGGCGCAGAGCAACCGCTACGGCACCCTGCTGGCCATTGATGCGGCGGGCAAGCGCGCGCAGGTGCGCGTAAAAGACAACAAAGGCCAGCTGACCGACCTGTGGGTCAACTACCTGGCGCTTAAGCCGAATAACGACGGCAGCTACGCCATGACGTTCTATGAAACGCGTGGGGGAAATCAGCTGGCGACCATCCCGACGCCCTATCAAAACGGCTTTCACTGGGAGCACGACTGGACGCAGGTGCTGACCTGGGACCCCGAAAAGCACATTGATATCGACAGCGCACCGTTCGTCACCGATTACAACAATTTCCGCGAACGTAGCGAGAGCGGCACGGTGACGCGCGACAGGCTGGTCTCCGAAGGCATCGGCGCGCGCATTCTGGCGGGCGGCAATCTGCTGCTGCGCATTACCGGGCAGTTGCTCAATGACGCCAGCGTCATCACCGCCAACGGCAACCTGACGCAGGATGGCGGTGGCAGCGTGGACAATCGCGGTTACTCGGTCAATGAACGGCGGCAGGCCGTCATTGTCGACCATTACGACAAGGACACCCATCACTGGTATCCGACGTTCAACCGCGACGAAACCACGGCGCTGACCACCGTTGACGGCATTATTACCGGCAACGGCACGGTTACCATCAACGGCGCCAGCATTACCAACACGACGGTAAACCAGGCGCAAATCAGCCGGCTCGAGTCGGCATTAAACGCCGTGGACGCCGAACGTGCCGAACTGGAGCGCAACCCGCTGGCCTTTAAGGTTGAAGGTGCTGCTCCTCTGGGTGGCGACACCGCGCTTGCACCGGGCGAGCAAATGACCAGGCCGGGCGCCACAACGTCTTCGCCGCTGGGGCGCCCGTTGCTGCCGGCCGAGCTGGCGCTAACGCAGTTACAGCATCTGGGTAATGTAGCGACCGCCATTCCCAATAATGGCCTTTTTGCCCAGCATACGGCGCCCGCCAGCCCGTTCCTGGTGGTCACCGACGAACGCTTTACCCGCCGCGATAAGTTTATTAGCAGCGATTACCTGCTCGACCGGGTGGGTTATGACCCGGCGCAGGCACACAAGCGCCTGGGCGACGGTTTTTACGAGCAGCGCCTGGTGCGTGAGCAGGTGCTGGCACTCACCGGTAAACCGTCCGTCAGGGGGGAAGATGCGATGGCGCAGTACCAGCAGCTGATGAGCAACGGTAGCCAGGTCGCGCAGGACTTCCATCTGGTGCCCGGCGTGGCCCTGACGCCGGAACAGATCGCCGCGCTGCAGCAGGACATCGTCTGGCTGGTCAGCGAGACGGTACAAACGGCCGACGGTCCGCAAACGGTGTGGGTACCGAAGGTCTACCTGGCACAGAGCACGCTGCGCCTGACCGGGGATGGGGCGGTGATTGGCGGCGGCAATCTGCAGCTCTCGGCCGGCAGCATCACCAATGCCGGCAACCTGTTTGCCGACAAAGCCCTGACGGTCTACGCCGGGCAGTTCCTGCACCAGGGTGGCGACATCAAGGCCGGCACTGTTGACGTGCAGGCCGACACCCTGTCGATGAGTACCAACCTGCAGGACGCGCTGCGCCAGGCGACGATGAGTGCCGATGATATCAGCCTGCGCGGCACTGATATTCGGCTTGCGGGCGCGAAGCTGACTGCGGCTGACACCCTCAGCCTGAGCGCGCGCAACAATCTGACCATTACCACCGCCAGAAGCAGCCACACGGCTGACCTTGGGGTTATCTCCGGCTCGATGGGCAACCGCACCCGCGGCGGAACTGAGGCAGCCGGATCCCGGATGGCGCAGGTTAGCGGCGAATGGCAGCAGGCGCTGGGGAGTGAGCTTAACGCCGGCGGCAATCTCACGCTCAATGCCGGGCGTGACGTGACGCTGACGGGCAGCCAGGTTCAGGCAGGCGGCCAGTTGGGCGTACAGGCCGGCGGCAATATCAATCTCCTTGCCGATAAGACCACCAACACCACGCACCTGGACGCCAACAGCCGGACTTCGTCAGTCAGCAACAGCCGCGAGGAAGAGCGGCTGACGCTCAGTAGCCTCGGAGGCGATCGGGACGTGACCCTGGTAGCGGGCAACCAGCTGCTGGCCGAAGGCGCGCAGGTTGACAGTAAAGAGGGCCGCATCGGCATCAGCGCGCAGGACGTGACTATTCAGGACGCACGGACCCACACGCAGGATCAGGACCGTGAAAACAAACGCGAGGGCAAGACCAACAGTCATCGCATCGAGCAAACCACACGCGAGACCAGCAGCGGCAGTACCTTCAGCGGTCAGCAAGGGGTCACGGTTATCGGGCGTGGGGGCGACGTAACGGTCACCGGCAGCGCCCTGCACAGCGAACAGGGCGCCATCGCCCTGCAGGCGAAAAAGGATGTGACCCTTAATCACACCACCGACAGCGAACATCGCGTCTCCAGCGAGGAGAGTCGCGGCCGGAAAACCAAAGGTCAGCGCGCCGAAGAAACCCTGCGTGAAAATGTGGTGGGCAGTACCCTCAGCGGGCGCGACGGCGTCACGGTGGTGGCGCAGGACGGCAGCATTACCGCCACGGCAAGCGCCCTGCACAGCGAACAGGGGGCCATCACGCTGCAGGCGAAAAAGGATGTAACCCTCAATACCGCCACCGAACGCGAGTCAACCTTCAGTGAGGAACGATCTCAGAAAAAGGGCTTCCTGAAAAAAAGGAGCAGCCACAGCGTGGCGCATGATGCCACCACGCGTGAGAAAGGTACCCTGCTCAGCGGGGAGAGCGTCAGCGTCAGCGCCGGCAATGACTTGTCGGTCACCGGGTCGGCGATTGCCGCCGACCGTGACGTCAACCTGCAGGCCGGACATAACGTTGATATCGGTGCGGCCACCGAGACCGACACGCACTACCAGCTGGAAGAGAAGAAAAAGAGCGGACTGATGAGCTCCGGGGGCATCGGCTTTACGGTTGGTAAGCAGTCGAGCAAGCACGAAGTCGACGAAAAAGGTACGACCCAGAGCCAGAGTGTCAGCACCATCGGCAGCAGCCAGGGCAATGTCAGTATCACCGCAGGCAACCAGTTGCACATCGGCGGTGCCGACCTGGTGGCGACCAGGGACCTGAACCTTACTGGCGACAGCGTGGCTATCGACCCGGGCTACGACCAGCGCACCCGCAAGGAAACCTTCGAGCAGAAGCAGAGCGGGCTGAGCGTGGCGCTGTCGGGCAGCGTGGGCAGCGCGCTCAACGCCGCCGTCAGCACTGCGCAGCAGGCGAGAAAGGAAGGCGACGGACGCCTGAACGCGCTGCAAAACACCAAAGCGGCGCTGTCCGGCGTGCAGGCTGCACAGGCCTGGGCGCGTGACGACGCCCTGACCGGGGCGGCGGACGCGAAGAATGCTGCAGCCGGCCTGCAGTCGGGTGATAAAGGTGCCGCGCAGGGAGCCACCAACACCGTTGGCGTCACTGCCTCCTGGGGCAGCCAGTCGTCGAAGAGCGAAACCCGCACCGACAGCCACCAGTCGCAGGGCAGCACGCTCAGCGCCGGGCAAAACCTGTCGATAACGGCAACCGGTAAGAATAACGCCGCGCAAAGCGGCGATATCGCGATATCCGGCAGTCAGCTTAAGGCGGGCAAAGACCTGACGCTTGATGCGGCGCGGGATATTACCCTGCACTCCGCGCAGAATAGCGAATCCACAACAGGCACTAACAGCAGTAAAGGCGGCAACGTCGGCGTGGGTATCGGCGCCGGCACTGGCGGCTACGGCATCAGCGTCTCTGCCGGGGTAAACGCCGGTAAAGGGCATGAGAACGGCAACGGCCTGACCCATAGCGAAACCACGCTCGATGCGGGCAGCCATCTCAGCCTGACCAGCGGCCGCGACACCACTCTGCAAGGGGCGCAGGCCAGTGGGGAAAAAATCACCGTTGACGCAGGGCGCAACCTGACGCTGGCAAGCGAACGGGACAGCGACCGCTATGATGCGAAGCAGCAGAACGTCAGCGCGGGCGGCAGCTTCACCTTCGGTTCGATGACCGGTTCCGCCAGCGTCAGCGCCAGCCGGGACAAGCTGCACAGCAACTTCGACAGCGTTAAAGAGCAGACCGGGCTGTTTGCGGGCAAAGGCGGCTATGACGTCACCGTCAAAGAGCACACCCAGCTCGACGGCGCGGTGATAGCCAGCACGGCGGAGAGCGACAGGAACCGCCTCGATACCGGCACGCTGGGCTGGAGCGACATCCACAACCAGGCCGATTTTAAGGCCACGCACAGCGGC
>NZ_BCTN01000020.1 GCF_001571305.1 Erwinia persicina NBRC 102418 | reverse complement strand
CGGCTTCGGCGCGGGCGGTGGCTTCAGCTTCCGCACGGGCAGCGGCTTCGGCCTCTGCACGATCAACGGCGTCCGCCTCCGCTGGGGCGGCAGGAGGTGCCTCTGCCGGCGAATCGGCAGCAGGCTGTGGTGGTAACGTTTCTTTTACCTCTTCCTGTGGTGTCTGTTCTTCACGCCCCAGACCAAGCCAGGAAAAAAAGCCACGTTTTTTGTTCTTTGCCATGGTGCAACCACACTCCTCGCGGGAAAAACCGTTACGGTTCCGGTACGAAAATTAATCTGTTAATTAATCTCTTAGTCTAACACTTTCTGCAGAGCGCATCACAGCACCCTTTTTACGTTTCCTCCGCCCGGTTAGCCCGTTAAACTATGCAACAAATTATTAAGAGTTCAGCAAGATGAATAAGAAACCCCGCAGCGGCGCAGCCGGGCAAATACGTATTATTGGCGGTCAGTGGCGTGGACGTAAACTGCCGGTTCCGGACAGCGCGGGCCTGCGCCCGACCACCGATCGCGTACGCGAAACGTTATTTAACTGGCTGGCAGCGGATATTCAGCAGGCAAAATGCCTCGACTGTTACGCCGGCAGCGGCGCACTCGGCCTGGAAGCCCTGTCCCGTCACGCGGGCAGCGCCACCCTGCTTGAGCTGGAGCGCCCGGTGGCGCAGCAACTTGAGAAAAACCTCGCCACCCTCGGGGCAAAGAGCGGACGCGTGGTGAACACCAACACGCTGCAGTTTCTGGCACAGAAAGGCGATGAACATCAGTTGGTCTTTATCGACCCGCCGTTCCGTAAAGGACTGCTGGAGCAGACCATAGCGCTTCTTGAGAACAACGGCTGGCTGAGTGACGGTGCGTTGGTGTATGTTGAAAGCGAAGTCGAGCACGGCCTGCCGCCCGTCCCGGTCAACTGGCAGCTCCATCGCGAAAAGATTGCCGGACAGGTGGCCTATCGACTCTACGTCCGTCACCGCCATACCAGGGAGATTTCCGATGCTGATTAATGCAGGCCGCGTGCTGATGCTGTTTGTCTGGGCCTTTTTACTGCTTAACGTTGTTCACCCATTCCCGAAACCCCTGACCTATTTCGTCAACGTTGCGCTGTTTTTCATGGTGATCATGCACGGGCTGCAGCTGGTGCTGATGCGCACTACCCAGCCGAAAGGTGCAGAAAAACTCAGCGGGCTGATGCAGGCGAAAGTGTTTTTCTTCGGCGTGTTTGAACTGCTGGCCTGGCAAAAGAAGCATTTTCCTAAGCAGTAAGCGGACATCCCGGTCTGGGTGGCAATAAGATGAAACGGACCGGGAAAGCAGATCGTACAGAGGAACATAGTGCCTTTCTGGCGATGTTTTCCCACCGTATCAACAGGACGTCGGGGGACTGACCGTAAATGCAATAAAGCGGGTCCCTTTCACCTTCAGTTCGCCTTTACTCCCCTTATCCATCTGGTGGTAGTCTCCGGCATTCAGCGCCAGCTTAAAATCGCCCGCGCCGTTTAACGGACGAAACCAGGCCTCGTAGCGCATCTCTTCCACCGGGATATGTTCACGCTGGCGTGAGCGGCGGTTTGGGGCCGGGTATTCGCGTTTCGATTTCACCTCGACGGCCAGGGTGCGCAGCGGTGAGGCATCGTTAACCGCAGCCTCACGTCGCTGCCGGATAAACTGGCGGGTGGCCAGAACAGCAATGATGGCCAGTACGATAAAAAAGATCTGAGGGGCCTGCATTTTTTCTCCCTGCGGAAATAAAAACGGACAGTGTGCATCGCGTGCGCATCAGGATACAACCGGAGCCCTCTCATTGTCACATCGGCCGTGCTTAACCTAAACTGGTCAGGAGTTGCAGCGTTTTTAATCTAAGGATAACAATATGATTTGGTCTTTCCTTGCGGTTCTTTTTTCAGGCTGGCTCTATGTGGATGCCTCCTATCGCGGCCCCCAGTGGCAGCGCTGGGTCTTTAAACCCGTCACCATGCTGTTGCTGCTGGCCTGGGCCTGGCAGGCACCGGTGCTGAAAACCACGGACTATCTGATTCTGCTTGGTGTGCTGGCTACGCTGGTCGGAGATGCACTCACCCTGCTGCCCAGTAAACGCATGCTGTACGCCATTGGGGCATTCTTCCTTTCCCACCTGCTTTATACCCTGTATTTCGCCAGCCAGATGACCCTGAGCTTCTTCTGGCCCATCCCGCTGGCGCTGTTGATTATTGGTGGGCTGGTTGCTGCGACCGTCTGGAACCGACTGGAGGAGCTGCGCTGGCCGATCTGTACCTTTTTCGGCGTCACGCTGCTGATGGTCTGGCTGGGTATGGAACAGTATTTCATGCTGCCTACCGATGACACCTTTACGCTGATGGCGGGAGCTGTCCTGCTGCTGCTGGGAAATATTGTCTGGCTGGTCAGCCATTATCGCCGCCGTTTCAGCGCCGACCGCGCCGTGATCGCCGCCTGCTACTTTGCCGGCCACTTTATGATTGTGCGCTCCCTGTGGTTATAAGCTGAACTGACGCTTGACTCTGGAGTCCACTCCAGAGTGTAAGATAGGTATCGACGGGCAGTGTTGCCCGCCGATACCGGTCAGGAGGCGTTATGCAACAGCACTCTTCATGTGGTTGTGGTCACCACCACGCCAGCACTCAGCACGGATGCAGCACCCGCCCGCGTCCAGTGATTCAGAAAATCACCCCCGCCGGCCCATCCGGCACCGCTTCGCCCTGCTGCGAAGATACGGCATGCCATTCGGGGAACGACCCCGATGATGAGGGCGACAGGCCCTCGGGCGACGTTCGTTTTACCTGGCAGGTGAAAGGAATGGACTGCCCGGCCTGTGCACGTAAGGTGGAAACCGCCATAAAACAGCTGCCGGAAATCGTTCAGGCCCGCGTGGCATTCGCCAGCGAAAAGCTGCTGGTCGATGCCCGCAGCGATGTTCGTGAAGCCGTTGAACAGGCCGTGTCGCGGGCCGGGTTCCAGCTACAGCGCAGTGATGCCGCCGCACAGCCGGCTGTTGAAAAAAGCCTCTGGCAGGAAAACCTCAGCCTGATCGTACTGACGCTGATGATGGCGGTGAGCTGGCTGCTGGAAAGTATTAATCATCCGGCGGGCCAGATCGCCTTTATCGCCACCACACTATTTGGCGTCTGGCCGATTGGCCGCAGCGCCCTGCGCCTGATGCGCAGCGGGTCGCCGTTCAGCATTGAAACCCTGATGACCGTGGCTGCGGTCGGTGCTCTGTTTATCGGTGCCACTGCCGAAGCCGCGATGGTGCTGCTGCTGTTTATGCTTGGAGAGCGGCTGGAATCGTTTGCCGCCGGTCGCGCGCGCAAAGGGGTGACGGCGCTGATGGCGCTAAAACCCGATACAGCCCTGCGCCTGCGGGCGGGGCAGCGGGAAAATGTCGCGGTCAGCGATTTACGTCCCGGTGACGTGATTGAAGTGGCCGCCGGTGCCCGCCTGCCAGCCGATGCGAAGCTGCTGAGTCGCTTCGCGAGCTTTGATGAAAGTGCGCTGACCGGGGAATCGGTGCCGGTGGAACGCCAGCAGAATGAAACCATCGCCGCCGGCTGTCTGAGCGTTGACCGCCTGGTTCAGTTGGAGGTGATGTCAGAGCCGGGTAAAAGTGCCATCGATCGTATTCTGCACCTCATAGAAGAAGCTGAAGAACGGCGTGCGCCCATTGAGCGCTTCCTTGACCGTTTCAGCCGCATCTACACGCCGGTAATTATCGTGCTGTCGCTGGGGGTGGTACTGGTGCCCCCCCTGCTGCTGGGGGCCGCATGGCAGCCGTGGATCTATAAGGGATTAACGCTACTGCTGATCGGCTGCCCGTGTGCGCTGGTTATATCCACCCCGGCGGCGATCACCTCCGGACTGGCCGCAGCGGCACGCCGTGGCGCACTGATCAAAGGTGGCGCGGTACTGGAAAGCCTGGGCAGCGTGCGCACCATGGCCTTTGATAAAACCGGTACGCTGACCGAGGGTAAACCGCAGGTCACCGCTATCCTGCCGCTGGCCGCCATGGATGAAGAACAGCTGCTGGCTACCGCCGCCGCTATTGAACAGGGGTCCTCCCATCCGCTGGCAAAGGCCATCATCAGCGCAGCCGCACAGCGTCAGCTGACATTGCCGCTGGCGAATGATCAACGGGCGCTGGCCGGGAGTGGCGTTGAAGCAGAAGTCAGTGGACGCTTACTGACTATCAGCTCACCGTCCAGACTGCCGGACGGGATGCTGAAAGCAGAGCGTGGCCGCACAGAGGAGCTGGAAAACGCAGGTAATACGGTGGTGGTGTTACACGACGGCCAGCAGATGCTGGGGCTTATCGCCCTGCGCGATACGCTGCGTGCCGATGCCAGGGCGGCGCTGGATGAAATCAGGGCGCTGGGTATTCATGCGGTAATGCTGACCGGAGACAACCCGCGGGCGGCGGCAGCCATTGCCGGTGAGCTGGATATCGATTACCGCGCGGGCCTGCTACCGGAGGATAAAGTCACGGCCATCAGCCAGCTTAATCAGCAGCAGCCGGTGGCGATGGTCGGGGATGGCATTAATGATGCGCCCGCCATGAAGGCCGCCACCGTCGGTATTGCGATGGGCGGCGGCAGTGACGTCGCACTGGAAACGGCCGATGCCGCGCTGACGCACAACCGGCTCAATGCGCTGGCCGCCATGATCCGCCTGTCACGTGCCACTCACGCGAATATTCGCCAGAACGTTGCACTGGCGCTGGGGCTGAAGGGTATCTTCCTGATCACCACGCTGATGGGCATCACCGGACTCTGGCTGGCGGTGCTGGCGGATTCGGGCGCGACGGCATTAGTGACAGCGAACGCCCTGCGGTTACTGCGTAAGAAATAGCAGGCTGTCAGTGTCATCATCCTGCACGGGCTGACCCCTTTTTTTGGGTCAGCCCACCATGGGTGACCGGAAAAGTATCGCCCGTTACACCCCTTTCTTCAGCAGAAACTGATACGGCAGTGCGTCAGTATGTTGCGCCACGAGCGTGTGTTCCATAAAACGGCAAAAGCCCGGGATGTCACGCGTGGTCGCCGGATCGTCAGCAATGATTAACAGGGTTTCTCCCTCCTGCATATGGCGCACCGTTTTGCGCACCATCATCACGGGTTCAGGACAGCGCAGCCCCAGCGCATCAAGGGTGCGATCGGGATTCGCGAAGAGATCGCTCATGAGATTCTCAATTATTCAGTAAAGGTCAGCGCCTATTTTACCGTCGGTCATTGCGTGTGCAAGGATTGCGTTTCACGATAACGTTTGCGTTAAAATTAACCATTGCATTAGCAGGGCAACGCGGTAAGATGCCGCGAATTCGCCTGCGCGAAACACAGACAAATTTTCATGGGTTCCCTCACCCCAATCTAAAAAGGCTTACAACGATGATTGATTTTTCAACGCGTCAGCGCACCCATGCGCTGGTCTGGCTGTCCTTGTTCCATCTGCTGGTGATCACCTCCAGTAATTATCTGGTGCAGCTGCCTGTGGCTATCTTTAGCCTGCATACCACCTGGGGTGCCTTCAGCTTCCCGTTTATCTTCCTGGCCACTGACCTGACGGTACGTATTTTCGGTGCCCCGCTGGCGCGTCGTATTATTCTGGCCGTAATGATCCCGTCGCTGTTTATTTCGTACGCCATCTCTGCCCTCTTTTACCAGGGCGAATGGCAGGGTTTTGCGGCGCTGAAGGAGATGAACCTGTTCGTGGCGCGTATCGCCTGCGCCAGCTTCATGGCCTATGCGCTCGGTCAAATCCTCGATATTCATGTGTTTAACCGCCTGCGTCAGAAAGCTGCATGGTGGATGGCCCCGGCCGCCGCCATGTTTCTCGGTAATATCAGCGATACGCTGGCCTTCTTCTTTATCGCTTTCTATAAGAGCCCTGACCTGTTTATGGCGACCCACTGGGTGGAGATCGCCATGGTAGACTACTGCTTCAAAGTGCTTATTTGCATGGTGTTCTTCCTGCCTGCTTACGGTGTCCTGCTGAATGCGGCTCTGAAGCGCATGGCAGAGAAATCCCACAGCGTGAAAGTCAACTTCGGTTAGTGTGCTATCGGCAATCGTTGTTAAGTTGCTTTTAGCCGCTGAATACGTTTGTATTGAAAGCCTGAATTCTACGCGACCAATGTGAAAAGGGACCCTGATGCGTAACTTATTGAAATATGCTGGAATCGCTGTACTGGTAGCCGGACTGGCTGCCTGTGATGGCAAAAAAGATGAGAAAGCGGCGGCCGATGACAATGGCGTCAGCAGCAGCCAGTCAAACCAGAATGTCACCCTGATGGATGGCAAGCTGAGTTTTACCCTGCCAGCGGGTATGTCTGATAAGAGCGGCAAGCTTGGTACCCAGGCGAACAATATGCACGTCTATGCTGATGAGTCAGGCCAGAAGGCCATTATCGTCATTGACGGGGAAAGTACTGACGAAGGTCTGGACGTCCTTGCCGGTCGCCTGGAAGCTCAACAGCGCAACCGTGATCCGCAACTGCAGGTCGTGACCAACAAATCCATTACGGTGAAGGGTAAGCAGCTCCAGCAGCTGGATACCGTGATCTCAGCCAATAACCAGTCATCCTGGTCTTCCGTGGTGCTGGGTAAAAGTGATGGTAAACTTCTGACGCTGCAAATCACCCTGCCTGCCGACAATCAGCAGCAGGCGCAGACCGAAGCCGAAAGCATTATTAGCACCATCGAGCTGAAATAACGCTCTCGCCTGACGTGACACGGGCCGATCGACAAAACGATCGGCCCGTGCGCAAAGGTAAACCTCTGTTGCAGTCCCCCCCGGCGGTTACAGGCCGGCGTGTTCGCGAATGTACTTGCGCGCTTTGACTGCATACTCAAACGGGTTCGCCAGTGCGGGATCCTGCTCTGCTTCCACCACCATCCAGCCTTTATAGCCAAAGTCGTCGAGAATTTTGAACACCGGATCGAAATCAATCACCCCGTCGCCAGGTACGGTAAAGGTGCCCTTTTTCACGCCATCCAGGAAGGACAGTTTCTGGGTCTTCACCTGTGCCACCACCTCATCGCGCACGTCTTTCAGATGCACGTGGTTGATGCGCGGCAGATACGTCGTCAGGATGGCCAGCATGGCTTCCTGCGTGCCTTCAGAATAGTAAGCGTGGCCGGTATCAAACAGCAGGTAGACATCTTCATTGGTTTCGGCCATAAAACGATCCACCTCTGCGGAGGTCTGGATACCCGTGCCCATATGATGATGCAGACCGACGGTCATGCCCTTCTCCGCCGCCAGTTTCGCCAGCTCGTTGTACCCTTCTGCCGTCAGGCGCCACTGCTCATCGGTAAAGTGAGGCTTCTCCTCCAGTACGGCTTTGGTGGTACCCTGGATGCTCAGGCTCTGCTCTGAACAGCCAATGACTTTCGCCCCCATCGCATGCAGAAAATCACGATGGTTAATAAACTCATCGATGGTTTTAGCTTTATCGCCGTTGGCGAAGAAGGTACTGAACCAGGCATTGACGATTTCAATGCCGCGGATATCGAGCATCGGCTTCAGGATCGCCGGGTCGCGCGGGTACTTGCTGCCCACTTCACTGCCGGTAAAGCCTGCCAGCGCCATTTCACTGACGATCTGCTGGAAGGTGTTCTCTTTGCCCAGTTCCGGCATGTCATCGTTGGTCCAGCCAATCGGCGCAATCGCCAGTCTGACGTTATCTTTGTTCATGGTGTTGCCTCAGGGGTTCACCGGACGGCACTCGCCGCCCTGCATTATTTTCTCAGCAGTTCACGTTCGATCAGCTCGCGCGTTTCGACTGCCTGACGGTTCATTTTTTCCGGATAGCCAAACAGTGACGAGGCAATAATCGACTCGCCGCCGACCTTGAACGTGCGGTTAGCAAAGTCCATATCGCGCAGCGTCTGGAACAGTGTCTGAAAATCGACTTCCCCTTCGCCCACGCCCACATGCTGGTGGATCGTCGCATCCACGCCCGGCGGGTTGACAATATAGCGGCAGTGTTTGGTGTGGTTCATGGTGTCGGCAATCAGCACGTGCGACAGATCGACGCCGGAATACTCCAGCATGCTTTTCACATCGCCCTTCCCTTTGTCGTAAAAGAAGGTGTGCGGCACGCTGTACAGATACTTGACGTTCTCGCTGCGGAACGATTTCACCATGTCGGCGGTTTCGTTGCTCTCTTCGCAGAAATCCCACGGATGGGACTGAATTTCGATGCGGATGCCTTCACGTTCAACGATCGGCAGCAGCTCTTCCATCGAGCGATAGAACATCTCTTCACAGATTTCAGGCTCGTTCGGATTACCGGAAAGCTCGGTATTGATCACCTGCACGCCGGTTTCCACGGCGATCTCAATCATTCGTTTCCAGTTTCTGACGGCGGCCTGACGGCGCGCTTCATCCGGACCGGACCAGCGGTACACCACGATAAATGAGGAGATTTCCAGCCCGGTCTCACGCAGCGCGTTTTTATATTCGGTAATAATCTCGCGGCTGGCTTTAGGATGCTTATAGAACGGGTTGATCTGTGGGTGCGGGGACTGTTCGATATATTTGTAGCCCCAGTCAGCCACCTGGTGAACCATTTTTGTGATGCCCATATCCCGGATGACATCAACATCAAAGGCAATTTTCATCAGATTCTCCGTGAATAAATCAGTACGCGGTTTTGCGGTGATCCCCGCCAGTGACGGCGGGGGTTAAGCGCGCATGCTGCAGACGCCAGTGACTTATTTGGCGTAGAAGGCGGGACGCTGTGGCAGTTCCACCGGCTCAATCGCACCGCTCTCCTGCGCTTTCAGACAGGCGTCGGCGGCCACGGAGGCGGCATAACCGTCCCAGGCGGATGGCCCGGTCAGTGTGCCGGCGGTGGCGTCATTGATAAATGCCTGCAGTTCCACGTCATAGGCATCGATGAAACGATCTTTCCAGTCGGTCAGGATTGACGTCGACAGCTTGGCATCTTTACGCATCTGCACGGCCGAAGGCTCTGGCAGTTTAGCGATGCCTTCTTCACCCACCACTTCACACTGAATGTCGTAACCGTAGGCACAGTTAACGAAAATCTCAACATCAATGCGGATGCCCTTACGGGTTTCAAACAGCACCACCTGCGGATCGCGCAGTTTACCGTGCGTTTTCGAGGTAGAGCGTGGGAACACCACCTGTACCGATTTGTAATCATCTTCGGTCAGCCAGCGCAGCACATCCAGTTCGTGGATCAGCGTGTTGGTGATGGCCATATCGGTGGTGTAGCTCTCGGGTACCGTCGGGTTACGGTGCGCGCAGTGCAGCATCAGCGGCTCGCCGATTTCCCCTTTGGTGATCACGTCTTTCAGCGCACGATAGCCGCTGTCATAAGGGCGCATAAAGCCCACCTGCACCAGACGCTTGCCGAATTTGATTTCGGCATCCACCACGCGACGGCAGCCTTCTGCGCTCATCGCCAGCGGCTTTTCACAGAATACCGGCTTGCCTGCGGCGATGGCCGCCAGGGTAAACTCTTCGTGCGTCGGATCCCAGGAGGTGACCAGCACGGCGTCCACGTTCGGTGACGTCACCACATCGTGGCCGTTAGCAAACACCTCGGCGTCAATACCGATACGCGCCAGCGCCGCTTTGGCACCATCCACGTTGATATCAGAGACGGCAACCACCTGCGCACCCTGCAGCACTTTGCTGCAACGACGAATATGTTCCTGGCCGATGGCGCCCGTTCCGATTACACCTAATTTTAAAGTCATAACAGGTCCTTACATGTAGGGGGATAAGAGCGGGCGAAATAAAAATGCCCGTTAAATAAACAACAAATATTTATACCCAAAATAATTCTCGCTGCAGGAAGGCGGCAAGCCTGCGAATCCCCAGGAGCATAGATAACTATGTGACTGGGGTGAACAGGCGCAGCCAACGCACCTGCAGCGTGAAGAATGAAGGGTATAATTAATATTCACGCGCCTGGTCGATATGTTCGTTCAGCATCCGGGCCACGGCGTCTACGCGCTCTGATTGGGACACCTGGGCGCCACCTACGCGCCACCAGCTGAAGTACTTGTGAATCATGGTTTTTGGCAGAACTTTAATATCGATAAGCGTTGATACGGTCTGTTGCTGCGCATCACTCAACGCCGCCTCCAGTTGCTCAAGCGTAGTGACACGATAGGTTTTACAGCCATAACCTGCCGCGATCGCCGCGAAGTCGACCGGCACAAAACCGCCGTTCAGCTTGCCGCCGTTGGCATTACGGAAGCGGAACTCGGTGGTGAAGCTGTCCATACCGTGTTCCATCTGCAGATTGTTTATGCAGCCATTGGTCATGTTATCCAGCAGGATGACGTTGATCTTCGCCCCTTCCTGAATTGAAGTCACCAGTTCGGAGTGCAGCATCATAAAGGAGCCATCCCCCACCAGGGTGTAAACCTCACGGTGTGGTTCCGCGAGCTTAACGCCCAGGGAGGCGTTGACTTCGTAACCCATACAGGAATAGCCATACTCGACGTGATAGCTGTTGTCATCTTTGGTGCGCCACATGCGTTGCAGGTCGCCCGGCAGACTGCCCGCGGCCGCCACAATCACTGCATCCTTTGGGAGATGTTCATTCAGCGTACCCAGTACGCTGCACTGGGTCAGGAACGAGTCGGTCAGGCGGTTAAACTCGGCCCACACCGCATCGCGATCCATATGGTCATCAATTTCCGGCACGTAGTCGCTACCGCTGTAGACCGAGTTGTAAACGCGCTGCGTTTCTTTCAGCAACTTGCTTTGTGCCTGCGCCACTTTTTCCCCCCAGCCATGGCTGAAGCCGGTTTGCGCCAGACGGCTGTCAATCGCGGTCAGGGCTTCCTGCGCATCCGCCACCACCTGCACGGCGTCAAGCTTGTAGGCATCAAAGTTACTGACGTTGATGTTGATATAGCTGACCTCAGGATTCTGGAAGATCCACTTGGAGGCAGTGGTAAAGTCGGTGTAACGCGTCCCGATACCAATCACCAGGTCTGCTTCTTTTGCCAGCAGGTTCGCGGCCAGGCAGCCCGTCTCACCGACGCCCCCCACATTCAGCGGATGGTCAGAGACGACAGTGCCTTTACCCGCCTGGGTTTCCGCAAACGGGATATTGTAGCGTTCCGCAAAGGCGCGCAGCGCATCGCCTGCACCGGAGTATTTCACCCCGCCGCCGCAGATAATCATCGGTTTTTTCTTACCGGCAATCAGCGCCAGCGCATCGGCCAGCTGGCCTTCGGTTGGCAGACGGCGTTCCAGACGGTGTACGCGTTTCTGGAAGAAGTAGTCCGGGAAGTCATAGGCTTCCCCCTGCACGTCCTGCGGAAGCGAGATCGTCACGGCACCGGTATCTGCCGGGTCGGTCAGTACACGCATGGCATTGATACAGGCGGTCATCAACTGTTCCGGGCGGCTGACGCGGTCCCAGTACTTGCTGACGGCGCGGAAGGCATCATTGGTGCTGATACTGAGGTCGTGGCTCTGTTCGATCTGCTGTAGTACCGGGTCGGGCTGACGGGTGGCAAACACATCGCCTGGCAGCAGCAGTAAAGGAATACGGTTCGCCGTGGCAGTGGCAGCCGCGGTGATCATGTTGGCGGCACCCGGCCCGACGGAGGAGGAGCAGGCGATAATCTCACGACGGAGCTTCTGCTTAGCAAAACCGATAGCCGCATGCGCCATACCCTGCTCATTTCGCCCCTGATACACCACCATATCGCCGCTGTCCTGCTCCAGCGCCTGGCCTAAGCCCAGCACGTTGCCGTGACCGAAAATGGCAAAGATCCCTTTAACGAATTTGGTCTCTACGCCATCTACCGACAGATACTGGTTATCCAGGAATCTGACCAGAGCCTGTGCTGTGGTTAATCTGATCTTGCCCATTTGCTCTTCCTTTCAGTATCAGTGGCCGCTTCATCAGGTCCACCGGAGTTCGCATTTGTGGTCGCCAGAGGAATAAAACGGCGACAGCTATAAGTGAAACGTGAGCCGATTATAAACAAATATTTTTTTCACTAAACAGAATTACAGAAGAAACATTTCATTTTGCGAGAGAGATCAAATTCTGCAGTAAAACCCGCCTTAACAGGGGCAGTAACAGGTCGTAAATGAAACAATAACAATACGGTGACATCAAAAAGCGAAAAATCGTTTCACTTCAATATGTTCCCTTGCAGGGTCTAAGAAAGTTGAGATGCCGCTCACATCTCTGGAATGGCCTGAAACGCCTGCCATCCCACAGGGGGCTAAAGTCGCCATACAAGAGTTTTAACCACTTCACACTTTTGGGGCAATAATTTCATTTCATATTGAATTTGGAATTTTTATTCCTCATACTTTGCGTCATGTTAGATCCGGATTCGATCGGGCTTATTGCCCCGACCTGCCGGGAAAGCTCAACAGCATCGGCACTGCCCAACATCACTGACGTTGCCGTTAAATGACCAGCAGGCAGGGTATAAACAGAGGAAACAACAGGTATGAGTACACAACAGAAGCGGCTTGATGTGATTTGTATCGGGCGCATCGCCGTCGACCTTTATGGCCAGCAGATTGGCGCACGCCTTGAAGATGAAACCACCTTCGCGAAATACCTGGGTGGCTCCTCAGGAAACGTTGCCTATGGCACCGCGATTCAGGGTCTGAAATCCGCCATGCTCGCCCGCGTTGGCGATGAACACATGGGCCGCTTCCTGCGTGAAGAGCTGCAACGCGTCGGCTGTGATACTCAGAGCCTGATCACTGACAAAACCCGCCTGACAGGTCTGGTGATCCTCGGCATCAAGGATCAGGAAACCTTCCCGCTGGTGTTCTATCGTGATAACTGTGCCGATATGGGCCTGGTGCCGGACGATATTCAGGAAGAGTATATTGCCTCTTCCCGCGCCGTGGCCGTCACCGGTACGCATCTGTCACACCCGGATACCCGTGCTGCGGTGCTGAAGGCGCTGGAAATTGCCCGCCGTCACGGCCTGCGTACCGCGCTGGACATCGACTACCGCCCGGTACTGTGGGGCCTGACCTCACTGGGCGATGGCGAGACACGCTTTGTGGCGTCAGAGCGTGTGACACAGCAGCTGCAGGAAGTGCTGCACTACTTCGATCTGGTGGTGGGAACAGAAGAAGAGTTCCATATCGCCGGGGGCAGCACCGACAGCCTGACGGCACTGAAAAACGTGCGTAAAGCCACCAAAGCCACCCTGGTGTGCAAACGTGGCCCGCTGGGCTGCGTGGTGTTTGAAGGGGAGATCCCGGACAGCTGGGATCAGACCACGCTGCAAACGGGCGTGCGTGTGGAAGTGCTGAACGTGCTGGGTGCGGGTGATGCCTTTATGTCCGGCCTGCTGCGCGGCTGGCTGAACGATGAGAGCTGGGAACAGGCCTGCCGTTATGCCAACGCCTGCGGGGCACTGGTGGTATCACGTCATGGCTGCGCTCCCGCAATGCCGACCAAAGAAGAGCTGGATGACTTCCTCGGCCGCGATAATGACGTGAAACGACCGGATCTCGACAGTCGTCTTAACCATCTGCATCGCGTCACGACCCGCAAGCAGCAGTGGCACGAACTGAATATTTTTGCCTTTGACCACCGCAAACAGCTCGCTGATATGGCGGCCGAAGCGGGCGTTGACGCGGCCCGTATCCCTGATCTGAAACTGCTGCTGCTGCAGGGGGCTCAGGCGGCGGCGAAGGAAGCCGGGCTGGACGACGGTCGCTGCGGCATCCTCGCCGATACCACTTACGGTCAGCCGGCGCTGAATGCCATCACCGGTAAAGGCTGGTGGATCGGTCGCCCGATTGAGCTACCGAGCTCGCGGCCGCTGCGTCTGGAACACGGTAATATCGGTTCCCAGCTGATCGACTGGCCGCAGGAGCACGTGGTCAAATGTCTGACCTTCTATCATCCGAAAGACAGCGCGGAACTGCGCAAAGAGCAGGACGATCTGATCCTCGACGTGTGGAACGGTTGTAACAAGTCCGGTCACGAGCTGCTGCTGGAAGTGATCCTGCCGGAAAGCCATCCGGACAAGGATGAGAAATACTATCTGGAGATCCTCACTCACTTCTACAGCATGGGCATTCAGCCTGACTGGTGGAAACTGCCGCCGCTGTCCCACGCCAGCTGGGAAGCGATCAGTGCGCTGATTGAACAGCACGACCCACACTGCCGTGGCATCCTGCTGCTGGGCCTGGACGCGCCGGAAGAGGAGCTGAAAGCAGGCTTCGCCGCCGCCGCAAAATCTCCGTGGGTCAAAGGATTTGCCGTTGGGCGGACCATCTTCGGCCAGCCATCACGCCAGTGGCTGCAGGGTGAGCTGGACGATGCCGGGCTGATCGAGAAGGTGAAGAACAACTATCTGACGCTGATCGGCTACTGGCGTGAGGCGCGTCCGGCGAAATAACCCCCCCTGTTTTTTTAGGGGTAACAAAAAAGGGTAACCCGGTACAGGGTTACCCTTTTTTTATTAAACGAATCAATTATTTTATCTGCTACGGGCAGAAGGTTACGATTTTGTGAACTGATTCCCAACCCTGATGAAATACGGCCTGCCGCTTTCTTCATCAAGTGAAATTTTTTGTTCATCTGGTAGAATAACGCACAGAAGAACACTATTTTCCTTTTTGCGAGCCGTGTAATGACTAATAATCCGACCCAACTTTCTCTGTTGCAGGACGATATCCGTCGCCGCTACGACACTCTCAGTAAACGCCTGAAGCAGGTGGCTCGCTATATTCTTGATAACAGCAACAGCATCGCCTTTGATACCGTCGCCTCTATCGCCCAGCAGGCCGATGTTCCGCCCTCCACGCTGATCCGCTTCTCAAATGCCTTCGGGTTTAGCGGCTTCAATGAAATGAAGCAGGTCTTTCGTCAGCACCTGATGGAAGAGACGGTCAACTACACGGAGCGGGCGCGTCTGTTCCGCCAGACCGCCACCGATGAAAGCGCCAGCGCGCCCGAAAGCCCGGCAGAAATTCTCAATGTGTTCACCATGGTGAACTCGCAGGCGCTGCAGCAGCTGGCGATGCAGGTCAATCCTGAACAGCTGGAAAAAGCGGTGAAGATGCTGGATGAAGCCGATAACATTTACGTCATTGGCTTACGCCGTTCGTTCAGCGTCGCCTCCTATCTGACCTATGCCCTGCGCCACCTGGAGCGCCGCGCTTTCCTGATCGACGGGCTGGGCGGGATGTTTGCCGAACAGTTAAGCATGGTCAACCCGAAAGACGTGGTGATTGCGATCAGCTATTCCCCTTACGCGCGTGAAGCGGTGGAACTGGTGGAGCTGGGAGCAAAACGCGGTGCGCATCAGATTGCGATCACCGACAGCCAGGTCAGCCCGCTGGCCGCCTTCAGCGATGTCTGCTTTGTCGTGCGTGAGGCGCAGGTCGATGGTTTCCGCTCTCAGGTAGCGTCCCTGTGCCTGGCCCAGACGCTGGCGGTTTCACTGGCACTGACCAACGTTAAAAGCTAAAAAAAACGGGCCGCCCGCAAGGACTGCCCGTTTTATCGCTCGTTTCAACACCCCATCTGACGCGGCTGGTTGCTCACATCAACAGGGTGAGGCCTGCCTTACCCCTGCAGGATTATCCCTTACGCGGATACTCATCGCTGTTCACCCAGGCGTGATCTTTCTCCCAGGTAAATTTCCACAGGCGTACCGGCCCGGCCATCACATTCAGATAATAGTTATCGTAGCCGGCGACGGTCGACATTGGGTGATAGCCACGCGGCACGGTCACCACGTCCTGATTGTAGGGGGCCATACAGACATCCAGCGAGCGGTCGTCGGTATAGACGCGCTGCATGGCAAAACCACGCTCCGGGTTGAAACGGTGGTAGTACGTCTCTTCCAGGTAGGTTTCATCCGGTGAATCTTCCTGGTCGTGCTTATGGCTGGGGTAGGAGCTGGTATTACCCTCATCGGTATACACCTCGACCACCAGCAAACTGTCTGCCGGTTTGTCATCCGGCAGAATATTGTGCACCAGACGCTTATTATTACCTTTGCCGCGCTGCTCAACGCCGACATCGGCGGGCGCGATCAGCCGTGCGGGCAGCTTGCCCCCGGTAGCCGGCGCACTGCACACCGCCAGCTCAAGGTCTGACTCTGCCACCACCTCGACCTGCTCGTTACCCGGGACATACACCGAATAAGGAGGCGTCCGTTCAAACGGAGACAGGCGTTTGCCGATATGCGGGAATTCGGCCAGGCGGGTTTTCACCGACGCCAGGCCGGCAACCAGCACCAGGCACAACTCTTTACTGCCGCTTTCCAGCTGCAGCGTCTGACCTTTTTTCAACTGATAAGCGTCGAAACCGACATAGCGCCAGCCTGCACTTTCCGGGGTAACATGCTGGATACGACCCTGCGCATCCGGCTCTTTTACTTTGGATAGTAATGACATACAGCCTCTCTGTCCGTCAGGGCGAGGACAACCTCGCCCTGCTGAGATTTAACCTAACGTTGGCATACTGAATTCTGACACGGTCTTCTGACCGCTTGGCCAGCGCACGGTGGCGGTTTTCATGCGCGTGTAGAAGCGCACGCCATCCGGCCCGTGCACATTCAGCGCACCGAATACGGAACGTTTCCAGCCGCCGAAGCTGTGGAAAGCCATCGGCACCGGAACCGGGACATTCACCCCGACCATGCCCGCCTGCACTTCACGGACAAAGTCGCGCCCGGTGTGGCCGTTGCTGGTGAAGATGGCGCTGCCGTTACCGAACTCGTGGCTGTTGACCAGGTCCAGCGCAGTTTTGTAATCCGGGGCACGAACGATGCTCAGTACCGGCCCGAAGATCTCTTCACGCCAGATCACCATGTCAGTGGTGACGTTATCAAACAGCGTGCCGCCGACATAGTAGCCTTCAGGGTGGCCTTCCACCTGGATGCCGCGACCGTCAACCACCAGTTTTGCGCCTTCAGCCTCACCTTTATCGATGTAGCCCAGCACTTTCTTCTGGTGTGCGGCAGAAACAACCGGCCCCATTTCGTTTTCGTCTTTACCTTTGTGGATGCCAGGACCGACGCGCAGGGCTTTGACCAGCGGAGTCAGTGCAGCAATCAGTTTGTCCGCGGTGTCATCACCCACGGCCACCACCACTGGCAGTGCCATGCAGCGCTCACCGGCAGAGCCAAACGCGCCGCCCATAATGGCATTTACGGTAGCCTCCAGGTCAGCATCTGGCATCACGATCGCGTGGTTTTTCGCTGCACCGAACGCCTGCACACGTTTACCGTGGGCGCTGGCCGTGGTGTAGATATGCTCTGCCACGCCGGAAGAACCAACGAAGCTCACCGCCTGCACACGCGGATCTTTATACAGCTGCTCGGCATTGTCGTTCGAACTGTGAATGACGTTGAACACACCGTCCGGCAGACCGGCTTCGGTCAGCAGTTCGGCCATACGCACCGCCGCTGACGGATCAAGCGCTGGCGGCTTCAGTACGAAGGTGTTCCCACATGCCAGAGCAATCGGGAACATCCACAGAGGCACCATCGCCGGGAAGTTGAACGGGGTAATCCCGGCCACCACGCCCAGCGGCTGCATTAATGAATAGCTGTCCACGCCGGTACCGACATCGGCAGAGTTTTCACCCTTAATCAGGTGCGGAATACCGCAGGCGAACTCGACCACTTCCAGACCCCGGGTCAGTTCACCCAGCGCATCAGACCAGACTTTTCCATGTTCACTGACGATAAGAGCAGCCAGCTCGTCGCGGTGCTCTTCCATCAGGGCTTTAAAGTTAAACAGAATACGGGCGCGGCGCAGTGGAGAAGTGCGGGACCAGCTATCGAAGGCTTCATGCGCAACGGCGATGGCATGGGCCACTTCATCGCTGGTGCTCTGCGTCAGTTCACGCACCGGCTGACCGGTTGCCGGATCGTAAATTGGAATGGTTTCGTTGCTGGCGCTCAGAGAGGTTTTACCGCCAATAAAGTTTCCTACGATAGTCATGTGCTGGCCTCTGTATTAGTAATGAATTCCCTTGCAGGCAGTCTGACGTCATACCGCTGCCACGCCGGGTAAAACCGTGATTCGTGTTGAGACAGTATAATATTGAAATAAATTTTTCAAATATTTCACTTTAGAAAATTCATTTTTAGCGGGCTGGATCGCATTTTTCAGTTCGCGGGAGTCGGGGATTTCCTCCCCATGCTGACGGCGGAAGAAAAAAGCCCCCAGCGCAGGCAGCGCGCGGAGCAATCGTTTCAGTGAGCCCCTCCTGCATCGCTGACTTCTCCCTCATTAAAACGCCAGGATTACTCTGTATTCAGGGCCCTTTTATGAGGCCCGGAGTGAAATTTTGCGAGACGGATCTAAAAATTTAAATTTCATTATTCACCAAATATGAAATAAATGTTTTCCTGTAGTCCGTGAAGCCCCCCTGACCAGCCTGTAATCAACAATAAATGGCTGGCGGGCACTCTTAATGAACCTTTTACCTTCCTACCCTACTCAACAGGAGCCATACGATGGCTATCGATCCAACCCGTTTTTGTGTTAACCGTAAAATCGCCCCAGCCCTGAGCATTGACGCTTTTTTCCAGCTGGTACAAAAACTGGGTCTGCATAAAGTCGAATTGCGTAACGATATGAAAGGCGGCAGCGTCACGGATAACCTGAGTCATCAGCAGGTGCGTGAGCTGGCGGAAAAGTATGGTCTGGAAATTGTCACCATCAACGCCCTTTATCCGTTCAACCAGATCAGTGATGACCTGCTGGCCCGTGCTGAAAGCCTGCTGAAAGATGCTCAGGGAATTGGTGCCAAAGCGCTGGTGATGTGCCCGCTCAACGACGGCACAAAGATTTCAGCTGAAGATACCCGGCAGGCCCTGACTACGCTGGCCCCGCTGTTTGCACGCTATGGTGTTGAAGGTCTTGTTGAGCCACTGGGCTTCCCGGTCAGTTCACTGCGCTCTGCCACACAGGCACAGCAGTTGATCAGGCAGGCCAACGTGCCCTTTAAGATCGTACTGGATACCTTCCATCACCACCTGTATGAAGGCGCAGAGCAGGATTTTGCCGACGGCATCGATATCGATCAGATTGGCCTGGTGCACCTGTCCGGCGTCATCGATGGTCGTCCGGTCAGCGAACTGACCGACGAAGAGCGTCTGATGTTAAGCAGTGATGACCTGCTGAAAAGCGTCTGGCAGGTCGAGCGTCTGGAAGCGTTAGGCTATACCGGCGTGTATGCCTTCGAACCGTTTGCTTCAGTGATGGATAGCTGGAGTGCGGCCGATATTGAGCGCGAAATCCGCCAGAGCATCGCATTGCTTCAGGCGTGATCCTTTCACCCGGGTCGCTGGCAGGGACTCTCCCTGGACTGACCTGACATCAATACCCTCAGCTGGGGCCGTTCAAAAAAATGATCGCCCCTGCAACTGCAACCGACTTATCTGTGTCATTTGACAACGGTCCCACTAAGCCGGGACCGCTTTTTTCAGACGCACCGTTACGGCCATCGCCAGACAGGCCAGTAAACCGCTGAGAAGATAGACCGACGGTACCCCCATTGAACTCATTATCAGCCCTGCCAGCGGCCCGGTAATACCCAGCGCCAGATCCATAAACGCAGTATAAGTTGCCAGCGCACTGCCCTGATTCTGTGGCGGTACGGCACTGACCGCCACCACGCCAATGGCCGGAAAGACCAGCGAGAACCCGGCCCCGGTCAGCAGCGCCCCGCCGCGTGCCAGCCAGGGATCCCCAGCGCCCCAGACCATAAACAGCCCGAGAGCTTCTACCGCAAAGCACACCAGCGCCACGTTCAGCCCGCCGTGCCGGGTAATCGCATGAGGAAACAGCAGCCGCGTACCGACAAAAGCCACGCTGAACAGCGTCAGCGCAAAGGCCGCCCCATCCCAGCCTTTATCCTGATAAAACAGGGTGATAAAGGTGGCGATTACGCCAAAACCTGCCGACCCCATCGCCAGCAGCAGGCCGAAGCGCCAGATACGGCCCAGCACGGCACGAAACGGCAGCGGCCGGCCTGCGCTGCTTTTGACCTGCGCCCTGGGCAGCGCCAGCAGAATGCCCAGCAGCGCAATCGCCGTAATGATCCCCGCCAGCAGCAGCAGCCCGCCCCGGTCAAAGATTGCCACGCCGAGCGGTGCGCCAATCGCCATTGCGCCATAGGTAAAAATGCCGTTCCAGGAGATCACCCGCCCAATATGCAGTGGGCCGACCACGCCGACGCCCCACAGCGTGGAGCCGGTTCCGGCGAAGCTCTGCCCGACGCCCAGTATCAGCCTGCCCGTGCACAGCAGCAGCAAACTGAGCAGCGGCAGGGCACTGCTGATCGCCGCCAGCGCATAGCACAGGCCGCTGATAAAGCAGCCACACAGCCCGACGACCACGACTTTTTTGGGCCCCCACAGATCGGCATAGCGCCCGGCGTGCGGACGGCTGATCAGGGTGGTGAGATATTGCAGGCTGATCACCAGCCCTGCCCAGAACGCGCTGTAGCCCATCACATCATGGACATAGCCGGGCAGCACCGCCAGCGGTAAGCCGATGGTCAGGTAGCTGGCAAAGTTAAACATCACAACGGAGAAAATACGCAGATTTAAACGGAAGCCACTCAGCGCGGTGGTACCGGCGGGCTGCTCAGACATGAAAATCCTGCTCGCAGGGTCAAAAAGAGTGACACTTACTATACCCGAAATCCTGCAACCGTTAACAAGCGCAGGCGTCTTTCTTTCGCCATAAATCCGTCATACACCCTCCCTATACTCCCCGTAACTCCCCATTTCCGGGGGGAAAAGTCCCAAAGAGGATAACAATATGGTCCGTTCTCCCACTTCCGTGACGCTGAAGGGCATTCACTATGCTTTCGGCACGCAGACGGTGCTCAACCATCTCGATCTCGACATCGGGGCAGGCAGCATTGTCGCGCTGCTCGGCCCTTCGGGCTGCGGCAAAAGTACCCTTCTGAAAATACTCGCCGGGCTGCTGCAACCCCGGCAGGGCACGCTGCATTTTGGCGACCGGCTGATGGCCAGCGCCGCCGTCTGCATCCCTCCCGAACAGCGCGATATCGGCATGGTCTTTCAGGACTATGCCCTGTGGCCGCATATGAACGTGGCGCAGAACGTCGCCTTTCCGCTGCTGATGCGCCGGGTGCCGGCACGCGAACGCGACGAGCGGGTAATGATGGCTCTGCAACGCGTGGGTCTGGCTGATTTTGCCGGGCGTAAGCCCTCCGACCTCTCCGGCGGCCAGCAGCAGCGCGTCGCACTGGCACGGGCGATTATCGCTGAACCGGCGATCCTGCTGTTCGATGAACCGCTGTCGAATCTTGACCGCGACCTGCGTGAATCCCTCTGCCGTGAGATGGCAGGCCTGCTGCGCCAGCTCGGCACCACCGCCGTCTATGTCACCCACGATCGCAGCGAGGCGGAAATGCTGGCCGATCGTATCGTCTGGCTGTCGGCCGGATCGGTTGCCGCCCGTCAAACCGTTACGTCACTCTCCGGGGAACTTGCATGAACGTATTGAATTCGATGAAAACAGGAGCACTGTTAACGATGCTGTTATCTTCCGGCATGATGATCGCTGACGCACAGGCGCTGACGGTATATACCGCCGGGCCGGGCTCGCTGGCGAAAAGCCTGGCCGCAGGCTACGAAAAGCAGACGGGCGTCAAAGTGAATATATTTCAGGCCACGACCGGAAAGGTGATGGCGAGGCTGGAGGCCGAACAGGCCAACCCGCAGGCCGATGTGCTGATTTCTGCCTCCTGGGATACGGCCGAAGAACTGGAGCAGCGCGGCTGGCTGCTGCCGTACCAGAGCCCCAACGCAAAACAGGTGCCGGCCGCATTTAAAACCGACGCTTACGTTGCCCAGGGCATTTCCGCGCTGGGGATCGTCTGGAATACCGGGAGCGGCACCCCGGAGCCCAGAGAATGGAACGACCTGACCCGCCCCGAGTTTAAAGGCCGGGTGACCACCCCCGACCCGTCACTGTCCGGTGCTTCTCTCGACCTGCTGATCGGCCTGCAGAACAGTATGGGCGACGACGCATGGGCTCTGTTCAGCAGGCTAAAAATGAACGGTATGGTCATTGCCGGACCCAATGCCCAGGCGCTGACGCCGGTGCTGCAGGGCGCGAAAGCTGCTGTCTTTGGTGCGGTGGATTACGTCTCATATAGCAGCATTCAGGACGGTGAGGCGATTAAAGTGATTTTCCCCGCCAGCGGCACCGTCGTGGCACCGCGTCCGATGATGATCCTGAAAAGCAGCCCGCACGCGGCGGATGCCAGAGCATTTATTGACTATGTGCTGTCAGAAGAGGGGCAGCAGAAAGTGGCCGACGCGTGGTTAATGCCCGCGCGCTCCGATGTCGGCGGCAAACGTCCCCTGCTTCGCGATCTCAAGCTTCTGCCGGCCCAGAGCGGTGGCAGCGCTGACCGTAGCGCCGTCCTGCAACGCTTTGGCACGCTGTTCAGCCACCCTTAATCTTGCCTGGGGTGGCGCACCTGCGCCCCCCTTCAGGAACCCGCGATGACCTCACGTATACTTCCGCTGCTGACCGTGGCGCTGCTGCTGATCCTGGTGGCGCTGCCGCTGCTGTTTATCCTGCTGCAGGCGCTGTTTCCGGCGCTGGCACAGGGCTCGCTGGCCGGAGCATTCACCCCTGTCACCCGGCTGCTGGCCGACCCGCAGCTGCCCGCGCTGTTGCGGGGCACCCTGACAACCGGCCTGAGCGTGGCGCTGCTCAGTGCGCTGATCGGTATCCCGCTCGGCACACTGCGCGGGCTGTTTCATCTGCCGCTGGCGCGTCTCTGGGATCTGCTGCTGCTGATCCCGTTTCTGACCCCACCCTATATTTCTGCCCTCAGCTGGATGCTGGCGCTGCAGCACAACGGCTATCTGTATCAGGCGATCGGCGTCGATCTCAACGATCTGCTGTTCAGCCAGAGCGGCATTACGCTGGTGATGACGCTGAATATTTTTCCGGTGGTCTACTTTGCCGTATCACGCAGCCTGCTGGCGAGCGGACAGCAGCTGGCTATCGTGGCGCGGGTACACGGTGCCAGCGCCTGGCGCGCCTTCTGGCATGTCACCCTGCCCATGCTGCTGCCGGCGCTGGCGGCAGGCGTACTGCTGGCCTTTACCCTGGCGATTGAAGAGTACGGCGTTCCCGCCGCGCTGGGTTCCCGTGCCGGGGTGGTGATGCTGACGGTCGGTATCGAAGAGCGGCTGGCCGACTGGCCCATTGATCTGCCAGGGGCGTCGCTGCTGTCAGTACTGCTGGTCATGGTGGCCCTGGCCGCGTTTGCCTTACAGAAACGGTGGGTGGGCCATAAAGATGTCACCAGCATTAACGGCAAACCGGCGCAGAACAGCGGCAGCCCCCTCGGACCGTGGCGCTGGCCGGTGCTGCTGCTGTTTGCTGCGGTAGCGACCGTGATGGTGGCGATCCCGATGAGTTCCATGCTGCTGACGGCACTGCTTTCCACGCTGTCCGGTGGAATGCATCTCAGCAACCTGACGCTGCGCCACTTTGCTGCCCTGTTTGCCCTGCAGGGGGATGCCGTGACGGCCCTTTCCACCAGCGTTGGCCTGGCGCTGGGCACGTCGCTGGTGACCGGATTGCTGGGGTTCCTGGCTGCCTGGCTGGTGGTGGTTCGCCGCATTCGCGGGGCCGCGCTGATCGATGCGCTCTCCCTGCTGCCGGCGGCGCTGCCGGGCGTGGTGGTGGGCGTCGGGCTGATTCTGCTGTGGAACCAGCCCTTCTGGCCTGTGACGCCTTATAACAGCTGGCCGATCCTGCTGCTCTCTTACTGCTGTCTGCTGCTGCCGTGGCCGGTGCGCTATGTCAGCAGTGCGCTGAAGCAGCTCGGCAGCAATCTGGAACCCGCCGCCCGGGTTCACGGTGCCAGCGCCCTGGCGGCACTGCGCCATATCGTCATCCCGCTGGTGTTCCCCAGCCTGCTGGCGGCCATGCTGATGGTCTTTGCCATCGCCTCGCGCGAACTGGTGACCTCGCTGTTGCTGGCCCCGGCAGGTACGCAGACCGTGTCCGTGTTTATCTGGCGTCAGTTTGAGCAGGGTTCCGTGGGCCAGGGTATGGCGATGGCCAGCATCGCGATGACGACCGGTCTGGCGCTGATGCTCACCGCGCTGGCTATCCTGCAGCGGCGTGAACGCGGATAGCGGTGATGGGCTAAAATCCGATCATTCCTAAAGTGAGTGGCGGCTCGGTAACAACCGCTACAATTGCTGCGCAGAGTTCTTAAACGGAGGCGCGATGACCCCATTGCCGCAGGAAAAGATCGGGCAAAATATTTTACTGAAACTGGCCACCCTGGTGGTGATCCTGGGAGGGATCAAGCTGTCGGCTGAGATTATGGTGCCTTTTCTGATGGCGCTGTTTTTCGCCATCGTGCTGAACCCGCTGGTCACCTGGCTGATGCGGCGCGGCATCCGTCGCGGCCTCGCTATCAGTCTGGTGGTCCTGGTGGTGCTGATTGGTCTGGCGCTGATCATTGCGATGATTGCCGGTTCACTGCAGGAGTTCAGCGAGGTGTATCCGCAGCTTCAGGCGCAGGCGGAGCAGAAACTCGCCATCATCCAGCACTTTGCCGCGCGATTTCACATCATGATTTCTCCTGAATCGCTGGCGCAGCGGCTGGATCCCAACGCGGTGATGGATGTCGCCACCACCATGCTCGGCCAGTTCTCGGGGGCCATGACGCAGATCGTTCTGGTGATGATGACGGTGATCTTTATGCTGTTTGAAGTTCACCATCTGCCGTACAAGCTGCGCTATGCGCTGGTCAACCCGCAGATCCGCATTGCCGGGCTGCACAGAGCGCTGAAAGGGGTGACGCACTATCTGGCGCTGAAAACGCTGATCAGCCTGGCGACCGGCATTCTGGTATGGCTGGCGCTGATGGCGCTGGGGGTAAAATTTGCGCTGCTGTGGGGCCTGGTGGCCTTTGTGCTTAATTTTGTCCCCAATATCGGGCCGGTGATCGCCGGCATTCCGCCGGTTTTACAGGCGCTGCTGCTGAACACGCCGCTGGAAGCCGGGCTGGTTGCGACACTGTTTATCGCTATTCATATGCTGCTGGGCAACCTGCTGGAACCCCGGGTGATGGGACGCGGATTGGGTCTGTCGAGCCTGGTGGTGTTTCTGTCGCTGATTTTCTGGGGCTGGCTGCTCGGCCCGGTGGGTATGCTGCTGTCGGTTCCGCTCACCAGCGTCTGTAAAATTCTGATGGAGACCACCCCCGGCGGCAGCAAGCTGGCGATCCTGTTAGGCAACGGCCGCAAATCGCTGTAACACGGTGACAGGCGTCGGGTCGGGTCGGGGCTTTTTTCGCTCCGCCCGCCCTGTCAGCCCGCTTATTCGATAAACAAGCGATCGTAGACATGCTGTAAATGACGCGCCATGCAGGCACGGGCCTGTACCGCATCGCGGGCAATGATGGCCCGGGCAATATCCTCATGATCCTGATTCATCTCACGCGGAAAATCACTCTCCGCGTAGTGGCTTTCCAGCCGCACGAAGCGTGAGCTCTTCCGCTTATTCCACAGGTATTCCATCATGTCGCGCAGCACCTCGTTGCCCGTCATCTCGGCAATCAGCAGGTGGAAGCGTTTATCTTCCCGCAGGAACTTGTCGTCATTGATGTGTAACTGGATGAGATCCTGAGTGATCTCCTGCAATTCTGCACGCTGATCGTCGCTGCCGTTGCGTGCGGCCAGCTCTGCCGTCATCGCTTCATACACCTGACGCGCCTGAATCAGCGCCTTCAGGCTGAATTCCTCCTCCGCCGGGGCGGCCTCAGTCTGCGGCAGCGGGTCCATCACGTACACGCCGTTGCCGGTGCGGATTTCAACCCAACCGGTGATCTCCAGCGCAATCAGCGCCTCACGAATCGACGAACGGCTGACGCCCAGCTGTTTGGCTAACTCACGCTCCGGCGGCAGAATCGCCCCGGCGGGAAACTGTCCCTTTTTAATGCAGCCAATCAGCAGGTTAGAAATCTGCCGGTAAAGGCGCTCAACTTTCAGTGTCGGTAATTCCATACCCATTCCAACGCGGACGATGTGATGAGCAGAGCTTATCACAGCGCTTCGGTCGCGTGTAAATGGCCCGCGATCCCCATGCTGCGATCGCCATCACGGTATTTAACGCCCTTTCGCGTTTATTCTCTGGTCCAGCGGCCTGACCACTGGGCCAGACACTTTCCCCTGTGACGCTCTGACAAGAAAACGGCCGTTGAGCCGTACAAGGAACGCCGATGACGGTTTCAGCCTTTGAATCACCTCTCCAGAAATCCAGCCGGCTCAAACGGATACAGACGGTGTCGCTGACCCTGCTGTTTCTCGCCGGGATTATCAATTTCCTCGATCGCGGATCCCTGTCGATCGCCAATGCGGCGATCCGCAACGATCTCGGCCTGTCTGCCACGGAGTTTGGCGTACTGCTGTCGGCGTTTTCCCTCTCTTACGGTATCTCCCAGCTGCCCAGTGGACTGCTGCTGGACCGCTTCGGCCCGCGTATCGTGCTTGGTGGCGGCCTGCTGTTCTGGTCGGTAATGCAGGCGATGGCCGGTGCGGTGAACAGCTTCAGCCACTTTATTATGCTGCGTATCGGGCTGGGCATCGGTGAAGCACCGTTTATGCCCAGCGGCGTCAAGGTGGTAAATGACTGGTTTAATGCCCGCGAGCGCGGTCTGCCGATGGGCATTTTTAACTCCTCCACCACCTTTGGCCAGGCCTTTGCACCGCCAATCCTTGTGGCACTGATGCTGGCCTTCGGATGGCGCATGATGTTTGTGATTATCGGCGTAGCCGGGGTCGCGATCGCCCTCTGCTGGTATGCCTGGTATCGCAACCGCGACCGTTTCGCGCTGACCCCGGAAGAAGAACAGTACCTGAACCAGGGCTCCACGCCGTCGCAAAAAACCCGCGTGTCCCTGAAGGAGTGGGGCGCGCTGTTTAAAAAACGCACCGTGTGGGGGATGATCCTCGGTTTCAGCGGCGTGAACTACACCGGCTGGCTGTATCTCTCCTGGCTGCCGGGTTACCTTCAGGCCGAGCGGGGCCTGAGCCTCGCCAGCACCGGCTGGGTCGCCGCGATTCCGTTTCTGTTTGGCTCAATAGGGATGCTGGTGAACGGTACCGTCGCCGACCGCCTCGCCCGCCGTGGTTATGGGCTGGCAAAAACCCGTAAAGCCCTGATCTGTTTTGGCCTGGTCTGCTCTGCGGCCTGCACCCTGCTGGTGGTGCAGTCCACCTCGACCGCCATGGCCGTCGGCTTTATCAGCCTGGCGCTGTTCTTCGTCCACTTCGCCGGCACCTCGGCATGGGGTCTGGTGCAGGTCATGTCCCCGTCACGCATGGTGGCCTCAGTCAGCAGTATTCAGAACTTTGGCAGCTTTATCTGTGCCTCATTTGCGCCGATTGTCACCGGCTGGGTGGTCGATACCACCGGTTCGTTCAATATGGCGCTGGTGATCTGCTCCTGCGTGACCTTCGCGGGCGCACTGGCTTACTTCTTTATCGTGAAAGACCCGATTGCAGATTAATTAAACGAACCACTCATCATCCGGGGCGGTCTCAGCAAAAAGCCCCGCAAGGAGATCACATGGAACACACATGGCGCTGGTACGGCCCTAAAGACCCGGTATCACTGGACGATGCCCGCCAGGCGGGGGCCACCGGCATTGTCACTGCCCTGCACCACATCCCTAACGGCGATGTCTGGCCGGTGGAGGAGATAAAAGCACGCCAGGCCCTGCTGGCAGAAAAAGGCCTGGTGTGGTCAGTGGTGGAAAGCGTGCCAATCCACGAATCGATTAAGACGCAGCGCGGCGATTACCAAAAATACATCGCCAACTATCAGCAGTCGCTACGCAACCTCGGTGCCTGCGGCATCGACACCGTATGCTACAACTTTATGCCCGTGCTGGACTGGACGCGCACCGATCTCGGCTGGACGCTGCCGGATGGTGCCAAAGCGCTGCGCTTCGACCATATTGCCTTTGCGGCGTTCGAGCTGCATATCCTGCAACGCCCTAACGCAGAGCAGGATTACAGCCCGGATGAGCAGCAGCAGGCCGCCGCCTGTTTTGCCGCCATGAGTCAGGAGGAGATCGACACCCTGACGCGCAATATTATCGCCGGGCTGCCGGGGGCGGAAGAGGGCTACACGCTGGAGCAATTTCAGGCGCAGCTGTCGCAGTATGACGGCATCGACCACGCGAAGCTGCGCGAACATATGGCCGCGTTTTTGCGCGCTGTGGTCCCCGTAGCACAGGAAGCCGGCATCGTGCTGGCGGTACACCCGGACGATCCACCGCGCCCGATCCTCGGCCTGCCGCGCATCGTGTCGACGATCGACGATATGCAGTGGCTGAAAGAGACCGTCGACAGCGTGCATAACGGTTTCACCTTCTGCACCGGCTCTTACGGCGTGCGCGCGGATAATGATCTGGTGAAAATGGCGGAAACCTTTGCCGACCGTATTCACTTTGCCCATCTGCGCTCAACCCTGCGCGAAGCGAACCCGAACAGCTTCCACGAAGCCGCACATCTGGCGGGGGATGTCGATATGGTTGGCGTGATTAAGGTGATCCTGGCCGAAGAGCAGAAGCGCCGCCGCGCAGGCAATCAGCGAGCCATTCCGCTGCGTCCGGATCACGGCCATCAGATGCTGGATGACCTGCATAAAAAAACCAACCCCGGCTATTCAGCGATTGGCCGTCTGAAGGGGCTGGCGGAAATTCGCGGCGTGGAGCTGGCGTTAAAACAGACCTTTTTTAACGCTGACTGATATCGGAAACAGCAGGTGTCGCCAGTGCACCTGCTGTTTGCAGGACAGGCGTCAGTCGACAATAAAAAGCTGTGCACCGTTCTCGGTCCAGGAACGGTGTGCTTCTGCGTTATCCGCCACCTGATAACTCATGCCCGCCGTCAGAGTAAATACCCGCCCATCCTCCAGCTCCGTGTGTAACTCACCGGACAGGCACAGCAGAATGTGCCCTTTGCTGCACCAGTGATCGGCCAGATACCCTGCGGTATAGTCCACCCTCCTGACACGTATCTCGCCGAACTGCCGGGTGCGCCACCAGGCCGTGCCCGTTTCTCCCGGATGTTCCGTTGCTTCCAGCGCCGACCAGGTGGTGGTGCCAAAAGGAATATCGCTGATGTTCATTGTCTGGCTTCCATGAGAAGTGAAAAAATACAGTACGTCAGCGCGTGAGTGGCGACAAGTCCTGCCCTGCCGCGACGGAAAGAAAAGCGGCTTTTTCTCCCTCTTCAGCCGCAGCGGATAATAAGGGGTAAAGAAGGAAAACATGGCGGAAAAAAGATTTCAGCCTGAGAGATGGTGAATTGAACGATAATTTGCATAATAGTAACGCGATCCGTGGCGGGTATGACTCACGGAGTGCACAGGAGAATGATTGATCGTACACCGCCGCTGCGATCTCTTTAAGCAGCTCACAGGGGAAGCGCTTGCAAGCACTCGTAAAGCCTAAGCATGAAAAGATCTGGCTAATCCTTGCCGGGCTGTTGCCGCTGGTACTCTGCCTCGTTTTCACTTTTATTGAAGCACGTAAGTCTGTTGTTAATCAGCAGAAACTCACGGCCTCTATGCTGCTGGAACAAGCTGCTCATATCAGTGATCTTGCCTGGTCAATGACCGACCGCCTCAACGCGTTCAGGGACCAGGACTGCCGGGCGATCCGCTCAGTGCTCCAGCAGTACGGCACCATCTACCCCTACTTTCGCTCTGTTGGCGTCGCGAAAGGCGAGCAGGTCTATTGCTCCTCAGCCTTTGGGGCGATCAGGGGCAGCGTACAAAATATGATTCTGGTTCCGCCGCCTGAACACCGCGCGGCATCATGGATGCTCTCTGTGGACGGAACCTACAGCATGAAAGATCGCCCTGCCGTGGTCTTTATGCGCGAAGATGCCCAGGGTTTTGGTCGCTATGCGCTGGTGGAAGGGCAGTACCTGATCGACTTTATGACCGCAGCGGGTATCAAGCATGGCTACCATATCACCATGCAGTTTGGCGACGGCTACCGTATTTCCAGCGGTAAACCGCTCTATATCTATCAGGGTATCCTTGGCACCACCCGCTATACCCGCTCCGACAACCGCTACCCGATAACAGTGGCCATCACCTCGCCACGCACCGAGGCGCTGCAAAGCTGGCGGCAGACCCTGTTCACCTTCCTGCCCATGGCGATCATTTTGTCCCTGCTGTTCATCATGATCACGCTTAACTGGCTGAAGCGCAGAAGCTCATTCCACGATGAGATTGGCCGGGGTATCGCCCGCGGCGAATTCACCGTGAACTATCAGCCGGTGTGTAATCTGGCGACGGGCGAGTTATCCGGGGCCGAAGCGCTGTTACGCTGGCAGCGTCCGGATGGAAGCTGGGTGCGCCCGGATATCTTTATTGCCGCAGCCGAAGATGAAGGGATGATTATTCCCCTTACCCGGCATTTACTGGCGCTGGTGGCAAAAGACTGCGCCAGCTGGCAGGTCCCCGCCGATTTCAATATTGGTATTAATCTGGCGGCCGAGCACCTGCAACATGATGAATTTGTCAGTGATATGCGCCAGTTTTCTCACGATATTGCCCATCTTAATGCCTGTATTACGCTGGAACTGACGGAACGCAGCCTGATCCGCGACGGCGAGGAAGTGGGAGACAAACTGGCAGAGCTGCGGCTCGCAGGTATGAAGGTCGCTATTGATGATTTCGGCACCGGCCACTGCTCACTGTCCTATCTGCAAACCTTCCCGATCGACTATCTGAAAATCGATAAAGGCTTTGTCAACGCCATCGAGACGCTGGAAGGCACGACGCCGGTGCTGGATGCCATTATCCTGCTGGCACAGAAGCTGGCGCTGAACATCGTGGCAGAAGGTGTGGAAACGACACTGCAGCGGGAATATTTGAAAAATCGCGGCGTGGAGTACATTCAGGGTTACTACTATGCCCGTCCGATGAACAACGCGGCGCTGATGCAGTGGATTGCGCAGCAGCCCACGCCATCGGCTGGCCAGGTCTGATCAGCGACGGTTTCCATGCCGTTTTTTCCTCTGGAGTAAGAAGTTTCCGACTGGAATTATGTCCCCGTGCGAAGTGTCTATATACTGTATAGCTGGCAGAATGCGCTGCCGTGCCGTACTGGCCCCCTGGTCATGACTGACGATAGCGTATTGTGCTGCAGGTTTTTCACCCGTGACAGGTCAGGCAGACAGCACGGGCCTGACCTGAACAGTGTGAATATTGAGTTGGAAAACAGATAATTACAGGGTGTTCTTTATGAAGCTACGTAGGAAGCGTGTTAAGCCTATTGGGATAAAAGACGTCACCATTATTGATGACACCAGATTACGTAAAGCCATTACCGCTGCCTCACTGGGCAATGCGATGGAATGGTTCGATTTCGGCGTATATGGGTTTGTCGCCTACGCACTGGGGCAGGTTTTCTTCCCCGGCGCTGATCCAGGTACACAAATGATTGCCGCACTGGCAACTTTCTCCGTTCCTTTCTTAATTCGCCCGTTAGGTGGCCTGTTCTTTGGTGCCCTGGGTGACAAATATGGTCGCCAGAAAATCCTGTCGATTACCATCATCATTATGTCGATCAGTACCTTCTGTATCGGCTTAATCCCCTCCTATGCCTCGATTGGCATCTGGGCACCGATCCTGCTGCTGCTGTGTAAAATGGCGCAGGGCTTCTCGGTCGGCGGCGAATACACTGGCGCATCCATCTTTGTTGCCGAGTATTCCCCGGACCGTAAGCGTGGCTTTATGGGCAGTTGGCTGGACTTCGGCTCCATTGCCGGGTTCGTGCTCGGTGCCGGCCTGGTCGTGCTGATCTCTGCGGTTATCGGCGAAGCCCGCTTCCTTGAGTGGGGCTGGCGTATTCCGTTCTTCGTGGCGCTGCCGCTGGGTATCATCGGGCTCTATCTGCGCCATGCGCTGGAAGAAACCCCGGCCTTCCAGCAGCACGTCGACAAACTGGAGCAGGGTGACCGTGAAGGCCTGGCCGAAGGCCCGAAAGTCTCGTTTAAAGAGATTGCCACCAAACACTGGAAAAGCCTGCTCTCCTGCGTCGGTCTGGTGATTGCCACTAACGTTACCTACTACATGTTGCTCACCTACATGCCGAGCTACCTGTCGCATAACCTGCACTACTCAGAAGATCATGGCGTGATGATTATCATCGCCATTATGCTGGGTATGCTGTTTGTGCAGCCGGTTATGGGCCTGATGAGCGATAAGTTTGGTCGCCGTCCGTTTGTGATCATCGGCAGCATCGCGCTGCTGGTGCTGTCCATTCCGGCATTTATGCTGATCAACAGCGGCGTGATGGGGCTGATTTTTGCCGGCCTGCTGCTGCTGGCGGTGATCCTGAACAGCTTTACCGGTGTGATGGCCTCCTCTCTGCCAGCCATGTTCCCGACCCACATCCGTTACAGCGCGCTGGCCAGTGCCTTTAACATCTCGGTGTTGGTCGCCGGTCTGACCCCGACCATCGCAGCATGGCTGGTCGAAACGACCAGCAATCTCTATATGCCGGCTTACTATCTGATGGTCGTCGCCGTGATTGGTCTGATCACCGGTCTGACCATGAAAGAAACCGCCAACATGCCGCTGCGCGGTGCCACGCCAGCAGCGTCGGACATGGCGGAAGCCAAAGAGATCCTGCAGGAGCATCACGATAACATCGAGCAAAAAATCGAAGATATCAGCGAGCAGATCAGCGAGCTGGAAGCGAAACGCTCCCGCCTGATCGATCAGCATCCACGTATCAACGAGTAAACATCCGGGCGGCCAGAACAGGGCCGCCCTTCTTTTTGCCCATTTTCTCCGCAGTCAGTCCTTCAGATAAACCTTACGTGCGGCGAAAACCCACTTTATTTCCCTGAACAGCTAAACTCTCCCCCCTGACCGTAAACCGAATCTGAGGTATGAAATGAAAATTAAAAGCTACGCGGCCATGCAAGCAGGACAGGCTCTTGAACTGTATGAATACGACGCAGGCGAACTGAGCACAGAGGAAGTGGAAGTCGAGGTTGAATACTGTGGCGTCTGTCACTCTGACCTGTCGATGATCGATAACGAATGGGGTATCTCTCAGTATCCGACCATTGCCGGCCATGAAGTGATCGGTCGCGTTTCCGCCCTGGGTGAGGCGGCAAAAAATAAAGGCCTGTCCATTGGACAGCGCGTGGGTATTGGCTGGACGGCAAAAAGCTGTCAGCACTGCGATGCCTGTATCAACGGCGAGCAGGTGAACTGCGAAAAAGGCACCACCCCGACCATCCTGAATAATGGCGGATTTGCTGAAAAGCTGCGCGCTGACTGGCAGTGGGTGATCCCGCTACCGGAAAGCCTGGATGCAGCCGCAGCCGGTCCCCTGCTGTGCGGCGGCATCACCGTGTTTAAACCGCTGCTGATGAGCAATATCACCGCGACCAGCCGCGTGGGTGTGGTCGGCATCGGCGGTCTGGGCCATATCGCAATCAAGATCCTGCGGGCGATGGGAGCAGAAGTGGTGGCTTTCAGCTCCACTGCCAATAAAAAGCAGTCCATCCTGGACATGGGTGCCGATGAAGTCATCAACAGCCGTGACCCGGAAGCGCTGAAAGCGCAGGCCGGACGCTTTGACCTGATCCTCAGCACCGTCGCCGTGGATCTCGACTGGAAGCCGTACTTCGATGCACTGGCACCGCAGGGCAAATTCCACACCGTCGGGGCCGTGATGAAGCCGTTCCAGGTCAGCGCGTTCGATCTGATTATGGGCGATAAAGCGATCACCGGTTCCTCCACCGGCTCTCCGGGCCAGCTGCGTTCGCTGCTGAAGCTGGCGGCACGCCGTGATATTGCACCGCACGTCGAGTTCTTCCCGATGTCAAAAATCAACGACGCACTGGAGCACGTCCGTGCGGGGAAAGCCAACTTCCGCGTGGTGCTGAAAGCCGACTTCTAAACCCTTGCCCCGGGGCCGATCGGCTGTTGCGATCGGCTCTTGCGGTCAGCGTCTTTTCCGCGGGCAGATACGCTCTTTCCCCTTCTGCCCGCCTCTCTTATTCCGCCAGCGTTCCCCCGTACGATAATATTTATTTACACCTTAACCCTTAATAATTATAGTTCTCATTTGCTTTACCATTACAGGCAATAACCTGCCTGATTGCCGTATCAGTGGACCTCACCGCTACTTCATGGATAAGTCAGAGTACTCATACCGCCTAAGGATAACCGGTAGATATTTTCGTGCCCGGTGCAGGTATTGACTCAATCTCAGCAACGTATTCCAGGAATGATCGTGCCAATTTCTCGCCCTGAAGTCAGCCAGACATCTTACTCAGCCTCCTGCACTACCGCCGGGATTTTTACTCCGACCCTTGCTGCCCTGCTGGTCCTCGCGGCATTACAGCCCGCCGTTGCCGCCGACAGCGCCAAAACCGATACGCTGACCGTGGAGGCGAATACGGATACGGCAGCAGCCCAGGCCGCCACGGATTACAGCGTTCCGGTCACCAGCGCAGGTACCAAAATGCCGCTGACGCTGAGGGATATTCCACAGTCTGCCAGCATTGTAAGCAAGCAGCGTATTCAGGATCAAAATCTGCAAAGCATCGGTGAGGTGTTGAGTAACACCACGGGTATTTCCGCCTCTAATATCGACTCTGACCGCTCCAACTACTACTCGCGTGGCTTCCTGATTAATAACTATCTGTTCGACGGCATCCCTACCGTGGTCGACAATCAGTGGGATTTAGGCGATACCGCCGGCGATACCGCTATTTTTGAGCGCATCGAAGTCGTTCGCGGTGCGAACAGCCTGAGTACCGGTTCAGGCAACCCGTCAGCCTCCGTCAATATGGTGCGAAAGCACGCGGACAGCAAAGTGCTGACCGGCAATTTTTCAGCGGAAACCGGCAGCTGGAACAAACAGCGCTATACCGGGGATATCACCACGCCGCTCAATGATTCGGGCAGCGTTCGTGGCCGGGCGATCGGAGGTTATCAGGACAACGATAAGTGGATCGACCGCTACAGCGCGCGTAAAAAATTCCTTTCCCTGGTGCTGGATGCCGACCTGACAGACTCCACCACGCTGTCATTCGGCTGGGACTATCAGCAAAGCCATACTAACGACCCGACCTGGGGCGGTTTACCGACCTTCTACAGCGACGGCAGCCGTGCTCATTACGATCGTGAAAACAACACCGCCGCTGACTGGACATACAGCGATAAAGAATCGAATAAAGTGTTCGCCACCCTGGCACAGCGGTTTGATAACGGCTGGCAGGCGCAGGTTAACGGCTCGCATGCGAAAACCACGTTCGATACCCGGCTGACGAGTTCATACCTTTACCCGGATAAGATCACAGGCGCGGGTATATCCCCTTTTGACGGCTGGAATAAAGGTTCTCGTAAAGTGGATGCCGTTGACCTGTATGCTAACGGTCCGTTTGAACTGCTGGGTCGCACCCACCAGCTGATGCTGGGCGGAAGCTACAGTAAACAGAAAAGCCTGTTCTTTAACTCGTTCTCTGATATTTCCTCAGCGGATATCAATGGCTTTAACAACTGGGACGGAAATACTGGCCAGGGGAGCTGGAGCGACTGGAAGGTAGAGAAAGACGACACCATCCGTCAGAAATCTGCCTACACTGCCGCCCGTTTCTCGCTGGCCGATCCGCTTTCACTGTTGGTCGGTGCGCGTTACACAGAATGGCGGGGCAATGGAACCAGCGGTACCAAAACCAGCAGTAAAATTGCACCGTACGCCGGTCTGACCTATGACATCAACGAGACGTACTCGGCTTACGCCAGCTACACCTCAATTTTCCAGCCGCAGACGTTCCGCAGTGCGGATGCCAAATATATCGGGGCGGTGACGGGAAAAAGCTACGAAACGGGTATGAAAGGCGACTGGATGAACAGTCGCCTGACTGCATCGCTGTCGTTATTCCGTACCGAGCAAAACGGCCTGGGGGTAAACAGCTACGTCTATATTCCGAACACCACAGAATATGCGTACGATTCGGTTGATGCGGTAAGCCGGGGCGTTGAATTTGAAGTGAACGGCGCGCTGACCGATAACTGGCAGATGACCTTCGGTGCATCACGCTACATTGCCGAACAGCGTAACGGCACGGCCGTGATGCCGGAAATCCCGCGGACGACCGTGAAGCTGTTCACCCGCTACCGTCTGCCGATGCTGCAGGATCTGACGGTGGGCGGCGGCGTAAACTGGCAGAATAAAACCTGGGCCAACGTTGCCAGTACCCCGGCGGATTATATTGACCAGTCGCCGGTGACCCTGGTCAATCTGTTCAGCCGCTACCAGGTTACGAAGCAGGTTTCTGTTCAGGCCAATATTAACAACCTGTTCGATAAAGAGTATTACGATTACCTGGGTACCTATGTTGTTTACGGCGCACCGCGAAACGTCACCGTATCGGCTAACTACTCGTTTTAATGAGATAATTTTTACCCGGAACCATGCCGGTTGTGCAGACTGGCCGGCATTGTTCTTTCTACCCGATAAAATAACGAACAGGCTACTTTTTTTCCGATACACTGCAGCATTGATCGGCTCAATGTCGCGTATTCATGCACTATTACTCCCCGGACGACACACAGTTAAAACAGCGCTCAATGCGCTTTATTCGTCGCATGTTCGCCATGCGGCAACTGGGCACTTTTTTATGTTTTTTCCCGTTTCTTTCTGTACTGTCCGAACTGAACCGGGGACTGTGGCTGGCTATTCTGCTGGGGCTTAATGCCTTTGTCTGGCCGATCATTGCCTGGATGCTGTCTCACTCATCCTGGGATCCGACCGCAACAGAACGGCGTAATCTGACCATTGATGCCGCCTTCGGCGGTATCTGGGTCGCCCTGATGGGCATCAGCCCGGTGCCCTCCTTTGTCATTATGGCGGTGCTGGCCTCAGACCGCTATGCAGCCGGTGGCTGGCCGCAGCTCAAACCGGCGATAGCCGCTTTCCTGCTGGCGTTTATTCCCGCGTGGAGCGTGGCCGGCATGCCGCTGGTGACCACGTTCAGCACGCGCACGGTCTGGCTGACGCTGCCGCTTGCCACCTGCTATATGCTGGTGCTGAGCGCCGTCTCCTATCAACTGACCCTGACCCTGCGCCGAAAGAATCGCGAACTGGAACGCATTTCGCTGATGGATCCCAGTCTGAAAATCCCCAACCGTCGCCTGTTTGACCGCCGTCTGGAAAGCGAATATCTGCGCACACAGCGCGGTGATGGTCATGCCTGGCTGATGTTGCTGGATGTGGATAATTTCAAACAGGTCAATGATCGCTTTGGTCATGAGGCCGGGGATTATCTGCTGGCTGAAATCTCCATGCTGCTGCGCACGGAAGTGGGCATCCGGGATATTCCTGCCCGTTTCGGCGGGGATGAACTGGGGGTGATTGTGCGCGATGCAGACAGCAACACCATTGTGATGCTGGCCGTCGCATTAAAAGAGAAAATCTCACTGATACGTTTACCTGCCTCCCCGCACTTTCAGTGCTCGGTCAGCATCGGTATTGCCCCGGCGGACAGCGCCGATTCCATCCATCAGTGGCTGCGCCATGCCGATCAGGCGCTGTATAACGTTAAACGTACCGGGCGTGATGGTATCCACCTCTGGAACCCGTAATGTTCACAGGCTTCCGGTCCGGCAGACCGGAAGCCTGTGGGGTAAACGCGCCGATTATTTATCCCGACGATGGCGTACCGGGGCACCGTTAGCGACATAGTACGGCACGTCACTTCGCGCTAACGGTGGACGTCCACGGATCATATCAGCGATTTTCTCGGCAATCATAATCGTCGGGGCGTTAAGATTGCCGGTGGTGATCCGCGGCATAATGGACGCATCAACAATGCGCAGGTTCTCCATACCGTGGACTTTACCCTCGTTACCGACCACGGCCATGTCATGATAACCCATCGCATTTGAGCACGACGGATGATAGGCCGTTTCCGCATGTTCGCGTACAAAGCGATCCAGGTCGTCATCACTTTGGTAATCTGCCCCCGGCGAAATTTCCTTACCACGGTAGGGATCGAGCGCGCGCTGCTGCATGATCTCCCGGGTGATGCGAATGGCCGCCCGAAACTCACGCCAGTCCTGCTCCTGAGACATATAGTTAAACAGGATGCTGGGATGGTCGTGCGGATTTTTCGAGACGATCTGCACGCGTCCACGACTGGGTGAACGCATCGAGCCGACGTGCGCCTGGAAACTGTGGGTTTTAATTGGATTAGAACCGTTGTAGTTAATCGCCACTGGCAGGAAATGATACTGAATATTTGGCCATTCAAACTCCTCGTGGCTACGAATAAACCCGCCTGCCTCAAAGTGATTACTGGCACCAATACCGGTGCCCATTACCAACCATTCAGCGCCAATCAATGGCTGATTATGTAACTTCAGTGCAGGGGACAGCGATACCGGCTGCTTACACTCGTACTGCAGATACATTTCAAGATGGTCCTGCAAATTCGCCCCAACGCCGGGCAGATCGTGAACCAGTGGAATATCCAGACGTTTTAGCAAGCCGGCAGGCCCCACCCCTGAGCGCTGCAGGATTTGTGGGGAAGCAATCGCCCCCGCGCAGAGTAAGACTTCACGCCGGGCATGGGCCGTATGCTGCGTCTCTTTTTGCAGCCAGCTCACGCCGGTCGCCCGCTTACCCGTAAACAGGATCCGGTCGGTAACGGCGTGGATCTCAATCGTCAGATTGGGACGCCTGCGCGCCTGGTCCAGATAGCCACGGGCGGTACTTGCGCGGCGGCCCCGGGGCGTGACGGTGCGGTCCATCGGACCAAACCCCTCCTGCTGATACCCATTTAAGTCGTCAGTGCGCGGATACCCGGCCTGAACCCCGGCCTCGACCATCGCATGAAACAGCACGTTGTTATCCTGTCTGGGCGTGGTGACGCTCACCGGCCCGCAGTCACCGTGGTAGTCATTGCCCCCGATGTCACGGCGCTCCGCCATTTTGAAATAAGGCAGGCAGTCGAGATAGCTCCAGTTCTCCAGCCCTTCCAGTCTGGCCCAGCCATCGTAGTCCAGGGGATTGCCACGGATGTAGCACATGCCGTTGATGAGCGAAGATCCCCCCAGGCCTTTACCCCGGCCACACTCCATACGCCGGTTGCCCATAAAGGGCTCTGGATCGGTCACATAGGCCCAGTTATAGCGGCGTCCCTGCAGAGGATAAGCCAGAGCAGCAGGCATCTGCGTGCGAAAATCCTGGCGGTAATCCGGCCCCCCGGCTTCCAGTAACAGCACACTGACGTCGGCGTCTTCTGTCAGGCGCGTGGCCAGCACATTTCCCGCTGAACCCGCCCCTATAATGATGTAATCATATTCCCTGATAGTCGTCATCGTTACCTCCACATCCTTGTTAAAAAACAGATTGATAGCGTTCCAGCTCGATCTGAATGGACTTGATACGCGTGTACTGGGCGAGCGTGGCGATGCCGTTTTCGCGTCCGACACCGGACTGCTTATAACCCCCCACCGGCATTTGCGCTGGCGATTCCCCCCAGCAGTTGATCCAGCAGATACCCGCTTCTAACTGATGGATGGTGCGGTGAGCTTTTGCCAGGTCGCGGCTGATCACGCCTGCAGCCAGACCGAAGTGGGTGTTGTTCGCCCGCTCAATGGCTTCCTGCTCATCGTCCCACGTCAGAATGCTCATGACCGGCCCAAAGATCTCTTCTTTGACGATCGTATGGTGGTCTTCACAATCGGTGAAAATCGTCGGCTGAACGTAGGCGCCTTGTGCACACTGCCCCGACCGTTCACGCTCGCCGCCGCACAGTAACCGCGCCCCCTCAGCTTTACCGGTTTCAATATAGCGCAGCACCTTTTCCATGTGAGCAAAGCTGGTCAGCGGGCCGAAATTGGTATCGGGATCCATCGGGTCGCCGCTGCGGATACGTCGTACACGCGTCTGCAGCGCTTTCTCCAGGGCGCTTTTCTGTGAGCGATGCACAAAAACCCGGGTGCCGTTGGTACAGACCTGACCTGAACTGTAGAAATTCGCCATCATGGCAACATCCGCCGCCAGCTCAATGTCGGCATCGGCCAGGATCAGCAGGGGCGATTTACCGCCTAACTCCATGGTGACGTCTTTAAGTGAGGAAGCGGCCGCGCTGGCCATGACTTTCTTGCCCGTTTCGATACCGCCAGTAAAGGAAATTTTCTCAATGCGCGGATGCCGGGTAAGCCACTCTCCGACCTCGCGGCCTGCGCCCTGAAGCACGTTAAATACGCCATCTGGCAGGCCCGCCTGCGTATAGATTTCAGCCAGTTTAAGCGCCGTCAGCGGGGTCACTTCACTGGGTTTAAAAATCATCGCGTTGCCGGCAGCGAGCGCAGGTGCGGATTTCCACAGCGCAATTTGAATCGGATAGTTCCAGGCACCAATCCCCGCGGTGACGCCCAGCGGTTCCCGACGGGTATAGAAGAAGCTGGTCTCACGCAGAGGATACTGTTCGCCTTCTATCGCCGGCGCCAGACCGGCGTAATACTCCAGAACATCCGCGCCGGTCACGATATCAACGACGGAGGTTTCGGAAAAAGGTTTACCGGTATCCAGCGTCTCCAGATAAGCCAGTTCATCGTTGCGTTCACGCAGGATCTCAACGGCGCGCAGGAGAATACGCGAGCGCTCAGTGCCGGTCATGGCCGCCCAGATTTTCTGACCACGTTCTGCACTGGCCACGGCTCGCTCAACATCCTCACAGGTGGCGCGCTGAACCACAGCCAGTACCTCACCGTTTGCCGGATTGATCGTCTCAAAGGTTTCTGCGCCACCAGCAGGCGTCAGTTGTCCATCAATATAGAGTTGTTGCAGGGGAAACTTAGCCATCATTACGGTTCCTTTTGTGTGTTGGCTTCAGAATTCAGGTCCAGTTTTACAACTTACTTTCCACGTAATCGAAAGCAATTTCACTGGCCTTTCGGGCATTAAAATCAAGACCAGTCAGGCTACCGCGTAGCCACAACCCGTCTATCATTGCCGCCAGACCGCGAGCGGCTTTACGCGCTTCATCACGTGATAATTCACGGCGAAACTGGCAGCAAATATTGGAAAAAAGGCGGTGATCGTTGACCCGTTGTAATCGACGCAGTTCGGGCCGATGCAGGCTGGCTGCCCAGAAATCAAGCCAGGCCCGCATCGATGTCCCGCTGGTCTGACTGGCGTGAAAGTTGCCTTCAATAATGGCAAACAGCTGGGCCTGAGGAGAAGGTGCCGCCGCCGCCCGCTGCGCCGCCACCGCATCGTGCAGATCGCGCAAAATGCGGCGCATCGTCGCGTTTAACAACCCCTCTTTGTCACCAAAATAGTGACTGACAATCCCGGTAGACATACCGGCCTGGCTGGCCACCTGGGACAGCGTGACGCCCGCCAGCCCCACATCACCGATGGTTTCAAACGCTGCTGTGATCAATTGCTCCCGGCGTTGGCCGGGAATGGCTTTACGGGTCATCTCTTCTCCATCTCTCTGTTCAGCCAGCCTGAACAGCACGACAAAATTCATTGATTGAACGTTCAACCAATCTACATTATGCTGCGGAAATGTCAAAATTATGATTATTAGTTGTTAACAAAAGGTTTCATGAGATGGACTTTCAATTTTGCATCAAGGAGTTGCTGAAATGACTAAGATCGCATCAACATCGGCGGATAATGAACCGGTCAGGCTGAATGCCCCCGTTTTTTTTAGTTCCGCCGCCGTTATTTTGCTGTTGGGCCTGCTGGTAGTGGTGTTTCCAGCAGGCAGCCATCTGTGGCTGAACAGGGCGCAAACCTGGATGACCGAGGTGTTTGGCTGGTACTACATGCTGCTGATGGTCGCCTGTATGTGTTTTGTATTCTGGCTGGCGCTGTCCCGCTTTGGAAAGATCCGGCTGGGCCAGGAAGGAGAGGCGCCGCAGTTTAGCTATCCCTCATGGATTGCCATGCTGTTTTCGGCGGGTATCGGCATCGCGCTGGTTTATTACGGTGCTTATGAGCCGCTGGATCACTTCCTGCAGCCGCCTGAAGGCCCGGGAGGAACGCCAGAGGCCGCCCGTCAGGCCATGGCGATCACCTTCCTGCACTGGGGCCTGCACGGCTGGGCGCTGTATGCGCTTATCGCCACGGTTCTGGCCTATTTCGCCTATTGCCGTGGACTGCCCCTGGCGCTACGTTCGCCGCTTTATCCCCTGTTAGGGGAGCGGATCCACGGCTGGTACGGGCATGTCGTCGACAGCTTTGGCATTCTGGTCACCGTGATCTCTATGGTGACCAATCTGGGGATTGGTGCGCTACTGGTCAACTCTGGCCTGCACTATTTGTTGGGGGTTCCCCAAACCCCTCATGTGCTGCTGATACTGATTGTTCTGATGATGGTGGTCGCGACGCTTGCCGCCGTGACGGGCGTCGAGAAAGGTATCGCCATGCTTTCCAACATCAACGTTGGCTTCCTTTGCCTGCTGTTACTGTTCGTGTTTGTGACCGGCCCGACGCTCAATCTGATCAACGGGATGCTACAGAACACCGGTGATTATTTAACCTCGATTATTGGTAAAAGTTTTGACGTGTATCTGTATGGCAAAGCGCGCGCGTGGCAAGGAGCATGGACGCTCTTCTACTGGGCGTGGTGGGTGGCCTGGGCCCCGTTCGTTGGCTTATTTATTGCCCGCATATCGAAGGGTAGAACGGTGCGCGAGCTGATCTTTGGTGTGATGCTAATCCCGCTGGGCTTCACCCTCGCCTGGCTCTCTATCTTTGGTAATACCGCTATCAGCCTCGTACTTGATCATGCCGATCATATTCTGGGTGAGGTTGCGCTGAGCGATCCGCCGATGGCCGTATTCAAACTGTTTGAATACCTGCCTTTCACTGAAATCACGGCCGGTTTCACGATTATCATCAGCTTCGTGCTGTTTCTGACCCCGGTAGACTCCGGTACGCTTATGATTGCCAATCTCTCGAGCAAGGGGGGCACCAATGATGATGATGCGCCGGCCTGGCTACGTATATTCTGGGCGTCAGTCACCACGCTGGTCTGCGCGGGCCTGCTGTATGCGGGTAGCTTCAGTGCCATGCAGACCGCCGTTGTTATTTGTGGTCTGCCCTTCTCTGCCGTGATCGTACTTTACATGGCCAGCCTGTATCGCGATTTGCACACCTTCACCGACCGGCCTCAGCGGGCCCCGCACCGCGAACAGAGTGAGGCGGAAGCGAAGGGATAGATAAACGGGGGGGCGCCGGACGGCCACTACATAGTTGAGCAGAGCATTGCGTTCTCTCTACAGTGCGGTGTCAACCGGCGTTCAAACAACAGCAGAGTTAATAAAAAAACGCCTTTGCGACCAGAGGCCGGGCCTATCGGTGTAAATGGGAAAAGTAATTAAAAGGAGATGCCCCCCGCCAGGGCTTGTGCGCTGCGGCACTCTCTGTTTCCTCCCCCACATTGAATAAAATATTACCGTCTGACGAAAGAAATATTTAATCAACTTCCCCTTCTCTTTTTCCCAGTTAATGCCACAATCATACACAGAAACATAATGCGCTATTGAATAGCGTGCTAGTTAAATTAGTGATGGCTTCATCTTTTGCAGTGAGTAGCAACACCAGGGAAAACTTATGCAGCAACTAAAAAAAACAGACACAGGAATCGCCTATGCCAAACTCTCCACTCCCGCACTTTGTGCCAGTGAAAAGCAACGTCCGTGAACTTCGCCTCGCTGCCGGGCTGTCACAGGAGCGCGCCGCCGAGCGGTTTGGCCTCAGCCTGCGCGTCTGGCAGACCAAAGAAGCGGCGAGCAACCCGGGCCAGCTCGGCCAGGCGGAATATGAATTCCTGCTGCTGCTGGCGGGCCTTCATCCGCATTTTTCTCTGGCACCGTCGCAGATGCGGTAAACAGAGATCCTGCGATTTGCTTTGCTGCCCCCTTCCCGATGCGGTGCTAACGGCGATTGTCCGGCAGCCGGGCGGCAGGAAAAAGCCAGGGTCAGACCCCCAAAAAACCAGCCCGCAGGCTGGTTTTTTCTCTTACTCCAGGTGCGAACGCAGTTCTGACGATGCCTGCCGCAGGGCGGTTTTTACCGTCGGCTCATTGCTCAGAGCGTTTAACAGGCCGTAGTCGTGGATCATACCGTTATAGCGCGTGACCGTGACCGGGACGCCTGCCTCGTCCAGCTTACGGCCAAACGCCTCGCCCTCATCGCGCAGTACATCCAGCTCTGCGGTCTGGATCAGCGTTGGTGGTAAGCCCTGAAGTTGCTCACGGCTGGCCCGTAGCGGCGAGGCAAGGATATTATTGCGATCTTTCTCTGCGGGGGCGTAGCTGTTCCAGAACCATTTCATCATATTTCGGGTCAGGAAGTATCCTTCCGCAAACTGATGATAAGACGCATCGTCTGTCCGCGCATCGGTCACTGGCCAGAGCATGACGCTGTAGCGGATTGCCGGCGTATGAAACTGCTTCGCCTGCAAGGCGACGGCGGCGACCATATTCCCCCCCACGCTGTTACCGACCAGTGCCAGCCGCGAACCATCCACGCCAATCTCATCACCGTGCAGGGCCACCCACTTCGTCGCCTCGTAGGCCTGGGTGATCGCCACCGGATAGTGGGACTCAGGTGAAGGGGCGTAGTTAACAAAGACCGCCGCCGCCCCCGACTCCTTCACCAGGTCGCGAACCAGACGCTCATGCGTCGGGAAATCCCCCAGCACCCAGCCGCCGCCGTGGAAGAACATAAACACCGGCAGTTTCCCGCCAGCGTGGGTCGGTTTAACCACCGTCAGCGTCAGCGGTTTTCCTGATACCGTGATCACTTTTTCTGACACCTCTGCGGGCGGCAGAACGGTCCCCTGCTGGGCACCCGTCAGCACCGCACGCGCCGCCTGTGGCGAAAGCTGTTCAATCGGCTTACCCCCGCCGCTGTTCAATGCGTGCAAAAAGGTCGCGACGCCCGCTGTCGGAGCAGGCGTGTTTTCTTCCGATGCGGCGAAGGCGCTCATCGCCTGGCTGGCCAGTAACAGAGCGGAGGCAGTGAGTTTCAGTTTCATGGGCGATCCCGGTGTAGTTTACTATTAAGTAGTGTGCTATTTAGTTTGCCGAGAATGACACAGCACACAAAAGTTGTAAACGATTAGATCGCACGCTACTTAAATCAGTGACAGCCCCCTGTCGTCAGGGGATCAGATAAGGGGTCAGTCGGAAGGGAATTACAGCGCCTGCGCGCAGGCCCAGGCCGAGCTCCATGCCCACTGAAAGTTATAGCCTCCCAGCCAGCCGGTTACGTCCACCACTTCCCCAATAAAATACAGGCCAGGCACGTCGCGCGCTTCCATGGTCTTTGAGGACAGCTGAGTGGTATCCACCCCGCCCAGCGTCACTTCCGCCGTGCGATAGCCTTCGGTGCCGTTGGGCTGCACGCGCCACTGGTGCAGTGCAGCGGCCAGTTCGGCCTGCTGGCGGCTGTTCAGTTGCTTCAGCGTACACTCCGGCACGGTCCCCAGCAGCTGCAGACACTCGACCAGCCGTTTCGGCAGCAGCTTCGCCAGGGTATTTTTCAGGCTCTGATTCGGGTGACTTTGCCGTTCATCGTTAATCAGCGCATCAATGTCCTGCCCCGGCGACAGGTTGATCGTGACAAACTCCCCCGGCAGCCAGTAGCTGGACAACTGCAGTACTGCCGGGCCGGACAGGCCACGGTGGGTGAACAGCAGTGCCTCTTTAAACACGGTGCCATCTTCAGCGGTCAGCACCGACGGCACTGAGACGCCGGACAGTGTCTGAAGCTGTTCGAGAAGCGGCTTATGCAGAGTAAACGGCACCAGCCCTGCGCGGGTCGGGAACACCTTCAGGCCAAACTGCTCCGCTATTTTATAGCCAAACGGCGACGCCCCCAGCCCCGGCATTGACAGCCCACCGCTGGCGATCACCAGCTTTTCTGCCTGCACCTCTGCACCGTTCAGCTGTAGCGTATAGCCGCTGTCATCACGGCTGACGGAGATAACCTCACTGCGCAGACGCAGCGTCACCTGACCGTCCTCACACTCCTTCAGCAGCAGGTCAACCACCTGCTGCGCGGAGTCGTCGCAGAACAGTTGACCCAGCGTTTTCTCATGCCAGGCAATGCCGTGACGGGTGACCAGATCGATAAAATCCCACTGGGTATAGCGCGCCAGCGCCGACTTACAGAAATGCGGGTTATGTGACAGATAGGCTGCCGGTTCCGTATAGAGATTGGTGAAGTTACAGCGACCACCGCCTGACATCAAAATTTTACGCCCGGCTTTTTTGCCATTATCAATCAACAGCACGCGCCGCCCTTTCTGTCCCGCCTGGGCTGCGCAAAACAGGCCAGCTGCACCCGCGCCAATTACGATAACGTCAAACTTTTCCACCACTCACCCCGTGCCGACCTGCAAAAACGCTGATTGTAGTGAGTCGGTGGCAGGGATACCAGCTTCACAGGATTATGGAGGCGAAACATTTTGTAACTTTATGATTTTTTGATACTTTCACCTCAGACCGCCACCGTTATGACACATTAGTGTCAAAAAAAGTCTATATTTCCCTTTCCCCGGGTGCGGTTTGTCGCTGATAATGCGCCGCGTTCATGTCCTCCAAAATGGCGTAACGCTTATGCTGCATCTGTTTGCTGGTCTTGATTTACATACCGGCCTGTTCCTGGTTCTTGCTCTGCTGTTCGTTTTAATTTACGAAGCAATCAACGGCTTCCACGATACGGCCAACGCGGTAGCAACCGTGATTTACACCCGTGCAATGCGCTCGCAGTTAGCGGTTGTCATGGCCGGGGTATTCAACTTCTTTGGTGTCCTCCTGGGCGGCTTAAGCGTGGCTTACGCTATCGTCCATCTGCTCCCCACCGATCTGCTGTTAAATGTTGGATCGGCTCACGGGCTGGCCATGGTCTTCTCCATGCTGCTCGCCGCTATTATCTGGAATCTCGGCACCTGGTACTTCGGGTTACCGGCCTCCAGTTCCCATACCCTGATCGGTGCCATTATCGGTATTGGCCTCACCAACGCGTTGCTGACCGGCACCTCGGTGGTGGATGCGCTGAACATACCTAAAATGATTGGCATCTTTATGTCGTTGATTATTTCACCGATTGTCGGTCTGGTCGTCGCCGGTGGCCTGGTGTTTCTGCTGCGTCGTTACTGGAGCGGCAGTAAAAAACGCCAGCGAATCCATATGACGCCAGCTGAACGTGAAAAGATCGATGGCAAGAAAAAGCCGCCGTTCTGGACGCGGACCGCACTGATTATCTCGGCGATTGGCGTCAGCTATTCGCACGGGGCAAACGACGGTCAGAAAGGTATCGGCCTGATCATGCTGGTACTGATTGGCGTGGCACCGGCAGGCTTTGTGGTGAATATGAATTCCAGCGGTTATGACATTACTCGCACTCGCGATGCGGTCAACCATCTGGAACAGTATTACCAGCAGCATGCCGGTTCCCTGACGCATATCATCCAGATGTCACCGCCTGCGCTGCCAACGCCGGAAGAGGTGCCTTCAGGGCCGCAGGAGTTCCACTGTGATGCCGCACGCGCGCTGCCTGCCATCCATCGGGCACAGGGGCTGCTGAACAACCTCACCAGCTACGATGCCCTGAATGTAGAGCAACGCAGCCAGCTGCGCCGTCTGCTGATGTGCATCTCCGATACCGCAGAGAAAGCGGCCAAACTGCCGGAAACCAAGGCTGACGACAAACGTTTCCTCAGCAAGTTGAAAGGCGATCTGCTGAATACCATCGAATATGCGCCTGTGTGGATCATCCTCGCCGTGGCATTAGCGCTGTCGCTGGGAACGATGATTGGCTGGCGTCGGGTTGCCACCACTATCGGTGAGAAAATCGGTAAAAAAGGCATGACCTATGCACAGGGCATGTCGGCACAGATGACGGCAGCGGTGTCGATTGGCGTGGCCAGTTATACCGGGATGCCGGTTTCGACCACCCACGTCCTGTCCTCTTCCGTTGCCGGTACGATGCTGGTTGACGGCGGTGGCGTACAGGGACGCACCATTAAGAACATCCTGCTGGCGTGGGTATTTACTCTGCCGGTGTCGATTGTGCTTTCCGGTGTGTTGTACTGGCTGGCGTTGAAACTGATTTGACCTGCTGTCAGGGCCGACCGTTTTTCCCGCTTAAGCGGTAGAGCGAACCGCAAAAAGGTTCGCACCGGTGTAGAGGGTGACCCTTTTTGGGGTCGCCCTTTTTTAATGCCAGATAGCCAGCCCAATCAGACTGATAAACACCAGACCGCACAGCGCGCTGGTTAAGACAAACTGCCCGCGAAGCCGCTGACAGCGGCGAATAAACTCATCATCATGATGGTCGAGATAGCGCTGATACCAGATATAGCCAATCAGCCTGACCTGCTTACTTGGCTGCCCGTGAGAGGTAAAAAAGCCTCCGCCATCGACATACTGATACAGCAACGGATCGCAGCCCCGCAAAACCACCAACAGCGCCCGCAGCGATGAGAAATAGCGCGCCATATTCACCACACAAACGACACAAAGAGCCCAGAAAAGCGCAATGGTGCTGATCATGATCCCCTCCCGAACTTTCATCAGGAAATACGATACGCGGCAAAAACGGGGACATTCCCGATCGTTCGCCAACCTTTTTTATTGAGATGATTTCTGCAAGCCGGACGGCGAAACAAAGGGTCGTTTGCTGCCATCTTTTATCAGTGTAGGAGATATGTTTCCTTTTTTTCCAGTGATGTTTATGGCTTCAGAGATGAATAGAGCAAAATTGATATTGATCGCCCTCGCAAACGCCATCCCATGGCACAACAACGGGACCCTTTTTTCGCTATACTCACCCTTAACACTTACCTGAAAAGGAGTTTTCAAAATGGCTTATAAACACATACTGATTGCCGTCGATTTGTCGCCGGAAAGTAAGCTGCTGGTCGACAAAGCGGTATCGATGGCGCGCCCTTATGACGCGAAAGTTTCCCTGATCCACGTTGATGTGAACTATTCAGACCTCTACACCGGTCTGATTGACGTTAACCTTGGCGATATGCAGAAACGTATCTCTGAGGAAACCCACACCGCCCTGACGGATCTGTCCAACAGCGCAGGGTATCCGATTGCAGAAACATTAAGCGGCAGTGGCGATCTCGGCCAGGTGCTGGTCGATGCCATTAAGCAGTATCAGGTAGACTTAGTGGTGTGCGGCCATCATCAGGACTTCTGGAGCAAGCTGATGTCTTCAGCACGCCAGCTGATCAACACCGTTCATATCGACATGCTGATCGTACCGCTGCGCGACGACGAAGACGATTAAGGCATCACGGGATAATTGGAAAAGGGTCAGCCATCAGGTGGGTCCGGAAAGACTGGCTGACCCGAAAACAAGGTCAGCCATGACGGGGATTCAGAATGACGGGCTGACCGGGAACGATTTCTCAGGCCAGCGGCGCATAAATATCAAAACGGTGACTCTTGGTGGTCACGGCATTGGGCGTCCCGACATCGGCTAACGGTGGCGCATAATCAGGGCGCTTCACCACCACCCTTTTCTTCGCCAGCTGCCGCGCAGGCAGCAGCAGCCCGTCGGCATCAATATCCGGCCCCACCAGCGACTGAAAAACCCGCATCTCTTTCTTCACCAGCGCGCTTTTCTGCTTATGCGGATACATCGGGTCGAGGTAGACCACATCCGGCGGCGGGCGGATATCCGTCAGCGCATCCAGACTGGAGGCATGCAGCAGCGTCAGGCGCTCGCGCAGCCAGGGGCCAATCTCCGGATCGGCATAGCCGCGACGTAATCCGTCGTCGAGTAATGCCGCCACCACCGGATTTCGCTCCAGCATACGTACCCGGCAGCCAATCGATGCCAGCACAAACGCATCGCGCCCCAGCCCCGCCGTGGCATCCACCACGTCCGGCAGATAGCCGCTTTTGACACCCACAGCCTTCGCTACCGCTTCCCCACGACCGCCACCAAATTTGCGCCGGTGCAGCATTGCTCCGGAGACAAAATCCACATAGATGCCGCCGAGCTTTGGCTCATCACGCTTGCGCAGTTCCAGGTGTTCCGGGGTCAGCACCAGCGCCATCAGCGCGTTGTCATCCTGCACCAGTTGCCAGCGGCCCGCCAGTATAGATAAGGCGCCGTCTCCGGCGCCCGTTTCATCTAACAAACAGATGTTCACTGAGAGCTTAACCCTTAATGCCGTAGTGTTTCAGCATCGCGTCCAGCTGTGGCTCACGGCCCCGGAAGCGTTTAAACAGTTCCATTGGCTCTTCGGACCCACCGCGCGTCAGGATATTGTCGAGGAACGACTGCCCGGTTTCACGGTTGAAGATCCCCTCCTGTTCAAAGCGGGAATAGGCATCCGCCGCCAGCACATCAGCCCACAGATAGCTGTAGTATCCCGCCGCGTAGCCGCCGGCAAAGATATGGCTGAAGGCGTGTGGGAAACGGCCCCACGACGGCCCCGGCACCACGGCAACCTGATCTTTGATCTCTTTCAGTATCTCCAGGATACGCGCGCCTTTCGCCGGGTCATATTCGGCATGCAGGCGGAAGTCAAACAGGCCGAACTCCAGCTGACGCAGGATAAACAGCGCCGCCTGGTAGTTCTTCGCCGCCAGCATTTTATCCAGCAGATCTTTTGGCAGCGGTTCACCGGTCTCATAGTGACCAGAGATAAATGCCAGGGCTTCCGGTTCCCAGCACCAGTTTTCCATAAACTGGCTTGGCAGTTCGACGGCATCCCACGGCACACCGCTGATACCGGATACTCCCGGCGTTTCAATACGGGTCAGCATATGATGCAGGCCGTGACCAAACTCATGGAACAGGGTGGTGACTTCATTGTGGGTAAACAGCGCAGGCTTGCCGCTGACCGGACGGTTGAAGTTACAGGTCAGGTAGGCAACCGGTTTCTGCAGGGTACCGTCGGCGCGACGCATCTGGCCCACGCAGTCATCCATCCATGCCCCGCCGCGCTTGTTATCACGCGCGTACAGGTCGAGATAGAAGCTGCCGCGCAGCTCGCCGCTGTCGTCGAACAGGTCAAAGAAGCGCACGTCAGGGTGGTAAACATCCACGTCGTGACGTTCGCTGGCCGTAATGCCATAGATGCGTTTTACCACTTCAAACAGGCCGTCCAGTGCCCGCTGGGCCGGGAAGTAGGGGCGCAGCTGTTCGTCGCTGATGGTGTAGAGGTGCTGTTTCTGCTTTTCACCGTAATAGGTCATATCCCATGGCTGCAGGTCATCCACACCGAACGTTTTTTGAGCAAAAGCACGCAGCTGGGCCACTTCCTGCTCGGCCTGCGGGCGGGCGCGCCTGGCGAGGTCGGTCAGGAAGTCCGTCACCTGGGCCGGATTCTCCGCCATTTTGGTCGCCAGCGATTTCTCCGCGTAAGAGTTAAAGCCCAGCAGCTGTGCCAGCTCGTGGCGCAGCGCCAGTTCTTCCGCCATCACCTCGCTGTTATCCCACTGCCCGGCGTTCGGGCCCTGATCGGAGGCGCGGGTAGAGTAAGCGCGGTAAAGCTCTTCGCGCAGGGCCTGGTTGTCGCAGTACATCATCACCGGCAGATAACTTGGAATATCCAGCGTCAGCAGCCAGCCTTCCTGCTCACGGGCTTCGGCCTGAGCTTTGGCGGCAGCCAGGGCGCTCTCCGGCATCCCGGACAGTTCGCTTTCATCAGTGACCAGCTTGCTCCAGCCCATCGTGGCATCAAGCACATTGTTGCTGTAGGTCGATCCCAGCTCTGACAGGCGCGCAGAAATCTCGCCATAGCGCTGCTGCTTCTCTTTCGACAGGCCAATCCCGGACAGCTCAAAATCGCGCAACGCGTTATCAACCGCTTTTTTCTGTGCGAGATCTAAGGCGGCAAAGTGCTCACCCTCTTTCAGGTTGCGATAAGCCTGGTAAAGCCCCTCATGCTGTCCCACCCAGGTGCTGTACTCGGACAGCAGCGGCAGCGTCTGCTCATAGGCCTGACGCAGCTCCGGGCTGTTTTTCACCGCATTAAGATGGCTGACCGGTGAAAACAGACGGCTTAACCGGTCGTCCACTTCCGCCAGCGGCTGTACCAGATTATCCCAGCGGTACGGCGCCCCCTGTGCCACCGCCTTTTCGACCGCCGTGCGGCAGTCAGCCAGCGCCTGAGTGACCGCAGGAACCACGTGTTCAGGCTGAATGGCGGAGAAAGGGGGAAGCGTGAAATCGGAGAGTAACGGATTGGTCATAGCGCAGTCCTTTAATCGTTGGTATGGGGCGCACAGATGCGCGCAATCTTTTTAAGATGGGGTTAAGTGGTGTGAAAATCAATGCCCCACACCCTCGCGAGGGCATTCCCGGCGCGCAACGCCCGCTTTTTCACCGCACTTTACGCATTGCCACACTGGGGTGCGCGTTGCATACTCCTTCCCGCTTAAATACATCGTATTACTCCGTTACAAACAGGGAGTTTTTTTATGTGGTATACGCTGGCGGCCTCGTTGCTGTTTTTACCTTTTTACCTTCGCAGCTCGCTTATCCTGCTCGCTATTGCACTGGGGCTGGCGGTCTTTGATCAGACGCTGCTCCCGCCGGGAATGGTGGCGCTGGCGATTATCGGCGCGGTCGCCCTCTACTGCGGTTATCAGAAACAGCCTAATGCGTTTTCCCTGCCCGGCGAAATCGTGCTGGTGGTAAGTGCAATTGCCCTGATGCTGCATATGATCCCGGGCTTTAATAATCTGATTATTGTTTCCGGCGAGCGCGTCGGGCCACAGAGCGTGCCTTTTACCTTTTATTACAACATTGATAAAGCGCTTATCCCGTTTCTGCTGCTGGCCTGTCTGCCCACCCTGCTGAAGCGTCCGGCAAAGCCACCGGCTAACGCGCTGTGGTGGCTGGTGTTGATGATGTCGCTGCCGCTGCTGTTATTACTGGCCACGGTGGCCGGTGGTTTAAGAGTCGAACCCCACCTGCCGGACTGGCTGGGTGCCTTTATGCTGGCCAACCTGTTCTTTGTCAGCCTGGCGGAAGAGGCACTGTTTCGCGGCTATATCCAACAGCGTCTGAGCCAGCTGTTGGGAGATAAACGGGCGCTGTTCATTGCAGCCCTGCTGTTTGGCTTTGCCCATTTTTCCGGCGGCCTGTTGTTGGTGCTGTTTGCCACGCTCGCCGGGCTGATTTACGGCCTGGCCTGGCTGTGGAGCGGCCGGCTCTGGGTCTCTACGCTGGTGCATTTTGCCTTTAATATGCTGCACCTGCTGTTCTTTACCTATCCGATGTGGCAGCGAATCCCGACCTGAACGCGCTTTTTTAAGCCGTTTTCGCTATAATACCTCCAACCTGTGCCGCCCGACGGCGGCACGCTCGCATTTACCATCCGGATTATCCCAATACATGCTCAGTTATCGCCACAGCTTCCATGCCGGCAACCATGCCGACGTTCTCAAACATACCGTGCAGAGCCTGATTATCAGCGCGTTAAATGAGAAGGAAAAACCCTACCTCTACCTTGATACCCATGCGGGCGCAGGGCGTTACCTGTTAAGCGGTGAACATGCGGAGCGCACCGGAGAGTACCTGGAAGGCATTGCGCGTATCTGGCAGCAGGATGATTTACCGGAAGAACTGGCCCCGTATATCAGCGTAGTGAAGAACTACAACCCCGGCGGCAAACTGCGTTACTACCCGGGTTCGCCACTGATTGCCCGCCACCTGCTGCGTGAGTATGACCAGCTCCAGCTGACCGAACTGCACTCCAGCGACTTTCCGATGCTGCGCAGCGAATTTCAGAAAGACGATCGCGCACGCCTGGCCCGTGCCGACGGCTATCAGCAGTTAAAGTCCAAGCTGCCGCCGCTGTCACGCCGGGGTCTGATCCTGATCGACCCGCCGTACGAGATGAAAAGTGATTATCAGGCCGTGGTGCAGGGTATTCAGGAAGGGTATAAACGCTTTGGTACCGGCGTGTTTGCGCTGTGGTATCCGGTGGTGCTGCGTCAGCAGATCAAGCGCATGTTCAACGAACTGCAGGCCACCGGCATCCGCCGTATCCTGCAGATTGAGCTGGGTGTGCGCCCGGACAGCGACCGCTTTGGCATGACCGCCTCGGGGATGATTGTGATTAACCCGCCGTGGAAGCTGGAGCAGCAGATGAAAAACGTGCTGCCGTGGCTGGAAAAAGTGCTGGTGCCGTCCGGTACCGGTTACTCCAAAGTCAGCTGGATTGTGCCGGAATAAATCGCGCGCAGGGGCGGCCGCAAAAACGGCCCCCCGCTACAGCGTAAAGACCGCAAAATCGTGCGCCATCTCGGTGTGCGGAAACACCGCCCGACACTCCTCCAGCAGTCGTTCACAGTCAGCCCGCAGATAACGCGTACTGATGTGCGTCACGATCAGACGTTTTGCTCCGCTTTCCAGCGCCACTCTGGCGGCCTGGGCGGTAGTGGAATGCCCGCGGCTGTTGGCTTTCTCTTCCATCGCCACTTCCAGCGTCGCCTCGTGCACCATCAGATCCACTCCCGCTGCCAGCTCGTTCGCCGCCGCCGTCGGTGCGGTGTCGCCAAAAATCGCCAGGCTGCGGCCTTTGATTTTCTCTCCGACGTAATCCCAGCCGTTGATCGTCCTGCCATCAGGCAGCGTTACGCTGCGCCCGTGCTTCAGGTCGTAAAACCAGGGCCCGGCTGGCACCCCGTCGGCAGCCAGCTTCGCCGCATCCAGCGCGCCAGGTTTATCATGTTCATCAATGCGATAGCCGTAACACTCCACCGGATGCGTCATCGGCCAGGCCGTCACGCGGAAGTGCTCATCACAACACACCTCACCGGCCCGGACTTCCACAATGTCCAGCGGAAAGGTCAGCCACGAGCCACTCAGCGCGATCGCCGTATCGACAAAGGTTTTCAGCCCGACCGGGCCGTAAATCGTCATAGGATCGGTCGAGCCGTTCATCGATCGGCTGGTGAGCAGCCCCGGCAGGCCAAAAATATGGTCACCGTGCAGGTGGGTAATGAAGATCTTCTCGATCTTACCCGGCTTGATTGGGGTGCGCAGGATCTGATGCTGCGTCGCTTCCCCGCAGTCAAACAGCCAGGTCGCATTGCGCACGCCCTGCAGATCCAGCGCGATGCTGGTGACATTGCGCTCGCGGCCGGGGGTGCCGGCCCCGGTGCCTAAAAACTGCAGTTGCATAATCCACTGACTCCTTCCGTTATTGTCCGGGTGATCCACCCGACTTGATGCTGTCCCAGTCTAACGCAAAACGCGCCAGATATTTACGCAGCCGGTCGGCATCGTTGGGCTGTTTCTTCTGTTGACGGGAAACGGCAAACAGCGTGCGCCCGGCCTCCGACAGCGAAGAGGACCCACGGCACACTCTCAGCACCGTCTCCAGCTGGCTGTGGTCAAACAGATCCAGCGTTTCCGGTAATGCCAGTGTGGTTTCCCCCTGCCAGCCTGCGCGCAGGCGCGCAATCTCTTCTTCCACCTGGGCCAGTTCAATGCGGCCGTTATCGGCGAGGGTCGCCATTCGGGTGACAGACGCACTCAGCTCACGAAAATTACCGCGCCACAGGGCAGCCGGTGCGCAGGCAAACTGCAGATAGCGCTGACGGGCCTGCGGCTCAAAACGCACCTGCGACTGCGCATCACTGGCAAAACGCAGCAGTTCGAAGTCCAGATTAGGTTCAATATCTTCGCGCCGCGCTGCCAGCCCCGGCAGGGTAAAGCTCCACATATTAATGCGCGCATACAGATCCTCACGAAAGCGTCCTTCAGCCACCCACTGCCGCATATCGCGATGGGTGCCGGCGATGAGCTGGAAATCGCTGCTCACCTCTTTATCTGCGCCGAAAGGCAGAAAGCGCTTTTCCTCTATCGCTTTCAGCAGCATGGCCTGCTCATCCAGTCCCAGCTCGGCAATCTCGTCGAGGAATAACATGCCGCCGTCCGCTTCCCGCAGCAGGCCGTTACGCGGCTGCAACGCGCCGGTGAACGCCCCTTTAACATGACCAAACAGGGTAGACATGGCGTTATCCCCGCGCAGCGTGGCGCAGTTGACCGCGACCAGCCTGCCGCTGACCCGGTGACGCGACTGCCGCAGCTGATAAATGCGTTCCGCCAGAAAGGATTTTCCCGCCCCTGTCGGGCCGGTCAGCAGCAGCGGCGCGTCGGACCGCAGCGCCACCCGCTCAATCTGGTCGATAAGATTATTGAACGTCGCATTACGGGTGGAAATGCCCCCCTTCAGCAGTGATACCGACTCCTGACGTTCCCGCATAAAACGGCTGGTGAGGGTGGCATAACGGCTGAGGTCGAGATCGATCAGGGTATATACCCCTTCCGTTCTGGCACTCTCCTGTTCCCGCGGAGCGGGGGCCGTTTGCAGCAGCCTGGCGGGCAGATAGCGCGCCTCGGTCAGCAGGAACCAGCAGATCTGCACCACGTGGGTACCGGTGGTGATATGCACCAGATACTCTTCATTCTCCGTATCAAAGGGATAGTGGCGGGCAAAATCGAGCAGGACGGTATACACCTCCTCAAAATCCCACGGATCATTCAGCGTGATCGGATTCAGCCGCACTTCGGTATCCGGCGAGATCAGCACCACATCTTCCGACATTTGCTGCGCCATCGTCTGGCGGTCAGGCTGATGCAGCAGATCCAGGCGGTCAACGGGCAGGTCAGGCTGCATACACAGCCCCAGCGTAGGCCGCCATTTATTCCAGCGGTTCTCCCGTTTACCACGTTTATCGAGGGTGGTTCCCAGCATCCCTATCACTACTCTGCGCTTCATGCCTTATCCCTTTATCGCAATGTTTATCCCACAGGATAAATTCACCCTGCTATGTGCAGCAAGACCTTTCTGTTGCCATAAAATAAAAACGTTAAATATCATTTAATTAAAAATAATTTCAGCGCTTTTACTTTCCTGGCACGCTTCTGGCAATAGTTATCCCGTCGACAGGCTGAATGATGCCCGGGTTATGAACCCAGCCGGCGCAACGGGAACGGATGACCGTTTTCCCGCAGGCGTTCCGTCAGCACGAAGACATTTTGCGAAGGCACAGGGCCAGAACGGGTTCGACTCCCGGTTTCGCACCTCTCTCCAAAGAGCCTGATAGCAGTACCCTGGCTGTGCAGTCAGCAGCCCACCCGGAGCACCGGCTGATGCGTCGGGTCTGGGGCATCATCGTCGCGCCGCCGCTGTACCGGGTGCCGCTCAGATGCTCCCCCAGGCTTCACGCTGACGCCCGTGCTCCGTGGTGCACCTTAAATGAAGGAGAAAAGATGTTCAGACATATCACCATACGGAAAGGTCAAATCGCGTTGCTGTCAAAGAACGACGAATACCAACAGATTTTGCCGGCCGGGGAGCACCGACTCCGCGACTGGCGACGCCAGCTCAAGGTCGCGACCTTTGAGCTTCAACAGCCGCTGGACAGCGTGCTGGCCGACTACCTGCAGCAGTATCATCCCGAGTGGGTGAGCACGTTCTGCCAGACGGTCGCCGTGCCAGAAACCCACGTCGGGCTGCACTATAAAAGCGACCAGCTGGTGGAGATCCTGCCGCCAGGTACGCGCCGCCTGTGGTGGCTGAACGGCGGCCCGCAGCGCGTCGAATTACTGTCGACCGATACGGTAGCAATCCCGGCGGCCCTCGTCGCCAGTCTGATGCAGCCCCAGCTCCGTCAGCACGTGGTCACCGGCAATGCTGGCGTCCTGCTGGTGCAGGTGCCGGCCTGGCATGTGGGTATCCTGAAGGTCGACGGCATGCCGCAGGCACTGTTGTCGCCTGGCGCCAGCGGCTACTGGCGCTTTAACCATCAGGTCGACGTGGAGGTGGTGGATACCCGCGTACAGGCGCTGGAAGTCAGCGGCCAGGAGATCCTGACGCGTGATAAAGTCAGCCTGCGCATCAACCTGGCGGCTAACTGGCGGTACAGCGATGTGATGAGCGCGTATGCGCAGCTGACCAAACCGCTGGAATACCTCTACCGTGAGCTGCAGTTTGCGCTGCGTGAGGCCGTGGGCACGCGCAGCCTGGATGAACTGCTGGAAAACAAGCAGGCGATCGATGAGCTGGTGAGCACGCAGATCCGGCAGAATGTCGCGGCGTACGGCATGGAAGTGGCCTCCCTCGGGGTGAAAGACATCATCCTGCCGGGTGAGATGAAGACCATTCTTACCCGCCTGGTGGAGGCGGAAAAGTCCGCCCAGGCTAACGTGATCCGCCGGCGTGAAGAGACGGCCGCCACCCGATCGCTGCTGAACACGGCCAAAGTGATGGAAAACAACCCGGTCGCACTGCGCCTGAAAGAGCTGGAAACCCTGGAAAGGGTGGCAGAACGCATTGATAAGATTTCCGTTTTCGGCGGCCTGGATCAGGTGCTGAACGGACTGGTACAGATAAAAGGACAGTGACCATGAGCATGCAACAGCTGACCGCGCCAGGCGCGGCCGTCATAAAAATGTGGACCGAAGGCGTGCCGGTGGACGTGAAAGCCCAGCAGCAGCTGCTGAATACGGCACGGATGCCGTTTATCTATAAACATCTGGCGGTGATGCCGGATGTGCACGTTGGCAAAGGTTCGACCATCGGCAGTGTCATCCCGACGAAAGGGGCCATTATCCCGGCGGCAGTGGGCGTGGATATTGGCTGCGGCATGATCGCGGTGCGCACCTCGCTGCTGGCCAGCGATCTGCCGGATAACCTGCTGGGTATCCGCACGGCGATTGAACGCGCGGTGCCACACGGCCGCAGTACGGGCCGCGCCCGTCACGATCGGGGGGCGTGGCAGTCGCCGCCGCAGGCGGTAGACAGCCACTGGCAGGTGCTGGCAGCGGGGTTTAAACGCATTACCGACAAATACCCGGCGCTGCTGAAAACCAACCACTATCACCACCTCGGCACGCTGGGCACCGGTAACCACTTTATTGAGCTGTGTCTGGATGAAGCCCAGCGGGTGTGGGTGATGCTGCACAGTGGTTCCCGTGGGGTCGGCAATGCCATCGGCAACCTGTTTATTACCCTCGCCCGTGAGGACATGCGCCAGCACATCGCCAATCTGCCGGATCGCGATCTGGCCTATTTCAGCGAAGGCAGCCAGCACTTTGCCGACTACCTGGAGGCGGTGGAATGGGCGCAGGAATTTGCGCGGCATAACCGCCAGGTGATGATGCAACAGACACTGACGGCACTGGCTCAGGCCCTGCCGAAGGCGTTTATCGCTGAAGAGCAGGCGGTTAACTGCCACCACAACTATGTGCAGCGTGAACAGCACTTTGGTGAAGAGGTGCTGATCACCCGCAAAGGCGCGGTGTCGGCACGGAAAGGTGAAATGGGGATTATTCCCGGCTCAATGGGTGCCAAAAGCTTTATCGTGCGCGGACTGGGCAATGAAGAGAGTTTCTGTTCGTGCAGCCATGGTGCCGGGCGGGTGATGAGCCGTACCGAAGCCAAAAGCCGCTTCACGATCGCCGACCAGCAGCGCGCCACGGCACACGTGGAGTGCCGCAAAGACAGCAACGTCATCGATGAAATCCCGATGGCTTATAAAGATATTGATGCGGTGATGGCTGCCCAGGCGTCACTGGTGGAAATAGTGCATACGCTGCGTCAGGTGGTGTGTGTAAAAGGATAAGGAACAGGAAATGAGAACGGAAGAAGCCGTCAGCCCGGCCATGCGGGAACGGGTGCTGGCGGCATTAAACGCGATTGAAGCCCGCCACAATGTGCGCGTGCTGTATGCCTGCGAATCCGGCAGCCGGGGCTGGGGATTTGCCTCCCCCGACAGTGACTACGATGTGCGCTTTATCTATGTGCATCAACCCGAGTGGTATCTGCGCGTCGAGCCACCGCGCGATGTGATCGAACTGCCGATCGACAGTGAGCTGGACGTCTGCGGCTGGGAGCTGCGTAAAACGCTGGGGCTGCTGAAAGCGGCCAACCCGACGCTGATGGAGTGGCTGGATTCGCCGCTGGTCTACCGCCAGCACCCGGATACGGTGCAGGCATTACGCAGTCTGGTGCCGGACTTCTTCAGCGATCTGCGGGCGCGCTATCACTACCTGTCGATGGCGAAGAAGAATTTTCGTGGCTATTTACAGGGCGAACAGGTACGGCTGAAAAAGTATTTCTACGTGCTGCGTCCGCTGCTGGCAGTGCTGTGGATTGAAGCCGGGAGAGGCGCTCCGCCGATGCGTTTTGACCGGCTGATGGCAGAAACAGTCAGCGATCCGCTGCTGCGGGCGGAGATTGACGCTCTGCTGGTGAGTAAGCGCCAGGCGGGCGAAGCGGAGATCGGCCCGCGCCGCGAGCACATCCATGCCTTTATTGAACATCAGCTGGCCCGGCAGGATCGCCCGCCGCTATCCGATGCGCCGCGCCGCGATGCCAGCGCCCTGAACCGCCTGCTGATGCAGACCGTGCTGACACCGTAATACCATAAGGCACAGGGTTCGCTCTGTGCCTTCCCCTATCACAATCATAGACGCAACCTTTGCGGCTTTTCCCCTTGTGGCGTTACACTCTACGCCAGCTGATTTAACTCAATCAGGGTCTGTCCAGACCGGCGTCATCGTTGCAGCCAGTTTGGACAGACTCTCACTTAAACGGAAGACTCGATGACCAGACATTATGACTACCTTGCTATCGGCGGCGGCAGCGGCGGAATCGCCTCCATTAACCGTGCAGCCATGCACGGACAGAAATGTGCGCTGATCGAAGCGAAAGAACTGGGCGGCACCTGCGTTAACGTTGGTTGCGTGCCGAAGAAAGTGATGTGGCATGCGGCCCAGATTGCTGAAGCGATCCATAACTACGGCCCGGATTACGGCTTCGATACCACCGTTAACCAGTTCAACTGGGACGTGCTGCTGAAAAACCGCAGCGCCTATATCGACCGTATTCACACCTCTTACGACAACGTGCTGGGCAAGAATAACGTTGACGTGATCAAAGGTTATGCCCGTTTCGTTGACGCACACACCGTGGAAGTTAACGGCGAGAAGATCACTGCCGACCATATTCTGATTGCTACCGGCGGTCGCCCAACCCAGCCGACCATTCCGGGTGCGGAGCATGGTATTAACTCCGATGGCTTCTTTGAACTGCAGGCCCTGCCAAAACGTACGGCGGTCGTCGGTGCCGGTTATATTGCCGTGGAGATTGCCGGCGTACTGAATGCGCTGGGTTCTGAAACCCACCTTTACGTGCGTAAACATGCCCCGCTGCGCAGCTTCGATCCGCTGATCGTCGACACGCTGGTGGAAGTGATGAACACCGAAGGCCCGACGCTGCACACCGAATCGATCCCGAAAGCGGTAGTGAAAAATGCCGATGGCAGCCTGACCTTACAGCTGGAAAACGGCAAAGAGCAGACGGTAGACTGCCTGGTGTGGGCAATTGGCCGTGAGCCGATGACCGACAACCTGAACCTGGACGTCACCGGCGTCAAACTGAATGAAAAGGGCTACATCAGCGTCGATAAATACCAGAACACCAACGTTAAAGGTATTTACGCCGTCGGTGATAACACCGGCGCCGTTGAGCTGACCCCGGTGGCTGTCGCCGCAGGCCGTCGCCTGTCCGAGCGCCTGTTTAACAACAAACCGGACGAGCATCTGGATTACAGCAACGTCCCCACCGTGGTCTTCAGCCATCCGCCGATCGGTACGGTAGGCCTGAGCGAGCCGGAAGCGCGTGAGAAGTTTGGTGATGACCAGGTGAAAGTCTACAAATCGTCATTCACCGCCATGTACACCGCCGTCACACAGCATCGCCAGCCGTGCCGCATGAAGCTGGTGTGCGTGGGTGCCGATGAGAAAATCGTCGGGATCCACGGTATCGGCTACGGCATGGACGAGATGCTGCAGGGCTTCGCCGTGGCGCTGAAAATGGGCGCGACCAAGAAAGACTTCGACAATACCGTGGCGATTCACCCGACCGGATCAGAAGAGTTTGTCACCATGCGTTAACGGCATTTTATAACAGAGAATCAGTGTAAGCCGGTTCTCTGTCACTTTTCTATTCTGAAAAAATAATTTACATTGCACTCTAACACTCAAATAAATTATATTCATAAAAGGACTAATATTTATAAACCATCCAATAAATATATTTAAAGAGAACGCTGAGCACCATGAACAAAAATTCAAAGCCAAGAAATGGGATTTTTTTTCACTCTATCAGGAGCATCTTGATATCCATGAATAAAGATCTTTTCTTAATTCAATATAAAATGGATACATACCAACCCGATTTCGATGAAATTCATTATCTCATCATGGCTCTTGAAGACAGAAGATTTATGTCACATAGAGGCGTTGATTATAAGCCAATAATAAGAGAGTTTTTTAAAAAAATTCGAGAAAAAAACATGGAGGTGCGAACACTATTGATATGCAGATGGTTAGAACTATAACCAATTACAAAGAAATAACATTAAAGAGAAAAACATATGAAATTATTCTAGCATTTTCAGTAAATTTCAAATACTCCAAAAAACAAATAATTAATTGTTATTTGCAAAATGCATATTTTGGGTATGATTTAATAGGATTGGAGTCAGCTTGTCATAAGGTATACGGAAAAAAATCTTCTGATCTTAACCTACACGAAAAAGCAAGAATAGCGGCTATGCTTTTGAGACCAAGACCAAAAAAACCAAGCGAAAAATGGGAGTTAGCGGTTAAATCTAGAGCGGCTTATGCGCAATCGGTGAGGATGCGGATGGAAAATAGCAATTAATAAAGTTAGCGTACTCGCATACTGAAGGTTATTAGCTTCCATAGGGACACCATCAGCATTAGCAATATTTTCTAAATATTCATCTAGCTTAGAAGATATTGACGCACTAATTTCATTGGCGCTCACAACTAATTCATGAATTAAATAAAAAGCATTGTTAACATCACTTATACAATTCCCCTCTTTGTTATCAATACAACTACTTATGAATGAATGTATATTTTTTAAAACGATCATGAACCAACTTCTCGATTCGATTTGCTGTTCCAAAAAGTTTGTAATTATTCAACTCTATAAAAATAAAATTTATGCTTTTATTCCATTCGGAAACTGAATTTCTATAATCATCCCTCTCTTTATCAGTGATTCTACATTCACTAATCGATGTTAGCAAAGAAGTTGCCCGGTATAACCTATCACTTGATAACTTCTCGAATAGCACCCTAACTTCTTTTAATTCAGTGGCTTTTTTTTCATATACCTTGAAGTATATTTGTATTTGTGCATTTCTCTTTTGAAATAAAAATGATATATAAACCCCAACACCTCCAGTAAGTAGAAAAGTCAATATTATCTTTGCTAAATCGCTCATAAAACCTCAAATTTTTTTTAATTCTCACATGCTGTTTAATTGTAAAAAATCAACTAAGAGTTTTATAAACCCAACATTTTACTCCATCTTTTTTATCATAAACATTTTACTTATGAAGCTGAAAAAAACACACACCAACACTTAAGCTTGCCATTGCCATTGCCATTGCCATTGCCATTGCCATTGCCAGATATTATCTTTCAACAGCCCCTCCGACCGAATGATCATAGAGGCAACTGGTAGACTAGTCTTAAAAGTTGATACTCTGAAATCATCAGCTGCGGCTGGCGCAGCCGCACTGAGACATTTCGCCGTGCTCTTCCCGGCTCAGATGGGAATGGCGGATTTTCAATTCACCGGTGCGCCATGCGCCCTGTTCATCCGCCCGGTTATCCAGCAGGCGGTTCAGCGCTTCAGCAATTTGCAGATCGCCACGCTGTGCCCAGGTGGTCAGGCTCCACATCGACGAACGGGCTTCGCCCACGTCGTCAAATCCCACCACGCCGATATGTGCCCCCTCGCCAAAATCACGGATCGCCTGCATGGCACCAAAGGCCAGCACGTCATTTTCGCAGAACAGCCCGTCAATACGCTCAGAGGCCCAGGTGGTTTTCAGGTAGGTCATCATCGCTTCATATGCCTTCTCCCGGTCAGACTGCCCAGCCACCAGCACGCTGTTCAGCGTTTTACCCGCGCCCTGCAGGCTGGCCGCGTAGCCCTCCATCCGCCGCAGCGGTGACGGGGATGCCGGCCCTTTCAGAAAGCCGAAACGCTGATAGCCCTGCGACAACAGCAGGTGGCCAATCTGCTCTCCGGCCGCATAATCATCCACGCCGATCGCCGCTTCCCCTTCTCTTGCCGCACTGTGGCAGACATGGATGGCAGGAAGCGGATATCGCGCTGTCATCGCGGCAAGCTGTTCCGCGCTGAGGTGATGGGCAAGAAACAGCAGCGCATCGACCGGTAACGGCCTGCCCGTACGTAAAACCGCCTGACAGCTGGCATCGTCACCGACATTTAACAGCAGCGTACCGGCTCCACGCAGGTTAAGCTGGCGCGTCACCTCATTCAACAGCGTCAGGGTATACGGATTGCTGAATTCGCCGGCAACAACGCCAATAATCGGTTGCCTGTCCGGCGGCGTCGTGGCGGTGAGAGGCTGCGTCGGATTTTCTGACAGAAATGTATTCATCATGAGGTAAGCTGTGGCGCTCCGGTGGCGGAAACTGGGGTGGACAGAATAGAGGAATCCCGCACTCGTCAAAAGAACGGTGCCGCAGATATGTGATTTCGCACGCCTTTAGCGGGGAGCAGCCTCCCTGCATTGATCAATTTTCACCGGCTCAGGCAGCGTGCCGCGCCGGACTAAGGGACCCCATGAAATTAATTTCGTTTTCTGCGCTGGTACTGTCCAGTCTGTTCGCCTGCGGCGCGGCCTCACAGGCCAAAACGTTAGAGGAATTCAACCACGGGCCTACCGCCTATGGCAGCATGGGCGACCTCGCGACAGAACCGCATTTAGTGGCAGAGTTTAAAGACAAAAAGTTCGTTTGCCGCAGCGGGGAAGCCGCCACGCCGCAGGAGAGCCCGGCGGCAGCGGCCGCTTTTCGCCAGCTGGTTGACTATGCGGCGATTGGCGATGCGAAAGACAATTTCTGGCTGGATGCCGGGAACAGGAAAAAGCGTGAAGATCTGCTGGCGGCCGCCGTCAAAGCCGGAAGCTGGAAAGCCGCGTATCTGGACAGCCTGTGGACGCTGCGTTATCCCGCCAGCCCGGAAGCCACGACGCAGGCGAATGCCACCCTGCAAAAACTGATTGAGCAGGACGTCCCGATCGTCACCTACACGTATGCCTCCTCACTTTACGGCCGTGACTACAAGACGATGTACCGCCTGCTGTCGACCGACGTCGATCGCGGCAGCCCACAGGCGATGACGCTGATCGGGGGAACCCTTGTTCCCCAGGCCAGGGCGATGCATCCGCTGGCGAAATCCCTGCTGGAATGTGCCGTTAAGCAGGGGTACGCCCCGGCGTATGCCAGCCTCGGCAAACTGGCCTGGATGGAGGGGCATCGTTTAGACGCTTACCGCCTGTGGGCAAAAGGGATAAACCTGGGATGTGATGCCTGCAGCGAACCCCTTGAGTCGCTGGCCCGCGTGCGTGCCGGCTATCGCCCCACGGATCCGATGCTGAATCTGATGCCGGAGCTGGCGGCGATTAATGCCTTTTACGACAGCAACTTTTTCTATTCATTAAGCGGGTTGCGCGACTTTGAACGCCCGCTGCCGGAAAAACTGACCTTTCACCTCAACGATAAAGAGCTGTTAGCGCTGCTGAAAGCAGAACAGGGCTGATGGCCGTTCCGGGAGAGTTAACGATGAAATCGTTACTGCTTTGTCTCATCGCACTACTTTCAGGCTGTGATAACGCCAGTGCGCCAGTGACCCGCACCGTTAAGGTGTGGCTGGGCGATGCCACAGACGACATGCAGTCCGCGCTGGGCGACGACCTGACCCGCGACTGTGACGACACGATGTGCTGGTATAATTTCACCAAGCCCTCGCAAAGCGGCAATACGCTTAATCTGATCCTCGGCGGCGATCGCCCTTTCACTATCGACGGGGTGTTCTCTTTCACCGCCCCGGTCTACAAAGAGAACCACAACCGTTTTGATGAGATTAACCTCTACCCCCTCGGCCTGCCGGAAGACAGCCTGCTGGCGGAGAGTCGCACGTGGTTCTATCAACTGGTTGGCCGCCTTCAGACCGCCGGATGGCAGCGTTTTATTATGCAGGATGAACCGCGGCTGCCGGGGTCCGAAGTGGCGAACGCCGCGCGGATTGAACAGGTGATGACCACATCCAGCCTCACAACGCCGTTTAACGATCCGTCATGGCCTGTTAATAACGCACAGTGGCGGGCGCTGCCCTTTTTAGCGGACTGGTATTTTTATCGCGGTAATGAATACCTGACCCTGCGGGTACAGCGTCAGAACAGCGACACCGCCCCTGAGGAACGCGGCACTTACCTGTACACGCTGGTGTTCCGCAGTGAGCAGCAGACGTATCAGGACTATTTTCCGTATGAGGATCGTCACCGCTGGAAAACGCTGTTACCTGCGCTGTTGAAAACCATGGCGAAAGCGCGGGCAGAACAGGAAGAGAAGCTGCGGGCAGCGGGTATTAAGATTGATGAGAACTATCACGACCCGGCGATCGCTGCGCTGAAGGTGCCATAGCGCGGCGTGAAGCGCACCTATCCCAAAGCAGGCTCATCCAGAATTTGTAAACGGCTCAGGCGCTGACGATAACACCGCAGCACCGCCGCCACGGCGTCTGCCTGCATAAACGAGTCACGGTAGGTGGATTCAACCACTGCCTGCTCTTTTAGCAATCTCTTAAGCAGCGCACTGGCCAGCCTTTCACTCAGCCCCATGCTCTGACCGAGAACCAAAAAATCCATCCCAAGATATTCGCCATATTGGGTGTTAAATCCGGCGGCCACGTCTTTCTCACCCTCTTGGTCAAAGCGACGGATCACAAAAGCATATTCCAGATCATCGCCGTCATTCTCGGGCTTAAAGGGTAACAGGCCGTGTGGCGGTACATCGAATCCCAGCCGCGCCATCACCGTCATGGTGGCATATTCGTTCTCCGCCAGCTGTGGAAAATCCACCGGTGAGGGTTTGAGAATATAGTTTCCTTTACTCTCCACCACCGCAAACGCCCCGTCCTCCAGCACCATTTGCAGTTTTGGCTGGTAGCCAGAAATACTCATTCCCTGCTGCTCTTTTGGCAGATACTGCACGAACTGCGCACGGGTAAATGTCAGCTGTGGCTCAACCCGGGCTAAACCCGTCAGCATTTTCAGGCCCTTTGTCGCATAGCCCAGAGCACGTTCCCGTTCACTTTTCAGCGGGGTCATCAATATCCTGCATGTGGTCATCGTGGCTCCTCTACACTCAGTCTTACCGCGCCAATCAGATTCTCCCCGTTATGCAGCAGCATCCCGAGCAGATCCTGTTCATCGATTTTTTGCAATTGGCTGTAACGCCGTTTTAACCAGCCTTCGGGGGCTAATGAGGCAAAATAAGGATGCAATGTGTTGCGTGGAAAACGTTTTTTATCCACCGGAAGGCTTAATGAGAGCGGAGGCCCGGCATAATCCGGGCGATACTCGAACAGATAGCCCTCATCGTTCTGCGTCAGCCATCCCACCGGCTCGCCATACAGCCAGACGGTCAAACGACGGCGCATAGCTTCATCCCCAGCGCTTCGGCCACGGCATAAACGCTGCCGAACTTGACCTGTTCAGGATCTTTAAACAGGCGTTTCAGCGTGGAAGTGGATATCCCGGTTTGTAACTCAAGTGTGTAGAGATCGATACCCAGCGCTTTACGCCGCTCATTAAGCTGCATACCAAACCCGGCAAACGAATCAATCTTATGCTGCGCGGCAAAGGTGGACCCGCTGCGCTCATCTGCGGCAAACTCATTTTTCAGTTCGTTGAGTAGTACCGAAATGGTCTGAATTTTCTCTGTGGCAAAATCGCTTTTTTTGTAGCTCAACGTTAATCTTACTCACTCATTTAATTGGTAAAAAAGACCATAAATGAGCCCAAAAAAAAGCTATACGCTCTCGCGTATAGCTTCAGTTTTACGCCTGCTTATCCTCAGAACGCGAAGCAGGAACAGCCCAGCGCCCCCCAGAAGGCATTATCATCCGACACCGGCACGCCGGAGCGGCGCGCGACATCGTGCGAGTGGCGGTGTACACCACAGGAACCGCTGCACTGATGCGGCTGTGAGGCAAAGGCCACACGCCCGTTCGCCAGCGGCGGGGCGCTGCGGTAGTGGCCCGGCGTCGTCACCACCGGCGACCACTCCGGCAGAACCGGTACCGGCGGCGGTGACAGCGGGCTGAAGCGTCCTGCCGCATACACAACATCGCCATTCACCACGGTCAGTACCGATTCAATGCCTTTAATCGCCTCTTCGCTGACGCTGAAATAGTCCTGCGAAAGGATCGCCAGGTCAGCCAGCTGCCCGACTTTAATCTGGCCTTTTTTCCCCTGCTCGCTGGAGAACCAGGCGCTGCCCTGTGTCCACAGCATCAGCGCCGTTTCGCGATCCAGACGCGCCTGGGTGTCATACATCGCCATGCCACCAACGGTGCGGCCGGATACCAGCCAGTACAGCGCCGTCCACGGGTTATAGCTGGCCACGCGGGTGGCGTCGGTGCCCAGCCCCACCGGGACCCCGGCTTCCAGCATTTTCGCTACCGGCGGCGTCTGCTTCACCGCCTCATGGCCGTAGCGCTCGGCAAAATATTCACCCTGAAACGCCATACGGTGCTGTACCGCAATCCCGCCGCCCAGCGCTTTCACCCGCTCAATATTGGCTTCAGTGATGGTTTCGGCATGGTCGAAAATCCAGTGCAGGCCGTTGAACGGGATCTCACGGTTCACTTTCTCAAAGACGTTCAGCATGCGGCTGATCGACTCGTTATAGGTGGCGTGCAGGCGGAACGGCCAGCGGTGCTCGACCAGATGACGCACCACGCGCTCCAGCTCATCTTCCATACCGGGGGCCAGGTCAGGGCGCGGCTCGAGGAAATCCTCGAAGTCGGCAGCAGAGAACACCAGCATTTCGCCTGCGCCGTTATGACGGTAGAAATCCGTGCCCTGACCCGGTTTCAGCATGTCGGTCCAGCGCTCAAAATCTTCCAGCTCGTGGCCGGGACGCTGGGTAAACAGGTTATAGGCGATGCGCACCGTCAGCTGTTTTTTCTCGTGCAGTTCGCCGATCACCGCGTAATCATCCGGGTAGTTCTGAAAACCGCCGCCCGCATCGATAGCGCTGGTCAGCCCCAGCCGGTTCAGCTCGCGCATAAACTGACGGGTGGAGTTCACCTGCTGTTCCAGCGGCAGCTTCGGCCCTTTTGCCAGCGTGGAGTACAGCAGCATCGCATTGGGACGGGCGATCAGCATTCCCGTCGGGTTGCCGTTACCGTCGCGCTGGATCTCGCCCCCCGGCGGGTTTGGCGTGTCTTTGGTATAGCCCACCACGCGCAGGGCGGCGCGGTTAAGCAGCGCACGATCGTAAAGGTGCAGAATAAACACCGGCGTATCCGGGGCCGCTTCGTTGATCTCATCCAGCGTTGGCATGCGGCGCTCGGCAAACTGGAATTCGTTCCAGCCGCCGACCACGCGTACCCACTGCGGATTAGGCGTACGCAGCGCCTGCTCTTTCAGCATCCGCAGGGCATCAGCCAGCGACGGCACCCCCTCCCAGCGCAGTTCCAGGTTGTAGTTCAGCCCGCCACGGATCAGATGCAGGTGCGAGTCGTTCAGGCCCGGGATCCCGGTGTGGCCCTGCAGATCCACCACCCGGGTGTCGTCCCCGGCAAACTGCATCACTTCCGCTTCGCTGCCTACCGCGAGGAATTTACCGTCTTTTATCGCCACCGCCGTTGCCAGCGGGTTTTCACGGTCAACGGTGTGGAACTTACCGTGGGTCAGAATCAATGAGGCATTATTCATCATTACTCTCCGGGCTGATTTTCCCGCGCGGGGACAGCCAGTTTTTTAAAAGACGCGTTATCGCTGGCATCCACAGATACACCACCAGGCCGACCACGCAGGCATCGTTGAGAAAATGTCCCCACAGCGTTCCTTTGCTGACGGGCAACACCGCCCCCCAGAACCAGGGAACCAGATTGGTGGAGGGGAAAATCACCGCCAGGGTGACCAGAAACTGCTTCCACTGCTTTGGTGCCGCCCGCGCCGGATCGGCCGGGGTAAACCAGAACGCCGCGCCGGGGCGCATTTCAATATGCTCGTTCCCCGCCAGCAACCCGCCCAGCGCCGCCACGTGCGCCGCACGCTGCGTTGAGTTCAGCCACTGATAAAGATTATCCAGATTGTCGAATCTGACCAGTATGGTCCAGGTCATTTCTCCATGTACCGGCCGCAGGACGTTGACGCCCAGGTGCCCGGGGAACAGCGCGGCCTGCGGCATAATGGCTTCCAGCCAGCGTTGATAGTCAGCCTGCTTGCCGGGCAACAGGCGATGCGTAATGACCAGGGTGATATGTTCAGGCTGGTGGGGATAGTCCACGACGCGCTCCTTTATGGCCCCCCGCAGGGGGCCAGGTCATCAGGCTTTGCGGGCCGGGGCTTTATGAACCAGCGTATAGGCATAATCCACGCCCATGCCGTACGCGCCGCTGTGCTCGCGCACCAGG
>NZ_BCTN01000019.1 GCF_001571305.1 Erwinia persicina NBRC 102418 | reverse complement strand
GACGGGTAAGAATGCGGTTGAGAATAATGCACTGAGTCTGCCAACGGGCCTGATGAATTATGGTCAGGCGGTGGCATCATGGGACCAGTACGCCCAGGATAACAATCTGACGCCGGAACAGAAACAGGCTGGATTAGATAAGCTGGCGCAGGGTGATTTACCGGAAGGTGCGAATATCACCAAAGTTATCGTGAATGGGTATAAGGATGGCGTATTGATTGCAGGAGCTGCTTATTTAGGTCCAGCGGCATCGGTGGGTAAAGCTGTGGGCGGTGCAGTAATAGCGGAAATCGCCAATGGCTCTTATCAGTGGTTCGATCTGAGTCAGCCTGGAAATGAAAATAAAACCTGGGATTATAAGGGAAGTCTCTCGACAGGAATTACAGGAGCATTAGCACCGGGGCGCGGGGTCTGGCAGAACGTCGGAATGGCAGCAGGTGGCTCGGTGTTTACTGATGGGCCTGACATAGGATCTGTTGGTGGTGCTGCTTTAGGGGCTTGGGCAGGAGGAAAGTTCGGGGAGTTAGCTCCTTTCCCTGGGGAAATAAATGATCTGTTTGGTGGCATCGGGGGAGAAATAATAAGCAATAAGGTTAAGGATAAAATTAATGAAAATTAAAAATAGGCAGAATAGAGCAACATTTACTGCTTTCCTTTTAAGCACAATTTACTACGGCTTTTGCTTTTTCGCATTTATCTTCTTGGTTAACAATGTAATTATCGAACTAGTTACCTCAGGTAAAATTGATTTCTCCAAAAAGTCCTTGAGCTATCTATCTGCTGTAAGTTTAATTATTGGGATAGCATCAGGAGCAAGAATATGGATCTTTGCCAAAATAGACGAGCGAAAAGCCCGTAAATCGCCTCCATCCAATCCAGAGTAACCCCATCAATCCCGGCCATCGCGCCGGGATTTTTTTGCTTGTTGTCCGGTCAGCTACCGCCCCGCCTCTGCGGCTTCGCCATGACCTGAATCACGTCCATCAGTTCCCGCTGCTTACGGGCCGAGAGCTTAGGGCAGCGCTGGCCTGCATCAATTCCGGCTCCGGTGGCGGTATTTCCGTCGTCAGCACCAGGCAACCGTTCATCACCCGCCCATCAGCCGGCGTGCCGGTGACAATATTATTTGGCTGCGATCTTTAAGAGTCTGCTTACAGTCTGGCCGTCCCTGACGGGCTGAAGGTGTCTTTACCGGCCGTTAATTATTCTCCGCCTCTTCCCCTTCCTCACCCTCTTTCTCTTCCCCACCGCCCGAAATCAAATCAGACAGCTTCATCTCCCCCAGTTCATCCATTTTTTTCCTGGCGTCTTCCAGGGGCTGCGCCGCATTCAGTTCTGCCACTTTAGCATCGGCCAGGTCCGTCGCCTGCTTTCTGGTTTCATCCCACTGGGTTTGTGCCGACTCCACCAGACTGTTTGTGCGTTTATCCGCTTCTTCTTTAATATTTTCTTTGGTCGCATCGTCACAGGCGGTAATTAACGTCATCATTGCCGTTAAGGCCAGAATGCTAAATTTATTCATCATATTAACCCTTATTAAACCTTTATCAGATGTTGCTCAGGACGGGGCAAAAACAGTTATTGCATGTGCCTTAATGGTAAACCGGGCGGGCGTCTGCCCAATCAGTTCGCCGTCGGCGTTAATATCATGGGGGCGGCGCGTGCTCAGCGTCATGGCGGTGGTGGACAGGGTGCGCACCTTACGCCAGCGACCGTGCGTTCCTCGCCGGAGTGCGGGCAGCAGGGCTATCATTTCCCACCAGTGCGCCACCTCCAGGCTGTACACGTCCAGCCGGCCGTCATCCGGGGCGGCGCTCTGTTCCACCGTCATTCCCCCGCCGTAAAAGCGGCCGTTGCCAACGGAAACCTGCACGGTTTTTACTTTCTCTACGATGCCGTCATGTTCCAGCGTGGCGCTGAACGGACGGCTCTGCTTCAGCAGCCGGAAGGCCGCCAGTGCATAGCCAAATGTCCCCCAGCGTTTTTTGGACTCGGCCGTTAAATGGTGTGCCAGCGTGGCGGAAAAACCGATGCTGGAAACGTTAAAAAACAGGTGGCCGTTGACCTCACCCAGATCGACGGGGCGCTGGTGCCCGGTGGCAATCACCCTGACGGCCTGACTCAGGTTATTCGCAATACCGAGCGTGCGGGCAAAATCATTGGCGGTGCCCAGCGGCAGTACGCCCAGCGGCAGCCCGCTGTGCATCAGGCCTCTCGCGGCGGCATTCAGGCTGCCGTCACCGCCGCCGACAATAACCAGATCGATGCGGTCGGCATAGTCGAGAATAATCTCGCTACTGTTACGGCGATCGCCGGGCCCGGGCTCAATCACCTGAATGCCTCCGGCGGTCAGCAGGGATAATGCCTGCTGTTTATTCGCTTTCCCGTTACGGGCGTTTTCATTAATCAGTAATAATCCGATCGGCTTTTCCTGATTATTTTCATTGTGATTGCTCATCATTATTTTCTCAGGTGGTAAAGCACAATTTGTGGAGGGTTGATGAAATCACACTCAATTACGATGCGGCAAGCCGCATTTATTAAGTTTACATTTATACATAAATAATGACGCCACAGGCTGTCTTGCGGCTTAAATAAATACAATTACTGTCGTTTGTTTGCGCTGTAATAAAAGTGTCATCTTTTCTTTTTTCGGCAGATATTTATTCAGCGGTCCGTTTTTGCTTTTCTGACCGGGCAATCAACAACAGTGATGATGGCGGCTTGGTGATAACTTTTTCTTATGGTGATGCGTGGGAATTCCTTGCATCAGCTCAGGTTTTCCGCCGCCTGCGGCAGTTTCACCCGTTTTTTAGCTATATTTCGGGTCATAAGTTTTTTGTTGTACCACCGAAAGCCGGTGATATAGTCGCAGAGGAACAACATCATCCCTCTGATTACCCTAACAATACTAAACAACATCAGGGCCAGAACATTACGCACAAGGAATTAGTCATGACAGCTTTTCACTCTCTTGAGTCGTTTCTCACCTCCGTTCAGCAGCGCGATCCTCACCAGCCGGAATATCTGCAGGCCGTGCGCGAGGTGTTCACGTCACTGTGGCCGTTCCTGGAACGACACCCGCAGTATCAGGAGCAAAGCCTGCTGGAGCGTCTGGTCGAGCCGGAACGTTTGATCCAGTTCCGCGTTGCCTGGACGGACGATCGCGGTCAGGTGCAGGTGAACCGGGCATGGCGCGTGCAGTTCAGCTCCTCCATTGGCCCCTATAAAGGCGGGATGCGCTTCCATCCGTCGGTAAACCTGTCGATTCTGAAATTCCTCGGCTTTGAGCAGACGTTTAAAAATGCCCTCACCACCCTGCCGATGGGCGGCGGTAAAGGCGGGTCGGACTTTAATCCGAAAGGGAAAAGCCAGGCGGAAGTGATGCGCTTCTGCCAGGCGCTGATGACAGAACTTTACCGCCACCTGGGCCCGGATACCGATGTGCCTGCGGGGGATATTGGTGTGGGGGGCCGTGAAGTAGCCTTTATGGCCGGAATGATGAAGAAGCTGTCGAATAATACCGCCTGCGTGTTTACCGGCAAAGGCCTGTCATTCGGCGGCAGCCTGATCCGCCCGGAAGCCACCGGCTACGGTCTGGTCTACTTCACCGATGCGATGCTGAAACGTCACGGGCTGGGCTTTGAAGGCAGTACCGTTGCGGTCTCCGGTGCCGGTAACGTGGCGCAGTACGCCATTGAAAAAGCGATGGCGCTGGGCGCGCGCGTGCTGACGGCTTCTGATTCACGCGGAACGGTGGTAGACGAAGCCGGGTTTACCCCGGAAAAGCTGGCGCTGCTGGCGGAGATCAAAAACGTGCGTTACGGCAGCGTGGAAGATTATGCGCGTGAACGTGGCCTGGTTTACCTTGCCGGGCAGCAGCCGTGGAGCGTGCCGGTCGATATCGCCTTACCGTGCGCGACGCAGAATGAGCTTGATCTGCCGGCGGCACGTCAGCTGATTGCTAACGGCGTGAAAGCCGTGGCGGAAGGGGCCAATATGCCGACCACTATCCCGGCGACCGATGTGTTCCTTGAGGCGGGTGTACTCTTTGCGCCGGGCAAAGCGGCAAATGCCGGTGGCGTAGCCACTTCTGGCCTGGAGATGGCGCAGAATGCGGCACGTCTGAGCTGGAAAGCGGAGAAGGTTGATATTCGTCTGCAACACATCATGCTGGATATTCATCACGCCTGCGTGGAGCACGGCGGGGAAGGCAGGCAGACCCACTACGTCCACGGCGCGAATATTGCCGGGTTCGTTAAAGTGGCGGATGCAATGCTGGCTCAGGGTGTGCTGTAACATCGGATCGTGAATGTTTTACCGGGTGGCCATGCTGATCGGGGCCGCCCGGCAGTGTCCGTCACCGGCACGGGGCGACCAGAAAAAGGGTCGCCCCTACGACGCCGTAACAACATTTTGCTGTTCACGCCGCTGTTTCACCCGCCAGAACCACGCCAGCAGGATAAACCACAGCGGCATCGCACACAGCGCGGTCAGCGTATCCGGGTCAAAGACCATTACCACCAGTGAGAACAGAAAAAACAGCAGCGTCAGCCAGCTCATCACAATCCCGGCGGGCATTTTAAACGCCGAGCGCTCGTGCAGGGCCGGGCTGCGCCTGCGATACACCAGATACGCCACCAGAATCATTCCCCAGGTATAAATCACCAGAATCGCTGCCAGTGTAGACACCACGGTAAACAGCGTCATCACGTTGGGCACCAGGAACAGCAACAGCGTGCCGCTTAACATGCAAAAGCAGGAAAACATCAGGCTGCGGACCGGGATCCGCGTGGTGCGCGACAGAATACGGAACTGCCAGTGGGCGTGCTGTTCCAGCGACAGGCCATACAGCATGCGGGTGCTGGAGTAGACCCCACTGTTGGCGGAGGACATCGCCGAGGTCAGCGCCACAAAGTTGATCACGGCGGCGGCTGCGGGCAGCCCGGCTTTGGCAAACAGCGTCACGAATGGGCTGGTGTCCGGCGAGATGTGCGGCCAGGACGTCACGGCGATGATCACCACCATCGACAGCACGTAAAAGATAATGATGCGCAGCGGGATCGCCCTGATCGCCCGCGGCAATACCTTCTCCGGCGAGCGGGTTTCTGCACTCATGGTGCCCAGCAGTTCAATGCCGGTGTAGGAGAAAATCGCGATCTGGAATCCGGCGAAGAAGCCGACGATGCCGTGTGGCATAAACACCGCCGTGTCCGTGAGGTTGTCCAGCGAAGCGGTCACGCCATCCGGTGACGTCCAGCCGCGGGCGATCATCCAGAAGCCGGTGACGATCAGCGCAATAATGGCAATAACTTTAATAATCGCAAACCAGAACTCGGCTTCGCCAAACATCTTCACCGACAGCAGGTTAAACAGGCACAGCAGCCCCAGCGTCAACAGCGCCGGGATCCACGGCGACAGCGTCGGCAGCCAGTACTGCATGTAGCCACCGCAGACCACCACATCGGCAATACAGGTCACCACCCAGCTCAGCCAGTATGACCAGCCGAGGAAGAAGCTCGCCTTTGGACCAAGGTAGTCGGAAACAAAATCTGCAAACGAACGGTAATCCAGACGGCTCAGCAACAGCTCGCCCATTGCCCGCATCACCATATACATAAAGAAGCCGACCACAATATAGGTGATCAGAATGGAGGTGCCGGACACCGCAATGGTTTTTCCCGCCCCCATAAACAGCCCGGTGCCGATAGCGCCGCCCAGCGAAATCAGCTGAATATGGCGCGAACTGAGTCCGCGATGCAGGTGCTGCGGCGCATCCTTTGGGTCAGACATGGCATCCTCTCAATCCGTTCTTGTTAGCAGACACAGCCCTCACTGAAACGGGTGACAATCAGGGCAATACGTCGGGGGGACAGGTACGTGGCGTTCATGCTGGCGCTGCGCTGTAACAAAGTCAACACAGGTGTATAGACAAATTATTCACTTTTTGATCACATTCAACTTTCTGAAAAACAGGGTAAAATATTTTTATATGCAGTTAAATTGCATAGAGGATGCATAAAAAAGCGTTTCCTACAGGTTAATAAAAAGTTAACTATTTATTCATTTTTTGCCGACAGACGCGTGCGAAAAAAAGATCGGCAGGCTGGCGTTACGATCGATTTCCGTTATGGGCTTTTCGCCGCGATCAGCAACCTGACCGATTTTCACGCCGCCGGCGCTGGCCCTGGCGCCAGCCCCTCGGGTACAATCGATGCTGCTAAAAATGCGCTATGGAGCGGCACCCTGAATGCAACATTCTCTGATCCTGCAACAACTGAGCGACCTCGTCGGCTCAGACCATCTGATCGCTGACGGTGAACGTAAGGCCTATTACTGCAAAGGTTTTCGCGTGGGTCACGGCGACGCACTGGCGGTGGTGCTGCCGGTAACGCTGCTGCAGCTGTGGCAGGTGCTCAGAGTCTGTCAGCAAAACGATGCCATTATCCTGATGCAGGCGTCCAATACCGGGGTGACCGGTGGCTCGACGCCGCACGGTGATGACTATGACCGTCCGGTGGTGATTGTCAGCACGCGCAATATTAAAGGCGTTCAGGTCATCGACAATGCGCAGCAGGTGATTGCCTTCCCCGGCAGTACCCTGACGGAGCTGGAAGAGAGCCTGAAGCCGTGGCAGAAAGAGCCGCATTCCGTGATCGGCTCCTCCTGCATTGGCGCGTCGGTGGTGGGGGGGATCTGCAATAACTCCGGTGGCTCGCTGCTGCAGCGCGGCCCGGCGTTTACCGAAAAGTCGCTGTTTGCGCAGATTGACGATCGCGGCCAGCTGCATCTGATCAACCACCTCGGTATTGATCTGGGCCAGACCCCGGAAGAGATGATCGCCCGGCTGGAAGCCGGAGACTATACCACCGGCACCGCGCCGGACTGGGAAGGGAAAACCTGGGCCGACGACTACGCGGCGGTGATCAAAGATGTCGATGCCACCACGCCCACGCGCTTCAACGGCAACCCGCAGTATCTGCACGACAGTGCGGGCTGTGCCGGCAAGGTGATCGTCTTTGCCGTACGTCTGGCCACTTTCGACGCCACGCCGCAGGAAGACACCTTCTACATCGGCACCAATGATGAGCAGGTACTGCTCGACCTGCGTCGCTATCTGATCGAACGGCTCGACACGCTGCCAATCCAGGCGGAATACATTCACCGCAACGCGTTTCGCCTGACCCTGCGCTATGCCCGTCATATGTTTTTGTCGATCAAACGGCTGGGGCCGGCGGCGCTGCCGGGGCTGATGCGCAAAAAGGCGCAGTGGGATGCGCGGGTGAAAAAGCTCAGGATCCTGCCAGCCAATACTGTCGACCGGCTGATCCAGTGGGGCAATCGCATCACGCCGTCAACCGTTGCCCCGCGCCTGCTCTCTTATCATCGCCGTTATGAGCATCATCTGATGATTAAGCTGGCCCGGCCGGAGGTGGCGCAAATGAGTCGTCTGCTCACCACGTTCTTTGCTTCACGCAACGGCGACTGGTTCCATTGTACGGACGCGGAGCAGCAGGATGCGTTTCTGGTCCGCTTTGGCGTGGGTGCCTGTACGGTGTTTTACTGCGAACATGCCGGTATCAGCACCGATGAACGACTGATCGCCTTTGACATTGCGCTGCGTCGTAATGACGACCAGTGGTTGATCCGCCTGCCGCCAGCACTGCAGGATCAGGTACTGGAAGCGTCCTGCTGTGGTCACTTCTTCTGTCTGGTGAACCATCAGGACTATATTCTGAAACCGGGCGTGGATGGCGCACAGTTCAAAGCGGCGGTGCTGGACTATCTTGACCAGCGCGGAGCAAAGTACCCGGCAGAACATAACATCGGGCATCTGTATCACGCTTCCGATGCTCATCAGCATCACTTCCATCAACTTGACCCCACTAACGCCTGTAATCCGGGCATTGGTAAAACCAGTAAGAAAAAGCACTGGGCATGACGGGGGTCATGCCTGTCTGTCTGGCCTGCGATAAACATTTACTAAATAAGCAGGTAAACAGGGGAACGGAGGCTGGATTAGCCGGATAAATTCAATACAATCACTGGCAACCTGACGGGTTCTGGTTGGGAAAATGAATAGCGGTGTTATCCGGAGCGGTTTGCATGAAAAAGTGGTTGCTGATGCTGGTGGTTTCGCTCGTTGCTTTTCAGGCAGCGGCGGCAGCACATAATGACGATCCCCAGGGAACCAGCCTGGCGTTTTACAACTGGTATCTGACGGCACTGAATAAAGAAGAGAGCCCGATTGATGAACACGATCCGTTACTTAACGAATACGTGACGCAGCGTCTGCTGGAAAAAATCAATCTGCTGATTAAAAGCCCGGATGGCATGGATGATGACTATTTTTTACAGGATCAGGACTACAGTGATGGTTGGGTCAATAACGTCAGTGTCAGCCGTTTTACGTTAAACGGTAACCGGGCAACGGGGGATGTCACCCTGGGGCGTGACCCCGGTGACCAGCAGCATCTGCTGGTCACGCTGCTTCACGAACGCGATGGCTGGAAGATCGACGATGTCGAGCAGGAGACCACCGCGCCGTAATCATCCTCAGTGGAAACGGGCGAACTGCTGGCGGATGACCTCCAGTAGTTCATAGCGGCGGCGATACTCCGCGCGCTTTTTACTGGGGATTTCATCCATACTCTTCTGACTGAATACCAGCGGCAACTGCCATAGCGCCGGGGAAACCCGTTCCGCGTTTAATGACTGCCAGAATTCGTCATAGCTCGCCAGAAAAACATCCTTCTTTTTAAAGCGGTAGCGCAGGCTGCGGTAGGTGTGGCCCCGGTCGCTCACTGCCCTGATCGCACTGATCCCGGTCGCCCGTGCCAGCAGCGAGAGCCCCTCCATCAGCACGCGTTTGGGGAACAGCCCATAGCAGGACTTGGTTGCAGCCCGGATCCGCTCGTGCGGCGTGCTGCTGCTTGCGCCCTGGATCCCGCCGATCACCAGCATCGGCAGTCCCTGATGGTCTGTTACCGCGAAGGTCAGAATAGCCAGTACCGTGCCGTCGCAGTGCAACAGCATATTCACTTCGCCTTCACGCTCACAGCGTCCGTTACAGGTCAGGGTGATCTGAAACTGTTCTCCCTCCTTGCCGGTGAAGCTGGCCAGCTCCGTGGGCTGGGCCGACAGCATCGCGTTGCGCAGGCCAGGGTGGGTAAGCTGTTGCAGGAAGTCATAATGCTGGCTCAGCACCGCTCCACGCTGTGCGGCGGACAGCCCCAGGTACAGGTAAGGCCGGTGGATTTTACCCGGCAGCATCGGTTGCAGATCCAGCGCCTGACGCATTGTGGGCCGGGAGGCGATCTGATGCATGTGCTGCGCACTTGCCAGAGGCCACGCCAGCGAACGCGCAAGGAATTTGGCGCGCCAGGATGGTTTTTCCCAGATCGCACCCGGAATAACGCCGCCGTTCAGCAGAGCCAGAAAAAGCGAAAGCCCGTCAGTATGACGGGGGATGACCAGTGTTTCTGACATGATGTTTTAACCTGTCCCTGTGGAGTTGACAGCATTGAAGCACGCGGAAAATAAATGGCGCATCAATGCCGGTCAGGCCACGCCCTCAGTCAGCACGGCGGTTAAGCTGGCGTTTAATTTTGCGCCAGACACGCCAGTGTGGCATCAACGGCCAACATCGGCGTAAGATGAGTCGCGTACTCTGACCCTCGTGAATTTAAAAGGAATTACGACTGATGAAACTGTTCTATACCCCGGGTGCCTGCTCGCTCTCCCCACATATCGTTCTGGAGGAGGTCGGGGCGACCTTTACGCTGGAAAAAGTTGACCTGAAAACCAAAAAAACCGAATCCGGTAGCGACTTTGTTACCATCAACAGTAAAGGTTACATTCCTGCGCTGTTACTGGATGACGGCAGCCTGATGACGGAAGGGACGGTCATCGCGCAGTATGTCGCCGATCTGAAGCCAGAAGCGGGTCTGATCCCGGCGGCAGGGAGTGCAGATCGTTACAGAGTGCTGGAGTGGTTGAGCTTTATTTCTACTGAACTCCATAAGCCGATGGGCGCGCTGTTTAACCCGGCGCAAACGGCAGACTGGAAGCAGGCGACCGTGGCTGGACTGAATAAGCGCCTCGACTGGCTGTCTTCCGCGCTGGCCGGAAAAACCTGGCTGCAGGGTGAGCAATTTACGGTGGCCGATGCCTACCTGTTCACCGTGCTCGGCTGGAGCCGGGTGGTGGGCTTTTCCCTCGATGGCTGGCCCGATCTGCAGGCTTACGCCGCCCGGGTAGGTGCGCGTCCTGCCGTACAGCGTGCAATGAAGGCCGAAGGTCTGATATAAGCCGTCTGGATCGCATCAGGTAAAGATCGTAAGCTGACGGCCTGATGTGATTTGGCGGGGGTGGCAATGGACGGAGTGCCTGAGCAGTTCAGTGATGAGCAGGATCGCGCCCGCTTCCGCCACCTTTCGGGGCGGCAGGGCGTTGAGCTCTATCGCGCCCATATCACCCGCTATGCGTTTGAGCCCCACACCCATGAAGCGTTTGGCATTGGCACTATCGATCGTGGGGCCGAGCGCTTTCGTTATCGTGGTGTACAGCACCTTGCCCCGGTTGACTCTCTGGTCCTGATGAACCCGGACGAGCTGCATACCGGGGAATCCGCCACCGAGGGCGGCTGGCAGTACCGCATGATCTACATTGAACCACAGCGGCTGGCGGCGCTGACCGGCGAGCCGGACTGGTGGTTTGAGCAGGCAGTGTGTCACGATCCCTTGCGTGCCCGACAGCTCTCTTATCTGCTCGGCAGCCTGTGGCAGACTGACGATCCCCTCGCCCTGGATGGGTTACTGTTGACCTTGTGCGATTTGCTGCGTCCTCATGCCCGCATCGCGCGTCCGCTAGCGCCGGAGCCGCGGCATCGCTTTGATAGTGTTCGCGACTATCTGCGCGCCAACCTCAGTCAGCGGATTACTCTCGACGAGCTGGCGGCGCTGGTCTCTCTCAGTCCCTTTCACTTTCAGCGGCAGTTTAAAGCCCACTATCACGTCACCCCACATCAGATGCTGATGGCATTTCGCCTGTATCAGGCCAGCCAGCTACTCCGTGCCGGGCTGCCGGCGGCTGATGTCGCGGCGGCGGTGGGCCTGACCGATCAGGCGCATCTGACCCGCAGCTTCGCCGCCCGCTATGGCATTACCCCTGGCCGCTATCAGCAGCAGGTGCGGGCCGCTGTCCGCTGACCGCAATTTGCTACAATCTCCCGGTCTTACCTTCCCCCATAATGGGGTTTTCTTGCTGTCCGGAGTGGACAATGCTCACTGGAATTTTCTTTGCCCTCAGTGCAGGGCTGATGTGGGGCCTGATTTTTGTCGGGCCGCTGATGGTGCCGGATTATCCCGGCACCCTGCAATCAATGGGCCGCTATCTGGCGTTTGGGCTGATTGCCCTGCCGCTGGCCTGGCAGGACCGCCATCGTCTGGCGGCCCTGACCCGCCGCGACTGGCAGGAGGTGATCAAGCTGACACTGGTGGGCAATCTGCTTTATTACGCCTGCCTGGCCACGGCGATACAGCGTACCGGCGCGCCAGTGTCGACGATGATTATCGGCACACTCCCGGTGGTGATCGCCGTCAGTGCCAATTTGTTTTATGGCCGGGATGAGGGCCAGTTACGCTGGGGTAAGTTATTCCCGGCCCTGGTGCTGATTATTGTGGGCCTGGTTTGTGTGAACGTGGCTGAACTGAACGGCGCGGCGCATCCACCGGACCTGTGGCGCTACCTCAGCGGAGTCGCGCTGGCTTTCATCGCCGTGGCGTGCTGGACGTGGTATCCGCTGCGCAATGCCCGCTGGTTGCGGAAAAATGCGATCCGTCCGGCCACCTGGGCTACCGCACAGGGACTGGCCACGCTGCCGATGGCGCTGCTCGGATACCTGCTGGTCATGGGGCAGCTGCACCTGACCCAGCCTGGATTTTCGCTGCCGTTTGGCCCGCGGCCCGGGGTTTTTATCGCGCTGATGCTGGCGATTGCACTGTTGTGCTCCTGGCTGGGCACGCTGTGCTGGAATGAAGCCAGCCAGCGTTTACCGACGGTGCTGGTGGGGCCGCTGATTGTTTTCGAGATCCTGGCCGGTCTGGCGTATACCTTCTTATTACGTCAGGCCTGGCCGCCGGTGCTGACGCTGTGCGGCATTTTGTGTCTGATGGTGGGCGTCGTCAGCGCAATGCGTATCAAGCCAGAACCGGTAGTAAACCCCTTGAAAATTCGCGATTAAATTTTCCTCTTCCGGGCGATGAAAGTCCCACTATCGCCGGAAGAGCAACGCAATCCTCTGTGGCCCGGTTTTGCCTATTTTCTTCGCCACAATGTGATCTTCGTCACTCTTTGCAGCGCAGCAATGGGGTTTTAATCCCTGCCAGCCCGCTGCCCCGTCTGGCACAGGTCGCGATTGTTCGGCTATAAGAATAATCGCTAATCAACAAATCCTTTTTTTTGTACAGTGAATCCCGTCTACTGAATGTGAAAATCTTCATTTTTGAGACGGCTTTCTCAGCCACAGACCATCCTTAACTTAACTTCGCTGATGATAAAATCACCAGACCCTGGTGTGTACCCGGAAGGGACAGATTGGCTAATGATAAGCGACGGCGTGATTCCAGCGGTGATGAGTGCGTGAAGGGGGATAAAATGATTAGTGTTGGTAAACTTTAAATTCTGCATCATCAGTCCTGCATATCGGTTCCCTGCCCGGCAGGCCAGGTAAATCGGTGTAAAGAGGCATCGCGGCGTCTGCGGCATCCATCAGAAAAAACTGAGATTAATGAACCATAAAAAAAAAGAGAAGTGTGAAGGGGGCTAACGTTTTTTTGGCAGAAAGAGAAATAATTATTAGAAACTTCAGGTTCACTTTAGGCGCGTTTATCTTTGGTTGCAAAGATAAACGCGCATTGAAAGCCTTGATGCTATTGAGGTTTTAGCTGGTGCGTGACGAAGATACAGCCAAATACTGTTGCGGGGTTACAAATAACTCATTAGTAATCGTCCGCATCAAAAAGTCGATCTGTACTTTTCAATAAGCGTAAAGAATATTTTATTTTGGTCCTGTTAAAGCATCATAATACACATCGACTGCCTGATTATTGATTTTCAAGATTGTAAGGATAATGGTAAACACTACGGCTGATATCCAGCAGACGGCAGCTGCGGCGCGTACCAATGTCATAGGTATCCTGTAGGAAATTAACGGCTTGCCGTTTGTCATTGGTTGTAAAGAAATTCTTGAGCACGCTTTGCAGCATCTCCTTATCAGATGAAAGGGACTGGATCTCTCTTTCCATACTATGAACTTTCTCTTCCAATTCCTTGATTTTCCTGCCTTCTTCAGATGACAGTCCGGCGTATTTCTTTTTCCAACTGTAGAATGTGGCTTCAGAAATGCCGAGTTCTTCACAAATCTCTTTCACTTTGATGCCGTTTTCAGAAGCTTTAATGGCACTGGTGATTTGTTCTTCGGTATATCGTGACTTTCTCATGAATGCTATTACCTTTCTTAACAATAATGGAGTGAGAATAACTGCATTAATCAATGGATCTGTTTTGCGTAAATATTAGCGCAGTGATTAAAAGTACGCGATTGGAATGGCAGGCTTTAAGTTAAGGGATTATGAAGAAATAACATCATGGGATTTCTCCTATTTTATTTCAAAAGGGTTTTGATAGCTTTCGATATTGGTTTTTTTGATATAGATTCGTCTCATGCCAGTACAAGACCACGGCGTAATTAGGAAAACTCCAACGTGCAGGGAAAAAAATGTGTGCTAACTTTAATCCCGGTCAAAGGGATTGAGAAAGCCATCATAGAAAAATTAAGACCATACAAAACCATAATCGACAGCATGGTCGACTGCTTCGCTTAGAAAACAGACTTTTAAAAATAAAAGGCACAATAAGGCCATTAAATATAAAATTTTTCGTTTTTACGTTCTCGCCAGCGTTCCACTGTGCGTAGTTGAATCAGTTGTGGACACGGATGTGTTGGTTTGCAGGGTTAGTGAGTGGGAAACACAAAGGATGCTTCGATGAAATACAGTGTGATGTCCAATGCGGCGTGGATGATGTCCGAAAAAATTGTGTCAGTGTTTGGTGTGATTTTTGTCACATCTTATGTGGCTAAATCGTTCGGCCCCGTTATATTTGGCCAGATAGCATTTTCTGCCTCACTGTTTTCAATTATTCAGACTATTGCCATTTTTGGTACTGAGACCATTCTTTTTAAAAGCATCAGTAAAAGCACGCCGAAAGGAATGCGACTGATGGCGGTGGCGAAGTCGCTGCGCCTGAATTTATTACTGCTGTTGTCACTGCCAGTATTGTTATACGTCTGGCTGACGATGCGCGAAAACTTTATTGTTTTCGCTGTGGCTTCTTTTTTTTCTGCCCTGTTTGTGACTCAGGATGTTTTTAGCGTTTACAATAACGCCCGCCTGGAATCACGAATGAATACGGTGGCGAATGCCACCGGAATGATACTGAGCTTTATCATTAGTTTTACTATCGCCTGGTGCAAACTGAGTCCGCTGTGGTTGTCACTTTCGATGGTCGCGGTCACGCTGGTACCCTATCTGATTAAGCGCAGTCGCTTCTATCAGGTCAACACTATCAGCCTGCCGCCACAGCATAAGCGTAAGAATTATCTGCGTTATTTGTTGTACGCGGGTCTGCCACTCGCCATTTCCAGCGTGTTTATTGCTGTGCAGGTAAAAACCGCACAGTTCTTTTTGCTGGGGGTGAGCTCGGCCCACGACCTGGGGCTGTTTACCGCGGCGAATACCATCTCTGCTTCATGGATTTTTATTCCAGTGGCACTTATTACATCCTGCTTTTCTGAAATTTTCAGAGAGCGTGCGGATGTGGCAGTTAAACTGGCTTCACGACTGAATGGTTATGTTATGGCAGTTTCACTTTTGATGCTCTCCGTTGTCACGCTGTTTGGTGACAGGATCATTAACAGCCTGTATGGGCAAGATTACACACAATCAGGAAATCTCATTACATTATTGTCGCTAGCGACCTGTTTTTCAGCAATGGGCACCGTAGCGTATCGCTACATGGTTAAAGAGGGTGGTTTCAATTACTTACTGGTGAAAGTGGTTCTCCTGGTCGTGATTGGTCTGGCCACGTCTTACTTCTTTATCCACGCCTGGGGATTAACAGGGGCAGCATGGAGTGTATTTATCACCGAACTCCTTTCCCTGACGATAATGAATTATTTCTTTAAGAATGGCGTCATTCTTAAAATACAGCTTTCCTCACTCAACTACAAAACCTACAGATGAGGTCAATCATGTTGAAGCTCAAAGCAGAATTGAGAAAGGGTTTTGTTTACCTGTTCAAGAAAATGCCTTGGTCTTACCAGGATAAAGTTTATTACTTTCAGAAGTTCAAAAGAATACCGAATATCCGGGAACCCAGACTCTTCAATGAGAAAGTTCTGTATCGAAAATATGTGACGGGAGACCATGTGCGCTATGCCAATTTATCGGACAAATTACTGGTCCGGGATTATATTGCTCATACCATTGGTGAGTCATATCTGATCCCGCTGGTTCATCAGACCGACGATCCGATTTCACTGCTGAGCTTGCCAAGCCTGAAGAATACGGTGATCAAACCCAATCATGGTTCAGGCATGGTTGAGATCGTGCTGGAAGAGCCGGACTGCATCCAGAAGCAGCTGCTGATCAAGCGTTGCGATGAGTGGCTGCATAAGGATTTCTCGCACCATGCCCGTGAGATCCACTATCGCTACATTAAGCCCCGTATTCTGGTTGAACAGTACGTTGGTGACGGTAAGTTTGCCGCCGTTGACTACAAATTTCATATGTTCAACAAGAAAGACGGTAACTTCGAATATGTGCTGCAGGTGATTTATAACCGGGTGGGGAACGCTGCGCTGTCGATGAACTTCTACGTTAACAACCTGAAGCAGACGTTCTATAAAATTCGTGACACCGGATTCGATACCAGCGCCGAGCTGGAGACGCTGGAGCATGCACTGGCGCTCAGTAAACAGCTGGCAGCAGATTTTGATTATGTGCGGGTGGACTGGTATATCCATGAAGGCAATATCTACTTCGGTGAGCTGACCTTCACGCCTGGCGCGGGCATGGTCACCGGACTGGAAAACGGTCTGAACCAGATCATGGGTGATATGTGGTTGCAGGATCGCCAGACGTCAGCGCTGCCTGAGGTCAAAGCCTCCAGCGACGTGCCGATGCCGGCGGTGCTCAAAAAGATCTAAACGTGGCAAGACATCGCCTGCCCGGTGAGTCAGGACAGCTCCCCGGGCTGATGTCGTTTACGGCATGGGCCAGTCGGCAGGAGCACGGCTCATCACCTCAACAAACACCTCTTTGGTGATATGCCAGAAGTTGTGCAGGTTTTCCATACTCAGCGTAATGCCCAGCAGCCCGGTGACAAACCAGCACGACATGCCAATACCGATGCCGGTAAAAGCAAAGGCCATCACGTTACGACTGGCTTTACGGCAGCGTACGTTGAAGGTACTGGCAAAAAACATCATCACTGCACTGAGCAGCTCCCATCTCATAAGGATAACGCTGGTGGTAATCGTCGCCATGCTGAAAAACTCCTGGGGGGCCTGTCCTGACAAATCAAATGCGACATCACCCGAAGCGGAACCGGAGCTGCCAGGTGTGCTCCTTTCCGGTCTGACGCACAGGTCATTAAAGTGTGATGGCGATCACATTATATCACCCGATTTTAAAAATTGAACAAAATTTAAACCTGGTATGGTAGATATTTTTTAGCCGCTAGTCTGAGTATTCTGTTAAGTCAAATTTATTGGTTTAAGATGAATCCGACGCTATTTAACATTGTGCGTTGACTTGATGATCTGTAGGATTTTTTCGCTAATGCTACTCATAACCCGGTTGTCTCTTTTTTCCCAGTGCTTTTTCCTGGGCCGGACAGCTGTCGGTCTAAAACAAGAATTATAAATATTTCTAATATAATTATCGATCTGCGTACAGCAGAAATCACCAAGGGGGAGTATATGTCTTTTCATGGTCACTCCTGGCTTCGCTGCCTTTCATCACTTGTGAACATCGGATGAACACCCTCAATCAGCGACCGTCTCAGACGGCACGTGTGCTGCCGACGATGGGCCAGTCGTTCCGGCGTATTCACCTGACGGTGATGCTGGTGTTCCTGCTGTGCAGTGGCCTTTCCCTGTCCGCACTGTCGATGTATGTGCTGCGCAGCTACGCGGAAAACAATATTCAGCTTATTGCCACCAGCGTCAGTTACAGCGCCCATAGCGCAGTATTAAAAGGCGATGCTGAAACAGCAAAAAACCTGTTGAGTGATATCGGCACCCATTCCGATTTTTCGGCTGCGCGCATCTATGATGCTCATCAGAAACTGCTGGTGAGCTGGCAGATGCCGGGAGCCAATGTGCACCGTGGCCTCAGCGCAGCCGTTGCAGAATGGCTGTTTCCAAAACCGGTCAGCGCGCCCATCATCCACCATCATAAGGAAATTGGCCGGGTCTGGATCCATGGCGACGCGACGCGCGTGCTGCATTATCTCTGGCAGGCCCTGCAGTGGCTGGGAGGCAGCCTGTTGATCACCGCCTTCCTGGCTTTCTATCTTTCTCACCGTATGCACGCCGGCATTTTACAGGGGTTGAAAAATATCGCCTCCGTCACTCATGACGTAAGAAAGCGAAGGGCGTTTTCCCTGCGCGTGCCGTCGGCGTCGATTGCCGAACTGGACAAACTGAGCGGGGATTTTAACGCCCTGCTCGACGAACTCGACCAGTGGCAGCGTCATCTGACGCGGGAGAACAGCTCCCTTGCCCATCAGGCACTTCACGACGGGCTGACCGGGCTGCCAAACCGTAAGGCGTTCGAACGCCGGCTTCAGGCCCTGCTGCTGGACCCCCATCGTCGTCAGCAGGTCAGCGTGCTATTTATTGACGGCAACCACTTTAAGCAGGTCAATGACCGTTATGGTCATGCCGCGGGCGATCGCGTGCTTACCGTAACCGCACAGCGTCTGCAGGCTCGCCTGGGTAAAAACGATATGGTCGCGCGGCTGGGAGGGGATGAGTTTGCGGTATTGCTCACCAGCGCCGGTGAAGAAGACGAGGTGGCTCAGGTGGCCCGCCGCATTATCCGTGCGATGCAGCCACCGGTTCAACTGCCCGATGGTACCCGCGTGGTGCAGTCATTAAGCGTGGGGGCGGCGATGGCGAAGCATCACGCGGTACCGGAGGCGCTGGTCGCTCAGGCCGATGCGGCGATGTATCACATTAAGCAGCAGGGCGGTGGCTGGTATCTGTCGCCGCTGCACTGGGGGCAGGAACCGCGGGCGATACCACCGCAGAGGCTGATGGCATCGCGCTAAACGTTAGCTGCACGTCGGGCAGGCTTTCTCGTGGCCGGACGGGCTGAAGCGCGGTGCGACATAGTCACCGCAGTCAAAGTTCCAGCCTGAACGCTGCAGCGTCTGGCGACGCATGGAATGGCGATAGGCCGTCGGCGTCTGGGCGAACTGGCGGCGGAAGACCCGGGAAAACGTCTGCTGTGAGTCATAGCCATACTGCAGGGCAATGTCGAACACCGGACGCTGGGTCAGGCGCAGCGCTTCGGCGGCCAGCGTAAGGCGGCGTTCACGAATATAACCACCCAGCGTCTGTTTCGTTACGGAACGGAACATACGCTGCAGGTGCCACTTCGAATAGCCAGATTTCGCCGCCACTTCATCAATCGACAGGGTTTTTTCCAGATTACTGTCGATCCAGTCTGTCAGGGTGCTGATGATGTCGTCATGCATACACTTTTCTCCCGGGTCTCTGCGTCAATAGGTCGCGAACTCAATGGTAGCTGAGTATAATTCCTCAAGTTAACTTGAGGTAAAGCGCTAAATGAAAAAAATTGTACGCACTTCCGATAAGCGGGAACTGACCCCTGGTGACGTTGCCCGGCGCTGCGGCGTGGCGGTATCCACGCTGCATTTCTATGAAAGCAAAGGGCTCATCAGCAGCTTCCGCAATCCGGGAAATCAGCGGCGCTACACGCGTGATGTGCTCAGACGCGTGGCGGTCATTAAAATCGCCCAGCGCATCGGCATCCCGCTGGCCACCATCAGCAACAGCCTGATGCAGTACTCCCCCGGCAAAAGAATGACACCGAAAGAGTGGGCGCGGCTGTCGCAGCAGTGGCGTGACGAACTGGACAGGCGCATTGAAACGCTCACCCGTCTGCGTGATGACCTGGATGGCTGCATCGGCTGCGGCTGCCTGTCGATGGAGGACTGCCCGCTGCGCAATCCGAATGACCGGCTCAGTGAACAGGGTACCGGAGCGATCCTGCTGGATGTGAAAGGCGCTTAACCTTCTATACTCAGGTTTTAAGGAGCGACTATGATCACCGTACATCACCTGAATAACTCACGCTCACAGCGCGTGCTGTGGCTGCTGGAAGAGCTGGAAGTCCCGTATCAGATTAAACGTTATCAGCGGGAGGGTACGCTGCTGGCCCCCCCGGAGCTGAAAAAAGTGCACCCGTTAGGTAAAGCCCCGGTGATCACCGATGACAATCGCGTGGTGGCGGAGTCAGGGGCGATTCTGGAATATCTGGAAGCGCACTATGATATCGGTGGCCAGTTGAAGCCAAACGATGACGAAGCGGTGATCCAGTCGCGCTACTGGCTGCACTATGCGGAAGGATCCCTGATGCCGCTGCTGGTGATGAAGCTGATTTTCAGCCGCATGGGGAAAGCCCCGGTTCCCTGGCTGCTGCGGCCGATCGGCAGCGCCTTTGGTAAAGGGGTGCAGAAGGGCTACCTTGACCCACAGCTCGCCACCCACCGTCAGTTTATTGAGCAGCATCTGGCCCGCAACGAATGGTTTGCCGGTAGCCGGTTCAGCATCGCTGACGTCCAGATGAGCTTCCCCCTGCAGGCCCTGACCGCGCGCGGTGGGGCCGCCGACAGTCCGGCTATCCAGGCCTGGCTGCAGAAGGTAGAGAGCCGTGCCGCCTGGCAGCGTGCGCTGCAGCAGGGCGGTGAAGTGAAGTTTGATTGAGTTCGTTCCTGCCTGATCCCCTGCACCCTGCCCGCATAGCCGTCATAAGAAAGCGCTATTAGGGGGCGGGGAATTCCCCCGCTAACATCTCTCACTGTGAACGACAGAGAGAGATGTAAATCAAGACTTGTGCAAATTTAAGCGATAACAGGTGTTGAATATGCACCATTAAACACCGGATAATCGTTTGCGCGAAAATACGCACTGCAATAACGCGGTTTTTACGTGGAATAGTAAACGTTTGCCTTTATCCGGTTTGTGCCTCGCCCTGAGGTTTTTGACACCGTGAATATTGTGCCAGGGATGCAAACGTTGACTACCGCTGGGATGCAGTGGTACCACGCCGCCATAACTCATAAGAATGTTCAGGGGATTACAATGTCAGCTCCTTCTCAACCGGCCAGCGGCTCTCTCGACGCCTGGTTCAAAATCTCTGCGCGCGGTAGCAGCGTCCGTCAGGAAATCCTGGCGGGTCTGACGACCTTCCTGGCCATGGTCTATTCCGTGATCGTGGTGCCCTCAATGTTGGGCAAAGCGGGCTTCCCGCCAACGGCGGTGTTTGTGGCAACCTGTCTGGTCGCCGGATTCGGTTCCCTGCTGATGGGGCTGTGGGCCAACCTGCCGATGGCGATTGGTTGTGCCATTTCCCTAACGGCCTTCACGGCCTTCAGCCTGGTGCTGGGTCAGCAGATCAGCGTGCCGGTCGCGCTGGGTGCGGTGTTCCTGATGGGGGTGCTGTTTACGCTGATCTCGGCTACCGGCATCCGGGCCTGGATCCTGCGCAATCTGCCGATGGGCGTGGCGCACGGCACCGGCGTCGGTATTGGCCTGTTCCTGCTGCTGATCGCCGCCGACGGCGTCGGCCTGGTGGTAAAAAACCCGGGGCCGGGCCTTCCGGTCGCGCTGGGCCACTTCCCGTCTTTCCCGGTGGTGATGACGCTGCTGGGTCTGGCGGTGATTTTTGGTCTGGAGAAACTGCGCGTACCCGGCGGCATCCTGCTGACCATTATTACCATCTCTGTGATCGGCCTGATTTTTGACCCGGCCGTGAGCTATCAGGGGCTGTTTGCCATGCCCAGCCTGAGCGATGCTCAGGGAAATTCGCTGCTGTTCAGCCTGGATATCCTCGGCGCACTGAAACCGGCAGTGTTGCCCAGCGTGCTGGCGCTGGTGATGACCGCCGTCTTTGATGCCACCGGCACCATCCGCGCCGTGGCCGGGCAGGCCAACCTGCTGGATAAAGACAACCAGATCATTAACGGCGGTAAGGCACTGACCAGCGACTCCCTGAGCAGCATCTTCTCCGGTCTGGTCGGGGCAGCGCCTGCGGCAGTCTATATCGAGTCCGCAGCGGGAACGGCGGCAGGCGGTAAAACCGGTCTGACGGCGATTGTGGTCGGCGTTCTGTTCCTGATGATCCTGTTCCTGTCGCCGCTGGCGTACCTCGTGCCGGGCTATGCTACCGCCCCAGCGCTGATGTACGTTGGCCTGCTGATGTTAAGCAACGTCTCCAAGATCGACTTCAGCGACTTCGTCGATGCGATGTCTGGCCTGCTGGCCGCGGTGTTTATTGTGCTGACCTGTAATATCGTCACCGGCATTATGCTCGGCTTCGGTTCGCTGGTCATCGGCCGTATCTTTGCCGGGGAATGGCGCAAGCTCAACGTCGGTACGGTGCTGATCGCCGTCGCGCTGGTCGCTTTTTATGCCTGCGGCTGGGCGATTTAATGCTGTTTCGGGGCCGGGTTCACCGGCCCCACCTTCAGATGCCACTGAATTTCCCCTCTTAAGGCACATCCTGTTTTTCAACGCTTTCCTAATTTGCTTTACTATCCCGCAGGGTATACAAATCCTGGGCTGCTTTTGTTCAGAGCCTTCGGAAGACATATAAAAAGGAACGCATGGAAATTTTCTTCACTATTCTCATTCTGACGCTGGTTGTGTCGTTGTCGGGCGTCGCAGCACGTATTATTCCCTTTCAGATCCCTCTGCCGCTGGTACAAATCGCGATGGGCGCCTTGCTGGCCTGGCCGACGTTTGGTCTGCACGTCGATTTTGATCCGGAGCTGTTTTTAGTCCTGTTTATTCCGCCGCTGCTGTTTGCTGATGGCTGGAAAACCCCGACCAGCGAGTTCCTCAATCACGGGCGTGAGATCCTTGGCCTGGCGCTGGTTCTGGTGCTGATCACTGTGGTCGGGATTGGTTACCTGATCTACTGGCTGGTGCCCGGTATTCCGCTTCTGTCTGCCTTTGCGCTGGCGGCGGTGCTGTCACCGACCGATGCTGTCGCGCTCTCCGGCATTGTCGGCGAGGGGCGCATCCCGAAAAAAATCATGGCGATCCTGCAGGGCGAGGCGTTGATGAATGATGCGTCTGGTCTGGTCTCGCTGAAGTTTGCCGTCGCGGTGGCCATGGGCACGATGGTCTTCACCGTCTCGGGCGCGTCGCTGGAGTTTATGAAAGTGGCGATTGGCGGCCTGCTGGCGGGGATTGCGATCTGCTGGCTGTACGGTAAGTCGCTGCGCCTGTTCAGCCGCTGGAGCGGCGATGACCCGGCGACGCAGACCGTGCTGCTGCTGCTGCTGCCGTTTGCGTCTTATCTGATTGCCGAGCATATCGGCGTGTCCGGTATTCTTGCCGCGGTCGCCGCCGGGATGACCATCTCGCGCTCCGGGATTATTCGTCAGGCACCGCTGGCGATGCGACTGCGTGCTAACAGCGTCTGGCAGATGCTGGAATTCGTGTTTAACGGCATGGTGTTCCTGATGCTGGGTCTGCAGCTGCCGGGCATTCTGGAAATCTCCGTACGTCAGGCCGATGCCGATCCTAATGTGGAGCTGTGGGTGCTGTTTGCCTCGGTGGTGCTGATCTATATGGCGCTGATGATCGTGCGTTTCGGCTGGCTGTGGACCATGCGCTTTATCAGCCGCAGCGCGTTGAAAAAACGCCCCATGGAGTTTTCCAGCTACTCAACGCGTGAGCTGCTGATTGCCTCATTCGCTGGCGTGCGCGGGGCGATAACGCTGGCGGGTGTGCTGTCTATTCCGCTGCTGCTGAGTAATGGCAATGACTTCCCGGCGCGTTATGAACTGGTGTTCCTGGCCACCGGGGTGATCCTGTTCTCACTGCTGGTGGGTGTGGTGATGCTGCCGTTGCTGCTGCGCGGGGTGGAAGGTGTCGATAAGACGGTTCACCGTCGTGAGCTGCAGATGGCGCGTGCGGTGATGGCCGGTACGGCGATTGAAAGCCTGTATAAAATGGAAGAGCGGCTGACCAGTGACACCGAAGAGAACATCGATCCGGAGCTGATTAAAGAAGTCAGCTCCCGCGTGATTGGTAATCTGCGTCGTCGCGTTGATGGTAAAGAGGACCTGGAGCGCGCTCTGTTTGCGGAAAATCTGGAACGTCGCTTCCGCCTGAGCGCGCTGCGTGCCGAGCGGGGTGAGCTGTATCACCTGCGCGCCACGCAGAAAATCAGCAATGAAACCATGCAGAAACTGCTGCACGATCTCGATCTGATGGAAACCCTGCTGGTCGAAAAGGAAGAATAACCGCAGGGTATTCGGGTAGGGGCGACCTTCTTTTCTGGTCGCCCGTGCCGCCGGTTTGCGTGGTTTACGCCTGTCCCCAGTGGTTCACAATGAAATGCGTGGCGTTTCCCCCGGCCAGAACTCGCGGCAGCAGGTAATCCATGCCTGGGCGCTGCGCGACAGATAACTCCCTTCCCGCCAGATCAGCCCCAGCTTCCACACCAGATCCGACTCCAGCGGCAGCCACAGCAACTGGCTCTTATCCAGACGCTGGCAGATAGGCTCCGGCAGGATCGCCACACCCATTCCGGCCTGCACCATTGCCGCCAGAAAATCCCACTGTCCGCTGCGTACCGCAATCTGCGGCGTAAATCCGCTGGCCTGAAACGCCCGCATCAGTTGGCGATTCAGGGAAAACTCCTCGTTGTAGATCAGAATGGGAAGCCCCGCCAGTTCACTGATCGGCATATGGCTGCGGCGAAGCCAGGCGTCGGTGCGCGGCACCAGAACACAGAGAGGATGACTCATCAGCGCCAGCGAATTCAGGGGCAAATCATCCGCCACCGGCAGGGCGGTCATGGCAATATCCAGGCTACCGGACAGCACGGCCTGTTGCACGGTCAGCCCGCCAAACTCGGAGATTTTCAGCGCCACACCGGGATAGCGCTGACGGAAGGCGGAGATCGATCCGGCAATCTGCATCCCGACCATGGGGGGAATGCCCAGGCGTAGCTCACCGGTTTTCAGCTCGTTGATATCGCTGATCTCCGCCTCCAGCTGCTTAAACTCCTGCAGGATGGTGACTCCGCGCTGGTAAACCGCCTGGCCGGTATCGGTCAGATGCAGCTTACGCCCCTCACGGATCAGCAACGTACAGCCCAGTTCATCCTCCAGCTGGCGCAACATCTTGCTGATGGTAGGCTGCGTGACGTACAGCTGCTCGGCGGCACGGGTAAAACTCTGCTGACGAACCACTTCCACAAAGTAGCGCAGGGCGCGAACGTCCATAATCATTCCTGTCTGGCATAGTTGGGATAATATTAAGTCATTTTTTTCACCCTTTGTTACCGCTTTATACTCTTTCCCATAAAAACATTTTAAGAGGGAAAAACAGCATGTCACTGGCGATACGTCCACAGGGTTCGGCCTGGCTGCAGCGGGTGCAGGTTCCGCTTCAGGTGGCGCTGTATGTCGGGCTTTTTCTGGCGTCAGAGCAGTTAGTGAACTGGCTGCATCTGCCGCTGCCCGCCAATATTGTCGGCATGTTACTGCTGCTGGCGATGATTATGCTGCGCGTACTGCCGCTGGGCTGGGTGAAAGCGGGAGCCAGCTGGCTGCTGGCCGAAATGCTGCTGTTCTTTGTCCCGGCGGTCGTGGCGGTGGTGAACTACGGCGATCTGCTGCGGGTGGAAGGCTGGCGCATTCTGCTGGTGATCGGCCTCAGTACGCTGCTGGTGCTGGCGGCAACCTCACTGGTGGTGGAGCGCGTATACCGCTTTGAACTGTGGCTTGCCGCCCGTAAGCAGGGGAAAAACGATGCGTGATTTTATTCTCAGTATCGTCTGCCTGCTTGCCACACTGGTGGTTTACTTCCTCAATAAGCGACTTTACCGTCGCTGGCACCGGCTGCTGCTGATGCCGCTGGTGATGACACCGATGGTGCTGGTAGCGCTGCTGCTGGTTGCCCATATCTCCTGGCAGGACTACATCGGTGAAAGCCGCTGGCTGCTGTGGCTGCTTGGCCCGGCCACGCTGGCATTTGCGGTGCCGGTCTATGAAAACATGGCGATCATTCGCCGTCACTGGCTCTCCCTCAGTGCCGGGGTGATCACTGCGACGACCGTGGCGGTGTGCAGTTCGGTATGGCTGGCGCAGATGCTGGCCCTGCCGGAAGCCATCCAGCGCAGTCTGGCGGTACGCTCTATCACCACGCCCTTTGCGCTGGCGGCAGCGAAGCAGCTGGGCGGTCAGCCGGATCTGGTGGCGCTGTTTGTGGTGATCACCGGGGTGTTTGGCATGGCGGTGGGCGACCTGCTGTTCCTGCGTCTGGCGATCAAACAGGGTCTGGCGAAGGGCGCCGGGTTCGGTGCGGCTTCGCACGGTGCGGGGACAGCAAGGGCCTATGAGATGGGGCAGCAGGAGGGTGTCGTCTCCAGCCTGGTGATGATGTTATCGGGTGTGGTCACGGTGGTGATTGCGCCGGTCATTGGCCATATTATGTGGGCCGTGAGTTAAATAAACGGTTTTCAGCGCTTTTGTAAGGTTACTCAAATTCACATTGATTCACGGCTTTCTCATATAATTTCTTTAACGGTTGGTTTACTCTGCAAGGCCGCCGCATCAAGGCGTGAGTAAATTTTAATCAGGAGAAAAAAATGAAAAGAGTGGCAATGACAACCGGCGCTCTGGCGCTGCTGGCGCTGGCAGGCTCTGCCCAGGCGATTGAAGGTGGCGTGAGTGTGGGCAAAGATTACACTGACGTTCACGTAGGCCTGGGTACTAATACCCCTGGTTTTGCACTTTCCGGTGACTGGCTGCGCAGCGATCACGACGGTAACGTAGAAAGCCTGGGTCTGGGCTACAACGTGGCTGTCGGTGATGTGTTCCTGTCTCCCACTGTTAAAGCGATGTCAACTAACCCGAAAGACTCCAAAGATGGCTACGGTGTGGCTATCGGTGGCGGCGTGCGAGTCCCGGTGACTAACATGTTCAACGTGTACGGTGAATACTTCTGGTCTCCGGACTCGTTCTCCAGCCATATCGATAACTACCAGGAAGCGTCCGCAGGCGTGAGCTTCCAGCCTATCTCGCTGGTGGATGTGAGCGTGGGTTACAAGTACATGACGATGAACGGTAAAGATGGCCGTAAAGATAACGTCGTGGCTGATGGCCCTTATGTGGGTGCTGCTGTTCATTTCTGACAGCGCGGGCGGACCGAAACAGCCGGTCCGCCCCTGTGAACCACTACGGTGCGGACCGTGACACCCGGTCCGCACCTGTCTCTCTGGTATTAATGACCTTTCCCGCCTTCAATGCCGATCCCCGTCTGTGAACGAACAAACTGCGCCTGGAAGCGCTGACGCTCCTCCGCACCGGATGCCGAGCTGTCGGTCACCGAGAACAGCTAGGTACCGATAAACGCCGCCAGCATCGAGAACAGCGCCGGATACTCATACGGGAACACCGCTTTCGCATTGCCCAGCACCTGTACCCATACCGTCGGGCCGAGGATCATCAGCAGCACCGCCGTCAGCAGGCCCAGCCAGCCGCCAATCATCGCTCCGCGCGTGGTGAGTTTTGACCAGTACATCGACAGTAAAATAATCGGGAAGTTACAGCTGGCGGCAATCGAGAACGCCAGCCCGACCATAAAGGCGATGTTTTGCTTTTCAAACATAATCCCCAGCAGGATCGCCACAATGCCCAGCAGCACGACGGTTATTTTTGACACCCGCAGCTCATCTTTTTCAGTGGCCTGCCCCTTACGGAACACGCTGGCATACAGGTCATGAGACACGGCGGAAGCCCCCGCCAGCGTCAGTCCGGCGACTACCGCCAGAATGGTGGCGAAGGCCACGGCAGAGATAAAGCCGAGGAACAGGCTGCCGCCCACCGCGTCCGCCAGATGCACCGCCGCCATATTGTTGCCGCCGATCAGCGCGCCGGTGGCGTCTTTAAACGCCGGATTCGCCCCGACCAGCAGAATGGCCCCAAAGCCGATAATAAAGGTCAGGAAGTAGAAGTAACCCATAAAGCCGGTGGCCCAGAATACGCTCTTACGTGCTTCCCGCGCGTCGCTGACGGTGAAGAAGCGCATCAGAATGTGCGGTAAACCTGCTGTACCGAACATCAGACCCAACCCGAGCGAAAGAGCCGAAATCGGATCGTGTACCAGCCCGCCGGGGCTCATGATCGCAATCCCTTTCGGGTGAACCTTGATGGCTTCGGTAAACAGCGTATTGAAACTGAAACCGACCGTTTTCATCACCATAATGGCCATAAAGCTGGCCCCAAACAGCAGCAGGACGGCTTTAATAATCTGTACCCAGGTGGTGGCCAGCATGCCGCCAAACAGCACGTACATCACCATCAGGATACCGACCAGCACCACCGCCACGTGATAATCCAGGCCGAACAGCAGCTGGATCAGCTTGCCTGCGCCGACCATCTGCGCAATCAGATAGAGCGCCACTACCACCAGGGAACCACAGGCCGAAAGCGTGCGGATCGGCTTCTGTTTCAGGCGGTAAGAGGCCACATCGGCAAAGGTATAACGCCCGAGGTTACGCAGGCGCTCGGCGATCAGGAACAGAATAATCGGCCAGCCGACCAGGAAGCCGAGGGAGTAGATCAGTCCGTCGTAGCCGGAAGTATAAACCAGTGCCGAAATCCCCAAAAACGAGGCGGCAGACATAAAGTCTCCGGCCATCGCCAGGCCATTCTGGAAGCCGGTAATATTGCCGCCCGCCGTATAGTAGTCGCTGCGTGACCGGGTACGCTTGGAGGCCCAGTAGGTGATCCCCAACGTAAAAGCGACGAAAATCAGGAACATGATAATCGCTTCGACGTTGGTGGGCTGGCGCTCAACCGCACCGCTGATGGCATCCGCCGCCAGCACGCCGCAGGGCAGCAGGGCCGCCAGCGCAAAGAACAGATGGCGTGATTTCATCCTTTCACCTCATTCAGCAGTTCGCGGGTCAGGCGGTCGAACTCGCCGTTTGCACGCCAGACATACACCCCGGTCAGCAGGAAGGAGATCACAATGAGGCCTACGCCAATGGGAATACCGCGCGTCACGTTCGTTCCTTCATGAAGCGGGGTGCCGAGCCAGGCGGGCGCGAAGGCAATCAGCAAGATAAACCCGACATACAGCACCAGCATAATGACGGACAGCAGGGTGGCAAAGCTCTGGCGTTTTCTCACCAGCTCTTTAAAACGTGCGCTCTTTTCTATTCTTTGATAAAGGACATCGTTCATTGTCATATCTCCAGAGGTATTTCCCCCTTCATCCCTGCCGCCGCAGTGGTACAGGCCTGAGCTATTTTCCAGGTGACTTAAGTGAATAAGTCCCCGGGAGTTCATCGCTTTACCGCCTTGCTGCAGCGTCAGTAACTGAGGGGAAATGTGAAATATAGTTTTTATAATTTCCTGGTTCGGACAAGATTAAGACCTGATACGGCAGGGCTGCTCTGCGGCAGTTTAAGAACAGGGGCACAGAGGCCCCCGTCGTGTTATGGCATTTTAATCGACTGCTTCTCTTCGAGTAATTTCTCGACCACGCCAGGATCGGCGAGGGTTGAGGTATCACCAAGATTACTGGTATCCCCGGCGGCGATTTTGCGCAGAATACGGCGCATGATTTTGCCGGAGCGGGTTTTGGGTAAGGAGTCCGTCCAGTGCAGCACATCCGGGGTGGCTATCGGGCCGATCTCTTTACGCACCCAGTTACGCACTTCGGTATACAGTTCTGGTGACGGCTCTTCACCGTGGTTAAGCGTAATGTAGGCATAAATTGCCTGGCCTTTCAGCCCGTGCGGGATGCCGACCACCGCCGCTTCTGCAATCAGCGGGTGCGACACCAGGGCTGATTCGATCTCCGCAGTACCCAGACGGTGGCCGGAGACATTGAGCACATCATCGACGCGTCCGGTGATCCAGTAATAGCCCTCTTCATCACGGCGTGCGCCGTCGCCGCTGAAGTACATATTTTTAAAGGTAGAGAAGTAGGTCTGCTCAAAGCGCTCGTGATCGCCATACAGGGTTCGTGCCTGGCCTGGCCAGGAGTCGACAATCACCAGGTTACCTTCTGTGGCTCCTTCCAGGGCGTTGCCCTCATTGTCGACCAGCGCAGGCTGCACGCCAAAGAACGGGTTAGTGGCCGAGCCGGGTTTCAGCGCTGTCGCTCCCGGAAGCGGGGTGATCATAAAGCCGCCGGTTTCCGTCTGCCACCAGGTGTCCACGATTGGGCAGCGGCCGTTGCCGATTTTTTTATGGAACCACTCCCAGGCTTCCGGATTTATCGGCTCACCTACGGATCCGAGAATACGCAGGCTGGAGCGGTCGGTGCCTTCAATCGCTTTGTCGCCTTCGGCCATCAGCGCGCGTACCGCCGTCGGGGCGGTATACAGAATGGTGACCTTGTGCTTATCCACGACCTCCGCCATACGGCTCGGTTTTGGCCAGTTCGGCACGCCTTCAAACATCAGGGTGGTGGCACCACAGGCCAGCGGGCCATACAGCAGATAGCTGTGCCCGGTGACCCAGCCAACGTCGGCGGTACACCAGTAGACATCGTCCGGATGATAGTCGAATACGTACTTGAAGGTGGTTGCCGCATAGACAAGGTAGCCTCCGGTGGTATGCAGCACGCCTTTCGGCTTCCCGGTGGAACCGGAGGTATAAAGGATAAACAGCGGGTCTTCCGCCCCCACTTCTTCCGGCTGATGATGGGCGCTGGCTTTATTCACCAGCTCGTGCCACCACAGATCACGATCGTTTTTCCAGCCCACGTCTTTCCCGGTGCGGCGGAAGACTACCACGTTGCCGACGCTGGTGACGTTGGGGTTATTCAACGCATCATCCACATTTTTCTTCAGCGGAATGGCGCGTCCGGCACGAATGCCTTCATCGGCGGTGATCACCAGACGGGCGTTACAGTCGATAATGCGTCCGGCCACGGCTTCAGGGGAGAAGCCACCAAAGATCACCGTATGCACGGCGCCAATGCGCGCGCAGGCCAGCATGGCGACGGCGGCTTCCGGCACCATCGGCATATAAATAGCCACGACATCGCCTTTGCTGATGCCCAGCTCTTTTAAGGTATTAGCAAAGCGGCAGACGTCACGATGCAGTTCACGATAGGTGATGGTTTTGCTTTCGCTACTGTCATCCCCTTCCCAGATAATGGCCGGGTGATCGCCACGGGTGGCCAGATGGCGGTCAAGACAGTTTGCCGCCAGGTTTAGCGTGCCGTCCTCAAACCAGCGGATAGAGACATTGCCGGGGGCGAAGGAGGTGTTTTTCACGATGGTAAAAGGCTTAATCCAGTCCAGGATTTTGCCTTGTTCACCCCAGAAGGCATCGGGGTCCTGTACCGACTGCTGGTACATCGACGAATACTGCTGGGGTGCGATCAATGTATTTTCCGCAATGTTCGCGGGAACCGGGTAGGTATGTGACTGGCTCATAGCTGGCCTCCTTGAAGATTGTTAATAATATGTCAATCAAAGGTTAAGTGAAGATGTTGGTTTGGCTTTGTTTTCTTTTTGCGCGGCAGATCACGCCATAACCTAATCTGATGGATCCGAACGCCCTGACGGCGTTAAAGATATTCATTTTGCGCAATAATCGTTGAGATACGCACGACAAGTCGCACAAAAAAGGCGCAGATAGACCATTTTGTTTCTGCGGGGTAATACGCTGTTTATGCATAGTGATGCTGTGATTGACTGAAATATTTCTATTTATTACAAAGGGTTATTATACAGGGCGAGCAGGCAGGGCTTTATCCTGTCCAGGGGGGATTAATTAGCCGCATCTCTGGCGGGGTTGCATTTAGGGCGTTGAAAATGGTACTGATTACGCGCCTGTAAATCAGGTATCAACCATCCATTACCTGCGAATTGCCCGATCCCGGTCAGCCTCCCTTGAGTGTTATTCACTCCGCATACCACACGCGGAAAGCAGGTTTTGTTAAGGAAACAGACACGTTATGAAAGCCGTAAAATTCAGCCTTGCATGGCAAATACTGATTGCACTGGTTCTCGGCATCGCCGCGGGTGCGATACTGCATAACCAGCCGGAAAATCGTGAATGGTTAGTCACCAACGTTCTCAGCCCGGCGGGTGATATCTTTATTCACCTGATCAAAATGATCGTCGTACCTATCGTTATTTCTACACTGATTGTCGGTATCGCCGGCGTAGGTGATGCCAAAAAACTCGGACGCATCGGTGTTAAAACCATCGTCTATTTTGAAGTGATTACCACCATTGCCATTGTGACAGGTATTACTCTGGCGAACGTGTTTCAACCCGGCTCCGGCATTGATATGTCGACGCTGGCAACGGTGGACATCTCTCAGTATGAAGCCACAACGGCAGAGGTTCAGGGGCAGCCACACAGTCTGGTGAGCACCATCCTGTCGCTGATCCCGCAGAATATTTTTGCGGCGATCGCCAAAGGCGACATGCTGCCCATTATCTTCTTCTCCGTGCTGTTTGGCCTGGGCCTCTCTTCCCTGCCGTCGGAACACCGTGACCCACTGGTGAAAGTGTTCCGTTCAACGTCAGAAGCGATGTTCAAAGTCACCAATATGATCATGCGCTATGCGCCGGTCGGGGTGTTTGCGCTGATCTCGGTGACCGTGGCGAACTTCGGCTTTGCCTCACTCTGGCCGCTGGCGAAGCTGGTGATCCTGGTTTACGTGGCGATCCTGTTCTTCGCGCTGGTGGTTCTCGGTGCGGTGGCCCGCTTCTGCAAGCTGCGTATCACCACCCTGATCCGCATTCTGAAGGATGAACTGATCCTCTCTTACTCTACCGCCAGCTCGGAAACCGTGCTGCCGCGTATAATGGAGAAGATGGAAGCCTACGGCGCGCCGAAAGCGATCACCAGCTTTGTGGTGCCGACCGGCTACTCGTTTAATCTGGACGGTTCCACGCTCTATCAGAGTATTGCCGCCATCTTTATCGCCCAGCTGTACGGTATTGACCTCTCTCTGGGGCAGGAAATCGTGCTGGTGCTGACGCTGATGGTCACTTCGAAAGGGATTGCCGGCGTGCCGGGCGTCTCCTTTGTGGTGCTGCTGGCCACACTGGGCAGCGTGGGCATCCCGCTGGAAGGTCTGGCGTTTATCGCCGGTGTTGACCGTATCCTCGATATGGCGCGTACCGCGCTGAACGTGGTGGGTAATGCACTGGCGGTGCTGGTGATTGCCAAGTGGGAAGACCAGTTCGATGCCAAACAGGCCCAGGCCTATGAGGCACAGCTAAAGGCGCAGCCTACAGCGTAATCCTCCTGCGGGCTGGCAGTTCTGATTGCCAGCCCGATCCCTTTCCGGTCAACGCCTTCCTTTATTCCTCTTTGCTAAAGCCCCCTGCTGACCTTCCCGCCTCTGGCTGGCCTGAATAAAGGTGTATTGCCAGTATCATAAATTTTCTCTGAAGAATAATACCCTGCTAAAAAAGAGGCAGTTTTGCTGACGCCGGCCACGTGTTTGCCACCAGGGCACTGACGCCAATGTGGCTGGCTTTGTCGCCCCGATCACGCTATTTGCGTAAACCCGGCTAAAGATCCCTGGTTTCGCGCCGAAAATATAAAAAAACGTTACTAATATTCCCTGGTACAACTCCCGTTGATCCATTCAAGGATTTAACCCATGCGCAATAACTTGCCCGTTACGCAGCAGGAATATGAGTTCGGCGATGACGCCACGCTCATGTCGACCACCGATACCCGCAGCTATATCACCTATGCCAATGATGCCTTTATTGAGGTCAGCGGTTTTACGCCGGAGGAAACCAACGGCCAGCCCCATAATATGGTGCGCCACCCGGACATGCCGCCGGAAGCCTTTGCCGATATGTGGGCAACGCTGAAAAAAGGGGAACCCTGGACGGCACTGGTCAAAAACCGTCGCAAAGATGGCGATCACTACTGGGTACGTGCCAACGCGATCCCGGTGGTACGCAATGGCAATGTGCAGGGTTACATGTCGGTGCGCACCAAACCCGGTGAGGAAGAAATCCGCGCAACGGAACGTCTGTACCAGGATTTTCGTAACGGGAAAGCAAAAGGTCAGCGCTTCCATAAGGGGCTGATTGTCCGTACCGGCCTGATGAGCTGGCGGTCACTGTTTAAAACTCTGCCGCTGCGCTGGCGTATCCGCTCGGCGCTGCTGGCGGTATTACCGCTGGCCACGCTGGGCGTCTGGGGGCTGGGTCTGAGCCATACCGCGCTGGGTCTGTTTGCTGCAGGGATGGCGCTGCTGCTGCTGCTGGCATCGGCCTGGCTGGAAATGCAGGTCTCCCGGCCGATTGAGCGGGTCTGCCAGCAGGCGCTGCGCGTCGCCACCGGTGCCGATCATAAAGTGGAACAGATGGATCGGGTTGATGAGGTAGGGACGACACTGCGGGCTATTGGTCAACTGGGGCTGATGTTCCGCTGGCTGGTTGATGATGTCAGCGGGCAGGCCATCAATGTACTCAGCGCCAGCGACGCCATTGCCCAGGGCAACAGCGAGTTGAGCCGCCGCACGGAGCAGGCTGCGGCTAACGTCCAGCAGACGGCTGCGACAATGAACGAAATGACCGCCACGGTGAAGAGTAATACCGAGACCGCCGCAGAGGTTAACAGCCTGTCGATCAGTACCAGCAAGGCTGCCGTTCAGGGCGGGGAAGCGATGGCTGATATGGTGAAAATGATGGCTGAAATTACCGACAGTTCGAAGCAAATCGCCAACATCACCAGCGTGATTGACGGCATCGCCTTCCAGACCAATATCCTTGCGCTGAATGCGGCAGTGGAAGCCGCCCGTGCAGGAGAACAGGGGAAAGGGTTTGCCGTGGTAGCGGGAGAAGTACGCAGCCTGGCCCAGCGCAGCGCGAAAGCCGCCAGTGAGATCAAAATGCTGGTAGAGAGCAGCGCCGGTAAGGTCAAATCCGGCACGCTGCATGTGAATGAGGCGGGTAAAACCATGGAAAGCATTGTTTCTCAGGTGCAGAACGTCACGTCACTGATCGCCGAGATCAGTGCGGCCACTGCGCAACAGGCCACGGCCATCGGTGAGATCAGCCTGGCGGTGGAAGATCTCGACAATATCACCCATCAGAACGCCGCGAAGGTGGAAGAGGGCGCGCAGGCCTCCGGCCGGATGACGCGGCAGGCGACGCGACTGGTTGAGGCCATCAGCGTCTTCCGTTAACCGCGCTGATGCCTGACCGCGTAAAAGGTCAGCCACGCCATCAGGTGGTGACGGTAAGGGCCGGCCGTACCGGTGAAAGTGATGATTTTCGCAGGGGCGACCTTTTTTTCCGGTCGCCCCTTTTTTTGCTAGGATGGTTCTCCATCCCGCCGTGAGAACGCCATGACAGCCACCCTCGACTTTTCCTTTGCGCACCGTCCGCTGATCCCCTACGCGCACGACTATCGTCACGGCGATGTTGAACCGCAGCATCATCATAACTGCGCGCAACTGGTGCATACGCTGACCGGTGTCGTCAGGGTGGAGACGGTGCTGGGGCACTGGATTGTACCGCCGGGTCGCGGCGTATGGCTGCCGGCCGGGGTGAAACATGCACTGCAGATGACCGGGGAGGTGGCGGCACGCACGCTCTTTGTCGATCCGCTGGCCCGTGCCGATTTGCCGGCCAGCTGTCAGGTGGTGCAGATTTCACCGCTGCTGCGCGAGCTGATCGTCAGCGCGCTGGATCTGCCTGAAGCTTACAGGCCCGCCAGCCGGGCCGAGCGCATCTATGAACTGATCCTTGATGAAATCCGCGTGATGACGGAGCTCCCCTTCAGCCTGCCGGAACCGCAGAGCGAGGCGCTGCTGGGCCTGTGCCGGGCGCTGCGCGCGGCACCGGGAGAGAGCTGGACGCTGGAAAACAGCGCCCGCCGGGTCAACGTCAGCAGCCGTACGCTCGCCCGGCGTTTTTATCAGGAGACGGGTCTGCAGTTCAGTGACTGGGTCAGACGCGCCAGGCTGATGGAAGCCCTGACGCGCCTGGCGCGGGGGGATTCAGTGCTGGCGGTGTCGCTGGAGCTGGGCTATGAAAGCCAGAGCGCCTTCAGCGCGATGTTCCGCCGCATCCTGGGTGTCGCCCCCAGCGACTACTTCCCGGCTGGCTGATGCTGCGCCACGGCGTTCAGTAGCGCCTGCAAAGAGGCCCGTGACACATCGCTGTCGATACCCACGCCCCAGGCGCTGCGATTGCCGGGGAAGATGCAGCGCAGATAGGTGACGGACCGGCTGTCGCTGCGCTGGCCGAGGGTGTGCTCGTGATAATCCTGAATGGTAAACGCGATGTCCAGCGACTGGCGCAGCGCATCTGCCGCCGCCGACAACAGGCCGTTGCCACGCCCGCTGATGGTGTCATACCGATCGCCCTGGCGGATGCCCGCCTCGAAGCGTAACGCCCCCTGGCTGTCGCTTTCGCTGCGGTACTCGCCCAGTTGCAACGTCGGGGCTTCAATGCCGTACACCCGACGAAACAGCTGCCAGATGGCCGCCTGGGTCATTTCACGATTTTCCGCATCGGCCACCTGCTGCACCTGCTGGCTGAAATCCTGCTGCAGGGCGCGCGGCAGGGCCAGGCCGTGATTCTGTTCAATCATCCACGCTGCACCACTTTTTCCTGACTGGCTGTTGACGCGGATCACCGCCTCATAGCTGCAACCGATGTCCGCCGGATCCAGGGGCAGATAGGGGACTTCCCAGCGACTGTCCTGCTGCTGCTGACGGGCGGCAAACCCTTTTTTAATCGCATCCTGGTGGGAACCGGAAAAAGCCGTAAAGACCAGCTCTCCGGCGTAAGGATGGCGGGGATGAACCGGCAGTTGGTTACACTGTTCCACCACGTCGACGACCTGCTTCATCTGGCTGAAGTTAAGCTGCGGATCGATGCCCTGGGTGTAGAAGTTAAGCGCCATGGTCACCAGATCGACGTTACCCGTGCGTTCCCCGTTGCCGAACAGGCAGCCTTCCACCCGGTCAGCCCCTGCCAGCAGTGCCAGTTCGGCGGCAGCAATACCGGTACCGCGATCGTTATGCGGATGTACGCTAATACAGACCTGCGGGCGACGGGAAAAGTGACGACAGAAGTATTCGATCTGATCGGCATAGACGTTAGGCGTACTCACCTCGACCGTCGCGGGCAGATTAATGATCATCGGCCGCAGCGCACAGGGCTCCCAGACGGCCGCCACGGCCTCACAGATCTCCAGGGCGAAATCGGCCTCGGTGAAGCAGAAGGTTTCCGGCGAATACTCAAAGGTCCAGTGAGTCTGCGGCTGCTCTTCGCAGCGCTGGCGAATGAGTCGCGTGGCGTTAACGGCCAGTTCGATAATCTGCTCACGACTCTGGCGAAACACCAGACGACGAAATACCGGTGCCGTGGCGTTATACAGGTGGATACAGGCCTGTTTTGCCCCCTCCAGCGCCACAAACGTGCGATCGATCAGATCGGCTCGGGCCTGGGTCAGCACCTGGATAGTCACATCATCAGGGATCATCCGCTCTTCGATCAGCTCACGCACAAAGTTGAAGTCAGTCTGTGACGCCGAGGGAAACGCCACCTCAATCTCCCTGAATCCACACTGGAGCAGCAGCTGCCAGAATGCTTTCTTACGTGCCGCATCCATCGGTTCTGCCAGCGACTGATTGCCGTCGCGCAGGTCAGTTGAGAGCCAGCGTGGCGCGCTCTTCAGCGTACGGCCTGGCCACTGGCGATCGGTCAGCGTGACGGGAGGAAACGGGTGATATTTGTCGGCGGGTTGCTGCAGCATCGGTCAGGCTCCTTGTTGGGTGAAGCCCTATACTGCAATGACGATGCCGCTTCTGGCTGGCGCAAAACTGACAACCGTGTATGAAAAAGTGACAACTGAAGATGAAAAAAAAGGAGCAAAAGGGAAAACCCTGCTCCTTTTACGCCCTGGTGTTGGCGTGGGTATGACGGGTGACACTGAGACTGGAAAGGGCACTGAAGATCAACGCCTTTTCAGGTTGTGATACGTATGATGGAAATCGGTAAGCGGCTGTTCTGTTGTACCGTCTTATCATCCACATTGAGTTATAAACTTATTTTTGTCTTCCCGCAGTTCATTTAATAGCAAATTGTGATTGATACTACAATTTCATTATGGCTGATCGGCTGTGGTTAATATGTATTAAAATATTACACAGCAGTAAGTTTTCTTTATTATCATTGTGATAGCCTGTTTTTCCTGACTGTGCCATGTTGCAGGTAAAAATCACCCGGCCTATTTTCAGTGTTGGCCCATACTGTAAATAAGAAATATCGCAACTATGTTGGATCGATTAAGGTTTTATTAATATATGAACCAGTAACCATTATTTTATGTGGATGAGGAGCACGAATGAGTCAGTTTTTTATGAATCAAAAACAGCATGTAGTGAACGACGCGATTGAGGGCATTTTGCTCAGTTCCCCGCACCATAATCTTGGCCGTTTATCGCTGGGGCCGCAGATGCGTGTGGTGGTCCGCAAGGACTGGGATAAGTCGCGCGTCGCCCTGATTTCAGGCGGCGGTTCGGGGCATGAGCCAGCCCATATCGGCTTTGTCGGTCAGGGGATGCTGACGGCGGCAGTGTGTGGCGATATCTTCGCGTCACCCAGCGTGGATGCTGTGCTGCATGCCATTATCAACGTCACCGGAGACGCCGGCTGCCTGTTGATCGTAAAAAACTATACCGGCGACCGCCTTAACTTTGGTCTGGCGGCGGAGAAAGCCCGGGGCCTGGGTTATAAGGTGGAAATGGTGATGGTGCGCGACGATATTGCACTGCCGGAAAACCCGCAGCCACGGGGCATTGCCGGAACGGCTCTGGTGCATAAAGTTGCCGGCTACGCCGCCGAACAGGGGCAGACTCTGGCGCAGGTGGCCGCCGTGGCACAGCAGGCCTGTGACGCGACGTCATCTATCGGGCTGGCGTTCACCACCTGCCACGTTCCGGGCGAGACACGTGATGACCATCGCGTACCGGAGGGAGGAAGTGAGTTGGGTATGGGGATCCACGGTGAGCCGGGTGCATCGACACTGAAAACCCAGAACAGCGCGGAGATTGTGGCAGAGCTGGTGTCGCGTCTGACGGCGAAAAAAATCGCGGGCCCCCTCGCCCTGATGGTTAACAATCTGGGCGGCTTTTCGGCGCTGGAGATGGCAGTAGTGGTGCGTGAAGCGCTGCATTCCGCGCTGGGCCAGCAGGTGAAACTGCTGATTGGTCCGGCGACGCTGGTCAGTGCGCTGGATATGAAAGGGTTTTCCCTGTCGGTGATGCAGCTGGATGCGGAACGCGAGACGGCCCTGCTGGCCCCGGTACAGGTCAGCGGCTGGAGCCCGGCGTTCGCGCCGTTCTCTGCGGCGGAAATCCCGGCGAAAACGGCCGCGCAGCTGCAGTCCGTCACCCCGTCTGATAACCCGACGGCGGCAGCGATAGTGAAGACGATATGCCAGACGCTGATCGGTCTGGAGAGTGAGCTTAACCAGCTGGATGCGAAAGTGGGTGACGGGGATACCGGATCGACCTTTGCCGCGGGTGCCCGTAGCGTACTGGACGCCAGTGAGGCCCACGCGCTGCCGCTCAACCAGCCGCATGCGCTGCTGACGGTGGTGGGGGAAAAGCTGGCCACCGTCATGGGCGGATCCAGTGGGGTGCTGATGTCGATTATGTTTACCGCCGCCGGACAGCAGCTGGCCGCTGGCGCATCGCTGGCAGAGGCACTGAACGCAGGCCTGGCGCGGATGCAGCACTACGGCGGAGCGCAGGTCGGGGATCGCACGATGATCGATGCTTTACACCCCGCCTTTGCCGCGCTGCTTAACGGGGACGACCTGACCCGCGTTGCGGCGGCGGCCAGGGAAGGGGCCGACAGCACCAGCACCATGCGCAGCGCTCGCGCCGGCCGATCGTCCTACCTTAATCAGGAAAGCCTGGACGGTGTGAAAGATCCGGGTGCCTGTGCCGTCGAGAAGGTGTTTGCCGCGCTGGCCGTGGCTCACCAGCCGTAGCCGCAGGGGAACGGGGCGACCGAAAAAAGGTCACCCCCTGCCGTTCATTGCCGGGGCTGACCTTCTTTTCGGGTCAGTCCCCGACGTCCAGCGCCTGCTCGAAGCTGCGCAGACGCTTGTAGATCGACATCAGTTCCACCAGTGTGGTCCAGGCGTTAATCAGATACTGGAACGCGCCGCGCACCTGATCGAAGACGTTAGTGATTTGCGTCAGCAGGCCGAGCGTGATGGCGCCTGTCACAATAGAGGGAAACAGCACAAAGATGCTGAATACCGCGTCCAGCTGCAGATAGAAAATGCGCGCGATATTAAAGTAGAGATAGTGAAAATAGAGGCGGAAGTAGTTTTTGCGCACGCTGAAAAACAGCTCGCGAACCTTTGGCGGGCTGGCGCGATCCGCATTATCCTCCCCATACACCAGCTCCTTACGATAGGCTGCCTCCACCCGCTGATTACGGAATGACAGTCCCGGGAGCTTAATCCCCACCAGCGCCAGCAGCCCGGTGCCGAACAGTGACCAGACCACCGCCGCAATCACCAGCGCATAGGGCACCTGCCCGAGGATCGGCACTGTCTTCACGTGTACCGATAGCGCCACCAGTACCGGCAGGAAGGCAATCAGCGTCATCAGCGCCTCAATCAGCCTGACGCCCATATCTTCCAGGGTCGAGGCAAAGCGCATCGTATCCTCCTGCACGCGCTGGGCGGCCCCTTCGATATGGCGCAGTCGCGACCAGTGCGCCATATAATAGCTGTTCATCGCCGTACGCCAGCGGAAGACATAATGGCTGATAAAAAACAGATTCAGCACGTCAATCACCACGGCAATCAGCGCGATGCTGAGGAAGCCGTTGACCTGAGTATAAAACGCCGAAATTTTGATGGTATTCGGATGCGCCATGGCCTTCTGTATCAGGTCGTAGAAGGGTTCGTACCAGCTGTTGATCGCGACCCCCACCTGCACGGAAAACCAGGTCACGAAGATGATCAGCGCGCTGCCCAGAATGGACCAGCGCTGCCAGGGATGGGGACTGAGGAAAAACCAGAATCCGGCAAACAGCAGCGTGGCCAGCAGATAGTAGCTATAGAAGCCCAACTCGCCAGGAGAGATAAACCGCAGGGCGTTATTGGGCAATGCGCCCGACGGCAGCCACGAAAGGTGCATCATCAGGTGAGCCAGCCTGCTGTCGGCATAGGCAAACCAGAACACCACCGCGAACAGACTCCAGAGCACCACGCTGCTGAAAAACAGCCCGGGCCTGGGGAAAAATGATTTAAACATAGGCACTCCGCTGTTAATGTCCGCTGGTTATACCGCGATTAACAGTGAGTAATCTCGTTACGGTTGTATCTATTAATGTCGGTATAAACATCTTTTATATTTTCTGGTTATTTGTGCCGTTAATTTTCCCGTAATCTTTATTTTGTGGAAGTGGAAGGACAAATTTCCCTGCAAACTGACGCCATTAAGGGCGTAAAGATAAAAATTTACGCTGAATATCTTTTTAAGCCTGGCCGACAACCGTTAATGAACTGGCGCAAGCGGATGGAAATTGCTTGAACAGGCTGATGTTTTAGGTTTATACCCGTGTGGTTTGACCACATTTACAGACAAGGATCCTGCCGCTTTCGGGTGGCGCGGGCGGGTTATTTTGCGCCAGTTAAGGGCGTATGCAGCGCTGAACGTCTTTTCTTCAATGGAAAAGGAGCGTCAGCGCCTGGGTGAAAATAATAATGAATGAAAACTCGGATGTAATGTACCGGCTGCTGGTACAAAGCGTAGTCGATTACGCAATCTATATGCTTACGCCTGACGGGACGGTGGCTAACTGGAATCCGGGCGCGCAGCGTGCCAAAGGCTATTTACCGACTGAAATTGTTGGCAAGAATTTTAGCTGTTTTTACAGTGAAGAGGACCGGCTGCAGGGAGCGCCGCAGAAGGGGCTGGCGATCGCGTTTGATCGCGGACGCTATGAGACCGAGGGCTGGCGCTACCGCAAAGATGGCTCGGCCTTCTGGGCGCACGTGGTCATTGATGCCGTCAGGGATGATGAGGGCCGGCTGATCGGCTATGCGAAAGTGACGCGCGACTGTACCGAACAGCGCCGGATGCAGCATGAACAGTTTGAACGTGAGCAGACCTTTCGCGTGCTGGTGGAAGGGGTGCAGGACTACGCGATCTATATGCTGGATCCGCGCGGCAGCGTTATGAACTGGAACGCCGGTGCGCGCCGCGCCAAAGGCTACACTGCTGAGGAGATCGTCGGTAAGCACTTTTCCTGCTTCTACAGCGCTCAGGACAGGTTGCTGCAGCTGCCGGAAAGCAATCTGGCGGTTGCCAGCCGCACCGGGCGTTTTGAAGATTATGGCTGGCGATACCGTAAAGATGGCAGCGCCTTCTGGGCGCATGTGGTGATCGACGCGATCCGTAACGACGAGGATCGGCTGATTGGTTTTGCCAAGATCACCCGCGACTGTACTGAAGTGCGTGAGTATGAGCAGCAGATCCTGCGATCGCGGGATCTGGCCGAGCAGAACAGCGCTAAAATGGCCTCGCTGTCGACGTTCCTCGACACCATTATTGCCAATATTCCCTCCTGCGTGATTGTGGAGGATGTTGTTTCACGCGAGATCCTGTTGATCAACAACAAAGCCGAACAGCTGCTCGGCGGGACGCAGCGCGATTTTATCGGCAAGCGCGGGCCGGAGTGCATGACTGCCGAAATGGGCGAATACTTTATGCAGCTCTCCGATGCCGCGCAGCGCAGAGAGGGAATGCAGCGCAATGAGCGGTTGTTGATGACGCCGGGCGGCGAGCGGATTATTAACGCCAGCGCCTCGATCATCCGGGGTAACGATGAGCATCATAACTATGTGCTGCTGATTGCCGATGATGTCACCGACCAGCGGGCGGCAGATGCACAAATTCATCATATGGCTCATCACGATAATCTCACCAGTCTGCCGAACCGCGTCCTGTTCAACCAGCGCCTGACTCAGGCGCTGCGGGAAGATCGCGATGCGCGCCGCAAAACGGCCACGATGGGGCTGGATCTGGATAACTTTAAAAACGTCAATGATGCCCTGGGCCACCAGACGGGCGACGATCTGCTGCGTTCCGTTGCGGTGCGCCTGCGGGGGGTTCTGCGTGATCAGGATACGCTGGCACGCAGCGGTGGTGACGAGTTCTCCATTGTTCTGCCGGGGCTGACACACCGGCAGGAGGCCGAAGCGGTTGCCTGCCGCCTGATCGAAACCATTCGTCCTCCGTTCAGTGTTGACGGGCATAACCTGTCGGTGGGGCTGAGTATTGGCATCGCCATCGCCGACAGCGGCATGGCCACGCCCGATGAGCTGTTACGCTGTGCGGATATGGCGCTGTACGAAGCCAAACGTAACGGTCGTAACCGTTATGAACATTTTACTGAGCGGATGGGGGACATCGCGCAGAAGCGCCGGGCCATCGAAAACGATCTGCGTGAGGCGCTCACCAGCCGCCAGCTGAGATTGTATTATCAGCCTATCACCAACCATCAGCACCGGGAGATCATCGGCTATGAGGCCCTGATGCGCTGGCTGCACCCGGAAAGGGGCATCATCATGCCAGTTGATTTTATTCCCATTGCCGAAGAGACCGGGCTGATCCACAGCCTGGGTGCCTATGCGCTGTATGAAGCCTGCCGTGAAGCGGCGACCTGGCCGGGCGAGCAGAGCGTGGCGGTAAACCTGTCCCCGCTGCAGTTTAAAAACAGCGCGCTGGTCTCGGTCGTCGAGGCCGCGCTGAAGGAGTCCGGCCTGGCCCCGCACCGGCTGGAAGTGGAGATCACCGAATCCGTGTTGCTGGATAACACCCTGGTCAATATCCATATTTTGCAAAATCTCAAGGCGCTGGGCATCCGTATTGCGCTGGATGACTTCGGCACCGGCTATTCGTCGCTGAGTTACCTGCGTTCCTTCCCGTTCGATAAAATCAAAATCGATAAGTCGTTTATCAACGACATGCACGACAGCCGCGAGGCACTGGCGATTATCCGCGCGATCACCGGGATGAGCCGTAGTCTGGATATTCAGATCACCGCCGAAGGGGTGGAGAGCAATGAGCAGTTTGAGCGGCTGAAGGAGGAGGGCTGCACGCTGTTCCAGGGGTACTATTTCGGCCGCCCGCAGCCGTCAGAGAACCGCCTGCAGGCGTTTTAACCTGCCCCGACAGGGCCGATCGCGATCCGTGACCGGCCCTGCCGGAGGTGGGGCAGGTAAATTGTTAATGAAATTGTGCCTTTTTGTTTCTATCCCCTCACACCTTATACGTATAACTGTTACAGTATGCGTCTCTGTTACCGGTAACAAAAAACCTCTAAACGCCGGAACACTAAACACCCCCTATAGAGAAGTGTGACGATAAAACCGTCCGTCCCCCCATTTTAGCGATCGCCCACGCGAACGTTTGAGAAGGCAATGCCATGTCAGAGCAAAAAACAGGCAGTACCCGCAGGGATTTTCTGCTGAAAACCATCACCCTCGCCCCGGCGATGGCAATAGGTTCCGCCGGCCTGGGTTCACTGGCCGCCGTCGCGCCCGCCGTGGCGAAAGAGGCGGCTGCCAGCGGCCCGCAGCAGGCGCGTGAGTATCAGCCCACCTGGTTTACCCCGGAAGAGTACGCCTTTGTGCAGGCAGCAGTCGCCCGGCTGATCCCCGCCGATGAGCGTGGCCCCGGCGCGCTGGAAGCTGGCGTACCCGAATACATCGACCGCCAGATGAACACGCCCTACGCCACGGGCAGCAACTGGTATATGCAGGGGCCATTCCATCCGGATGCCGATAAAGCCCTGGGTTATCAGCTGCCACTGACGCCGCGTGATATCTACCGGCTTGGCCTGGCCGATGCCGATGCGCTGGCAAAGCAGCAGCACGGTAAGCTGTTCGCACAGTTAAGCAGCGACCAGCAGGACGCCTTTTTACAGGCCCTGGAAGCGGGCAGCGTGACGCTGCCCCAGCTCCCGGCGAAAACCTTCTTTTCCTTCCTGTTACAGAACACCCGCGAAGGCTTTTTCAGTGACCCGATCCACGGGGGCAATCAGGGGCTGGTCGGCTGGCAGCTGATCAACTTCCCGGGCGCACGCGCCGACTTTATGGACTGGGTGGAACGCGGGGAGCGTTACACGCTGCCGCCGGTATCAATTCGCGGGGAAAGAAGCTAATCATGGCTAACGAACAGAAAAAAGTGGATGCAGTGATCGTCGGTTTCGGCTGGGCCGGGGCGATCATGGCGAAAGAGCTGACCGAAGCGGGTCTGAACGTAGTGGCGCTGGAGCGCGGCCCGCACCGGGATACCTATCCTGACGGCGCTTATCCACAGGTGATTGACGAGCTGACCTATAACATCCGTAAAAAGCTGTTCCAGGATCTGTCAAAAAGCACCGTCACCATCCGTCATAACGCTGCGCAGACTGCACAGCCCTATCGTCAGCTGGCCGCGTTCCTGCCGGGTACCGGCACTGGCGGCGCGGGCCTGCACTGGTCGGGCGTGCATTTCCGCGTTGACCCGATGGAACTGCGGATGCGCAGCCACTATGAAGAGCGCTACGGCAAAAATTTCATCCCGGAAGGCATGACCATTCAGGACTTCGGCGTGACCTATGACGAGCTGGAGCCGTTCTTCGACCAGGCCGAGAAGGTATTCGGCACCTCCGGTTCGGCATGGAGTGTGAAGGGCAAAGTGGTCGGCCAGGGCGGCAAAGGTAACCCGTTTGCCCCGGACCGTTCCAGCCCGTTCCCGCTGCCCGCGCAGAAGCGCACCTGGTCAGCGCAGCTGTTCGCCCAGGCGGCGGAGAGCATCGGCTATCACCCTTACGATCTGCCGTCGGCCAATACCTCCGGCCCGTACACCAACACCTACGGCGCGCAGATGGGGCCGTGCAACTTCTGCGGCTACTGCAGCGGCTATGCCTGCTACATGTATTCCAAAGCCTCACCAAACGTCAACATTCTGCCTGCGCTGCGCCAGGAGGCAAAGTTTGAACTGCGCAACAACGCACACGTCCTGCGGGTGAACCTGACCGACGATAAAAAGCGTGCCACCGGGGTCACTTATGTCGATGCGCTGGGTCGTGAGCAGGTACAGCCCGCGGATCTGGTGATCCTGTCGGCCTTCCAGTTCCACAACGTTCACCTGATGCTGCTGTCCGGCATTGGTAAACCGTACGATCCGGTGACCAACGAAGGCACCGTCGGGCGTAACTTTGCCTACCAGAATATCTCCACCATTAAAGCCTTCTTCGGTAAGGATGTGTTCACCAATAACTTTATCGGGGCGGGGGGGGCCGGTGTGGGCGTGGACGACTTCAACGCCGACAACTTTGACCATGCGAAATACGGTTTTGTCGGCGGCTCCCCGATGTGGGTGAATCAGGCGGGTGTGAAACCAATCTCCGGGCTGCCAACGCCGCCGGGAACGCCAAACTGGGGCAGCAAATGGAAAGCGGCGGTGGCCGATCATTACACCCATCATGTGTCGATGGATGCCCACGGTGCCCACCAGTCTTACCGCAATAACTACCTCGACCTGGATCCCAACTATAAGGATGTCCACGGTCAGCCACTGCTGCGTATGACCTTCGACTGGCAGGATAACGACATTAAAATGTCGCAGTTTATGCACGGACGTATGCACAAGATTGCCGAAGCGATGAATCCAAAGCTCATCAGCGGCGCGCCAAAAATGCCGGGCACGCATTTCGATACTACCGTGTATCAGACCACGCATATGAACGGTGGGGCGATCATGGGTGAAGATCCAAAAACCAGCGCCATTAACCGTTATCTGCAGAGCTGGGATGTGCCGAACGTGTTTGTTCCCGGTGCTTCGGCGTTCCCGCAGGGGCTGGGTTACAACCCGACCGGTATGGTCGCCGCGCTCACCTACTGGTCAGCAAAAGCGATCCGCGAACAGTACCTGAAAAACCCGGGTCCACTGGTGCAGGCATAAGGATAAACAGATGAAAAAGTTACTTCTTATTGCCCTGCTGCCGGGCATGATGGCACTGAACGCCCTGGCGGCAGACGGTGCGGATGCGCAGATAGCGCGCGGCGAGTACCTGGCGCGCGCCGGGGACTGTGTGGCCTGCCATACCAAAGCCGGCGGTGAGCCGTTTGCCGGTGGTCTGCCGATGGCGACACCCATCGGCACCCTGTACTCCACCAATATCACGCCGGATAAGCAGAGCGGAATTGGCGGGTACAGTTACGACGACTTCCAGAAAGCGGTACGCCACGGCGTGGCGAAAAATGGCGATACGCTTTACCCGGCGATGCCTTACCCCTCTTACGCCGTGGTCAGCGATGAGGATATGCAGGCACTGTATGCCTACTTTATGCACGGCGTGAAGCCGGTGGCGCAGGCCAATCAGGAAAGTGATATCCCCTGGCCGCTGTCGATGCGCTGGCCGCTGGCGATCTGGCGCGGGGTGTTTGCCCCGGACGTAAAAGCCTTCCAGCCGGTGCAAGGTCAGGATCCGGTGCTGGCGCGCGGTCAGTATCTGGTGGAAGGGCTGGGGCACTGCGGGGCCTGCCATACGCCACGCAGCATCACCATGCAGGAAAAAGCGCTGAACAACGACGAGGGCAGCGACTTCCTTTCCGGCAGCAACGCGCCGATTGACGGCTGGACCGCCAGCAACCTGCGCGGCGACGGGCGTGATGGTCTGGGACGCTGGAGCGAGGACGACCTGGTACAGTTCCTGCGGATGGGGCGCAACGATCATACGGCGGTCTTCGGCGGCATGACCGACGTGGTGCAGCACAGCCTGCAGCACCTGACCGCGGAAGATGCCACGGCGATTGCCCGCTATCTGAAGTCGCTGGGGGCGAAAGATCCGAACCAGGTGGGCTTCACGCCGGACGATACGGTGGCGAAAGCGCTGTGGAAAGGTGATGACAGTAAAACCGGTGCGTCGGTCTACGTGGACAGCTGCGCCGCCTGCCATAAAACGGACGGCAGCGGCTACGCGCGCTTCTTCCCGGAACTGCGCGGGAACCCGGTAGTGCTGGCATCCGATCCCACCTCGCTGATCCATATTGTGCTTAGTGGCGCGCAGCTGCCGGGCATGAAAGGCGCACCGACCGTCATCACCATGCCGGCCTTCGGCTGGCGGCTGAACGACCAGCAGGTAGCGGACGTGGTGAACTTTATCCGCACCAGCTGGGGCAATACCGCAACGTCCACGGTGTCCGCCAGCGATGTGGCTGAGGTGCGTAAGGATGAGGCCGTGGTGCATCAGCAGGGGAATGCCGACGTGGAGAAGCTGACGCCGTAACGGGCGGATGTTCCGGCCGCCTTACAGGCGGTCTTGAAGGGGGACGGCAATCGCGCCGCCCCCTTCACCCCCTCGTGCCGACGTCCCGTCGGCTCGTCCTGGAAATCATCGCTTCTTCGGCGCAGTTTCAACGTTAAAACCCAAACCAAAAACCTGAGATATGACAAACAGAAAAAGGCCTTTGTCTTTTGTCTATTGTCTTATGATCTGGTTTTTGACCTTTAAGCGGCGTTAAGCCTCGCTGAGGAAGAGCAGTGAGCCAGGACGAACGGCCAGGAGGGCGGTGAGAGTGAGTGCAGCACAGGGATGTGCGTCACGAGCGGTCAGTACGGCGAACGAAGCTGACGAGGGCACCCGCGAAAAGCGGGCGGTGCGCCAGCCGCAAGCGCGGATGCCTAAGGCCGGGGCGACTGCCGGCCTTAGGTCGCTTCGCCTGCGCAGCAGGAAAGCGAAATGCTGTTGACCTGGGGCGTTTCGCCTGCGCAGCAGGAAAGCGAAATGCTTTTAACCGCTGTGGCTCCGGCCAAACCCCGGTTCACCGCAGCGGAAAGAAAGCCGCCAGCGGTCACTGCCCGTAATATGCCCCCGCTCCATGCTTGCGCAGATAGTGCTTATCCAGCAGCACCTGCTGCATATCCTGCATGCCTGGCGTCAGCTGGCGCGAGAAAATCCCCATGTAGGCAATCTCTTCCAGCACCACCGCATTGTGCACGGCGTTGTCGGCAGTGCTGCCCCACGCAAACGGTCCGTGGGCGTTGACCAGCACCGCCGGGATCGCCGTCGGGCTGATGCCGCGCGAACGGAAGGTGTCGATAATCACCTCGCCGGTGTTATGTTCGTAATCGTCAGCGATCTCCTGCGGCGTCATCAGGCGCGTACAGGGTATGGTGCCGTAGAAATAGTCGGCGTGTGTGGTGCCCCAGGCCGGCAGATCCAACCCGGCCTGCGCCCAGATGGTGGCGTGGCGTGAATGGGTATGGACAATGCCCCCGATATCGGCAAACGCCCGGTACAGCGCCAGATGCGTGGCGGTGTCGGACGACGGCTTTTTGCTGCCCTCAACGGTGCGGCCGGTTTCCAGCTCCACCACCACGATATCGTCCACGGTCATGCCGTCATACTCCACCCCGGACGGTTTGATCGCCACCAGCCCGCTGCTGCGGTCAATGGCACTGACGTTACCCCAGGTGAAGGTCACCAGACGGTGACGCGGCAGCGCCAGGTTAGCCTCGAACACCTGCTGTTTCAGCGTAGTTAAGCTCACTGTAAGCCTCCTTCCTGCATTTTTTGTTCAATCCAGCGCCGGGCCTGCACAATCTCGGTCACCGGCTCCTCGGCTTTCTCGGTCCACATCTCAATCAGAAACGCCCCGCGATAGTTAAGCGCTTTCAGCGTGCGGAACACGCCGACAAAGTCGACACAGCCATCGCCAAACGGCACGTCGCGGAACTGCCCCGGAGAACTGGCGGTGACGGGCTGCGTGTCTTTCAGGTGGATGGCGGCAATGCGGTCAATGCCCATCGCCAGCTCGGCGGCAACGTCGTTGCCCCAGGCGCTCAGGTTGCCGACATCGGGATAGACGGTGAACCACGGCGAGGCCTGCTGCTTATCCCAGAGCTTCCACTTGCTAATGGCATTCATAAATTCGGTGTCCATAATCTCCACCGCCAGCATTACCTGCGCGGCGGCGGCGCGGTCGACTGCCCAGGCCAGCCCTTCGGCAAAACGGGCCACCGTTCCTTCGTCGTGCGGTTCGTAGTAAACGTCGTAACCCGCCAGCTGGATGGTGCGGATGCCGACGTCTTTCGCCAACTGGATAGCCTGCTCCATCAGGCTGTACGCCTGCTGGCGTATCTCCGGATCGCGGCTGCCAAACGGAAAACGGCGGTGACCGGACAGGCACATTGACGGGATGCTGACCCCGGTTTCCATCATCGCGTTGACCAGCGACAGACGCTGCTCTTTGCTCCACTGTAAGCGCGACAGGCGCAGATCGGTTTCATCTACCGACATCTCAACGAAGTCGAAGCCGCAGGCTTTCGCCAGGGCCAGACGTTCCGGCCAGCTCAGATGAGAAGGCAGGGCTTTTTCATAAATTCCCAGCGGGTGTTGGCGCATGGTTAGTGTCCCCAGATGTTGGCAATGGCCTGATGGAAGTCGGCAGCCGTCGCCAGCCCGTCGGCACTTTCGCTGAGCGCCCGGCCAACGATAAACGCCTTCACGTCGATGTCCCTGAACTGCGGCAGTTCATCAGGTGTTATGCCGCCGGTGACCGACAGCGCAAAGCCCAAATCAGACAGCGCTTTCATCGCGTCCAGATCCTGCGGGCTCCACTGCTGGCCGCTGGCCTGCGCATCGCGGCCGCGGTGGTAGATGGCCTGTTTCAGCCCCAGTTCACGCCAGCGGCGGGCATCCTCCAGTGTCCAGTGACCGAACAGCTCAATCTGAATATCGCCCTGGTGCTGCCGGGCGACCTCCAGCGCGCTGGCAAAGGTGGCCAGCGGCGCACTGCAGATCACCGTCATCCAGTTTGCCCCGGCTTCAAAGGCCAGTTTTGCCAGCGTGGCCCCGGCGTCGGCCACTTTGAAATCGGCCACCAGCGTTTTACCCGGGAGCAGCTGGCGCAGCTGGCGCACGGCATCAATTCCGGTGCTTAAGCAGAGAAGGGTGCCCGCTTCGACAATATCGACCTGATGGTGCAGGCGCTGCGCCGTCTCCAGGGCGGCATCCAGCCGGGTGTGGTCGAGCGCCAGCTGCAACCGGGGAACAGGGGAATGACTCATGCGGTAACTCCTTGTACGGCGATCAGTGCCGTGATTAGCTGCTGATAACGCTGATATTTTTTTTGATACAGCGCGTGACGCCCGGCGTCCGGCTGATAGCTGACGATGGCCGGTTGCAGCGCCTGCTGCGCCGCTTGCAGCGAGGCACAGGCCCCGGTACCGGTCATTGCCGCCAGTGCCGCCCCCAGGCAGCCGCTCTCTTCAATCTGTGGGATCTCGACCGGCAGGCCGCTGGCATCGGCAAACATCTGCATCCACTCGGCGGAACGCGTTGGGCCGCCGCTCAGCCGCAGGGCGATGACCTGCGGGAAGCGTGTCAGAATGCGGTTCAGGTGGGTGAGGTGCGAGAACACCACGCCTTCGTAGATCGCCTGTACCAGGTGGCCGCGCTGGTGGCCTGCCTGCAGACCAAAGAAGCTGCCGTGCAGGTCGCCCCCGGCGTTACAGCCGTAGAGGAACGGCAGGAACAGCAGTGAGCTTTGCGCAGGGGGCAGGGCGGCGACCCACTGATTCAGCTGTGCATAGTCATCCATTCCCCACTGCTGGCAGAACCACTCCAGGTTGGCCGCCGAGGTCGGGCTGGCTTCGTGAATAATGTACTGACCGTCAATGGCGTAGCGGCCGTAGACAAACGGGTGGCCGGTCTCGTCGCTGATGCGGTCGGTGATGCCGCTGGTCACGGACCAGGTGCCCATCACCGCATTCAGCCGGGTGTCATCGTGCAGTCCGGCGCACAGCGCGGTAGAAACCACGTCGAACAGCCCGCCTACCACCGGTGTGCCCTCGCGCAGTCCGCACAGGGCAGCGGCCTCTGCGGTCACCTGTCCGGCGATGGCCGTTGACCCGACGATCGGCGGCAGGGCCGGAAGAATGTCACCGATACCGAGCGTGTCAGCCAGCGCGGCAGACCAGCCGCCCTGCTGCATGTCGTAGAGATTAGATTCGGAAATATTGGTTTCTTCGCAGGCCAGTTCCCCGGTCAGGCAGTAGCGCAGATAATCATGGGCCATCAGCACGCTGCCGATAGCCGCATAGCGCTGCGGCTCGTGCTCCTTCAGCCAGCGAAGCAGTGAGACCGGATGTCCGGTCCACAGCGTCTGCCGGGTGAGCGGGTAGAGCGTCTGCGGCATGCCGTCCCGCTGCCACTGCTGCACCAGCGCCAGCGCCCGGCGGTCAGAGGAGAGGATGCCGTTGCCCAGCGGCTGACGCTGTTTATCCAGCAGGAACAGACCTTTTCCCTGGGCGGATATGCCCACCCCGGCGACCTGGTTTGCCTGCAGCCCACTGCTTTTCATCACCTCCGCGATCACCCTGGCAGCCTGCTGCCAGAGCTGCGGCATATCGCGCTCGGCGCGGCCGGGTTCCGGTACCAGCACCGGCAGCGTCTGCCGGGATACCGCCCGTTCCCGGCCCTGAGCGTCATACAGACCGGCTTTAATAAAGGTGCCGCCGCAGTCCAGTCCTAACCAGTAGTGGCTCATGGTGCCTCCCTGTTCTGTGCATCACAGCGGGCGGGTAGCGTCAGCGCCAGCAGTGAGGCGATGGCCAGTGAAATCGCCAGGCTGTATACCCCGGCATCTTTGCTGTACGCGACAATCAGTACCCCGACCATATACGGCCCGCAGAAACCGCCGAGGTTGCCCAGGGCATTGATCACCCCCCGCGCGCCGCCGGCCACTTCGGCATTAAACAGGCGCGGAGGAATGCTCCAGAACACGCCAGCCGCCGACTGAATAAAGAACCCGCAGCCGACCAGCGCCGCGTAAGACCACCAGATATGCGCTTTCAGCAGTACCGACAGCGCCATGCACAGGGCGAAACCGGCCAGCGGCAGCGCGACGAACAGCTTGCGGCGGCCGGTGGCGTCTGACAGGGCAGAGAACAGGAACATGCCGACGATCGCGCAGACATAGGGCAGGATCGCCAGCAAGCCGACCTGTTCCAGATTGCCGTTGGTCAGCCCTTTCAGGATGGTGGGCAGCCACAGGGTGTAGCCGTAAATCCCGGTCTGGTAGAAAAAGTTCACCAGGATCAGCCGCCACATCACCGGCTCGCGCATCACCTGACGCAGCGAGGCTTTACGGGTGTTTTTGCCTTTGATCAGCAGCTGTTCATCGTGCAGGGTTGTGATCAGATACTGTTTTTCCGCCGGTGAGATCCACGTCGCCTCCTGCGGGCGGTTGCTGATGGTGAAGTGCCACAGCGCCATCACAAACAGCGACAGCACGCCCTCGACAAAGAACAGCATGCGCCAGTCCCAGGCGGTGATGATCCAGCCGGAGAGCGGAGCCGTCAGGATCCCGGCGATCGGCACAAACATGATCACAATGGCATTAGCGCGACCGCGTTCCGCATCCGGGAACCAGTTGCCGATCATCGTCAGCACCACCGGCAGCATCCCACCTTCGGATACCCCCAGCGCAAAGCGCAGCGCCAGCAGCTGATACTGGCTGGTGGCCAGGCCGGTCAGCAGGGAGATCACCGCCCAGGCCAGCAGCGACCAGCCGATAAACCGCTTGCCGTTGCCATACACCGCCAGCTTGCCGCCCGGCACCTGTAAGAACAGGTAGCCGATAAAGAAGATGCCGCCGGCCAGTCCGGCCATGGAGGCACTGATGCCGAGATCGGCATCCATCCCCCCCGGCATGGCAAAGGCAATGTTGACCCGATCCATGTAGGAGATAATGCAGGTGATCAGGATCGGCGGGATGATCCGCAGCCAGCGCAGGGCGGGGATCGGTTCCCGGACGATCGGGGTGGAAGTCAGGCTCATAGGGATCCTCTTTCAGTCAGCGAGATCGGCCGTGGGGATCTTCACCACCACCTTGCGAATGGCCTCGGGAGCGTCCAGCGCACAGTTCGGGCGATGGATATCCTGCGGGAAAAACACGGCAAAGTGGCCCGGCTGCATCAGAAGCAGGGTTTCATTCGGCACGTCGCGGTAAAAGATGATGTCGCGTTCGTCGTCATAAGGCAGGTGAACGGGCGGTTCGGTTTTTTCCGTGGCGACCCCCATCAGCTCGTTGCCGGACACCAGGTACTGCACATCGATAAAACGGCGGTGGGCCTCCGGGTAGTTATCACCGTGCGGGGCGGTATGCAGATCCAGCACCTGCACCTGCCAGCCGGTCTGGCTGTCCTGATAGCGACCGGCCGCCATGCCCGCCAGGTCGTGCGAGGCTAAGTACGCCAGGGCACGGGCAATCGCCGGCGGGTAGTGGCGGGCATCGGTATGGTTGATATGGCCAAAAATCATCGTCTCTGCTCCCGTTACAGCGCCTGAATACGTGCCCAGACGCGCTCATCAACCGGAATCCCCAGGCGCTGGTTCTCGGCGCGGATACCGGGGAATTTGTGGCCGGGCAGGCGGATGGCCTGCTGCTCGTCGGCGCGTTCGGCACCCGTGATCGATTCGCGGATGCGGGCCAGCTTGCTGTCGCGGGTCGCACCGTCGATCAGACGATCGACGTCGATAGCGATAAACACCTGAGAAATGCCAAATTCGTCACCGTTATCTTCGGTTACCTCTGTTACGGAAGCGCCGTTAGAGAGCAGGGTGGCGACCATATCCAGCACGATAGACAGGGCGGAGCCTTTCCAGTAACCCATGGGCAAAATGCGGCGATTGGCTTCGATTGTGGCGGGATCGCGGGTGTATTCCCCGTCATTATCAAAACCGCCGTCGACCGGCAGGGTGTTGCCCGCCAGGCGGTTCACTTCCAGCATCCCGTAGGAGAACATCGACATCGACATATCGACCATGGTGATGGGCTCACCCGGCACGGCGACGATCAGCGGGTTGGTCCCGATGGCGCAGTTTTTCGCGCCCCAAGGCGGCATCACCGCGATGGAGTTGGTCCAGCAGACGCCGATATAGCCCTTTTCTGCCGCCTGCCAGCCGTAACTGCCGCCGCGCATCCAGTGGTTGGCGTTACGTAGCGCCACCAGACCAATGCCGTGCCCGTCGGCCAGTTCAATGGCGCGATCCATCATGCTGCGGGCGGTGAGGTTACCGATGGCGCGGTGAGCGTCCCACTGTTCGATGGCCCCCAGAGAAAGGATCTTTTCCGCTTCGGCCTGAGGCACGATATGCCCCGCGTCCAGCTGCTGGATAAAGCGGGGAAAACGATTCACCCCGTGGGAGTAAACGCCGTTCTCGCTGGTGTCGGTGAACATCGTGGCGCAGCTTTCGGCTTTATCTGCCGGGACACCGCGTGCCAGTAACACCCGCAGGAACGCCTCTTTCAACTGCTGATAGCTGATTCTCATACTGCTGTTTCTCCCCGGAGGTGGCATTATTTCAATATATGGAATGTCGTTCCAAATAAATCCTATGCGCCTGGAGAGAACAAGTCAAAGAAATGAGGTGGTAATTTATCGTTATAAAACAAGTATATAAAAATAGTGTTGGGTTCTGTGATCGCTGGCACATCCACCCGATTCTGGCCGAGCGAAAGCCGGCAGCAGGAGAATCCGGCTGCCGGGAAGGCCCTGTCGCGCTAGTGCGGGAGTTGCACCCGGTAGAGCGACGTGGTGGCGGTGATATACAGCTCGTTACCGTGCGGGCCACCGAGGGTGCAGTTCGACACGCGTTCAGGCAGCGGGATCTTGCCGCACGGCATGCCTTTGCTGTCGAAAATAATCACCCCGTCGGCGCAGCTACAGTAAAGATAACCCTGCGCGTCGACGCAGAAACCGTCCGGGAAGCCGGGAGCCACTTCGGCAAACAGCCGTCCGCTGCCCAGCTCATGGCCGTCAACCGGATAGACCCGCAGCTGGCGGCGGCCCAGCGTCGGAAAGTCGACCACCGACATATCCGCCACGTACAGCAGACTTTCATCGGGCGAAAAAGCCAGCCCGTTGGGGCGCTGCAGATCGCTGGCGGCGATAGTCAGCCGCTGTGCGATCGGATCGAAACAGTAGAGATAACAGCCGATCACCTGGCTGTGCGCATGATAACCCTCATCGTCGCTGACGATCCCGTAGGGCGGATCGGTGAACCAGATCGTGCCGTCGGATCGCACCACCACGTCGTTAGGTGAATTGAAGCGCTTGCCGTCCACTTTCTCCACCAGCAGCGTGACGCTGCCGTCATGCTCCGTGCGGCTGATGGCGCGGCGGCCGTGCTCGCAGCTCACTACCCGGCCCTGCAGATCGCGGGCGTTGCCGTTAGCGTAGTGGGACGGCGAGCGCCAGAGGCTCACCTCGCCGCTGCGCTGCCAGCAGAACATGCGGTTCCCTTTCACATCGCTGAACACCACGGCATCCTGTTCCGGCAGCCATACCGGCCCTTCGGCCCAGAGTGCCGGGGAGCAGAGTTTTTCCAGCGTCAGGTTGTCAGTCCTCTGCATAGCCCCTCCGCTACTTCACGCCCCAGATGGTTTTGTAATGCCCCTGGTAGTCATTCTGCGGGTCGTAGTGGTTTTGCGGTCCGCCGTCGCTGCCGATGTTCGCTTTAGTGATCAGGTGCGCCGGCGTGACATAGCCTGACGGCGGCTGACCGGCAAAGGCGCGGTTAAACTCATCCAGCAGCTGCCAGCCGTGCAGCTTCAGCGGCTCGGCCACGGTACCGATCTGGCTGTCGCCGCTGCGGATACGCTGGAAGGCCGAAATCGAGCCGTCCCCGGCGGAGATATTAAACGGCGCGTTTTTGCCGCCTTTGCCCGCGGTCTTCAGCGCCGGGGCCATAAAGTCGAAGTAAAGGTCGTTGATCGCCAGCGCGTACTGAAACTTATCGCCATATTTTTGCAGCAGGCTGAAGGTCATTGACGGCATGCGGTTGGCGGTGTCGGCCAGCGGCGTATCGATAAACTCCACCACCTTACAGCCGCTGCACTTCTCAATTTCCTGCTTCATCGTATTGGCCTTATCCAGCGCAATCTGATAGAGCGAATCGGTGAAAATCAGCACCTGTGCCTTACCGCCGGACTGCACCACCGCATACTGCGCGGCAAGGCGGGCGACCTCGTTGGAATCAGAGGTGATGTTGGTTACCACGTTATATTTGGCAATCGGCCCCGGCTGCGGTTCGGCGTGCCAGGCCATCAGCACGATTTTTTGCTGAACGGCTTTTTTCAGCGGGATTTTAGCCACGTTCGGGTTCCAGCCGCCAATGACAATGCCGTCCGGGCGCTGGGCAATGGCCTGATTCAGCGCCGCCAGCTGGTCTTTCACCGAGCCACCGCCGTCGAGCGTTTCCAGCTTCCAGCCTGCTGCGGCAGCGGCTTCACTCAACCCCTGCTGCACGCCCTGCACGCCGCCGTTTTTCATATCCGAGGCAATAAAGATCACCTTCTTGTTCTTTTGCAGGGTCGGCCCGGTGGTAGGTCCGTCCCACTGGGTGACGCTGGCGGTGGCTTTACTGACTGCGGCGGTGGCCTGATCGAGGTAGCTGTCAGCCCAGGCTGGCAGCGAACCGGCCAGCAGCGTGCCAAGAGTCAGAGCAAGAAGATGACGTTTCATAAGGTACTCCCCGGAGTGATGGTGTTTTGATTATTGTCAGGAGTGGCAGCCGGGGTGTTTTGACTGCGCACCACGGCTTTTTGGTTCAGCATCCGGCGGCGCTGGGCGTAACCGGCAAGCGTAATGGAAAGCAGCAGCGTGGCACCGTTAAACAGCGGCTCAACCCAGAAATCGCCGCCAAACTGCTGGATACCGGCAATCCCGATGGCGAGAATAGCGATGCCCACCACGGTGCCCCAGACGTTCACGCGGCCCGGACGGATAGTGGTACTGCCGAGGAACGCCCCGACCAGTGCAGGCAGCAGGTAATCCATACCGACGCTCGCCTGGCCGACGCCCTGCTCGGCGGCGATCAGTACGCCGCTGAAACCGGTGAGCACGCTGGAGGCGATAAACGCGCCGATGGTAAATTTATTAACAGCTATGCCGTTCAGCCTTGCCGCCGCGGGGTTACCGCCCACCGCATACATGCAGCGGCCAAGCGGAGTGTGTTCGGTGATCAGCCACAGGACGATGGCCACGGCCAGTACGTAGAATGCGCCAATCGGAATGCCGAAGATTTCGGTGTGGTGCAGGGCGATAAAGGCATCGGGCAGGTCGCCGACGATCTGGCGGCCCCCGGAGTGCCACAGCGCAACGGCGTACAGCACGGTGCCGGAGCCAAGGGTGGCCACGAAGCTGTCAATATCCGCCAGTGCCACCAGAATCCCGTTGAGCAGGCCGTAAACGGCGGAGATCGCCAGCACCGTCAGCACCGCCATCTGCCAGGAGAAGCCATACTCGACCTGTAAGGTGATGGCGAGGATATGCCACAGCACGATGCCAAAGCCGACGTTCAGGTCGATTTTGCCGACGATCATGGGAATGGTGGCGGCCAGCGCCAGCAGGGCAATTTTGGCCTTACTGGCGAGGATCGCCTGTAATGTCAGCATGCTGGCGAACGAGGGCGACAACACTGAGAACAGGACGGTGAGCAGGACGCACAGCAGCAGCAGGCCGTAGCGGGTGACGATCTGCATCAGCCACGCGGCGGCACCGTGCTCGCCGAGGCTGACCCGCTGCTCCAGCGCGGTAGACTTCACGGATGTTTTGGACATAACAGCTTCTCCTGCCACCGTCAGGCGGTGGCGTTAATGATTCAGACGGTAGCGACCGGCGTTTCCTGGCTGGCCGAAGCCAGTTCGAGCAGGTTGGCGAAGGTGACGCGTTCATTTTTCAGTTCGCCCACCACCTGACCGCGGTTAAACACCAGTGCGCGGTTGCAGATATGGGCGATCTCTTCGAAATCGTTGGAGATCACCAGCACCGCGATGCCGTCGGCCAGCGCCTTGTTCAGCAGGTGATAGATCTCTTCCCGCGCGCCGACGTCGACGCCCGCCGTGGGATCTTCAAGGATCAGCAGCGGGGCGTTGAGGTGCATCCAGCGTGCCATCACCACTTTCTGCTGATTGCCGCCCGACAGCGCACTGATATCCAGATTGACGTCCTTAGGGCGAACATCGAACAGCTGTACCTTCCACCAGCTGGCCCCGATTTCGGCGCGGCGGCCGTAGCGCGACAGCAGGCGGTGGCCGCTGGCACAGGGATTGATAAACAGGTTTTCCCGCACGCTCATCGACATCACCAGGCTTTCCCCGGTGCGGTCACCCGCCACCAGTGAGACGCCTGCCGCCATCGCCTGCTGCGGCGACCCGGCGTGATAGGCGTTATCGCGGAACTGAATGTTGCCACCGCTGCGCTCACGCAGGCCAAACAGCAGGCGGCCAATTTCCTCCTGGCCTGCCCCGCGCAGCCCGGCCAGCGCCAGCATTTCGCCGGGTTGCAGGCTGAAGGAGACCGGGCCGACTTCACCGGTGCACAGCCGGTCAAGGGTCAGCACCGGGGGGCGGGCTTCCGGCAGCGGCTCGCGCCGATCGCCCTCAATGGCCTCTCCGACAATCATCTCCACCAGATCGCGCAGCTTGTACTGCGCCGTCATCCCCCCCGCCACCCGTTTACCGTCGCGCATCACGCAGACGCGGTCAGCAATCTCAATCACCTCGTCCAGGCGGTGGGTGACGTAAATCATGCCCACCTTTTTACTTTTCAGACGGTTGATCACGCTGAACAGGTGGCGCACGTCGTTGGCGGGCAGGGACGCGGTGGGTTCATCCAGCACCAGCACCTCGGCGTTTACCGCTACGGCGCGGGCAATGGCCAGCAGGGACTTTTCGGTACGTGACAGTTCAAAGACGCGGGCATCCGGATCCAGCGCGATGCCCACCTCATCCAGGGCCGCGCGGGAACGTTCGCGCACCGCCCGCCAGTCAATCAGCCCCATGCGGCGGGTAAAGCCCATCACCAGCGCCATATTTTCCGCGACGGTCATCCACTCAATCAGCCCGAGATCCTGATGAATAAAGGCGATCGGCTGTTGCCGGGCGGTTTTTAAACTGGCGGCGGAGGCGATGCTGGCCTCACGGAAACGAATATCGCCTTCGTCGCGGCTGTAAACCCCGGCGAGCACTTTGATCAGCGTGGATTTTCCGGCGCCGTTTTCCCCTAACAGGGCGACCACTTCACCGGGGAAAACGTCCAGACTGACATCGTTGACGGCGATATTGCCGCCAAAGCGTTTGGTGATGTGGTTCAGCGTAAGAATGGGTGTACCGGGTGTATGCTGCATGGCAGCCTCCTGCAACTCCTGGTGAGCATTAACAGCGGTGAAGCCAGAAAAATCACCGCAATATTTCAATATGCGAAATCGAGTTTCAAAAATACTATTCTCAGTTGGAGCGGAAAGCAAAGGAGTGAGTGTTTTATTTATCATTTAAAAACAATAAGTTATTTTTGTTGTTATGGAATTGTGATGGACAGCTCACTTCTGTCTCGTGGCGTTCCGGGCGATTTACGCCGCAGAAATCACACTGAAACATCGTTCCATATTCACAGTGCGGGAAGCATGGGGTAACATCGGGCACCGCCCCGCGAGGGGGCGAAGGAAACCAAGAGGAAGCGTGGATGAGCGTAAAAGCGGATAGCGTGAAGGACGATAAGAAAGACAAACCGCTGGGGACGCAGAGCCTGTTCCGTGGCCTTCAGTTGATTGAACTCTTAAGCAACTACCCGAACGGATGCCCGCTGGCCCATCTGTCTGAACTGTCCGGAATGAACAAAAGTACGGTGCACCGTCTGCTGCAGGGGCTGCACAGCAGCGGCTATGTCACCCAGGCGCCGTCACCGGGCAGCTATCGTCTGACCACGAAATTTATCTCCGTCGGGCAGAAGGCGCTCTCATCGCTGAACGTGATCCACGTGGCGGCACCGCATCTGGAAAAGCTGAATCTGGAGGTGGGGGAGACGGTCAACTTCTCCAGCCGGGAAGATGACCATGTGATCCTGATCTACAAGCTGGAACCGACCACCGGCATGATGCGTACCCGCGCCTACATCGGCCAGCATATGCCGCTGTACTGTTCCGCCATGGGCAAAATCTTTATGGCCTGGGGCAGCGAAGAGTATCCGGCGCAGTACTGGCAGAGCCATCAGGAAACCATCCAGCCCCTGACCAAAAATACCATCACCACGCTGCCGGAAATGCTGGAAGAGCTGAAGGGCATTCGCCAGCAGCGCACCGCTATGGATCGGGAAGAGAACGAACTGGGCGTCTCCTGCATTGCTGCCCCGGTGTTTGATATTCAGCAGCGGGTACCGTATGCGGTATCCGTGTCCCTGCCGACGGCGAAACTCCAGCAGATTGGAGTGAAAAAACTGATGGCTCCGGTGGTGGCCACGGCCAAAGCCATTTCTGCCGAGCTGGGTTTTCACGGTTAACCTGCGGGCTGACCGAACAGGAAGATCAGCCGCGACAGTATTTTAGCGGCTCCGTGGGGTGGCTTTGCAGCGGGACGATCGTCTTTTGCGATCGCCCTTACTTATCCAATCCTCAATGTCTCCAGCGCGCTTAACAGCGCATCCACTTTCGGCGTGAGCTGCTTTCTGCGCGGCCAGACCACGTACAGCGGCAGGCCCGGCACTGTCCGTTCCGGCAGGAAGGGCACCAGCTCACCGCGTGCCAGCTGCTCTTCCATCAGCCACGTCGCCATCTGCGCCACACCCAGCCCGGCCATGACCGCGGAGCGCTGCGCTTCGCCATCCCCCAGCGCCATCCGGTGCGGTACGGTACGCGTGGTGATGCGGCCATCCGGCGAGGTGACATGCCACGGGCTGGTGCTGCCGTCGATGCGGTCATAGACAATCGCCCGGTGCTGTTCCAGCTCCGCTAACGACTGCGGGGTGCCGTGCTGCGTCAGGTAGTCAGGTGAGGCGCAGAAGATCAGCTGTTCGCAGCCGAGATAGCGCACCGCCAGAGAGGGGGGATAGCGGCCTGGCCCACCGATGCGCACCGCGACGTCAATGCCCTCTTCAAACAGATCGACAAACCGGTCCGAGAACGACAGGTTCAGCTGCATATCCGGATGCTGACGGCAGAAGTGATTGAGCAGCGGCATCACATGCAGGCGACCAAAGGTATGGGGGACGGCCACGCGCAGGCGGCCGACCGGAATGGTGCGCTGGGCCGCCAGCACCGATTCGGCTTCGCTCAGCTCCCCCAGCACGCGGGTGCAGGTGTCGTAATAGGCCTGCCCGGCATCGGTCAGTGCCAGACGGCGGGTGGTGCGCTCAAACAGCCGAGATCCGAGGCGTGCTTCCAGTCTCGCCATGCTTTTACTTACGGCAGAGCTGGTCAGATGCAGCCGTTCGGCGGCGGCGGTAAAGCTGCCGCTCTCCACTGTGGCGACAAAGGCAGTGATCCCTTTCAAACGATCTTCAGAGACGGCCATTCATTCCTCCCGTTCATTAATGCTGTGAATTTATACCTGAGATGGGAATTTAATTCTCTATTAAGCTGAAGGGATTCACTGAACAGGAGAGAAATTATGCAACAACGAGCTTTGATTGTGGGCGTCAGTGGCGTCACCGGCAGTGCCCTGGCTGAACGTCTGCTGGCGGAAGGCTGGCAGGTTAATGGGCTGTCACGCGGACGTACGCCGGTGATCGGCGGAGTGACATCGCTGACTGCCGACCTGACCGATGCGGACTCTGTACAGGCTGCCCTGAAGGATGTGGTGGTGGATAAGGTGTTCTTTAGCGCCTGGGCGCGCCAGGAAAATGAGAAAGAGAACATCCGCGTCAACGGAGCGATGGTGCGTAACGTACTGGATGCGCTGGGAGACTCCCTGAAAGGGGGCCATGTGGCGCTGATCACCGGCCTGAAGCACTACCTGGGTCCCTTTGACGCCTACGGCAAGGGCGTGGTGCCGGTCACGCCGTTCCGCGAAGAGCAGGGTCGCCAGCCGGTGGAGAATTTCTACTATGCCCAGGAAGACGAAGTGTTTGCCGCCGCAGAAAAATATGGCTGCACCTGGAGCGTGCATCGCCCGCATACGGTGATTGGCTTCGCCGTCGGTAACGCCATGAATATGGGACAGACGCTGGCGGTGTACGCCACGCTGTGCAAACAGACCGGACAGCCGTTTGTTTTTCCGGGATCCAAAGCACAGTGGGAAGGGGTGACCGACATGACCGATGCCCGTCTGCTGGCCGACCAGCTGGTCTGGGCTGCCACCACGCCTTCCGCGCAAAACCAGGATTACAACGTGGTCAACGGTGACGTGTTCCGCTGGCAGTGGATGTGGGGCGAAATTGCCGCGTACTTCGGCATTGAACCGGCCCCTTTTGCCGGCGAACAGCCGCTGGAAGGGCGGATGGGCGATGCCGCACAGCAGTGGCAGAAGATCGCCGGTGAATGCGGCCTCAAAGAGCCGGATGTCAGCAAGCTGGCGTCATGGTGGCACACCGATGCCGACCTCGGTCGCCCGATGGAAGTGTTTACCGACGTCAGCAAAAGCCGGAAAGCCGGATTTACCGGCTATCAGCCGACGCGTGAGGCCTTTTTTGAGCTGTTTGACCGCTTAAAAGCAGCGCAGTTAATCCCGCGCTGACCGGCAACGGTTGTTTCCTGTGGGAAACAATCGTAGCTTTATAGCGTTTATTGTTGCGCTAAAAACTGGCTGTGGCAGGATGGTTTCAACGGGTGATGACCCACTTTACTTTGAACCGAATCCGAGCGAAAGGTACTGCTATGAACGATAAAGTTGTTAACTGGAATGGTGGCTTACAGCCAGAAGCCGTGAAGATCCTGTCTGCGGAAGGCGGCATGATCGTCTGCCCGACCAAAGTGGGCTACATCATCATGACATCTGACGCCAAAGGTCTGGAGCGCAAGTTTGACGCCAAGCAGCGTAACCGTAATAAGCCGGGCGTGGTACTGTGCGGTTCTCTGGCGCAGCTGAAAGAGCTGGCGCAGCTGAACCCGGAAATTGAAGCGCTGTATCAGCAGCACTGGGACAAAGACGTGCTGCTGGGCTGTATCCTGCCGTGGAAAGAAGAAGCGGTAGCGCGTATCCCGGATGACGGCTCTAAAGAGCTGATGATGGACCGCCGTCAGACCAGCTGTTTCGTCATCAAATTTGGGGTACCCGGCGAGAACCTGGCGAAAGAGCTGTGGGAAAACCACGGCAAGTTCTCCTTCGCCAGCTCGGCTAATCCGTCAGGCAAAGGCAACCGTGGCCTGGTCGAAGGTATCGGCGAGCGTATTGAACAGCACGCGGATCTGATTATTGCCGCCAACGACTATGTGAAGTCTATTCAGCCAAACGAGTCAGAAAAGACCCGCTACGAGCAGGGTGTGATGGTAGCGATGGTTGACGATAACGGCAAGCTGGTACCCGAGCAGAAAGGCGAGCGTAATATCACGCCGTGCCCGATGCTGATCCGTAAAGGCCTGGATGTTGATAAGATTATGTCGATGATGTCGGATATCTTTACGACCTGGGATTACCGTCACGGCAACTACTATTAATTTTACCCGTCATACTCGACGCTACAACGGCGTTGGCTGCATGTGCTCACCCCGGTCACTTACTCAGGTAAGCTCCCGGGGATTCACCCCTTTGCCGCCTTGTTGTAACGCCCATTATTTAGGGTAATTTTACCCGTCATACTCGACGCTACAACGGCGTTGGCTGCATGTGCTCACCCCGGTCACTTACTCAGGTAAGCGCCCGGGGATTCCCCCCTTTGCCGCCTTGTTGTACCAAAATCAGGCCCCATGAAGGGACGCCCATTATTTAGGATGAAATCGTTATCCGCGATAAACCGTAGTGGCCGACCTTATTTTCCCTATCGGCCAGTTCTTACCTTTTCTCCATTCCCTTTCCGGTCGTCATGGCTATTTTTTTAATACCTTCTGCAATGCTTCAATAAATAACCGAACGCGCGGTGAAATAAAGTTATCACTCTTTACCAGAACATAGGATTTATAAATATCCATTTCCCACTCAGGAAGGATCTGCACCAAATCTCCGCACGCCACCGCCTCCTGAGCAATATAATTTGGCAGATAGGCAATGCCGGTTTGGGCTACGGCGGAATTTAACAGGGCAATACTGTTATTGGCGCGAAAGCGGCTGCGGACTTCAATATCCTTTTTCTGCTTCTCTTTACGGAACGGTAATGAAATGGTGTGGGCCGGGCCGCGAAACAGAATGTAGTCCTGGCGCGGCAGGTCATCCGGGCTGGTTATCGCACCGATGTTGTGCACATACGCCGGGGCGGCATACAGCCCCCAGGCGATATCGGACAGCGGACGATAGTGGCGATGTTCCGGCAGTTCGCGGGTAATGGCGATGGCGATATCAAAGCCATCCTCTTCCAGATTGACCGCGCGATCGGTCAGATCCAGATCGACGCTGACGTGGATATTGCTGGCGACAAAGCGGTTAAGCACCGGAACAATGCACTGGCAGCCAAAGGAAACCGGTGCCACCACACGCAGACTGCCGGTAGGCTCTTCGTGAAACTGGCGGATAAACAGGTCGGCACTTTTCACCTCATGCAGAATCCGGTAACAGTAGTGGTAATAGGTCATCCCGACTTCCGTCACCTGAATGCGCCGGGTGGTGCGCTGCAGCAGTTTTGCCCCCAGGCGCACTTCCAGCGCCGTGATCTCTTTACTCACTGAGGATTTTGCCAGCCCGAGTGCCTTCGCCGCTTCGGTATAGCTCAGGGTTTCCACCACTTTGGCAAAAATAATCATCCCGTGCAGGTTTTCAAAATCGCTCATTATTATCCCGGATTGTTTTTAGAGGGAAACAATTCACGATATTAGCATATTCCACGTTTACCGGGCAGTGAAAAGCGGTAAGGTAAATAAAGTTTATTCACTTCATTGGCCGGAATAATACACAGAGATAAATAAACATGGGTCAGACAATCAGTCAGAAAATACTCGCGCGTGCCAGCGGGAGGGAGACCGTCATGCCTGGAGAAATAGTCTGGGCCAAAGTGGATATATTAATGTCGCACGACCCCTGTACACCAGGCGTCGCCAGCGTATTTAAAAAAGAGTTTGGCGCGCAGGCAAAAGTCTGGGATGCCGGGCGTTTTATTATGATCCCGGACCATTTTGTCTATTCTGCCGACCCTCAGGCTAATCAGAACATCCGTGTCATGCGGGAGTTTGCCAAAGAGCAGAATATTACCTATTTCTACGACGTGGGCACACCGCAGTACAAAGGGGTCTGCCATATCGGTCTGGCCGAAGGCGGCCATACCCGGCCCGGAGAGGTGCTGCTGGGCACTGACTCTCATACCGTTACCGCCGGCGCCTTTGGTTGTTTCGCGATTGGCTTAGGCATCACGGATGCGGCCTACGCGCTGGGTACGGGGGAAATCCCGCTGAAAGTTCCGACCACTATCCGCGTCAATTATCACGGCATTCTGCCCACTCATGTCCAGGCCAAAGATTTGATTCTGGCGCTGCTGGCGGAACTGACCGTCGAGGGCGCAACCTATGAGGCGATTGAGTTTGGTGGCAGTGTGATTGACGCCCTGTCGGTCGAAGAGCGTATGACGATATGCAATATGGTGGTGGAGTGCGGAGCGAAGAACGGCATTATGGTGCCGAACCAGGCCACGCTTGACTACCTGGCGGCACGCACCGATGTGCCGTTCAGCCTGGTGACGGCGGATGCCGATGCGGTCTATAGCCGCGTGGTCGATTTTGACGTCACGGGGATGCAGCCTCAGGTGGCAAAACCTCACTCGCCCGATAATGTGGTGGCCATTGATACCCTGAAAAACGTCGCCATTTCGCAGGCCTATATCGGTTCCTGCACCGGGGGTAAGCTGGCCGATTTCATTGCCGCAGCACAGGTGATGAAAGGGCGCAAAGTCACCATCCCCACCTTCGCCGTTCCGGCCACCAAAGAGGTGTTTCACCACCTTATCACCACACAAATCGGGGGCGTATCGGTCTATCAAATCCTGACCGATGCGGGCGTACAGCTATCGTCAGAAGCGGGCTGTGCTGCCTGCTGCGGTGGCCCGCCAGATACCTTTGGCCGTGTGCATCAGCCGATATCGGTGATCGCCACCACCAACCGCAATTTTGTTGGCCGTATGGGACATAAGCGCGCCAGCATTTATCTGGCATCACCTTACGCAGTCGCGGCTGCGGCGATCACCGGCATGATCACCAATCCTGCAGAACTTGGAGTATGAGTATGGAACCGATCATCAGCGGCGCGGTATATGTGCTGGGCGACAACATTGATACTGACCAAATCCTCACTGCAGAGTATCTCAAGGTGAATCCTTCCCTGCCGGAGGGTTACGCCCAGCTGGCTTCCCTGGCGATGTGTGGTTTGCCGGAAGGGGCACTGCCGTTTATTGATGCTGGCAGCGGACGTGCGGCTTACCCGATTATTGTGGCGGGTAAAAACTTTGGCTGCGGTTCCTCGCGGGAGCATGCTGTGATGGCGCTGGGGGCATCCGGGGTAAAAGCGGTGCTGGCCCCATCATTTGCGCGTATTTTTTTCCGCAACTGCGTGGCGACCGGGGAACTGCTGCCGGTGATCTGCTCTGGCGCACTGCATCAGCGGCTGCGTACCGGGGATTTTGTGAAGATAGATCCCCGCAGCCAGACGGTCACACTGCTGGAAACGGGGGAAATACTGAAGACCGACCCGGTGGGCGAGCTGGCGAGGATTATCGAGGCCGGAGGGCTGTTTGCTTATGCGCGCGCCAGCGGGCGCATAAGCCAGGGCGGATAACTTATTTAGCTGACACCGCCAGCGCACCGCCGGCGAAGACAAACAGGCTGCCGGTGGAGCGGTTCAGAATGCGCAGGCGGCGGGCATTAGAGAAGACGCCCGACAGGCGGCGTCCGGCACAGGCGTAGCTGAACATAATGCTGAGATCCAGGACTGCCCAGGTGATGGCCAGCGTGGCAAACTGCATGGCGTGCGGCTGGCTGGCATCGACAAAGTTCGGGAACAGCGCCGCGAAGAACAGCAGATCTTTCGGGTTGCTGATACCGACCGTAAAGCCTTTACGGAACAGGCGCCAGGCTCCGGGCGTGTCTCCGGCGTCCACGGTATTCACGGCGGTGGGTTCGCTGTTATCTCGCCAGGCGGCGATCCCCAGCCAGATCAGGTAGGCGGCACCGACCACTTTCAGGACGGTAAAGGCGGTGGTCGAGGCGGCAAGGATTGCCCCCAGGCCAAGCGCGGAGGCCGTCATCAGCATCATCGCGGCCAGTACGCCACCGGTCACCGTTGCCAGGGCCTGTTTGCGACCGTAGCGCAGGCCGTGGGTCATACTGATCAGGGCCGACGGGCCGGGTATGGCAATCAGAGCGGCAATCACGCCGGTATAAGCCAGCCAGAGTTGAAGCGTCATACATCATCCTTTCTGCTTCCCCTCAGCCTGAGGGGAATCTGTTTGATTCGGTTCGTTGAGTCACGAACGCGACGTAGTTTATTTTCCCGACAGTGAGAAGTAAATCACAGTGGGTAAATATTCCTGCGGATCCTGGCATCGTCCCCCGCGTTCTCAACCGGACGGTTTTATTGGCGATCCCCGGCGGTAAAAATGCCTGATGCGGTCTCAGTATTGTCTGAATCAGGGCGCAGCGGCCTCTTTCTTCCCCTTTTCTGGTTCTGCAGCAGCAGGGCTTTTTCCCTGCCATTCCCTCTGACAGCCGTCCGTCACCCCCTGAAGCTGGCTAACAGATTGATAGCCCTGAAGAATGCCGAATAAAAATGACAATAACGCGGCGGTGAGCTTTTTTCTTAGCATTCAGTCTAAGATGCTGTAATGCATTAATAAAATAATCGTTTTATTTATACAGAGTCGCGGTTTATTCTGTCGGCATCACTTCCTGTATTTTTATTTATGTCAGTAAATTGGGCTTATATTTCGGGTTGTTTATTTTTTGAAATATTCAGTCATTAAGCGTAATAGAAACATCGGGTTGCACGTTGAGACTGGGGTACTATAATAAGCCCCTTATTCTCAAAAAATATTTTTTCCACCAGACGACTTTGCCCATGTATTTTCGGCATCAGGAGGTTCTTATCACTTTTAACCAAAACGAAGCGATGATTGACATTAACCTTGCTGAGAATGAAGCCTGGTATCTCGATTATGAGGCTGGCCCGGAATCGGCGGTTGAGCCACAGCCGGAGCCTATCCGCGGCCTGCCTGCGCCGGACATTCTCACGCCATCAGACCGTTATCAGGAACTGTTTGAGGCCGTGCAGATGTCGCGTATTTTTTCCGACAGTAAAATCTTTGCCGACTGCGCGCCCAGATTCGAGCCGGAGCGCATTCTGTTTCGTTATTACCTGGCCCGCGAGCGGGACGATTTTAACCTGCTGGAATTTGTGCTGGAAAACTTCGAGCTGCCGCACATTCACGACAGCCGCTATGTCGCCGATCCAAATAACAGCATTGAGCAGCATATTGATGCGCTGTGGCCGGTATTAACCCGTCAGCCGGAAAAGCACTGCGAGTTTTCATCGCTGCTGCCGCTGCCCAAACCCTATGTGGTGCCGGGGGGCCGGTTTGGTGAAACTTATTACTGGGACTCCTACTTCAGCATGCTGGGCTTTGCCTCCGCAGGCCGCTGTGATCTGATGCGAAATATGGCCGACAACTTTGCCTGGATGATCGATAAGTACGGGCATATCCCCAACGGTAACCGGACGTATTACCTCAGCCGCTCACAGCCGCCCGTGTTTGCGATGATGGTCGAGCTGTTTGAGAAGAATGATATTCATGAAGCGCAGCACTACCTGCCGCAGCTGAAAAGTGAATATGCATTCTGGATGGACGGGCAGGAAGAACTCTCCCCCAACCAGGCGTACCGACACGTGGTGATGCTGCCCGACGGATCGGTGCTTAACCGCTACTGGGATGACCGCGACACGCCGCGTGACGAGTCGTACCTGGAAGACGTGGAAACCGCGCGCCGCTCAGCGCGCCCGTCGAGCGAAGTGTATCGCGACCTGCGTGCCGGGGCCGCCTCCGGCTGGGACTTCACTTCCCGCTGGCTGGCCGAGCCTGGCCGTCTGGAGAGTATCCAGACCACCAGCATCGTGCCGATCGACCTGAATGCGTTCCTCTACAAGCTGGAAACCACCATTGCCCGTCTGTCGGCGAGCAAAGGGGAGCAGGAGGTTGCTGACCGCTTCCAGCAGCTGGCGCTGCGCCGCCGTGAGGTGGTCGATAAGTATCTGTGGGAAGAGGAAACTGGCCTGTACCGCGATTACAACTGGCGGGAAGGGGAGAAAGCCCTGTTCAGCGCCGCCGCGGTCACTCCGGTGTATGTCGGTATGGCTAGTCTGGATCAGGCCACGCGGACGGCAAAAGCCGTGCGTGACTACCTTCTTGCGCCGGGCGGCATGCTCTGCACGATGGAAGTGACCGGTGAGCAGTGGGACAGCCCGAACGGCTGGGCACCGATGCAGTGGCTGGCGGTCAAAGGCTTTAACAGTTACGGCGATGAACGGCTGGCGCAGGAGATCGCCCGGCGCTGGCTGAATACGGTCGACAGCACCTGGCAGCAGCACCATAAGCTGGTGGAAAAATATAACATCAGCGGTGATGCCGCTCTGCTTGGCGGTGGGGGTGAGTACCCGCTGCAGGATGGCTTCGGCTGGACTAACGGTGTGACGCGCCGCCTGCTGGAAATGTACCCGCCGCGTTAATCCCCCTGGAGGTGGCCGCCCGGCCACCTCTGAGATCAGACTCTGCATTATCAACGGGGCTTATCTGCGCCCGCCAGCCATAAGACAAAAGCTTTATTTCTCCATGAAAAATCATGCTATTACTGGACGTTAACCCGCATGATGATTCGGAGAACCTGAGATGAAAAAATTGTCCCTGACCGCGCTGGCATTACTGGCGGGGTTTAGCGTCTCCGCCCTGGCGGCAGACGAGCTGCGTTTTGGCGTTGACCCGACGTTTCCCCCGTTTGAATCCAAAGCCGCCGACGGCTCACTTCAGGGATTTGATATTGATATGGGCAACGCCATCTGCCAGCAGATGCAGGTGAAATGCGTCTGGGTGCAAACCGGCTATGACGGTATCATCCCGGCGTTACACGCCCGCAAGTTTGATGCCATCCTCTCCGCGATGGCCATGACCGATAAGCGCCGCCAGCAGGTCGCCTTCACCGATATGCTTTACAACACGCCCAGCGCCCTGCTGACGCGTAAAGACAGCAAGCTGCTGCCGGAACTGGCCTCACTGAAGGGCAAAACCATCGGCGTGGCGCAGGGGACAACCCAGGAAGGCTTCGCCCAGACCATGTGGGGCAGTCAGGGCGTTCAGGTCGTGAGTTATCCCAACCAGTCAGAAATTTACCCGGATCTGGCCTCAGGCCGTCTGGATGCCACCTTTACCAATGCGGCCGCCGCAGAATCCGGTTTCCTGAAAACGCCTCAGGGGGCGGAGTATCACATTGCCGGAAAACCGCTGTATGACCCGAAATACTTCGGCGAAGGCGTGGGAATTGGCCTGCGTAAAGACGACGGTGCCCGCATCGCCAGAATTAACGAGGCGATGGCAGAACTGCATAAAAACGGCACCTACGACAGGCTGGCGAAACAATACTTCAGCTTTGATGTTTATCACCGCCCGGAGTAGGCCATGATGGAAAAGACGACGTTGCCGGATTTTCGCCACCAGCGCGACCGCTTTCTCAGGGCGGCCGCAAAGCGGGGGGGCACGATCACCTCTTATCCGCACCCGCTGCGCGGGCCGCAGGACGAGGCGCTCTTTACCGATGTGGCGGTGATCGGCCGAGCCGATGCGTCGCAGGTCATGCTGATCGTCTCCGGCACGCACGGCGTGGAGGGCTACTACGGTTCCGACAGCCAGATTGCCTGGCTGGAGGGGATGGCCGACGATCCCCTGCCCCCGGCAGTGGCGCTGGTGCTGGTTCATCTGATTAACCCGTGGGGGACGGCGCACCTGCGTCGCGTCAATGAAGACAACATCGACCTTAATCGTAACTTCCTTGATTTCCGTAGCCGGGTGCCGGAGAACGTGGCTTATCCGGCGCTGCACGGCATCTATACCTGCCGCGACCTTGACGGGCCGGAGCGCGCAGCCGCCGACGCACAGATGGCCCTGGCGTGTGCCGGGGTGGGCTGGAGTGGCGTAAAAAGGATCGTCGAGGCCGGACAGTATCAGTTTCCAGACGGGATTTTCTTCGGCGGCAGCGAGGCCAGCTGGTCACAGCAGATCCTGCAACAGATTATCGCCCGTCATCTGCACAGGGCGCAGCGGATCATCAGCTTCGACCTGCATACCGGCGCCGGCGCCTGGGGCCATGCGATGCTGCTGGCAATAGCCGGCCACCCCTACCCGGCGCACGATGAGGCGAAACGTCTGTTTGGCGAGTGGCTGACGGTGATCGTAACCGGTGAAGACGGTGAGAGCGATACCGGCGTGACCGCAACGGCCACGGGCTACCTGTCGCAGTTTATGCTGGACCAGCTGCCTGAAACCGACCTGATCCAGCTGGTGGTCGAGTGCGGGACGTATGACGGCCGCGAAATGCACCGCCGCGTGCGTGACGACCACTGGCTGCATCTGTACGGAGACCTGCACAGTGAGCAGGCCAGCGCGGTGAAACAGCAGCTGTTTGAGGGGTTCTACCCGGCTGATCCTGACTGGCGGGCGCTGACGGCACTGCGCACGCAACAGATTTTCCAGCGCGGCTGGCAGGCACTCCAGCAGTCAGTTCACAGTCGCCCGTAGAAGGTCATGCGGGCGCTTTCTGACAGCGCAATGTCCGGGCGGGCGTTGTAGGCCAGCACCACCAGCATGCGGGTGATATCCCCTTCCGTTGGCGTTACCCGGTGCAGGGCGTTTCGTCCGCGGAACAGCACCAGGTCCCCCGGCTCAATCGCCAGTTTTTCCACCGGATGCTGGCCGTCCAGCACCGCCCCGACGCCGCTGTAGTTCATCTCACCCGCTTCGGCGTTACGCAGATGGCTGACGTATTCAAAAACCCCGCCCGCCTGCGGCTTCTGGATCAGCAGCGTGATGGCGAACGACGAGTTATCAAAATGCCAGCCCAGCTCCTGGCCGGTGTGCGCGTAGTGCAGATTGATCGACGACAGGCGGTCGGCATAGGGGAACAGCTGCTGCTCATCCAGTACACCGCAGAGAAACGCTTTAAAGGCGGCCGAATCGTACAGGGTGCGCAGGGCAGAGTCGGCGGGGATCTCTTCATCGGTAATACAGCCTTTCGATGAGATCACCTGACGGTTACGCGGATGGTCGGCGGCAAAAGCCGCGTCGGTTTTTTGCAGATAGACGTTGTGCCGGCTGCTGGCATAAAAGGCCAGATGCTGGTTGTCCTCGCCTTCCTGCTTAATGGCGGCCAGGGCGGCAGCGGTTAAAAAACCGCGCAGCACCAGGGCACCCTGTGCGGCAAGCGCCTGCTGACAGCGTGCAGTGTAAGCGGCATCGGTAATCGGGTGAGCACTCAGGTTCAGCAGCGAGGCAAGCGGGTTCATTCGGTTCTCACGGGCAGAAGGGCAGGTGATCCACTGTACGACGGCGTCCCGCGGTGCGCTACTGATTTTGCACGCTTTTTAACCGCTGCACAGACTAAAAAGCACCGGGCGCTGCCGCCGGGTGCTTTTTTGATGTTCCGACCCTCGCGGGAACGACGGGGAAGGTTTACCGGGGGAAACGGCTGTTAAGGCGGTGTACTCAGGGCCACCAGATCGACCTGTTTCAGCAGCGATTTCAGCGGAGCGAACAGCGGCTGCGGCAGCGCAGCCGGATCGCACCAGTGCCAGCCCTCACACTTTTCCGGCTCACAGCGCTGCGGCGTGCCGCTGGCGTGATACGCCAGCATAAACAGCGTGACGTAATGCTGCTGTTCGGCCTGGAAAATATCGTTGGTAAATGGCCCGGCGATGCAGTCGCCGGTCACCATGCCGCACTCTTCCAGCGCTTCACGTGCTGCACACTGCTGTGGGGTTTCCCCGAACTCCAGATGCCCGCCGGGGGCCGACCAGTCGCCGGCACCGTGGCTGCCCCGGCGTTTCCCCAGTAACAGCTTACCGTCACGGAAAATAAGTACGCCGACCCCAATACGTGGTGATGACATCGATCTCTCCCATATGACCGGATTAGCGGAACAGTTTCTGCACGAACTCAGCATAGGCGGGCCGCCAGACATCCATCTCGTGACCCAGCTTCGGCCAGGCGTGATAATCAAACTTCACGCCTTTTTCCTCCAGGGTCTGCTTCAGCCCGGCGATATCTTTTCCGGTCACGATGTCATTTTCGCCCACCACCACAGTAAAATTTTTCAGCTGACGGTTAATCTGCTGCGGTTTTTCCAGCTGCGCCGCCACCCGTGCGTCAGGGACGGTCGTGGTGCTGACGCCGCTCAGGGTCGCCAGCGCGCTGAAATAATCCAGGTGGCTGAGGCCGGACACCAGGGCCTGGTAACCCCCCTGTGACAGGCCCGCCAGAGCACGGCCCTCTGCATCATGACGCACGTTAAAGCGCTGGTTGATCAGCGGAATAATATCGTGGATCAGTTCGCGGTCGGCCGCCTGCGCATTGCGTGGATAGAACAGTTTGCGGCGTTCCTGCGGCACATAGTCTTCCGGCGTGGTGGTGGCGGTATCGGTTTCCGTATCCGGGATCACCACCAGCATCGGCTTGATTTTGCCTTCCGCCAGCAGGTTATCCATCATTTCCGGCACCCGCCCCTGGTCGATGGCCGAACGCAGGCTGTCGCCGAAGCCATGATAGAAGTAGAGCACTGGCAGCGGCGCGCCTTTACCGTCATAGCCCGGCGGCGTCCATACCGCCACCTGACGCTCCCGCTTCAGCTGAGGCGAGTGATAGGTCAGCGTGCGCACATCACCGTGCGGCACGTTGCGCACATCGAGAATACTGCCCGGTACCAGGATCAGGCTGGTGTTCACCTGACGCTGCGGCTTGGCATACGCTGTTCCGGTATCAATACTGCGGAAGCCATCGACGCTGAAGAAATATTCATACAGATTAGGGGCCTGTACCGCTGAGCGGAAGCTCCAGATGCCGCTGGCATCTTTCACCATCGGGTGTGACACGTAGCTTTCCGGCGTGGCCCCGGTAAACACCGAGACCTTTTTCGCCTGTGGTGCATACAGCCGGAAGGTAATGCTGCGGTCAGCGTTCACCTGGGTCACGTACTGGTTTACCGGCCGGTCCTGGGGAGGAAAAGGCGGAAAATCAGCAGGCAGCGTGGCGGAAAAGGCCGGGAGCGTAGCACCCAGCAACAGGCCGGACAGCAGCAGTGCAACAGCAGACTTCTTCATCGGTTACGTCCTTATCGGTTAAGCACATCAGGGGCAGATTACCACCAGACTTCGGCCTGCACGCCCAGCGAAAGCTGATCGTTTTTACTGTCCTGGAAGCGGTAATCTGACAGTCCGTTGTCCAGCACGTGCAGGTACGTGCCGTAGAAACGGATCTCCGGGCGCGAGTTAAGAATGCTGGTATCCACTTTCAGCGCGTGATACAGCGTGGTTTTATAGCCGGACTCTTTCAGCGTGTCGCCTGACTGGGTTTTATTGCTCTGGGTGAACCAGCCCAGCTCCACGCCGGTCTGATTATAGCTGTCCCAGATCCAGGCCGGACGTACCACGGTACGCAGGCTCTCAAAATCACTGTGTGAACCACTCTCGTAGCTGTAAACATCGTTACCGCGCGAGTAGACCAGCGCATTGGCCATGATGATTTTATCGCTCAGGTACATTTCACCCTGTGAGATGGCGCGGAATGCCGTGCCGTTGGTATGGTCGCCATAATAGTACCCGTTGTAGCTGACATTGGAACTGGCCCCGTTGTAATTGGCAAAACTGCTGGCGAAAGAGTTGTTCCCGGCCTGCAGGCTGAAGTCGTTGAAACCCTTGTTGCTCAGCTGTTGCCGCACAATGGCCGTGGCCAGCCAGGCATCTTTCAGCGTGTAGAAGCGATCACTGCCTTCATTACTTTTCTGCTCATCCGTTTTATTGGCCATGGAATATTTACCCATCACCGTCAGGGTGGCGCTGTCCCACAGCGGCAGGTCTTTATAGCGTGCCTCGACGGAGTTGGTGTTCATCTGGGTCTTATTGTTGAGATCGCGCGAGTAAACGTCGATATCTTCACGCGTCAGGGACAAATCTACCTTACCCGGCCCGGCCGCCAGATTTTCGATGCCAATACCGCCGCCGACGTCCGTACGTACGCTTTTCCAGTCCAGCATCTGGATCTCATAGACCGGCAGGGTGTGTTTACCGACCCAGAAGTCCGCCTCAGGCGCGAAGGGCAGGAAGCCTTTGGTGGTCAGATAGATATCGGAAAATTGCAGCAGGTTTTCATTGCCGTTGTTATCACCAAACCAGCCGGAACCGTACTGCTGACTGACGTTACCATCCAGTTTGACGATGGCTTCGGCGCTTTTACCGTTCTGCTGATAGACCCGCTGCTTCAGCAGTAAGTCGAACCAGCCGCTGTGCTCGTTACCAAAGCGCCCGACGGAGCCGATCGCATAAGACTGCGGGGAGCCATTGTTGCCGGTTGCCCAGCCGCTGCGCAGGTAGCCGGAATAAGTGAAGCCGATCTCGTCTTTGACATACTGGCTGATCTCTTTCAGGCTGACCGGCTGGCTGCTTTCGCCAGCGGCTGAGGTGCTGGCCACCTCCACCGTTGAGCGGGCACTGACCGGGGCAGGCGTCGTGCTGGCCTCTGGCGGGCTGACCGCTGTCGCACGTTTTGCTATAGCCGGCTGTTCGTGCCGGGCTTTATATTCCTGAAATTCTGTTTGCGTGCGCTGCAACTCTTTTTCCAGCAATTCCAGCCGCTGCTCCAGCGTTAATTTAGCGGCAAGAAGAGAGGATGGAAACAGAGCAGAAGTAATAAGAACGGCTATTATTGTTAATGACGATTTTTTCACTTTTTAGCTTCCCAGGTGTGGCATGATAAATAAAAGACATGCGGTTTCCCTGCCAGTCTTACCGCTAACGGGCATAAAATGTAGAGCGGGTGCGAATGCAGACGACGCTCTTTTAAATCAGAGGGTTATTTTTATCGTTTTATTTCTTTTCTCTTCATTCTCCTTATTCATTTCTGCGAAACACTTTTCTCAAAGCAAAAAAAAACCTGAATAGCTTTTCTTACCGCTTAATCAGGGTAAGAAAAACGCTTCAGGTTTTGCCTGTCACCAGTCGGCTGGTAAACAGTAACAATCCAGAGTGTCGGTTAACGAAAATTCACTTTGAAATATTTCGTAATAGAATGATTTTGTCTCAGTTGCCGACGCGGCTGCAATGATATTTTCATTCTCAGTTTACAATCTGTGATGAAACTAACACTTAGCCTTCACCGGCATGGCTATCCTCCCTGTGGGAACATCAACAGCACCTTTCAGGAGATCTGCAATGAGTCACCGTTTTATCAGCGAAGACCAGATCCGCGACCGTTTCTCTAAAGCGATGTCAGCGATGTATCAGAAGGAAGTTCCGCAATATGGCACGTTGCTGCAACTGGTGCGCGAGGTAAATCAGCAGGTACTGGCAGAAAGCCCGGATGCGCTGGATGCCGCTCAGTGGCCGCAGGAGGTCAACCGCCTGAGCGTGGAGCGCCACGGCGCTATCCGCGTGGGGACGGCGCAGGAGCTGTCGACCCTGCGCGAGCTGTTTGCGGTGATGGGGATGTCCGCCGTGGGTTATTACGATCTTTCCACCGCCGGGGTACCGGTACACTCCACCGCGTTCCGTCCGGTATCGGAGGCTTCATTACAGGTTAACCCGTTCCGGGTCTTTACCTCACTGCTGCGGCTGGAGCTGATTGAGGACCCGGCGCTGCGCGACAGGGTGAGTGAGTTGCTGGCCCGGCGCGATATTTTTACTCCTCGCCTGCGCGAACTGCTGGCAATACATCAGCAGCAGGGGGGGCTGACGGATGAACAGGCGGATGAGTTTGTGCGGGAGGCGCTGGACACCTTCCGCTGGCATCATCAGGCTTCGGTCGATCTCAGCACCTATCATGCCCTGCTGGCCCAGCATCGCCTGATTGCCGATGTGGCGTGCTTCCGCGGGCCGCATATCAACCATCTGACGCCGCGCACGCTGGATATCGATCGCATACAGCAGCTGATGCCGGAGTATGGCATTACGCCGAAAGAAACCATTGAAGGGCCACCGGCCAGGCGCTGCCCGATCCTGCTGCGTCAGACAAGCTTCAAGGCGCTGAATGAGGCGATCGATTTTACCGACCAGACGGCCGGCACACATACCGCGCGCTTTGGCGAAATTGAGCAGCGCGGCGTGGCGCTGACGCGCAAAGGGCGGGAGCTGTACGACCGGCTGCTGCGTGAGGCCTCGGCCGAAAAACACGACGACAACGCCAGCCACCAGCGCCACCTGAGCGCAGTGTTTGCCGCGTTCCCTGATGACGCTGACCAGCTGCGTCAGCAGCAGCTGGCGTTTTATCGTTACCGCCGCGATCCGCAGCACGGCGTCTCACCGGGCGAGGATCTGGAGAGCCAGATCGCCCGGGGCGCGGTGATTGCCGAACCGATTATCTACGAAGATTTCCTGCCGGTCAGTGCGGCCGGTATTTTCCAGTCTAATCTGGGCGGCGACACGCAGCGAGTGAGCAGTGGAAACCCCAGCCAGGCAGCGTTTGAGCAGGCGCTGGGCTGCCCGGTTATTGATGAGTTTGCGCTGTATCAGCAGCGACAGCAGGACTCCCTCGATCGTCTGTTTCTGTAGACGCTGACCTTCTGGTTCCGCAGGGGCTGACCTTTTGTTCCGGTCAGCCCGCCCGCGGTAGAATTCCCCGGCACGGGGTGGCCTTAACCGTCAAACGGCGCGCGACCGGTCAGCACGCGCTCGATCACGTTCAGTGCTCCTTCCTGGTTATTGCTCTCGGTATGATAACGTGCAACGTGTTTCACGGCAGGCTGCGCGTTGGCCATGGCAAAGCCAAATCCGGCCTGGGCAACCATCTCAATATCGTTGCCGCTGTCGCCGATGGCGACCACTTCATGGTCGGCAATCTGCCACTGACGCTGGAGCAGGGACAGCCCGTGGGCTTTATGCACGCCGGGGATGATCAGGTCAACAAAGCCAAAGCCGCTGGATACCGGGGCGACGATGCCATCCAGAGCATGGCCAATGTGTGCCATCAGCTCCGGGATCTTTTCATCGGCCAGGTTCAGCGAGAATTTGAAGATGGTGTCATCCAGCGCGGTGAAGTCGTCGCGCAGTTCCAGGCGGTGATAGTGCTTCGCCATCAGCGCCCGCAGCGAGTCGGGGGCACTCTTGAGCATATAGGCGCTGCGCGGCCCGCAGACCACGGTGTGGGCATAGGGTAGTGTGCCCAGCACCGCCAGCACTTTTTTCAGATGGTCATCGCTTAACGCACCGCAGAACAGTGTCCTGCCTGCGTCAACGATGTTCGCGCCGTTTTCAGAGACAAAAGCAATCTCATCGCGGATGTCCGGAAAAAAGCTGATCAGCTGGTAATACTGATTGCCGCTGGCCACGACAAACTTAATATTTTTCTCTTTAAGCTGCTGATACTGCGCTAAAAAGCGCGCTTTATTATAGGTTTTATGGTCATCGAGGAAGGTGCCGTCCATATCGACAGCAATCATTTTAATCATCAGGTCCCCTGAGTAAAAAGTAAGAACAGTGTCCATCATCGTTGCAAACGGTGAAGGAAAAAAGAGGCAGTTTTTGCACAAGGTTTCCTCTTTTAACGGCGTTACGCCAGTGCTACGACCGGGCAGGCGGGGCGGACTGCGCCCGAAGCCCGGTTACTGGCGTGCAGTATGGCGAAAAATACCCGTATGCGGAAAAACCGACCTGAAAAAGAGGCAGTGATTTCCTGGGATGGGCGATTGTTATCTGTCGGTGGCTTCCTTAATATGAAAACGAAACGTTACGAATGAAAGCCCCTGTGGCGACAGAAGGTCATGATGAAACAGCGACACCGGCGAATTCTCGATCGGGTAGAAGAGAAAGGGAAGGTCAGTATTAACGAGCTGGCGCAGATCGCCGGTGTGTCTGGCGTCACGATCCGTAAGGATCTGAATGTGCTGGAAAGCCTGCACTATCTCACCCGGGCGCATGGCTATGCGGTATCGCTTAACGATCTCTCCGAGCGCGTCAGCAGTAACTTCTCCACCAAAGAGGCGATGGCAAAACGGGCACTGTCGCTGCTGTCAGAAGGCGATACGCTGTTTATCGAAGCCGGCAGCAGCAATGCGCACTTTGCCCGGGAGATCGGCCGATCCGGCCTGGATGTGACCGTGGTGACCCCCTGTGTATACGTGGCCAACGAACTGAAAAACTGCTATCAGGACGTGGTGCTTATCGGCGGCGTGCTGCAAAAACGCAGCGAGTGCCTGGTGGGGCCGCTGACGCATCTGTGCATTAACAATATTAACTTTAACAAAGTCTTTATCGGCATTGACGGTTACAGCCCGGAGCAGGGATTTACCGGACGGGACATTATGCGGGCGGAGAATATCCGGCTGGCCATTGAGAAGCGCGTACAGAACTTTGTGATCGCCGAGTCGGGTAAGTTTGGCAAGCTGTTCCCTTACAACGTGGCGAAACACAGCGATATCGGGACTGTCATTACGGATGCCGGTCTGTTACTGACGATGGAAGATGCACTCCAGCAACAGGGAGTTACGGTACTGAAAGTCTGATCCCCGGCCTGGCTTCTTTCATCTGCCCGTCGTTTTGCTTCATAATCCTCTTTCGGGTGAAAGGCCACTTTCACTCTTTATAACCCTGCCGACAAAATATTAATTATCTTTCTGTTTTTTAATGTTTTTATTTATGGTGTTGGCTTATTTTCCTTGAGTGATTAAGCGTGACGGCGATCAACTTTCGGAAGGGAAATGTTCATTATCGTTATGCGAAAGCAAATGATGTTTCATATGAAACAAAGATAAACCCGTTCCCGGAGAAAATGATGGAATTTTATTTAGACACGGCGGATGTCGCAGTAGTAAAACGCCTGGCCGCGGTACTGCCGGTGAAAGGGGTGACCACCAACCCGAGTATTGTTGCGCGCAGCCAGCGGCCCCTCAGTAGCGTATTACAGGAAATGGTGTCGATTCTTCCTGCTGACGCGACCCTGTTTGCCCAGGTTCTGGCACATGAGGCGGCGGCGATGGTGGATGAAGCCTTACAGCTGCGTGAAATCGTGCCTTCGCTGGTGGTGAAGGTGCCGGTGACCCATCAGGGCCTGACGGCGATAAAGGCGCTGACTCAACAGAATATCCCCACGCTGGGGACGGCAGTGTACGGTGCCGGACAGGGGTTTTATGCCGCGCTGGCCGGTGCCGGCTATATTGCGCCTTACGTTAACCGGGTCGATGCCCAGGGCGGTGACGGCATTGCCCTGGTGCGTGAGCTGCAAACCCTGCTGGATCTGCACTGTCCCCAGAGCAAAGTGCTGGCCGCCAGCTTCCGTACGCCACGCCAGGTGCTGGACTGTATGCTCGCTGGTTGCCGGGCGATCACCGTCGATCCTGATGTGGCGGAGCTGTTTCTGCTCGACCCGGCGGTAGAGAGCGCCCTGCAGCGCTTTGACCAGGACTGGTCACAGGCCTATGGCAATCTGACGCTGTCTTAACGCTGGCGCTGACCGGCCTGCGCGTATTTTACGTAAAGGATTTTAATCTTTTGCCGATAATTTGCTCTACTAACGCAATAACCGTAGAGGGCTTTATGGGTGTGATCAGTGGAGTAACCGACAGCGTGGCAGGAAGATATGTTGCCACCACCGCAGGCGCCGCCAATGCTGCGCCGGCGACAGAAAGCATTACCGGGAAAACCTTACCCGCCAGCGTCGTGGCGATCTCCCCGGAGGGCCGCGCGCGGCTGGCGCAGGCGACGGCCGAACCGCTGACGGCGGAACAGCAGGAAAACAATCTGAAGGATCTGCATGCCGGTAAATCCGCCAGCCAGACGGCGGTGATTAACCTTGGCTATGACCTGTTTAATGACCCGCAAACCAACTGGGATGCCCGCACCTTCCCCCCCCCTGCTCGGCATGACCCGCGATAATACTCAGGCCAGCATGGATAAGTTTGCTGCTGACCTGCATGAAGTCTTAGCGCAGGGCCAGATGGGTCGTAATCAGTACGACAATTCCGATACCTCTGAAGCGATGGCGCTGTCGTTAACCCAGGCCAAACTGCAAAAGCTGGTGGAAAAATATGTCGCGCCGGATCAACAGCAGCAGGCCACCAAGATTGTCGACGGAATGATTGACGACAAAATAGCCGAACGTGAAGAACGCACCCTGCTGTCAGCCCAGGGGATGCTGGATATTGCCAGGCAGTACGGCACCGGCACCATGCAGTCTGAAGCACGCCAATACCTTGAACAGGTGAAAAGCGGGACCGCCCGGCCACAGGTTGAACTGACCACGATGCTGGCGGCAACGAAACTGAGTAGCAATATGGCCGAAACCTTCAGTGCGTTTGCCCGGGTGATTAACGCCACGCCGAATCCTGATAACAAGGCACAGCCCTCCATCGACGGGGCCCTGAAGCAGCTGGAGGTCTATCGCCAGCAGTGGGATGACTTTATGAAAAAGCTGGCGGAATAACCCCCCTGCCCGCAGGGGCGACCTGTTTCGGGCCGCCCCGTGCCAATGCCGGCAGATCCAGACTCAGGCCTGTGCCAGCCGGATGCGGCGGGCATGCATTCTCACTACAAAGCTCAGGGCACCGGCCAGCGTCAGCAGGGCGACCACCCCCGGCCAGCCCGCTTTCTCCAGGATCAGACTGCCCAGCGCGGAACCGATCGCCATGCCGATAAATACGCCGGTAAACATTAGCGCATTCAGGCGGCTGCGGGCGGCAGGCTCGAGGCCGAAGATCAGCGTCTGATGGGACACCAGCGTGGCCTGCACACCAAAATCAAAACCAACCGCCGAAACCACAATCAGTGCCAGCTGAGCGGGCACCGGCAGCAGCGGCAGGAAAAACAGCGCGGCGAACGACAGCGTGGCCAGCGCTGTGCTGAACTGCGTCACCAGCGCCGGGCCGCGACGGTCGGCCATCATTCCCGCCAGCGGGGCGGCCATGGCACCTGCTGCGCCGGCCAGACCAAAGGCACCCGCCGTGGCGCTGCCGAGACCATAACGGGTATGTAGCATGACCGCCAGGGTTGACCAGAAAGCACTGAATCCGACGGAAAGCAGCCCCTGTGCCAGCGTGGCGCGGCGCAGCTCGCCGTGGTGCAGCCACAGGTGACGCATTGATGCCAGCAGCGCCGGGTAGGCCAGTGTGGTGCTGGGGGCGATATGTGGCAGGCGACGCCACAGAACCAGCGTAATCATCAGTACCATTACGGCGGCGAGTACAAACATCACCCGCCAGCCAAAATACTGCGCCACCAGCCCGCTGACCACCCTCGAGAGCAAAATACCCAGTAGCAGACCGGTCATCACCGTGCCCACGGTTTTACCCCGCTGAGCCTCCGGCGACAGGCTGGCAGAGGCCGGAACAATGTCCTGCGCCATTGTCGCCGTGATGCCAATCGCCAGGCTGGCGGCCAGCAGCACCATCATGTTGCCCGCGGCTGCACTGAGTAGCAGCGCCAGCGTCAGCAGCACGCCTTTAATCGTAATAATGGTGCGCCGGTCGTGGCGATCCCCCAGCGGGGCGAGCAGTAAAATGCCGAGCGCGTAACCCATCTGGGTCAGCGTGGGCACCAGACCGCTGGTTGTCACGCTGGCATGAAGCTCGCTGGATAAAATTTCCAGCATCGGCTGGCTGTAGTAGATCGACGCCACGCTGAAGCCAGCGCCGCTGGCCAGCATCAATACGGTGGGGCCGGACAGCGGCTGGGGTGAAGAAGAAGATTGGGTCGACATGGTCAGCACCTGTGTGTCTGTGAAGTTGACGCTATTATTATGCGTTGGCAGGCGCAGCGGTAGTCGCCTGCCTGGTAGAACTGTTATACGATAGACGTATGAACACCTCACAATTTCCCGGCGTTGACCGTATAGAACTGATGCAGACCTTTGTGCGCATCGTGGAAGCTGGCAATCTGTCGGCCGCCGCCGCACGGCTGGGCACCAGTCAGCCCACCGTCAGCCGCCGCCTGCAAACCCTGGAGAAGCTGCTGGGCCTGAAGCTGGTACAGCGAACCACTCATGTGATGAAGCTGACAGAAGACGGCCAGCGCTGCTATGCCCACGCCAGGACACTGCTGGAAAGCTGGCAGGGCATTGAGGACGACCTGCGCGGCGTCACCGAGGAGCCGCAGGGGGTGCTGAGGGTGCTGGCTCCGCACGCCTTCGGGCAGGATCAGATGATTGTGCCGTTGCAGCACTATCTGCAGCGCTACCCCCGGATGACCGTGGAGTGGATGCTGAGTGACCGCCACCCGGACTTTATTGCCGAGGGCATCGACTGCGCGGTGCACGTCGGCCCGGTCACCGAACCGTCGGTGGTGGCCCAGTTGGTGGCTGAAGTGCCGCGCATTGTCATTGGTTCCCCCGCGCTCCTGGCGACGGATGCGGTACCGCAGCACCCGCAACAGCTCCAGAGCCTGCCATGGCTGGCCCTCAGCACCTTCTATCGTCACAGCGTCTCGCTGACGCACCTTCCTGGCGGAGAAAACCAGCGCTTTGATATCCAGCCACGGCTGCTGACCGACAGCCTTTACGCCCTGCGCAATGCGGTGCTGGCAGGGATGGGTGTAGGGATTGCGTCATCATGGGTGGTGCAGGAGGATATTGCGCGCGGAACGTTACTGCACCTCGCGCCGCAGTGGCAGGCCGCCGCACTGCCGGTGTATCTGGTCTATCCCCACGCCCGCTACTATCCTGCGCGCCTGCGGATGTTTCTGACCATGATGCGTGAGGCGATGCCGGTACTGACGGGGACGCAGCACCCGCTGCGTTGAATAAAAAAGGCACTCCCGGAGAGAGAGTGCCTGCAGTGAGCGGGGCTCAGAAGCTGTAGCTGATGCCCGCCTGCCAGGTGCGGTCACGGCCGATCCAGCAGTTCGTGGTGTCGTAGCAGGTGAAGGTTTCTTTATTGGTCAGGTTCTGCGCGCTGGCTTTCAGCGTCACCCCGGCCAGTTGTGGCGAGACCGCTGCCATATTGTAAGACACCGCCATATCCCACAGCGTGGTGCCGCCCAGCTTGCCCTGATCGTTGGCCAGGGCAATCTCCATCGGGCCGACGTAGCGCGCACCGGCACCGACAGTCAGGCCGCGCACTGCGCCGTTGTCGAAGGTGTAGTCACCCCAAAGATTAAAACTGTTTTCCGCCACCTGGGTCGGGCGTTTCCCCTGGTACTTATCATCTTCGGTATTCAGCGCGTGCGTATAGGCATAGTTGGCGATCAGGCTGATATTGTCGGTCGGACGGCTGATCACCGACAGCTCTGCCCCTTTCGATTCCACTTCCCCGGTCTGGCGATAATTGAGGAAGCTGAGATCGGAGGTGAGCACGTTTTTCTGCCGGATATTAAACACCGAGGCGGTCACCGTGGTGGCGTAATCGGCCAGCAGGTATTTCACCCCGCCTTCCAGCTGACGGCTGGTGGTCGGTTTAGCGGAGGTCAGGTTGCCCGTCGGAGAAACCGGTTTGAAGCCTTCGGAGTAGCTGATAAACGGTGCGATACCGTTATCAAAGGTGTAGAGCGCCCCGAGGCGTTTGGTCAGGCGGTGCTGCGCCACCCACTCTTTTTGATTATTACCGAGGTAGTCGGTGTTGGTGGATCGGTAGTCATCGTAGCGTAACCCGGCGATCAGGCTGAGGTTGCCGTACTCCACCTGGTCCTGGAAGTAGTAGCCGGTCTGGTTGAAGCTCAGACGGTTAAGCTGGGCGGTATACAGGCCCAGTGCCGATTCGTTGACCTGGTTGTAGTCCGGATTGCTGAGATCAAAGCCCGGTGTGCGGGTGGCGTACTGATAGTTGAAGTGAGAATCCATCCGCTGATAGTCCACGCCCGCCAGCAGGTGATGCTGCCAGTCGCCCAGATCCCACTGCTTCGTCACCTGGTTATCGATATTGAAGCTTTTCAGGTCTTCATCGGTGGTGTAGGCAAACCGATCCAGCTGGCTGTTACTGACGGCCGGATTGGTCAGACCCGAGGCATAAATACTGCGCTGGTGGGTATCAACGTCAAAATAGCGCGCCTTCTGCGCCACACCCCAGCCGTTATCGAACTGATGCTCAAAGCTGTAACCCAGCATCCACTGGCGCTGTTTAAAGCCGCTCCAGCGGTCGCCTGCATAAGTGCGGCGCGAAGCATCTGACGACGTCAGCGCGGCCAGTGGCAGAGGGTCAGACGGCGTCAGGCTGGGGATGTCCTGATACTGCGCGTCGATCGTCAGGCGGGTTTTATCCGACGGCTGCCAGGTGAGTGATGGAGCGACCAGGTAGTTTTCACTGTGAGTGGTGCGTGGCTGATCGTCCCCGGCGCTGGCTTTACCAATAAAGCGATAGCTCCAGTCGCTGTCGGCAATCGCTCCGGTGCTGTCGATATAGCCTTCGCGCAGCTTGCGGTTGCCGCTGTTAAACCCGACTTCGGTTTTCTGCTCTTTCTCCGGTTTTTTACTTTGAATATTCACCAGGCCACCCGGCGAACCGTTACCGTACAGCACCGACGCCGGGCCCTTCAGGATATCCACATGGTCGATCAGAATCGGATCGATACTGGCCTTGGTGTTACCCGTGACGTTATACGGCAGCTGTAAGCCGTCATAGAAGGTGTTATCCACCGTGAAACCGCGAATTTTATATTCGCTCATGTAGGAGGTGGCGCCGCGGGTTTCGGTGGACACGCCGGGGGCATAGCGCAGAATTTCATTCAGCGAGCTGGCGTGACGCGCGACAATCTCTTTGCTGCCGACGGTGTTGATCACCTGAGGCGTTTTGCTTTCCGGTACCGCCGACTTGGTGGCGCTGTTGGTATAGGCGGGCAGGGCGGCGGCGCCGGAATCTGAGGCGCTGACCACCAGCGTTTTTTCATCGCTGGCTGCCGCATGGGCAAAAGAGGCACAAGTGCTGGCAATCAGCACGGCGAGCAGACAGGGCTTAGTGGTGAACATGGGTTTAGATGCCAATGAGAATGTGAAAGATAACGACAATTATTATCATTGGTTGTCACTATGCAATAACTTCCGACAAAAATTTTCCAATAATAAAAAACGCGCTGACCGTGAGGCCAGCGCGTTAAGGGCAAAGAGCGTGCCGGGCAGAGCGTTTACTGCAGATCGACCGTCAGTTCCGGCGCACCAAAGCCGATCACCGTGGCGTGGGACGCCGCAAAATAGTCGCGCCAGAACGCTTCCAGCTGCTGCATGATTTTTCCGGAACGGTAGTTATTTTTCGCCTCGCTGTCGATCAGCCCGGCCCCCGCAATGTAGATCCTGCTGTCGGCAAAATCGGCCAGCAGATGCTGTTTGCTGACGCGCTGCATCTCTTTTTCCGGTGCCAGCAGGCGGATCTGATTATTGCTGTAGAAGCTGCCGAAATCGCTGTTTTCCAGCATATCCGACACCAGCAGAATGGTTTTTGCCTGCGCCGGCTCTGCCTTCAGATCGTCACTGATTCGCTTCAGGCTGTCCATGATCTCGCTTTTAGCAATATTGTCGCCCTGCTCCGCAAAGGCAGCAGCCAGCTTTTTGCCAATCGTCTGCTCAAAAAACTGTTTCTGCTGCGACAGGCAGCCATCCAGAGATTTCAGGCTGTCCATGCCGAGGCTGTTGCGCGCTTTCTGATCGGTGAACGGGCCTTCCAGCTTGCCGTCAAAGGTGCGCTTCATGTAGTTGTCCTGCAGCAGAGCAGAGAACTGATACAGGATGATGTGGTCGCCAGGCTGGGCGAAGCGCAGCACCTGCTGCCAGATCGACTTTTTCAGTTCGGTCGGCACTTTCACTGTCTGGTCGACAATAATCACCAGCTCGCGCCCGCTGGCGGGCGGGCGTTCGGCGTCGAGCCTGGCGTAGCTGTAGCAGCTGGGAATATCGTTACGTTCGGCAGCGTACAGCGTCGTGCTCATGCCCAGCAGGATCAGCGCGATAAGAGCTTTCATGCCGTTCCTCCCTGACGTGCCTTATTCAGCAGGGCCTGCACCTGCTGGCGCTTTTGCAGCGCGGGCAGGGCTAATCCCTGATCGTCGGCAATCAGCTGCAGTTCATCGGCGCTGAACGAGGTGAGATCGCCCAGAGCATGAATGCGCTGCTTCTCCTCCGCGTCATCTGCCACGGAGGCCGTCGGAGCCGGAGCCGTCACCGGCGCGGCAGCCGGTGCGATGGCGGCGGCTGCGACAGGCTCCGGGATGACCGCCGGGGCGGCTGCGGGCGGCTGCGGCGCAGGCACGGCCTGAGTCACGGCCACTGGCGGGGCTGCGGGGGTGGGTTGAGGCGCGGCATACTCCTGCATCTGGATCTGCTGTTCGGCATCCAGCCGCGCTTTGTCACGCACTTTGCCGCTGGCATAGTCCTGGAAGGTGGGCAGGGTATTCAGGGCTTCGCTCTGGCTGTTGGTGCGCTTCATCATCAGGCGATTTTGCAGCGAGGTCAGTTTCTCCTGGGCGTCGCGCTCTACGCGTTCGCGGCGCATCGCATGCCAGGTGGCAAACTCTTCTGAGCCGCTGAAGTTACCGATATATTTTGAGGCCGCTTTAGACTCAATGCCGGCAAAGGAGCGGAACAGGCCCACCAGAATACCGATGAGCTGAACGCCAACGAAAATCACCGACAGAATAATAAAGGTCAGCTTGGAGGCAAACACGCGGTTATCGCTGATCTCATGCGCAGCCTGACGGTCGGCACGGGCATTGTCTTCTACGGCCGCAGCAGGCAGGTCAAATGGCGACCCGGAGGCCGCTGCCGTCTGCTGGCTGAAAGGTGAGCCGTTCACGGCCTGCGTATCGATAGAGTCAATGGTGGCGGCACGAACAAAGTAAGCACCGACCGCAAAGAACAGGATCAGCGCCAGTGCAATGCCGGTAGCCCAGTACTGCGGCTTCACCTGGGCGTTGTGGGTCACGCGGTTCAGCATCTGGAGATAGTTCGGGTCGTTATCGTCCAGCCGCGTGGTTTCCAGCGAGATCTGCGTGTTTTTGCTCAGGCCTTTGGCCGTCCCGCCATGGCGCGCTTCGGCATACCAGTAGCGGATCTTTTTCAGCAGAGTGTTTTTATGCAGTTCTGATCCCATCAGGTGGGTTGCCGGCACCAGCACCACGCCGATCAGTACCGAAATCACGATGGCAGAAAACTCCGCCTGGTTGGCAGAAATATTGTTCGCGATAAACGGTGACAGTACTAAGGCAAAAATAAAGGCTTCCAGCAGGACGAGGGCCACGCTGACGCACCACAGAATAATGCCGGTCGGGTTACGACCGCGCTCGTCGACTTTATTCAGGTAGTTGACGCAGCGCAGATAGAAGTCAGCATCCAGATTGGAGGTTTTGTAATACTGCCAGTACTTGGCGCAGATCGCCTCTTCTGCCGGATACCAGGCCAGGCCCCCCGTGCCACGGCGACGCGGCTCATGGCTGCGCGACAGGCGGGTAATATAACCAAACAGCGGCAGGCTGCTCATCAGGTTCAGGAAGAAATAGCTCACCTGATCCCACCAGCGGATGAAAATGATGATCAGTACCATCAGCCCCACCAGCGGCCAAAAAATATAACGATATAAAGAGATCGCTTCGGCAATACTTTGCAGAAATTCCATTAACTGTTCCTGAATTTAAAGGCCAACGGGGGCGTAAGACGCCTGGTATGGGCTGTGGTGATTGCTGTAAAAGAGTTGTCCCTGCTGCGCTTTCTTCGTCTCTTTCGGTATCAGAAGATCGATACAGGAGAGCGCTTGCTGTTGCTCATTTTGCAGATAAACGCGATACAGGATGCTGTCTTCCCCTTCCCACGCGTTGGCGACGGCGGCAAGCGGGGCATCGGCTTTGCGGTTATGCCGGGTCTGATAATCGCGGGTGATATACACCTTCGGATTTTCCGTGACCGTGGCGTTATCACTCAGCACCCGTACCGGAGAGAGGGTCACCAGGTGGCCGTTAACCAGCCCGGCCCATGCGCGGCCATTCATGCCCGGCAGGTATTTTTTCGTTTCGCTGGTTTCGACTGTGCGACCGCTGGCCAGGTTTTTCGCCTGACCACCGACACGGGCGTTATCGCTGTAACAGCTTTTCATCACGCCGCCCGCATGGGCTTCGGAAATCAGGCTAAAGCCACTGCTGCGGGGTTTCAGGCTGGCGGCCAGTGAGGCGGTGCTGCTGCTGACCGGCTGGCCGCCAAAGTCCACGATCGCCGCCGGGCCGGAGGTGCCGGGCCGTGAGGCGGTGGTCGCAGGTGCTGTCGCTTTGACACTCCCGGTGTCGGGGGCCGCCGGTGGCGTGCGGGGGGCGCTGCTGACGGCGGGGGTGGTTTTCGCCGGTCTGCTGCGGGCAGGTGCGCGCGTACTGGCCGGTTTGGCGCTTTCGCTGGTGGTGCCGTAGCGCAGATAGGCGAGGTTGCTGCCTTCCTGCTCCAGACGCTGTTTTAACAGGGCTTCACTGGCCAGGGCGGCAATCTCTACGCGTCGGTTGGCAGCGCGACCCTCGCTGGTATCATTGTCTGCGACCGGACGTGAAGAGCCTGCGCCCTGGAAATAGAGATTTTTACCGCTCAGGCCTGCCTGTTCCAGCACCCGGCCGACGTTCTGCGCCCGCTGTTCAGACAGGCGCTGGTTAAGCTGCGGATTACCGGTAGCATCGGTATGGCCTACCACCAGGATCACCCCTCCCTGATCGCCCTCTTTCATTGCGGCCGCCAGTTTTTTGACCTGACGCAGACCATCAGAGGAGAGCTGTGCGCTGTTGGTATCGAACATGCCTTTGTCCTGCACCTGTGCCACCAGGCCGACGGCCTGTTTGCTGCTTTTCGCCTGCGCTTCCAGCGTACGGGTCTGGATAGCGATATGCTCTTCCGCAGCAATTTTGGCCAGTGCTTTTTCACGGTTCTGCCAGATATTCCCGGCTGCACAGCCTGCCACTCCGCCAATTAATCCACCCGCGAGGGCTTTTTTGGCATCGCCGGTGAGCAGATAGGTTAACCCGCTCCCCAGCGCCGCGCCGCCAACGCAGCCAATCGCGGTACCGTAGTCCTGACCGGCCTGATGCATCGTGGCACAGCTGGAGGTCAGCGTTACCACGGCCGCCACCAGGCTGATTTTCCTTAATGGATACTGTCTCATTTCACCCCGTTCTCCTGCCTGAGAATAAAAACTGTCCGCTTTTTCATTATGAAAGAACGTCTTTAATAAAAAGTGGATCTGATTTTCTTGGTGTCAGTGCTGATAATTCAGAAATTTGTCTTAAGTTAGCCTGTTATCCGACCTGTGCCTTTATGCAAACGAACAGCTGCCCGGATAAACGGAATTATCAGGAGAATGGCATAGGTATCGGGTAGTTAACGAAAACAGTAAAAATCCTTCATGCCCGGACGATATTATTGTAAGAGGGTGATGAAGGCGGCAAATAGTAGAACATTTAAACTCAGGCGGTCAATAAGTCGGGCGGGTAAACCGGTGATCGTCGTTATTAACGCCGGCCTGACTTCGGGTGTTATATTTCGCCTCTCTTTTTCATTTATTCAGGTTCAGGGAACGATGACCCCTTGTTACGCACGTCTTATTGTCTGTTCACTGCTCTTCGCTGGCACAAGCTACGCGGATGTTTCAGTTCACTCGCCGATGGGGGGAACCGTGACATTTTCTCAGAAAACAGCGGGGGAACATTACGCCACCGCGATGTGGGGTAAAATGGTGTTCTCGAACCGTCACGGTCAGGCTGACCTTACGCAGCCTGACCGTGTCTATGAGAGCACGTCGCCGGTGTCTCCCTCCGGGCGCTATCTGGTGGTCAACAGCCTTTCTGGCGGTGAACTGGTGCAGGAAGATGGCTCGGTAACTTATACCGACCGGGCCTATTGCAGCGTGGTGGATATGCGCAACGGCTGTATCACCAGTGACTGGTCGGGTGAAGCCTGCGGTTACACATGGACCGGGAAGAACGATATTCTGGCCGGCTCCGCCAGGCCTGATGCCGAAACCTTCGACTTCCTGTCCCAGCGGCCTACACTGAAAGCGGCAGCATCGGATTTCGCCCTGCTGGAAGCCAGTCGCGTCAGTAACCTTCTGCGCTGTGATGCCCCGGCGAAAGAGAATATCAATGACTATCAGCGGCTGGCTGACACGAATCACGCAGCGGCAGGGATCATTAACCGTTATTTGCTGTGGTATGTAACCCGTACTGAGACTACTGCAACGGTGAAATCGCGATCGGTTCTGTTCACGGAGGCTAAGGAGAACAGTAAGACCCGAGGCTATCTGGTGAAAGGCGACCGCATCAGGATCATCCAGCGTTCATCCCAAGGCCAATGGGTGAATATTGGCTATGTGAATGCCAAAGGCTCACCGCTGATTGCCTGGGTAAAAGCAGAAACGCTCGATATTTAACGCGCCGTTCTGCTGAATATTACCTGTTATTTCCAGTTATTCCTGCCGTCCACTTTTGTCGCGTATACGCACTCTTTTTCCCTGTTTTTCTCAGTCACAGTCAGCACTGCAGGGGATGAGAGGCGTCTTTTTCACTGTTTTATCCCCTCCTTCACATCTGCGTGGCTGCCCAGACTCATTTAATGAGTGATTCCCATAATTATTTTTCATTACCGCTTATTGTTAGACGTTACTTTAACGACATTGTACTGACCTTCTGCCCTCCTTATCGCCTGAAAACCGCTTCTGTTTATCAAAATGCCTCCCTGAGGTTAAACCATTTCATTCATAGACTTAACTCAAATTTCAAGAAAATTCCTATATAAATCATGGTCGAGCATATGATCTAAACGCTTGCTCCCTGTAAAAAGATTACTTTATAGTCATCTCTACCCACACAAGGAAGGTGTGTTTATGTCGCTTTCCTTGCCCATTTTTTACAGGAGTAAATATGAGCAACTCTTATCAGAATGAGATTCCAAAAGCGCGTGTCAATATCCGGCTGGATCTGCATACCGGCGGCGCGCAGAAAAAAATGGAACTGCCGCTAAAGCTGCTGGTCACCGGTGATTTCAGTAACGGTCAGGAGCAGCGTGCGCTGTCCGAGCGTGAGAAAGTCAACGTCAATAAAAACAACTTCGACAGCGTGCTGGCGGAGTTCTCTCCGGCACTCAATATCTCCGTTGAAAACACGCTGGCCGGCGACGGCAGCGAAGAGAACGTCAGGCTGACCTTCCGCGACATGAAAGACTTCACTCCGGAGCAGGTCGCCCGCCAGATCCCCCAGCTCAAAGCCATGCTGGCAATGCGCAACCTGCTGCGCGACCTCAAGGCCAACCTGCTGGATAACGTCACCTTCCGCAAGGAACTGGAAACCATACTGAAAAACCCGGCACTGAGTGACGAACTGCGTAGCGAATTATCTGCCCTCGCGCCTCAAAAGGCGTAACCCCCGGCGATGACCCGATTAATGGATTAATACGAGAGAATGCTGATGTCTGTGCAAAATGAAACCTCCTCCACCGGTGGTCACACCGTCCTGGATCGCCCTGCTGTGGGCGGCGTTTACGCCTCCCTGTTTGAAAAAATCAACCTCAGCCCGGTCACGCACCTCAGCGACCTGGATATCTGGCAGGACAGCCAGGCGATGTCCGATGCCAGCGTCGACGAGCGTGTCACTGCCGCAATGAAAGTGCTGGTTGAGTGCCTGAACCAGTCAGGCTCCGGCATCGACAGGCTGGACAAAACCCTGCTGGACCACCATATCGCGCTACTGGACGGGCAGATCAGCCGCCAGCTCGACGCCGTGATGCACCATGACGCGTTTCAGCAGGTGGAATCCCTGTGGCGCGGCCTGAAGTCGCTGGTGGACAAAACTGACTTCCGGCAGAACGTGAAAATCGAAGTGCTGGACCTGTCCAAGGACGATCTGCGCCAGGACTTTGAAGACTCGCCGGAAATCATTCAGAGCGGCCTGTATGCACACACCTACATCGCTGAGTACGATACCCCGGGCGGCGAGCCGATTGGCGCACTGATCTCCTCTTACGAGTTCGACGCCTCGGCGCAGGACGTGGCGCTGCTGCGCAACATCTCCAAAGTCGCTGCTTCCGCGCATATGCCGTTTATCGGCTCCGCCGGCCCGCAGTTCTTCCTGAAAGACAACATGGAAGACGTGGCGGCGATTAAAGATATCGGCAACTACTTTGACCGCGCCGAATACATCAAATGGAAGTCATTCCGTGACACCGACGACTCGCGCTATATCGGGCTGGTGATGCCGCGCGTGCTCGGCCGCCTGCCGTACGGCCCGGATACCGTGCCGGTGCGCAGCTTCAACTACGTGGAAGAAGTGAAAGGCCCGGAGCACGATAAGTACCTGTGGACCAATGCCTCGTTTGCCTTCGCCGCTAATATGGTGAAAAGCTTTATCAACAACGGCTGGTGCGTGCAGATCCGTGGCCCGCAGGCCGGGGGAGCGGTAACCGATCTGCCGATCCACCTTTATGACCTTGGCACCGGCAATCAGGTGAAGATCCCAAGTGAAGTGATGATCCCGGAAACCCGCGAGTTTGAGTTCGCCAACCTCGGCTTTATCCCGCTGTCGTACTACAAAAACCGCGACTACTCGTGCTTCTTCTCCGCCAACTCAACGCAGAAACCGGCGCTGTACGACACCGCAGACGCGACCGCCAACAGCCGCATCAACTCACGCCTGCCGTACATCTTCCTGCTGTCGCGCATTGCGCACTACCTGAAGCTGATCCAGCGCGAAAACATCGGCACCACCAAGGATCGCCGCCTGCTGGAGCTGGAGCTGAATACCTGGGTGCGCGGCCTGGTCACGGAAATGACCGATCCGGGTGACGAGCTGCAGGCTTCCCATCCGCTGCGCGATGCCAGAGTAATTGTCGAAGATATCGAAGATAACCCGGGCTTCTTCCGCGTCAGGCTGTTCGCTATCCCACACTTCCAGGTGGAAGGCATGGACGTCAATCTGTCTCTGGTTTCCCAGATGCCGAAAGCGAAAGCGTAAGGCAGGTTAACAGGGATGAAAATCTATCGTCCGTTATGGACTGACGGGGCCATGCTGGCCCCACAACAGTTCCAGCAGCAGGCCCGCTGGGAGGCGCACGTCGCCGACATGGTCGCCCGGATGGGTATTTCTCATCCCTGGGGCGTGGTTGCGGCAGAATTTGACGATGCCGCACTGGCGCTCTCGCGTCTGAACGCCACCCGTCTGGTGGTGCGCTTTCAGGACGGGACCCTTGTTGATACCGACCTGGCGGACAGGCTCCCTCCGGTCTGTGATTTATCTGTTGCAGCGGGCAGTGAGCCTGTTGACGTGGTTGTCGCACTGCCGCTGCTGAGCGCCAGTGGTGGCAACCTCGATAACGGGCAGGACAGTGAGCGCCCGCGTCGCTGGAAAGCGGAGCGTGTGGTGGTGCAGGAACTGGCCGGGCATGAACGCGGGGAACTCGCGATTCTGCGTCATGCGCTGACCCTGCGTCTGTCCAGCCAGGAAAACACAGCATACCTGACCTGTCCGGTGGCCCGTCTGGTACGTAATGCCCAGGGGCAGTGGAGCCGGGACCCGGCTTTCATCCCGCCGATGCTTTCTGTTGCTGCCAGCCCGTGGCTTGCCACCGAACTGGGTGACCTGCTGGTTCGTCTGCAGGCCCGCCGCCGTCGCCTGATGGCCATGCGTCGTGAGAGCAATGAGCGGATGGCAGATTTTGCAGTCGCGGATGTCTCCCTGTTCTGGCTGCTCAATGCCCTGAACAGCGCCGGGCCGGTGCTGACGGAGCTGCTGCAGACACCGGAGCGTCACCCGGAACTGCTGTATCGCGAACTGACCCGTCTGGCCGGCAGCCTGCTGACTTTCTCTCTGGAACACGACGCCGGGGATATTCCTGCTTATCAGCATGATGCACCGGAGCGGGTATTTCCGCCGTTGCTGGCACTGCTCGATAAGCTGCTGGAAGCGAGCCTGCCGTCACGGGTGGTGAGTATTCACCTGGAGCATCAGGATCAGATCTGGAAAGGTGCCCTGCACGATGCGCGCCTGCGCGAAGGGGCGGATTTCTACCTTTCCGTACGCTCCTCCATGTCGAACCATGAACTTCAGACAAAATTCCCGCAGCTGTGTAAAGCGGGCAGCTTTGATGATGTTTCGGATGTGGTGAATGTGGCCCTGAGCGGGATAGTTATCAAGCCGCTGACCCATGTGCCGGCCGCTATCCCGTTACGCCTTGAGAACCAGTATTTCTCGCTGGATCTGAGTAGTGAGGCGGCGCGGGCGATGCTGGAAGCGGGAAGCTGCACCTTCTATACCCCGCGATCACTGGGGGATGTGGATCTTGAACTCTTTGCGGTGCTGCGCACATGAATACATCAGAAATGAGTCAAATTGAGCGTATTTTCTACCCCGGCTGGCTGATGGTCAGCCAGCTGCGGGGCGGACAGGAGGTCCGTGACGGGGAGGGGCTCTACCGTCGGGCCTGTCGTCTGGTGCTGGAGGCGAAAGCCGCGCTGAAGGAGGCCGGCTACAGCGATATCAGCCGTGATCACATGGTCTATGCGCTGTGTGCCCTGCTTGATGAGAGCGTGCTGAACCGCGGATCCAGCGATGACGGTTACCTGACCTGGCGGCGTGACCCGCTTCAGGCGCACTTTTTTGGCACTCTGAATGCAGGCGAAGAGGTGTGGGAACGTATTCGCAACCTGCTGAAAGAAACGGCACCAGACATCGCGGTACTGACCTGCATGTACCGCACTTTGCAACTGGGCTTTGTTGGCCAATACCGGGCTGAAGACGATGAACGACGTGAAGATGTGGTGCGGGCGTTGGGTGAGCGGGTGCCGGCCTTTACGCTGGCGCAGGATGCCCCCATTGTTGCCCGGGCATCACGCCTGCGCAGCGGCCGTCGCGGGTACTGGCTGAGCTGGGTTGTGGCCGCTGTCGCCCTTGTCGCACTCTGGTTCTTCCTTTCGTCTTCGCTTACCGAACGGGTAAGCCAGATCGTCAGGCCGGGGTAAGCGATGCAGGTTGCGTACCGAAGTCTGTTAACTGCTCTGGGTGGCCTGCTGGCGCTGTGGCTCGTTCTGGAATTCTGGCCACTGTCCACGGGTAGCCGCGTGGCACTCAGCCTGCTGGTTTTTCTGGTGTCCGGGGTGATGATCTGGCGTCAGCTTCGGGCTTCTCAGGCGCGGGCCACCGCTGTCCGTGAGATTGCGGATGAAAACCTGCCGCCGGAAGATTTTCAGGGGGCGGTTATCCTCGTCTGTGGCGACAACACCCCGCTGTTTGTGTCCGGTTCCCGTCACCGGGAAACCCGGCAGGGCTGGTATCTGTGTGTGAAGGATGCGGAACAGCTGCCTCTCTTTGCACAGCACCTGAGCCTGGTGCGCCCAGCCCTGGTGTCGCAAATCTCCGTCATGCTGGCGGTGGTACCTGAACAGCACACCTCCATTGATGATTTTACCCAGTCCCTGCGGGGCTGGCAGCGGGCTGTCGTCCAGTGCCGTGCGGCATTGGGCACTCTCCCCCCGCTGTGGACCGTGACCTGGGTATCGCCCCCTGTGGCCTGCGCGGAGGCAGAGCCCGTCTGGTTTACCACGGTAAGCCAGCGAAGCGGTATTCAGGTGTATCAGCCCGGTCAGGGCAATGTGTCACTGACGGAATGGACCCGGGAGACCGGCTCAGACGGGCGTCTTTCGCGTCTGAGCCAGGGCCTGTGGCTGGACAGTCTGCTTGCCTGGCAGAGCAGCGCGGTGAATGACCTGCTGTCGCTACGGCAGGGCGAGCTACCGGTGATGAAGCCCTGTGTGCAGGGTATGTGCATGGTGCCGGTGAGCGGCATCGCGGGCAATCTCTGGCAACAGCACATCACTTCCGTGACGGCGCTGCCACCGGATGTCGTTGTCACCACAGAACCACTGCCGCTGCCTGAACTGCTGCTGCCAGCATTACCGCGGCGGCGAGGCGTGAGCCGCAGAATGGTGTTCTGGCGTTACGCCGCATTTCTGGGCGGGATTTTCCTGGCACTCGCCATGCTGGCGTCCTGGATGAACAACCAGCGCCTCATCCGTAATGTTGGCGATCACCTTGCACTGTATCACCAGATGACCGGTAAGCCTGTGGCACCGAAACTGCGTGCGCAGCAGCGCCTCAGGGCCGATGGCGCTTTGCTGGACGACTGGCAGCGTCGCGGGGAGCCACTGCGTTATCGCCTGGGTCTGTATCAGGGGCTGCGCCTGGTGCCGTCCGTTGAGGCTGCCGTCAGTGACTGGGCACCGCCGCCACCACCGCCACCACCGGTCATTAAGAAAATCATTCAGGATGCGAAAATCCTTCGTCTCGACAGCATGTCGCTGTTTGACTCGGGCAGGTTCGACCTCAAGCCCGGTTCCACCAAACTACTGGTGAACTCGCTGGCAGGCATCAAAGCCAAACCGGGCTGGCTGATTGTCGTGTCCGGCCATACCGATAACACCGGCAGTGCATTGCTAAACCAGACGCTGTCCCAGAGACGTGCGGAAGCCGTGCGTGACTGGATGCGCGACACCGGCGATATCGCGGAAAGCTGCTTTGCGGTTCAGGGGTACGGCGCCACGCGCCCGATCGCAACTAATGATACCCCGGAAGGTCGTGCGTTGAACCGCCGGGTCGAAATCAGTCTGGTGCCGCAGGCAGACGCCTGCCTGGCATCAGTATCCCAGACGTCATCACAGGATGATGACACAACAGTAAGTTCTGATAAGGAGTAACACATGGCAATTCCAGTCTATCTGTGGCTGAAAGACGACGGCGGTGCGGACATCAAAGGTTCCGTGGACGTGAAAGACCGTGAAGGCAGCATCGAAGTGGTGGCACAGGAACATAACCTGTACATCCCGACCGATAACAACACCGGCAAGCTGACCGGTACCCGTATCCACACCCCGTTCCTGTTCACCAAGGAAATCGACTCCTCCAGCCCGTACCTGTACAAGGCGGTGACCACCGGTCAGACCCTTAAGTCTGCCGAATTCAGGTGGTACAAAATCAACGATGCGGGCCAGGAAGTGGAGTACTTCAACACCAAACTGGAGAACGTCAAGCTGGTGAAAGTCGCGCCGAAAATGCACGACATCAAAGACCCGGGCTATGAGAAGCATAACCACCTCGAAACCATCGAGCTGCGTTACGAAAAAATCACCTGGACCTACAAAGACGGCAACATCATTCATTCCGATAGCTGGAACGAACGCGCCACCGCGTGATTACGCGTCATATTTCGCGCCACAGGTGCGTTGGCTGCGTTCGCTCGCTCCGGTCACATAGTTATCTCTGTTCCCGGAGACTTACGAACTTGCCGCCTTCCTGCGACACGAACTCTTTAGCGTAATCCTCGTTTTTAAGCGGAGGGGGATGACCTTTCCGCTGTTTTGCTGAACGTCTGCAGCTCGCGGGCGTTCAGCAAAGAAACCCACAAACTGCCAGCCCGACCGTATGCGCTCTGGTCCCCTTCACGGGAAACAGCGATGGGCGGTAGCGTGTCCAGGAACCGACAAAGAGAGAAATTCATGGAAAATCCAGCCATCCTGCTGCGACGTCTGAACCCTTACTGTGCCCGTGCGATGGAAGGCGCGGCTTCGCTCTGCCAGACCCGTGCCCACGCGGAAATTTTGCCGGAGCACTGGCTGCTGAAGCTGCTTGAACAGGGGGAAGGTGACCTGACGGTGCTTGCGCGCCGCTACGAGTGGGATATGGATGCCATCTGGCAGGATTTACTGGGCTGGCTGGATAATCAGCCGCGCTCAGTACGCAATCGCCCGCAGCTATCTGCTGATACCCAGAAACTGCTGCAGGAAGCCTGGATGCTGGCCTCGCTTGCCGGAGAGCCGAGTATCCGCAGCGTTCATCTGCTGATGGCACTGACGGAAAATCAGCGACTTGCTCACTGTGACGGACTGTGGCCGTTGCTGACGCTCGGGATGAGTCAGCTTTCCCGCCTGCGCCCCCTGCTGGATGCACAGTCTGATGAACGCCCGGAGCTGCAGTTTGAGGCCGAACTGGCCCAGGAGCATGGCGGTGAGGTGGAGTTTGTGGGGCGTCCTGTGGGTGCAGAGCTGAAAGAGGGCGAACTGAACCCGGCGCTGCAGAACGCGCTGGATAAATTCACCCTCGATGTCACTGCTAAAGCGAAAGAGGGCAAGATTGACCCGGTGTTTGGCCGTGACACGGAAATCCGCCAGATGGTGGATATCCTCTCAAGACGCCGCAAGAACAACCCGATCCTGGTCGGTGAACCGGGCGTCGGCAAAACCGCACTGGTGGAAGGCCTGGCATTGCGGATTGCTGAAGGCAACGTGCCTGAATCGCTGAAAACCGTCATCCTGCGCACCCTTGACCTCGGCCTGTTGCAGGCAGGGGCAGGCGTGAAAGGTGAATTTGAACAGCGTCTGAAAAACGTCATCGATGCGGTGCAGCAGTCGCCTGTGCCGGTTCTGCTGTTTATCGACGAAGCCCACACCATTATCGGTGCGGGCAATCAGGCGGGAGGGGCGGATGCCGCAAACCTGCTGAAACCGGCCCTGGCACGCGGCGAGCTGCGCACCATCGCCGCCACCACCTGGAGCGAGTACAAGCAGTACTTCGAGAAGGATGCCGCGCTGGAGCGCCGCTTCCAGATGGTGAAAGTGGACGAACCGGACGACGAAACCGCCTGCCTGATGCTCAGAGGCCTGAAATCCCGTTATGCCGAACACCATAACGTGCACATCACCGATGACGCAGTGCATGCGGCCGTTACGCTTTCCCGCCGCTACCTGACCGGTCGCCAGCTGCCGGATAAGGCCGTTGACCTGCTGGACACCGCCGCCGCGCGCGTACGTATGAGCCTCGACACGGTGCCTGAACAAATTGTGCGCCTGAAAGCACAGCTGACCGCGCTGGAACTGGAAGAGCAGGCGCTGCTGGAAGATATCGCCGCCGGCAGCAACCGTCATGGTGACCGCCTGGGGGTGATTGAGCAGCAGCGGGCTGATCTGGACGCGCGTATCGGGGAGCAGGAAGCACGTTTCAGCACTGAAAAGGCGCTGGCGCAGCAGCTGATGGCCAGCCGGCAGGACATCAGCCTGCAGGCAGACATTTCCGTCCTGCAGCAGCAGCTCGAACAGGCACAGCAGGGCGACGTGCTGGTTCAGGTGGACGTGGGCACCCGCACGGTTGCCAACGTGATTGCCGACTGGACCGGGGTGCCACTTTCCTCATTAATGAAGGACGAGCAGACCGAACTGCTGACACTGGAAGCGGAAATCGGCCAGCGCGTAGTGGGCCAGCAGGCGTCGCTTAACGCCATCGCGCAGCGGCTGCGCGCCGCTAAAACCGGGCTGACCAGCGAGAACGGGCCGCAGGGCGTGTTCCTGCTGGTCGGTCCGAGTGGCGTCGGTAAAACGGAAACCGCGCTGGCGCTGGCAGACGTGCTGTACGGCGGCGAAAAATCGCTGATTACCATTAACCTGTCCGAGTATCAGGAGCCGCACACTGTGTCCCAGTTGAAAGGCTCACCGCCGGGTTACGTGGGTTACGGCCAGGGCGGTATCCTCACTGAAGCGGTGCGCAAGCGCCCGTACAGCGTGGTGCTGCTGGATGAAGTGGAAAAAGCACACCGCGATGTGATGAACCTGTTCTATCAGGTGTTTGACCGCGGCGTTATGCGCGACGGCGAAGGGCGTGAAATCGACTTTCGCAACACCGTGATTTTAATGACCGCCAATCTCGGCAGTGACCACATTATGCAACTGCTGGATGAACAGCCGGAGGCCACCGAAGGCGAGCTGCACGAACTGCTGCGCCCCATCCTGCGCGACCACTTCCAGCCCGCGCTGCTGGCCCGCTTCCAGACGGTGATTTATCGCCCACTGAATGAGCCCGCGATGCGCACTATCGTGCAGATGAAGCTCGCACAGGTCAGCAAGCGCCTCAACCGTCACTACGGTCTGACTACGCAGATCGGGGAGAGCCTGTATGACGCGCTGACCGCCGCCTGCCTGCTGCCGGATACCGGCGCGCGCAACGTCGACAGCCTGCTCAACCAGCAAATCCTGCCGGTGCTGAGTCAGCAGCTGCTGACCCATATGGCCGCCAGACAGAAACCACAGTCGCTACGCCTTAGCTGGAGTGAGGAAGAGGGGATTGGGCTGGAGTTTAAACATGACTGAAGAAACTCAGGATCAGTTCAGAATTAAAGAAGGTGGTGCCAGGCTACTTACGACGGGTGAGATACAGCTGGCACAATCTGTTTTTTTATCCACTATTGATTATTCGAAAGTATGGATCCACAGAGAGAGTTATCTTCCTTTCAATTTACAGGATAAGAATACGGCGATGACGCCGAACGGGGAGATCTATTTTCGTGATCTATATTTCGATGATTTCTCACAGACAACCGACAGTTTTCAGCATCTGTTCATCCATGAAATGAGTCATGTCTGGCAGCGTGAAAAAGGAATGAATGTGATCGTCAGAGGGCTGGTGAGCTGGATGGTGAGTTACCGTTATACCCTTGATGGTCGTCTCTTAAGCGAATATCCGATGGAGCAGCAGGCGCAGATTATTGCAGATAATTTTGTTTTACAGACATTTGGGTATGAAATCTGGAGTCACCTTGAAAATAAAAGATATCCCGCTATTACGCTCGATGGGGATACTTCTGAGTCGGTGATACGTGAGGGATATAAAAATGCTTTGAGGGGTTTTCCATGGTGAGAAGTAACTATTTTATTAAGCTTAACTCTTTGTTGTTAGCGTTTTTTTGTCTTCCAATCCTGACGGGATGCCCTGGACCAGGTGACAGATTTCGTTTTGATGAAACTGCACAGGTGAGTAAAAAGGGTGATAATGTTTGCGTGAATATTGATAATGCACAAGATTATCAGCCAGTAGATATGGGTATCAATCTGCGAGGGACGCCTTCAAAGGAGAAAGATTTTAATTTTTCTCCCGGCCTTAAGGTTATTGAAGGTGAATTATGTATTCCTCCATCTTATTTTCATTTTGAAAATGGTAGCAAGTATATTGTTGAGTTTGTACTTCATCCAACCCTTGATAATAAAGAAGCGAGAAGCTTTGTCGTTGGTGTCGGTATTAATAATAATCAAGTCTATAATTTCCCTTTGACAGATCGCGAATTCGCAAGGCCTTATGGCTCAATTCAGGTGTCAGAATAGCAAGTGTAATAAGTGTCCGTGTTTAGAGCTTTTCTTGTAAATATATGATTTATTCTTCTATTCCTGCGTCGGGGTGGTTAGCCGAGTGAGAGTTTTTACCTTCTTTCTATTCATTGTCGTTGGGGGCCTATCTCTTCCTGATGCTGTTATTTATACGTTTGTTAAGCATTTTATTCCCGTCAGAGGTGATGGGGAATACGGTATGAATAATTTTGACATGACCGTATAACTGATTAAAGCCCTCATGTGCGCTGTCGGGGTTGGAGCCGTAATCACTCTTTTTCGCACTCGCTGAGTACTTAAACCTGTTACTTGCCCTTCGGCAAGAGAGTCATGGACAGCAGGTTATCCCATGGAGTCAATATCATGAGTCTGACAGATACGCTTAATAACACCCTGTCTGCGCTAACGGAAGGCGGACTGAACCGCTATCGCCTGGATATTCCGTCCTGCACAGCTTCACTGGATGT
>NZ_BCTN01000018.1 GCF_001571305.1 Erwinia persicina NBRC 102418 | reverse complement strand
CTCTGGTTACACACATTAACGACGTGGCTGAAATTCGCCTGCCTTCACCTGCGCCGGTGTGACCACGCCAGTATCCAGCACCCAGCCGCTAATCAGCGAGGCTGGCGTGACGTCAAACGCCGGGTTGTACACCTGTGCCCCTTCCGGCGCCCACTGCACATCACCAAAGCTGCCGGCAACGCCTGTCACTTCGCGCGCGGCGCGCTGTTCAATCGGGATGGCATCACCGTTCGGGCATTCGCGATCCAGCGTGGTATGCGGTGCCGCGACGTAGAACGGAATGTGGTGATATTTCGCCAGCACTGCCAGGCTGTAGGTGCCGATTTTATTCGCCACATCACCGTTAGCGGCAATGCGATCCGCCCCCACCCAGACTGCATCAACCTCTCCCCGGGCCATCAGGCTGGCGGCCATCGAATCACAGATTAACCGGTAAGGGATGCCCAGTTCGCCTAACTCCCACGCCGTCAGGCGTCCACCCTGTAACAGCGGTCGGGTTTCATCCACCCATACCTGGCTGACCTTGCCTTCCGTCCAGCCGCGGGCGATAACACCCAGTGCGGTGCCGACGCCTGCCGTTGCCAGCCCGCCGGTGTTGCAGTGGGTCAGCAGACGGCTGCCGGGGGTAATCAGGGCGCTGCCGGCGGCGGCAATGCTGTCACACAGGGCTTTATCCTCATCAATCAACCGCAGTGCTTCTGCCCCCAGCGCGCTGACAAAATCCTCCCGGGCCAGGGCCAGCTTCATGCGATCCAGGTTATTCATCAGATTCACGGCTGTCGGACGCGCAGCGCGCAGCACCTCCAGCGCCTCCGCCAGTGCCGGTCTGGCCATGCCGTTTTCAGCCAGCAGTGCCAGCAGCAGGCTGGCCGACAGGCCGATCAGCGGTGCGCCGCGGACCCGCAGCGCTTTAATATGGCTCACCAGTTCGGCAACATCCGGCGTCGGGCACCAGATTTTCTGCTGTGGCAGGGCCTGCTGGTCAAGGATCCAGAGCTGATTGTCACGAACCTGTAAACTGGTGGTGCTGAGTGTTTGCATGAGTTAAATCCCGGTTGCTTTAATGCGTCATATTGTGCCAACATGACTGACGGATGTATAGACGTCTGAACGGCTTATTACAACGAAACATGTCTTATTTTGGGGGTCAGGTCAATGTCGCAATACCGTACGTTCACCGCAGCGGATGCCGTGGAATATGCCCGTCAGTTTGGCGGCGTGGATAATCCCCAGTCTCTGGTTGATTCGCAGGAAGTGGGCGATGGTAATCTCAACCTGGTATTTAAGATTTTCGATACCTCAGGCGTCAGCCGGGTGATCGTCAAACAGGCGCTACCTTATGTGCGCTGTGTGGGCGAATCCTGGCCCCTCACCCTTGACCGCGCAAGGCTGGAAGCCGAAGTGCTGATTGAGCATGGCAAATTTTGCCCGCAGCATACGGTGAATATTCTGCATTACGATCCGCAACTGGCGGTGATGGTTATGGAAGACCTGTCAGACCACGCTATCTGGCGGAGTGAGCTGGTGAACGGTGTTGAATATCCGCAGGCGGCAGGGCAGTTGGGGGAATATCTGGCACAGACCCTGTTCCACACCTCCGATTTTTTCCAGCATCCGTATCAGAAAAAAGCGGATGTGATCCGTTTTACTAACCCGGAGCTGTGCGATATCACCGAAGAGCTGTTCTTCAACGAGCCATATGAAGTGCACGAGCGCAACGCGTATCCGCGTGAGCTGGAGCCGCTGGCAGAATCTTTGCGTGACGACGCCGAACTGCGGGTGGCGGTCGGGGGCCTGAAGCATCGGTTTTACTGCCATGCCGAAGCGCTGCTGCACGGTGATGTGCACAGTGGTTCGATCTTCGTGGCAGACAACCGTCTGAAGGTTATCGATGCAGAATTTGGTTTCTACGGGCCGATGGGCTTTGATATCGGCAGTGCGCTGGGCAATCTGTTGATCAGCTACTGCGCGGCACCGGGGCTGCTGCCGCCGAGGGAAGCCGCAGCCGCGCGTGAAAATCGCCTTAACGATGTGCGCGATGTGTGGCGGAGTTTCAGCGATCGCTTCCTTGATCTGGCGGCAGAAAAGAGCCGGGATCGGGCGCTGGCGGTGTCAGGCTATGCACAGGCGTTTCTGCGTAAGGTATGGAGCGACACCATTGGCTACTGCGGCACTGAGCTGATCCGCCGTACCGTTGGCATGTCGCAGGTGGCGGATATTAAGAAGATTGACGATGAGGCGATGCGCGTTGAATGCGTGCGTCAGGCGATAACGCTGGGCCGCAGTCTGATCCTGCTGGCTGATCATATTCCGGACAGTGAAGCGCTGATTGCGCGCATCCGTCAGAACGGTTAACAACAGGGGCCGATCGTTGACGATCGGCCCACGGGTTAATCACTAGGCCGCTTCAATCTTTCGCTGCGGCACATCCTCTCTGACTGGCTGGGGCGCCAGCGCATCAGCAGCAAACTCGTCGACGTTAATCGAGCGCAGACGGCTGGCTTCCGCACGGATCAGCACGTCGGCCTCTTCCTGAGTCACCCATCCTTTTTGCAGTCCTTCAGCCGCCAGCCCATCCAGGCGGGTAAATGACAGATGTTTTTTCTGCTGTTTACACAGACGATCGTGAATAACTTCAGCGGCCATCACATGCTGCAACGCCTCTTCCAGCTGGCCCGCCGGGTTATGCTCGCTCGGGGTCAGGTACTGGCCGCGCCCCAGGCGGGTGCGGGTGGCTGACGGTACCTGCAGGATCTTCGCCAGTTGGTGGTCAAGACGGTCAGACGGTGCCCGGCTGTGACGACCGGTCGGGAACACCACCAGGCGGACCAGGCCCGCAACCATGCGGTTCGGGAAGTTACGCAGCAGGTCGTCAATGGCCGTTTCCGCCTGGTTCAGTGCATCCTGAACGCCCCAGTGCAGCAGCGGTAAATCGGCTTCGTTGCGGCCCTCATCTTCATACCGTTTCAGTGCGGCCGACGCCAGATAGAGCTGGCTCAGGACATCGCCCAGACGTGCGGAGATGCGCTCACGGCGTTTCAGACTGCCGCCCAGCACCGACATCGAGACATCCGACAGCAGCGCAAGGTTCGCACTAATGCGGTTCAGATGCTGGTAGTAGCGACGGGTGGCATCACGCGTCGGGGAGGCGCTGGTCAGCCCACCGGTGATCCCCAGCCACAGGCTGCGCATTGTATTGCTGCCCACGTGGCCGATATGGCTGAACAGTGCCTTATCAAACGCCGTGAGATCGTGGTTCTGTGCGGCGGCCATTTCGGCCAGCACATAGGGGTGGCAGCGGATAGCGCCCTGACCAAAGATAATCATACTGCGGGTCAGGATGTTTGCCCCTTCCACGGTGATGGCTATCGGGGCGCCCTGATAGGCACGGGCGAGGAAGTTACTGTTGCCGAGCATAATGCCTTTGCCCCCGGCAATATCCATCGCATCCACAATCGCCCGCTGACCGCGATGGGTGCAGTGATATTTAACAATAGCTGACAGCACCGCCGGTTTTTCACCGAGCATAATGCCGCTGGTGATCAGCGTTGCCGCTGCATCCATCACATAGGCATTGCCCGCAATGCGCGCCAGTGGTTCCTCAATGCCTTCCATTTTACCAATCGACAGGCGGAACTGACGGCGAATATGGGCATAGGCACCAATGGCCAGCGCAATGCTTTTCAGGCTGCCGGTCGAATTAGAAGGCAGGGTGATCCCCCGGCCCACTGACAGGCATTCGACCAGCATCCGCCAGCCCTGTCCGGCCATTTCCGGGCCGCCGATGATATAGTCGATGGGCACAAAGATATCGTTACCGCGCGTGGGTCCGTTCTGGAACGGAACGTTGAGCGGGAAGTGACGCTGGCCAATTTCGACGCCCGGCGTCTGGGTGGGGATCAGCGCACAGGTAATCCCCAGTTCTTCTGTGTCGCCCAGCAGGCGCTCAGGATCGGAAAGTTTAAACGCCAGGCCCAGCACAGTGGCGACAGGGGCTAAGGTGATATAGCGTTTGTTCCAGGTGAGGCGCATGCCTAACACCTGTTCGCCCTGCCAGTTACCCATGCAGACCACCCCGGTATCCGGAATGGCACCGGCATCCGAACCCGCTTCCGGGCTGGTCAGGGCAAAGCAGGGGATCTCTTCGCCGCGTGCAAGGCGGGGCAGGTAATGATCTTTCTGCGCGTCGGTACCGTAATGCTGCAACAGTTCGCCAGGCCCAAGGGAGTTAGGTACACCCACAGTAATAGCCAGAATACCGGAAACCCCCGCCAGTTTTTGCAGCACCCGCGCCTGTGCGTAGGCTGAAAATTCCAGTCCGCCATACTCTTTCTTAATGATCATGGCGAAGAAGCGATGCTGTTTAAGATAGGCCCACAGCTCGGGGGGCAAATCGGCCATTTCATGCGTGATCTGGAAGTCATTAGCCAGACGACAGGCCTCTTCCACCGGGCCGTCAATAAAGGCCTGTTCTTCAGGTGTCAGGCGCGGCTGTGGATACGCATGCAGTTTTTTCCAGTCCGGGGTGCCACGGAACAGATCACCTTCCCACCAGGTGGTTCCGGCATCAATGGCTTCTTTCTCGGTGCGCGACATCGGTGGCATCACTTTCTGGAACGTGGCCAGTGTCGGTTTAGAAAACAGCGCACGGCGCATCGACGGCAGCGTGAACGGCAGCAGGATCAGTGCCAGCGGAACCAGCAGCCACAACGTCCACAGCCCGGCGATGCCGAAGGCCGCCGTCCAGATAAATACTATTGCGCTGGCAGCCAGCAGGCTGACGCGGTGATAAAACAGGGCACCGATCAGGACGATCGTCGCCACAACACTGAGAACCATCATAACGTCTGCTCCGTAAGTAGTAAGAGGTCTGACCTGTTGGTTATAGGTTTAGATTACCCCGGCTTCAGGTGCAATCTGTTTACATAATAATTACAACCTGGCTCACAAAGCGGGGGCACGAACCGTTAATCCTCTCGCCCCTCAGGGAGATCGCTTCCCGCTTTCCTGGCAACTTGGTAAACTCCCGCAGTAACTCTTTCCTAAAAAGGACACCCCTATGTATCAGGACATCATTCGCGCCGAGCTGAACGAAGCGGCAGACACGCTGAATAAATTTCTAAGTGAAGAGGCAAACATCGATGCGATCCAGCGCGCGGCTGTTTTGCTGGCTGATTCATTTAAAGCGGGCGGGAAGGTCCTTTCCTGCGGTAACGGCGGTTCTCACTGCGATGCGATGCATTTTGCGGAAGAACTGACGGGCCGCTATCGTGAAAACCGTCCAGGCTATCCGGCGATTGCCATTTCTGATGTCAGCCACCTGTCCTGCGTCAGCAATGACTTTGGCTACGATTTTGTGTTCTCCCGCTATATCGAAGCGGTCGGCAGCGCAGGGGATGTTCTGCTGGGGATTTCAACCTCCGGCAATTCCGCCAACATTATCAAAGCCGTTGAGGCCGCGCGTGCGAAAGGGATGAAGGTGATCACCCTGACCGGCAAAGACGGTGGAAAAATGGATGGTGTGGCGGACGTGGAGATCCGCGTGCCGCACTTCGGCTATGCTGACCGCATCCAGGAAATTCACATCAAGGTGATCCATATTCTGATGCTGCTCATCGAAAAAGAGATGGTCGCTTAATCCCCTTCATCTTTCACGCCGCAGGTGCGTTGGCTGCTCTCGTGAACCCCGGTCACTTACTCGTGTAAGCTCCCGGGGATTCATGCGTTTGCCGCCTTCCTGCAACGTGAAATCCCTGGGGATAGAATCTATTTTCACGAGGTAATCCTGTGTGCGAACTATTAGGGATGAGCGCAAATGTCCCGACGGATATCTGTTTTAGCTTTACCGGGCTGGTGCAGCGCGGTGGCGGGACGGGGCCGCATAAAGACGGCTGGGGTATCACCTTCTATGAAGGGAAAGGGTGCCGCACCTTTAAAGATCCACAGCCCAGCTTTCAGTCACCGATTGCCCGTCTGGTGCAGGACTACCCAATCAAATCCTGTTCAGTCGTCGCGCATATCCGGCAGGCGAACCGGGGCGAGGTGTCGCTGGAAAACACCCATCCGTTTACCCGGGAACTGTGGGGGCGTAACTGGACTTACGCGCACAACGGCCAGCTTAAAGGCTATAAAAACCTGGATACCGGTCCGTACCGTCCCATTGGCGAAACGGACAGTGAGTTAGCATTTTGCTGGCTGCTGCATAAGCTGACCACCCGTTATCCCCGCACGCCGGGTAACTGGCCGGCGGTATTCCGCTATATTGCAGAGCTGGCGGGAGAGATGCGTGAAAAAGGGGTGTTTAACATGTTGCTGTCAGACGGGCGGTATCTGATGGCATTCTGCTCGACCAATCTGTTCTGGATCACCCGGCGTGCGCCGTTCGGCAAGGCCAAGCTGCTGGATCAGGACGTGGAAATTGATTTTCAGAAGCAGACCACGCCAGATGACGTGGTCACAGTCGTTGCCACTCAGCCGCTGACAGCGAATGAAACCTGGCACAAGATTGAGCCAGGTGAATGGGCACTATTTTGCCTGGGTGAGCGCCAGGGCTGATTCCGGTGCGCCAGGGCTGGCCATCATCGGGCTGCCCATGACGTACTTGCCGGCACTGACGCTGACCGACGGCGGCTGTTTCGTCTGCACGAACTGGGCGTAACCTGGCTGCAGCTGCTTCCAGAAATTGATGTAGGTAGAGTACCGGTGGCGCTGCATATTGCTCTCCGTCATGCGGAACGGATAGATGCTGACCTCTACACGGGGCTGGCCGTTGCGTAGCGCCGCTTCCACGTAATGATAAATCTCATCCATATAGGCGTCGGTCATGGCGTAGCAGCCTACAGATACGCAGTTGCCATGGATCATCAGGTATTTACCCTGATAGCCCTGCTGACGATCGTATTCATTCGGGAACCCGACGTTGATCGCGCGGTAAAAGCGGCTGTCAGGTTTCAGCTGTGAAAGCCCTACGCTGTAAAACCCTTCCGGACTTTTGAAGTCGCCCTGAACACGCTTTGGCCCAAGACCACCGGAAAAATTACAGATGCGGTAACTGTTCAGCAGGCGGTATTCGTTACCGATCTTGCCGTAGAGTTCCAGCGTGCGCTCTTCTTTAAAGATTTGCAGGTACACGGGGGTGCCAATTAATTGTTTCTTTAACTCTTTGCTTACCGGGGCCAGGGGTGTAACCGAATCCGGTACGCTGGCAAAGACAACGGCTGGCAGAAAAATCATCGCAAACAGCAGTGCGATTTTGCCCATTCTGGTTCCCTTGAAATGTAGGGGTTGGAAGCAACGCCGGAGGCGTCTGTTGACGTGCAATCTCGGACAATTCCGCTATCGCTGCGTCACCTTAGCATTGTCTATTTTTTTATCAAGACAGGGAAGAACAAAAACCTTTTTTTATGCGTGTTTTGCTCTGCATTGAACTCTGATAATTTAACTGTATACTTATCCAGTATTGTCGGAGGGGTTATGCGTAAAATTATTCACGTGGATATGGACTGCTTTTTTGCCGCCGTTGAAATGCGCGATAATCCCAGTCTGCGCGACATTCCGATCGCCATCGGCGGCAGCGAAAAGCAGCGCGGCGTGATCAGCACTGCCAACTATCCGGCGCGAAAATATGGCGTACACAGCGCCATGTCGACGGCGATGGCGCTGAAGCTGTGTCCGCATCTGACGGTGGTGCGCGGCCGTTATGATGCCTATAAAGAAGCCAGCACCCATATCCGTGACATATTCTCCCGCTATACCTCTCTGATTGAACCGCTCTCGCTGGATGAAGCCTATCTGGATGTCACCGACAGCCCGCACTGCCAGGGTTCCGCTACGCTGATTGCGCGTGAAATCCGGGACACCATTCAGCAGGAACTGAACCTTACTGCATCTGCCGGCGTGGCTCCGATTAAATTTCTGGCCAAAATCGCCTCCGATATCAATAAGCCCAATGGCCAGTTTGTGATCACGCCGCCCGAGATGTCCGATTTCCTGCTTGGCCTGCCGCTGTCGAAGATCCCCGGCGTGGGAAAAGTGACGGCGCGAAAGCTGGAAGAGCTGGGGCTGACCACCTGCGCAGATGTGCAGAAAACCGACCTGGCCAGGCTGCTGAAGCGTTTTGGTAAGTTTGGCCGCGTGCTGTGGGAGCGCTGTAACGGCATCGACGACCGTGAAGTGATTACCTCACGTGAACGGAAATCGCTGGGTGTCGAGCGGACGCTGTCGGAGGACATCCATCAGTGGGATGACTGCCTGGCGATCATCGACCTGTTGTACGACGAGCTGGCGCGGCGGCTGGATAAAATCAAACCGGATCGTCAGATTGCCCGTCAGGGCGTCAAACTCAAGTTTGACGATTTCCAGCAGACGACCCAGGAACATGTCTGGCAGGTACTGAATAAAGACGATTTAATTGAGATTGCGCGGAAAAGCTGGGACGAGCGTCGCGCAGGTCGCGGCGTCAGGCTGGTGGGATTGCATGTCACGCTGCTCGATCCCCAGTTGGAAAGGCAGTTGTTGTTAGGGCTGTAAACGTGCCACAGGAATCGATCGAAAAAATGGCTGGCCGGGCAGAGAAAGGCAGGGCGGACCTCCTTTCCGGTCCGCCCGTCATACCTGATATTACTTCGCCGGGATCGCTTTCAGCAGCGCGGTCAGCAACTGCCAGTAAAGCCCGACGCTGGCAATATGTACCTGCTCATCCGGGGAGTGAGGGCCGGTGATGGTCGGTCCAATCGAGACCATATCCATCTGCGGATAGGGCTCTTTAAACAGACCGCACTCCAGACCCGCGTGGATAACCTGAATGTTCGGGGTTTTGTCGAACAGTTTTTCATAGGTTTCACGCACCAGCGCCATGACCGGCGAACTGGCATCCGGCTGCCATCCCGGGTAGCTGCCTTTGGCAAGGGTTTTCGCCCCGGCCAGCTGGCCCAGTGCGGTGAGCATTTCCACCACATACTCTTTACCGCTGTCGATCAGGGAGCGGATCAGGCAGTTAATTTTTGCTTCATTGCCTTCAAATGTCACCACGCCCACATTGAGGGAGGTTTCTACCACCCCTTTCATGACATCAGACTGACGGATCACCCCGTTCGGAGTGCTGTTCAGCAGGGCGATAAAGCGGTCACGGCTGGTGTTGTCCAGCACCTGAGGGGCCTGCGCCAGGTCTTCCACCGTGACGGCGATATTTTTTTCTTTCAGGCCCAGCTCATTTTGCAGTGTCAGCAGATAGCCTGCCGCCAGGGACTTTAGCTTGTCGAGGCCGGCAGGCGAAACCGCCAGCGTGGCAAACGCCTCACGCGGAATCGCGTTGCGCAGCGTACCACCGGCAAAGTCAACCAGACGCAGGTCGAGTTCTTGCGCATGCGTAAACAGGAAGCGCGCCAGCAGCTTATTCGCGTTACCGAGACCGACATGAATATCACAGCCGGAATGTCCACCTTTCAGGCCTTTCAGCGTCAGTTTGACCGTCTGGTAGTCTGCCGGAACCGCTTCATAGGTCAGCGGCAGGGTGCTGGTAAAGTCAATGCCACCCGCACAGCCCATGTAGATCTCACCTTCCTCTTCGGAGTCGGTGTTGATCAAAATATCGGCCTGCAGCCAGCCGGCCTGCAAGCCGAATGCACCCGCCATACCGGTTTCTTCGGTCATGGTCAGCAGCACTTCCAGCGGGCCATGCTCCAGGCTGTTATCAGCCAGTACCGCCAGTGTTGAAGCCATGCCAATACCATTATCGGCACCCAGCGTGGTGCCCCGCGCTTTCACCCACTCGCCATCTATCCACGGCTGAATCGGATCTTTCGTAAAGTCATGCACCGTATCGTTATTTTTCTGCGGCACCATATCCAGGTGCGCCTGCAGGGCAACGGGCTTACGGTTTTCATAACCCGGCGTTGCCGGTTTACGGATCAGGATGTTACCCACCTGGTCGCGCTCATTCCATAAACCCTGCTCCGTCGCCCAAGCGATGATATGGGCTGCTAACTCTTCTTCGTGATAAGAAGGGTGGGGAATGGAGCAGATTTTGGCAAAAATATCCCACAGTGGCTGTGGGGATAATTGAGACAATTCAGACACGATAACTCTCCTGTGTCAGCATCACCGCGCTGCCGTGCTGGCAGGGGGGATGCCTTGATATCGGTTGGGAAAACTCCCGCCAGCGAATCTGACGCGATGGCAAAAGAATATCACCGATTCCTGGCTCATGCTCACGCTGCCCCAGGAAAAATGGGCTGACAGGGCGCAGCGGGCTGGTTTTTAGTGCTTCAGATCACTATAATTTCGCGCAACCGCTCCCCTTGCACAATTTTTAAGCCAATTTTACTGGCCGGGATCCTTTTAATGAGTGAAAAATACATCGTCACCTGGGACATGCTGCAAATTCATGCCCGTAAACTGGCCGAGCGCCTGCTGCCTGCCGACCAGTGGAAAGGCATTATTGCGGTAAGCCGTGGGGGGCTGGTTCCTGCCGCCTTACTGGCACGTGAACTGTGCATCCGCCATGTCGATACCGTCTGTATCTCCAGCTACGATCATGACAATCAGCGTGAAATGACTATCCTGAAACGCGCCGAAGGCGACGGAGAAGGGTTTATTGTGATTGATGACCTGGTCGATACCGGGGGCACCGCGCAGGCAATCCGCAACATGTATCCAAAAGCGCATTTCGTGACTATTTTCGCTAAACCAGCCGGTCGGCCGCTGGTGGATGATTATGTTATTGATATCCCGCAGAACACCTGGATTGAACAGCCATGGGATATGGGCATCGCCTTTATTCCCCCGCTGGTGAAGGGCTGATACTTTTTCCTGTTATTCAGCGCGATTTAGCCTGTTCAGATCAAACCGTGCCCGATTCTGTCGGGCACGTCTGTTTTTACCCTTCGCGTCAATCTCCTGGCTACGGTAGACTCATTTTCTACCCGTACGCCGGAGGAAATCCCTGTTATGTCGCCGAAAAATCTCAGCGAAGAACTCTTCAAGCCGCGTTTCAAACACCCGGAAACCTCATCGCTGGTCCGACGTTTGCATCACCATCGCCCGTTGAGCATTCACTCTGCGCTGGATGGTGAAACCCATGCCGGCTGGTATCGCATGATCAACCGCCTGCTGTGGACCTGGCGCGGCCTGTCACCGCAGGAAGTGAGCGAAGTGCTGGCGCGTATTGCCGTCAGCACCGTAGAGCATACCGACGACCAGCTGCTGGATACGGTGATTGGCTATCGCGGCGGTAACTGGATTTACGAATGGTCTACTCAGGCGGCGCAGTGGCAGCAGAAAGCCAGCGAGTGTGAAGACGATCTGCTGGCGGGCCAGTACTGGCTGCATGCGGCCCATCTTTACAGCGTGGCGGGTTACCCCCATTTGAAAGAGGATGAGCTGGCTGAACAGGCGCAACTGCTGGCCAGCCGCGCTTATCAGGAGGCTACCCACCGCCTGCCTGGTGAGCTGAAAGAGCTGGAGTTTGCCATCGAGGGTGGCAGTCCGGTTACCGGGTTTCTGCATATGCCTCCAGAGGTGAAAGCTCCTTATCCGACGGTGCTGTTGTGTGGCAGCCTCGATGCGTTGCAAAGTGACCACTACCGCCTGTTCCACGATTATCTTGCGCCGCGTGGCATTGCGATGCTGACGCTGGATATGCCCTCCGTGGGCTTCTCTTCGAAGTGGAAGTTGACCCAGGACTCCAGCTTCCTGCATCAGCAGGTGCTGCGACAGCTGGAAAATGTGGCCTGGGTGGATCATACCCGGGTGGCGGCCTTCGGTTTCCGTTTTGGTGCCAATATTGCGGTCAGGCTGGCCTATCTGGAAAGCCAGCGTCTGCGAGGCGTGGCCTGTCTGGGGCCGGTGGTCCACAGTCTGTTAAGCAATACCAATTTGCAGGACAGGGTGCCGGAGATGTATATGGATATGCTGGCCAGCCGCCTGGGAATGTCAGGCTCCTCAGACAGTGCGCTGCGCACTGAACTGAGCCGTTTCTCGCTGAAAATTCAGGGGCTTCTGGGACGCCGTTGCCCGACGCCAATGCTGTCCGGTTACTGGGCTCACGATCCGTTCAGCCCGGAAGAGGAATCGCGTCTGATCGCCAATTCCTCGTCTGCCGGGCGGCTGTTAAAAATTAATACGTCTCCGGCGATGGCGAACTTCGATAAAGGGCTGCGCGATATTTGTGACTGGCTGGCGCAGCGGCTGGACGAGTGAGTTGCTAATATTCAATAGTTTGCTACAACTATAAGCTTAACTAAGGAGTTTAAACGATGACGTTACCGAGTGGACATCCGAAGAGTAGGCTGATTAAGCGCTTTCACTCTTTAGGTCCTTACATCCGTGAAGGCAAGTGTGAAGGCGAGCGCTTCTTCTTTGACTGCCTGGCAGTTTGCGTCAATGTGAAACCTGAACCGGAATTACGTGAATTCTGGGGCTGGTGGATGGAGCTGGAAGCACATTCAGACCATTTTACCTATGAGTATCACTTTGGGCTGTTCGATAAAGAAGGCAACTGGAAGCCGGGTGCGGTGAAGGGTAAGGATAATAATGCCCGCGTTGAAGAGACGTTACGTAACTTCCATGTGCGTTTAAAAGCACAGCTGGCGGAAATTGAGCTGGGGCTGATCCCGGCCGACGGCTTCGCTGACCAGCCGGTTAAGCTGACCGAATAACACACTCAGCGCAGAATAAGGAAAAGGCTGGATTGCTCCAGCCTTTTTTTTAAGACACATAACGAGGGGTAACGCTTAACCCGCTGCCGCAGTGGCGTGTTGCAGCGAGTGTGGGATCAGAACTGGTACATCACACCAACGGCAACGATATCGTCGGTATTCAGTCCCAGCTTATTGTCATCATTCAACAGGTTAACCTTGTAATCGACGAAGGTAGACATGTTTTTGTTGAAGTAATAGGTGGCACCGATATCCACGAATTTGTACAGGTCAGCATCACCAATGCCATTTTCCATATCTTTAGCTTTGGTCTGCACATAAGCCAGTGATGGACGCAGGCCCCAGTCAAACTGGTACTGAGCGACCACTTCAAAGTTTTGCAGTTTATTCACGTAACCTGATACAGACGACGTAGTGCCGTTTGCCGCGGTAAAGGTTGCACCGCTGTTGATCGGGTTCATGTTGCGGGTTTCAGCATAGGTGCTGGCAAGATACACACCGTTTGCATCATATTTTAAACCAGTCGCCCAGGCTTCCGCTTTATCGCCTGAACCAAATGCCGCGTCTTTCTGGGTCTGAATCAGGCGGTTTGAAGAGGACATCGCGCCATTGACTGTCAGACCATCAATGATTTGATAGGAAACAGAGGCACCGTAACCATCTCCGTTAGAGACGTTGCCGTTACGTGTCGACGAGGCATCGTTTTTGCCCTGATACTGCAACGCAAATTTTAAGCCATCAACCAGACCGAAGAAGTCGGTATTACGGTAGGTCAGCATGCTGTTACCGCGCGTCAGCATATAGGTGTCAGCACGGGTATAACCGGTCGCACCAAACTCTGGCATCATGTCCGTGAATGCTTCGACATCATAAATCACACCGTAGTTACGGCCGTAGTCGATAGCACCAATATCTTTCATTTTCAGACCGGCAAAGCCCAGACGGGTTTTATTGCCCGACTGCGCATCAGCGCCGCCTTCAGAGTTGCTGGCACTGAAGTTATATTCCCACTGGCCGTAGCCGGTCAGCAGGTCATTAATCTGAGTCTGCCCCTTGAAACCAATACGCACGTAAGATTTGTCAGCGTTGTTGCTGGCGTTGGTATCTGCATCGCTCATGTAACGCATTGCTTTAACTTTGCCGTAGAAATCCAGCTTATTGCCGTCTTTATTATAAACTTCTGCGGCTTGTGCAGCGGTGGACAGAGCCAGAGCTGCGGTTAAGATTGCCAGTGCGCTTTTCTTCATCATTTTCGATCAATCCCGAAAGAGTAAAATTTATAAACGGCCCGAAGGCTCTGTTCGAAGCACGGACTTTTTACCCTTTTCCTATTAAAGATTTATTACAGTTTTCAACACTTCTTGTTAATTGCGAACTTTTCGACTAGCGAGTGGTCAGGCCTTTTTCGCCCTTTTCCCGCGCTGGCTGTTGGCTTCAGGCACCACACCTGCTAAAACGTTTCTTTGTACTCTTTTTTACGAAATGGCAGGAAATAATGAGCAGCAGCCAGACCCTGGTGGTGAAACTGGGGACCAGCGTACTGACCGGCGGCTCACGTCGGTTAAATCGGGCACATATCGTTGAGCTGGTGCGTCAGTGCGCACAGCAACATGCGGCGGGCCACCGCATTGTGATTGTCACCTCAGGCGCGATGGCGGCGGGGCGTGAACACCTTGGCTATCCGGAGCTGCCCCCGACCATCGCCTCAAAGCAGCTGCTGGCTGCGGTGGGGCAGAGTCGCCTGATCCAGCTGTGGGAACAGCTGTTCTCCATCTATGGCATTCATATCGGTCAGATGCTGCTGACGCGTGCCGACCTGGAAGATCGTGAGCGCTTCCTTAACGCCCGCGACACCATGCGGGCGCTGCTCGACAACCATATTGTTCCTGTTATCAACGAAAATGACGCAGTGGCCACCGCGGAAATCAAAGTCGGTGATAACGATAATCTCTCGGCGCTGGCGGCGATCCTTGCCGGAGCCGATAAGCTGCTGTTGCTCACCGATCAGCAGGGACTGTTTACCGCCGATCCGCGTAACAATCCTGATGCCGAGCTGATCCGCGACGTCCACGGTATTGACGACGCGCTGCGCGCGCTGGCGGGCGACAGCGTATCTGGTCTGGGGACCGGGGGAATGGCCACCAAATTACAGGCGGCCGATGTGGCCTGCCGTGCCGGTATCGACACCATTATCGCGGCAGGAAGCCGTCCTGGCGTCATCGGTGATGTGATCGCCGCCCAGCCGGTCGGCACCCGCTTTCATGCTTTTGAAACGCCGCTGGAGAACCGCAAACGCTGGATCTTTGGTGCTCCCCCGGCGGGCGAGCTGGTGGTGGACGACGGCGCACTGTCGGCAATCCTGGAGCGTGGCAGTTCGCTGTTGCCGAAAGGGATCCGCGAGATCAGCGGCAATTTCTCCAGGGGAGAGGTGATCCGTATTCGCAGCCTTCAGGGCCGTGATGTTGCTCATGGTGTCTCACGCTATAACAGTGATGCCATGCGTATGATTGCCGGGCACCATTCCCAGCAGATCAGCGAAATTTTGGGTTATGAATATGGTCCGGTTGCCGTACACCGTGACGATATGATTGTTGCTTAAGGAGCTCTGATGCTTGAACAAATGGGTAAGGCTGCGAAGGCTGCATCGTATCAGCTGTCGGTACTCTCGACCGCGCAGAAAAATCAGGTACTGATGACCATTGCCGATCGCCTGGAGGCGCAGAGCGCCTCGATTCTGGCGGCCAATGAACTCGACCTTGCGGATGCCCGTCAGAATGGTATGAGTGCAGCGCTGCTGGATCGTCTGACGCTGGATCAGACACGGCTTAAAGGCATTGCCGATGATGTGCGTCAGGTCTGTCGTCTCACTGACCCGGTCGGCGTGGTGATTGACGGTGGTAAGCTCGACAGCGGGCTGCGTATTGAACGCCGTCGCGTGCCGCTGGGCGTGGTGGGAGTGATCTATGAAGCGCGTCCGAACGTTACTGTCGATGTCGCCAGCCTGTGCCTGAAAACGGGTAATGCAGTGATCCTGCGCGGCGGGAAAGAGACTTACCGCACCAACGGTGCCACCGTGCGGGTGATTCAGGAGGCACTGCAACAGCACGGCCTGCCGGCCGGAGCGGTGCAGGCGATTGAAAGTCCGGATCGTGAGCTGGTCAGCCAGCTGCTGAAGCTTGACCGCTACGTTGATATGCTGATCCCACGCGGCGGTGCCGGCCTGCACAAGCTGTGCCGCGAGCAATCCACCATTCCGGTGATCACCGGTGGGATTGGCGTCTGCCATATCTATGTGGATCGCAGTTGTGAAATGGACGCGGCGCTGAAGGTGATCGTTAACGCCAAGAAGCAGCGCCCAAGCGCCTGTAATTCTGTGGAAACGTTACTGATAGACGCAGCCATTGCCGATACGTTCCTGCCCGCACTGAGCGACCGTATGGCCCGGGAGGGGATTACTCTCCATGCCGATCCGCGATCGCTTCCGCTGTTGCAGAACGGCCCGGCCAGCGTGAGTGCCGTAACAGAAGAGCAGTATCGCGACGAGTGGCTGGCGCTGGATCTTAACGTCAGGCTGGTCGACTCGCTGGATGAGGGGATCGCCCATATTCGCGAATACGGCACGCACCATTCCGACGCCATTCTGACCCGTACCATCGGGCACGCTGACCGCTTTGTGAATGAAGTGGATTCTTCTGCGGTCTATGTGAACGCCAGCACACGCTTCACCGACGGCGGTCAGTTTGGCCTGGGGGCTGAAGTGGCGGTCAGCACGCAGAAACTGCATGCGCGTGGCCCCATGGGGCTGGAAGCACTGACCACCTATAAGTGGGTGGCCTGGGGTGACGACACGGTGCGCGCTTAACCTTACTAAAAACAGGCGGTGAATATGGTCACGCTTTCTCAGCTTTTCCCCTTTGCCGCCATCGCTCTCGGCATGGTGCTGACGCCCGGCCCGAACATGATCTATCTGATCTCGCGCTCGCTTTGCCAGGGGCGTCGGGCAGGATATATCTCACTTTGCGGCGTGGCGCTGGGCTTTATGTTTTATATGGTCTGCGCCGCGCTGGGGATCACCGCACTGCTGATGGCGGTACCGGTAGCCTATGATGCACTGCGTTTTGCCGGGGCAGCCTATCTGCTGTGGATGGCATGGCAGGCCCTGTTCGGTGGAAAATCACCGTTTCAGCTACGCGATCTGCCGCCTGACAGCCCGCGTAAGCTGTTTACCATGGGGCTGCTGACCAATCTGCTCAATCCTAAAACGGCGGTGATCTATCTGACGCTGCTGCCACAGTTTATCCACCCGGAGCAGGGCAACGTGCTGGCACAGTCCCTGACGCTGGGCTTTACCCAAATCCTCACCAGTATGCTGGTCAACGGTCTGATCGTTTTCGCGGCAGGCACCATCGCCACCTTCCTGGCCAGCCGTCCAGGCTGGCAAAAGGCCCAGCGCTGGCTGATGGGAACTGTGCTGGCCGGGCTGGCGGTCAAAATGGTGGTGGATAAGCGTTAACCTTTTTACTGACCGGTTAGGGAAAGTGCGGGCCTGAGCGCCCGTTGTTTTACGCCGATCCACCGGGGGCTGTTCAGCGGGAGGGCGTTTTTCCGGTTGTGCTGATGGTTTTCCCGATCTCTTCCAGTCTCAGCGTTTCATGGCGATTGTTCACCAAATCCCACAGACCCAGCCGACGATCGGCATTGAGAGTGACAATGAATTGGCAGCCGCTTTTCAGGGCGTTACTGTGCTGACGTTTCAGTCGCGAGCCGCTGAAATCACTGAATATTTTATGAGCGGGTAGCTGTTGACGTAACGTGTTCGCCAGCAGGAGGGCATCAATGTTGTGTTCCGGGTCTTCGTAAGTCACCACGATATCAGGAGAGTGGGTGATGTTGCTGTCTCCGCCAGTGGTTTGCAACAGCAGCAACAGGCGTTCAATACCCATGGCAAACCCTGAAGCCGGTAGCTTCTTGTCGCTGAACAGTTCAACCAGGCCATCATAGCGTCCACCGCCACAAACCGTTCCCTGTGATCCCAGCTCATCCGTAATCCATTCAAAAACAGTGCGGGTATAGTAGTCCAGCCCTCTGACCAGACGTGGATTAACGCGGTAGGTGATGCCTGCATTGTCCAGTAGCGTTCGCAGCGTGGCGAAATGCTGCCGCGAGGCCTCACCAAGAAAGTCCAGCAGCTGCGGGGCCCCTTCAATCATCTCCTGCATCGCCGGGTTTTTGCTGTCCAGAATACGCAGCGGATTACTCTCCAGGCGGCGCAGACTGTCCTCGTCCAGCTGTTCATGATGCTGATTAAACCATCTGACCAGCGCCTGACGGTGCTCTTTGCGCTCGGGCAGTGTTCCCAGCGAGTTAATTTCCAGGCGTATGAAGCGATCCACGTTTAGCGTTTTAAAAATATCCCAGGCCATGTAGATCAGCTCTGCGTCAATATCGGCTCCCGGCATGCCGAAGGTTTCAACGCCAAACTGGGTGAATTGCCGCAAGCGCCCCTTCTGCGGTCGTTCATAGCGGAACATCGGCCCCTGATACCACAGCCGCTGCGTGGTGTTGTAGCACATATTGTTTTCCACCACGGCACGAACGCAGCCGCTGGTGCCCTCCGGCCTCAGCGTAATGTGCTCACCACTTTTGTCATAGAAGTTATACATCTCTTTCGACACGATATCGGTCGACTCTCCCACCGCGCGCTCGAAAAGCGAGACCGGCTCCAGAATCGGCAGGCGAACTTCCTGATAGCCATATCGGTGAGCGACAGTCCGCACTTTATTTTCCAGCCACTGCCAGATCGGGGTTTCCTCTGGCAGGATGCTGCGCATTCCCCGGATGGACTGAATTTTACTCATGATAAATCCTTATCCTCTGTAGCGAGTGATGCCTGCCTCACCGGCTGCCGGTCTGACAAGCTTTTCCGGCAAAGGCGGGCAGGCAGACGGTTCAGGCAGCGTTCATGACACTGTCAGCAATCACATCATCGATGAGTGCATCAATTTTACTGGTGTCGAGATGGTGGGCTGTGGTGATCAGGTGGGCGACCTCACCAGAGGTGGCGAGGCAGTGTTTTTTCCAGACGGCCTCAGACGGGCAGGGGAAGACCACTGTAATCGAGTTTTTATTACACCAGGCATTGATCCCTGCTTCCTGCAGACGACTGACGGCGTACTGAGCCATATTCAGGCTGTGGGTGATACGCCGTTTCCAGTCGGCATGGCTGTGGCTGCGGATCGCTTCCCACATCATCATCGGCGTATGGCCGTTACGGGAGCCCGTGATGGTTTTATCGTGGCCGGAAATGTAGTCAATTTCGACGGAGATGCGATCCACATTGGCTTTTTTCGCCACGACAATGCCGCAGGGGATAGGCGAACCAATCATCTTATGGCCAGAGACGCCGATTGAGTCGATGCCGTCTGCAAAGGTGAAGCCCTGCGGATCGTCGACGAAAGGCAGGATCATACCGCTCAGCGCGGCATCAGCGTGCAGATAGTAGTCCTCACGTTTGAAGCCTGCATCTTTCAGGCGCTGCTGGATAAGAGCAATATCATCAATGGCGCCGCGAACGGTAGTGCCAATATTGGCAAAAATAATCGGATGCTGCTCTTTATCCATTGTGATTTTTTTTATCAAATCATCGTAATCCACTTCGCCATTTGGCAGCGATTCCACCAGCCGTGACTTGATCCGCAGTAACTTAACAATTTTGGCGACGGAGTAGTGGGTATCTTTTGAATAGTAGAGTGTGCCATCAGGGAAAATCTCACGGCCAAGATAGCAGCCAAACATATTTCCTTCCGTACCACCATTCGTCACATAGCCCCAGCTTTTTTCAAAGGGGATTTTGAACAATTGCGCAAAATACGCCATGACTTCTTTTTCAAAGTCGAAGGAGTTCAACAGATAATTACAATACTCACTCCAGTCACCGCAGTTATTGATAGAGAACCGCATGAATCGTTCGAGATTGGTATAATTAAAGTCTGCTGATTCAGGATATCCGATATTAAAATATTGGTTTTTTACACAGTACGACCAGAAAGCATCCAGCTTATTTTGATCTTCAATAGATAACGTCATTTGCTATTCCTTCTTACAGTTAACGGATAAAGTAACTTTTTTATTTTTCATCCAGATAGAGGATGCCGACGCCTTTTTTACTGCGCCCTGCGGCAACAAAGCAGAAAAGGGGAATGGTGATCATGATCATGACGACACCCCAGAACATCGAGTCCGTGCCCGATCCAAGCATGGCGAAAATGCTGTAAATCATTCCGATAACAACCATGACGCTGTAAAACATAAAGCTGCGTCCACGGTTCATCTTTTTGGAAACCATAATAATGGGCAGGGAAATCAAGGCGTACATATAAGGCAGCAGTGAGGCAAAGACTGACATCAGAATGACGGTCTCGAACTGTTTAGCCAGGTTAGGAGAGGCCGTCATCAGCAATACCAGGGTCATCAGTATCCCGGTAAAAATCAGGCTTTTCATGGGGACGTCATTTTTATTCACGTCAGAGAAAAATTTCGGGAAGAGGCCCTGTTGAGCCCCTGCGCGTGGGCCTTCCGACTGTAAAATCAACCAGCCTGATATGGAGCCGAAGCAGGCAATAATACTCAGTGCAGAGGCGACGTTACCGGCAGTTTTGCCGAACATATAGCGTGCTGCATCGGCGAAGGGAGCCGCAGAGTTCACCAGTTCATTATGTGGCACCAGACCCATAATCACGGTACAGCTTCCGACATAGCAGACGGAGGCAATGAGTAAACCGTATACCGTCGCGCGCGGAACGGTGTATTCCGGCTTTTCCACCTGACCGCTGGAGACCACTGCAGATTCAACGCCCAGAAAACCCCAGAGCGCGATAGATGCCGCCGTGATAATGGCAGATGTGTCGCTTTTTCCTGTGCCGTTATACACCTGAGAGAACAGGGTCGGATCGAACCAGAACCAGCCAACCACGCCAATGCCCAGTACCACCACCAGCATACAGCTGGCGGTAAAGGACTGCGCGCGCCCGGCGACCCGCGCGCCGAAGCTGGCGAGCACGATAAATCCCCACAGGATCACAATCGCCACGACACTGCCGATCGACGGGTTTTTCAATTCAGGGAAGAAATAGCTGAGATAACCGACCCCGGCGACCAGCAACGCCACGTTGCCGACCCAGGCGCTGATCCAGTAGCACACGGTGGTCTGGAAACCGATGAAAGGACCGAAGGCATCACTGGCATAGGCGACAATTCCCCCGGTACGCGGAGTAATCAGACTCGTCTTAGAAAAAACCAGGGCTAAGGCGATGACACCAATTATGGTGAAGAGCCATCCCCAAAGCGAAATATAACCGACCCCTGCAAGGTTAGTCGGTAGCATAAATACCCCTGACCCCATCATATTTGATGCGGTGACCAGCGTAAGCGCCACGACGCCCATTTTATGTGCTTTAGCCGCACTCATGGTTCCCATATTGAATGTCCTGTAGTCGTTGCCATAAAAAAAGTGATAACCAGGCGGTCTCACCGAGATGGGAGTGATTCTAAGAAAGGGGGAGCGATATTTTTAGAGGACCGAGAGGATAAAAGGCACATTATGTATTTTAATGCCGGAAAATAGTGTGTTTTTTATGCAAAATATAAACTAATGACTCCGTCCCCTTTTTTATTTGCCTCTCATTCAAGGGGGGCGGAGTTATCTCGTTTTTGTGTTTTTTAATTAACAATAAATTCACATCAAACGAGGGTGATTAATTTACAGTTGATATATTGACAATGGCAGACGCTTTCATGCACCCTGCCACAATAGCTAATTAAAAATAAATAGCGCCGAATCTTTTGATATTCACTTAAGTTTTTATACATAAATTCCAGGGTGATATGTCCAGAAAAGAACGAATCTATATTCAGGGTCTGCCGCAGCTTATACAGCTAAAAGGGCATAATCATGATTTTATCTTTATGGATGAGATGGATTGTGATGTTTTTCTTATTAGTCTTGATCGGGCGTTTGCACTCTATTCCTGTGAGTTACATGCTTACTCTCTGCATGCAAAAGAGTTTTTTCTGCTATTAACGCCTGGCAGTAAAGAGGATCTCAGCCGCCTTGTTCAGCATATCGGTCGCAGCTATGTGCGCTATTTCAATCAAAAATATCATCGTAGTGGGGCGCTGTGGGAGGGGCGTTACAATAGCTCCCTGATTGAACCGGGGGCTTATTTTTTACTGGCTCAACAGTTTGTTGACAGTGCTAAAGAAGATAAGCCGTACTTATCAAAAGGAAGTAGCTACCGGCACAATATTGGTGAGGAGCATATAGCCCGTCTCACCTTCCATGAAGAGTATCTAAAACTCGGGAAAACGCCCTCAGCCCGGGCGTTACAGTACCGTCGCTTTATGCAGATACCGCTCAGTGCGGCGGTATCAGACAAAATCAAAAATTGTCTCAGTCAAAACTGTGTGCTGGGTACATCGCAGTATTGTCAGCAGCAGGAAATATCGCTTCATCGCCGGGTCAGACCGCGTCAGTGTGGGCGGCCAAGAAAGTATTATCATAATCAGGTGTTGGATTGGGTGTGGATTGAAAACCAGGCATCGCAGCTGCTGCAGCGCTACTGCTATCAGGAAATACGCCTGCCTCTGCTGGAAAAAGAAGGAGCATTAACACGCCCCCCTGACTTTGCTCAGGGAGACGCGGGGGCGTGCCGTATTGGTGGCGAGCACTCGGCTTTATTACGGCGCGAAGGGACGCAGGGATGTCTGCATGCGATTGAAGCGCACCGGGATCTGCAGTCAACCAGCAAACTCTGGTATCTGGGGACGATGTTTCGTGTGCGCAGAGGCGAGCATACCCCTGTCGAGCAGTACCAGCAGCTTGGCGTGGAGGCTTTTGGTTATCCCAGGGTGGATATCGAACTTGAGCAGTTCATCATGCAGTATGATTTCTTCAAATCCCTGCGGCTGGAAAACCATATTGAGCTAAAAATTAATACGCTGGGCAGTGCCCGGGATTTTGCTGCTTTTCGAGACGCATTGCGTCAGTACTATCAGCCGTTTATTTTTCTCTTCCAGGCGCAGTGGATAGACTGGCTTGCTGACAGACCGGAGCAACTGCTGCAGTCCACCGACAGCCTGCTGGCGACGTTGCAAACCCAGGCACCCGAGCCCGGCGATTTTATTTCGACATCGTCGATGCAGCGCTTTGAGTCATTAATGGCTGCATTAACCCGGGCAGGTATCCCCTTTGTGGTGGATAAGGCGCTTTACCCGGCTAATGCCTACTGCCATACCCTTTTTGAGTGGCACAGCGACAGGCTGGAGGAGGGAAGCCTGCTGTGTCGCGGCGGCCGCTACGATCGCTGCGCCAGCGAACTCATCGGGCGGGAAACATTTGCCTTTGGTTTCGCCTTTATGCTGGAGCCATTAATGCGACTTCAGCAGCTCACTAATAAAACGATGCTGAAGCCACGTATGACCGATGTGGTGATTATCTCGTGCTCATGGACGGTGAGGGCGTGTGCGCTGGCTCTGGGGCGAAGACTGAGAGCCGCCTTCCCGCAGTTGAGCATCGTCAATGACTGCTCAGCAATGCGTATTACTGCGTCGAAACGCAATGCCGAGCGCCAGGGAGGGCGGTTTATTATTGTTGTACCGGAGGACTATCCGCACGAGCCGTTGGAGATCTACGATAGCGATCGCCATCTTAAGCAGTCCGGCAGTGACAGCACCATGATCGCTCTTTTGAGCCAGAGTCTTAATCTCTGAGTGAAGCGCCTATCCCAGGCGCGCGTGCTCTGCGGCCTTGCGAAAGAGCACATCATCCGGGCGCACCCCGGTGTACAGGGCAAATTGCTCTACGGCCTGAATAGCAAACACTTCAGAACCGGTGATCGTCGTTTTGTCCTGACTGCGTGCATAGCGCACCAGTGGCGTCAGCTCAGGTAGCGCGACCACTTCAAAGATCACGCTCGCCGCATCAATCGTGGTCGTATCAAATGACAGCACGTTGGCATCAATGCCACCCGCCATTCCGGTGGGGGTGGCATTGATCAGCAGTCCGGGCTGTAATCCATCAAGGCTGGCACGCCATTCAAAACCGTACAGCGCAGCGAGCTCACGGCCCCGGGTCTCGTTACGTGCAACGATCACTCCCTGACTGAATCCGCTGTCTTTTAAGGCACAGGCCACGGCTTTTGCCATACCGCCGCTACCGCGAAGGGCGAAAGTCAGCCCGGTGTTCACCTGATACTGCTTCAGCAGGCTGACGATGGCGATGTAGTCAGTGTTATACGCCTTCAGATAGCCATCTGTGTTAACGATGGTATTGACCGAGTTGATGGCGCTGGCGGAGGCATCCAGCTCATCCAGTAGCGGAATACACTCCTCTTTAAATGGCATTGAGATGGCGCAACCCCGTATACCCAGCGCGCGAACGCCGCCGATGGCCGCCGTCAGATCCCGGGTAGTAAAGGCTTTATAGAGGTAATCAAGATCGAGAGCATCGTACAGATAATTATGGAAACGGGTGCCAAAGTTGCCAGGGCGCGCCGCCAGTGACATACAGACCTGGGTGTCTTTATTCAGATTTTTAGTCATAGCATCGTCTCTGAAAGAAAAGGGGTAACCAGCATGGACTAAAACAGCGAGATAAAAAACCGCTGAATGGGCTGGCATATTGTCTCTGTTCCGGCGACGTACGTCACAACGAGTAAATTACCCCTGTTGTTGATTAATGGCGTTTTTCAGGTATCAATTTCAACATTTTGTTTAATTTGTTATTGAGAGATGCTAATTTACAGCCTGCATTCCGTCCACCTGGAGAGTCTGACCCCCCCATGACAGAAAAAGCCTATTACTACAGCGACAGCCTTGAAATGACCACTGAGGTCCTGCGCTGTGAACCGGATGACAGCGGTCATTACCGTGTCATTCTCGCTTCCACGCTGTTTCATCCACAGGGCGGTGGCCAGCCCTCCGATCGCGGCACGCTGGGCGGGGCAGAGGTGGTGAAAATCAGTCAGGAAGAGGGTCAGGTAATCCACCTGCTGGCCACGCCCGTCCCTACGGGGGCCACTACCCTGGTCGTCGACGCAGAGGTCCGCAGACGGCACACGCAAATGCATTCTGCGGGGCATCTGATCGGCGTGGCCGGTGAACAGTTTGGCTGGCATGCCACCAAAGGCGATCACCGTCCTGGTGCGGGCCGGATAGTTTTCGCACCCGGTATAACCTCAGCTGAGGTGGAGAGGGCGGCACTGGAACGGCTTACACGCGAGCTGGTCGCCGCCGATCTCCCCCGGGTAGTGAGTGAGCTGGCGGGATTGCGCAACGTGACCTGGGGATCGCTTCCCGCCTTTGCCTGCGGCGGCACACACGTGCTGACGACCGCGCAGGTTGGCCTGGTACACATCACCCGTGTTAAAGAGAAGAAAGGGCAGTTATCCGTGCAGTATGAAGTGGAAGACCACTAATCATTCAGTGCGGTCGAGGCCGCGTGCAGCTGGGCGATACTGCTGGTCGCCCCGCCGCAGACAATCACCAGCAGATTGTGATACGCGGCGAGCTGCGGATGCATATCGTAGACCACCGCCAGACTGGCTCCACAGGCCGGTTCCACCAGCACCCGGTGATCGTCCAGAAAGCGTGTGCAGGCATTGACCGCCGCCCGATCCGATACCAGCAGACTCTGTACAGTATGTTCGCGGGCGCACCGCAGTGCCTGGTCACAGACCTGTTTTGCACCCAGCGATGAGGCGATACTGATGATGCCATCCAGTTCGACCGGATACCCGGCCGCCATTGCCGCGTGAAATGAAGCGGCCCCTTCGGTTTCCACCGCCAGTACGGGCACATCCTGCCAGCCGTTACGCTGCAGCCCTGCCACCACACCGGCCAGCAGGCCCCCACCGCCCACCGACAGCACCACGGCATCAGGACGCATTCCACTCTGCGCCACTTCATCAATCATGGTGGCATGGCCCTGCCACAGCAGCGGATCGTCGAAGGGGTGAAGAAAGGCATCCTGCGTACCCAGCAGTGACTGCGCGTAATGATTCGCTTCCTGCCAGGAGCTGCCGTGGACGATCACCTCTGCCAGTTCCTGCCGCAACAGCGTCTGTGCCCAGTGCGAAGTGGTTTCCGGCACCACGACCGTCACGGGTACGCCAAGATGTCGCCCTGCCCAGGCCACCGCCAGCCCGGCATTGCCGCCTGATGAGGATACAAATCGTCGGGCACCCCTGCGTTGCCAGGTTTCGCATGCCAGGCCGATGCCGCGAATTTTAAACGAGCCCGGAGGCTGTAACGCCTCCATCTTTAGCAACACGTTATGACCGGTCAGCATGCTCAGCGGGCGGGAGGTCAGGAGTGGGGTGGCAATATGCAGACTCATGACGGACTCCCGGGCTGTTGCGCATCGCGGATTTCATCCAGGTAGTTGTATATGGTGTAGCGGGTAACGCCAAGGGCTGTAGCGGCTTTTTCGATACCGCCTTTAACAATAAACATACCGCGTTCCTGCATTTTTCTCACCGCTGCCAGCTTGGCCTGTTTACGTGAAAGGCGCAGGTCGCCATTCAGCTCACTGAGCGAGTCAGCAATAATCTCCGCCATCAGCTGTGCCATATCTGCACTTTCTTCAGCCGCAGGCGGCGGGCTGTCCGGGCTGTTCAACAGGTTGTCGAGGCAGCGTCTTGCTGCCAGAAGCTCACTGTTGTCGGTATTAATACAGAGTGCTGCAAATGCCTGGCCGTTGCTGTCGCGGTAAAGTGCAGTTGCGCTTCGCAGCGTCTGACCCTGCTTACCGCGGGTCGGGTAGTCCGGGATCACCGTCGGGACATTATCGTTCGCAGGAGTTGTCTCGTTAATTAACGCCTGAAGCCCCCGATCCTGAGCAGGAACATCCAGTACCGGGCTGCCCAGCACACGACCGGTAACATGGCCGTTGGTGATGGCCAGCACGGATTTCTCGGGGTGTTCAAGGTCGTGCAGGACGACTTCAGTATTGCGTCCGATCACATTGCCGAGTGCAGTGACGGCAGCGTGCAGGGTTTGCAGGATCAGGGCGCGTTCATGGGCGATATCAGGAGAGTGGGCGGACATAGTGACTCGGCGGCAGAGTAGGGGAGAAAGAACAATATCAACACCCTGTTTAGCAATCAACAATATGTTGTTTTTTTCAGTGTGCGAGCGGCTTGCAAAACGGGCGCTCGCTGATTATCTTAATGGCGACAAGGTGATGGTGTTCCACCTTTCCCAACCGCCCGACTGTCCGGGCTGATGACGCCTGAAACTCTGGCCCTTTTCACGAGGTCGGTGTGTCAGGCTGTTCGTTATCTGCCTGCAGGCACCTTCCTCTTTATCCTGAGGACTTTATGCTGAAACCTTTACTGGCTGTGATGATTGGTGGCTGCGCGGGCTGTGTTATTCGCTGGCTGCTCGCGGTACGACTCAACGCCCTGTTTCCCAACCTGCCACCCGGTACGCTGCTGGTTAATCTGGTGGGCGGATTTATCATTGGTGCCACGGTGGCCTGGTTTGTCCGCCATCCAGGGATCGACCCGGCATGGAAGCTGCTGATCACCACCGGACTGTGCGGCGGTATGACGACATTTTCCACCTTTTCGCTGGAAGTGGTCACGCTGATGCAGTCCGGTAGCTATCTCTGGGCAATGGCGTCTGTCATGATCCACGTCATCGGATCGCTGCTGATGACCTTTGCCGGCTTCTGGTTGATCTCGGTGCTGTTTTAATCTCAACTGGCCAGCGCGCTGGCGCTGGCCGGATCAAACAGTGACAGGCTCTCTATCTGATCCAGCATAATCACTTTGCGGAAAGCCATGGCTGACTTTGGCTCTGAATCCAGCGTGATGTCGTGTTCGGCATACCAGCGGCTGTAGTTGTGCTCAATGCATAAATTGAGTTTTTTACCGTCGCGGTAGCCACTCAGCATCGGGATCAGCACCACATTGGCGGTGGCCACATTGTCATACGAGGCCGCGTGGATCATTCCGATATAGATTCGTCGCGACTTCAGGGTGATCCATGCCAGTTCCCCCTCTTCCATACACTGAAACAGTAACCCTTCGACGCCGTTGGCGCGTGACAGCTTTTTATACAGTTTTTTTCGGCCGTTGCTGTCGAGCCGCGCACTGCCAGACCAGCTGGAACGATAGAGGCAGAACGCGACGGCAAACGCCAGCATGACCACGACCGGTGCCTGGATACCTAAGAAGCTCCAGGTCATAAACTCGATTTGCCACTGATGATGCAAGCCATCAGCCAGTTGGGGAATCGCGTTGAAAATGGCGGATGCCGCCAGCAGCAGCAGCCAGATTAGACCGGTCGCCAGCACCCCCTGCAGGACGAAGATACAGCCGTACAGGGCGACAAGAAAGTACACATCCCAGCCAAATGAACGTTTGATTTTAAACCGGGTAGAAAGGTCACGGCTGGTGTACCAGTAGCCGCACACCATCAGCACCATAAATATTGCTGTTCCCATCTCAGGCCCCTTTTAACGTATTAACGTGCCGGGCAAAATCTTCATGCACTTCATAGCTGGAAAAGTTAACCATAGCGCAGCCATCTTCATCAATCAGGATGCGATCACCGTCCTCAATGGATTCGGCGATATCACGCTGGCTCATCACCTGGAGCAGGGATTCAGGGCTGGAAAACAGTGAACAAATAAAACGGAACATAGTCTCTCCTTTGCGGGTTTCGGGGAAGCCTGGCAGCAGAGTAGCGATTGCGCTATCAGATGAGGGTGAAAGTCGTCACTCAGACATTATCGGAAAATGCGACGAATTGATCTTTCTTGTGGACTGTCCTGTTTACCCGCTTCGATCAGGGTGGTAATTTCATACGAATAATCTTATGAGGATAATAACAACATGAAGCAACTGGTCATCGATATTTTAATGAAGCTCGCCAAAATGGATGTAGATACTAAAGAGCTGACAGCCCAGGTCGAGGCCCAATCCCTGCTCATTGCCGCGCTGCTGCTAACGGCGGGTAAAGACGGATCGGCCTCCATTTCCGAAAATATTCAGAACGCTGTTCTGGCTGCATCACAGAGCGGTGATGGTTTTTTACAGACAGATGTGGATCTGCTGTTAACGCACGTCAACCGTTTGCTGGCGGTGACGCGGTTTGTCGATGACGCAGCGGCGACAGAAAACAGCTAACGATAAACCTCCCCACACAGCAGCACGACGTTGGGGCGGCGTGCAAGAATACGTTCGGCCATCTGTTCACAATCGTACCGGGTGGGGTAAATATGCTCGGATACCGGCAGTGCGTCACAGGCGTCATATCCACAGGCACTGACGAGTAATACGAAGCCGATTAACATCACTCACTCCTTTGACAGATTAGGAACTGATTCAAGTATAGGCGACTGGACGAAGCGGGTGTGTTCCGCGTGTGCCCGGCTGTACGATTCTGATTTCACCCACCCATTGCCAGCGTCAGGCTGGCCATTTCAGGAGTGTCATTCATGCAGTTCAAGGGGCTTTCTGCTTTCCCCATCACACCGACTGATGCAGCCGGTGTGGTGGATATACCGGCGCTGGAAAAGGTGTTGCTGCGGTTGAAACAGGCGGGTGTGGACTCAGTCGGCCTGCCCGGCAGCACCGGGCTGTATGCTTATCTGAGCCGTGACCAGAAGCGGCGGGCCATTGAAGCTGCTGTGGCCTGTCTGGGGCCGGATATACCGGTTATCGCCAGTGCCGGGGCACTGCGCACCGATGAAGCCTGCCTGTTGGCGCAGGATGCTGAAAGCGCGGGGGCGAAAGGTATTTTACTGGCCCCGGTTTCTTATACCCCTCTGGGTGAAGAAGAAGTGTTTCAACACTATGCCAGTGTGGCCGGTGCCACCGGACTGCCTGTCTGTGTCTACAATAACCCGGGAACCACGCATTTTACCTTTACCCATCGTCTGCTTCAGCGGCTGGGCACGCTGAAGCAGATCCATGCGGTGAAACAGCCGGGTCAGAGTGGTATCGGTGAACAGGATGTGACGGCGCTGCGCGACCTGTTTCCTGCGGAGTTTGCGGTCGGCTACAGCGGCGACTGGTTTGCAGCCGGGGCATTGCTGGGCGGAGGCGATGTGTGGTTTAGCGTGGTTGGCGGCCTGCTGCCGCAGCCAGCGCTGGCGTTAACCCGGGCCGCCCAGGCGGGAGAGGCAGAGCGGGTCGCCGAGCTGAACCAGCAGTTTGAACCGCTGTGGCAGCTTTTTCAGAGCCTGAGCAGTTTGCGTGTGATGTATGCGGCAGCGGATATTCTGGGGATCTGCCAGCCGGTTCTGCCCCGGCCGTTGCTCGGGCTCGACAGCGCAGAGCGCAGGCGGGTTGAGCAGGTACTGAAAGACATGCCCAACGTCGTGTGAGCGATCAGAAATGGCCCGGCGCATGCGCAGGGCCATTACGTGCTGTGTGTTGAAAAATAACTAACGTGAAACCGTCGATGTTGTGGTGGTCGTGGTGCCGGTATTGGAGCCATCGCCGCCGCCTGATGTGGCCAGCGCCACGCCCAGCAAAGCGGCAACCACACCGACGCCAACGGCATCTGACGTGCCGTCTGACATGGTCGATGCACTACTTCCTGCTGCCTCACCTGCACCGGTAACGGCCCAGGTATTGGCACTTCCTGCCAGCAATAGCAGCAGAAAAACTGATTTAGCGTATTTCATTTTATTATCCTCGGGCATGAAGACAGCAGGTGCTGCCGGAGAAGAATAATCAGATTTGACAGGGGTTGATATGGGCATCTCACGACGGTGTCAGACCGACTCCAGCGACCGTGGCGGGAAAAAAGATCCAGCCAATACTGACCTTTTATTGCTGTCATCAAACGGTCATCTTTACTGCCGAGCAACGGACAGCGCGTAATAAGAACTTTCTCCTGTCAGGGACGGATAAGGCTGGTTGTGAAATGTGGCCGCCTGAAGCTGGAATCACCGTCTCATTTTCAGAATATCCTCTCCGCCCGCCGAACCGCGCGCTCTCTTCCTGCGGCCATTTGCGATTAATCCTGGTTTTAGCCAAACAGAGCAGGTTTTTAAGAACTTGTTGAGTCACTTATGGCCTACTGAAGACTGCCGTGTTGAACTGAGGGGAAGTATGTTGCTATCCGCACTGTCATATATCAAAGATAAGACCGGCTATTTGCAGGAGTTTATTTCTGACCCGCGCAAGACCGGTACCATTGCGCCTTCATCAAAAGCCCTATGCAAAACCATGTCGGATGCTGTGGACTGGCAGGAAAGTCTGCGTATTGCTGAACTGGGCGCCGGTGATGGCGTGTTGACCCGCCATCTGCTTACCCGGATGCGGCCGGAGGCGACGCTGTTAACCTTCGAGACCAATCCGCGCTTTCATCCGCGACTGATGGCACTGCAGGATCCCCGCTTGCAGGTGATTGGGGAGTCGGCAGAAACGCTGAAGGGAGAATTCGATGCCATTTTTTCCGGCCTGCCGTTGCTGTCGCTGCCTCATGCTGTGCGCCACCGTATTTTGCAGCAGGCAGCCTCCCAACTGAGTGCTAATGGTGTGTTCGTGCAGTTCCAGTACACCTCACTCTGTGAGCCTCTGCTTTCCACTTATTTTGCCTGGAATCGTACGCGTGTGCTGGCAAACCTGCCACCGGCCTGGGTCTACCGTGGCCACTCACTGGCCCAGCTTCCCTGGGCGAACCGTAGCGAAAAATGAGATTGATCTGACTCTGACGAAAGACAGGCGGAGCTTTGCTATGCTTAATCTTTAACCCAAGAGGAGGATGTAATGAGCACTGATGATGTAGTGATGGTTTCAAGTGAAGAAGAAGTGTGCAATATCATTGGGAAAGCAGTGGTCGATCTGAGTATTACAGGACAGCCCGTTAACAAATCCACGCTGGGCTTAAAGCTACTGGCGATGGCGGATCAGGATCAGGATGACGAACGCATACTACTGTACTGGATTGCCCGTCGGGCAATCAATCAGCCGCAAAAATTTGCGGAGGCACGGTTCTGATAACCGGCCAGTAACCGGTACGTCTGCGACCGGCTATCAGCGGCCGTTCAGGAAGGTGCTGAACGGCCATGACATCAGGTCAAACGTCTGAGTCCCGGGATGCGCTCCAGCACGGCAATCAGCAGCGTTGATATCGCGTAGCAGACCAGAGCCACCAGTGGGATGCTTAATGCGGAGTAGTAGTTGTTAAAGTTTACGCTCCAGACACGGAGTATCGTTTCCAATACCAGCATATGAATAAAGAACACCCCCACGCTCAGCCTGGCCAGATGGCGAATGACCAGATTTTTTCGTCTTGAAAAGCGCAGTGGCGCATTCAGCAACATAAAGAAGCAGGCCAGTGCCAGCACCACGATGGTCGGGGCAGAGTAAAACAGGAAGATATCATTGGGTTCGCCAATGCTTTTCGACAAAGAATAGCCCATCACTGCAGTTAATACCGCACTTAAAATAAAGATAACACTGGCGATAGTGACCTTTGGCGACAATTTATAGCGGCGAATGACCCCTCCAATAATATAAAATCCTGAAAGGTAGATCACCATATCAATATTACTGGGTGTCGGTGCAGGGTGATTTTCCAGCACGCTCTCTTTAAAATGGTCAAACAGCATATACACCGATGCCAGCGCAAACCACAGGGTAAGAATGTAGTTAATACGCTGCCTGCTACCGTGCTGGATAAAAGTGTTCAACAGCGGGGTGAACAGGAACAGCAAAATCATCGTATAGATAAACCACAGATGGTCGTAGGCTGGCGTACTCAGAAGATCCAGCAGGCTGAAGGGGGTCGCGCTTTCGTTTATTTTTCTGTTATAAATGAAATAGATTACCGTCCACAAAATAAGCGGGATCAGTAAGTCGACTACGCGCGTTTTCAGCGTGCTTAATAAAGATTCATTTTTATTTAGCGATATATAACCGGCAATCAGTAAATAAAGAGGAAACGAAATTCTCCCCAGTACGTCATACATTACCGCAACCGACCAGGCACCATGAAAGGTGCTGAAGGGTATCGCTGCCGTATGAAGCAGAATAACCAGATAGGTGGCGATAAGCGTTAACAATTTAATATTGAGCGTTTTCAAACAACGGATTCCTTTGCCAGAGGGCTACACTGCATGGCATCTGCAGGTGTTCACTTGTACTAAAGGTATCATATCCGCGTTGAAGTCCGATCTTTTACTGTAAAAATTCCCGCCTGGTTAACTACGCTGCTGAGTAACGGTGATTTCTGCCGCACAGGTTTCGTCGGGTTTAACGATACGAAACTCAGCGCTACCCTGGTGGACATAGATACAGGCTCGACCAGCATCGCCGCCGTCCTGCTCCTGCGAGAGGGAAATCACAATTTTCTCTGCCGTTGAAAAGGGCGTGAACAGACTGAAGCCCGCGAGCAACACTATCAGACCACAGCGCTCGGAGAGTCTTTGTATTTCGTGAAATTGCAACATCGTGTGCCCTCCATTAGCCTTAACTGTTCCAGGCAATAAGTGCAGGCCACCCTGACCTTTGCGCATTATGGCCGTTGCCTGTAATAAGGCTGAAGCAATATCGACGTTTAGGGGGGCGCACCACTATGAGAATACTCTTAATTATGCTGGATCTGAAGTAAAGGCGGAAACCAGCCTGTCTCCGCCTGACTTCTCAGGGACTACTCCTGCAAAAACTGATGCTTGATGTGCTGATAGAAGAATGAGCCTTTCGATGGCGCGGCCATAAAAAAATGCCAGGTGGTCAGTGGAACATCGCGGTAGGTCCAGGTGCCATGACCCAGTAACTGCACTTCCAGTATTCGTTTTTCGGCATCGTAACCGACAGAGTGAATCGCTGATGAGGCGACCATTTGGCGTTTCATATCCCCTCCCATACTGCATTGTGGTGATTAAAATTTAATCTATTTGCGCGATTTTGCCTTGTCTGAAATCAAAGATAGCGAGTCAGAAGCACAGAAAGATCATTGAAGGAGGTGAGGGAAAGCGGAGGGGAAAAATAAGCCTCGGGAAGTGGGAAACCCACGAACACTTCCCGAGGCCATGCAAATGCATAATTCGTTACGGGCTCACTTTACCTGCATCTGTAAACTTGTACAACATTATTTTTTTATGTACAAGTTTGCGCAGGATCGCTGGCAAAAAGAGTGACGCAGGCGGGTTATCCTTGATAGAGTGCGGGTCACACTGTATTAGCGGAATGAGATATGTCGAACGAAATTGCACACCCGTCCAACAGCCCGAAGCAAGCAGCCCTACAGCTGGTCATTGAACTGGTTCGCGCGGGGAAATTAAGCCCGTTACAGGGCGATGCGGCTAATATGATTTCGATCTATGAGCAGTTTAAGACGCACTTTGAAGCGGAAAAGCATAAACACGCTTCTGAATCTGCGATCTCGTGAGCCGCTTGTTCAGATGCCTGAATGTTTCAGCTACGGGCAACAGCCCGTAGCCGATGGCGATCACTTTTTACTGATCAGATCAAAATAGAGCAGACTGATACCGATCCCCTGATAGTCGCCCTGAATAGTGTTACCCAATCCAACCTGTTGCTGGCCCTGTAATGTCACCACATACGGCGAATTCTGCTGCACTTCAGTTTGTAGCTGCTGATAGAGCGCTGTGCGCTTTTTGACGTCGCTTTCTGCCGCCGCTGCACGCGTTTTAGCACTCAGCTCAGGGATGTTCCAGCCCACGCGCCAGGCGAGCGTTTTGGGGCCACCCGCCACGTTGTAGGCGAAGGTACTGGCATTGCTGTTGGCATCAACATAGTCCGCACCCCAGTAGATAAAGATGGACTGGAAGTTACGCCCACGCATTTTCCCCCACAGTTCTGATTCCGCCACCGGCTGAATATCTATCTGGATATCGGCTTTGGCAAAGCTGGCCTGCAGTGCCTGCGCGACATCGCTATAGGGGGGTTGATTAATAATGGTCAGAGAGAAGCGGGTGCCAGGCTTAATCCCCCCCTTAGCCAGGATGGCTTTCGCCTTTGCCACATCGTAGTGGAAAGGCTGGTTAGTCAGTGCGCCGTCAAAACCGGCAGGCAGGAAGGTCTGATGCGTCTGGTACTGGCCTTTCAGCAGTTGTGTGGACAGACTGTCATAGTCAACCAGCCAGCGAGCGGCCTGCCACAGTGCCGGATTACCCAGCGCCGGTTGCTGTTTGTCCTGGGTGTTGAAACCGATGTAGTAAATCAGGCTGGAAGGATAACTGGCGACGCGCACGTTCTTCTGGTTTTTCAGCGAGGCAAACTGATCGGCACCCAGGTCATAGGCCACATCGGCATCCCCTTTTTCAAGAAGCAACCGGCGCGAACCGGCATCGGTGACGCTTTTCAGGATCACCCGCTGCAGATGCGGGACGGGTCGGGCATGAGGATTTTTTTCCAGCACCAGCGCCTGCTGGGGGATGTATTGACTGATAGCAAAGGCACCGCTGCCCGCTGAATGCGTTCGCAGCCAGGTATTGCCATAATCCTGCTCACTGACGTGCTTTTTGACCAGCCTGCTGTCGACCGTTGACGCCACGGGCGAGGTGAGCAGACGCAGCGCCAGATCCTGCCCAATGTCGGATACCCAGCGCAGTTCAAACTCCGTCTCACTGAGCCGGGTGAACTGCGCGTCAATGTTTTCCGGCGTCCAGCCAAACTCCCCAAGAATGAACGCCGGCGTTTTGTTGAGCTTCACCGCTCGCGTGAGTGAGTAGATCACATCGTCGCTGGTGACCGTGTTGCCGCTGGCGAACGTTTGCCCCGGCTTGAGCGTGAATCGCAGGCTACGCTCTGTGCTGCCTGTCTGCCACTGGCTGGCCAGCGTTGGTGACAGTTGGCGCTCATTACGGATCGCCGGTGACACCAGCGTCTGGTAGACATTGCGCAGGCTACTGGTGCTGACGGTTTCAAAACTCTCCGCCGGATCGAAGCTGATGATACCGTCAAGCGAGATGGCCACCACCAGTGTGTCAGCAGGGGTTGCGGCCTGAGCAACAGGGGTGAATGCCAGCGTGCTGGCGAGGAGCAGAGGAACGATGTTGCGCATAAAAAGTCCTGAAATGAGAAAGATATCAGGACTATAGGCGGATAGCGTGCCATCGGAAATGCCGGTTCTGACTATGCTTAGCTGTTAAAGACACAATCCGAAGGGGCGACCGAAAAAAGCGTCACCCCGGATGCATCCCGGCCGGGTATAGCGGTTAAGCGACTATTCGCCCCTGCGCCATCTGCACGGCGCGATCGCACATATGATCGATAACGTCCGGATCGTGACTGACCAGCACCATTGTCAGATTATCCTGCTGCTTCAGCTGATTGAGCAGGTTGAGGATCTCCGCCTGCACTGACATATCCAGTGCGGAGGTGGGTTCATCCAGCAGCAGGATTTTCGGCTCCAGCAGCAGCGCCCGCACAATGGCAACGCGCTGACGCTGGCCGCCAGAAAGCTGATGCGGGTAACGGTCGGCCAGCGCCGGATCCAGCCCGACGTGTCGGAAACCCTGATCGATACGATCGTGAATATTCTCTGCCTGGATCAGCTTTAACGGCTCTGCCAGCGTCCGGCGCAGGCGATGGCGCGGATGCAGTGAGGCATAGGGGTCCTGAAATACCATCTGCACGTCACGCCTGAGCTGGCCGGTAAAGGGCTTACCCGGCGCTGCCTGATGGCCAGCCAGCTGCATCCCGCCCTGCCAGTGGGGGTTAAGACCGGCCATCACCCACAGCAGCGATGATTTGCCGCAGCCGGAAGGGCCGACCAGGCCAAAACATTCGCCCGGCTTCACCGACAGCGTGACATCATGCACCACGGTGCGCAGATCGTAACCCTGCTTATGGGCCACGCTCAGTTGGGATAAATCAATCATGCTGTAGTCCCCCGGCCAGCGCGTCACGATCCAGTACCGGCAGCGGCTGGCCGCGCGTCAACTTACTCGGGCGGCACGACCACAGTGTGCGGGTGTAAGGGTGCGTGGCGTGAGGAAGATCGGCGGCCGGTAATTGATCCAGCACTTCTCCCTGGTACATCACCATTACGCGGTCACAGTGTTCGGAGACCTGTTGCAGATCGTGGCTGATCAGCAGCAGGCCCATATCACGCTGTTCCACCAGATTGCGGATCAGCGCCAGCACCTGATCGCGCATGGCGTGATCGAGTGCCGATGTGGGCTCATCGGCGATCAGAAAACGGGGTTCAGCGATCAGCGCCATCGCCAGCATCACGCGCTGGCCCATCCCGCCCGAAAGCTGGTGGGGGTAGCGTTTCATTTGCTCTGCGGGCTGGGGCAGGCCCACTGCCGCTAACATATCGCAGACCTTCTCTTTTATTTCAGTCCGTGAGAAGCGGCCATGCAGCCTGAGCGGCTCTGCCACCTGCCAGCCGATCGTCCGCAGCGGGTTAAGGGCGTATTTCGGATCCTGCATCACCATGCCGAGCTCGCTGCCGCGCAACTGGCTCCAGCGTCGCTCGGTCAGCGTCAGGGCATTCTCCCCGGCGATGCTCAACGTTCTGGCCTGGATCTGCAGTGACGGCGCCAGCAGCCCCATCAGTGCGCGCGCGGTCAGCGATTTCCCGGAGCCGGACTCGCCGACCAGCGCCACTCGTTCGCGGCCCAGCGTAAAGCTGATATTTTTTACCAGCGCAGTGCCGTCGGCACTGCCGATCGTCAAACCATCGGCGACAATCTGTGCAGAAGGATCAGTTGCCATTTCGGGTATCCAGTCGGTCACGCAGGCCGTCGCCTGTCAGGTTAAACGCCAGGCTGGCGAACAGAATAGCGCCGCCGGGAACGGCAGCGACCCACCACTGGTCAAAGATGACCTTGCTACCTTCCGCGACCATTGAGCCCCATTCCGCAGTAGGCGGCTGAATGCCCATACCGAGGAAGCCAAGCCCTGCCGCAGAGAGGATAATGCCACCCAGGCTGAGCGCTGCACGCACCACGGCGGTGGGCAGGCACAAGGGCAAAATGTGCCCGAACATCAGGCGAAGGCCGTTGATGCCCTGCATACGTGCGGCAGCGAGATAGTCGCTTCGGCGCAGCGCCAGCGTTTCAGCGCGTGCCTGGCGGGCAAAGGGAGGCCAGCTGGTCAGCGCCAGCGCCAGTGCACCGTTCATCAGGCCCGGCCCCATCATGGCCACCAGCGCCAGGGCAATCACCAGATTGGGCAGTGAGAGGAAAATATCGGTGATACGCATCAGGACACGTTCGCTCCAGCCGCCGAGATAACCGGCGCTGATGCCAATCAGCATTCCGACCGGAATGGTCAGCACCAGAATCAGTGACACCAGCAGCAGGGTCGGACGTGCGCCGTAAATTACCCGGGAGAGCAGGTCGCGGCCAAAGCCATCAGTGCCAAGCCAGTGGCTGGCAGAGGGGGGCATCAGACGCGCCGCCATCTCCTGGGCATTGGGGTCAAACGGGGCCAGCAGTGGCGCAAACAGGGCAGCGAAGATCAGTAACCCTACCAGGCTCAGGCCAACGATCAGCGTAATATTGCGGCGGGTACGTCGCGCGCGCGGTTTGACGCTTGCAGCATCAGAGAGAGATTGCGTCATCGGGTTCTCGGGTCGGTCAGATAAGTTAACGCATCCGCCAGCGCATTGATGGCGATAAAGCAGCCGCCGATCAGCAGGGTGGAGCCGAGGATTGCCGGGGTATCGGAGGCGAACAGCGCGGTGGTCATATAGCGCCCGACGCCGGGCCAGGCGAAGACGGTTTCTGTCAGCACCGACCCTTCCAGCAGCGTGGCGTAGGAGAGTGCCAGCACGGTGATCAGCGTTCCACGGACGTTAGGGAAGATATGCAGCAGGAGAATACGCCCCCGGCTGGCCCCTTTGGCGCGTGCCAGAGTGACATACTCTTTGCTGCTCTCTTCCAGTAACGCCGCGCGCAGCAGGCGGGTAATGGTGGCCATCGACAGCAGCCCCAGCACCACGACCGGCAGCCACAGGTGTGCGATGGCATTGCGGAACATCTCACGGTCGCCGGACAGCCAGCTGTCAATCAGCACCAGCCCGGTCTTCGGTTCCAGAGTGTAAATCCAGATATCATCCAGACGCCCCGGTCCGGCAGACCAGTGCAGTACGGCATAAAACAGCAGCAGCCCCAGCAGCCCCAGCCAGAATACCGGTACTGAGTAGCCAAGCAGAGAGATCAGGCGGGCGACGTTATCCAGCACGCTTCCCGGTTTCCATGCGGCCAGCAGCGCCAGCAGAATACCGAATACGGCACCGAAGATCATCGCGCAGGTGGCCAGCTCAATGGTCGCCGGGAAAGTGCGCAGCAGATCGCTGGCAACGGGCTGATTAGTGATGCTGGAGATCCCGAGATCGCCACGCACCAGATGTTCGAGATAGTGCCAGAACTGCACCGGCACCGGCTCATCGAGCCCGAGGCTGGCCCGGACCTGAGCATAGGTGGATTCGCTGGCATGATCGCCGGCAATTTGCAGCACCGGATCGACCGGAGACAGATGAGACAGGGCAAAGGTGAAAACCAGCAGTCCGAGCAGTGTCACCACCAGTGAAAGCAGGGCACTAAGGGCCCCACCGCTGCGGCGCCAGAAAAGCCGGGCAGAAGGCCCGGCGCTGTGTTCGGATACCGCCATTACTTGGTGACCTGGCTGTAGTACACCATATCCGGGTTGATCCCCTGCACGTACCCTTTCAGGTTGTCGCGCAGTGCCACCAGATTACGGGCCTGCATGCCGATGACATACGGGGAGTTCTTCTGCACTTCGCGCTGCATGTTTTCATACAGTTCGACGCGTTTCGCTTTGTCGGTTTCTGCCGTCGCAGCCAGCGTCTGTTTGCTCAGTTGCGGAATATGCCAGTTAGAGCGCCATGCCAGGGTTTTGCTGCCATCTTCAGGATTGTAGGCAAAGGCGGCGGCGTTAGTGTTGGGATCAAAGTAGTCTGCCCCCCAGGCATTCAGGGTCGCTTCATACTGGTGCGCTTTCACGCGGGTCGCCACTTCGGAGCTGATACCTGGCTGTACTTCCACTTTTACCCCGCCTTTAGCAAAGCTGGCCTGCAGCGCCTGAGCAATGTCGAGGTAGGGCGGCTGATTGCTGACAGACAGCTTAAAGCTGACGTTGGTCAGGCCGGCTTTCTTCAGAATGGCTTTGGCTTTCTCAGGATCATAGCTGTACGGGTTGTCATTGAGGGCACCGAGGAAACCCTCAGGCAGGAAGGACTGATGCACCTGGAACTGGCCTTTCAGCAGATCGTTAGCAATGCCTTTGTAATCGAACAGGTAACGGGAAGCTTCCCACAGCGCCGGGTTTTTCAACGCCGGGTTGGCATCAATGTTGAACTGAATGTAGTACAGGGAGGCCATCGGCACCGCGAGGGTCTTCACGCCCGGCTTATTCTTCAGGGAGGCCATCTGGTCAGCGCCCAGATTACGGGCGATATCGGCATCTCCCTGTTCCAACAGCAGACGGCGTGCCGCCGGCTCCGGGACGTTTTTGATCAGCACATTTTTTAGTTTAGGTGCCCCGGCCGGCGAGGTCGGGTTGGCGCTGAACAGGACGACTTCATGCGGTATGTATTTGCGGATCTGATACGGGCCGCTGCCTGCAGAATTCAGGGCCAGCCATTTGTTACCCAGATCGCCTTTTTGCTCATGCGCCATGACGGTTTTTTCATCAACAATTGAAGAGACCGGGGCGGCCAGCAGACTGAGCACGTAGGTTGGGCTGACGTCGGCACTCCAGCGGATTTCTACTTGATTATCATCGATTTTCTTAAACTGGGCGTCGACGTTCTCTTTAGTCCAGCCTAACTGGGTGAGAATAAACGACGGGTCGAGGTTAAGCTTCACCACACGCGACAGGGAGAAGATGACGTCTTCCGGGCGCACCGGATTCCCTGAAGCGAATTTAGCCCCTTCTTTCAGGGTAAACGTCATACTGCGGTTATCGCTGCCTGGCGTCCAGCGGGTCGCCAGCGTGGGTTTCAGGTCGATCGGGTTTTGCGGATCGGACTGGACAAGGCGCTGATAGAGGTTGGTAAACGCCTGAACTGAGGTCAGCTCGAAACCGTCTGCCGGGTCGAAGCTTTTGGCATCATCAATAGACTGAGCGATGACCAGCGTATCTGCCGGAGTCGCGGCAGAGGCCGCAAAGGCGGCGGCCAGTGCCAGTGCAAGAACGGAAGGGACTGCAATTTTCATGACGTTTCCTGGAATGACGTTTTTCGCGAGTGTAAGGGAACAAGCATTAAGAACAATAGTAGATTATTCGCTATCGTTATGCTGGAAAGTTATAAGGTGAATGAAACAGTTATAAAATTGAATCATGCCCCGACCCCCTGACCGCTGAAGTGGCTCCACAGAATCGGGCTGATACTGAGCAGATTGTTAAGCATATGCAGGAATATGGGCAGTTTCAGCCCGGCGGAAACCAGGCGCGCGGCGCACAGCAGCAGGGAGAGTACCACCAGGGCAATCACTGTTTGCAGATGGGCATACTGGGTGTGCATGGCCGCGAAGATAAGGGAGGTCAGTAGGGCACAGGCCACGCGCTGGCGGGGGGCCCACAGCAGGAATCCCTGAAGAATAAAGCCGCGAAACAGGATCTCTTCAAATACCGGCGCGAGAAACACGACCGCGATGGCAAAGGCCAGCAGCACGGTGGTGCTGTCGCTGAGTTGCTCGCCGGTCCAGCCTTCCTGACGCAGATAGAGAGACTGGCTGGCAATCACAGCCAGCAGCAGTCCGGTGAACAGCAGCGTCTGTCCCGGCCGAAGTCTGCCTGGCGGGATATCTGAATAATGCTGCGAGTACGCGCGGTAAAGGGGCAGCAGGGCGGCGAACTCCAGCAGGCAGAGGACCGGCATCAGCAGCCCCTGACTCTTTAACGCCGCGAAATGGGGAATACTGCTGACGATGACTGTAATGCTGTACCAGACCAGAAAGACGCCAGCGCAAAGCAGGGTGTGATTAACCCGGTCGGTTGAGGGTGTCATGGCAGGGGGTCCGATAGCCAGTGAAGAAGGCGATGGTAACAAGCACAACGAACGCTGTCGAGAAGGCGACGGCAGCAGCGTAATGTGTAAAAAGGGAGATTTTTTTACGCGGGGGCGTGATGCAGGACGGCACGGGAGCTTAAGCGACATTGCGCGCTCCCGTCGACCAGAAGCGCGCTCAGAGGGTTAACGGATTCTTACCGCCACCAGCGTCATGATGACAGCAAAAGTAACAAAAATTGCCAGTTCCATAAGAATATCCTCTCAGGGGATTCCGTTAAAATTATAGTCTTCCTCTGATTGAAATTTGAGCAGAATGTGCGCTGGTGTCCCGTAAAAGCCCAGGCGTCAGGGGGGATTTTGGCTGCGCAATTAATGTGTAATCTGTTAACCTTTCAGGGTAATTGCCGGATATCTACGCAAAGAGAGGAGAAATAACTGTGAAATATTATGGGAAACTGGCTTTAATTGCCGCGCTGGTTGCGCTTTCAGGCTGTCAGTCGGGCAGCAATAAAAGTGCTTCCGCCGCGCCGGTCGATCCTGAGATGGACAGATGTGGCGCCTCTCAGTATCAGCAATATGTCGGTAAGCCGCTGGCATCGGTGTCGTCTTTGCGCTTTGAAAATGCTGTGCGCGCCATTCCGTATAACTCTGCCGTTACGATGGATTTTAACCTGAATCGTATTAACTTTATGGCCGATCAGCAGGGTAACATAAGCCAGGTTTACTGCGGCTGATCTCTCCTGTCATCAGATTGATTCCCAGGGGCGCCCGCTGTGCCGGTCGTCCCTCAGTAATACCACTTCCTCACCCACCACAGACGCAGCCAGATCCCTGGTGCGCTGGTCCAGCCGCTGGTGGTCGCGACGACTTCCCCGTTTGCCACCATCAGTAAGGTTGGTGTTGTGGTCACGTTCCAGCGAGCGGCCAGCTCTCCCCGACTGTCGTTAACCACGGGCAGGGTCAGATGGTGCCCATTCAGGTAGCGAACAATACTAATGTCATTGCCCGAACGGTGAGCGATAGTCAGTACGCTGGTGCGTTTGTCATTCAACTGCATTAATACGGGGACCGTGTCTTTACAGGCACCACACCAGCGGTCCCAGAACCAGACCAGCAGGGGTTTTTTATCACTCAATTCGGCCAGCGTCAGATTCTGACCGTCTATTGTATGCAGGGACTGAGTCGAAATATCGGCGGGAAGATCCGGGGAGCGAAAAGCATCCACCAGTCTGATAAAAAGGATCAGTAACAGGACAGGCATCAGCAGATAAAGGCTCACCTTCTTGAATTGATTTATGAGTTTTTGGTGCCAGTTGCGCATTACCTGTCTCCGCCTGCGTCCGGCGCATATCTTAACGGGGCGAGGGTGAATGGCAATCTTATCGCGTGTAAACATTCGTATAGGGGGGCAGGGAGGGGCGTGAGTTGTCATCTGGCTGCAATCTCAGCGCGATAAGGTCATCCGGTAAAACAGTGATTTCCTCGTGACGCTGAAAAATATGCAATGCTCGTCTTTTCCCGCCTTGTGCGGGATTTTTTTCCCCCTCTTCCGCAGAAACCCTTCACCCGATCGGACGCCCTTTAGGATTCTCCAGGATCTGTGCCAGCAGGTTACGATACCCTTCCAGTACCGACTCATCAGCCTCATGCTCCAGACGTGCAATGACGTTGGCAATAATGGCTTTATTACTGGGCGATTTTCCGTTCTGCATCAGCTCCATCATAATGGCTTCCAGTAGTTCGCTCTCTTTCGGGGCATGAAACGACGGGCTGTTGAAATAGTCGGTGATGGCGCGCCCCGCGCCGGGTAGCTGCTGACTCATGGCAAACCTCCACAAACGCGCCTTCAGTGACCAGAGGTGACACTGAAGGTTCGGGTTAATTATATTCGCGACAATGACTCAGACTGCCAGAACGGCAGTCTGCCGCCTGTTTAAAAGATAAACAGGCGGGAGTTGACTATTACTCTAGATGGCGGAGAGGGGAATGCCAGTAACAAACAGAAATATTTTTAATTCTGTCAGCGCTAGGCCGGCAACACATGATAGGTGGAGATCACTTCCAGAATACCGTTAATCATAAATTGCACGCCCATACAGACCAGTAAAAAGCCCATCAGGCGGGAAATCGCCTCAATGCCGCCTTTGCCCACCAGGCGCATGATGGTGCCGGAACTGCGCAGGCAACCCCAGAGAATAACGCCAATGGCAGCAAACGTCAGAGGCGGAGCCAGCATGATCACCCAGGGCTCAAACGTGGTGCCGCTGTGAATGGTTGAGGCGGTGCTGATAATCATCGCAATCGTCCCCGGCCCGGCGGTGCTCGGCATGGCCAGCGGCACGAACGCAATATTCACTGCTTTACGCTCGCTCATCTCATCCATTTTATGGTCGGCTTCAACCGACTGTCCTGCCTGCTGTTGTGGAAACAGCATACGAAAACCGATGAAGGCAACGATCAGCCCACCGGCAATACGCAGCCCCGGAATGGAGATTCCAAAGGTATCCATCACCACATTACCGGCGTAATAGGCGACGGCCATGATAATAAAGACGTAAATAGAAGCCTGTAACGACTGGCGGTTTCGCTCCTCATAGTTCATGTCACCCGCCAGCCCCAGGAACAGAGCCACGGTGGTTAACGGGTTCGCCAGCGGCAGCAGCACCACCAGGCCAAGGCTAATGGCTTTCATCAGTTCTAACATCGCTGGGGGATCCTTACGCGATAAAAGGGGATAAAGCATCATGCCTTATCCCCACAGGGATGCGAAGTGTAACTTGAGTCATGGCGTTAGGATTAGGCCTTACGTGGTGCTTATGGGGCAGGGTAGTAATAAACAGGAAGCGTCACAGGAAAAAGTGAATAAAAATTTAAAATATTTTATCTTTTAAATCAATTGGTTGTGCGTTTACGTGTTTTTTTGTTCCGCGAGCCCTTGTACTGAAGTCGGTGTTATGAGTAAATGCACTCGTTGGTTTTGATACAGACCCACGTATGCGAGCAATTTTAGTAAAGCAGTCTTCAGTTCAAGCGTTATTTCAAGCTTCTTCCTGACTTCCTTCTGAGTGCCTCATAGTAATCCCTGTTGACAAACCCTGTGCCCACTGTGGCTTACTACAATTTTGAAGGAAAGACCCATGTCAATGACTGGTTTAGTAAAATGGTTCAACGCTGAGAAAGGTTTCGGCTTCATTTCCCCAACTGACGGCAGCAAAGATGTATTCGTACACTTCTCTGCAATCCAGAACGGCGGCTTCAAGACGCTGGAAGAAGGTCAGAAAGTCTCTTTCACTATCGAAAATGGCCAGAAAGGCCCAGCAGCTGCTAACGTAACTGCTATCTAAGTTTGTTTTCCGCTTCGGCGGTAATGAACTCAGATTCGATGTGAAGAAAAACCCGCCCTCGTGGCGGGTTTTTTGCGTTTAACGTCCAGACATCAGCGGTAAGATTCGTTTGCTAACAAAATTCTCTCTGACACTGTGCCATAAGCGACTGACGGCCGTGAAGAGTGTTGTTACACTTAATATACAGTCCCCCTGCGACAGGTTTTACGTACAGTACGATGGAATCCTGGAAGGTTAACCTCATCTCCGTCTGGTTCGGTTGTTTGTTTACCGGGCTGGCTATCAGTCAGATTATCCCGTTTCTTCCCCTCTACGTTGAACAGCTGGGCGTTACCGACCCTGATGCCCTGACACTGTGGTCAGGCCTGATTTTCAGTATCACTTTCCTGGTTTCTGCTATTGTCTCGCCGATGTGGGGCAGCCTTGCCGATCGTAAAGGGCGTAAACTGATGCTGCTGCGAGCCTCCCTCGGGATGGGCGTGGTGATCCTGCTTCAGGCCTTTGTCTCCAGCGTCTGGCAACTGCTGGCACTGCGTGCGCTGATGGGGCTGACCTCGGGCTATATCCCGAACGCCATGGCACTGGTGGCGGCTCAGGTTCCGCGTGAACGCAGCGGCTGGGCGTTAAGCATGGTCAGTACCGCACAAATCTGCGGGGTGATTATGGGCCCGTTAATGGGCGGACTGCTGGCAGACTGGCTCGGGCTGCAGGCAGTGTTTATTATCACCGCCTGCCTGCTGATGATAAGTTTTCTTATCACCCTGTTCCTGATCAAAGAGGGCGGCCCTCCGAGGGTGAAAAAAGAGGACAAACTCAGCGGCAGCATGGTATTTCACACGCTCAGTCGTCCGGGCCTGGTGATCAGCCTTTTTGTCACCACACTGGTTATCCAGCTCTGCAATGGCTCGGTCAGCCCGATTTTGACGCTGTTTGTCCGCGAGCTTGAGCCGCACGTGCAAAATATCGCCTTTGTCAGTGGGATGGTGGCTGCCATTCCTGGCGTGTCGGCGCTCCTCTCTGCGCCCACGCTGGGCAAACTGGGTGATCGGATCGGAGCTGAACGTATTCTGTTTGCCGCGCTGATTTTTTCTGTGGTGCTGTTTGTCGGCATGTCCTGGGCAGACAGTGCGGTGGAACTGGGGATTTTTCGTTTTCTGCTGGGATTTGCCGATGGGGCGATGATGCCTGCGGTGCAGACGCTGCTGCTGCGCTATTCCAGCGATCAGGTTACCGGACGTATTTTTGGTTATAACCAGTCCTTTATGTACCTGGGTAACGTTGTCGGGCCACTGATGGGCTCAGCCATTTCTGCTGCAGCAGGCTTCCGCTGGGTATTCGCCGCTACGGCGGTGGTGATCCTGGTGAACAGCGTACAGCTGATTTGGGTCTATCGTCGATCCCGGCGCAACGCCATGCTGCGCCGGGGCTAACGATCAGTGATTCACAGACAGACTAAGCTGATAACGGTACTGCCGCGCGGAGAGGAGGAAGTCGGCATTAACGCTGGGGCTCCAGGAGTCATCGCCACCGACCCCCATATGATAGCCATCAATAATCAGCCAGCATCCGGGCTCATTTCGCAGCAGATGGCGGTGTGAGGTATCACGCAACTGTTCAAGGCTGTGTCGGCTGAGTGAGAAATGGAACGCGCCGTTAACGCGCCAGTTGCCGAAGGTCAGTTCCTGAGTGCCGCCGCGCAGACCGTTCTCTCCCGGGAAGACGTAAGGCGTACTCAACCCTTCAAGCGGCAGCGTCCAGCGAGAAAACTCTGCCGCCAACTGACGGTCGGGATAGTTCTCGTGCGGTCCCAGTCCCAGCCAGTTCACCTCGTCTGCCGTCTCTGCCAGTTGGCAGCGCAGACCGATGCGTGCCGGTTCCGGCTGCCCTGCGGCGATGTCCACCTCCACTTCAAGATGAAGTTCACCCTGCATGTCGATCCGGTAGCGTTTACGGCTGAGGAAACGCACTTCCCCCTGCGCCAGGAAAGCATGTTCGGCACTGATTTGTACGCCATCACTCAGCGTGTCTGCCTGCAGGCGTAGCAACTGGCTCTCCAGCTGATAGTGACCGGCGCGTTTCCAGCGCTCCACCCAGGCATTTGGATCGATACGTGTGACTTCGCTGATGCCGATATCATTATCGACAGGTGCGCGGGCAAACAGATCGCGCAGCGGGGAGAGCAGTTGCGGCCTGTCACCACGCAACCACTGCACCAGCTCGCCGCTCTGGCGACAGAACTGCCATTGCTGTTCACCGTGCTGGATCGTTATATGCTCAGGCTCCTGGCGGAGCTGGGGGCACTCGCCGGCAGTTGGTGCGAGAGGCAGGGTCAGCGCGGCGGGAAGGCGCCAGCCATCCCAGGCGACACGCTGCCCCGCTGGCGACCAGGCAGTGGCAAGCGGCTGGATCACTTCAACACGCAGCCACAACTCGCCTTCCAGGGAGGGCAGTTCGCCGGTAATCAGTTCGACACTGCCTTCCGGAGCCAGAGCCAGTTCACACTGGCCTTCCGCCACCGGCCTGCCCTGATGCTCAATCCGCCAGCGCAGCAGTTCATTGTCGCTGTGGCGGAAGAGATATTCGCTGGTGACGCGCACGGTTAATGGCGCGGTGCCCGCCAGCTCGAACTGGAAGAACTGCTGGGCGCGCTGTGCTTCATACAGTGCCGGGTGAGGGGTACGGTCAGCAAACACCAGCCCGTTCATACAGAACTGGCGGTCGTTCGGCGTATCGCCAAAGTCACCGCCGTACGCCTGGAAGCTCTCCCCGTGCTCATCTTTGTGCGTCAGGCTCTGATCAACCCAGTCCCAGACGAATCCCCCCTGCAGGCGGGGGAACTGACGGAACGCCTGCCAGTAGCGATCGAACCCGCCAAAACTGTTACCCATCGCATGGGCATATTCACAGAGGATCAGAGGACGGGTCTCTTCCGGCAGACTAATCCATTTTTTAATCGACCATTTCGGCACGGTATCGAACGGCTGATCCTGATCGACGCGGGAATACATCGGGCAGATGATATCGGTGGCAGCGGAATTGGCACCGCCCCCTTCATACTGCACCGGACGGCTGGGATCGTGGCTTTTGATCCAGCGATAGAGCGCATCATGGGTACTGCCGTGGCCGGACTCGTTGCCGAGCGACCAGAGAATGATGCACGCGTGGTTCCGGTCACGCTGAACCATGCGGGTCACGCGTTCGCTGAAGGCATTAAACCAGGCCGGATCGTCTGACAGACGGTTCATGGGTTGCATGCCGTGAGTTTCAATGTTCGCCTCATCCACCACATACAGACCGTAGCGATCGCACAGGCGATACCAGAGTCGATGGTTAGGGTAATGGGAGCAGCGCACGGCATTAAAGTTATGTTGCTTCATCAGCAGAATGTCTTTGACCATCGTGGCTTCATCCATCACCTGCCCGTTATCCGGGTGATGTTCATGACGGTTGGTGCCACGGATCAGCAGGGGCTTACCGTTCAGCTTCAGCAATCCGCCGCTGACTTCAACTTTACGGAAACCGATGTCGTAAGCTTCGGCTTCAATCAGCGTGCCGCTGGCATCCAGCAGGGCAACCACGGCGCGATACAGATGAGGCGTTTCAGCACTCCACAGCTGTGGCCGATCGACATGCATCGTCAGGCGGGTACGATCGAGGTAGCGCCCGCGTTCGTCAATCACCGACGTGCCAAAAGGCTGTTGGTGGCGGGCAATCTCCCGGTCTTCCTGCCACAGTGTGACTTCCAGCTGATAATCGCTGGCATTCGTCAGTGAGGTCAGTGCCATCACGTTAAGCTGTGCGGAGCTGAACTCGGGGCTGAGAAGCGTATCGATGTGGACATCACACAGACGGACGGCCGGCTTGTGCAGCAGGGTGACGTCGCGGAAAATGCCGCTCATACGCCACATATCCTGATCTTCCAGATAACTGCCGTCGCACCAGCGCAGCACCATCACGGCAAGCCGGTTTTTCCCCGGCTGCAGGTTTTGGGAGAGGTCGAACTCGGCAGGCAGGCGGCTGTCCTGCGAATAGCCAATAAACTCACCGTTACACCAGAGATAAAAGGCCGAATTCACGCCATCAAAGATAATCCGCGTTTGCCCTTCAGTCAGAAACGCCGGGTGGCACTCGAATGTGAGCGAGTAACATCCTGTCGGGTTATCGACGGGAACACGCGGTGGATCGACCGGAATCGGGTACTGGACGTTGGTGTAGATCGGCGCATCGTAGCCTGCCATTTGCCAGTTTGCCGGCACGTTGAGGCGGTCTGACTGCGGCAGTTCGCCCAGCAACCACTCGTCCGGCACCGCCTCCGGGCGCGGGTAGTAACTGAAATTCCACTCGCCGTTCAGTGACTGCACAGCGGGACTGGGGCGATCCTGACGTGCGTCATCGCGATCCCGCCAGCTGGCAAAGGGCGGATGGGCAGGCAGACGATGAAGCTGTGTGACGGCCGGGTTTTCCCAGTGGCGCATGGATAAAAGCTGCTGCAGGGTGAGTGGAGTAATATCAGTCATGCCAGATCCCTCATAAATGTTATGCGCTCACATTGATGCTGAAGCGAAATGAAGTAAAGGAAAAAGAGTGTGGGATGCGATGCCTGTCGCAACATTTTCGGTGCACAGGAGGCGGCCGTTCCCCACCTGACGCAGGGTCAGAACAGGGAAATGGCAGGGAACTGTTAATCAGTGTTACCGCCGGTAAACAGGGCGGGGAACCGGAGAAATCTGCATTGTGGAGCGCCCTTTCGCCGCTTACTATCAGCGCCGGTATGTCATTCACAGTTGTTCAGGGGGAAGCATGGTTCGGTCGGTAAAAGTGGTCATCGTCATGGCGCTGGTAACAGCATTAAGCGGTTGTCTGTTCCCACCACCTGGAGGGGGCGGTGGCTGGGGGGGCGGACATGGTGGCGGGCCGCGCGGTGGTTTTACGGAGCAGGGGCGTTAATCACCCTCTCTCAGGGGGCGTTTTCTGCCCCCTGAGAGACAAAAGTGCGAAGTATTACGGCGGGGACTGCCAGCGAAACGTTTCGAGTAATAAAGCCTCATTTAATGCTCTGTTTTGGGGCCTAAGTCGCGAAAATATAGCGTAAAGATGAGTTTTCTTTTTTGGATTCGGATGATACCGTTTGGCTTTAACTTACGAGGATATTCGCATGAAAAACCTCATCGCCGAATTACTGATCCGACTGGCGGAAAAAGAAGAAGAGTCAAAAGAACTGGTCGCGCAGGTAGAAGCTCTGGAGATTGTGGTGACGGCATTACTGAGAAAGCTGGAGAGAGACCAGTTTCAGGCGATCCAGACCAGTATTTCTGAGGCAATGAGAATGGCCTCAACCTCCATGGCTCCGGACTATACAAAAGATGCTCCATTGCTGGAAAACTATATCCAGCGTCTGTTAAATCATCCCCGGCAGTAATCTCCATTCCGTTTAACACGTCCCCTGCTCGCATGTATGCGGCGATGGGCGCTTTTAATGTTAACCCGGTTAAATTTTCTTGCTCCCTCACTCGCTCAAAAAAAAAGTCGTGCCACACTAACAGTGCGTACTTATGACAATAATGGGATGGGTTATTCATGAAAATTCAAATACTGATCGCAGCTGCTCTGTTGTCGCTGACGACCGCCGGATATGTCAGTGCCGCAGAGAAAACCGCGCAGCAGCAGAAAATGACCGTCTGTAACCAGCAGGCAGGTGAAAAAATGCTGAAAGGGGATGACCGAAAAGCCTTTATGAGCAACTGCCTTAAGAAGGACAGTAAGATGGAGGGAATGACACCGCAGCAGATGAAAATGAAAACCTGTAATGCCCAGGCAAGTGAAAAAATGCTAAAAGGCGACGATCGTAAAACCTTTATGAGCACCTGTCTGAAAAAGAGCTGAATAGCTGGCCTTCTGATATTTATCAGGCTTCACCGTGTGTTTTTTCCTGATCTTACGCGATCATGGCACTGATTGTTAAATTCAGTGCCACCCTCTCTTTAAAATAATCTCCCTTTATCCCGACGTTATTATCGGTCTGCCGGGACGCTGTCGTCCCTTATTCACTTACAACTACAGGACGTGGTGTATGGTGGCAATCATCATTATCGGTATTTTTATTATTAGTGTGGTTTATGCGCATTCGCGTGGCAGAGAAAAACTGAAGTTTTCTCGACAGTTATTCGATCACTCTACCTTTATGGCACCGGTCAATATGTTTATGACCGGGCTGTCTGCCTTGCCCGGAAAACAACCCTATTTTGATGAAGACGCTTTTCCTGAATTAGCCAGACTGACCGATAACTGGCAGGTGATCCGGGAAGAGGCCGTGCGTTTGCAGGATCATATTAAAGCGGCACAAACGCATAATGACGCGGGATTTAATACTTTTTTCAAACGGGGATGGAAACGTTTTTATTTAAAATGGTATGGCGATGTCCACCCTTCTGCGCAAGCACTCTGCCCGATAACCTGCGCCTTATTGCGCGATATTCCCGGCGTGAAAGCGGCCATGTTTGCTGAACTTCCTGCCGGGAGCCATCTTGGTAAGCATCGTGACCCTTACGCTGGATCGATACGCTATCATCTGGGCCTGTCGACGCCGGAAGATGACCGCTGTTTTATTGAGGTGGATGGCATCAGACACAGCTGGCGGGATGGCAAAGCGGTGTTTTTCGATGAAACTTACGTACATCTGGCAAAAAATAGCAGCGAAAAGACGCGCATCATCCTGTTTTGCGACGTTGAGAGGCCGATGAAATGGCGCTGGGCGCAGACGGTTAATCGCTGGGTTGGAGATGCCCTGATGTCCGCTGCCAGTTCCCCGAATGATGACGGTGACAGGGTAGGGGGGATTAATCGCATTTTTAAATACGTCAATCACGTCAGAGATGCCGGTCAGAACCTGAAAAGGCGTAATCGCGCGTTATATTATGCGGTAAAGCACTCGCTGATTGTCCTGATTTTACTGCTGATTATTCTACCCAGTATCGGTTCGTAAACGTTATGGTGCCGCGCCTGGCGCGGCACTGGCAAAAGTTATTGTTGCCTGCTCATCTGTTCTGATTTAGCCATACACTGGTGCATTGCTTCGATCACCGCAGATCGGAAGCCTTTCTGCTCCAATACTCTCACGGCTTCAATAGTTGTTCCGGCAGGTGAGCACACCATATCCTTCAACTCGGCAGGATGTTTACCCGTTTCAAGCACCATCTGTGCGGCCCCTTTCACGGCCTGAGCGGCAAACTGATAGGCCTGCGCACGAGGCATTCCACCGAGCACTGCCGCATCAGCCATCGCTTCAATAAACATAAATACGTAAGCCGGGGCCGAACCGCTGACACCCACTACCGCATGGATCAGATATTCCGGTACCAGCGCAGCTTTACCAAAGCCATTAAAGATCTCGACCACTTCATGGGCTTCTTCTGCCGTAACCAACACGTTAGGCGTGACTGATGTCATGCCTTCATTGACCAGGGCTGGGGTATTCGGCATCACACGGACAATTTTACGGTCATGGCCGAGTACCGTGGCCAGGGCGTCCAGCGTTACACCCGCCGCGATAGAAACAATCAGCGTCTCCTTATTCAGGCTACCGGCAATATCTTTCAGTACCGACAGGATCACGTTGGGTTTCACCGCACCAAACAGGATATTGGCCTCCCGGGCGACCTCTTCGGCGCTACCGGCCGGGGTGATGCCATACTGCTGCTGCATCGCCTGGTTGGTCTCCGGCTTGTGGTCAAAAACCAGAATATTTTCCGGTGTAATGTGTCCAGCGTTGACCAGACCCGCAATAATGGCTTTTGACATATTGCCGCAGCCTATAAAGCCTACTTTCTTTTCCATGATAATCTCCCTGCTTAATCAGTCTGTAAGAATCTGTCAGATGCCACAGGTACACCTTAACTCAGCTTTCACCAGGCTTACACTACAAAGGGTGCAGATTCCCTTTGCCATTCTTGAAAAGAGTGGGAAGATCTGACCCTTCACGATTTTTAAAAGGAAACAGCCATGCCAATCTGGGTGGATGCCGATGCGTGTCCGAAAGTGATCAAAGACGTGCTTTACCGCGCGGCGGAACGCGAACAGATAATGGTGACGCTGGTCGCGAACCAGTCACTGAGCGTTCCCCCTTCGCGTTTTCTGCGTACTCTGCGTGTTGCAGCAGGATTTGACGTGGCAGACAACGAAATTGTGCAGCGAGTGGAAGCGGGTGACCTGGTGATAACGGCAGATATTCCGCTGGCCGCGGAGGTGATGGAAAAAGGCGCAGTCGCGCTGAACCCGCGTGGCGAGCGGTACAGTGATGCCACCATTCGTGAGCGTCTCACTATGCGTGACTTTATGGATACTCTGCGTGGCAGTGGAGTGCAGACCGGCGGGCCGCCAGCGCTCAACCAGCGTGACCGCCAGCAATTTGCCAATGAACTGGATAAATGGTTACTGCAGCAGCGTCAGTGAGCGAGCCTCTCCCGTGGGGGAGAGACGCTTTCCGCACTCAGACAAAATTATCGTCATCAAAGTCGTTATCAGCAAAGGCGTCATTGCTGAAATCGTCACTGCTGTCATCCTGCTGCAGGCCACTGTCCTGGCCCAGGAACGCGTTATTGTCGCTGCCGTTAAAGGTATCAAGATTGTTATTGAGATCGGGATCAGGTAGCGGCGGTTCGTTAATGATATTTACGATTTCCTCTGGCTGCTGATGCTGGAACATACTGGTCAGCATTTCGGCCATAACTACGCCACCTGCCACACCCACCGCCGTTTGCAGTGCGCCGCCCAGGAAGCCCCGCCCCGCAGGCGGTGCGGCCGCATAGGCAGGTTGCTGTACCGGTGCGGGCGCACCGTTATTGCTCCAGGGCTGGGCAGCAGGTGCACTCTGAGCCGGTTTTCCGCCGCCGAACAGGCCAGAGAGAAAACCGCCGCTGCTCTGCTGCGGTTGCCGGGCCTGCGACAGGTCATTTTCCAGCTGACTGACGCGTGCATTGAGCTGCTTTAACGCCGCCTCCTGGATCAGGATAGCCTGGGCCATGTAGTAGGGGGCACCGGGCTGCTGCTGTATTTGCTGCTGGATCAGTTTTTCTGCCGCGCTGTCACGGGGGCCGGACTGAGCTTCTGCCTGTTTCAATCGGGTAAACAGGCTGTCAATTAACTGCTGTTCTTCGTTCTGCATTAGGTTTCTCCGAAAACGGGCGACAGCATTACTATTGGCATGAGTGGCGGGAAAGTAAATCGTGCTGGCGTAAGGAAATGTTGCGGTTAACAGGGAAGATATTTAGACGGTGTAAGTTTTTCTTTACGCTGCTTATATTAATATAATCAATGCATTATATCGATAATTGTGGCGGCTGGCTGTAAATAAAACGTGACTTATAGCTCGCCAGCATAATGTCGGGTATCATGCGCTGCAACGTTAATCATTGGTTGGCCAGCCGTATGCAATTAACGGTGTTGGCGTTTGCTTAAGGAAGGGCCTGTTATGTCATTACCCATTTATCTGGTCGGTGCACGCGGCTGCGGCAAAACGACCGTTGGCCACGCTCTTGCGCTGGCGCTGGGGTATCGCTTCTGTGACACCGACCACGCACTTCAGAATAGCAGCGGTCAGACGGTCGCGGAGATTGTTACCCGTGAAGGCTGGCCTGGCTTTCGCCTGCGTGAAACCGCCGCGCTCAAAACTGTCAGCGCAGCAGCGACGGTGATCGCCACCGGCGGAGGCATGGTACTGTCGGAAGAAAACCGTCAGTTTATGCGTGAACAGGGGCAGGTCATCTATCTGCATGCCGATGCCGCTGTACTGGCTGACCGCCTGGAAGCCTATCCACAGGCGGAACAGCGCCCGACGCTTACCGGTCGCCCCATTGCGCAAGAGATGGTCGACGTGCTGGCGGTGCGTGATGCGTTATATCGTCAGTCTGCGCACCATATCATTGATGCCATGCAGTGCCCGGATGACGTTGTCAGCCAGATCCTCACCGTGCTTTCCCTTGCCCGCGCCAGCTAAACGGTTTTTAACACTTGCATCATGCTGACCCCTTTTCTCTTGTCCTGGCGGTTAAACCGTTACGGTTGTCTATACTGTGTTGTGAGTCATCATTCTGACCACGCAATTTACTGACATCAAAGAGGGGAGCATTATGCCAGGCAGACCGCCATATCCACGAGAAGCGAATATCGTACCGGTAGAGAAAGGCGCACCCGGCAAGTCAGTTATCTGGTTCGAGCTGCGTGCCGATCATCCGAAACCTGACACCTTGATCAGCGAGCATGAAACAGAGCAGGAAGCGCTGGATGCTAAAAAACGCTACGAAGATCAGTCTAAAGAGTAATGTCCACGGGCAAGGATGCCGACGGTCCCGCTCACCCCACTCACCACAGTCTGTTGATCACCTACTGGCTGAACCGGCTTGCAGCCGCCAGCAGGGATGAGCCCTGGCGCGTGAGGAAACGCTTCAGGGCATCAGTATCTTCCCCACGGCTATCGGTAATATACCCCGGGGGAAACTATTGCGCTTTTCCTCTCATGCCCCTCGCACCATCAGGCTCACCGTATAAGGCCACGGTACTCAATGCGTTACAGGATGATTATCTTAAACGCCCGCTCAGAGGCAGCAACATCATCTCAGAAAGATCGTTGAGTCTGTCAGGGGATCACACTCTTATCCCTGGAAAAAAGCAGGATACGTTCGGGGATGGTGGGGGCAACGGGCGGCAGAACTGCTGACCTGAATCACGATTGCTGCGCGTGGCGCGCAATAGTGCGTGACAGCCCGTTAATTATGGTTCTACACTGCAAACTTACCTTTGTCTCTGATTTTAAGGAATTTATATGCTCAACGTTAGTGAGTATTTCGACGGTAAAGTGAAGTCGATTGGTTATGAGAGCGCCAGTACCGGCCGCGCCAGTGTAGGCGTGATGGCAGAAGGTGAGTACACCTTTGGTACCGGTCAGGCAGAAGAGATGACCGTGGTCAGTGGTTCGATGAAGGTATTACTGCCGGGCGAGGTGGAGTGGAAACATTACCAGCCAGGCCAGGTGTTTAATGTGCCCGGCCACAGTGAATTCCATTTACAGGTAGCGGAGTCATCTGCCTATCTGTGCCGGTATCTGAAAGACTGATATTGTCAGGGCTGACCGGAATAAGGTCAGCCCCTGTATCGCCCGTTAAGTGTAACAAGGCAACCCGCACATTAACGCTGTGCTTCACCGCCCAGCGCTTCGACCGTATTACTGATCAGGGCCGCCAGCTCGCCCGTCATCAGCACAAAATCTGCATCAAAACGTCCGGTGACATCCTCACGATCGATATCATCATTCTGTTCGCGTAAAATATCAGAGAACTTCAGCCGCTTGATCGAGCCATCATCCGACAGGATCATCTGGATACGTTCCTGCCAGTCGAGGGCCAGTTTCGTCACCAGCTTCCCTGCTTCAATATGATTAGCGATCTCATCGCACACCAGATCCTGTTTCTTACAGCGGATCACGCCGCCATCTTCCAGAATCGCTTTGAGTTCGGCTTCGTCCATCAGGGCAAATCCGGCAGGCAGCTCACCAGAGCGCACCCATTCGGTCATGGTCAGCTCAATCGGGCTTTCCAGCGTCAGAGGAACCACAGGCAGCGAACCGAGGCTTTTACGCAGCAGGGCCAGCGTATCTTCTGCTTTTTTTGCACTGGCACAGTCGACCATAATCAGGTTGTTGACGGTGTCGATCCACACATAGGTCTGGCTGAAACGGCTGAAGGCGCGCGGCAGCAGGCTGTGCAGCACTTCCTCTTTCAGAGAGTCTTTTTCAGTCTTCTTCAGCTTGCGAGACTGTTCGGCTTCCAGCTTGCTGATTTTCGCATCCAGCGCCTGCTTAATCACCGGTGATGGCAGCATTTTCTCTTCTTTACGCGCACAAATCAGGATCTGACCGTTAGTGACGTGAGTCAGGTCTTCGCTGCGCGGACCAATCGGTGAAACCCAGCCGGTTTTAGACATATCCTGGCTACCGCAGGGGCTGAAAGAGAAGGCATCGAGCTGTTTTTCCATCTCGTCTGCCACCAGCGGAATGTCGCGATTGAGACGATAAACCATCAAATTTTTAAACCACAGCATGCTGCATTCCCTCTCAGGGCGCGCAATAAGGCGCGCGAGTTCAAAGTCAGCGCGCATGATAGCGAATCGGCGACGGCGTTTCATTGCCTTTCCGCACCGCACCTTCTAAGGTAATGATCTCCACGTTAAATAATGAGGAATAACAAGTGCGTATCGGTATCGATTTAGGTGGCACGAAAACAGAAGTGATTGCCTTATCTGACCAGGGGGAGGAGCTGTTCCGCTATCGCGTGCCCACGCCGCGTGACGACTACGCGAAAACCCTGGAAAATATCATCGGGCTGGTACAGCGCGCAGAGCAGGAGACCGGTCAGCAGGGCAGCGTCGGAATAGGGATCCCCGGCACGCTGTCGCCCTTTACCCGGCGCGTAAAAAACGCCAATTCCACCTGGCTCAACGGCCAGCCGTTGGATAAAGACTTACAGCAGCGGCTGGGCCGGGAAGTACGTATCGCCAATGATGCTAACTGCCTGGCGGTATCGGAAGCGGTTGACGGTGCTGCGGCGGGACGGCAGACGGTGTTTGCGGTGATTATTGGTACCGGCTGTGGTGCAGGCGTGGCGCTTAACGGTCAGGCACACAGCGGCGGCAATGGTAATGCCGGAGAGTGGGGGCATAACCCCTTACCATGGATGGATGAAGATGAGCTGCGTTACCGCGCTGAAGTTCCCTGCTACTGCGGTAAGCAGGGCTGTATTGAAACCTTTATCTCTGGTACCGGCTTTGCCACCGACTATCATCGCTTAAGTGGCATCGATCTGAAGGGCGCGGAGATTATGCAGCGGGTCGCACAGCAGGATCCGGTGGCAGAGCTGGCGATGAGTCGCTATGAGCTTCGCCTGGCCAAGTCGCTGGCTAACGTGGTGAACATTCTTGACCCGGATATGATTGTGCTGGGTGGGGGGATGAGCAACGTCGATCGGTTGTATCAGACGCTGCCGCTACTGATCAAAAAATGGGTATTTGGCGGAGAGTGTGAAACGCCTGTCCGCAAGGCGGTTCACGGAGATTCCAGCGGGGTACGCGGCGCGGCCTGGCTGTGGCCGTTATGATCTGAACAGGGGCCGGTCGTGATGTCGATCGGCCCCTGTAATGCGCAGATAAGTGGGCGTTATTCGCCCTGTAACATCGCATCATGCGGCGCATTTTCACGCTGGTTCCTGGTCATCAGGAACCACAGATAGCCCATCAGCATCAGTGCAGAAAAAACCGAAAAAATCAGAGCGTTAAACCATATCATGGCCACCAGGCACACCACGGCCAGTACCAGGGCAATGCCGGGGACAATGGGGTAGCCCGGCGCGTGGAAACTGCGATCCAGTCCGGGCGCAGTGCGACGCAGGCGAAACAGGCTCAACATACTCATGATGTACATCACAATGGCACCAAACACCGCCATGGTAATCATGGCCGCCGTCAGTGTCATACCCTGCAGGTTAATCCAGCTGTCGCTGAAGATGGCGGCAATACCGATAATGCCGCCCGCAATAATGGCGCGGTGGGGCGTCTGGAAGCGTGACAGCTTTGCCAGGCCCGCCGGCAAATAGCCGGCGCGCGACAGGGCAAAGAACTGGCGTGAATAGCCAAGTATTATGCCGTGGAAGCTGGCAATCAGGCCAAACAGGCCAATCCACACCAGCATATGCATCCAGTTAGAGTGTTCACCGACGATCATTTTCATCGCCTGCGGCAGGGGGTCGTTGATATTGGATAATGCGCGCCAGTCCCCGGCGCCACCCGCCATCAGCATCACGCCAATGGCCAGCACCACCAGCGTGATGATCCCGGCGATATAGGCGCGGGGGATGGTCCGTTTCGGGTCTTTAGCCTCTTCGGCGGCCATCGCCGCCCCCTCGATCGCCAGGAAAAACCAGATGGCAAAAGGAATGGCCGCAAAAATACCGGAAAGCGCAGGCATTCCGAAGTGCTCACCGCCTGCCCAGCCGTTTGCGGCAAAATTCGCCATACTGAAGCCGGGAGCGACAACGCCCATAAACACCAGTAGCTCAAGCACCGCCAGTACAGTCACCACCAGTTCAAACATTGCCGCCAGCTTAACGCCGAGAATATTCAGCGTCATAAAGACAATATACGCCCCCACGGCCGCATACTTCGGATTCAGGGTTGGGTACTGCACGTTGAGATAGGCCCCGATAGCCATCGCAATAGCCGGCGGCGCAAAAACGAACTCTATCAGGGTGGCCATACCGGCAATCAGACCGCCGGTTTCGCCAAAGGCGCGACGGCTATAGGCAAACGGGCCACCCGCGTGCGGAATGGCGGTGGTCAGTTCGGTAAAGCTGAAGATAAAGCAGGTGTACATGGTGGCAATCATCAGCGTGGTAAGCAAAAAACCGAGCGTACCCGCCACGCCCCAGCCATAGCTCCAGCCAAAATACTCCCCGGAAATGACCAGACCGACTGCGATGCCCCAGAGGTGTATGGTGCCCAGCGTGGGCTTTAATTTCATTGTCATGCTGTTATCCCCGTCAGTGTGTTTTCCCCATCGGACACGTCGTCGCTTACGGTCGCGTGAACCTTTGCAGAGGTGTGGTCTGATAATGACGCTGCCCGGTGGGTGAAACTTGACACCGGCATGAGGATTTTTGTGCTCTGTAGTCAACTGGCAGGCCAAAAAAGTGCCAGGGGTACGCTGTGGTCAAAACAGGATAGTCTGCGGTCAAGCCGGAGAAGGGCAAGCGATCGGATGCTGTCAGCCAGGACGTACTGACTGAAACTGACCCGGAGCCAGACTATGACTGCCAGACAATATGACACGCTGAACAACGCCGAGCTGCAACACCTTGCTGAGATGACACTGTTACGCTATCCGGTGGCGTTGCAGGGCAAACTCAGCCTGCTGTGTCGTTCTGAAAACGCCACGTTTTTACTGGAGGCGGGGGGCAGGCGTTATGCGCTGAGGCTGCACCGTGAGGACTATCATCAGCGTGCCGATATTGAAAGTGAGCTGCAGTGGCTGGATGCGCTGCGTGAAACCGGTATTGAGGTACCGCAGGCGGTGGCCGATCGCGAAGGGCAGACGGTGCAAACGCTGACGCTGAATGCGGGTTCCGTTCGTCATGCCGTATTGTTCCACTGGATAGACGGAGAGATGCCAGGCACCGACGTTGATCCCCGGGCCTTTCGCCAGTTGGGCAATATTACCGCCCGCCTGCATCAGCACAGCAGGAACTGGCAGCGTCCCGCGGGATTCCAGCGCATCATCTGGGATCATCACACGATGGTCAGCCCGCAGAGCCACTGGGGAGACTGGCGTGATGCACCGAATTTACGCGCGGAGGATGGCGTCATTGTTGAGGAAACCGTCGCCCGGGTGGGGGCGGCCCTGGCCGGATTTGGTCAGGATCCTCAGTATTATGGTCTGATCCACGCCGATCTGCGTCTGACGAATTTGCTGCTGCACAACGGGGAAACCCGGGTGATTGACTTTGATGACTGCGGTTTCGGCTGGTATCTGCATGATCTGGCGGCAGCGATCAGTTTTGTCGAACATCATCCGCGTGCGGCGGAGTGGATAGATCACTGGATCCAGGGCTACGAGCAGGTCGACCATATTACCGATGTTGAAATGGCGATGGTGCCCACGCTGCTGATCCAGCGTCGCATTCAGCTGCTGGCCTGGGTGGGATCGCATGCGGAAACCGGGATGGCACAGAGTCTGGGATCGCAATGGGCCGATCACTCCGTGCGCCTGTGCCGCCGCTATCTGGAAAGGCGCGAGCTGCCGGTCGGGGTGTGATCGGTTTGCACCGTTGGCGGGCAGCCTGCGCTCCGGCGGTGCTTAACGGTCCCGACTGACAGAATAAGCAGATGATTTTGCTGACTCTACCGCCTGGTATGAAACTTGCTGTATTCAGGATATTCATCGCAGCATACAGGCAATCACCATGATGCAAAATCACCTGATCCGGCCAGAAATGAGCCATGCTCTCGGCAACGTCAGCAATCGCGGCGTACTGGCCGCGGCTGCCAGCGGACTGAGCGAATTTATCAGCCACAGCGGCGGGGATGTTGATCAGATTTTTGGCGTTAGCGGTATCAACCCGGAGCTGCTGGCGCAGCCGACCCTCAGCCTCGGATTAATTAACTACTGCCGTGTCATGGAGGAGGCGGCACGCTATTCCGGTTGCGATAACTTCGGTTTGCATTATGGCCGGCAGTTCAAACCGCAGTCATTAGGCCTGATTGGTTATATCGGTCTGTGCAGTGCCACGCTGGAGCAGGCCCTGCACAACGTCGCCACTGCGTTTCCGTGGCATCAGCACGATACGCTCACGCGACTGGTCGATAAGGGCGACTGCTGGCGTATGGATTATCAGGTAAGACACGGCGCTATCCTCTGCCGCCGTCAGGACGCGGAGCTGACGCTGGGGATGTTCCTCAATCTGGTTCGCCACGTTGCGGGAAAAAACTGGGCACCGCGTGAAGTCCATTTCGAACATCCGCGCCCCTCCGAGTGGCACGAGCACTGCAAAGTCTTCGACGCCCCGGTCTATTTTGACCAGCCGTTTAACTCTTTGCTAATCCCGAAACGCGATCTGCTGCGCGCCATGCCGGACAGCGACCCGCTGTTACTGGGGGTTATGCAGGATGCCATACGCCGTCTGAATAACGGGTCGCCACAGCAAAATGTTGTCGACCAGACTCGGGCGCAGGTTCATCAGGCGATGCTGCAGGGGGAGCCGGTACTGGAGGACGTGGCGGAGAAAATGGGGCTGTCGAGCTGGACACTGCAGCGACGTCTGCGAGAGGAAGGTATCAGTTTTACCCTGCTGGTGGACAATGTACGCTGTGAGATGGCTAAACATTACCTGCAGCAAAGGCAACTGCCGATTTCTGAAATGGCGCTGTTGCTGGGCTATTCGGAGGTCAGCGCTTTCTCCCGCGCTTTCCGGCGCTGGTTTGGCATCAGCCCCCGACAGTGGCGGCAGGATGAACTGGCAGGGTAAAGGTTAAGTCGTGTTATTTACGTGCATCGGGAAAGACCTATTTGAATTAAGTTAGGATAATGCTTAGTGCTCTTATAATTTATGGCTGTGACAAATTAAAATAATTGAATGTTTACGTTTATTTTTGTAATTTCCTTGTGGTAATCTTCTGTGCCAGAGGCGCCCCGCCTTTATTTTATAATAATCCATTCTGGCTATAATCTGCGTGCTAATCAGGTTCAGGGTTATTATTTTAATACGAATTCTTTCAGGGAAATGAAATGAAATCCACAAGCCTTGTTGCTTTATCTTTATTAAGCGTGTCGGTGCTGTCCGGCTGTGCCACCGAATCTTCCCGTTCCATTGAAGCACCTCAGGTCGCTGCGGCTTCTCAGCCACAATATCAGGGAGCGAAAAGCCCGATTGCCGTCGGTAAGTTCGATAATCGCTCTTCTTATATGAACGGTGTCTTCTCTGATGGGGTTGACCGCCTGGGCAATCAGTCAAAAACCATCCTTATTACGCATCTGCAACAGACCGGCCGTTTTAACGTGCTGGATCGTGCCAACCTTGACGAGCTGAAAGCAGAAGCGCAGTACAAAGGCAGCCAGCAGACCATCAAAGGGGCCAACTATGTGATCACCGGTGATATTACCGAGTTTGGTCGTAAAGAAGTTGGAGACCAGCAGCTCTGGGGTATTCTTGGCCGCGGCAAGTCTCAGGTTGCCTATGCCAAGGTGAATCTGAATGTGGTAGATGTCGCCACTTCTGAAGTGGTTTATTCCGTGCAGGGTGCGGGTGAATACAGCCTGTCAAACCGCGAAGTGATTGGCTTCGGCGGTACGGCCAGCTATGACTCCACGCTGAATGGTAAGGTGATGGATTTAGCGGTACGTGAAGCCGTGAATCATCTGGTGCAGGGAATCGAATCAGGCGCGTGGCGTCCGGTAAAATAATCGACAGGGATGAGATAATGAACGTGATTAAAATGGCCAGCGTGACCCTGGTCGCGCTGCTGATGGTCGCCTGCGCCGAAAAAAAAGAAACCGTGTATTACTGGGGTGATTATCAGTCCACGATATACAGTTATTACAAAAATGATAAATCGCCTGAACAACAGATTGAATCACTGAATGCCATTGTTGAGCAGGCGAAGGCGAAAAATAAACCGGTACCGCCGGGTCTCCATGCCCAGACAGGTTTGCTCTATGTTGAAACCGGCCATCCGGACCAGGCCTTCCAGCAATTTAATATGGAAAAGACCCTGTTCCCTGAGTCAGCGGCCTATATGGATTTCCTGATGCGCAATAAGGTGAAAAAATAATGAAACTATGGACCCTTATTGCCGTAGCCGCGACGCTGGTGCTGAGCGGTTGTGCGAAACAAACGCCTTACGATTACAGCGCGTTCCGCGCCAGTAAGCCACGTTCTATTGTGGTGCTGCCGGCAAAAAACAGCAGCCCGGATATCACAGCAGCCCGCAGCCTGGTGTCCGTAGTCACCGCACCGCTGGCCGAGTCCGGTTACTATGTCTTCCCGGTCGCCGTGGTCGACAAAACCTTTGAGCAGAACGGGCTGACCAGCGGCGCGGAAGCTCAGGCAGTCAGCACCGCGAAACTGTATGAGATCTTCCATGCGGATGCGGCGCTGTATATTGATATCGACAGCTATGGTAGCCAGTACCGGGTCGTGGACAGTGTCACTGAGGTCAGCGCCACTGCACGGCTGGTGGATCTGCGCAGCGGTAAGCAAATCTGGTCCGGTAAGGGCTATGCTTCTGACGCGCAGGACAACAGCAATAACGGCCTGCTGGGGATGCTGATCACCGCGGCAGTGAAACAGATGTCCAGCAACATGTCTGACAAAAGCCATGATATTGCCATCATCGCCGGAGCGACCATGCTCACCGCCGATGGCCGCAACGGCAGCATTCTGCCAGGGCCGCGTGCAAAAGTGAAAACGGCGTTATAACGTCAATGCCGCTGGGGCGTTCGTCTTAGAACGCCCCTACGCCACAGGCGTTTCCAGCCTGCTGTAGCCCAGTCCGTTAATCTTCTTCACCCTGATCTGCACCGGAATGCGCTCTTTCATCGCCTCCACGTGGCTGATCACCCCAATCGTTTTCCCGCTGGCATTCAGTGCATCCAGCGCGTCAAGCGCACTGTCGAGCGTCTCCGCATCCAGCGTGCCAAACCCTTCATCCAGGAACAGCGACTCAATGCGGGTTTTGTGGCTGACCAGATCTGATAACGCCAGCGCCAGTGCGAGGCTGACAAGAAAACTTTCCCCGCCTGACAGCGTGCGGGTATCGCGCTGTGCATCCGCCTGCCAGGTATCGATCACCTGCAGTTCCAGTGCTTCCTGAGATTTTCGCTGCAGCAGATAGCGCCCGTGCAGACGGTTCAGCTGATTGTTCGCCAGCCACACCAGATGATCCAGCGTCAGCCCCTGTGCAAAACGGCGGAATTTATCCCCCTCTCTGGAACCAATCAGCTGATTCAGGTAGCTCCAGTCCTCAAGATGTTGCTCGTGAGCGGCAATCTCAGCCAGCAGCGCCTGCTGGCGAGTTCGCCTTTCGTTGTCATCGCGTAGCTGCTGACGCAGCTGGCCCTGCTGGCTGGCCAGCTCACGCAGTTGCTGGTTCAGCCCGTGCAGTTCAGCTTCCAGCAGGGCACGGCGGGAAGGGAGGTCGTCGACCTTGCCTGTTTTGGTTAAGGCATCGTCTAATTTCGACTGCAGAGTAATCAACTGTTCATTTAGTGATTTATGCTGTCCGGTCAGAGTATTTATCCGGTCCTGCTGCGACTGCCACTGCACCTGAGCCTGGCGCACGTCCCGATCGTGCTGCGTGGCGGCCGCCCGCAGCTGCTGCTGAACTTCTGCGACCTGTCGATCGCCAAACAGCGCCTGACGCTGCTGCTGCAGTTGGTTCAGCATCGACTGCTGCTGCTGCAGGCGCTGATCCCCTGCGTTCAGTCGTGTCTGCTGCTGCTGCAGTTCATCTTCCAGCGCCTGCTGGCGGCTGGCGATAGTGGCCAGTTCGGGCACCAGCGCGGCCAGCGCCTCGCTGTTACGTTGCCATGCCTGCCACTGCTGTTCGCAGCGCTGCAGCCAGCCCTGATAGTCGCCATCCTGCGGCAGTGACAGATCCAGCGCCCTCAGCGCTTCTGCCAGGCTGCTGAGGCGCTGTTGTGCACGCGCTTCATCCTGTTCAAGCTGCTGCTGTTGTGCGTTCAGGGCCTGCACGGCGGCGTCCCTCTCCTGTTGCTGCAGTTGGATCTGCTGTTGCAGGTGTTGCCAGGACTGCTGTTGCTGATAAAGCCCTTCCTTCTGCTGCTGACAGTGGCGCAGGGCCTGCTCCAGCTGCTGCAACTGCTGCTGCAGGGTGCTTTCCTGCTGCTCCTGCTCTGCCAGCCATTCACTGACCTGCGCAGGCTGTTGTGGGGTCAGCGTCAGTGAGAGCGCGCCCGCGGCGTTCTGCCACTGCTGTTCCAGTTGCTGCAGTTGACGACCCAGATCGTTCCGTTCCTCCTGCAGACGGGCCTCCTGCGCCTGCGCCTGTTTCAGCTGTGCGCCGAGGGTGCTTCCTTCCTCTTTCAGTTGTTCAACTTCGCGCCTGAGGGTGGCGAGCCGCTGCTGGTTTTCTGAAAGCTGTAATGCCTGATACGCCTGCACCGCCGGATGGGTTTCTGAACCGCAAAGCGGGCAGGGCTGGCCGGCTTCCAGCTGCGCCCGGTGCTGCTCCAGATCGGCAATGCGCCGTTCCAGCTCACAGCGTTTATCAAGATCCTGCTGATGCTGATACTTCTCTTTCCATAACGCACGCAGCGTAAGTAACTGCTCACTGTTTTTCTGGATCTGCTGCGTCAGCGCCTGATGTTCCTGTTGTAACCGGACCAGGCGGCCGTTCAGCTGCTGACCCTGCGGAAGCAGCGTTGCCAGCAGCAGGCGCTGGGGCCGCTGCCGGGCACACTGCGCCAGCACTGCGCGCAGGGTTTCTTCCGGGTGCTTCTGTTGCAGCGGCACCAGCTGCTGCCGGGCCTGAGCAAGTGCCTGTTCTGCGGCGGAGAGCTGCTGCTGTAGCGGCGTCTGCTGCTGCTGAAGCCGCTCGCAGGCCTGTTCATACTGCACCAGTGCCTGCTGGCGGGTCGCCACCTGCTGGCGCAAAGATGTGAGTGACTGCTCACTCTCTTGCTGCTGACGGAAACGTTCCCGCCACAGCGGCAGAGACTCTCCGTAACGTTCATACTGCGCATGGGCGCTGCGCCAGTCGTTAAGCTGTCGCTGCTGCAACTGTTTTTCCGTCTGCAACTGAAGGTTCTGCACGCTTTCCTGCTGACGGGAAGCGAAAGTCTGCTGATGCTCATTCTGCTCACGCGCCAGCTGCTGAACCTGCTCCCGCAGAGCGCTAAGTTGCAGATCGAGCGGCAGCACTTTTTCGGCTATCAGAGTGTCCTGCTGCAGATGCAGCGTCTGGTGCTGCTCCTGCGCCAGCAAAGCCTGCTGCTGTGCCGCCGCCACTGCCGTCAGTGCGGTGTGCGCCTGCTGCCGCTGTTCGTCCAGCTGCTGTGCGCGGGTGATCAGCAACTGCCGTTCCCGTTGCAGCTGCTCAAGCTGTTGCAGTTCATGCACTTTTTGCTGCCGGCCCTGCTGCTGCGAAGTAAGTGCCTGCTCCTCCGCAATGCTTTGTGCCAGCTGCGTATTCAGGCTGTCCTGCTGCGCTTCGCTTAACAAAGCCATGCCGCCGGACTGCGCCCTCAGGGTATCCAGTAACACCTTCGCCTGTTTGTGTCGTTCAAACACCGCCGAAGAGAGTCTTCCGTAAATTTCGGTCCCGGTCAGCTCTTCCAGCAGTTCAGCGCGTTTATTGGCATCGGCATTGAGAAACGCGGCGAACTGGCCCTGCGACAGCATCATGGACTTCGTAAAGCGCTCAAAGTCCAGTCCGGTCAGCGTGGCGATCATCTCCAGCTTGTCTTTGACTTTGTCGGCCACGATCTGATTATCATCGCAGCGCGCCAGTTCCACGCGCGGGGCCTGTAAATTGCCGTCAGCGGCACCGCGTGCACGGTTCTGGCTCCAGAAGGCGCGCCACGCCACCCCTTTTACCTCAAATTCCACCTCGGCCAGACATTCGGCAGTATCACGCGTCATCAGGTCATTTTGTGACTGGGTAATGCTCTTGAGCCGTGGGGTTTCGTGATACAGCGCGAGGCAGATGGCATCCAGCAGCGTGGTTTTTCCCGCACCGGTCGGGCCGGTGATGGCAAACAGCCCGTTGCTGGCAAACGGCTCAACGGTAAAATCAATTTTCCATTCACCTTTGAGCGAATTGAGGTTTTTAAAGCGTAAGGTCAGGATTTTCATCGGGGCTGCTCCTCATGGCGCACCGCTTCGAGCGTTTGAGCAAAGAGCGCGCTGGCCCGCGCCTGACGTTCCGGTTCATCGGTTTCCTGGGCCAGGCGGCGGGAAAAAACCTCCTCAACGCTCAGTTCGCTAAGGGTTTCATTATTTTGCCGGGCGATAACCTGCTCCCGCTGTTCGCGGCTGCGGCGCAACAGCACCACCTCCACCGGCAGCGGTGCGGTCAGCTCCTGAATGCGGCGCTGTAACTCACTGAGATAGGCCTCGGTGACGATTTCAATATCCAGCCAGATGGTTCTGCCCTGCGGATCGGGCGTCAGCGCCGCCAGCTGCTGTTCGATCTGCTCCAGCGATCCTTTAATCATCTGCATCGGCTGGAAGGACGGGATCGGCAGCGCCTCAGCGGCAACGAAACGGCCCGCGTCGAAGTCGACCTGAAACACGCTTTTGGCTTTACCCAACTCATCAAAACTGAGCGGAATGGGTGAGCCGCTGTAACGAATATGGTCGCTGTTGGCAATGCGCTGGGCACGGTGAATGTGGCCGAGGGCAATGTAGTCTGCCGGGGGAAAACAGTCGGCGGGGAAGGCGTCCAGTGTGCCGATGTAAATATCGCGCACGGCGTCGCTTTTGGTCACCCCCAGAGTGGTCAGATGGCCGGTCGCTATAATGGGCAGCGTCAGTCCCAGCGCCTCCCGCTGCCTCAGCGCCTCCTGCCAGCAACGTTGATAATGATCGGTAATGGCTTCCAGCAGGCTTTGCTGCTTCTCCCGCCCTGACTGTCCGCTCTGGCTACGCAGAATATCGCGTGGACGTAAAAAGGGGATCGCGCAGAGCAGCGCGCCGGGCTGGCCATCGCGGCGATTCAGCATCAGGACCTGCTGGCTGACATCGTCACTGGCAGCCGCGATCACCCGGGTATTCAGGCACGCCAGCAGCTCGCGCGATTCGTTCAGCATCGCCACCGAATCGTGGTTACCGCCCAGGATCACCAGCTGACAGCCGGTTTGCTGGAGTCTGACGACAAAGCGGTTATACAGCTCGCGTGCGTAGCTCGGCGGCGAACCGGTATCAAAAATATCCCCGGCGACGATAATGGCGTCCGCCTGCTGCGCTTCTGCTTTTTCCAGCAGCCAGTCAAGAAAGGCCTGGTGCTCAGCCGCCCGGCTTTTGGTGTAGAAAAACTGGCCAAGATGCCAGTCGGCAGTATGAATGATGCGCATGGGGGTCCTTTCATGGCGGAAATGCATGGCGGGAAGTATACCCGTCCTGCCTGCCGAATTATTCACGCCAGGCAGATTAATGCGGTGCGGGGGATTTTATTTAAGTCCATCAATGCCTTCAGGGGGTGCTTTTTTCATAAAAGTGTCATAAAACTGACGCATAATGGCGCCGCATATCCCCGTGACAACCTGTCACAGCAGCAGGAGCAATAATGGCCAAGCGAATTCTGGTGGTGGAAGATGAAGCCCCAATCCGTGAGATGTTGTGTTTCGTTCTGGAACAAAATGACTATCAACCGATCGAAGCCGAGGACTATGACAGCGCAGTTAACTTGCTGATTGAGCCCTGGCCGGATCTCATCCTGCTGGACTGGATGTTACCGGGCGGTTCAGGCATCCAGTTTATCAAACACCTGAAGCGTGAAGCCATGACCCGGGATATTCCGGTGATGATGCTGACGGCGCGCGGTGAGGAAGAGGATCGCGTACGTGGCCTGGAAGTGGGCGCGGATGATTACATCACCAAACCTTTTTCACCGAAAGAGCTGGTGGCACGCATCAAGGCCGTGATGCGTCGTATCTCCCCGATGGCAGTGGAAGAGGTTATCGAGATGCAGGGGCTGAGTCTTGACCCGTCCTCGCATCGCGTGATGTCCGACACGCAGCCGCTGGAAATGGGGCCGACGGAATATAAATTACTGCACTTCTTTATGACCCACCCGGAACGTGTCTACAGCCGCGAGCAGTTGCTAAACCACGTCTGGGGGACTAACGTTTACGTCGAAGATCGTACCGTCGACGTCCATATCCGTCGTTTGCGTAAAGCGCTGGAACTGACCGGGCACGATCGTATGGTGCAGACGGTTCGCGGAACAGGTTATCGTTTCTCTGCACGCTATTGATCGTTCGCGCTGGAGTCTGAACCGTGTTGGAACGCCTCTCCTGGAAGAGATTATTGCTTGAGCTGTTGCTCGCCGGTCTGCCCGCACTGATCCTCGGGCTGCTGGTGGGCGGGCTGCCCTGGCTGCTGTTAGTCTCAGTACTGTGTGTGCTGGGTTTTCATTTCAACAATTTACTTCGACTCTCTCACTGGCTGTGGGTTGACCGCAGCATGACACCTCCCAGCGGCCGTGGCAGCTGGGAACCACTGTTCTACGGCCTGTATCAAATGCAGGCGCGTAACCGCCGCCGCCGCCGTGAGCTCGGCCATCTGATCAAGCGCTTTCGCAGTGGTGCCGAATCACTGCCCGATGCGGTGGTACTGACCACCGAAGAGGGCACCATTTTCTGGTGTAACGGTCTGGCACAGCAGATGCTGGGGCTGCGCTGGCCGGAAGATAACGGCCAGAACATCCTGAATTTACTGCGTTATCCTGAGTTTACCCGTTATCTGCGCCAGCGCGATTTTACCCGTCCGCTGACGCTGGTGCTGAACAGCCACCGTCATCTTGAGTTCCGCGTAATGCCCTACAGTGAAGGGCAGTGGCTACTGGTGGCGCGAGATGTGACGCAGATGCACCAGCTGGAGGGCGCACGCCGCAATTTCTTTGCGAATGTCAGCCATGAGCTACGTACGCCGTTAACCGTGCTGCAGGGCTACCTGGAGATGATGAATGACTCCGTGCTGGAGGGCAGTCTGCGTGACAAGGCCTTGCATACCATGCAGGAGCAAACCAAACGCATGGACAGTCTGGTGAAACAGCTGCTGACCTTATCCCGCATTGAGGCGGCTCCCGCGCTCGATCTGCAGGAAAAAGTGGATGTGCCGATGATGCTCCGGGTCCTGCAGCGGGAAGCGGAAACCCTCAGTAATGGCCGCCATGAGATTCATTTTCACACGGACCCCCATTTGCGCGTGTTTGGCAATGACGAGCAACTGCGTAGTGCGATTTCTAATCTGGTGTATAACGCCGTCAATCATACGCCGGATGGGACGCGCATTGATGTCAGCTGGCTGCGCAACCCCCAGGGGGCCCAGTTTAAGGTGAAAGATAACGGGCCGGGCATCGCACCGGAACACCTGCCGCGGCTGACAGAGCGTTTCTACCGGGTGGATAAAGCGCGTTCCCGACAGACCGGCGGCAGCGGATTAGGGCTGGCGATTGTCAAACACGCGCTCAGCCACCACAATACGCGGCTGGATATCACCAGCAAGCCCGGCAGCGAAACCTGTTTCAGCTTTCAGCTACCACTCAGATTGATTGTCAGTGCCGGACTGGCTGAGAATGCGCTGCGTTAAGTCTTACGGAACCCATGCAATGAAAACGTTAATCGCGCTGGCGCTGGTGCTGGTGATGTCACCGGCGACGGCGAAAGAGGGAATGCTGGCAGGCAATCTGACCAGCGTCGGCTCTGACACGCTGGGTAACCTGATGGCCTTGTGGGGGGATAGCTTTAACCGGCAGTACCCTGGGGTAAACGTTCAGATCCAGGCGGCGGGTTCATCAACAGCTCCGACCGCACTGGCGGCCGGGGCCGCCCAGCTTGGGGCGATGAGCCGACCGATGCAGGCCACCGAGCGTCAGCTGTTTGAGGATAACTACGGCTATCCCCCACTGGCCGTTCCGGTGGCAATGGATGCGCTGGTGGTGGTGGTCAATCAGGACAATCCGCTTACCGGTCTGAATGCACAGCAGCTGGATGCCATTTTTTCTGTTACCCGCCGCTGTGGTGGCCTGTCGGTGCCCCGAACCTGGGGGGATTTACAGCTTACTCAGCCCGGCTGGGCGACACGGGGCCTGCAGCGCTTTGGCCGTAACTCGGCCTCCGGAACCTGGGGGTTTTTCAAACAGCAGGCGCTGTGTAACGGCGATTTTCGCCACGATGTCGGCGAGTATCCCGGATCGGCAGCCGTCGTGCAGGCGGTAGCAGGAACGCTGAACGGAATTGGTTATGCCAGCGCCGGGTTTCATATCAGCGGGGTAAAAACCGTGCCGGTGGCGCGAGAGGGCAACGACTGGATTGCGCCCAGCATCGACAATATCCGCAGCGGACGCTATCCCTATGCCCGTCCCCTCTATATTTACGTCAATAAAGCCCCGGATAAACCGCTGGAGCCCCTCACCGCCGCATTTCTGCGTTTAGCGCTCTCGCCGCAGGGGCAGGCGCTGGTCAGTCAGGCGGGCTATCTGCCGCTGTCGGAGCAGCAAATGCAGCGCGCCCGCGCGATGTTAGCGCCGTGACAGCAAGCGGCGACAATAAGCAAAGTTGAATTTTATTCATGTACGGTGAAATTTCCTCGTTTGCCCCTGAAAGATTCTCATGACACTCTTAGTGACAGACATGTAGACGTCCGGAAGTCTATGGATAACCTACGGTAACTATTTCGTCACTAAATTATGCGGCCACGCGCAGGCCAGGAGGCTTTCATCATGACAACATTCACCCCATACCGTGCCGAAGTGGTGGGCAGCTACCTTCGTCCCGCTGAAATTAAACAGGCCCGTAAGCAGTTCGAAACCGGTGAGATCGATGCCGCTGCGCTGCGCCGGGTGGAAGATGATGCGATCCGTCAGGTTGTGGCTCGCCAGCGTGAAAGTGGCTTGCAGGTGGTGACCGATGGCGAGTTCCGTCGCGCCTGGTGGCACTTCGACTTCTTTGACGGACTGGATGGGGTGGAGCGCTATGAGGCTGAACAGGGCATTCAGTTTAACGGCGTACAGACCAAAGCGCGCGGCGTGAAAGTGACCGGTAAGCTTGGCTTCAGCGACCATCCGATGCTGAATGATTTCCGCTTCCTGCAAAGCATCAGCGGTGATGCTGTCGCCAAAATGACCATCCCAAGCCCCAGCGTGCTGCATTTTCGCGGTGGGCGTAAAGTCATTGATGCTGATGTTTACCCTGATCTTGATGTCTATTTTGACGATCTTGCCCGGACTTATCGTGATGCGATTAATGCTTTTTATAAGGCCGGATGTCGCTATCTGCAGCTGGACGATACGGTCTGGGCCTATCTCTGTTCTGACGATCAGAAACAGCAGATCCGTGAGCGCGGTGACGATCCGGAAGCGCTGGCGCGCACTTATGCCCGCGTGCTGAATAAGGCGATTGAAGGTAAGCCGGACGACCTGGTGATCGGTTTGCATGTCTGTCGCGGTAACTTCCGTTCCACCTGGATTTCTGAAGGTGGCTATGAACCGGTGGCAGAAATTCTGTTTGGCGGAGTCAACATTGATGCCTTCTTCCTGGAGTATGATAACGAACGTTCAGGCGGCTTCGAGCCACTGCGCTTTATCAAGCCAGGCAAACAGCAGGTGGTGCTGGGCCTGGTGACGACCAAGACCGGTGAACTGGAAGCGGTGGAAACAGTAGAAAAACGTCTGCATGAAGCCGCTCGCTTTGTCAGCCTGGATCAACTCTGCCTCAGCCCGCAGTGTGGGTTTGCCTCCACCGAAGAGGGCAACAGCCTGACCGAAGAACAGCAGTGGGCAAAAGTACGTCTGGTCGTGGAGGCCGCCAGCCGCGTCTGGTAGGTCAGCATCATTCTGTGTACGGGGCGCGAGTTTGCGCGCCCTTTGTGCATCAGCAGTACATATAGTGCAGAAATTAACGCCGAGCCGGGCAAAAAAAATACAAATCATGTAACGCATTTTTTCTTATAACTAAATATATGCACTGGTTATGCAGTTTTTTGCACTATATCATCCTGCTTTTCCGATCCCGTATTGCCTTTCGCCGCTATAAACGTTCTACTTACCCCCGTTTTTTCGTCATCCCTCTGCATACAGAAAATAATCAGCTCACATTCGCTGTTGATAATCCTAATGTAAGTGATTTCCACTGCATAGGTTGCATCAGACCACGTATTTAGAGCCATCAGGGGCACAGGTCTTTATAAAAAAGCCTGATAACACGATTTTTCACACCATCACGGGCAACACGATTTCTTATGACACATCGTTTAACTTCCAAAGATATTCTGGCACTGGGCTTTATGACGTTTGCCCTGTTTGTGGGGGCCGGGAACATCATCTTCCCACCGATGGTGGGCATTCAGTCCGGCGAGCACGTCTGGATCGCCGCGCTTGGCTTTTTAATCACGGCCGTGGGTCTGCCGGTGATGACCGTCATTGCGCTGGCGCGCGTCGGCGGCGGTATTGATGCCCTCAGCTTACCGATCGGAAAAGCCGCTGGCGTGGTGCTGGCTACAGTGTGCTATCTGGCCGTCGGACCTCTGTTTGCAACGCCACGCACGGCGACCGTGTCGTTTGAAGTGGGGATTGCACCGCTGTCGGGCGATGGCGAATGGCCACTGGCCATTTACAGCATGGTTTACTTCGCTCTGGTCATTGGTATTTCCCTCTATCCGGGCAAACTGCTGGATACCGTTGGCCACGTACTGGCCCCGCTGAAAATTTTTGCCCTGACCGTACTGGGCGTAGCAGCGCTGCTGTGGCCAGCAGGGGGCCTTTCACCTGCCACGGTGGATTACCAGCGAGCGGCCTTTTCCAGCGGCTTTGTGAACGGTTATCTGACCATGGATACTCTCGGGGCGCTGGTGTTTGGGATCGTGATTGTGAACGCTGCCCGCTCACGTGGGATCAGCGATGCGAAACTGCTGACGCGTTACACCGTTATCGCCGGACTGATTGCCGGGGTGGGCCTGACGCTGGTCTACCTTGCACTGTTTAAACTCGGCTCTGACAGTGCCTCTATCGTTGCCCAGGATGCGAATGGTGCGGCCATTCTCCATGCCTATGTTCAACATACGTTTGGCAACATGGGCAGCCTGTTCCTTGCTGCGCTGATTTTTGTAGCCTGTATGGTGACGGCGGTGGGGCTGACCTGTGCCTGTGCGGAGTTTTTTGAGCAGTTATTGCCTCTAACCTACCGTCAGTTGGTGTTTATTCTGGGGCTGTTCTCCATGGTGGTGTCAAATCTTGGTCTCAGCCATCTGATTCAGATCTCAATTCCAGTGTTAACTGCGATTTACCCGCCTTGTATCGTGCTGGTACTGTTGAGTTTTACCCTGAAATGGTGGAAGAAAAGCACGATAATTATTGCTCCGGTCATGCTGGTCAGTCTGGTATTTGGCATTGTCGATGCAATAAAAAGCACCAACTTTAAGGCAATGCTGCCAGCAATTACCCAAAATCTGCCCTTAGCCGATCAGGGGCTGGCATGGTTGCCGCCTTCTCTGGTGATGCTGGTATTGGCGGCCGTGTACGATCGCGTTTCAGGCCGCCAGTCGGTTACTGCGCATCAGCAATAGCGTTGTAAAATCCCCCTTACCTTCTTGCCGGTAAGGGGCCGACAGGTGGAAATATGACAAGTACAACACTCAAAAAAGGACTGAGCACCCGCCATATTCGTTTTATGGCTCTGGGTTCTGCCATTGGCACTGGGTTATTTTACGGCTCGGCTGATGCCATCAGAATGGCTGGCCCAGGCGTTTTGATCGCCTACCTTATTGGCGGGGCCGCCGCCTATATTATTATGCGTGCGCTGGGCGAGATGTCAGTGAACAACCCGCAGGCCAGCTCCTTTTCCCGTTATGCACGTGACTACCTTGGTCCTCTCTCTGGCTATATCACTGGCTGGACCTATTGTTTTGAAATTCTTATTGTCGCGATTGCCGATGTGACTGCCTTTGGTATTTACATGGGCGTGTGGTTTCCGGATGTGGCGCACTGGATCTGGGTACTGAGCGTCGTGCTGATTATCGGCGCGCTGAATCTCGCCACAGTGAAAGTGTTTGGGGAAGTCGAGTTCTGGCTGTCGCTGTTCAAAGTCGCCACTATCATGGTGATGATCGTCGCCGGTTTTGGCATCATTTTCTGGGGCATCGGCAACGGTGGCCAGGCCACCGGGATCAGCAATCTGTGGACGCATGGTGGCTTTGTTCCTAACGGCTGGATTGGCGTGGTGCTGTCGCTGCAGGTGGTGATGTTTGCCTTCGGCGGCATTGAAATTATTGGTATTACAGCAGGTGAAGCAAAAGACCCTCAGGTATCCATTCCCCAGGCGATAAATACCGTCCCGCTGCGAATTCTGATTTTTTATGTCGGCACGCTGTTTGTGATTATGTCGATTTATCCATGGAATCAGGTGGGAACCAATGGCAGTCCGTTTGTGCTCACGTTCCAGCATTTGGGCATTGCGGCAGCGGCAGCCATACTGAACTTTGTGGTCATCACCGCTTCACTGTCAGCGATTAATAGCGATGTATTTGGCGTGGGGCGAATGCTTCATGGTATGGCTGAGCAGGGGCATGCGCCGAAGGTGTTTGCCAGCGTATCACGTCGGGGTATTCCCTGGGTGACGGTGCTGGCCATGATGATGGCGATGCTGGTGGCGGTATACCTGAACTACCTGATGCCAAAAAAAGTATTCCTGGTTATTGCCTCGCTGGCAACCTTTGCCACCGTCTGGGTGTGGATTATGATCCTCTTCTCTCAGATTGCCTTCCGTCGCACGCTGACCCCTGAGCAAAAGAACGCACTGAAGTTTGCGCTGCCGGGGGGATCGGCGACCGCGATGGTTGGCATCCTGTTCCTGATGTTTGTGATTGGGCTGATCGGCTATTTTCCGGACACCCGCATATCGCTCTATGTTGGGATGGGCTGGATCCTGCTGTTGCTGATAAGCTGGCAGTGGGTGAAACGCAAAAATCGATAAGCCCTCAGTGCTGGTCAGCTTAACTGACCAGCATTATCCTTCTTACTTATTGAGACAACGCTGCCCGTCTGGCACTGAAGAACGCCAGCAGCGGCGCGACAGCAAGCACGCTAAACACCATCCTTGCTGCACTGCTGGCACCTTCCACGCCGCCGGGTACATTCAATCCTCCCAGGTTGGCCAGCATCCCTGCCAGTGCCGCACCTAACGCGGTAGCAAAAAGTTGTACTGTGGAAATTGAGGCGGCAGCGGCATCCTGCTCGTCACGGGGGGTGACATCCAGCACGCGCGTCAGCAGATGGGGCCAGCCCAGACCAATGCCAAAACCCACCAGCAACAACCCCAGTGAAATGATCACCACCAGCATACGACCCGAGTCGCTTTGTAACGGAAAGAAGAAAGCCAGTATTACCATCCCGGCCAGCACAAGCAGGGGGCCGGCGACGATAGCCCGCGACACTTTTTTCGCTCGCCAGCCTGAGCTCCAGATTTCCGCCAGCGTCCAGCCTGCCGCCATCAGCGCGGCCAGATAGCCGGATATCAGCGGGGTCTGACCATGGAGGTTCTGCAGGAAATAGGGAACAAAGGTTTCGCTGGTCATGCCCACCACCAGCAGGCCGATGGTGAGATAAAGACTCAGCAGCGGGGAACGCAGGCGCAGTGCATTACGTGGCAGCAGGCAGGCCTCACTCACCCATTCCTGGCGGATTAACAGCGCTATCATCAGCATGGCCAGGGCCACCCCTGTGAGGTTGGCACTCAGTTGTGATTTCGTACTGCCGATACTGATGGCCAGGACTGCGCCGGTGAGCAGCAACAGCTGTATCAGTGGCAGGCGGCCGGCTGGCCTGCGTTGACGACTCTCCGCAGGCAAAGCCCGCCATACCACCCAGGCGTAGATCGCTGTCATGGGGAGCAGGAAAACAAAGGCCAGCCGCCATGCATCTATATCGGCAAAGATGCCCCCAATCGCCGGGCCGATCAGCGTGGCCACCCCCCACATCCCCGAGATCAGGGCAAAGGCACGCGGCCACAGCGCTCTTTCAAAGACCTCGTAAATCATGCTGTAGCCCAGGGCAAACATGAAACCACCGCCAAGGCCCTGAATGGAGCGCCCCACTAACATTGTCAGCATATTGGGGGCCAGCGCGCACAGCAGAGAACCGGCAACAAACAGCAGAATGGAGAGAGCGTAAGTCCCTCGTGACCCGGCGCGACTTAACGTCCGGCTGGTCAGCGCCGAACCGATAATTGAGGCAACCACAAACAGCGTGGTATTCCAGGCGTACAGAGTGAGTCCGCCGATCTCTTTAACGACGGAAGGCAGCACGGTGGTCGCGATGTAAATATTAATAGCGTGAAGTGCCACGCCACCAGATAGCGCGACAGAGCGCAGGGCATTCTTACCGGAAAGAAGATCCCCCCAGTTTCCTTCATGAGATGACATAATGGCGTCCTTAAACGACGATAGTGAGTCACTCAGGGTTGCCTGCTTTCATGCCCTGAGTTAAATTAATAAAACAAGAAAACGCTTGTTATATTATTTGAGGCAGAAAAATGTTGTCAACACATCCCTGGCCTGCCGAGGCTAAAGAGCATTTATCGACATCACAGAGACTGCTTCATTTGCTGAAAACGCGTGGACCGCAGCAGGCTTCTGAGGCGGGAAACGTGCTGGGCATGACCGCTGAAGCGGCACGTCAGCAGTTCAATAAGCTGGCAACGGAAGGGCTGGTGGCCGCATTTTCGCAGGCGCGAGGCGTCGGGCGTCCCTCCCAGTTCTGGCAGCTTACTCCGGAGGGGCAGAAACAATTTCCGGATACCCATCCTGAACTCACGGTACAACTGCTGGATGTGGTGCGTGAATCCTTCGGTGAACAGGCGATTGACATGCTGATTGCCAGACGCGAGGAGAAAACCCGTGAGTTCTATCGCCAGGAGCTGTCAGCCCTTTCAGACCTGACGGCGCGGGTGGCGCGTCTGGCAGAGATACGTTCTGCAGAGGGGTATATGGCGGAATACGCGGTGCAGGAAGATGGCAGCCTGCTGCTGATTGAAAACCACTGCCCGATTTGCGCGGCCGCAGCCAGCTGTCAGGGGTTCTGTCGCGCTGAGCAGGCCATTTTCAGTGAAGTCCTGGAGGCTGAGGTGGTTCGCGTGGAGCACATCCTCAGCCAGGCCCGCCGCTGTGCGTATCGGGTACAGGCTGTTACAGGAGCCTGACCAGCAGAGCACGCCTTTCGCGTGCTGAGGCGGGAAGCGGCACCGGCAATATCTTCCCGGCCTCAGGGCAGCATCACTGCGGGAATGATTTACTGCGCATAGCTGACCGGGCGCAGTAGCGATGGGTCGATGTGCTGGCGCAAGCGCTGAAGGGCGCTGTCGTACGGACAAAGGGTACCTGCCTCCGTTTTCTGACAGCCGGCATAGTGCCACTCGGTGGCCAGCAGTGGATGCTGCTCACCGAGTGGCGTCAGATTGCGTATCTGATTGAGGCTCTGTCCGCGGAACACGACGCGGATATAGCGTTTACCGCTGTCTGTATCCTGCCAGCGTTCAAATACCAGACTTCCGGCAGGCTGAACGGTGCCGCGCGGATAGTCCCCCTGCTGCCAGCTGAAGTTCAGCAGGGTACGCAGATAGGCGATATTTACGTCATGGGCAACGTACAGCAGCCAGCGGGTATCCGGCGGCGCATTGTCCTGAGGGGAAACCCCCTGCTGGAGCGCTTTGGCAATCTGATCCATAAACAGAGAGCCGCCGCGCTGCGCAACGTAGGGCTGATCGTTGGTGGCGTCATATTTCGGCGTCAGCATGGCCATCAGTTTCCCCATCTCCCTGGCGCTGGAGGCATGACCAAACGCTACCTGACTGAGAGGTTTATTCTCACTCCACTCCAGGCGCAGAGTTTCGGCCATCGCGGCCAGTGTATCCAGGCCGGTGATCATAATACGCCCGTCAGAGGCGAATTTAATTTCCCACGTCTTATCAAACACCGGGCAGGGCAGGTCTGGCAGGCAGACAGCTTTTTTCAGCAGGGAAATTTCCGGCTGAAGCCGTTTTTGTGCCTCGCTGAGGCTTCCCCCCAGGGCTTTAAGCGCGCCTGCACGTTGCTTCTGTGCATCCAGCGTGACGTCGCCCGGGCTGTCGTTCTGAAACAGCGGGTCGTTATGCACGGGTGAGAAATGCACGGTCAGACCGCAGCCGGGAAACGCGCCGTCCGTCAGCGCTTCGGCGGTAGCGCGTGTACGCTGCAGCGGGCTGGCCCAGACGAAAATATCCTTCTCAGTGGGACAACCGGCCCCGATCAGTCCGGCCCGGCGGTATTCATTGCCCTCATATTGCCCTTTTAACCAGGCTGCAGTATAGCCGTGGCCGGTCAACTGGCCGTCAGCTGTCAGCCACGTGGCCCAGGGGCGGCCACTGCCGGTTTCCATCTCTTTACGGTTGTCTGCCGTAGGGGGGCGCACCCCATGACGGCTGACTTCCACCACTTTTTCCAGCACGTAATGGGGCGCGGCCTGAGCGAGCAGGCTGAGCGAACTGAGCAGGGCGGCGAGGGAAAAACGCAAAGCGTGCTTTTTCATCAGGATCATCCTTGTTGTGGTGTCTGTACCAGTGGGCATCATTACAAAGTTTTTCATACAGGTGTGACGAAAGGTGCGGAGAAGGGGAGGACAGACGAAAAAAAAGCCCGCCGAAGCGAGCTTTATTGAAAACGCAGCGGTAATTACAGCTTCGCAGCATTCTCAGACAGGTATTTAGCCACACCTTCCGGTGATGCGCCCATACCTTCTTTTCCTTTTTCCCACTGAGCCGGGCACACTTCGCCGTGCTCTTCGTGGAACTGCAGCGCGTCAACCATGCGCAGCATTTCATCGACGTTACGACCCAGTGGCAGATCGTTAACCACCTGGTGACGAACCACACCGGCTTTGTCGATCAGGAAAGAACCACGCAGAGCAACGCCCGCATCCGGGTGCTCAATGCCGTAGGCTTTCTGGATTTCACGTTTGATGTCAGCAACCATCGCGTACTGAACTTCGCCGATGCCGCCTTTATCAACCGGCGTTTTACGCCATGCGTTATGCACGAACTCTGAATCGAAGGAAACACCCACAACTTCTACGCCACGCTTCTGGAATTCGGCATAACGCTTGTCGAAAGCGATCAGCTCAGAAGGGCATACGAAGGTGAAGTCCATTGGCCAAAAGAACACAACGGTGGCTTTACCAGCGGTGTGTTTTTTAAAGTTGAAGTTCTCTACGATTTCACCGTTGCCCAGGACGGCGGCGGCAGTAAAATCTGGGGCTGGACGAGTAACCAGGACCATGTTCACTCCTGTAAAAGTAAGTTGAAGTAAGGTGACAAGACGCAGGCAGTATACGGGGCGTGCCCGGTGTCGGGCCAGCGTGCTGTACCGATTATTCGGATAGGTTGTACCTATCAAAATTCGAGTAATTATAAAGCAGTATCATACAATAGCCCTTTTTTGAAAAAGGGCAAGGTGTAAAAGTGGCAATGACTTTTAGAGTTCACGCCGTACTGCCTGCGTCATCATGCGCGGATAAAGCTGCCAGAAAAACTCTTCAAGGCGCTGATAGTTATCGACAAAATCGCGGTAACTCTCTTCCAGTGCGGCCAGCTTAGGACGGCGGCTGGCCATACCCTGTAACACGTTCTGCAGGAACGGCGCTTCGGCGTAGCGCTCCATCCAGCGTCCTTTCCATAAGTGATGGTTAAGAGTCTGGAAGCGTTCCGGCGTGGGACCAAGTTGAGGTTCGATCACACTTCTGACATGTGACAAAAAAGCTGGCAAAGAAATTTCCGGCACCAGTGTATCCCAGTGAGATGACAGAAAATGATCCCAGATGACATCAAGGGTAATGGGGGACACACGGCGTGTTTCACTGCGGAAGAGCTGGCGCGCGCTGCGGACTTCCGGCAGTGCATCCGTCAGCGCGTCAATGCGGCGGTGCAGGGCAATGCCTTCAGCAACAGGCGCGGGCCACTGTTGGTAAGGATTACCGCGAACATAATCGGCCATCATATTGCCCAGCAGTGAGCTGTCGGCAAGGGTGGCAAGATGGAGGTGGGCAAGATAATTCATGGCGGGATTCTAACCTATAGCGGGCAGACTTCAAGCAGCGGGTGTGCCGGCGGCATTGGACTTATTTTGCCAATAGTTTTCAGGGATAGTCAGCAGATTGTTTAGCTATGAGCAGTTTTCAGCTAGAATGTGCGCCCTGATTTCCCGGATTGTAAATGACCATGCGCGTTGCCGATTTTAACTTTGAGTTACCTGAATCTTTGATTGCCCACTATCCGCAGGCCCAGCGCAGCGGTTGCCGTCTGCTGTCGCTCAATGGCCCGGATGGCGAACTGACGCATGGGGTCTTCACCGATTTGCTGGATAAGCTCAATCCCGGCGACCTGCTGGTGTTTAACAATACCCGGGTGATCCCGGCACGTATTTTTGGCCGTAAAGCCAGCGGCGGTAAAATCGAAGTGCTGATCGAGCGTATGCTGGACGACAAACGCGTGCTGGCACATGTGCGCGCGTCGAAAGCCCCCAAGCCCGGCAGTGAGCTGTTGTTGGGCGACGAGGAAAACGTGTCGGCCACCATGCAGGCCCGCCATGATGCCCTCTTTGAAATCGAATTTCACGATCCGCGTCCGGTACTGGATATCCTGAATGACATCGGCCATATGCCGCTGCCGCCGTATATTGATCGCCCGGATGAAGACGCTGACCGCGAGCTGTACCAGACGGTGTACAGCCAGAAACCCGGCGCGGTAGCGGCACCCACGGCAGGACTGCATTTTGATGAGCCCCTGCTCGCCGCCCTGCGGGAGAAAGGCGTTGAGACCGCGTTTGTGACCCTGCACGTCGGGGCCGGGACTTTCCAGCCCGTGCGCGTAGACACCATTGAAGATCACATCATGCACGCCGAGTATGCGGAAGTGCCGCAGGACGTGGTGGATGCCGTGCTGGCATGTAAAGCACGTGGCAACCGGGTGATTGCCGTGGGCACCACCTCAGTACGTTCACTGGAGAGCGCCGCGCAGGCGTCCCGGGATGCGCTGATTGCGCCATTCTTTGGCGACACCAGCATCTTTATCTATCCCGGTTATCACTATCAGATCATTGATGTGCTGGTGACCAATTTCCACCTGCCGGAATCCACGTTGATTATGCTGGTTTCGGCATTTGCAGGCTATCAGCATACGATGCACGCTTATCAGCAGGCCGTAGCTGAAAAATATCGCTTCTTCAGCTATGGTGATGCGATGTTTATTACCCGTAATCCGCAGGCTGTCAGCGAAATTCCGGGTCAGTAATCCTTTCCAGGGGGGCGGCACCGTCCGGCCCTTTTTAACCATTAACATCAGACTGTTTCTCTGATGGAGGCAATGTGAAGTTTGAATTAGACACAACTGATGGTCGCGCGCGCCGTGGCCGTCTGGTTTTTGAGCGTGGCGTGGTGGAAACTCCGGCGTTTATGCCGGTGGGCACCTACGGCACGGTAAAGGGAATGACGCCTGAAGAAGTGCTGGATACCGGTGCGCAGATCATCCTCGGCAACACCTTCCATCTGTGGTTGCGCCCGGGCCAGGAGATCATGAAACTGCACGGTGATCTGCATGACTTTATGCAGTGGAAAGGACCGATTCTGACTGACTCTGGCGGTTTCCAGGTGTTCAGCTTGGGTGATATCCGTAAGATCACTGAAAAGGGCGTGCATTTCCGCAATCCGATCAATGGTGATGCGATCTTCCTTGATCCTGAAAAATCGATGGAGATCCAGTTCGACCTGGGATCTGACATCGTGATGATCTTCGATGAATGTACCCCGTACCCAGCTGACTGGGATTACGCCAAACGCTCAATGGAGATGTCATTGCGCTGGGCACAGCGCAGCCGCGATCGCTTTGATTCACTGGGTAATAAGAACGCGCTGTTCGGTATTATTCAGGGCGGAGTTTACGAAGATTTACGTGATGTCTCAGTTAAAGGACTGGTAGATATTGGCTTTGATGGGTACGCTGTGGGCGGCCTGGCGGTCGGTGAACCAAAAGAAGACATGCACCGTATTCTGGAACATGTCTGCCCGCAGCTTCCCGAGGATAAGCCGCGCTACTTAATGGGCGTGGGTAAGCCACAGGACCTGGTAGAGGGCGTGCGCCGGGGTATCGATATGTTTGACTGCGTGATGCCTACCCGTAATGCGCGTAACGGCCATCTTTTTGTGACCGACGGCGTGGTGAAAATCCGCAATGCGAAATATAAAGATGATACGTCTCCGCTGGATGCCGAATGCGACTGCTATACCTGCCGCAATTACAGCCGTGCTTATCTGTATCACCTTGATCGCTGTAACGAAATTTTGGGTGCGCGTCTCAACACCATCCATAACCTGCGTTACTATCAGCGTCTGATGGCCGGGTTACGCCAGGCTATCGAAGCAGGTCAATTAGAGCAGTTTGTCACTGAATTCTACCAACGGACGGGTCTGGCGGTTCCGCCATTACCGTCTGATAATTAAACAAATGAGGGAAATTTAATGAGCTTTTTCACTTCTGATGCCGTAGCAGCCGCAGCACCATCTCAGGGAAGTCCTTACTCTCTGGTGATTATGCTGGTTGTGTTTGGTCTGATTTTCTACTTTATGATCCTGCGCCCTCAGCAGAAACGTGCGAAAGAGCACAAGAAACTGATGGACTCCATTTCTAAAGGTGATGAAGTGCTGACGACCGGTGGTCTGGTAGGCCGTGTGACTAAAGTCGCTGAAACCGGCTATGTTGCTATCGCACTGAACGAAACCACTGAAGTTGTGGTCAAACGTGACTTCGTTGCCGCCGTTCTGCCGAAAGGTACAATGAAGGCGCTTTAATTTTCGATTTCCCTAAGGGAACTGCCGTGTTAAACCGTTATCCTTTGTGGAAGTACATCATGCTGATCGTCGTGTTACTCGTCGGTCTGCTGTATGCACTGCCTAACCTGTATGGTGAGGATCCGGCCGTTCAGATCACTGGTGCGCGCGGAAGCGCCGCCAGTGAGCAAACGCTGGTTCAGATCCAGACCGCATTAAAACAAGATAATATTCAGGCCAAATCACTGGCGCTGGAAAATGGCGCTATTATGGCGCGTTTCGCCAACACTGACGTGCAGATGCGCGCGCGTGAAGCGATTATCAAAACGCTTGGCGATAGTTACGTTGTGGCGCTTAACCTCGCCCCTGCGACGCCATCATGGCTTGCCATGCTCAACGCTGAACCGATGAAACTCGGTCTTGATCTGCGTGGCGGTGTTCACTTCCTGATGGAAGTGGATATGGATACGGCTCTGGGTAAACTCCAGGAGCAGAATATCGACAGCCTGCGTAGCGATCTGCGTGAGAAAAGCATTCCTTACGTTAACGTTCGTAAAACCAACAATTACGGTATGGAAATTCGTTTCCGTGATGCCGCCGCACGCGATCAGGCCGTCACTTACCTGACAGGTCGTCACCGCGATATGGTCATCAACAGCAGCGGCAGCAATGCCCTGACGGCGGTAATGAGTGACGAACGTCTGCGTGAAGCCCGTGAATATGCGGTGCAGCAGAACATCAATATTCTGCGCAACCGTGTGAACCAACTCGGCGTGGCCGAACCGCTGGTACAGCGCCAGGGTTCTGACCGTATCGTGGTCGAACTGCCGGGTATTCAGGACACGGCTCGCGCGAAAGAGATCCTCGGCGCTACAGCGACTCTGGAGTTCCGCCTGGTGAATACCAGCGTGGATGCCACGGCGGCGGCCAATGGCCGTGTACCGGGTGACTCTGAAGTGAAAGACACCCGTGATGGCCAGCCTGTTGTGCTGTACAAGCGTGTGATCCTCACTGGTGACCATATCACTGACTCCACTTCCAGCACGGATGAATACAACCAGCCACAGGTTAATATCTCCCTGGACAGCGCGGGCGGTAACATCATGTCCAACTTCACCAAGGACAGCGTCGGTAAAGCGATGGCAACTCTGTTTGTCGAGTATAAAGACAGCGGAAAGAAAGACGCCAACGGCCGTGCCATTCTTGAGAAGCAGGAAGAGGTCATCAACGTCGCCAATATCCAGTCACGTCTGGGTAACAGCTTCCGTATTACCGGCATTAATAATCCGAACGAAGCCCGTCAGCTCTCGCTGCTGCTGCGTGCCGGTGCATTGATTGCGCCTATCCAGATTGTTGAAGAGCGTACGATTGGCCCGACAATGGGTCAGCAGAACATTACTCAGGGTCTGGAAGCCTGCCTGTGGGGCCTGATCGCCTCCATCATCTTTATGGTGGTGTGGTACAAGAAGTTTGGTCTGATTGCGACCAGTGCGCTGCTGGCAAACCTGGTGCTGATTGTCGGTATCATGTCCCTGCTGCCTGGCGCTACGCTGACCATGCCGGGGATTGCCGGGATTGTGCTGACGCTGGCGGTAGCGGTCGATGCTAACGTCCTGATCAACGAACGTATCAAGGAAGAGCTGCGTAACGGGCGTTCCGTTCAGCAGGCGATCCATGAGGGCTATAAAGGCGCGTTCTCCAGTATCGTTGATGCTAACGTCACGACGCTGATCAAAGTGTTGATTCTGTACGCAGTGGGTACAGGTTCAATTAAAGGCTTTGCGATCACCACGGGAATCGGTATTGCGACCTCGATGTTTACCGCAATTATTGGTACTCGCGCCATCGCCAATCTGTTGTACGGCGGCAAACGCATCAACAAGCTGTCTATCTGAGGAGTGCGTTGTGTCACAGGAACATAGTGTTGAACAAATGAACCACGGCCGTAAAGTCTATGACTTTATGCGCTGGGACACGCTGGCTTTCGCCATCTCGGTGCTGTTGTTGATTGCATCCGTAGCCATCATGGGCGTGCGCGGTTTTAACTGGGGTCTGGATTTCACCGGCGGTACGGTGATTGAAATTAACCTCGAGCAGCCCGTTGAGCTGGATCTGCTGCGCGACAGCCTGGTGAAATCAGGATTTGACGAGCCGCAGGTGCAGAACTTTGGCAGCAGCCGTGACGTGATCGTCCGTATGTCACCGCGTGAGGGGAATGCAGGTCAGGAGCTGGGCGCGAAAGTGCTGGCGACGATCAACCAGACCACCCAGCAGCAGGCCACGGTCAAGCGTATTGAATTTGTTGGCCCAAGTGTGGGGAGCGATCTGGCTCAGGCTGGCGGGATGGCGCTGTTATCCGCCCTGATTGCCATTCTGATTTACATCGGTTTCCGCTTTGAGTGGCGTCTTGCACTGGGTACGGTACTGGCGCTGGCGCACGATGTGATCATTACTGCCGGTCTGCTGTCGCTGTTCCACGTTGAGATTGACCTGACTATCATTGCGTCACTGATGTCAGTTATCGGTTACTCGCTAAACGATAAGATCGTGGTATCAGACCGTATTCGTGAGAATTTCCGCAAGATCCGTCGCGGTTCGTCTTATGACATCACCAACGTCTCCCTGACGCAGACCCTGAGTCGTACCATTATCACCTCGGTAACAACCCTGGCGATGGTCATGATCCTGTTTGTCTTCGGCGGCGCGTTGCTGAAAGGTTTCTCGTTAACCATGCTGATCGGTATCACTATCGGTACTATCTCGTCGATTTATGTCTCCTCTGCGCTGGCGCTGAAGCTGGGCATGAAGCGCGAGCATATGTTGCAGCAGAAAGTGGAAAAAGAGGGCGCAGACCAGCCTTCCATTCTGCCTTAATGGGTTAAACCTTCTCCAACTGAAAGGGCCACGCATCGCGTGGCCCTTTTTTATGGTGCTGTCACCGCAGGCGGCGGACTGACCACGACATCATGCACCCGCACATACCCTAACTGCTCAGGCGGAAGGTTGCTCAAGCGCAGGGGCAGCGTCACTTCCGTTTTGGGCAGCAGTTCACGGGCTACCGCGATCGGCTGTACCTGGCTGTTTACCGTCAGGGGTTTACCGGTGGTACTGTCAAGTTCTCCCCATTCCACCTGGGCCGTAAAGGCCGGAAGGGGAGCCTCTCCGGTGGCACGTATATGCAGGATGGCACGGGTTCCGTTGGCCTCCTGCTGCACATGACTCAGCGACAACTTCAGCTCACCGGCCTGACTTTTCAGGATCACGCCGGTATTGGCTGCAGGTAACAGCCAGGCACCCTGTGCCGAACCGCTGTTCAGATTGCCCTGTTGCTCAAGCGCGGCAGCCTGCTTAGTGAGCTTTCGCATCTCCTGGGTCAGTTTACCCACTTCGTTGTGCAACTGATTAATTTTTGGCTGAGGCGGCGCGCTGGCACAGCCCGCCAGCAACAGCAGCGAACCCAGTGACAGACGAAGATAAGTGCTTGTCATTGTTCATTTCCTTTTGATTAAAGCGAATGACATTATCTTAGAGCAAACGGGTCTTGATCGCCTGCAAAGAAATAAGGGATTTTGTTGCGTAAGCCGCATAAAATCAGGGCGGTTTTGCCGACGTGCCTTTGGCACACAGCCGGGTTCGCGGTACACTAGCCGTTACTCTTTAGAATTAACAGGACGCGTCATGTATTGCCCATTCTGTTCTGCCGTGGATACGAAAGTGATCGACTCCCGTCTGGTCGGGGAAGGCACCTCTGTGCGCCGCCGCCGCCAGTGCCTGGTGTGTCATGAACGGTTTACGACCTTTGAGGTGGCCGAACTGGTGATGCCGCGCGTGGTCAAGAGCAATGATGTGCGTGAGCCATTCAATGAAGACAAGCTGCGCAGTGGCCTGATGAAAGCGCTGGAAAAACGGCCGGTTAATTCTGATGCGGTCGAAACTGCACTCACCCATATCAAAAGCCAGCTACGGGCGACGGGGGAGCGTGAAGTTGCCAGTAAGCTGATCGGGAGCCTGGTGATGGATGAGTTAAAAAAGCTGGATAAGGTGGCCTATATCCGCTTTGCCTCTGTCTACCGTAGTTTTGAAGATATCCGCGAATTTGGCGAAGAGATCGCCCGCCTACAGGACTGACGTTATGCGTGATGAAATGTATATGGCGCGCGCGCTGGAGCTGGCGCGAAGAGGGCGTTTTACCACCACACCGAACCCTAACGTGGGCTGTGTGTTGGTTCGCGACGGCGACATCGTCGGTGAAGGCTACCATCTGCGTGCCGGTGAGCCACACGCGGAGGTGCATGCGTTACGCATGGCCGGTGAAAAAGCTAAAGGCGCGACAGCCTATGTGACACTGGAGCCGTGTAGCCATCACGGGCGTACACCCCCGTGCTGTGACGCCTTAATAAGCGCCGGTGTCAGCCGCGTTGTCGCGGCCATGCAGGATCCGAACCCGGAAGTCGCAGGGCGTGGCCTCTACCGTTTACAGCAGGCGGGTATTGATGTCAGCCACGGCCTGATGATGCAGGAGGCCGAAGCACTGAATCGCGGCTTTCTTAAGCGCATGCGTACCGGTTTCCCCTGGGTGCAGCTTAAACTGGGGGCATCGCTTGATGGCCGCACCGCGCTGGCCAGTGGTGAAAGTCAGTGGATTACCTCGCCGCAGGCGCGGCGTGACGTCCAGCGTCTGCGGGCACAAAGTTCCGCCATTCTCAGCACCAGTGCGACCGTACTGGCGGATAACCCGTCATTAACGGTACGTCACCAGGAGCTGGATGACGCGACTCAGGCTGATTACCCCGCTGACCTGCTGCGCCAGCCGGTGAGAATTATTGTCGACAGCCAGAATCGCGTCACGCCTCAGCATCAGCTTATTGCACAATCCGGTGAAACCTGGCTGGCGCGCACAACCTGCGATGAACTGGCATGGCCGGAAAATGTCACTCAGTTCAGTGTGCCGCGGCATAACCAGCGGCTGGATTTAGTGGCAATGATGATGCTGCTGGGCAGAAAACAGATTAACAGTGTCTGGGTGGAAGCCGGGGCGCAGTTTGCAGGGGCGTTGTTACAGACCGGGGTGGTGGATGAACTGATTGTTTATCTGGCCCCTAAACTGCTGGGTGATCGCGGGCGAGGCCTGTGTCAGCTGCCGGGCCTTGAGCATCTCGTCGATGCTCCCGCTTTTGCTTTTAGTGATGTCCGTCAGGTTGGGCCTGATTTACGCCTGACGCTGGCGCCGTTATAGCGGTTTGCGCAAAAACAAGCAGACCCATGAAGAGTATGATAGAATCCGCCCCCCTGCGGGGCCAAACAGAACCCTGAAAGGAAGAATATGAACGTTATCGAAGCTGCTGTTGCTACTCCTGACGCGCGCGTTGCTCTGGTTATTGCGCGTTTCAACAACTTTATCAACGACAGCCTGCTGAGTGGTGCCATTGATGCCCTGAAGCGTATTGGTCAGGTCAAAGATGAAAACATCACCGTCGTCTGGGTTCCGGGTGCCTATGAGCTGCCAATGACCGCACGTGCGCTGGCGAACACCGGTAAGCATGATGCCGTTGTGGCGCTGGGAACCGTTATCCGTGGCGGTACCGCCCATTTCGAATATGTGGCAGGTGAGGCCAGCTCTGGTCTGGCCAGCGTTGCCATGAACAGCGATATCCCGGTTGCTTTTGGCGTACTGACGACGGAAAACATCGAGCAGGCCATTGAACGCGCCGGAACCAAAGCGGGTAATAAAGGTGCTGAAGCAGCCCTGACCGCTCTGGAAATGATTAACGTATTGAAAGCCATCAAAGCCTGATTTTAAGGGGAATTTCGTGAAACCTGCTGCTCGTCGCCGCGCCCGTGAATGTGCTGTTCAGGCACTTTACTCCTGGCAAATCTCCAAAAACGACATCGCTGATGTCGAATACCAGTTTCTGGCGGAACAGGACGTCAAAGACGTCGATATTACTTACTTCCGTGAGCTGGTCGGCGGCGTTGCAACTAACAGTGCATACCTCGACGGCCTGATGCAACCTTACCTGTCACGCCAGCTGGAAGAGCTGGGACAGGTTGAGAAGGCCATCCTGCGCATCTCACTGTTTGAACTCAGCAAGCGTGCAGACGTTCCCTACAAGGTGGCGATCAACGAAGGGATCGAACTGGCTAAAGTGTTCGGTGCTGAAGACAGCCATAAGTTTGTCAACGGCGTGCTGGACAAAGCTGGCCCGTTTATCCGTCCCAACCGCAAATAATTCTCTGAGGCCGCTCATCACGGCCTCATCTTTTTACTCCCGGAATGCATTATGGCTTGTGGCGAATTTGAACTGATTGCACGTTATTTTGACCGTGTAACCAGTTCCCGTCGCGATGTTGAAAAAGGCATCGGTGACGACTGCGCATTACTCGGCGTACCGGAAAAGCAGACGCTGGCAATCAGTACTGACACGCTGGTGGAAGGCGTGCATTTTCTGCGTGATATTCATCCCGCCGACCTCGGATATAAAGCCCTTGCAGTAAACCTCAGCGACCTGGCTGCCATGGGCGCCGATCCTGCATGGCTGACGCTGGCCCTGACGCTGCCGGAGATCAATGAAGCCTGGCTGAAAGACTTCAGCGACAGCCTGTTTGAGCTGCTCGACTACTACGATATGCAGCTGATTGGCGGTGACACCACGCGTGGGCCCTTGAGTATGACGCTGGGCATTCATGGCCTGGTGCCGCAGGGACGGGCGCTGAAGCGCAGCGGTGCGCGCGTGGGCGACTGGATCTATGTCACCGGCACCCTCGGTGACAGTGCCGCTGGCCTTGAACTGCTGCAACACCACGTGAAGATTAACGATCCGGCAGCCCATGAGGCGCTGATCAAGCGCCATCTGCGCCCGATGCCGCGAATCCTTCAGGGGCAGGCGCTGCGCGATCTCGCCAGTTCGGCTATCGACCTGTCTGACGGGCTGATCTCCGATCTCGGCCATATCCTTAAAGCCAGTGACTGTGGTGCCCGCCTCCATCTGGATGCGCTGCCGATCTCCGCTGTACTGAAACAGCACTTCGAACCGGAACAGGCCGTACGCTGGGCGCTGAGTGGGGGCGAAGACTATGAGCTGTGCTTCACCGTTCCGGAGATTAACCGCGGCGCGCTGGACGTGGCGCTGGGCTATCTTGGCGTTCCCTTCACCTGCATCGGTCAGATTGCTCCGCAGTCGGAAGGGCTGACGTTGTTACAGGACGATAAGCCGGTAGAACTGAACCTGAAAGGATTTGACCATTTTGGCACGCGCTAAGGACGTGGCGAAAAGTCGCCTGAAGATGAGCAACCCCTGGCATCTGCTGGCGACCGGGTTTGGCAGCGGTCTCAGCCCCTGGATGCCGGGAACAGCAGGGTCCCTGGCGGCCATTCCGTTCTGGTATCTGCTTAACCTGCTGCCGCAGGATCTCTATTCACTGGTGCTGCTGCTGGGGATCAGTATCGGTGTCTACCTTTGTCACCGTACCGCGAAAGATATGGGTGTTCACGATCATGGCAGCATCGTCTGGGACGAGTTTATCGGCATGTGGATCACCCTGATGGCGATCCCGACCGACAGCTGGCAGTGGGTGCTGGCAGGCTTCCTGGTGTTCCGCGTTCTGGATATCTGGAAACCCTGGCCCATCCGCTGGTTTGACCGCAATGTGCACGGCGGCATGGGGATCATGGTCGATGATATTATTGCCGGGGTGATCTCTGCCGGCCTGCTCTGGGGCAGCGCACTCTATCTGGCGGGCTGATGCAGGGGGCCGGCCTGTTGTTGCGACCGGCCCTTTATAACGGTCAGCCCGGTGAACCCTTCACCCCGGGGTTATTCAAACCCGACGACCGGGTGCGGCTGATAGACGCTTTCCAGTTCAAAAATCTCTTCCTGCGTTAATTCAACGTCCACTGCTCTCACCAAATCTTCCAGTTGTTCACTGCGCGAAGCGCCAATGATCGGTGCAGCCACCACGGGTTTACTCAACAGCCAGGCCAGCGCGATTTGCGCACGACTCACGCCTTTATCCCGGGCAATGTTAGCCAGCCTTTCTGCAATTTCTGCATCATTCTGCTCACTCTGGTTGTAGAGCGTTTCGCCGTATTCATCCGATACGGAACGGGCGGTGGTTTCCCCCCATGGGCGTGTAAGACGGCCGCGGGCCAGCGGGCTCCAGGGCAGTACGGCAATATTTTCTTTCAGGCACAGAGGATGCATTTCACGCTCCTCCTCGCGCTGGATCAGGTTGTACTGATCCTGCATGGTGACAAAACGCGTCCAGCTGTTGCTGTCTGCCGTCTGCAGCGCGCGCTCAAACTGTTCCGGGTGCATGGAGGACGCACCGATGTAACGTGCTTTACCCGCTTTAACCACGTCATGCAGGGCTTCCAGCGTCTCTTCGAGCGGCGTCTCGTAATCCCAGCGGTGGATTTGCAGCAGATCGACGTACTCCATTCCCAGGCGCTGCAGGCTGTCATCAATGGACTGCATGATACTGGCGCGCGACAGGCCGCCGGCCAGGTTGCTCATCGGGAAATAGACTTTTGTCGCAACGACGACCTCATCACGCCGGGTAAATTCCCGCAGGGCCCGGCCCACAATTTCTTCGCTACTGCCGTCAGAGTAGCTGTTAGCGGTGTCAAAAAAGTTGATGCCGGCTTCCAGTGCCTGGCGGATCAGCGGGCGGCTACTCTCTTCGGGCAGCGTCCAGGCATGGCGGCCCCGGTCGGGTTCACCATAGGTCATGCAGCCCAGGCACAGGCGGGAAACGGTCAGATCGGTATTGGCTAACTGAAGGGTTTTCATGCGGACTCCTGCTATTAATCATTCATTAAGAATAGCAGGCAAAAAAAAGCTCCCGGGGAAGGGAGCACGTTGTAACACTTTAGCGGCAGAATTACTGTGCCAGCCAGGTCTCGATCTGCTGGCGGATACCGGCGGCATCCAGCAGGTAATCGGCACGGATTTCATCCTGCGTTCCCTGGGGAATAAAGGCATCCGGCAGGCCGATATTCAGCACCGGAACTGGCCGGCGCTTAGCCATCAGCAGCTCATTCACTCCACTTCCGGCTCCGCCTTTAATGGCCCCTTCTTCAAGTGTGATCAGCGCATCATGGCTGGCGGCCAGTTCGAGGATCAGCGCGTCATCCAGGGGTTTCACAAAGCGCATATCCACCAGCGTGGCATTCAGCGCCTCGGCAACAGCAGCGGCTTCCGGCAGCAGCGTGCCGAAGTTGAGAATTGCCAGCCCGCTTCCTTCACGCAGCGTGCGTCCCTTACCCAGCGGCAGTGAGGCCAGCGGCTCCAGCGCCGCACCGGTTCCGCTGCCGCGCGGGTAGCGTACCGCACTGGGTCCACTGTCGTGATGATAGCCGGTATACAGCATCTGGCGGCACTCGTTTTCATCGCTTGGCGTCATGATCACCATGTTTGGAATACAGCGCAGGAAGGCGATGTCGAATGCGCCCTGATGTGTCTGACCGTCGGCACCGACAATGCCACCGCGATCGATGGCAAACAGCACCGGTAGCTTCTGGATTGCCACGTCATGGATCAGCTGATCATAGGCGCGCTGCAGGAAGGTGGAATAGATCGCCACCACCGGCTTATAGCCGCCGATGGCCAGCCCGGCGGCAAAGGTTACCGCATGCTGTTCAGCAATCGCCACATCAAAATACTGCTGCGGATAATCGCGTGAGAAGCTGACCATACCCGATCCCTCACGCATGGCTGGGGTGACGGCCATCAGCTTACTGTCTTCTGCGGCGGTTTCACTCAGCCACTGGCCGAAAATTTTCGAGTAGCTTGGCAGACCTTCCGCACTTTTGGGCAGTAAACCGCTGGCAGGGTCGAATTTCGGCACCGCGTGCCAGCTAATCGGATCTTTCTCAGCCGGGGCGTAGCCTTTACCTTTTTTCGTCATCACGTGCAGGAACTGCGGGCCTTTCAGTGCACGCATATTGCGCAGCGTCTGTACCAGCGCCAGCACATCGTGACCGTCAACAGGGCCGATGTAATTAAAGCCCAGCTCTTCGAACAGCGTGCCCGGCACCACCATTCCTTTCAGGTGTTCTTCGGTGCGTTTGACCAACTCTTTGATCGGCGGCAGGCCGCCCAGTACTTTTTTGCCACCTTCACGCAGACGTGAATAGGTCTTGCCGGACAGGATCTGCGCGAGGCGGTTGTTCAGTGCTCCGACGTTTTCTGAGATCGACATTTCATTGTCGTTCAGCACCACCAGCAGGTCGGCTTTAATATCCCCGGCGTGGTTCATCGCTTCGAACGCCATGCCCGCGGTGATCGCACCATCGCCAATGACACAGGCGGTACGGCGATCTTTTCCTTCTTTCCCGGCGGCCACAGCCATACCGAGACCGGCACTGATGGAGGTGGACGAGTGGCCGACGTTAAGCACGTCATATTCACTTTCATCGCGCCACGGGAAAGGATGCAGGCCATTTTTCTGGCGGATGGTACCGATGCGATCGCGACGCCCGGTCAGGATTTTATGCGGATAGGCCTGATGGCCCACATCCCACACAAGATGATCAAACGGCGTGTTATAGACGTAGTGCAGGGCAACGGTGAGTTCTACCACACCAAGACCAGACGCAAAATGACCGCTGGAGCGGCTAACGCTGTCGAGCAGATACTGGCGTAGCTCGTCACAGAGTTTTGGCAGACTCTCTTTCGGTAGCAAACGTAATTCTTGCACCGTGCTTGCCAGAGCAAGCGTCGGGTATTTTGCAGGTTCAAAACTCATTCAGAGACTCATTTGGAAGTTATTTATCGCGTTCAATTATAAAGCCTGCCAGCGCCCTCAGTGGGGCGGTGTCGTAAGACTGTGCGGCAAGCGTTTCTAATGCGCTGAGGGATTCCTGGTAGAGATCCCATGCTTTTTTCCTGGCATTATCCAGCCCCATTAACGCCGGATAGGTACTTTTGCCTAACTGCTGATCGGCTCCCTGCCGTTTACCGAGTACGGCGGTATCGCCGATGACATCCAGAATATCGTCCTGTACCTGAAATGCCAGGCCAATCGCACTGGCATAACGATCGAGAGCGGGCAGGGCAGCGCGTCCGTGCTCACCGGCGGTCAGGGCACCCAGTCGCACTGCAGAACGGATCAGCGCGCCTGTTTTATGACGATGGATCTGTTCCAGCTCGTGCAAACTGACCTGTTTCCCTTCTGCGGCCAGATCCAGAGCCTGCCCGCCACACATCCCGGCCACACCGCTGGCCTGGGCCAGCTCTGACAGCATCGCGATACGGGCTTCCGCCGTTACACCGGGCATCGGCGTGTCGGCAAGAATAGAAAAGGCCAGAGTCTGTAAGGCATCCCCTGCAAGAATGGCAGAATCCTCGCCAAACTTTATATGGCAGGTGGGTTGTCCGCGACGCAGACTGTCATCATCCATCGCGGGTAAATCGTCGTGGATCAGGGAATACGCATGAATGCATTCCACGGCGGCTGCAGGCGCATCAAGCGCCGCATCGTCAGCGCGTAGCATTTGGCCCGTTGCGTACACCAGGAAGGGGCGTAATCGTTTACCCCCTAATAGTGCCCCATATTCCATCGCATTCACCAGAGGACTACTCTGAAAGGGCAATAACGAAATAAACCGTTGCAGTGCGGCATTCACCCGCTGATAGTGCGCGGTGAGTAACACATTGAAATCCATCAGTCATTTTCCGGCAGGTAAGGCGTCAGGTCAGCGTCTTTATCTTCGCTGAGTAAAATCTGTACACGCTGTTCAGCCTGCTGCAGTGTTTTCTGCCCGTTACGCGCCAGTTGCACGCCCCGTTCAAATTCATTCAGCGCTTCTTCCAGGGGAAGACTGCCGCTCTCAAGATGGGTAACAATCTGTTCCAGCTGCTGCAGTGATGTTTCGAAACTGACAGGCTGTTCGGCTTTTTTCGGCATGTTTAATCCTGACTTATCATTTTTCATCAGTAAAGGCTCATGGTAGCTGATGACAAATGATTAGCAAAATATCCCTGCATTTTTCACACATCAGGGAAGGGTAATCAGGGCAGCAGATGAAGAAGCAGCCACTGTACAAAGATGATATACTACTGCGCCTGGATGCAAAGGGCGTAAGCCAATTTGCAAGACTCTGATTTTATCAGTTAAGTGCCATGCTGTTCAGCACTTAATTACCTGACGAATACATGCCGCTATGAAGTTTATCATTAAGTTATTCCCTGAAATTACGATTAAAAGTCAGTCAGTACGCCTGCGTTTTATCAAAATCCTCACCGGTAATATCCGCAACGTTCTCAAACCCTTCGATGAAACCCTCGCCGTTGTGCGCCACTGGGACAATATCGAAGTGCGCGCCAAAGACGAAAATCAGCGTGAAGCCATCGTGGCTGAACTGACGCGAATCCCGGGTATTCACCATGTGCTGGCGGTAGAAGACCGTTCATATACCGATGTACATCATATCTTTGAGCAGGTTCTGGAAATGAACCGCGAGCGCATTGAGGGTAAAACCTTCAGTGTGCGTGTGAAGCGTCGTGGTAAGCACGCGTTCAGTTCGCAGGATGTGGAGCGCTATGTCGGTGGTGGCCTTAACCAGCACGTTGCGACGGCACAGGTGCAGTTAAATCGCCCTGATGTCACCGTGAATCTGGAAATTGAAGACGATCGCCTGATTCTGGTTACTGCGCGCTATGAAGGGATTGGCGGTTATCCGATTGGTACGCAGGAAGATGTGCTGTCGCTGATCTCGGGCGGCTTCGACTCGGGCGTCTCCAGCTATATGCTGATGCGCCGCGGCTGCCGTGTGCACTACTGCTTCTTTAATCTCGGCGGTGCCGCGCATGAGATCGGTGTTCGTCAGGTGGCCCACTATTTATGGAAGCGTTACGGCAGTTCGCACCGCGTGCGTTTTGTGGCGATTAACTTTGAGCCGGTTGTCGGGGAGATCCTCGAAAAAGTGGACGACGGCCAGATGGGCGTGGTGCTGAAGCGCATGATGGTGCGTGCGGCATCGAAAGTGGCCGAGCGCTATGGCGTACAGGCACTGGTGACCGGTGAGGCACTGGGCCAGGTATCCAGTCAGACGCTGACCAACCTGCGCCTGATCGACAACGCCAGCGATACGCTGATCCTGCGCCCGCTGATCTCTCATGACAAAGAGCACATCATCAAAGTTGCCCGCGAGATCGGAACGGAAGATTTTGCCCGTACCATGCCGGAATACTGCGGGGTGATCTCGAAAAGCCCGACGGTTAAGGCTGTTAAAGAGAAAATCGAAGCGGAAGAGCAGCACTTTGACTTCAGCATTCTGGATCGCATGGTCGATGAAGCGACGAACGTCGATATCCGTGAAATCGCAGAAAAGACCGAAGAAGAAGTGGTAGAAGTGGAAACTGTGGATTCGTTCGCTGAAAACGATGTGATCCTGGATATCCGCTCCAGTGACGAGCAGGATGCTCGTCCGCTGATGCTGACGGGGGTGGAAGTGAAACCGCTGCCCTTCTACAAGCTGGGTACTCAGTTTGGCGATCTCGATCAGCAGAAGACCTGGCTGTTGTACTGTGAGCGCGGCGTCATGAGCCGTTTGCAGGCGCTGTATCTGCACGAGCAGGGCTTCAAAAACGTTAAAGTGTATCGTCCTTAAGTCAGTGCCATTCTGGCTTACTGGCCATTTCGTGCCCGGGCAGTGCTCGCCCTCCTCACGTACTGATGTACGCTGTGGAGGCTGTGTGCTGACCGGATGCGAACGGGCTGCGCGGCCGGCATCGGGTGCGTCCGGCCGCAAACTGACAATATTTCAATCGCGGTAGTCGTAAATCCCGGCGGCCAGAACCATCTGCTCTGCCACCTCGCGCGCTTTCTCTTTTCCTGCCACTAAATCAATCAGCTTCAGGGCGAAATCGATCGCGGTGCCCGGCCCCTGGCTGGTCAGCAGGTTGACGCGACGATCCCACACCACGCGACGATCCATCCACTTTTCTTCAGGGATGGTCTCTTTCAGACCGGGATAGCCGGTCATATTGCCGACGGGAAAAAGATCGTGTGGGATCAGGACTGTCCCGGCTGCGGCGCAGATTGCCGCGACAATGCGTCCTGACTGATTAAACTGGCGGACCGTTTCGACCAGCAGCGGGCTGTCGCGAAAGCACTCTGCGCCTTTTAACCCGCCGGGCAGCACAATGGCGGCGTAGTCATCATCGGCAACTTCCACCAGTGGAGCATCGGCCAGCAGCCGGACGCCACGGGAACAGACTATTTCGCAGTTGCCATCATCCGCTACGCTGGCCGTGACCACTTTCAGCCCGGCGCGCACCAGTAAGTCAATGGTGGTGACGGCCTCGGTCTCTTCACTCCCAGGTGCCAGGCAAACCAGAACCGATGGTTTCGCGGTCATAATCTTGTTCCTTACGTTTAATAAATTCATAGAGGCGGCTGTTTTCCGGTGTTGTCAGCCCCTGCGCGCGTGCACGGCGGATGACATAGCCGTTGATGTAATCAATCTCGGTGCGGCGCTTTGCACGAATATCCTGCAGCATCGACGAGGTATTGCCTGCCGTACTGCGGATGACTTCCAGCACGTAATCAATCAGCCACTCTCGTGATGTGTGCTGGCCTTCACGCTCCATGACGCTGGCTACCTCGTTGCTCAGCGCTTCGATCTCCTGGCGATGTTCCGCCAGTTCACCGTTCGTACAGTTGTAAAACACACTCAGAGGGTTGATCACACAGTTGACCGCCAGCTTCTGCCACGCGGCGGAAGCCACATTATTGTGCCATGCCACGTCCGGCAGAGCGCGGTGCAGTATCTCTGCCAGTTCGCTCATCTCCACGCCTGCGGGGAGTGCCGGGCCAATATGGGTAATCCCGGAAGCGACATGGACAATGACCGTGCCGTCACGACGGGCAGCATGCGTCGTCACCCCTTTCAGCAGGGGCTGGGGCAGGCCCTTCAGCTCATCCAGCGTCCCCATGCCGTTGTGTAGCAGCAGCACCGGGCAGTGGGCGGGCAGTACAGACCGGAGATTTCTCACGGCTTCAGAAACCTGCCACGCTTTCAGCGTGACAATCAGCAGTTCACATTCGGCCAGAAAGGTCGGATCGTTAGCAATAAACGTTTTATTGAGCGTCAGACCATTCAGGCCGATAACATTCACCGAGCAATAGGGTTGCGGTACCCGCAGCCATCCCTGCACTTCATGTCCCTGTTGTTCCAGAGCCGCTAACCAGATTTGCCCCAACGCTCCGCATCCAAGTACGGTAATTTTCATTATTCCTCCCCGCACGCGGGTTGAGTTAACCGTCCTGCTCATTATTATAGCTTTCAGCGCCAGCGGTTTTATTTACCTGCGGCAAGCAGGTATTATGCCTGTCACTTTAGTATCAGGAGAATAGATCATGCCATCTTTCGATATCGTTTCTGAAATTGATATGCAGGAAGTGCGTAACGCGGTAGACATTGCTAACCGTGAGATTGCCACCCGCTTTGATTTTCGCGGTGTAGAAGCCAGCTTCGAGCTGAATGAAAAAAATGAATCCATCAAAGTATTAAGCGAGTCCGACTTCCAGGTGAAACAGCTGGTGGATATTCTGCGTGAAAAACTGCTGAAGCGTGGCATTGAAGGGGCTGCGCTGGACGTACCTGAGCAGATTGAACACAGCGGTAAAAGCTGGAGTGTCGAAGCGAAGATGAAAAAAGGCATTGAGTCCGACATCGCTAAAAAGCTGGTTAAGCAGATTAAAGACAGCAAAATCAAGGTCCAGACTCAGATTCAGGGTGATGAACTGCGGGTAACTGGCAAGTCGCGCGATGACTTACAAAGTGCAATGGCGCTGGTAAGGAAAGCGGATCTGGGGCAGCCGTTCCAGTTCAAAAACTTCCGCGATTAGGCACTCAGGCCGATCGTAAGAAAGACTGGCCCGGCCGTCGCTTAAGAATTAATAACCCGCGTCGGCCATGGCGGTATGAAGGGGCGGACCAATCGTTATGGTCCGCCTGCCGCACTTATACCCCTGCGGCGATCAGTTTCTCAATGTCGGCGCGGCTGGTGATTTTACTGTCAATTTTGACATAAGCGCTGCGCTCTTCAGGCACGATAAACACCGCAGCGACTCCCGGCTGCGCTTTCAGACGCTGTTCCAGCTGTTCTTTATCTTCATTATTCTGTTCAAGCGTGATACGCAGGCTACTGACGTAAGGCGGTTCCTGCATGGTCAGACTGACCATCAGCCAGGCGGCTGCAATCAACGCACCGATCAAAAATACCGTCTGCGCGTCAACGTGACCATAAATCCAGCCGCCCATGCTGCCACCAATCGCCACACCGATAAACTGGCTCGTAGAGTAAATCCCCATGGCTGTTCCCCTGTAACCTGGCGGTGACTCTTTGCTGACCAGTGAGGGCAAAATCGCCTCCATCAAATTAAAGCCGATGAAGAAAAGCTGCACGCCAACGACCAGCGTCCAGAAGTGATTCCCTGCGCCCCACAATACGACTTCCGCCACCAGCATCAGCGCCACGCAGCCAACAAACACGCGTTTCATCCGGCGCTTCACTTCAGCGTAAATAATAAACGGTAGTACGCTGGCGAAGGCGATCAGCATGGTAAACAGATACACCTTCCAGTGCTCGGCAGCGGGCAGACCCGCCTGCTCAAACTGTCCAGGCAGGGCGACAAAGCTCGACATCAGCAGAATATGCAGGCAGAGAATACCGATATTCAGTTTGACCAGCCGGGCGTTGGCGAGAACATCACGAATGCTGCCTTTCACGATGCCGGATTCGCGATTCAGCACGTGGCTTGAGGCCGACGGCACCACCAGCAGGGTGATCACGATGCCGCCGCTGGCCAGTAGCGCAATCATCCAGAACAGCGCGTGCAGGCCGAAGGCGTGGGTGATCACCGGTCCCAGCACCATGGCAATCGCGAAGGTGACGCCGAAGCTGATACCAATAAACGCCATCGCTTTGGTCCGGTTCTGCTCACGGGTCAGGTCAGACAGCAGGGCCATTACCGCTGCCGCAATCGCCCCGGAACCCTGCAGGGCGCGTCCGAGGATCACGCCCCAGATCGAGGTGGTCATGGCAGCAATCACGCTACCCAAGACAAAAATCAGTAAGCCCCCGACGATCAGCGGTTTACGGCCTATACGGTCGGAAAGAAGTCCGAAGGGGATCTGGAACACGGCCTGCGCTAAGCCGTAAATGCCAATGGCGAATCCAATTAACGCTTCACTTGCTCCCTGCAGTGCCATGCCATAAGTGGTCAGGACCGGTAACACCATAAACATTCCCAGCATACGCAGGGAAAAAACCGTCCCCAAACCCCAGGTCGCACGCAGCTCGACCGGAGTCATTTTATTATCGTTCATTACTACCTCAGTCTGTCGAATGCACATAGTTTATGTGTGAGGGGAGGGCGGGTAAAACATTACTTTTTAGTTAGTGGTAACAAAAAGAAAGGGCGCGATAATCGCGCCCTCAGTGTGATGTGTACGAACTGTTAGCTGACGTAAGTCAGAAAGTCTTTCGAGGCAGGGGTCATAAAGTCGACCGACATCATCACGCTTAATGCGGTGATGGCGACAATCGAAAACACAAACAGCTTACGGGCCCAGACGCGATCGTTCTGAGTTTTGTAACCTGACAGTGCCATTCCCAGCCACCAGACACTGACCGCCGCAGCAACAACCAGGTATTTATACCCGGCGTAGCCCACCAGCGTCAGCATCAGTGTGGCAACCATAAACGCGATGATATACAGCGTGATATGGTTTTTTGCCACCGAAATGCCTTTCACTACCGGCAGAACCGGAATATTGGCTGCCTGGTAATCTTTAAAGCGGAAGATCGCAATCGCATACGAGTGCGGCATCTGCCACAGGCTAAAGATCGCCAGCAGGATCAATGCACCGGCATCAAACTGGTTAGTCACAGCACAGTAGCCAATCACTGGCGGCGCAGCACCGGAAAGGCTGCCAATCAGAGTGCCATAGACGGAGTTGCGCTTCATGTACAGGCTGTAAACGCCGACATAAACCACAAAACCCATCACCGCCAGCCACATGGCCAGCGGATTCGCTCCGAAATACAGCATTGCGAAGCCAGCAATACCTAACACGGTTGCATAAACCAGGCTTAATTTCGGAGAGATGAGGCCTTTAACCAGCACCCGATTCTTGGTTCTCTCCATTTTTTTGTCGATATCACGGTCGATAAAGTTGTTATAAACACAACCTGATGCAACCACCAGCGAGACGCCGACTAAGGTGAAGAGAAACAGGGAATAGTCAATGCTGCCTTTAGAAGCCAGCAGGAATCCCCCGATGACAGAAATTAAATTCCCGAAAATAATTCCTGGTTTTGTTACTTGCAGGTATTGCTTAATCATCACAGTAGCTCTGTTAGTGGCTCATCATGTTGTAGTTGAGGTTCCACATAATCCATAGCGAGCCAACAACAACAATCAGGATGATAAGTGCTGCAAACACGATAGCAATCAGGTTCCAGCCGCCCTCAGACTTGCTGTCCAGATGCAGGAAGTACACCAGGTGAACGAGCACCTGGACGACTGCACACACCAGAACAACCGCGAGGATGGTCGCTTTAGAAGCGCCGCCGTCCATGACCATCCAGAATGGGATACCTGTCAGAATGATCGACAGGATAAAGCCGATCATATAAGACTTCACGCTACCGTGAGAAGCGCCATGTTCAGTTACTGAATGGCTCATTACATAACCCCCATCAGGTAAACAATGGTGAATACGCAGATCCACACCACGTCCAGGAAGTGCCAGAACAGGCTCAGACACATGATACGGGTGCGGTTGGTGTCCGTCAGACCGCGTGAAGCGACCTGATACATCAGTACCGCCATCCAGATCAGACCTGAGGTCACGTGCAGACCGTGAGTTCCCACCAGCGTGAAGAACGCAGAGAGGAAGCCACTGCGGTCAGGACCGAAGCCTTCTTTAATCAGGTGATGGAACTCATAGATTTCCATTCCGATGAAGCCCACACCAAACAGGAAGGTCATCGCTAACCAGCCAATGACGGCACCTTTCAGCTTGTTGTTCATGTTGATTACTGCCATACCATAGGTAATGGAGCTCAACAGAAGCAGGGCGGTTTCCACCAGAACGAATGGCAGTTCAAAGATGTCTTTGCCTGCCGGGCCGCCCGCGGTGTTATTAACCATCACACCATACGTCGCAAACAGTGTTGCGAAGATGATGCAGTCACTCATCAGGTAGATCCAGAAGCCAAAGACTTTATTGGCTCCTGCATCATGGTGATGCCCATGCTCCGCATGGGCGTCGTGGTGTTTAGTCACAGTTTCAGTCGACATTTTTCAGACCTGCTTTGCTAATTTCGTCAAAGTGCTGATTCTCGATTTTTTGAATCTCAGCAACAGGGACGTAGTAATCCACGTCTTCGTCAAAGCTCTTGACGATCCAGGACACGATAATGGCCAGGAATGACAGGCCTACCAGCCACCAGATATGCCAGATTGCTGCAAAACCAAAGACCACGCTGAAGAAACCAATTACAACACCGGCACCGCTGTTCTTCGGCATATGAATTTCTTCATAGTGAGCCGGCTGCTTATAGGCTTCGCCTTTTTCCTTCATTTCCCAGAACGCATCACGCTCATGGATTTCAGGAACGACAGCAAAGTTATAGAACGGTGGTGGAGAAGAGGTTGCCCATTCCAGAGTACGTCCACCCCACGGGTCACCGGTCACATCACGCAGCTGTTCACGGTCGCGGACCGAAACATAGAACTGAGTAATCTGGCAAATAACACCACAGGCAATCAGGCCCGCACCACATGCTGCAACAACCAGCATTGGGTGGAACTGAGGATCGATGTCCTGGCTGATACGACGGGTCATACCCATGAAGCCCAGCACGTACAGCGGCATAAAGGCAACGAAGAAGCCAATGATCCAGAACCAGAACGCGCGGATACCCCAGGTTTCATTCAGCTTGAAGCCGAATGCTTTCGGGAACCAGTAAGTCACACCAGCGAAGCAACCGAACACCACACCACCGATAATAACGTTATGGAAGTGAGCGATCAGGAACAGACTGTTGTGCAGCACGAAGTCAGCACCTGGCACGGCCAACAGCACCCCGGTCATACCACCGACAGAGAAGGTGACCAGGAAGCCGACGGTCCACAGCATACAGGAGTGCATTTCAATGCGGCCCTGATACATGGTGAACAGCCAGTTAAAGATTTTAACACCGGTCGGGATGGCGATGATCATCGTCATAATACCGAAGAAGGCGTTAACGTTGGCACCCGCACCCATGGTGAAGAAGTGGTGCAACCATACGATGAAGGACAGGATGGTAATCACCACCGTCGCCCACACCAGTGAGGTGTAGCCAAACAGACGTTTTTTCGAGAAGGTAGCAACCACTTCCGAGAACACACCGAAGACCGGCAGAACCAGGATGTACACTTCCGGATGACCCCAAACCCAAATCAGGTTGACGTACATCATCATGTTGCCGCCCATATCATTGGTGAAGAAATGGAAGCCAAGATAACGGTCAAGGGTCAGCAGCGCCAGGGTCACGGTCAGAACCGGGAACGCAGCGATAATCAGTACGTTGGTGCACAGAGATGCCCAGGTGAAGACAGGCATTTTGAACATGGTCATACCAGGCGCACGCATCTTCATGATGGTCACGAAGAAGTTGATACCTGTCAGGGTCGTCCCGATACCGGAGAGCTGTAGACTCCATATCCAGTAGTCAACGCCGACTCCCGGACTGTATTCCGCCCCCGATAATGGTGGGTATGCCAGCCAGCCGGTCTGTGCGAATTCGCCCACACCCAGTGACAGGTTAACCAGAACCACACCGACAGCCGTGAACCAGAAGCTCAGGTTGTTCAGGAACGGGTAGGCCACGTCGCGTGCGCCGATCTGTAAAGGAACAGCAATGTTCATCAGACCAACAACAAACGGCATCGCTACGAAGAAGATCATGATCACGCCGTGAGCCGTGAAAATCTGATCGTAGTGGTGCGGTGGCAAAATGCCCGCTTCACCGGCAGAGGCAAGCACCTGCTGGGTACGCATCATCACGGCATCGGCAAAGCCGCGCAGCAGCATGACGAAGGCCATGATGATGTACATGATACCGAGTTTTTTATGGTCAACGGAGGTCAGCCACTCGGTCCACAGATATTTCCACTTACCGAAGTAAGTCAGCGCGGCGACAAGCGCCAGGCCACCAAGAATAATGGCGGCAACAGTGACCATGATAATCGGTTCATGGTACGGCACTGCATCCAGTGTTAATTTTCCAAGCATCGTATTATTCCTCGGCTCCCGCGTGAGCGGTATTGCTCATATCCATGCCTTCATGGCCTTCGCCGTGAGACATGTCCATGCTTCCGCCGTGGTTCATCTGGAACTGACCAATGATGTCTTTAAACAGTCCAGGTTTCACACTTGAGAAGAATTCCACCGGGTGATTTTCGCTAGGCGCAGCCAGCTTATTAAAATCATCCATTGTCATGAGGGTGTCTGGAGACTGTTTAGCTTTGGCGACCCACTGTTCGAAGCTGGCTTCGTCAGGCGTTGCAATCGCTTTAAACTTCATACCAGAGAAACCACGACCACTGAAGTTCGAGGACATACCGTCAAAGGTACCGGCTTCATTCGCAATCAGATGCAGTTTAGTTTGCATCCCCGCCATAGCGTAAATCTGGCTACCGAGGGTAGGAATGAAGAAGGAGTTCATTACGGTGTTCGAAGTAATCTTGAAGCTCACCGGGCGGTTAGCCGGGAAAGCAATCTGGTTAACGGTAGCAATACCCTGTTCTGGGTAAATAAACATCCATTTCCAGTCAAGCGAGACAACTTCGATCACGACGGGTTTCAAATCAGATGCCAGTGGCTTGCTTGGTTCCAGCGCATGGGTCGATTTCCATGTCAGGATGCCAAGGAAGACAATGATCAAGATTGGCACAGTCCAAACCACGGCTTCCACTTTGTTTGAGTGTGACCAGTTCGGGCTGTATTTCGCATTGGTGTTGGATGCCCGATATTTCCAGGCGAACACCACGGCCATCAAGACTGCAGGGATCACGACGATCATCATCAGGCCAAAGGCCGTCAGAATCAGCGAACGTTGCTCCATTGCAATCTGTCCTTTGGGATTTAATAACGCACTATCACAACCACTTAACAAAATCATGCTTGTGATTAATGACAAAATCCCCAAACTTTTATTGTATTTCATGAGTCTCATTTAACGACCTCAATGACAAGGGCTCTATTGTCGTTTAAGTGTGGCGGCATTTTACGGGAAGGTTTCAGTACTGTAAACCTGCAACAGGTTGTGTCAGCGGAGTGTTGACACCTTTTGCGAACGCTGTCACATATGTTGCCGAGAGTGACAAAATATGAATGCTGGCAAAGGGTTGGCGTTAATATAACAAAACTTGATGGAAAAAACCGTACAAAAATTGTATCTGCTATAACCAGCCATTTATTGCTCCATTTATTTAACAAATCCTTATCAATTGCGTGATATTAATTAACCAAAACTAATTACGCACCGGTTTTTAATACTTGAAACTGACTCGCGTAAACACCTGAGAATTTTTTTACCGGGACGATAAATCGAGAAATTAATATTTTTCGTCAAAGTTTCGCATTTTCTGGCGTGTTACCTTCGGGTTGCCCATCACGTGCGATGAAAACAACCCGAATTTGTAAACACTTTGTTGAGCAAATAATTTCTTTAACATCCCAGCAGCGAAACGAAAAAGAGGTTATTTTGCCCGCGAATGCGCCTGGCGTAGCGCCAGGAAATCCAGCCATGTTCCGGTAACAATTCCACTCAACATCAGCAAGATACCCACCTCAAACAGGGGGGGGATCAGTTCTGTGAGTGCGACCCAGCCAAGCGTGTTAACGGTTAGCATCACCAGCCATAAGGCCAGTAACACCGCGCCAGCGATCACTCCGCGCAGCGCCCAACGGTAACCTGAAGCGTACGCGGTACGGGGCAGAAAGTCGGTATGGTGCTGCGCATACTCCAGTGTAGTACGGCAACCGAGCAGCAGCAAAAGACCGGGTAACGCCGCCAGTACTGAGAAGGCATAAAATGTCGGCCAGCCCCATGATTCTACAAACCATCCTGCTACAGGCCCGACGTAAACGCGGCCCACCGCAGAGAGTGCTGAGAGAAGTGCAAACTGAGTGGCAGAGAATGAGCGGTTGCACAGGGTCATCAGTAGCGCAACAAACGCGGCGGTGCCCATGCCGCCGCACAGATTTTCCACGGTAACCGCAGCCGCCATGGTGTAAAGATGCTTATCTGTGACCGACAGCACCCAATAACCGAGGTTAGAAACGGCCTGTAAGATGCCAAACAGCATCAGCGCACGGAAAAGGCTGAGACGTTGCATCAGCAGTCCCCCTGCCAGCGCACCGACGATAGTGGCGACCAGCCCCAGGGTTTTGTTGACCAGGCCGACATCACCTGCATCAAAGCCTACACCACGGATCAGGAAAATGGTCGTCAGGCTGGCGGCGAAAGCATCACCCAGCTTATAGAGAACGATCAGTGAGAGTATAAGCCAGGCATTATTACGGTTGAAAAAATCCCGCAGGGGGGCTATCACCGCCTCTTCCAGCGTATGGGGGCGGTCGGCCGTGGCTTCCGGCTCTTTAGCTACCAGGGTTGCGATCACGCCCGGGACCATCATGGCGGCCATCAACCACCAGATAGCCTGCCAGCCTAAGAACCGGTCGGCCAGCCACAGCGCCAGGCCGCCGGATACCAGCATGGCCAGACGGTAGCCAAGCACGCTGATTGCGGCACCGCTACCGCGTTCGCTGGCGGCCAGCACATCGGTTTTCCAGGCGTCAAACACAATATCCTGCGAAGCCGAACAGAACGCGATCAGGACCGCCAGCGCTGCCAGCAGAGTAAGGTCACGTGAAGGCTGCATAAAGCCCATCGACGCTATACCGACGATCAGCATTAATTGCGTCAGCAATAACCAACCACGCCTGCGCCCCAAAAAGGGCGGCGTATAGCGGTCCATCAGGGGAGACCAGAGAAACTTAAAGACATAGGCCTGGCCGACAAGAGAGAAGAAACCGATGGTTTTGATATCGATATTCTCTACCGCCATCCACGCCTGAAGCGTGCCCGAGGTCAGGGCCAGAGGCAGACCAGAAGCAAAGCCGAGGATCAAAAGAAGGGCGGAGTTACGTCGGGTGAAGATGTGCAGATAGTGATTGGACATACGGACCTTAAATCAGGCCCGGCGTCCTGCCGGGCCAGAGGGATTAACGCGCGTTTTGTTTAATAAATTCGTTAACGCTGGTGTCCTGAGCCATGTCGGCAATCACGTCACCCAGAGTGTTATTAACGACATTGGTGATTTTCTCATTGCTGGCAGAGAAGGCACCTTCAACACTGCTGGTCTGACGGTAGTTTTTGACCTGCTTACTGCCGTTTTTAGCGGTGGCAATAATGGAAATATCCGCCTTGGTGGTGATGCTGTAGCGGACATTACCCTGAGTAACATCAGCATACAGTCCGTTGACTACAATCTGGAGGTCTACTGCGCCATTAGGCCCGATCATATAACCGCGAGCGGTCATTTGTTTTTCCAGGGTTTCCTGTAACAGGAAGCGCAGGTCACGGGATGGCGTCAGTGTAATGAGTTGGCCATCGCGATTCACCTTCGCCAGGGCCTGATCGCTGCGCTGGTCGGCACCATTGATGCTAACCGTAATACCCATCAGGCTTGGATCACGCTGTGGCAACTGAATCTTGGGAGAGATGTCGAGTGTATTGCTGCTCCCTGCGCAGCCAGCCAGAATGAAGACGGCCAGCAGAGGGAAAAATAATTTTTTTAACATGCTTATTTTCTCGATTACGTGAGTAGTATTGCTGACAAAACTGCGGTCATCATATCATTGCCTGTCGACAGGGGAAGCCCCGATCGAGCGTAAATTCATCGCGTTGCGGAAATTTCAGACTCGTGAACGCTTGATCCTTCGACCACACCATTACCTCTCAGTTTCACGTCGTACGGTGCAAAGTGAACAAGCACAGGAAAAATTCGTTAAACTGCGTCGGTTTTAGATAAAAAGCGACTACGATTTAAAGAGATGGGGCGCAGTTCTCTGCATCAGAGGAGTCAAGGTATGATCCGTGAGCAAATTGAAGAAAAGTTACGTACGGCATTTTCACCGGCGCACCTTGAGGTGCATGACGAAAGTTATCGCCACAATGTTCCTGCAGGGGCTGAGAGTCATTTTAAAGTGGTGATTGTCAGTGACAGCTTTAAGGACCAGCGTTTTCTGACCCGCCACCGGGCGATTTACGGTGTACTGGCGGAAGAGCTGGCCGGAAGCGTCCATGCATTAGCCTTGCACAGCTATACCTTGAAAGAGTGGGAGGGCTTACAGGATACCGTCCCCGCCTCGCCAAACTGCCGTGGTGCCGGCACGCTGGCGTAAATCGGCATAAAATGCGAAAAACGGCCATTTGGCCGTTTTTTTTCGTTTACGCAGCCTGAAAATGCCTTCCGTGAGCAAATTCTTGCGATTTGTTGGCAAAAATGTAAAAAGTAGCAGGGTTCAGGCGAGAGTGTAGCCTCGACTCGTTAAGACGTTACCGCTATAATGCTGCGTCTATTTTTTCCGGAATGTCTTCGGGATGCTTCTGTAAACAGGGAATGCGGTTCTGACATCAGAAGCCGTCCCGGTTCTTAGATTTGCTCTGCTCACAGCAGCCGGGTATGTCTGAAGTTGACCGAGCACGTGATTTTTTGAGGTAATAAGATGCAAGTTTCAGTAGAAACAACTCAGGGCCTGGGCCGTCGCGTAACGATTACCGTTGATAAAGATGTGATCGAAAAAGCGGTGAAAAGTGAGCTGGCAAGCGTAGCTAAGAAAGTACGTATCGACGGCTTCCGCAAAGGAAAAGTACCGATGAACGTTGTTGAACAGCGTTACGGTGCTTCTGTTCGCCAGGACGTCCTGGGCGATCTGATGCAACGCAACTTTGTTGATGCGATCATCAAAGAAAAAATCAATCCGGCTGGCGCACCTAACTACGTGCCAGGCGAATACAAAACAGGTGAAGACTTCACTTTCGCCGTTGAGTTCGAAGTCTATCCGGAAGTTGAACTGCAGGGTCTGGATGCCATCGAAGTTGAAAAACCGGTGGTTGAAGTGACTGATGCTGATGTTGACACCATGCTGGATACCCTGCGCAAGCAGCAGGCCACCTGGAAAGAAACCGACGCAGCAGCGACCGCAGAAGATCGTGCGACTATCGACTTCTCCGGTTCTGTCGATGGCGAAGAGTTCGAAGGCGGTAAAGCATCCGACTTCGTACTGGCGATGGGTCAGGGTCGTATGATCCCAGGCTTTGAAGAAGGCGTTGTTGGCCATAAAGCCGGCGAAACCTTCACTATCGACGTTAACTTCCCGGACGATTACCATGCTGAGAACCTGAAAGGTAAAGCAGCGAAGTTTGAAATCGTCCTGAAGAAAGTGGAAGAGCGTGAGCTGCCAGAGTTCACTGAAGAGTTCATCAAACGTTTCGGCGTTGAAGATGGCTCTGTTGCCGGTCTGCGTGCTGAAGTGCGTAAAAACATGCAGCGTGAACTGAAAGGCGCTGTGCGTAACCGCGTGAAGACTCAGGCTATCGACGGTCTGGTGAAAGCCAATGATATCGATGTTCCTGCAGCACTGATCGACAGTGAAATCGACGTGCTTAAGCGTCAGGCTGCACAGCGTTTTGGCGGCAACGAGAAGCAGGCTCTGGAGCTGCCTCGTGAACTGTTCGAAGAGCAGGCTAAACGCCGTGTCGTGGTTGGCCTGCTGCTGGGCGAAGTGATTCGTACCCATGAGCTGAAAGCTGACGAAGACCGTGTCAAAGCGCTGATCGAAGAGATGGCTTCTGCGTATGAAGACCCGTCAGAAGTGATCGAGTTCTACAGCAAGAACAACGAGCTGATGAACAACATGCGTAACGTCGCGCTGGAAGAGCAGGCTGTTGAAGCCGTGCTGGAAAAAGCGAAAGTGACTGAAAAAGCCACTAACTTCCAGGAACTGATGAACCAGACCGCTACGGCCTGATTCTGAATTCTCTGGTTGACGTCAAGCCCGCTGCCTTCCGGCAGCGGGCTTTTGTCATTTATGGCTCAAGGTACTGCTGCTTTTACTGGTTATTTGCGCATTTAATCCGCAAATTATCGACTAAGCTACTTTTCCTGGTTAGCAGTTGATAAAAACGTTGTTATGCTTGAAACAGCGGGGGATCATCCCCAAATTGGTACAACGAAGTCATCAGACCCGATAACTGTCCGGACGGCATCGGGTGTAAGGCCTGGAATCATAGTGTTCCTGATCGCTCTCAAGTAAAATCACTGAAGAGTGTTGCCAAATGAAATTTATCCAGGAGACGATAATGTCATACAGCGGCGAACGTGAACAAACTGCACCTCATATGGCCCTGGTGCCAATGGTGGTCGAACAAACCTCTCGCGGAGAGCGTTCTTACGACATCTACTCGCGCCTGCTGAAAGAGCGCATTATTTTTCTGACCGGCCAGGTCGAAGACCATATGGCCAACCTGATCGTCGCGCAGATGCTGTTTCTGGAAGCGGAGAATCCTGAGAAGGACATCCACCTGTACATTAACTCTCCTGGTGGCGTCATTACTGCCGGGATGTCAATTTACGACACCATGCAATTTATTAAACCTGACGTCAGCACCATTTGTATGGGCCAGGCCTGCTCAATGGGTGCGTTCCTGTTGACCGCAGGGGCGAAGGGCAAGCGTTACTGTCTGCCCAATTCACGCGTGATGATCCATCAGCCGTTGGGCGGTTTCCAGGGCCAGGCATCTGATATCGATATTCATGCCCGCGAAATCATCAAAACTAAGCATATGATGAACGAGCTGATGGCAAAACATACCGGACAGACGATCGAAACTATTGAACGTGATACTAATCGCGACCGTTTCCTGTCGGCAAGCGAGTCTGTAGAGTATGGTTTAGTGGATTCTGTGCTGTCTCAGCGTAACTGATTTAATATGTTGTGACACGGTGCCGTTGCCTCCGCAGGGCGTGAGGGTGGCGGCCTGCGTAACTAACCCCTTGTGGGAAGGTGAGTGTGACAATGAGGGGGAAGTAAATGACTGATAAACGCAAAGACGGTTCAGGGAAACTGCTGTACTGCTCTTTTTGCGGCAAAAGCCAGCATGAAGTGCGTAAGCTGATCGCCGGCCCGTCGGTGTATGTCTGTGATGAATGCGTTGATTTATGCAACGACATTATTCGCGAAGAGATTAAAGAAGTTGCGCCGCACCGCGAGCGTAACTCACTGCCCACGCCGCATGAAATTCGCCACCACCTGGATGACTACGTTATCGGCCAGGAACGGGCGAAGAAAGTGCTCTCTGTTGCGGTTTATAACCACTACAAACGTCTGCGCAACGGCGACACCAGCAACGGCATTGAA
>NZ_BCTN01000017.1 GCF_001571305.1 Erwinia persicina NBRC 102418 | reverse complement strand
GCCCGTGCGGAAGCGGAAGCCGCTGCTCGCGCCGAAGCCGAAGCCGCCGCCCGCGCCGAAGCTGAAGCCCGCGCAGAGGCCGAAGTGCAACTGCCGGTCGCAGAGCAGGAGCGTCCGACGAAAGAAGGATTCTTCGCACGTCTGAAGCGCAGTCTGGTGAAAACCCGCCAGAATCTTGGTTCCGGGTTTATTGGCCTGTTCCGCGGCAAGAAAATTGATGACGACCTGTTTGAAGAGCTGGAAGAGCAGTTACTGATTGCGGACGTCGGCGTGGAAACCACGCGCCGGATTATCGCCAGCCTCACCGCGCAGGCCAGCCGTAAGGAACTGCGCGACGCCGAAGCGCTTTACGGCATGCTGAAAACGGAGATGGCCGGTATTCTGGCTACCGTGGAAGCGCCGCTGGATGTCAGCGGTAAAACCCCCTTTGTTATTCTGATGGTCGGCGTCAATGGCGTGGGGAAAACCACAACCATCGGTAAGCTGGCCCGTCAGTTCCAGGCAGAAGGGAAGTCGGTGATGCTGGCGGCGGGTGATACTTTCCGTGCCGCCGCCGTTGAGCAGCTTCAGGTGTGGGGGGAGCGCAATAATATTCCGGTAGTGGCGCAGCATACCGGCGCGGACTCTGCCTCGGTCATTTTTGACGCCATCCAGGCCGCGAAAGCGCGCCATGTTGATGTGTTAATTGCAGATACCGCCGGGCGCTTACAGAATAAATCGCACCTGATGGAAGAGCTGAAAAAAATCACTCGCGTGATGAAAAAGCTCGACGACCAGGCGCCGCATGAGGTGATGCTGACCATTGATGCCAGCACCGGCCAGAATGCAATCAGCCAGACTAAACTGTTCCATGAGGCCGTTGGCCTGACCGGGATCACCCTGACCAAGCTGGATGGCACGGCGAAAGGGGGCGTGATCTTCTCCGTGGCGGACCAGTTCAACATTCCTATTCGCTATATCGGCGTTGGCGAAGGTATTGAAGATTTACGATCGTTTAAGGCTGACGATTTTATAGAGGCACTTTTTGCCCGAGAGGACTAATTAGGATGATTCGCTTTGAAGAAGTCAGTAAGGCTTATCTCGGCGGTCGGCAAGCGCTGCAGGGGGTTGATTTTCATCTGCACCCCGGCGAAATGGCGTTTCTGACCGGACATTCCGGGGCAGGGAAAAGTACCTTGCTGAAGCTGATCTGTGGCATTGAGCGCCCGAGCGCCGGGCATATCTGGTTTGGCGGGCACGACATCAGCCGTCTGAAAAGCCGTGAAGTCCCGTTTCTGCGCCGTCAGATTGGTATGATCTTTCAGGATCATCACCTGCTGATGGATCGCACGGTGTATGACAATGTGGCGATCCCGCTGATCATCGCCGGAGCCAGCGGGGAAGATATCCGCCGTCGCGTGTCGGCGGCCCTGGATAAGGTTGGCCTGCTCGACAAAGCGAAAAATTTTCCTATCCAACTTTCTGGTGGCGAACAGCAGCGCGTGGGGATTGCCCGTGCCGTGGTCAATAAACCGGCAGTGCTGCTGGCAGATGAACCCACCGGGAACCTCGACGAGGCGCTGTCAGCGGACATTTTGCGTCTGTTTGAAGAGTTCAACCGCGTCGGGGTGACCGTACTGATGGCAACGCACGATATGGGGCTGATCGGCAGTCGCAATTACCGACTGATGACGCTGAGCCAGGGACGTTTGCACGGAGGTCATCGTGGTCAATAAACGCAATACACGCCCGGCCGCGGCTAAATCGGTGAAACAGAAGCAGCCCTCGAAGCGTAAAGCGCTAAAGGGCGGCTGGCAGGAGCAGTGGCGTTATGCCATGCATGGCTCTCTGTCTGAGATGTGGCGTCAGCCGCTGGCGACGCTGCTGACGGTGATGGTGATTGCCATCTCTCTGACGCTGCCCAGCGTATGTTATATGGTGTGGAAAAACGTCAGCCAGGCGGCAGATCAGTGGTATCCGGCTCCGCAGTTGACCGTCTACCTCAGTAAAACACTGGACGATGATGCGGCTGAAAATGTCGTGGCTCAGCTGAAAAAAGAAGAGGGCGTCGAGAAAGTTAACTATCTGACGCGTGAAGAGGCGCTGGGCGAGTTCCGTAACTGGTCTGGCTTCGGCGGCGCAATGGATATGCTGGAGCAGAACCCGCTACCCGCTGTGGCGATTATCACACCTAAGCTCAATTTCCAGAACTCTGGCACCATGGACAGCCTGCGCGATCGCGTATCCAAAGTGGAGGGAATTGATGAAGTGAAGATGGACGACAGTTGGTTTGCCCGCCTGGCTGCACTGACCGGGCTGGTTGGTCAGGTGGCGGCGATGATCGGCGTTCTGATGATAGTGGCCGTGTTCCTGGTGATTGGTAACAGCGTGCGCCTGAGCATCTTCGCGCGTCGTGACACCATCAATGTGCAGAAGCTGATTGGCGCGACCGATGGTTTTATTCTGCGGCCGTTTTTATACGGCGGGGCGCTGTTAGGCTTTAGCGGCGCGCTGCTGTCGCTGGTGTTGTCAGAAGTGCTGGTCATGCGGCTGGAGTCAGTGGTCACGCAAGTGGCATCGGTGTTTGGTACCACCTTTGGGCTTCATGGTCTGGCATGGGACGAAAGCCTGTTGCTGCTGCTGATTGCTGCGATGATTGGCTGGATTGCCGCCTGGCTGGCAACCGTTCAACATTTACGTCGTTTTACGCCTCAGTAACCCCTTTACACGTTTTTTTGATATAATCTTCCTCTGCTGCGTGAAAGTTTGCCGCAGAGGAAGTTCATCATTCTGTCACTTCCCCCTGCGACGCTGGTTCCTGTCACGCACGCTGTGTGCAAAATATCCACTATAATCGTTGAACTTGTGGATAACTTTATTGTCTGAGCTGGCAGAGACAGGCTAATTGCTTCGCACAGATTGCTTTCGATTTTCGCGGGCAATTCGCGTAGTGTAGTCGGCGCGTCATGGACTGGCGCTGTCACGATGATTAAACAGAGAGGGTTTGAATGACCAAAGAAATGCAAACTTTAGCTATTGCTCCTTTAGGCAACCTGGATGCGTACATCCGGGCAGCTAATGCCTGGCCTATGCTGACGGCAGAAGAGGAAAAAGCGTTGGCTGAACAGCTGCATTACCAGGGCGATCTGGAAGCAGCTAAAACGCTGATCCTGTCTCACCTGCGCTTTGTCGTTCATGTCGCTCGTAACTATTCCGGTTATGGCCTGCCACAGGCAGACCTGATCCAGGAAGGTAACATCGGCCTGATGAAAGCCGTGCGTCGGTTTAATCCGGAAGTGGGCGTGCGTCTGGTGTCCTTTGCTGTGCACTGGATCAAAGCCGAAATTCATGAATACGTCCTGCGTAACTGGCGTATTGTGAAAGTCGCGACCACGAAAGCCCAGCGTAAGCTGTTCTTTAACCTGCGCAAAGCCAAGCAGCGTTTAGGCTGGTTCAACCAGGACGAAGTCGAGATGGTGGCGCGTGAGTTGGGTGTCAGCAGTAAAGACGTGCTTGAAATGGAATCGCGTATGGCCGCGCAGGACATGACCTTCGATCCGACGCCAGACGATGAAGGCGAAGGCCGTTCCATGGCTCCTATGCTTTATCTGCAGGATAAATCTTCTGACTTTGCTAACGGCATTGAGGAAGATAACTGGGACGATCACGCTGCCGATAAGCTGAGTGATGCGATGCAGGGTCTTGACGAGCGTAGCCAGCATATTATTCGTGCCCGCTGGCTGGATGATGACAACAAAACCACCCTGCAGGAACTGGCCGATCAGTATGGCGTGTCCGCAGAGCGTGTGCGCCAGCTTGAAAAGAACGCGATGAAAAAACTGCGTCTGGCTATCGAAGCCTGAACCGCCCCTTCTCTGCACTAACCCGTGCAGAATGTTAAAAACACCGCCCCTCCGGGCGGTGTTTTTATTTGTGCCCTCTCCCGTCATGCTGGCTTTATATAACGGCGCTACGTAGAATAAAAAAACATAAATAATTTTCATCTGTCAGCAATTTTGTTCCAGGCTGGCTGAGGGATATGGTTCCGGCGTTAAGGGAGTAGGCGCGTATGGCCGGCGAGAAAATGCCAAAAGAGCAGGCGACCATGCACCATCTGGATGAATTTGACGGTCTGGATATGCTTGAAGCCCGATATTACCGTCAGCGTTTTCCCCGGCATGTGCATGAAACCTTTTGCATTGGTGTCATCGAAGAGGGCGCACAACGGTTCTGGCGCAGCGGCGGGGAACACGTCGCGCCTGCGGGCGATATTATTCTGGTGAATGCCGATGAAGTGCATACGGGATGTGCCGACGTTGAGAATGGCTGGGCATACCGGGCCATTTATCCCGACCCCGAACTGCTGCGCCAGCTGACCCGCGACCTGAAGCATGAGAATGGCATCATCCCGTGGTTTCCCCAGGCGGTGGTTCACGATCCCGGTTTGTCCGCTCAGCTACAGCTGGTGTTTAACATGTTGCCCGTTGAGGGCAACAGCCTGCTAAAAGAGTCCCTCTTACTCACGGCTATCTCCTGGCTGATCATACGCTATAGCCGCACGCCCATTACGCCCGCCGTGCTGCCCTGCCCGGGGTCGATGATCCTTCAGGTCAGGGACCTGATGATGAGCTACCCGGAAAAAAACTGGTCGCTGAAACAGCTTTCTGATGTGGTACAGCTCAGTCCGTGGCATTTTCTACGTCAGTTTAAACAGACGGTGGGGATGACACCGCACGCCTGGCTGGTGCAGGCCAGGCTGCGAAAGGCCCGCGAAATGTTGCTGCAGGGTGTGACAATCACCGCTGTTGCTGCCCGCTGCGGCTTTTCCGATCAGAGTCACTTCACGCGTCATTTCAAAAATTCGATGGGGGTCACGCCCGGCGAATTTATCCGTTCATTACGTTCCGCCTGCTGATGTGAGCGGGATCCCCCCAGCAATTTTGTGCAATATTTCTACTCAGACGGCCCCTATTCTGCCTGCACAGGTTTGCAGGGGGCTGAGTGCAGAATATGGAGAAGTCGACAGGCGTGCCATTTGCTGAGGCGAATGCACAGTCCGGGATGGGTTTTTTTACCGGCGTCGCATGCTACCGCTGTGCCTTTCCGTCGTTCCCTGGGGAATACTGGCGGGATCGATGGCGGTGCAGGCGGGACTGACCCTACCGCAAAGTATCGGGATGTCGGCCATTCTCTTTGCTGGTGCAGCGCAGCTGGTCACGCTGGGTTTACTGCTGTCGGGAGCCAGCATTCCTGCAATTATCATTTCCGTATTCTTTATTACCTCCCAGCACTTCCTTTATGGTCTGACGCTGCGCGAAACCGTCTCCGTGTTACAGGCTCGCTATCGTCTGCCCATTGGCTTTTTATTGACTGACGAGCTGTTTGCGCTGAGTAGCGCGAACAAGGAGAAGAGGGCGGCCACGCCAGGATACTTAATCGGTGCCGGGCTGACCTTTTATCTCAGTTGGAATCTCTTCAGCCTGATGGGCATTTTTATGGCCTCTGCGGTGCCTGATTTGCAGTCCTGTCATCTGGACTTTTCAATCGTGGCCACCTTTATCACCATTGTGGTGCCGATGATTAAAAACCTCAGCGTGTTGTGCGGTGTTGTGGCTTCCCTGCTGCTGTCGATGGTACTCAGTCTGTTCCACATCGAGGGGGCAACGGTCATTGCCGGACTGAGCGGGATGTTTTTATCCGTGGTCGTTTCCCGCTTAACGAGGGCAGCCTGATGTCCTGGATACTGTTACTGACGCTGGCTGCCGTGGTGTTTTTTAATCGCTATCTCTTTCTTGAGCCAGCTGTTCCGGTCTGCTTGCCCTCGTTGATCCGTGAGGCATTAAAATATTCTGCTCCCTGCCTGCTCACAGCACTATGCGGGCCCATTATTCTGCTGGATCATGATGAGTTACGTGAATTGACCGCGAATCCTTATTTATATGGGGCTGTCGCGGGCGTTGTTATTGCGTTTTTTGTTCGACAAATGGTGCTGTCGGTTTTGCTGTGTATGACAGTCTTTTACTTATTTTGCTGGATCGCTAAATGAAACCAAAAAAAAGGAATTTAACTCAGCCTGTTCCTGCGGAAAATCTGCGCGACACCTGGCTTATCCTGCCCGCCAGAACTCTCCCTGTGCTTTAGCGCTGAGTGGGTGCGCTGGGCGTTGATACCTCTGTTTTTCCATCTGCCTCTGGGCAGAAATGGCCGCGGAGGAACTTCGCCGATTTGCTGAACTGCACCCGCCGCAGGCGTCAGCAGATAAAGAGTGGGTGTCTGAAAAACAGGCGGAAACGCCTGACCGGGAATAAACCCTTGTATTTCCCTGGTGTTGATGTGCTTTGGGCCCTTTCAGGGCCCTGTTTTATTTTCGCCATTCGCCTTTCTGCCGGATGAATCCTGCCGATTGCATAAATGCGGCGATCACCTCCGGTTGTGCACTGCCGTCATTATCCATCGACCACTGTGCGACCTCCGGGTTTTGTGCCAGCGTCTCTTCCAGCAGATACAGACCCACCCCGCGCCTGCGCGTCACTTCACGGACTTCCAGCTGCGATAACCGCCCCTTCTGATCGGTGATATTCACTCTGACCGCCGCCAGGAGTCTCTCGTTAAAACGTGCCGCATAGAGCCGGTCATGTTCATCCAGCTTCGTTTCGAGAACATCAATATCAACCTGCGGCCAGATTTTTTTTATATCGCTGCGATCCTGCTGTGACAACTGTTGCAGACGGATGATAGTCAGTTTCATCGGAATAACCCGGTCATGAGAAAGGCATATTGTAGCGAAGTTGACCATACTATGACGTGTTAGTTTTTCTGTGAAAAAACGAGGCGATGTGTGGGGCTTGTGAACGGTATGCCGAGTAAACCATAGTCGATGCATCATTAATCCAGCACAAACTCCTGGAAAACTGGCTATTTTGGCATCATTCATGTTAGTTGATTGTCCTGTCTGCCCCGCTATTTACTGAATATGTCAGTTGATTTACAGCAGAATATTCCTGTTTAATAACCTGAAATTTAAAGCCTTATTCAAAAAAAATGCCGGTAATCACTCTAACTCGTTCTTAGTTAAGCGTTTATCGCTGATTCCACGGCAAATAATAAGTAGCAACCACAACAGATGGGGTAGTTCGGATGAAAATGAGTAAAGGAAGTGCGTTTCTGGCGGGCTGTGTGGCCCTGGCAATGAGCCATGCAGCAATGGCAAAAGATATTAAAGTGGCAATCGTAGGGGCCATGTCGGGTCCGGTGGCGCAGTATGGCGACATGCAGTGGACCGGCGCGCAGCAGGCGATTGCTGATATCAATGCTAAAGGCGGCGTCAACGGCGACAAACTGGTCGCGGTGAAATATGACGATGTCTGCGATCCGAAACAGGCCGTTGCCGTTGCCAACAAAGTGATTAATGACGGCATCCGTTATGTCATCGGCCATCTGTGCTCCTCTTCAACCCAGCCCGCTTCAGATATCTATGAAGATGAAGGCGTGCTGATGATCACCCCGGCCGCTACCGCACCCGATCTGACATCACGCGGCTACAAGCTGATTATGCGCACCACCGGCCTGGACTCTGACCAGGGCCCGACGGCGGCAAAATATATTCTTAATGAAGTGAAACCGCAGCGTATTGCCGTGGTTCATGATAAGCAGCAGTACGGCGAAGGTCTGGCACGCTCCGTTCAGGAGAGCCTGAAAAAAAGCGGCGGCAACGTTGTGCTGTTTGAAGGCGTCACCGCCGGCGATAAAGACTTCTCCACGCTGGTGGCGCGTCTGAAGAAAGATAACGTCGACTTCGTCTATTTTGGCGGCTATCACCCGGAAATGGGGCAGATCCTGCGTCAGGCGCGGGCGGCCGGTCTGAAAACGCAGTTTATGGGGCCGGAAGGCGTGGGTAACGCTTCTCTGTCTAATATCGCCGGTGCCGCCTCCGAAGGGATGCTGGTTACTCTGCCAAAACGCTATGACCAGGTTCCGGCCAACAAAGCCATCGTTGATGCGCTGAAAGCCAAAAAGGAAGATGCGACCGGCCCGTTTGTCTGGACCACCTACGCCGCCCTGCAGTCGCTGGCGACCGGGATGGAGCGCAGCAAAAGTGCAGAACCGGAAGAGATTGTGAAAAACCTGAAGGAAGGCGCAGCAGTGCCAACCGTGATGGGCGACCTGAGCTGGGATCAGAAGGGCGATCTGAAAGGCTTCGAGTTTGGCGTATTTAAATGGCACGCAGACGGTTCTTCCACTGCTGTTAAATAAACCAGGCGAGTTTTGGACATTAACGCCTGGTGATCTTTGCCAGGCGTTGATGTTTTCAGTGTGGGTGTATTCGTAAGGTATTCAGGTATGTCCGAGCAGTTTCTCTATTTTCTGCAGCAAATGTTCAACGGTGTGACGTTGGGCAGCACCTATGCGCTGATCGCCATTGGTTACACCATGGTCTACGGCATTATCGGTATGATTAACTTCGCCCACGGCGAAGTGTATATGATCGGCAGCTATGTCTCGTTTATCGTGATTGCTGCGCTGATGATGATGGGGATTGATGCCAGCTGGCTGTTGATCGGCAGCGGCTTTGTGGTTGCTGTGGTGATTGCTTCCTGCTACGGCTGGAGCATTGAACGTGTGGCCTACCGGCCGGTACGCTCTTCCAAGCGTCTGATTGCCCTGATCTCCGCGATCGGGATGTCAATTTTCCTGCAAAACTACGTCAGCCTGACCCAGGGCTCGCGCGACCTTGCGCTGCCAAGCCTGGTGACCGGGCAGTGGACGCTGGGTGAAAGCAACGGCTTCGCTGCCACCATTTCCACCATGCAGATGGTGATCTGGGGCGTGACCTTCCTTGCCATGCTTGCACTGACGATATTTATCCGCTATTCACGTATGGGCCGCGCCTGTCGTGCCTGTGCGGAAGATTTAAAGATGGCCAGCCTGTTGGGTATTAACACTGACCGGGTGATCTCCCTGACCTTTGTAATCGGTGCGGCGATGGCGGCGGTGGCCGGTGTGCTGCTCGGCCAGTTCTACGGCGTGATCAGCCCTTATATTGGCTTTATGGCCGGGATGAAAGCCTTTACCGCCGCGGTGCTGGGGGGGATTGGCAGTATCCCTGGCGCGATGATTGGCGGTTTGATTCTCGGGATTGCCGAGGCCCTGACCTCTGCCTACCTCAGTACGGAATACAAAGATGTGGTGTCATTTGCCCTGCTGATTGTGGTGCTGCTGGTGATGCCTACCGGTATTCTCGGTCGTCCGGAGGTTGAGAAAGTATGAAAAAGCTCAACCTGCTGAATGCGGTGATCTCGTCGCTGATGCTGCTGATCCTGGCCGCGTTCTTTATGGGCATGCGTCTGGATCTCGACGGCACAAAACTGGTGGTGAACAATGCCGGAGAAGTGCGCTGGAACTGGATTGCGCTGGGATGCGGCGTGGTATTTCTGTTCCAGCTGCTGCGCCCGCTGGTGCAGAGCAGCCTGAAAAAAGTCTCCGGCCCGTCGCTGGTTCTGCCGGGGATTGACGGCTCGACACCGAAACAGAAGCTGTTCCTGCTGGCGCTGATTGTGGCGGCGGCGGTTTGGCCGTTTCTGGTATCCCGCGGCACGGTGGATATCGCCACCCTGACCTTGATCTACGTAATGCTGGGCCTGGGCCTGAACGTGGTGGTCGGCCTGTCCGGCCTGCTGGTACTGGGCTACGGCGGTTTTTATGCCATCGGCGCTTATACTTTTGCCCTGCTGAATCACTACTACGGCCTCGGTTTCTGGCAGAGCCTGCCGCTCGCCGGCATGGTGGCGGCCGCGTTTGGTCTGCTGCTGGGCTTCCCGGTGCTGCGCCTGCGCGGTGACTACCTGGCGATTGTGACCCTCGGCTTCGGTGAGATCGTGCGTATCCTGCTGCTCAATAACACCGAGATCACCGGTGGCCCGAACGGTATCAGCCAGATCCCGAAACCTTCCCTCTTTGGTCTGGAATTTAACCGCAGCGCGCGCGATGGCGGCTGGGATACCTTCCATAACTTCTTTGGCCTCAAGTACGATCCCAGCGACCGCATTATCTTCCTGTATCTGGTGGCGCTGCTGCTGGTGGTGATTACGCTGTTTGTGATTAACCGGCTGTTGCGGATGCCGCTGGGCCGGGCCTGGGAAGCGCTGCGCGAGGATGAGATCGCCTGCCGTTCGCTGGGACTCAGCCCGACGCGCATCAAGCTGACGGCGTTTACCATCAGTGCCGCCTTCGCCGGTTTCGCCGGTTGCCTGTTCGCTGCGCGCCAGGGCTTTGTCAGCCCGGAATCCTTCACCTTTGCCGAATCAGCCTTTGTGCTGGCGATCGTCGTGCTGGGCGGGATGGGATCGCAGTTCGCGGTGATCCTCGCGGCTATCCTGCTGGTGGTGTCGCGCGAGCTGATGCGCGATCTTAACGAATACAGCATGCTGGTTCTTGGCGGTCTGATGGTATTGATGATGATCTGGCGTCCGCAGGGTCTGCTGCCGATGAAACGCCCGCATCTGAAGTTGAAAAGTGCGGAAAAAGGAGAGCAGGCATGAGTCAGCCTTTGTTAGCCGTCAATGGCCTGATGATGCGTTTTGGCGGCCTGCTGGCCGTCAACAACGTGGAACTGGAACTGCACCCGCAGGAAATTGTTTCGCTTATCGGCCCTAACGGGGCCGGAAAGACCACGGTATTTAACTGCCTGACGGGGTTCTATCGCCCGACTGGCGGTTCCATTCAGTTGGGTGATAAGCAGCTGGCGGGGCTGCCGGGACAGAAAATTGCCCGCATGGGCATTGTGCGAACCTTTCAGCACGTGCGCCTGTTCCGTGAAATGACGGTCATTGAAAATCTGCTGGTCGCCCAGCATCAGCATCTGAAAAGCGGCGTGTTTTCCGGTCTGCTGAAAACCCCGGCTTTCCGTAAGGCAGAAAGCGAAGCGCTGGACAGGGCTGCCACCTGGCTGGATCGCGTCGGGCTGCTGGCGCTGGCCAACCGTCAGGCCGGTAACCTCGCCTACGGTCAGCAGCGTCGCCTGGAGATCGCCCGCTGTATGGTGACGCGGCCGGAGATCCTGATGCTGGATGAACCGGCGGCGGGCCTGAACCCGAAAGAAACGCACGAGCTGGATGAACTGATTGCCGAACTGCGCAACCAGCACAACGTCTCGGTCCTGCTGATTGAACATGATATGAAACTGGTCATGGGCATTTCCGATCGTATTTACGTGGTTAACCAGGGAACGCCGCTGGCTAACGGCACGCCAGACGAAATCCGTAACAATCCGGACGTGATCCGCGCTTACCTGGGAGAAGCATAATATGAGTCAGGCAATGCTTTCCCTGAATAATATCAGCGCGCACTACGGCAAAATCCAGGCGCTGCACAACGTCAGTCTGCATATCAATCAGGGGGAAATTGTGACCCTGATCGGGGCAAACGGCGCGGGTAAAACCACTATTCTCGGCACCCTGTGCGGGGAGCCGCGTGCCACGGAGGGGTCGATTACCTTCGACGGTAAAGACATCACCGACTGGCAGACGGCGCGCATTATGCGCGAGGCGATAGCAATTGTGCCGGAAGGTCGCCGCGTCTTCTCACGTATGACGGTGGATGAGAATCTGGCGATGGGCGGCTTTTTTGCCGAACGCCAGCAGTACCAGCAGCGTATCAAACGTGTTTACGAGCTGTTCCCGCGTCTCTATGAGCGCCGGGTGCAGCGTGCAGGCACGATGTCGGGCGGTGAGCAGCAGATGCTGGCCATTGGCCGTGCGCTGATGAGCCAGCCGCGCCTGCTGCTGCTGGACGAGCCGTCGCTGGGGCTGGCACCGATCATTATCCAGCAGATCTTCGACACCATTGAGCAGCTGCGTCAGGAAGGCATGACGATTTTCCTCGTCGAGCAGAATGCCAACCAGGCGCTGAAGCTGGCTGACCGGGGCTACGTGCTCGAAAACGGTCATGTGGTGCTGGAGGATACCGGTGCCGCGCTGTTAGCCAATGAAGCGGTGCGCAGCGCGTATTTAGGCGGTTAATCGTTTGGGCGGCCCGCAAAAGAGGGGCCGCCCCTGCAACAACCTGACCCGGGGCCGTCCTGTTTTCTGGCTGGCCCTTCACTCTGGTTAGTTTTTAGCCAGTCTTATATCAGCGCCTGCCACGATCTCACCCCCTCTGCCGTCACCTTGCTGTCACTCTTCTGTCATAAACCCGTTATTTTTCTGTCATTTTCCCGTGTCATGTTACCTCCCGAATAACAGAATGCGCGATATCGCGCTTTACAATACCGGGTACAGGAAACCGACATGTCATCATTCGCATTTCGTCACACCGCAATTAGCGTGGTACTGGGTCTGACCTTCAGCGCCAGCGCACTGGCCGCCACTGAGATCCCGTTCTGGCACTCAATGGAAGGCGCGCTGGGCGAGGAAGTTAACTCGCTGGCCACCCGCTTTAATGCTGAAAACCCGGACTATAAAATCGTCCCGACCTATAAAGGTAACTACGAGCAGAGCATGTCTGCCGGTATTGCGGCGATCCGCTCGGGTAAAGCACCGGCGATTTTACAGGTGTACGAAGTGGGGACGGCGACCATGATGTCCTCGAAGGCGATTGTCCCGGTCAACGAAGTGTTTAAAAACGCGGGGATCCCCATGGATCCTAAGCAGTTTGTCCCGGCAGTGGCAGGCTACTACAGTGACGCCAACGGTCAGCTGATCTCCCAGCCGTTCAACAGCTCCACCCCGGTGCTGTACTACAACAAAGACGCCTTCAAAAAAGCCGGTCTTGATCCTGAGCAGCCGCCAAAAACCTGGCAGGATCTGGCGAAATACTCCGCTGCCCTGCGTAAAGCGGGCATGACCTGCGGTTACGCCAGCGGCTGGCAGGGCTGGATCCAGATTGAAAACTTCAGCGCCTGGCACGGTCTGCCGGTCGCCACGAAAAACAACGGCTTCGACGGCACTGATGCGGTGCTGGAATTCAACAAGCCGGTGCAGGTACGCCACATTGCCCTGCTGGAAGAGATGAATAAGAAGGGTGATTTCACTTACTTTGGTCGTAAAGACGAGTCCACCGCCAAGTTTTATAACGGCGACTGCGGCATCACCACGGCGTCTTCCGGCTCACTGGCCGATATCCGTAGCCATGCCAAATTTAACTACGGTGTTGGTATGATGCCGTACGATGCCACCGTGCCGAATGCCCCGCAGAACGCCATTATCGGCGGTGCCAGCCTGTGGGTCATGAAGAACAAAGATGCCGACACTTATAAAGGCGTGGCTAAATTCATGCAGTTCCTGGCCAAACCAGAAATTGCCGCGGAATGGCACCAGAAAACCGGCTATCTGCCGATTACCACCGCCGCGTATGAGCTGACCAAACAGCAGGGCTTCTACGACAAGAACCCCGGCGCTGACATTGCCACCCGTCAGATGCTGAATAAAGATCCACTGCCTTTCACTAAGGGAATGCGTCTGGGCAATATGCCTCAAATCCGTACCGTAGTGGATGAGGAACTGGAAAGCGTCTGGACCGGCAAGAAAACCCCGCAGGCGGCTCTGGACAGCGCCGTTGAGCGTGGCAATCTGCTGCTGCGCCGTTTTGAACAGCAAACCCGATAGGATGTGTCGGGCGGGTCGTTGACCCGCCCGCCAGGGCCGGCCAGAACAACGGCTGGCCCCTGCAACGTTTTTCGCACGAGATAAACCGCTATGTCCCAACCCCGTCCCGTCTTTCGCGCGAAAGCGCTGCCCTACCTGCTGGTACTGCCTCAGCTGATCATCACCATCGTTTTTTTCCTCTGGCCCGCCGGGGAAGCACTGTGGTACTCGGTACAGAATGTCGATCCGTTTGGCATTTCCAGCACCTTTGTTGGCCTGGAAAATTTTACCCGCCTGTTCAGCGATGCTTATTACCTGGACTCGTTCTGGACCACCATCGTTTTCAGTAGCCTGGTTACCGTGATTGGGCTGGTGGTCTCCCTGTTGTTTGCCGCGATGGTCGACTATGTGCTGCGCCTTAAACGCTTTTACCAGACGCTGATGCTGCTGCCTTATGCGGTGGCTCCCGCGGTAGCGGCGGTGCTGTGGATGTTTCTGTTCAGTCCGGGCCTCGGTCTGATCACCCATTTCCTGGGGCTGATGGGGTACAGCTGGAACCACGCGCAAAACAGCGGCCAGGCGATGTTTCTGGTGGTGCTGGCGTCCATCTGGCAGCAGATGAGCTACAACTTCCTGTTCTTCTTTGCCGCCTTGCAGTCGATCCCCAAATCCCTGGTCGAAGCCGCAGCCATTGACGGGGCAGGGCCGGTGCGTCGTTTCTTCAGCCTGTCGCTGCCGCTGATCGCTCCCGTCGGCTTCTTCCTGGTGGTGGTTAACCTGGTGTATGCCTTCTTCGATACCTTCCCGGTGATCGATGCCGCCACGGGCGGCGGGCCGGTGCAGGCCACCACCACGCTGATTTATAAAATTTACCGCGAAGGCTTTGCCGGTCTGGATCTCTCCTCGTCATCGGCGCAGTCCGTGGTACTGATGGTGCTGGTGATTATTCTGACGGTGATCCAGTTCCGCTATGTCGAGAAAAAGGTGCGCTACCAATGATCGAAAACCGACGCGGGCTGGATATTTTCAGCCATACCCTGCTGGGCCTCGGTATCCTCACCGTGCTGTTCCCGCTGTATGTGGCGTTTATTGCCGCTACCCTCAGCACGGAGCAGGTGTTTCAGGTGCCGATGCCGCTGATCCCGGGTACCCATCTGTGGGAGAACATTGCCAGCATCTGGACCCACGGTGTCGGGCAAAACAGTGCGCCTTTCAGCACGCTGCTGATGAACAGCCTGTTTATGGCGCTGGCGATCACCACCGGCAAAATCACCGTTTCCATGCTGTCAGCATTTGCGCTGGTATGGTTCCGCTTCCCCCTGCGCAACCTGTTCTTCTGGATGATCTTTATCACGCTGATGCTGCCGGTTGAAGTGCGTATCTTTCCGACGGTGGATGTGATTGCCGACCTCAATATGCTCGACAGCTACAGTGGATTGACCCTGCCGCTGATGGCGTCTGCAACCGCGACGTTCCTGTTTCGCCAGTTCTTTATGACGCTGCCGGATGAACTGATGGAGGCGGCGCGTATTGATGGTGCCAGCCCGATGCGCTTCTTCTGGGACATTGTGCTGCCGCTGTCAAAAACCAATCTGGCGGCGCTGTTCGTGATCACCTTTATCTATGGCTGGAACCAGTACATGTGGCCGCTGCTGATTGTCAGCGACAGCAAACTGGGCACGGCCGTCGCGGGCATCCGCAGCATGATCGCCTCCGGCGATGCGGCAACCCAATGGAACCTGGTAATGGCAGCAATGATCCTCACGCTGATCCCACCGGTAGTGATTGTTTTAGTGATGCAGCGCGCCTTTGTTCGCGGTCTGGTTGAGAGTGAGAAATAACGATGGCAGGTGTAAGACTTCAGGCAGTAACCAAATCCTACGATGGCGTCACGCCGATTATCCAGCCGCTCGATGTCTCGATCCGCGACGGTGAGTTTATGGTGATGGTCGGGCCCAGCGGCTGTGGGAAATCCACGCTGCTGCGTATGGTCGCCGGGCTGGAGCGCGTCACCAGCGGCGATATCTACATCGACACGCGGCGGGTGACCGAAGAGGAGCCAAAAGATCGCGGTATCGCTATGGTGTTCCAGAATTACGCGCTTTATCCGCATATGAGCGTGGAAGAGAATATGGCCTGGGGCCTGAAAATTCGCGGGATGGGTAAAGAACAGATCCGCCAGCGCGTGCTGGAAGCGGCGCGTAGCCTGGAGCTGGAAGCGCTGCTGAAGCGCCGCCCGCGTGAGCTCTCCGGCGGCCAGCGCCAGCGCGTGGCAATGGGACGCGCTATCGTGCGGGAGCCAGCGGTGTTTCTGTTTGATGAGCCGCTGTCGAACCTTGATGCGCGCCTGCGCGTGCAGATGCGTCTTGAGTTACAGCAACTGCACCGCCGCCTGAACACCACCAGTCTTTACGTCACCCACGACCAGGTGGAGGCGATGACCCTGGCACAGCGCGTGATGGTGATGAATAAGGGCGTACTGGAGCAGCTGGGAACACCGGTGGAAATTTATGAGCGTCCGGCCACGCGCTTCGTTGCCAGTTTTATCGGTTCCCCGGCGATGAATCTGCTGGAAGGGCAGATGAATGCTGACGGTACACGCTTTACGCTCAGTGACAGCATGGCGCTGCCGCTGACAGTGCCGAAAGCAAAATGGGCGGACCGCCCGTTGACGATGGGGATCCGTCCGGAGCATATTGAACTCTCTACACAACAGGACGGCGGCATTCCGCTGGTGGTGGAATTGCTGGAGATGCTGGGCGCGGATAACCTTGCCCACGGCCGCTGGGGTAAGAATAAAATGGTGGTACGCCTGCCGCACTCAGTGCGCCCTGAGAGGGGCAGCACGCTGTGGTTACAGGTTCCCCCGCAGGCGTTACACTTCTTTGATCATCATGGACAACGGATCGAATAATGAATAAAACCTGGCCATACCCGGCGATTGTCGCCCATCGCGGCGGCGGGAAACTGGCGCCGGAAAATACGCTGGCGGCCATCGATATCGGTGCGCAGCTGGGGCATCGGATGATTGAGTTTGATGTCAAACTGTCGCAGGACGACGCAATCTTCCTGCTGCATGACGATACCCTCGACCGCACCAGTAACGGCTGGGGTCTGGCGGGCGAACAGCCATGGGATAAGCTGGTGCAGCTTGATGCCGGCGGCTGGTTCAGCCATGCGTTCAGTGACGAACGCCTGCCGCTGCTGGCGGACGTGGCCGCGCGCTGCAGGCAGCATCAGATGATGGCGAATATCGAAATTAAACCGACCCCAGGGCTGGACGTGGACACCGGCCGGCGGGTGGCGCAGGCCGCCCGCGTGATGTGGCAAAACCAGGTGGCCCCGCTGCTCTCTTCTTTTTCATACCGGGCGCTGGAGGCCGCGCAGCAGGCGGCACCCGAGCTGCCGCGTGGCTTACTGCTCGACAGCTGGGACGAGAACTGGCTGGCGATGACGCAGGCGCTGGACTGTACGTCGATCCATCTCAATCATAAACTGCTGGATGAGGCGCGCGTCGCCGTGCTGAAACAGGCCGGGTTGCGGATTCTGGTTTATACCGTGAACAGGCCCGCGCGGGCGCGTGAACTGTTGCAGTGGGGCGTGGACGCCATCTGCACCGATCGTATTGATATCATCGGGCCGGATTTTCGTTAACGAAAAGGGCGGGCCAGCGCTTCGGCCCGCCCCGGGAGAGAGGCTATTCCGGTGGTCCTCAGAGGACGGCTTTTTTTCCCGCTGCCCCTGTGGTGACTCTGTCAGAATCAATTCTGCTGCAATGGCTTCACTTGTCCATTGCTGGTGCGCTGGGCGGCGCTGTCGCGCTGCTCCTGCATTTTACGCTGCAAATCCTGCTGCTGCCGCTGCTGATCCTGCTGCAGCTTGAGCTTCTGCTGCGATTGCTGATTCTGCATATCCTGCTTCAGACGCTGAGTGCTCGGATTATACCCCTGTTGCTGGGGGTCATTGTTCGTGTTGCTGTTGTTATTCAACATGTTGGCCATGCCGGTTAACGGCAATGCTGCGACCATAATCACTAACCATTTCATTTTCATTTTACGTCCTCCGTGTTACTCCCTTAAGTGTAAGTCAGCTCTACGCCCTCCACTCCAGGAGTGCTCCTGATTTGCGTTAGCGTTAGCAATTCATCCATTTTTGTGTCTATTTATCAATGGCAAACATAACGTAAATATAATTAAAGGATGTAACAATGATGACACAAGCTATGCGGAAACGCCTGTCGTGGTCGCTGTTCGCCGGTTTACTGGTGTGGCAGGGGGCGGGAGCCGCGCCTGCGGTGCCACCCGTTTCCTACGGCGTCGGGGCAGATACTTTCCATCCGGTGAAGGCACAGCACGGCATGGTGGCCTCGGTAGATGCCACTGCGACGGAAGTGGGGGTGAAAATCCTTCAGCAGGGCGGTAACGCGGTTGATGCGGCCATTGCCGTCGGCTATGCGCTGGCGGTCACGCACCCGCAGGCGGGTAACCTCGGCGGCGGTGGCTTTATGCTGTTGCGCACCGCCTCCGGTAACACCACGTCCATTGATTTCCGTGAAATGGCCCCGGTGCGGGCCAGCCGCGACATGTTCCTGGACAATGCGGGGAATGCGGACAGCAAAAAATCCCTGACCTCTCATCTGGCCTCCGGCGTGCCGGGGACCGTCGCGGGCTTTTCACTGGCGAGCCAGAAATACGGCACCCTGCCGCTCAGTACCCTGATCCAGCCGGCGCTGACGCTGGCGCGCAAGGGCATTGTGGTGAATGAATCGCTGGCCGATGACCTGAATGTGTATGGCAAAGAGGTGCTGCTGGCACACCCGAACAGCAAAGCGATCTTCTTTAAAGCCGACGGTACGCCGTACCGGAAAGGAGAGAAACTGGTACAGCGCAACCTGGCGCGTAGCCTTGAACTGATTGCGCAGCAGGGGCCGGATGCTTTTTACAAGGGAAAAATTGCCGATGAGATCGCGGGGGAGATGCAGCAGCACGGCGGCCTGATCAGCAAGGCTGACCTGGCAAATTATCAGGCGATCGAACGTAAGCCGATCAGTGGAACCTATCGTGGTTATCAGGTCTTCTCAATGCCGCCACCGTCTTCCGGCGGGATCCATATTGTGCAGATCCTTAATATTCTGGAAAACTTTGACCTGGCGAAAATGGGCTCTGGCAGTGCCGATGCCATGCAGGTGATGGCAGAAGCAGAAAAATATGCCTATGCCGATCGCTCCGAATATCTCGGTGACCCGGCGTTTGTTAAGGTGCCGTGGCAGGCCCTGACCAGCAAAGCCTATGCCTCTTCTCTGGCAAAGCAGATCGATCTGGCGAAAGCGCGGCCTTCCGCAGAGATCAAACCCGGCAAGCTGGCACCCTATGAAAGCAACCAGACCACACATTTCTCGGTGGTGGATAAAGACGGGAATGCAGTGGCGGTGACTTACACGCTGAACACCAACTTCGGCAGCGGTATTGTCGCGGGAAACAGCGGTATCCTGCTGAACAACGAAATGGACGATTTCTCAGCCAAACCGGGCACACCAAATGTTTACGGGTTGGTGGGCGGCGAAGCGAATGCGGTACAGCCGTACAAGCGTCCACTCTCTTCCATGTCTCCCACGATTATCGCTAAAGACGGGAAAACCTGGCTGGTGACTGGCAGCCCGGGCGGCAGCCGTATAATCACCACCGTGCTGCAGATGGTGGTCAACAGCATCGATTTCGGAATGAACGTTGCCGAAGCGACCAGTGCACCGCGCTTCCACCATCAGTGGCTGCCGGATCAACTGCGTGTAGAGAAAGGCTTCAGCCCGGACACGCTCAAACTGCTGAGTGAGAAAGGGCAGAATGTGAAAGTGATGTCGGCGATGGGCAGCACCCAGAGCATTATGCTGGGGCCGGACGGGATGCTTTACGGTGCGTCCGATCCGCGCACCATTGATGATTTAACCGCAGGGTATTGATGCGATGAGGGCGACCCTTTTATCCGGTCGCCCCGTTACCTCTCTCATGCCTGTCGTTTCTGTTGATGTGCTTCAAGCCGCTGATTAAACTGCGTTGGTGTCCAGCTTTCCTGCAGCGCCTGCGCCAGCAGCGACTGCTGGGTCTGGGGCACCAGGCCGCCAACCGGCGGGTCGGTATCCAGATTGGTTGGAAAGGAGTAGCCTTCCGCCGCTGCCGCGATCACCGCGCTGATTTTTTCCTCTGACATTCTGCGCAGGCGCAGCGCCGGGTAGAGATGCTGCAGTACCTTAATATGATTAACCTTTTCCATCGTTTTACCGAACGCGGACGACACCTGTAACAGGTTGGCAGTGCGGATATGGTCATGGGTATGGTTACTGCCAGCCGCATGGAACAGTGCCGGATTAAAGAACAACCCATCCCCTTTTTCCAGCGGGAGCTGGATGGCGTTACGCCGGAAGTATTCGATAAACGTTTCATCACGCCATGCCAGATATCCCCCCTGATACTGATGCGACCAGGGCAGCAGCTGGGTCGGGCCGGACTCCACCGGCATATCGCTGTGCGCTACAGCCCCCTGCAGCGTCAGATACTGTGACAGGATCTGCAGCGGCAGTGGGAAACGCGCCACCTGTTCATTGCTCTGAAAACCAAGGTGATAATCCCGGTGCGGCTGCTGCGCTTTACCACCGGGGCGGACCTGATTGACCTGTGCGGTAAGGGTATAACCCGGGCCGACCCAGCTTTCGCAGATCAGCGCCAGCAGCGGGTTACAGTAGTAATCAATAAACGCATCGGCATCGCGCTCCGCCACCTTCTGTAGCGCATTCCAGATGCGCCCGTTATGGCCCGCAGCGGCAAAATGGTCGCCGCCGGTACTGTTTTCCGATTCACTCAGCAGGATCTGTTCAAACAACATGCTGCTGCGATCTACCGCCGCGATATCGCTGAACAGCCCTTTAACCACGAAGACGCCGGGGCCGGAGGAGAGCGCCCGGTGCAGTTCGCTGAGAACCGACTGGCGATCGCTGGCGGCAGCGTTTGCCAGCTCCTTATGCTGGTAAATCAGCACGTCCAGCTCGGCTTTATACGCCAGCGGGAAGTCTCTCAGCTGCGTGGTCTGCTCACAGACGGTGGCAAACTCATCCACCGACAGCTGTTTTTCAGTCAGGTAAAGTGTGTTCATTTTCCGCTCCTTACAGGGCCAGTTTATGCTGAGGTTGCAGCGCGCCGTCATCACCACAGCCCACCACGTTTTGATCGAAGTCGATGATCGCACCGGTCATCATCCCTGACTCTTCAGAGAGTAAAAATGCCACGCCGCGCGCCACTTCCCGGGGTTTCAGCAGGCGACCAAACGGCTGCGCACGCTCTGCTTTTTCCAGCCAGTCATCACCGGCCTGATGGTACTGTTTCTGAATATCATCCTCATGCGGCGTATCCATCCAGCCGATGTTCAGCCCGTTGACGCGGATGCGATTGCGCATCGCGCTGAAAGCGACATTTTTGGTCAGGGTCACCAGTGCCCCTTTCGAGGCCGCATAAGGCGTGAGGAAACTCTGTCCGCCATGGGAGGTCATGGTAATGATATTAACGATGCTGCCTTCAACATCGCTGGCAATCATCAGTTTGATTGCTGCCTGCATCAGGAAGAAAGGGGCCCGGACGTTGACGGCGAAGATAGCGTCGAACAGCGCCGGGGAGGTGTCGATAATGGTGCCGCGGTCGGACATGCCCGCGCAGTTAACCAGGCCATGCAGTGTCCCGAAGTGCGTGGCGGCTTCTGCAATGACCCGTTCGCAGGCCTCGGGCTCGCTGATATCGGCAGTGACAAACCGGGCTTCACAGCCAAGTGCCCGGAGGGATTGTGCCTGGGCCATCCCGGCCTGCTGATTGCGGCCACAGAGAACCAGTCCGCGCGCTCCACGTTCTGCCAGTAAACGGCTGACGGCAGCACCCAGCCCCTGCGTACTGCCGGTGACCACATAAACCTGACCGTGAAACTGTTTCTCTAAGTTTAAGCTCATGATTGTTATTCCTTTATTGTTAATTTTTGCCGATGCGATAAGCCCGAACAGGAGCAGGAACACCTTATCACCAACATTTCATTAACAATACGCGCCAGGAACCTCAAAAAAACCTCAAAATCATCTCATGCTGCCTGCGACTGCTTGCTTAAGTCTGAAGCCATAAAATTGTATTTTTGCCTCATTTCGCTGCCAGTGGTGCTTATCAGCACGTTTATCCCTCACTTTTTCTTCTGTTTCCCCTACATTGTGGCGGCACAATACGCCATGTCGCCTGCGCCATGGAAACTGAGGAAGTCGTATTACAAGGAGTGTTATGAAGTACTCTGTGTGGGTCTTTACCGCTGTCGCGGCGTTGTATATTGCGGCATTTCCGGCTCTGGCTGACCCTCTTCGTGCGCCTGTGCCGCCATCGGTGCCGCTGTTAACGGCCTCCGTTCGCCCGGATGCGTTAATCATTCCGGTGACGATCCGTGGCAGGCTGTATCACTTTCTTCTGGATACTGGCATGAATACGCTGGTTGTGGATAATCTGCTGGCGAATGAGCTGACGCAGAAAGAACCCGCTGACCAGATCCCGCTGCTGTACCAGCAAACGCTGGCTGCCAGCATTCGTAGCGCGAGCGGCATTCTTCACCAGCAAGGGCTTCAGGTCTGGCGCCCGCTGGCGATTGGCATTGGCGATGCGGTGCTACCTGCTACCACCCCCTGGCTGGGAGCGGATCTCAGTGCGTTGACACAGGCGAACGGGGTTAATATAGACGGGATTGTCGGCATGGACGTGTTTCGTCAGTTTACCTGGCAGATGGATAACCTGACGCGGGAGCTTACCGTCTGGCAGCAGGAGCCGGGTGACCTGGATTATCCCGCCTGTGTGCCCTATCGCGACGGGGATGCCGCCGGGCCACAACTGGTACTGGACTACCATCAACGTCCGGTGCATATGACGCTCAATACCGGTAGCGACTACAGCTACATCGGCACGGAACTGATAAACGCCAGTCGTGAACGCCCGGAGAGTGCTGTTCTGACCGGTATCAACCAGCCTGCGCTGGGATTAGGCGGCGAAAGCGTGAGCGATGGCTACCTCCTGGGCGGCCTGCAATTTAACCAGTTACCGCTGGGTAACATGCTGGTGCGCGAGAATAAACAGGGGGCGCTGGGACTGGGGATGAACTTTCTGGTGCGTTTCGATCGTTACCTGTTTCTGCCCGATAAGATGCTGTTTTGCTACCGTGAGCAGCATTTTACCCGGGATGAGCCCGCTCCGCTGCGGGTGCTTGCCGTGCGCTTTTACGGCAAACGGGTTGAATTGTATTCCAATCCTGCCGACGCGTTACTCCCCTTTGGCCTGCAAAATGGGGATGCGCTGCTCAGAGTTAACGCCCGCCCGGTCAGGCCTGAAGAGATTCATGCGCTCCGCCACACGCTGGCTGATACGCCGGCAGGGCAGCTCACGCTGAAAATTGAGCGCCGCGGTAAAGTCAAAACCATCCACATCTGACGTGAAGCGGGGAGGGCAGAAGCGCTCCCCCGCGGGTTACGGCCGGAAGCGCGCCATAAAGAGGGCATCGACCAGCTCACCCTGACGTAACGCATAACGGCGGGCGCGGCCTTCCGTTTCAAAACCACAGCGTTGATAAAGTCCGATGGCTGCCTGATTGTCGGCAAAGACCGTCAGCTCAATGCGTTCAACGTTTAACCAGTTATCACACAAATCGATCAGGGTGCTCATCATGGCTTTGGCCACGCCCCGGCCACGATAGCGGACGTCCACGCCCAGGCCAAAAGTCGCGGTATGCCGGCGGCGGACGCGGGAGTTCACTTCCAGCGTGACCTGGCCTGCGACCACGTTGTCGATACAGGCGACCAGCATCTGCATGCCGTCCGGGACCGAAGCGAGACGTTCCTGCCACTTTTTCAGGGAAGGATGAGGAAGCTGTAGCGTATCGGCATAGGTTTCCGGCTGGCTGTAAAGCTGATGGAGGGCCAGCGCATCGTCGGGTACCACATGTCGTACGATAATCTCACTCATAGTCACTCTCCCTTAGGGTTGAATTCCCTTTTAAAATCAGGGTTTTTCAGCGGCAAATCAAGCAAAAAATAATCAGAAAATGGCTTTACAAGTGCGAATGATAATGATTATTATTGTCATGCGTTTTCAGGAGTACCTCCGGTACCGACTGGGAAAGCACGACATTGCTCACATTGCTTCAGTATTTCTTAGCCAGCTCGGGTGCTGGCTTTTTTTTGCCTGCAACCTACCCGCTTCCGCAATGCCCCTGTTTATTTCCTCGTTTTTAAATCGAATTTTTTGAACAGAGAAGACAATTTTCTCCGCTATCATCCACAGCGTCAGAGGTCCAGACTGTGTCAAAACGTTGAGGAGAATTGAATATGATTTACTTACGCAAAGCACAAGATCGCGGTCATGCTAATCATGGCTGGCTGGACAGCTACCACACCTTTTCTTTTGCCGATTATTACGATGCCAATTTTATGGGGTTCTCGGCACTGCGGGTGATTAACGAAGATGTTATCGATGGTGGTCAGGGGTTTGGTACGCACCCCCACAAGGATATGGAAATTCTGACCTATGTCCTGTCCGGTACTGTTGAGCATCAGGACAGCATGGGCAATAAAGAGCAGATCCCGGCGGGTGAGTTCCAGATTATGAGCGCCGGAACCGGCGTGCGTCACTCTGAGTACAACGCCAGTAAAGACGTGCCGCTGCATCTGTACCAGATCTGGATTATCCCGGAAAAAACCGGCATTGAACCGCGTTACGCACAGCGTCGTTTTGACGATGTGCAGGGCCGCCAACTGGTGCTGTCACCGGATGCCCGCGACGGTTCACTGAAGGTGTTCCAGGATATGACGCTGTCGCGCTGGGCGCTGACAGCCGGTGAGCAGGGTAGCGTAGATGTGGAAGAGGGGCGTCGCATCTGGATCCAGGTAGTAAAAGGGGATGTTACCGTGAACGGCGAGGCGGCGACCACCTCTGACGCTTTTGCTGTCTGGGATGAAAAGTCCATAAATATCAACGCCAGCAGCGATGCTGAAATCCTGCTGTTCGACCTGCCACCGGTTTAATGACAACCCGTGTCACACTTTAAGGGGCGAGACAATCGCCCCTTTGTCGTTTTTCCCCTTATTTTTGTTACACTCAGCATAATTCTGTCCCCACTAGCTGAAGTCTGATGAAGAAAAAAAGACCGGTACTACAGGATGTTGCCGATCGCATCGGTATCACCAAAATGACCGTCAGCCGCTATCTGCGTCATCCCGATCAGGTCTCTGCCGCGCTGCAGGGCAAGATTGCGGCCGCGCTGGATGAGCTGGGTTATATCCCTAATCGCGCACCTGACATGCTCTCCAACGCCACCAGTCGGGCGATTGGCGTGCTGCTGCCTTCCCTGACCAATCAGGTATTTGCTGATGTGCTGCGTGGGATTGAAGCGGTCACCGATGCGGCGGGTTATCAGACGCTGGTAGGGCACTTCGGCTACAGCGCCGAAAAAGAAGAGCTACAGCTGCGATCGCTGCTGGGCTGGAATATCGACGGGCTGATCCTCACCGAACGCACCCACACGGCGGCCAGCCTGCGAATGATCGAAACGGCCGGGATCCCGGTGATAGAGATGATGGACTCTGTCTCCCCCTGTCTGGATATGGCGGTCGGCTTTGATAATGTTGAGGCGGCCCGGCAGATGACCCACGCCATTCTGCAAAGAGGGCACCGCCATACCGTCTATCTGGGGGCGCGACTTGATGAGCGAACGCTGCAGAAAGAGCAGGGTTATCGTCTGGCGATGATCGAAGCCGGCCTGGAACCCCGGAGCGTGATGATGGAGGCAGCATCATCATTCTCTGCCGGAGCGATGCTGATGTGTGAGGCGCAGAAACGCTACCCTCTCACCGACAGCCTGTTCTGCACCAACGATGATCTGGCCGTTGGCGCGATGTTTGAGTGTCAGCGCCAGGGATTACAGGTGCCGCAGCAGATGGCCATTGCCGGCTTTCACGGTCATGATATTGCCCATGTGGTCAATCCGCCGCTGGCCACAGTGCAGACGCCGCGTGAGCAGATGGGGCAGGCGTCTGCCACGCTGCTGCTGGCACGCATTCGCGGTGACGTCGCGGGCCCGTCCCCGGTGGACGTCGGCTTTACCATCCTGCCTGGCGGCAGTATCTGATACGCGGCGGGCACACCGTTGCCCGCTCCTGACTTGTCCCTTTGTGCCACCGCCTGTCTGAATCTGCTGTTTTTTTGAAGCACCTCACATTTACCAGCTTTTTCCGCCGTGGCTGTTGCCATAATCCATACACATCCAGACAATGTTACCGATAACAAATTAACTGACTCATCTGCTACCTCTCTGCCGGAGCCACAATAATGACCACTCATTCAACGCCTAATCACGTCTTTGTACTGATGGGTGTATCCGGAAGCGGCAAGTCTGCCGTTGCCAATGCCGTTGCGCATCAGCTTAACGCTGCTTTCCTCGATGGCGACTTCCTGCACCCGCGTGCCAACATCGAAAAAATGTCGGCCGGCCATCCGCTGAATGATGATGACCGCCGTCCGTGGCTGGAGTCGATCAACGATGCCGCGTTCGCCATGCAGCGCACTAACGATGTTTCACTGATCGTCTGTTCGGCGCTGAAAAAAAGTTATCGCGATATTTTGCGTAAGGGTAATAACAACCTCTCATTCGTTTATCTGAAAGGTGACTTCGATACCATTGAGTCGCGTCTGCGCGCGCGCAAAGGGCACTTCTTTAAGCCGCAAATGCTGGTGACTCAGTTTGCCACGCTGGAAGAGCCGGGCAGTGATGAGCACGATGTACTGGTTGTCGATATTAATCAGTCGCTTGAAAAGGTTGTCGCAGCAACCCTGACCACCATTGACGGTGCGGCCAGTAAAAAATAAGTAGGGTGTCATGAGTACTGCAACACTGGTGTTAACAGCAGCCGGATCGGTTCTGCTGCTGCTTTTTTTAGTGATGAAGGCAAGGATGCACGCCTTTGTGGCGCTGATGTTAGTCTCTATCGGGGCGGGCCTGTTTTCCGGGATGCCGCTGGATAAAATTGCCACAACGATGGAAAAGGGCATGGGCGGCACGCTCGGATTCCTGGCGATTGTGGTGGCGCTGGGGGCGATGTTCGGCAAGATCCTGCATGAAACCGGCGCGGTCGACCAGATTGCCATCCGCATGCTGAAGACCTTTGGCGAAAGCCGCGCGCATTATGCAATGGGGATCGCCGGGCTGATTTGTGCGCTGCCGCTGTTTTTCGAAGTGGCGGTGGTGCTACTGATCAGCATTGCCTTTGCGGTAGCACGCCGTACCGGCGATAACCTGGTGAAGCTGGTGATCCCGCTGTTCGCCGGCGTTGCGGCGGCAGCGGCCTTCCTGCTGCCTGGGCCTGCACCGATGCTGCTGGCGTCCCAGATGCATGCTGATTTTGGCTGGATGATCCTGCTGGGCCTCTGCGCGGCGATCCCGGGGATGTTGATTGCCGGGCCGCTGTTTGGCCGTTTTATCAGCCAGCACGTGACCTTTGGCGTTCCGGCAGAGGGCGATCATCCCGAATTCGATGAGAGCAAGCTGCCCTCCTTTGGTTTCAGTCTGTCGCTGATCCTGTTCCCGCTGCTGCTGGTGGGCCTGAAAACCATCGGTGCGCGATTTACCGCACCGGGCTCGACGCTGTACGAGTGGCTGGAGTTTATCGGCCATCCGTTTACCGCGATCCTGCTGGCCTGCCTGGTCGCCATTTATGGCCTGGCCTACCGACAGGGCATGGACAAAGAACGCGTCATGGAGATCTGCGGCGCAGCGCTCCAGCCGGCGGGGATTATTCTGCTGGTCATTGGGGCCGGAGGCGTGTTCAAGCAGGTGCTGGTGGATTCCGGCGTTGGCCCGGCACTGGGTAATGCGTTAACGGGTGCCGGTTTACCGGTGGCGCTGGCCTGCTTTGTACTGGCGGGCGCGGTGCGTATTATTCAGGGCTCGGCTACCGTCGCCTGTCTGACCGCCGTCGGGCTGATTATGCCGGTGATCGAGCCGCTGCACTATTCCGGCGCGCAGATGGCCGCGCTGTCGATCTGCATTGCCGGGGGCTCCATTATCTGCAGCCACGTTAACGACGCTGGTTTCTGGTTGTTTGGCCGTTTTACCGGGGCAACCGAAGCGCAGACGCTGAAGACCTGGACGCTGATGGAAACGATCCTCGGCACCGTCGGCGCGATTATCGGAATGATCGCCTTCGAACTGTTGTCGTAGGGGATACTGCGGGCGGACCGTCTTTTGAGGTCCACCCGCCACCCTCAGAGTTTCAAATACGTCCGTATCCCATCCAGAAACATCTGCGTCGCCAGCATAATCAGAATCAGCCCCATCAGCCGTTCCAGCGCATTCACCCCTTTGTCCCCCAGCAGTCTTAAGAACAGTCCCGACAGCAACAGGATCACTACGGTCAGCCCCCAGGCGATCAGCAGCGCCCCAACCAGATGGCCCATATTGCTTGGGTACTGATGCGACAGCAGCATCAGTGTGGCAAGAAGTGAAGGTCCGGCGACCAGCGGGATGGCCAGCGGTACCAGAAAGGGTTCTTCTCCCGCAGAAAGCCCGGTACTGCTGCTCTCCTGTGAAGGGAAAATCATCTTAATGGCGATCAGGAACAGGATGATGCCGCCCGAGATCGACACGGTTTCCGTCCGCAGATTGAGGAAGGCGAGAATTTTTTCCCCGGCGAACAGAAACAGCAGCATGATGAACAGCGCGATCAGCATTTCGCGCATCAGCACCACCCGACGACGTTTCGGCTCCAGATGTTTTAAAACCGACATAAAAATCGGCAAATTGCCCAGCGGATCCATAATCAGCAACAATAATATCGTCGCGGAGATCATTTCAGTCATCGTTGTTGTTCTCGTTATTAATCAATGTCGCTACGTTATAAGCAGCGCTGCTAAAAAAAACCATCTAATCGATTTAATTCACTTGCCACTTTTGCTGCACCTTGTAAGGTTTAGCAATCATATTGTTTTAACTCTAACAGGTCAGGCGTCACTGTCGTAGCCAGTTTGCTTACTGCCAGCACACCGCAGCCGGAGCGTACAGTTGTACGTGAGGATGACGGGCACTGCCGGGGGTGGAAATGGCCGGTACGGGGAGCCGGGATAAAGGTAAAGATGAAGACGGTTGGATTAGTAGGTTGGCGTGGGATGGTGGGCTCGGTACTGATGCAACGCATGAGTGAAGAGCGCGATTTTGATGTGATCCGTCCGGTATTCTTCTCAACGTCTCAGCACGGTCAGGCGGCCCCGGCCTTCGCGGGCCAGTCGGCTGGCACGCTGCAGGATGCCTTTGATATCGACGCGCTGAAAGCGCTGGATATTATCATTACCTGCCAGGGCGGGGACTACACCAGCGACATTTACCCTAAGCTGCGTGCGGCGGGCTGGAACGGTTACTGGATTGATGCTGCCTCAACGCTGCGTATGAAAGATGACGCCATCATCATCCTTGACCCGGTTAACCACAAGGTGATCCATGACGGTCTGAACAACGGTATCAAAACGTTTGTCGGCGGTAACTGTACCGTCAGCCTGATGCTGATGTCGCTGGGCGGCCTGTTTGAAAACAACCTGGTGGAGTGGGCGTCGGTGGCCACGTATCAGGCGGCTTCCGGCGGCGGCGCACGTCATATGCGTGAGCTGCTGACCCAGATGGGCATGTTGCATAATCATGTGGCGAAGGAGCTGCAGGATCCGGCCTCGGCCATCCTCGACATCGAGCGTAAAGTGACGGAGTTGAGCCGTGCAGGCGTGCTGCCAACCGATAACTTTGGCGTTCCGCTGGCGGGCAGTCTGATCCCGTGGATCGACAAGCAGCTGGATAACGGCCAGACGCGCGAAGAGTGGAAAGGTCAGGCCGAAACCAACAAAATCCTGCGCACCAGCAGCGTGATCCCGGTTGACGGTCTCTGCGTCCGTGTCGGCGCGCTGCGCTGTCACAGCCAGGCCTTTACACTGAAGCTGAAAAAAGACGTACCGCTCACCGACATTGAGCAGATGCTGGCCGCGCACAATGAATGGGTAAACGTGGTGCCAAACGACCGCGAGATTTCCATGCGTGAACTGACCCCGGCTGCCGTGACCGGCACACTGAACACGCCGGTTGGGCGTCTGCGCAAGCTCAATATGGGGCCGGACTACCTTTCTGCCTTTACCGTGGGCGATCAGCTGCTGTGGGGGGCTGCAGAACCGCTGCGCCGGATGTTGCGCCTTCTGGTGGCATAATATCCTTCCTGTTCCCCCGCCAGGGGCGGGGGACATGTCAGCCTGTTTCTGTGTGCATCGCCATTTTTCACGATTATTAGCCGTACCTGCCCTTTTTTTTAACTGGCGATCCTTCCCGCCAGATTTCAGCACCTCTTAACCCCTGCGGCCTGGCTGCGAGCGGGTCTAAGAAGGTTCTGATGCTCCTGCCTCATGCCTTTACAGCAGTAAACTTTGATCTAAACGAAATATATTTACGCTTTCGTCCATGGCTATTGTTTTCCCCTGGCTATGCTTAAAACGTATCTGCCCCTAAAACATTTTGAGTTTTCGATACGCTATTTCTTGCACGCTGCGGTGGTTTTTTTCCAGTGGAGGGTTTCCTGCCGGTCAGCGTGCGTTGAGCTCAATGAAGAGCAGTGCACTGGCCATGACCCTTCAATGGAGGCCGCCAGTCGCCTGCCACTCATCACGGGAAGAAAGTCATGTCAGAGCTTATGGATCGTCATGCAATTAACGCGTTAGTCTCTGGTCATTTTGCTGACCCCTTTTCACTCCTGGGTATGCATAAGACTGATAAGGGTTTAGAGGTGCGCGCCCTGCTACCTGATGCCAGCGAAGTCTGGGTGATCGAAACCAGCACGGGGAATAAATGTGTGCAGCTGGAGTCCCTGGACGCCAGGGGTTTTTTTCATGGGGTGATCCCAAAACGTAAGAACCCGTTTCGCTATCAACTGGCTGTCACCTGGCACGGCCAGCAAAATCTCATTGATGATGCGTACCGCTTTGGCCCGTTGTTGCCGGAAATGGACAGCTGGCTGCTGGCCGAGGGGACTCATCTGCGCCCCTATGAAACCATGGGCGCCCACGCAGACGTTATTGATGGGGTTATCGGCACGCGCTTTGCCGTCTGGGCGCCAAACGCGCAGCGCGTGTCTGTGGTCGGAGAATTTAACTACTGGGATGGCCGCCGGCATCCCATGCGCCTGCGTCGTGAAATCGGCGTATGGGAGCTGTTTATCCCGGCGGCCCGCCCCGGTCAGCTGTATAAATTCGAAATTATCGATAAAGATGGTCAGCTGAGATTAAAAGCTGACCCTTACGCCTTTGAGGCGCAGATGCGTCCGCAGACGGCGTCAATGATTTGTGGTATCCCGGAAAAGACCACCCTGTCACCGGAGCGCCAGCGTGCCAATGGCTTTGATGCGCCGATCTCCATTTATGAGGTTCACCTGGGATCCTGGCGTCGTCACACGGATAACCACTTCTGGCTGAGTTATAAAGAGCTGGCAGAGCAACTGGTGCCTTACGCCAAAGAGATGGGCTTTACCCATCTGGAGTTGCTGCCGATCAATGAGCACCCCTTTGACGGCAGTTGGGGCTATCAGCCGCTGGGGATGTATGCCCCGACGCGGCGTTTCGGTACCCGCGACGATTTCCGCGCCTTTATCACCGCTGCCCATAATGCCGGGCTTAATGTGCTGCTGGACTGGGTTCCCGGTCATTTCCCTTCTGATGACTTTGGTCTGGCGAAATTTGACGGCACGGAGCTGTACGAACATGGGGATCCGCGCGAGGGCTTCCATCAGGACTGGAACACGCTGATTTATAACTTTGGCCGTCGTGAGGTGAGTAACTATCTCGCTGGCAATGCCCTGTACTGGATTGAGCGTTTTGGCATTGACGGGCTGCGGGTGGATGCGGTTGCCTCGATGATCTACCGTGACTACAGCCGTGCCGAAGGCGAGTGGGTGCCTAACCATTTGGGGGGACGCGAGAATCTGGAGGCGATCTCCTTCCTGCGTTACACCAACCGGACCCTCGGCCATGCCGCACCGGGTTCCATCACCGTGGCCGAAGAGTCGACTGACTTTGATGGCGTATCGCGGCCGCCGGAAATGGGCGGGCTGGGCTTCTGGTTCAAATGGAACCTCGGCTGGATGCATGACACGCTTGATTACATGAAGCTGGATCCGATTCACCGCCGTCATCACCACAATCTGATGACCTTCGGCATGCTTTACAACTACACCGAAAACTTCGTCCTGCCGCTGTCGCACGATGAAGTCGTACACGGAAAACGTTCGATTCTTGACCGGATGCCGGGTGATGCCTGGCAGAAGTTTGCCAACCTGCGCGCTTACTACGGCTGGATGTTTGGATTCCCCGGGAAGAAGCTGTTGTTTATGGGTAATGAGTTTGCCCAGGGCAAAGAGTGGAACCACGATACCAGCCTCGACTGGCATCTGCTGGAAGGGGAAGACAACTGGCACAACGGCGTACAGCGTCTGGTGCGGGATCTGAACCACACTTACCGGGCGCATACGCCGCTCTACCAGCAGGACTTCGATCCGGCAGGATTTGAGTGGCTGGTCGTGGATGATTTCGATAACTCGGTGTTTGTCTTTGTCCGCCGTGACCGCGACGGTAATGAGCTGATTGTCGCCAGTAACTTTACGCCGGTGCCCCGCTATGACTACCGCTTTGGCGTGTCCGGTGCCGGACGCTGGCGCGAAGTGCTGAACACGGATTCAGGTCACTATCACGGCGGCAACAACGGTAACCTCGGCACGGTCAGTACCGACGACTGGAGCAGCCATAACCGTAGCCACTCACTGAGTCTGACGCTGCCCGCTCTGTCTACGTTGTGGCTGGTGCGGGAGGCGGAATGACACCGTTACGGGAGGGGCTTCCAGCACCACGCGGTGCCAGCTATGACGGCAAAGGCGTGAACTTTACGCTGTTCTCCCAGCATGCGGAACGCGTCGAGCTGTGCCTGTTTGATGCCAGCGGTGTGGAAACACGCGTGGATCTTCCCGCACGAAGTGGTGATATCTGGCACGGCTATCTTCCCGCCTGTAAACCCGGGCAGCGGTATGGCTACCGCGTCCACGGCCCGTGGCAGCCCCGGCAGGGCCAGCGTTTTAATCCGGCCAAACTGCTGCTCGACCCCTGCGCACATGACGTGGAGGGCGAAGTGACCGACGACCCGTGCTTCCAGTCTGGCGGGGAGCAGCCCGACGCGACTGACAGTGGGCCACGGGCGCCGAAAGGGGTGGTGCGGGCCGATGATTTTGACTGGGGAGACGATGTTGCCCCCCGCGTGCCCTGGGGCAGCACCGTGATTTATGAGGCCCACGTGCGCGGCCTGACCAAACAGCATCCGGACATTCCGGAAGCCCTGCGTGGTACCTATGCGGCACTCGGGCATCCGGTGATGATCGACTACTTCCAGCGTCTGGGGATCACCAGCCTGGAGTTGCTGCCCGTCGCCTGCTTCGCCAGTGAACCCCGGCTGCTAAGGATGGGCCTGAGTAATTACTGGGGGTATAACCCGCTGGCCTGCTATGCGCTGGAGGGGCGTTATGCGTCCTGTGAGGAGAACCCGCGTCAGGAGTTCCAGCAGGCGGTGAAGGCACTGCATCAGGCGGGGATTGAGGTGATCCTCGATGTGGTGTTTAACCACACGGCCGAACTGGAAGAGGACGGCCCCACGCTGTCCATGCGGGGCATCGACAACCAGAGCTACTACTGGCTGGACGGCCAGGGTGGCTATCAAAACTGGACGGGCTGCGGCAATACGCAAAATCTCAGCCATCCGCAGGTCATGGCGTGGATGCTCGACTGCCTGCGTTACTGGGTCGAGGAGTGCCATGTTGATGGTTTTCGCTTTGACCTGGCCACCGTACTGGGGCGCACGCCGGACTATCAGCAGAACGCGCCGTTGTTTCAGGCCATTGCTGCGGATCCGCTACTGTCTGCCTGCAAGCTGATTGCCGAGCCCTGGGATATCGGCCCCGGCGGCTATCAGGTGGGCAACTTTCCGCCTCCGTTTGCCGAGTGGAATGACCATTTCCGCGATACCGCGCGGCGCTACTGGCTGCACGGTGAGATGACCAACGGTGACTTTGCGCGGCGCTTCGCCGGTTCGAGCGATGTGTTCGACCGCAACGGTCGCCTGCCTTCAGGCAGTATCAATTTAGTGACCGCTCACGACGGTTTCACGCTTCGCGATGTGGTGAGTTTTGAGCGTAAACACAATGAGGCCAACGGCGAAGATAACCGTGATGGCAGCAGCAACAACTTCAGCCATAACCACGGTGTGGAAGGACTAAATGCGCCGCTGCTGGTGGTGGAACACCGCCGCCGCAGCGTTCATGCCCTGCTGACCACACTGCTGTTGTCGCAGGGCACGCCGATGCTGCTGGCCGGGGATGAACACGGTCACAGCCAGCACGGAAATAATAATGCGTACTGCCAGGATAACCCGCTGACATGGTTCGACTGGCAGCAGCACGATCGCGGGCTGTTTGCTTTCACCGCCGCCCTGATCCATCTGCGTCGCCGTATTCCGGCGCTGCAGAGCGATCGCTGGTGGCAGGAGGGGGATGGCAATGTTGAGTGGCTGAACGACCAGGGACAGCCGCTGACGACTGCGCAGTGGGAACAGGGGGCACATCGGTTACAGGTCAGGCTTTCACAGCACTGGCTGATAACGATCAACGCCACCGAAGACGTGTATGACCTGGTATTACCTGAAGGGCAATGGCACGCCATACCTCCCTTCGCCGGGGATGATAACCCGATCCTGTCAACTGTCTGGCATGGGGCAGCACACGGAGTGTGTGTGTTCCAGGAACAATCATAATAGGAATCAGACATGGCCAAATTAGATAAGAACGATCCTGTAATGCTGGCAAGGCAATTACCGACTCAAACGGTGGCGTTGATCCTCGCGGGTGGCCGCGGTACGCGTCTGAAAGATCTCACCGCCAAGCGCGCCAAACCTGCCGTCCATTTTGGTGGGAAGTTTCGCATTATCGACTTTGCGCTGTCGAACTGTCTGAATTCCGGTATCCGGCGGATTGCGGTCATCACGCAATACCAGTCACATACGCTGGTACAACATATTCAGCGAGGCTGGTCATTCCTCAACGAAGAGATGAACGAATTTGTCGATCTGCTACCCGCCCAGCAGCGCCTCTCCACCGATCACTGGTATCGCGGCACCGCGGATGCCGTTACGCAGAACCTCGATATTATTCGTCGCTATCGCGCGCAGTACATCGTGATCCTGGCCGGTGATCACATCTACAAGATGGACTATTCGCGCATGCTGATTGACCACGTGGAGAATGGCGCACGCTGTACGATTGCCTGCCTGCCTGTGCCGCTGGAGGAAGCCAGCGCCTTCGGCGTGATGAAGGTGGATGAGGACAACAAGGTGGTGGAGTTCCTTGAGAAACCGGAGCAACCGCCCGCGATGCCCGGTGACAGTAGCCGTGCGTTAGCCAGCATGGGTATTTATGTTTTTGATGCCGAATATCTTTTTGGCCTGCTGGAAGAGGATCAGGAACTGCCGCAGTCGAGCCATGACTTTGGCAAAGATCTGTTGCCCAAAATCGTGGCCAGTGGCGAAGCACTGGCCCACTCGTTCAGCCTCTCCTGCGTGCAGCATGATGAGACGGCGGAGCCTTACTGGCGGGATGTCGGGACGCTGGAAGCATACTGGAAAGCCAACCTGGATCTCGCCTCGGTGATGCCGGAACTGGACATGTATGACAGTACCTGGCCAATCCGCACCCATATGGAACCGCTGCCGCCCGCTAAGTTTGTGCAGGATCGCTCGGGTAGCCATGGTATGACAATGAATTCACTGGTGTCAGGGGGCTGCATTATCTCTGGTTCCGTGGTGGTGAACTCGGTGCTGTTCTCCCGGGTTCGAATTAACTCCTTCTGCAATATTGAGTCATCGGTTTTACTGCCAGACGTTGAGGTGGGTCGTTCCTGCCGCCTGAGACGTTGTGTGATAGATCGTGCCTGCGTACTGCCAGAAGGAACGGTAATTGGTGAAAACCCGGATGACGATGCCCGGCGCTTCCACCGATCGGAAGAAGGGATCGTTCTTGTCACAAGGACAATGCTGGCGAAGCTTGGCTGGCGTTAATCAGACGCAATAACACGTCAATATGACTGTACCCGAGCGATGCAGCTAAGACTGATGCAGTTTGAGTTGCTCAGGGTATATGAAAAGGAGCCGATAATGCAGGTGCTACACGTCTGTTCAGAAATTTTCCCGCTGCTAAAAACCGGCGGACTTGCTGATGTTATTGGGGCATTACCGGCGGCGCAAATTGCAGAAGGGACGGATACCCGGGTGTTACTGCCCGGATTCCCGGCGCTGACTAAAGCCATCACTGATATTCAGGTGGTGGCGAAGCTGCAAACCTTTGCTGGCGATGTCGAGTTACATTTTGGTCATTTTGGTGGTGTTGGGATTTATTTGATCGATGCGCCGGGTCTGTACAATCGTCCCGGCAGCCCGTATCACGATGAATCGCAGTATGCTTATCCCGATAACCATATACGATTTGCCCTGCTGGGGTGGGTCGCCTGTGAGCTGGCCTGTGGGCTGGATGACTGGTGGCGACCGGATATTGTTCACGCGCATGACTGGCACGCGGGCCTTGCCTGCGCCTACCTGGCCGCGCGTGGGCGTCCGGCGAAATCGGTGTTTACGGTGCATAACCTGGCCTATCAGGGGCTGTTTGATGCCAGGCATCTGGATTTGCTGCAGATCCCATCGTCATTTTTCAGCATGCACGGTCTGGAATTCTACGGTCAGATTTCATTCCTTAAGGCCGGACTGTTTTATGCCGATCATATCACCGCGGTCAGCCCAACATACGCGCGTGAGATCACCCTGCCGGAGTATGGCTATGGCATGGAGGATCTGCTTAAACAGCGCCAGCTGGAGGGAAGGCTGACCGGGGTTCTCAACGGTGTCGATCCGGCGATCTGGGATCCCGAGCACGATCTGCTGCTGAATGCACGTTACAACCGTGATGTGCTGGATGCCAAGCTGGAGAACAAAAGGCAGTTGCAGATCACCATGGGGCTGAACGTTGACGATAAAGCGCCGGTCTTTGCCGTGGTTAGCCGCTTAACGAAACAGAAGGGGCTGGATCTGGTGCTGGAAGCCCTGCCGGGCTTACTGGAGCAGGGCGGTCAGCTGGTTCTACTGGGGGCAGGGGATGCCGAGCTGCAGCAGGGGTTCCTGGCCGCAGCGGCAGAGTATCCGGGTCAGGTTGGGGTGCAGATTGGCTATCACGAAGCGTTCTCGCACCGCATTATCGGCGGTGCTGATGTGATTATGGTGCCGAGCCGGTTTGAGCCGTGCGGGCTGACGCAGCTCTATGGATTGAAATACGGCACGCTGCCCTTAGTGCGGCGTACGGGAGGACTGGCGGATACGGTAAATGACAGCTCGCTGGAAAACCTGGCCGACGGTATCGCCAGTGGGTTTGCTTTTGAAGACAGCAATGCCTGGTCGTTATTGCGTGCTATACGACGTGCTTTTGTTCTCTGGTCCCGTCCTTCGTTGTGGCGTTATGTTCAGCGTCAGGCAATGGGGATGGATTTTAGCTGGCAGGTGGCTGCAGTGGCCTACCGCGATCTCTATCAACGTTTGTTGTAACCAGAAAATGGGAAATTGATATGAACGCACCGTTCTCCTATGCCTCACCGACGCTCAGTGTCGACGCACTCAAGCACTCGATCGCCTATAAGCTGATGTTCACCATTGGTAAAGACCCGTCAATTGCCAATAAGCATGAATGGCTGAACGCCACCCTGCTGGCCGTTCGTGACCGTATGGTCGAGCGCTGGCTGCGCTCAAACCGCGCGCAGCTTTCACAGGATGTACGTCAGGTCTATTACCTGTCGATGGAGTTTCTGGTGGGCCGCACGCTCTCTAATGCGCTGCTGGCGATGGGGATCTATGACGACGCCCGCTCGGCCCTGGAAGAGATGGGGTTTGATCTCGAAGAGCTGATCGAAGAGGAGAGCGACCCGGGATTAGGGAATGGCGGCCTCGGTCGTCTGGCCGCCTGTTTCCTGGATTCACTCGCCACGCTCGGCCTGCCCGGTCGCGGCTACGGTATCCGCTACGAATACGGGATGTTTAAGCAGAATATCGTTGACGGGCGTCAGGCCGAGTCACCGGACTACTGGCTGGAATACGGTAATCCGTGGGAGTTTCAGCGTTTTAATACCCGTTATAAAGTACGCTTCGGCGGCCGCATCCAGCAGGAGGGCAGCCGCGCCCGCTGGGTAGAAACCGAAGAGGTGCTGGCCACCGCCTATGACCAGATTATTCCCGGCTACGATACGGATGCCACCAACACCCTGAGACTGTGGGGGGCGCAGGCGAGTAATGAGATCAATCTGGGGAAATTTAACCAGGGCGACTATTTTGCCGCGGTCGAAGATAAAAACCACTCTGAAAACGTGTCGCGGGTGCTTTATCCCGATGATTCAACCTACTCCGGGCGGGAGTTACGCCTGCGACAGGAGTATTTCCTTGTGTCGGCGACGGTTCAGGATATTCTCCATCGCCACTGGGCCATGCATCAGACCTTCGATAACCTGGCCGATAAAATTGCGCTGCATCTTAACGATACGCACCCGGTACTGGCGATCCCTGAGCTGATGCGTGTGTTGATCGACGAGAACAAGTTTACCTGGGACGATGCCTTTGAAATTACCTGCCAGGTGTTCTCCTACACTAACCACACGCTGATGCAGGAAGCGCTGGAAACCTGGCCGGTGGACATGATCGGCAAAATTCTGCCGCGACATCTGCAAATCATTTTTGATATCAACGACTACTTCCTGAAAACGATCCAGGAATACTATCCTGATGACTGGGAGCTGCTGTCGCGTATCTCAATTATTGATGAGAACAATGGCCGCCGTATTCGTATGGCCTGGCTGGCGGTGGTGGTCAGTCACAAGGTGAATGGCGTATCAGAGCTTCACTCCAACCTGATGGTGCAGTCGCTGTTTGCTGATTTTGCCAAACTGTTCCCTGGCCGTTTCTGCAATAAAACCAACGGCGTCACGCCACGTCGCTGGCTGGCACTGGCGAATCCGGCGCTGTCCGACGTACTCGATGAAGCGATTGGCCGTAACTGGCGTACCGAACTGAGTCAGCTGGGCGAACTTGAGCAGCATATTGATTACCCGGAGTTTATCAAGCAGGTCAGCAGTGCCAAGCTGGTGAATAAAAAGCGCCTGGCTGCCTGGGTAAGCCAGAAAATGGATATCGTCATCGATCCGCGCGCCATGTTTGACGTGCAGATCAAGCGTATTCATGAATACAAACGTCAGCTCCTGAATGTGCTGCACGTGATCACCCGTTACAACCGTATCAAAGCCGATCCAACCGCCGACTGGGTGCCTCGTGTGAATATTTTCGCCGGGAAAGCCGCGTCAGCCTACTTTATGGCGAAGCATATTATTCATTTGATTAACGATGTGGCGCAGGTGATCAATAACGATCCACAGGTGAAAAATAAGCTGAAAGTGGTGTTTATTCCTAACTACGGTGTCAGCCTGGCGCAGATCATTATCCCGGCGGCAGACCTCTCTGAGCAGATCTCGCTGGCGGGGACGGAAGCTTCTGGCACCAGTAATATGAAGTTCGCTCTGAACGGCGCGCTGACCATTGGTACGCTGGACGGTGCGAACGTGGAGATGCAGGAGCACGTCGGGGAAGAGAATATCTTTATCTTCGGCAACACCACTCCGCAGGTGGAGCAGTTACGCAACAATGGTTATAACGGGCGTGACTTTTATGAAAAAGATGCCGAACTTCACCTGGCCCTGACGCAAATTGCCACCGGTTTATTCAGCCCGCAGGAGCCTGGACGCTACCGCAATATCTTTGATTCCCTGGTCAGTCTGGGCGACCACTATCAACTGCTGGCCGACTACCGTAGCTATGTGGATACGCAAGACAAGGTCGATAAGCTGTATCGTAATCAGGAAGAGTGGACGCGCTGTGCGGTGCACAACATTGCCAATATGGGGTATTTCTCCTCAGATCGTACCATTCAGGAATATGCGGATGAGATCTGGGGAATAAAACCCATCAGGTTGTAACGAAGAAAAGGGTCGACCGCAAAAACAGGTCGACCCTTTCGAAGCATCGCTATCGGGGGCGACCATCTTTGTGGTCGCCCCTTTTTTATGATGCCAGCGACAGTGCTGCTGGTTTTTTACCGTGTTCTGCCAGCCATGCCGTGATGCGGGCCTGCTGTTCATCGTTCAGCCACATCCCTTCTTTCGTCCGGCGCCAGATGGCATCGTCGGTCACGCGTACCCACTCATTCTCAACCAGGTAACGCAGCTCCGCTTCGTAGAAGTGGTGACCAAACAGCTCGCCCAAATCTTCAAGACGGGTGGCGTCTTTCAGCAGCAGTTCCGTATTACTGCCGTAGGTACGCGCATAGTGGCGCGCCATCTCTTCAGTAATGAACGGGAAGCGACGACGGAGTGTGGCAGCATAGTCTTCACGTGTTCCGGCAAAGCTGCCGCCCGGCAGCACGCAGTTTTTCGTCCAGGCCGCGCCGATGTTCGGATAGTACTTGCTCAGTTTCTCCATCGCATGCTCTGCCAGCTTACGATAGGTCGTCAGCTTGCCACCAAAGACCGACAACAGCGGCGTCTGGCCGGCGTCATCGTGCACGTCCAGCGTGTAGTCACGGGTGATGGCCTGTGGAGAATCAGACTCGTCATCGCACAGTGGACGCACGCCGGAGTAAGTCCAGACAATATCGTCACGGGCCAGATCTTTCCTGAAGTGCGCGTTAAACACCTTCAGCAGATAGTCGATTTCGTTATCGTCAATTTTGACATTGTGCGGATCGCCTTTGTACTCAACATCGGTGGTGCCGATAATCGAGAACTCATCCATCCACGGAATCACGAACACAATACGGTTGTCTTCGTTCTGCAGAATATAGGCCTGCTTCTGGGTGTGAACGCGCGGAACCACAATATGGCTGCCTTTGATCAGGCGGATACCGTAAGGCGACTTCAGCTTCAGACTGTCATCAAACAGCTGTTTCACCCATGGGCCGGCGGCATTGACCAGCCCTTTAGCCTGCCACGTAAAGGTTTTTCCGCTGTCGACGTCTTCCGCTTCCACGGTCCACAGCCCGTTTTCACGCCAGGCACGCGTCACTCGCGTGCGGGTACGTACTTCACCACCGCGTTTTTCCACTTCCTGGGCATTCAGTACCACGAGGCGGGCATCATCCACCCAGCAGTCGGAATATTCGAAACCGCGCACAATTTCAGGCTTAAGCACTGAATCTGAGCCAAAACGCAACCCTTTACTGCCCGGCAGACTGGTGCGTTTTCCCAGATGGTCGTACATAAACAGACCGACGCGGATCATCCATGCCGGGCGCAGATGCGGACGGTGTGGCAGGCGGAAACGCATCGGGAACGCAATGTGCGGGGCCATTTTCAGCAGCACTTCGCGCTCGGCCAGCGCTTCACTCACCAGACGGAATTCGTAGTGTTCCAGGTAGCGCAGGCCACCGTGGATTAATTTAGAACTGGCAGAAGAGGTGGCGCAGGCGAGATCTTGCGCCTCCAGCATCAGCACTGACAGGCCGCGCCCGGCAGCGTCTGCCGCGATGCCCGCACCGTTAATACCGCCGCCGATTACGATCAGGTCTTTGGTTTCCACGTCATCTCCTCCGATGTTCGGAATCTTTCAATAATGTTCGTTTTCGAGCATTATACTAATCGTAAACCAACATTGATGCCAGCGTTAACCTAATAAAAACATTTATGCGTGATGCAGGTAACATATTTGCTGCAAGAAAAAACGCATCTCCCTGCAAACTGCCGGGTTATTGTGCGGCGGCTTCAGGCTACAATAGGGGCAATTTGGTCACTATTTAGCTTTTAATGAGAACCCACCATGGAACAATTCGAGTGCATTAACGTCGAACAGGCACAGCAGAAACTCGCCGAAGAGAATGCGTTACTGGTTGATATTCGCGATCCGCAGAGTTTTGCCATGGCCCATGCCAGCGGTGCCTTCCACCTGACCAATGATTCCCTGCCTGCATTTATTGCCCAGGCGGCGCTGACCACCCCGGTACTGGTGATGTGCTATCACGGCAACAGCAGTAAAGGTGCCGCGCAGTATTTGTTGAATCAGGGGTTTACCCAGGCCTATAGCATCGATGGCGGTTTTGACGCCTGGCGTAACGCCTTCCCGCAGCAGATTAACTCACTGTAACGTCTGCCTTGTGTTTAGCTGGCGCTTTCCCCTGCTATTGGTAAGGGGAAGACGCTATACTGCCCGCTTTGTCTGGTTAGATTGAAAGGAAGCCGTTTCAATTATGCGCATCACCCATTTTACCCATCTGCGCCCGGCTCAGGCGTTCGTCGACTACATGGCCACGCGCGGTGTGACACTGCGCATTGAGCACGACAATGGTTATACCCTGTGGCTTGATGATGAAACGCAGCTCACGGTGGTCGAAAACGAACTTAACCAGTTTATCCGCGACCCCAATCACGTTCGCTATCAGGCCGCCAGCTGGCAGTCGGGCAGTACCGACAGTGGCATCCACTATCAGCACACCTCCCTGATGGCAAACGTGCGCGATCGCGCCGGGCCATTAACCCTGCTGGTGATGGCCGCCTGTATTCTGGTATTTATTCTGATGCAGGTCTTTGGGGATCGGGCGGTGATGAGCCTGCTTTCCTGGCCCGATGCTGACCAGCACTTTGAGCTGTGGCGCTGGTTCAGCCACGCACTACTGCATTTTTCATTGCTGCACATTTTGTTCAATCTGATGTGGTTTTGGTTCCTGGGCGGCACGCTGGAAAAGCGGCTCGGCAGCGGTAAGCTGTTCGTCATTATGGTCATTTCCTCGCTGCTGAGCGGCTGGATGCAGGCCAAGTTCAGCGGCGTTCTGTTCGGCGGGCTTTCCGGCGTGGTGTATGCCCTGATGGGGTATTCGTGGTTATGCGGTGAGCGTGCGCCGGAACGCGGCATCTTCCTGCAGCGCGGGCTGATGGTTTTTGCCGTGCTCTGGCTGCTGGTCGGTTATTTCGGCTGGTTCGGCCTGTCGATTGCCAATGCGGCCCATGTCACCGGGCTGCTGGTCGGACTGGTGATGGCCTTTGTCGATACGCGTCAGATAAAACGGTAAGAGGGGAAGATCTTGAAGCAGACACAACGACATGACGCCATCATCGATTTGGTGCGTCGTCAGGGATATGTCAGTACTGAAGAGCTGGTGGAACACTTCGACGTCAGTCCGCAGACCATCCGTCGTGACTTAAACGATCTGGCCGAACAAAACAAAATTCAGCGTCACCACGGCGGCGCGGCGCTGCCTTCCAGTTCAGAAAATACGGCCTGGCAGGATCGTAAAATGATGTGGTCGGCGGAGAAAGCCCGCATCGCGCAGCGTGTTGCCAGTCAGATCCCAGACGGGGCTTCTCTGTTTATTGATATCGGCACCACGCCGGAAGCGGTTGCCCACGCGCTGATGAACCACAGTAATCTGCGCATTGTCACCAATAATTTGAATGTTGCGGTGCTGCTGATGGCGAAGCCGGATTTTCGTCTGATCCTGGCGGGGGGCGAAGTGCGCACCCGTGACGGCGGCATTATGGGCGAAGCCACTCTCGACTATATCTCTCAGTTCCGCCTTGATTACGGCATTCTGGGGATCAGTGGCATCGATATGGACGGCTCTCTGCTGGATTTCGACTACCACGAAGTCCGCACCAAACGGGCGATTATCGAGAACTCCCGCTGCGTGATGCTGGTGGCTGACCATTCAAAGTTCGGCCGTAACGCAATGGTTAACCTCGGCAATATGGGGTTAATCGATTATCTGTTTACCGACGAAGCCCCCCCTCCGAGCGTGATGAAAACCATCGAACAGCACGAAGTCCATCTGGAGCTTTGCTAATCCAGGCAAAGAGCGACCGAAAAAAGAGTCGCTCTCTCTACATATAAAAAGCTAATGAATACAACTTCATTAGCGAATAAATTAACAGCAACTATTCCCTTTGATTATACGGGTTCGACTATCATCACTCCGCTAGTTGACCATTTGCCGATCCCCACGCCATGCAGTTCGGAGGTGATATCAATATTGGATCTGCCGGCCGGTAATTGCATTGGCTTTCCGAGCTGCCCTTGTGAGGTTGAAAAAGTAGAGGTTCCTTTCCCGGCGAACAACAGAGAGTTTATACCTCCAGGGATATACAATCTAAGAGTTGTTCCGGCAGTGCAGTTGATGGCAAGTCTTTTCGTCGCTTTATGCCCCTCGCTCTCCCTTAACGATATAACACCGTGATCGAATACCAATTCGGGCGTTTCTATTTTACACCATTCATCCCCGGAAGGAACGTACATACACGTACCTACAGGGGAGATTGCTTCCATCCATTTATGTGGTGTGCTTATGTTTTCTACTCCGACGTATCCAATACATTCGCCGCCATTCCCCTTGCCGGAATGATAAATTTTAGTGATTCCACTTCCTTGTTGATTGTAGAGATCTCTGGCGGCCTCCCCGATAGAACGCTTTTTGCCTTGCATATAAACTGCTGGTACCACGATGTCTTCCCCTCCAGGGAAACCATCGTGCCGGTGTGCCAGGGCGATATACCAGCCTTCAGGAAGCATGATTTGTTCACTGATTGGACCAATATTCGCAACGCCTTGTTGAAAAAAATAAGTGGCTGTTGTAGCAGATTCTATTCTAGTTTTTATGGAAACGATAACAGGATAAAATTCCCCCCATGCGTGAAAACTAATGAAACCAGTTAGTGATATGGCATAAATCATCAAACGTATGGTGATTCTGTTTGATTTTTCCTTTTTAAATAAGACAAACATTCCGATTTCCTTCAGAAAAGTAGTACAACTATGGCTCCGTAATTATATAACAATGTTTGTGTTTTGATAATTAATTAAAAATTAGAATTTTTATGATAATTGATTCAGAACATCCCGACCACGTGACCCGCGATAGTTATACCCGTAATATCTTGCGACCCCCGGCCAGCAATAAGCTGCGAATGGAGGGTAAGCGTGGTGAGGAGTACGTTAAAATCAAGTGTTAACATTAGATTACAATGAGTAATGGAAGTGGGGTTTTTAAAATGTAATTTATTTTTTTATCGGGTTTTTTCCGCTTGGGGGGATGATTGCAAATATAATAATATCCGCTGATATTATGTGAGTCTGTTCGTGATTCGGTATCGTAGCTTTTTTTCATTTTTCCGTCTTAACTGTAAGGTGCCTGGTCACATTTTCGTCCGCCCATTTTAAGAGGGACTCTATGACGCAACAGAAATTCAACCGGGCACGCTTTGATGCGGCCCTGACACGTCAGTGGCAGCACCTTGGCTATGCCAGTGCCGCAGAGATGACGGCACATCAGTGGTGGCACGCCGTCAGCGGCGCACTGGCTGAGCTGCTGGCCGCGCAGCCGGAGGCAAAGGCAGGGAAAAAACAGCGCCATGTTAACTATATTTCCATGGAGTTTCTCATTGGCCGTCTGACCGGCAATAACCTGCTCAATCTGGGCTGGTATGACGACGTCAAAGCAGTGCTGGCGGAACACCAGTGCGACCTGAGTACGCTGCTGGAAGAAGAAACCGATCCGGCGCTGGGTAACGGCGGGCTGGGACGGCTGGCAGCCTGTTATCTCGATTCCATGGCCACCGTCGGGCAGTCAGCCACCGGCTACGGCCTCAACTATCAGTACGGGCTGTTTCGTCAGTCATTTGACGACGGGCACCAGATTGAAGCCCCGGATGACTGGCAGCGCGATCGTTACCCCTGGTTTCGGCACAATGCGGCGCTGGACGTCAGCGTGGGCATTGGCGGCACCGTCATCAAAAGCGCAGAGGGTCGCCTGTCATGGCGCCCGGCCTTTACCCTGCGCGGCGAAGCCTGGGATCTGCCGGTGACAGGCTATCGCAACGGTGTGGTGCAGCCGCTGCGGCTGTGGCAGGCCAGCCATACCCATCCGTTTGACCTGACCCTGTTTAACGACGGAAAATTCCTTGCGGCCGAACAACAGGGCATTGATGCCGCGAAGCTGACGAAAGTCCTGTATCCCAATGATAACCATCAGGAGGGTAAACGCCTGCGCCTGATGCAGCAGTATTTTCAGTGCGCCTGTTCCGTGGCCGACATTCTGCGCCGTCATCACCGGGCCGGGCGCAGCATCCACACGCTGCCGGACTATGAGGTGATTCAACTCAATGACACCCACCCCACAATTGCTATTCCTGAAATGCTGCGCGTGCTGCTGGATGAGCACCAGCTCAACTGGGAGGAGGCCTGGGCCATCACCAGCCAGACCTTTGCCTATACCAACCATACGTTGATGCCTGAAGCGCTGGAGCGCTGGGACGAGCGCCTGGTTCGCAGCCTGTTGCCGCGCCATTTCATCCTGATTAAAGAGATCAACAGGCGCTTTAAGAAGATCGTAGAGAAGCAGTGGCCAGGTGATGAAAAGATCTGGGCGAAACTGGCGGTAGTGCATGATAAGCAGGTGCGGATGGCGAACCTCTGCGTGGTCAGTGGCTTTGCTGTCAATGGCGTTGCTGCACTGCACTCTGAGCTGGTAGTAAAAGATCTGTTCCCGGAATATCACCAGCTGTGGCCGGAGAAGTTCCATAACGTGACCAATGGCATCACCCCACGCCGCTGGCTGAAGCAGTGTAATCCGGCGCTGGCCGGGCTGATTGATGACAGGCTGAAAGTGGAGTGGGCGAACAACCTGGATGCGCTGAAGGGGCTGGAAACTTTCGCCGGCGATAAGGCTTTCCGCCAACAGTATCGCCAGATTAAGCGCGCCAATAAGCTGCGGCTGGCGGAGTATATTGCACAGCAAACCGGCATTGTGGTTAACCCGGAGGCGCTGTTCGACGTGCAGATTAAGCGCCTGCATGAGTACAAGCGCCAGCATCTGGGTCTGCTGCATATCCTGTCTCTGTACCGGCGGTTGCGTGATAATCCCGCTCTGGACATCGTCCCGCGCGTGTTCCTCTTCGGTGCCAAAGCCGCGCCGGGCTACTACCTGGCAAAAAATATTATTTATGCCATCAATAAAGTGGCGGAGAAAATTAACCATGATCCGCTGATTGGCGACAGGCTGAAGGTGGTGTTCATTCCGGACTACCGGATTACCGCTGCGGAGCTGATGATCCCGGCGGCCGATCTGTCAGAGCAAATTTCCACTGCCGGGTATGAGGCCTCTGGCACCGGGAATATGAAACTGGCGCTGAACGGCGCTCTGACCATCGGTACGCTGGACGGTGCCAATGTGGAGATCGCTGAACAGGTCGGCCCGGAGAACATCTTTATCTTTGGCCATACGACCGATCAGGTTAAGGCACTGAAAGCTGGCGGCTACGATCCGCTTAAGCTACGTAAAAAAGACAAACATCTGGATAGCCTGCTGAAAGAGCTGGAAAAGGGATGCTTTAGCGACGGAGATAAACACGCTTTTGAGCTGATGCTCTACAGCCTGGGCAAAGGAGGGGACCCCTGGCTGGTGCTGGCCGATTTTGCCAGCTACTGCGAAGCACAGCTCAGAGTGGAGGCACTGTACCGTGACCAGGAAGCCTGGACTACCGCAGCGATCCTGAACACCGCCCGTACCGGGATGTTCAGCGCCGATCGCTCCGTCCGGGATTATCAGCAGCGTATCTGGCAGGCAAAACGGCTTGGGGAGGGGTGATGGACGACAAAAAGCGTGAACAGGCCGCTGAAGCCGCCGGTATTGCAGCTCGCTATATTAATGCCCGCGGACAGCCGGAAGAGGTCAGCTCCGGGACGCGTGACAAACTTCTGGCCGCGATGGCACCCCGGCCCCGTGCAGGCAGTGCGCCCCTGCCACCCTGCCAGGTGCTGATAAAAAAACGGGTACAGCGACTGCTGACCGGCGGGAAGGGGGAATACCACTGGCAGTTTGACAGCGAGCAGGGCAAAACCTGGCAGGGCACCGTATCCGCCGGAGAGAGTATTAACCTGCCGGTGAATCTGCCGGAGGGTTACCATCAGCTGCTGCTGACGCAGGGAAAAAAGCAGTGGCCCTGTCGGATTGTTATCGCACCAAAACGCTGCTATGAACCGGCAGCGCTGCAGCGCGGGGAGAGACTGTGGGGGGCCTGCGTTCAGCTTTATACGCTGCGGTCGGCGCATAACTGGGGCATCGGTGACTTTGGTGATCTGAAGCGTATGGTGAGTGATATCGCCACGCGCGGCGGCGCATTTATCGGGCTGAATCCCATTCATGCGCTTTACCCCTCTCAGCCTGAAAATGCCAGCCCGTACAGCCCCTCTTCGCGGCGCTGGCTGAATGTGATGTATATCGATGTGGCTGCCGTCGCGGATTTTCAGCACAGTCCTGCCGCTCAGCGCTGGTGGCAGAAAAAGAGTACGCAGACCGCCATCCAGACTGCACGTGACGCCGGCCGGGTTGACTATGCCCGCGTGGGGGCGCTGAAAATTGAAGGGCTGCGCTTTGCCTGGCAGCACTTTGCCGGACGTGACGCGCAGGATGCCAGCGTGGTGGACTTTGCGGGCTTTATTGAACAGGGAGGCGAGAGCCTGTTAAACCAGGCCGCCTATGATGCACTGCACTGCGCCCTGCTGAAGGAGGATCCCGCGCGCTGGGGCTGGCCGGCATGGCCGGAACACTTTCAGCACGGTAACAGTGAGGCGGTACAGCAGTTTTGCCGTGAGCAGCAGGATGAGGTGCGTTTCTGGCAGTGGCTGCAGTGGCTGGCGAACCGTCAGTTTGATGAATGCTGGCAGTGTTGCCAGGCGCATCAGATGGCGGTGGGGCTCTATCGGGATCTGGCCGTAGGCGTGGCCGAAGGGGGAGCAGACACCTGGTGCGATCGTGAGCTTTACCGACTGAACGCTTCGGTGGGCGCGCCGCCGGATATCCTCGGGCCGCAGGGGCAAAACTGGGGCCTGCCGCCGATGGATCCGCACATCATGACGGCACGCGGCTACCAGCCGTTTATCGACCTGCTACGCGCCAATATGGCGAGCTGCGGTGCGCTGCGCATCGACCATGTCATGTCGCTGCTGCGTTTGTGGTGGATCCCCTACGGTGAAACGGCAAACTTTGGTGCGTATGTTCATTATCCGGTGGACAACCTGATGGCGATCCTGGCGCTGGAAAGCCAGCGTCATCAGTGCATGGTGATCGGTGAGGATCTGGGGACGGTGCCGGAGGAGATCGTCGGCAAGCTGCGCGACTGCGGGATCTATTCCTGGAAGGTGCTCTACTTCGAGCAGGAGAGTGAGGATCGTTATCGTGCGCCATCCGCCTGGCCGCGTCAGTCGATGGCCAGCGCAACCACCCACGATCTGCCGACCCTGCGCGGGTTCTGGAGCGCCGGCGATCTCACGCTTGGTGAAACGCTGGGGCTCTATCCGGATAAGGTGATACTTCGCGGGCTGTATGACCAGCGGGTCCGGCAAAAGCAGGCGCTGCTGGATGCCCTACACCGGTACGGATGCGTGCCAAAACGCTGCGGTAAGCAGGCTGATAAGATGGAGATGACGGCGGTGCTTAACCGTGGCTTACAGCGATTTATCGCCGACAGTAACAGTGCGCTGCTGGGGCTGCAGCCGGAGGACTGGCTGGATATGGCCGATCCGGTGAATGTGCCGGGGACCACCGATGAGTATCCTAACTGGCGACGTAAACTGAGCATGACGCTGGAGGCGATGTTTGCTGACAGAGGGGTAAACCTGCTGTTTAACGATTTGAATAAGCGGCGTAAACGCTGACGATAAAGGCAAACCTGCGACAGGCGGGACGACAGGGAAAAAGGTCATCTGCTGCGGGCCGTGCCTCCGGTTTTTCTCCGCGTGTGACGATGGCGTTATCTGTCGGGGCGGACTTTTTTGGTCCGCCCCTGCTGAGGTCACCGGCCGCCATTACGCCGTAAAGGCTTTAAAAATAATCGAGCCGTTCACACCACCAAATCCAAAGCCATTAACCAGCGCATTGCGGATGGTCACCGGTTGCGCGGTGTTTTTCACGATGTTCAGCCCCTCTGCCGCCTCGTCCAGCCGGTCAATATTCAGCGACGGTGGGGCAATCTGCTCACGCATGGCCATCAGTGAGAATATGGCTCCCACGGCACCCGCCGCCCCCAGCAGATGCCCGGTGGCAGATTTGGTTGAAGAGATTGCCGCATGAGCTTTCTCTCCCAGCACCCGCTGCAGCGCATTGATTTCGGCCAGGTCACCGACCGGTGTCGAGGTAGAGTGTGCGTTGATGTAATCGATATCGCACCCTGTCATCCCTGCCTGCTGCAGGGCAATCGTCATGGCGCGGACGGCTCCCTCACCGTCTTCCGGTCCGGCGGTAATGTGATAGGCATCCGAAGTCGTGCCATAACCGACGACTTCCCCGAGGATGGTGGCACCGCGTGCCTGGGCCCGGGTCAGCTCTTCCAGCACCAGCATACCGGCACCTTCTCCCATCACAAATCCCTCCCGGGACTGGTCAAACGGCCGTGAGGCCTGCTCCGGATGGTCGTTAAATGCCGTTGAAAGGGCGCGAGCCGCCTGGAATCCACCGAGTGACACCGGATTAATACAGGATTCACAGCCGCCGACCATGGCGATATCGGCCTCGTCAAAACGAATAGCGCGAAAGCCATCCCCGATGCTTTGAATACTGGCCGCGCAGGCAGAAACCGGCGTACCCAGCATCCCTTTAAAGCCATATTTTATCGCCACGTGTGAAGCGGCAAGATTGGCGATAAACGACGGGATGGTGAAGGGCGACAGCTTGCGGCTGCCTTTTTCTGCCACGGTTTTAACCGCATTGCTGATGGCATGAAACCCTCCGATGCCGGTAGCGACGATCGTGGCAGTACGTAGTTTTGCGGCCTCGGTCAGATGATGCAAACCGGCCTGAGTCATGGCCTCTTCCGCGGCAGCCAGCGCCAGATGGATAAAGCGATCGGCTTTTCGCTGCTCTTTCACCGGAATAAGCGCCGCGATGTCAAACCCATGCTGCGGATCCTGCTCGATGGAAGGCACCTGCCCCCCGACACGGATTGCCGTGTCGCCATAGGCCTCCTCTGGAAGGTGACGAATACCGGACTGACCGGCAATCAGCCGCTGCCAGCTGGCTTCAACGCCATTTGCTAATGGACTGACTAAGCCCATACCCGTGATCACGACTCTTCTGCCCGTATTGTTCAACATGATGACCTGTAAGTTGAGAAAACAGGTTTCAGTGTACACGTGTAAGCTGAAAGATCCAGCGTCAATCATGCCGTGATAAACGTTCGGCAGAAAGGGTTAAAGGTGAAGGCAGGCGATGTCACAGAGGGGAGGAATAAAAAAGGCCGGATAACCGGCCTGGTGAATCAGTAGAACGAGTGCTCACCGCGCTGATGCTCGGTCAGGTCACGCACGCCTTTCAGCTCTGGGAAAGCGGCCAGCATCTCTTTCTCGATGCCTTCTTTCAGGGTCACATCAACCATGGAACAGCCGTTACAGCCGCCACCAAATTGCAGGATAGCAAAGCCTTCATCGGTAATTTCCATCAGGGAAACTTTACCGCCGTGGCTGGCCAGCTGTGGGTTGATCTGTGCCTGTAACAGGTACTCAACGCGCTCCATTAATGGGGCATCGTCGTTAACTTTACGCATTTTGGCATTCGGCGCTTTCAGCGTCAGCTGCGAACCCAGATTGTCGGTAACAAAGTCGATTTCAGCATCTTCAAGATACGGGGCGCTCAGGGCGTCAACGTAAGCCGAGAGAAGAGGGAACTTCAGTTCCGTATCGGTCGCTTCAACAGCGTCAGGCGGACAGTAAGAAACACCGCACTCGGCGGTTGGCGTACCCGGGTTAATCACGAATACACGAATTTGGGTGCCATCTTCCTGCTTTGACAGCAGTTTTGCGAAGTGCTCTTGTGCAGAGTCGGTAATTAGGATCATGGCGATTGCTCAATAGTTGACTAATTTCGTTGGTTATAATACGCCCATCACCGACGCTCTACAAGGTTCGGCACAGGCACCAGATCTGTACGCTGGCGGCGCCGTGGGCCAGCAGAAGGCGGCTGATCTCGGCGGCGGTGCTGCCAGTGGTCACCACATCATCCAGCAGACTGATATGCAGACCGCGCACTTCCCTTTCAAGGCGGAAGGCACCACGCAAATTTTTGCGCCGCGCCACCGCGCCCAGGGTGTGTTGGATATGTCCGGCCCGGATGCGCGTGACGGCGCGGGGCAGATACTGACATGGCACCCGACGGGCCAGCCAGTGCGCCATGTCCTCCAGTTGATTATAGCCCCGCTGCCAGGCACGGCGGTGATGCAGTGGCACCGTTAACAGCAGGTCCGGTCGGCGCAGCCCGGTTTCACGCCGCTGCATTAACCAGCATAGCAGCATCAGCCGCGCCAGCATTACCGCATGTGCGGTGGCGCGATAAAACTTCAGCTGGTTCACCAGCCGGTCCAGCGGAGGCTGCCAGGGGGTAACGCGCACCAGGTGCTGCCACGGTGGCGGGCGGCGCAGGCAGCGACCACAGACCGTTTTCTTCATCTGGCTGGGTAATCCACAGCGCGGGCAACAGGCTGGCTGCGTCAGAAGCTGGCGCAGACAGACGCTGCACAGGCCGTGCTGTGAGTAACGGAGTGGCATCAGGCATAGCCAACAGCCCGCTGGCATTGGTAGCATGGCGACCTCACAATAAAAAACAGGACCATAACCCATGAGTACGCTTCACCGGGAGACTATTGGCCACGGCGATCGCCATCTTGTGCTGCTGCACGGATGGGGTCTGAACGCCGGGGTCTGGCATTGCATCAGCCGTCGACTCAGCGCGCATTTTTGCCTGCACCTGGTGGATCTGCCCGGCTACGGTCACAGCCAGGGCTTTGCGCCGATGACGCTGAAGGCGATGGCGGCGGAGGTGGCCACCCGGGTACCGGCCGACGCTGTCTGGCTTGGCTGGTCGCTCGGAGGTCTGGTGGCCAGCCAGGTGGCGCTGGACTTCCCGCAGCAGGTGAAAGGGCTGATTAGCGTTGCATCCTCGCCGCGCTTCAGCGCAACGGAGGACTGGCCGGGCATCAAACCCGATACGCTGGCCAATTTTCAGCAGCAACTGAGTGAGGATTTCCAGCGTACGGTGGAACGTTTCCTGGCGCTGCAAACCCTGGGGACTGACAGCGCCAGGCAGGATGCCCGCGCGCTGAAGAGCGTGGTATTTGAACGTCCGGTTCCGACAGTGGACGTGCTGAACGGGGGGCTGGAAATACTGAAGACCGCCGATCTTCGTCAGGATATGGCCGCGCTGGCGATGCCCTTCCTGCGGCTATATGGTGCGCTGGACGGACTGGTGCCGCGCCGCATTGTCCCGCTGCTGGATGCCAGTTGGCCGGACAGCCACAGTCATGTTATCGACAAGGCGGCCCATGCGCCGTTTATCTCTCACCCGGAGGCGTTCTCTCAGCGAATTATTGATTTTAGCGCTGAGGTGTGGCCCTGAAATAAGGCCAGCGTGCCGGGGCATGCGTCATGCCATTTCAGATTACTTTTTGCAACAATTCACCACGTTGCCGCTTTTTCCCGCCGGGACAATAATAACAGTGGTCGTATTTTTACGGCCTGCATCAACTGGAAATATTGCCCTAAGGAGAGGAAATTGTATGAAAAAGCTAATCACTGTCTCTGCCCTGCTGTTAACCACTTTTGCCGTGTTTACCGCTGGCGCAGCCGAGCAAATTACGCGTGAAAAAGCGCAGGAGATGAAGCTGGAGAAAATCGGAACGGTAACGACAAACTCCACAAACGACCCCATGGATGCTAACGCCCGCTTATCGAAAAAGGCCGATGAGAAGGGGGGGAAATACTACGTGATCGTCGCAGCCCAACAGGGTAATCGCGATCACGCGCTGGCTGAAGTGTATAAGTAAGAGGGTTACCTGCTCACCCCGCGGGTGGGCAGGTTCAGATTTTCAGCCAGTGAAAAGCCCAGGGTTCCAGCCGCAGTGACTGCGTACCATCAATACGATCGCCACTGGCTATATCACGGTACCAGCGCGGCTCCGGCAGCATCATGCTGACCGCTTTACTGCTCAGATTAAACACACACCACAATGACTCCTGTTCCTCCCTGGCCTGACGTTTCAGCACCAGCAGCGAATTATCGCTGTCGATGATCTTCATCGGATTATCCGGATGGAAGGCGGGCTGGCGGGTACGCAGCTGGATGAGTTGACTGAGGGCGAAATAGACCCGCTGCCGCAGTGAATCTTTTTCCGCCAGTGCCGCTTCAATCTCGCTGACAGCATATTTCTGCCGGTTAATCGCACGATTGTGTCCGGCGGCTTTGACGCCGTCCATATCATTACGTGAACCCAGGATACTTTGAATATAGACCGCCGGAACGCCTGGAAAGGCCAGCAGCAGCGCATGGGCCAGCAGGAAACGACGCAGGCGGGTCTCATCATCATCGACCTTCTGATTCAGCGCATCCATATAGGTGACGTTAATTTCATACGGACTGGTGCTGCCATCCGGGTTGTTTTTATAGGAAACCAGTGCGCCCTCCATCGCCAGGTCTCGCACCAGCGAGACGATCTCGGTTTCCGGCAGGATCCCGCGCAGTGGATTGAGACCAATTCCGTCATGAGAAGCCAGGAAGTTAAAGAAGGTGGTGGATCCGCTGCCGCCGTCGAGCGAGGAGGCCCACTGGCGCAATGCGCGCGATGAGCCGTAGTGAATAGCGTGCAGCACCAGCGGGGGCAGCGAAAACTGATAAACCATCTGGGCTTCATCACGCCCGTTGCCAAAGTAGCTGATGTTATCTTTATGCGGCACATTCGTTTCAGTCAGCACCACGGTCCCTGGCGCCACCTCATTGGCAATAGCGCGAAACAGCTTGACCAACTGATGCGTCTTTTCCAGATGGATACAGGGGGTGCCGGGGGTTTTCCACATATAGCCCACGGCATCCAGACGGATGTAATCCGCCCCCTTTTTCAGGTAATCCAGCAGGACGTTCACCATGGCGATGAGCACCTCCGGATTAGCGAAATTAAGGTCAATCTGATCGGCGCTAAAGGTGCTCCAGATAAAACGGGTTTCACCACTGGCCATGTCGAACGGCGTCAGCAACGGCGATGTCCGGGGCCGGGTCACCGCACTCAGATCGGTGGTGGGGGGCATACTGATAAAGAAATCATCCCAGCCCGGATCCTGCGCCAGATAGTGCCTGAACCAGGCGCTTTCGGCTGACATGTGGTTACAGACAAAATCGAACATCAGCCGCGTAAGCTGGCGCAAATCGGCAATCTCCTGCCAGCCTCCGCACACGGGATTAACCTGGTGATAATCAATCACCGAGAAGCCATCATCGGAAGAGTACGGGAAGAAAGGCAGCAGATGCACCAGGTTGAAGCTGGATGCGAGGTGTTGCTGCCAGAAGCGGGAGAAGGTCGTCAGGGTTGGCGTATTTTCAGCATGAAACTGATCGGCATAGGTGATCAGCACCACGTCTTTTTCGTCCCAGTGCGGTTTACGCGGATGACAAACTGCCCCGCGTGCATCGGCAATCAGCGTATGCAGCCGCTGCAGGCACGATGGCGGGAAAGAGTAGTCGTAGATTTTATCTATTAAGTTATTGATAATATCCATTATTATTTTTCTGGCCACCGCGAGTGAAAATTCAGGCGTTATTTTTCACTGTAGACGCTGATCAAAAAAACACAACTCCTCGCGCGACGTTTCGCCTTCGTGCGTAAGCGCATCAGTGACAGCGGCCATTTTTTTCACAGGATGTGCAGCCGTGGGAAATATTTTTCACCGGGATCAGTGCTGGTGGCATTTTCACGCGGCGCAGGGCGGCCAGCAGCAGCGCGTTGAACAGCAGCACGATGGCAATAATCAGGCTGCTGCTGCCCGGATGCTGTCGGAAGCTGGAAACCTGATAAAACAGGGCTGCCAGGGAATACGCCAGATCCAGCCCCCACAGAATGGAGAACATCATCCAGCGGCTGCTGCTTTCACGGGCAATGGCCCCCATCACCGAAACGCAGGGCACGTACAGCAGCACAAAAATCAGATAGCTGTAGGCGGCGGCGTCACTGACGAACTTACTGTGCATTGTCCCCATGGCTCCGCTGGCCATTTCGGCGTCGCCTTTACTGGCCTCGATCGGATTGGCGAGAACGCTGAGGCTGAAGGTGGCTTTAATGCCCTGCCAGGTTTCCGCTACAGCGTCATACAGCTGTCCGCTCAGGCTGAACTGGCTGGCGTCAAAGGGCTGCTGCTGCAGCGCTTCAGCGGTGTACAGGGTGTTAAGCGTACCTACCACCACCTCTTTGGCCATCGCTCCGGTCAGCAGGCCAACGGTGGCCTGCCAGTTATCATTGTGCACGCCAATGGGGGCCAGCAGCGGGGTCAGTGTTCGGCTGACGCTGGCCAGAGCGGAATCATTCAGGTGACTGACCGCCTGACCGCTAAAAGAAAAGCTGTTCAGCGCGCCGATCAGCATACTAACCATCACGATTACTTTCCCGGCGCGCAGCACAAAGCCGCGCAGACGCTGCCAGGTCTGCAGCAGCAGACTTTTCGCGTGCGGCATATGCCACAGCGGCAGTTCCATCACAAACGGGCTGGCCTCCCCGCGCATCAGCGTATGTTTGAGTAACAGACCGGTGGCAATGGCCGCGCAGATGCCCAGCAGATAGAGACTGAACACCACCAGCGCCCCGCCCTGGCCGAAGAAGGCCGCCGCGAAGACAGCAAAGATTGCCAGCCGGGCCCCGCAGGAGATAAACGGGGCCATCAGCACCGTGATAAGGCGTTCACGCGGGGCATCCAGCGTGCGTGCGCCCATGACTGACGGCACGTTACAGCCGAAGCCGACGATCAGCGGCACAAAGGATTTACCCGGCAGCCCCAGTGCCTGCATCAACCGATCCATCACAAAGGCGGCGCGAGCCATATAACCAGAGTCTTCCAGCAGGGAGAGAAACAGATACATCATGCCAATCTGCGGCACCAGCGGCATGACGGTATTGATCCCTCCGCCTATGCCCTGAGCCAGAAACAGCGTCAGCCACACCGGCATATGCAAGGTTACGCCCAGCCACTGCGTGCCCTGAATAAAGAGGGCCGCAGAGCCGAGGTCGAACAAAGGCTGCAGCGCCCCCCCCAGGTTGATAGCAAGAAAGAACATCAGATACATCACCAGCAGAAAGACCGGCAGGCCGAGCCAGCGGTTCAGAGTTAGCTGATCCAGGCGCTGACTGAGTACCGCCCGGATGCCTGCCTCATGGATCACCCGGTGGCACAGTGATTCGATGAACTGATAGCGGCTGCTGACGATAGTCTGCGCGGCGTCCTCCTCCAGCGTTGACTTCAGTGCCGGCAGCAACGCGGCGGCTGCGGGCATCTGCTGCTGGCTGGCGATATCGCCTTCCAGCATCTGCAGAGCCAGCCAGCGTTTCTTCTGCGGTGTCGTGGAGGCTGGCATCGCGGCTATCAATGCATCCATCACGGGTTGCAGCGATGGCGGATAAGGCACGGCCAGCGGGGTGTGCTCAGGCATCTCACGATCGATAGTATTCTTCAGGCGATCAATGCCGCGCCCGCGTGTAGAGACCATCGGCACCACCGGGCAGCCCAGTGCCTGCTCCAGAATGCTGAGATCCATCCTGGTCTGCTGGCTTTCAATAATATCCAGCATATTCAGCACGATAATACAGGATTGCCCCATCTCCAGTAGTTGCAGGGTCAGGTAGAGGTTACGCTCAAGATTACTGGCATCCACGACGTTAATCACCAGGTCGGCTTCGCCCTCCAGCAGATACTGACAGGCAATCTGTTCATCCAGCGAGGCCTGCGCAGACAGGGTGGTGAGGGAGTAGCAACCGGGAAGATCCACCAGTCGCACCTGATGTTCTGCCGTGCTGAACTGCCCCTCTTTGCGTTCGACGGTCACTCCGGCCCAGTTACCCACCCGCTGACGTGAGCCGGTCAGCTGATTAAACAGGGTGGTTTTCCCCACGTTCGGATTGCCCGTCAGTGCAATAGTGCAGGTTTTCATGCGAGATCTCCCACCGGGTTAACCGCTTCCAGCTGCAGCAGGGAGAGGTCTTTTTTACGCAACATCAGACTGATGCGGCGCGTTTCGATATGCAAAGGATCGCCCAGTGGCGCCACGCGGATCAGCTGAAAAGTGGAGCCGGGTAACAGACCCAGCGCCATTAACTTCTGACGAAATGCCGGATTGATAGCGGGTGAAAAGCCGGCGATACGGTAGAACTGCTGTGGGATCAGTTGCATGGTAGGTGCCTGTATGCTGCGTGAAGAAAAAGACACTGAGAATTTTAATGAGAGTGATTATTGCTCACATTGATATGGAGCAACTTATAGCGCAGGGAGAGGGACAAGATTGAGGAAAAAGGGCGGGCCCGCAGGCCCGCTGTCAGCATCAGCTTTTTTTGCCAAATGCAGCGGCGAGGGCATCGCCCATCGCACTGTTACCCGCTGGCTGGGCAGCAGGGCGTTTGGGGCTGGTTTTTGCCGGTCGGGCGTTGTCGCGACCGCTGGCGGCATGATTGCCACCGCCGCGGCGTGCGCTGGTTTCACCCGGCTGTTCGTCAAGGCGCATGGTCAGCGCAATACGTTTACGCGGTAAATCCACTTCCATCACCTTCACTTTCACCACATCACCGGCTTTCACCACTTTGTGCGGATCGTCGACAAACTTATCGGACAGCGACGAGATATGCACCAGGCCGTCCTGATGAACGCCGATATCAACGAAGGCACCAAAGTTTGTCACATTGGTCACGGAGCCTTCCAGCACCATGCCTGGCAGCAGATCATTCATGGTGTCGACACCCTCAGCAAACTGCGCCGTTTTAAACTCCGGACGCGGGTCGCGGCCCGGTTTTTCCAGCTCTTTGATGATATCGCTGACTGTCGGAACGCCAAAGCGTTCGTCGGTAAAATCAACGGCTCTCAGGCTGCGTAATTCCGTCGGGTTCCCCATCAGGTCGTTAAGCGCCTGTTCGGTGGCCGCGAGGATACGCTCTACCACCGGATAGGCTTCCGGGTGCACCGTGGAGGCATCCAGCGGATTATCCCCCTGAGTGATACGCAGGAACCCGGCACACTGTTCAAACGCCTTTGGCCCCAGGCGACCGACTTTCAGCAGTTGCTGGCGGTTCTGGAAGCGGCCATTTTCGTCACGCCAGGCAACAATATTCTGGGCGATCATCTTGCTCAGACCCGCCACGCGCGTCAGCAGCGGTACGGACGCGGTATTGAGATCCACACCGACGCCGTTAACGCAGTCTTCCACCACGGCATCCAGCTTTTTCGCCAGTTGGCTCTGGCTGACGTCATGCTGGTACTGGCCCACGCCGATGGATTTCGGGTCGATCTTCACCAGCTCGGAAAGCGGATCCTGCAGGCGACGGGCGATTGACACTGCGCCGCGCAGGGAGACATCCAGCCCCGGGAACTCCAGCGCTGCCAGCTCGGAGGCGGAATAGACCGAGGCTCCGGCTTCGCTGACGATGACTTTCTGGCCCTGCACCTGCGGGAACTGTTTCTGCACTTCCAGATAGAAACGCTCAGTTTCGCGTGAAGCGGTGCCGTTACCGATAGCGACCAGCTCAACCTGATGTCGGGTACAGAGCGCAGCGACAGCGGCGGCGGCTTTTGCTGTCTGTCCGGTATGGGGATAGATCGTGTCGGTAGCGACCAGCTTGCCGGTCGCATCAACGACCGCGACTTTCACCCCGGTACGCAGGCCGGGATCGAGGCCCATAGTGGCACGCATGCCCGCCGGGGCGGCCATCAGCAGGTCGTGCAGATTACGGGCGAAGACGTTGATCGCCTCATCTTCGGCGCGCTCGCGTACCGTGCCCATCAGCTCGGTTTCGAGGTGCAGTAACACTTTGATACGCCAGGTCCAGCTGACTACGGCCTTACGCCACGTATCTGCCGGGGCATTGTTCAGGCGCAGATTGAGGTGCTCGGTGATGATCTGCTCACCGTGGCTTTCGCGCGGCGGTTCGTCAAACTGCGGGTCGGCATTCAGCGCAAGCTGTAATATGCCTTCGTTGCGGCCCCGGAACATGGCCAGCGCGCGGTGGGAAGGCACCGTAGCTAATGCTTCGTGATGATCAAAATAGTCACGGAATTTTGCACCTTCTTCCTCTTTGCCCTCAATAACCCGGGCGACGAGATGCGCATTTTTCCACAGGTAGTCGCGGACTTTGGCCAGCAGACCGGCATCTTCGGCAAAACGCTCCATCAGGATATAGCGGGCACCGTCCAGCGCGGCTTTGGTATCCGCAACGCCTTTATCGGCATCAATATAGCCGGCTGCCAGCTGTTCAGGGTCGTGAGAAGGTTCCTGCCACAGCGTTTCTGCCAGCGGTTGCAGACCGGCTTCAATTGCGATCTGCCCACGCGTGCGGCGTTTCTGCTTGTAGGGCAGATAGAGGTCTTCTAGCTCTGTTTTACTCAACGTGGCGTTGATGGCAGCAGCCAGTTCGTCGGTCAGTTTTCCCTGATCGGTAATGGATTTCAGAATGGACTGGCGGCGGTCGGCAAGCTCACGCAGGTAACCCAGGCGTGTTTCAAGCTGACGCAGCTGGGTATCATCCAGTCCACCGGTCACTTCCTTTCGATAACGTGCGATAAACGGCACGGTGTTTCCTTCATCCAGCAGGCGAACAGCGGCTTCAACCTGTTCTGCTCTGGCCTGCAGCTCACTTGCAATCAGTTGGCTCAGTGAATCATTCATCATGGTTAGGATACTTTTTAGCGGAATAAATTGGCAACAGTTATACGGATTGCCGCCGGAGAATGCCAGTTGTCGGACGGTCTGCGGCACGGCAACGGCGTGATTAGGATTCTTTTACATAGCTGATCTCGTTGACGTACCACAGCGCCTCGCCTGCCGGGGTCTGCACAATCGCGGCATCGCCTGTTTCTTTTTTCAGCAGGGCACGCGCCATCGGCGAGTCAATCGAGATATAGTCGTTACGCCCAAAAATTTCGTCGTAGCCGACGATGCGAAAACGTTTCACATCGCCATCGTCGTTTTCTACTTCCACCCATGCACCGAAAAAAACTTTGCCATCCTGCTGAGGGGAATAGTCGACGATGCGTAGCTGTTCCAGGCACTTGGTGAGGTAGCGCACGCGACGATCGATTTCACGCAGACGCTTTTTATTGTACTGATAGTCGGCGTTTTCGCTGCGGTCACCCAGGCTGGCTGCCCAGGTCACTTTTTTCGTCACTTCGGGGCGCTCTTCACGCCAGAGAAAGTCCAGCTCTTGCTTGAGCCGGTTGTAGCCTTCGCGAGTGATCAGTTTGGTTTTCATTGTTGCGCCATTCTTCGTCGAGATATGGAGACTATTTTGTTGTGCTACGTTGCAGGATGCAAATCCGTTGTTCCGAATTATTCCATGACGTTACTGCTTGTTTGCCATGATAAATACCGATACTAATGGGCGGTGTTTAGCGTGTTTTGATGAGGCAAATTAAAGATAAGCTGCTGTTTAATATGCTTTGTAACAATTTCGGCTACAATATAAACCATTATTGACTGTTACATTCAGGCATCTTTTTTGAAAATACAGGCTCAGGCAATTGCGCCTTTGGGAGTGTCGAAATGCAAGAGAATTACAAAATCCTGGTAGTAGATGATGATATGCGTTTGCGTGCCCTGCTGGAGCGATATCTGACTGAGCAGGGTTTCCAGGTGCGCAGCGTGGCCAACGCCGAGCAGATGGACCGACTGCTAACGCGTGAATCCTTCCATCTGATGGTGCTTGATCTGATGTTACCGGGGGAAGATGGCCTGTCTATTTGCCGCCGTCTGCGCAGCCAGAGCAACCCGATGCCAATTATCATGGTCACTGCAAAGGGTGAAGAAGTGGATCGCATCGTGGGTCTGGAAATTGGTGCGGATGACTATATTCCAAAACCGTTTAATCCGCGTGAACTGCTGGCCCGTATCCGTGCGGTGCTGCGCCGTCAGGCGAATGAGCTGCCGGGCGCACCTTCTCAGGAAGAAGCGGTTATTGCATTTGGTAAGTTCAAACTGAACCTGGGGACGCGTGAAATGTTCCGTGAAGACGAGCCAATGCCGTTGACCAGCGGTGAGTTCGCTGTCCTGAAAGCGCTGGTGAGCCACCCTCGTGAGCCGCTGTCCCGCGATAAGCTGATGAATCTGGCCCGTGGCCGTGAGTACAGCGCGATGGAGCGTTCTATTGACGTTCAGATCTCCCGCCTGCGCCGCATGGTTGAAGAGGATCCCGCTCACCCACGTTACATCCAGACCGTCTGGGGCCTGGGCTACGTCTTTGTGCCGGACGGCAGTAAAGCATGAGGCGATTCCGCTTCTCTCCCCGCAGTTCATTTGCCCGTACGTTACTGTTGATCGTTACCCTGCTGTTCGTCAGCCTGGTAACGACCTATCTGGTGGTGCTGAATTTTGCTATTTTGCCCAGCCTTCAACAGTTTAATAAAGTGCTGGCCTATGAAGTGCGCATGTTGATGACCGACCGGTTACAGCTGGAAGATGGTACGCAACTGGAAGTGCCACCCGCTTTCCGTCGTGAAATTTACCGTGAACTGGGCATCTCGCTGTATACCAATGCAGCGGCGGAAGAGAACGGATTACGCTGGGCGCAGCACTACCAGTTCCTCAGCCAGCAGATGGCGCAGCAGCTGGGCGGGCCAACCGATGTTCGCGTCGAAGTGAATAAGAATTCGCCGGTGGTGTGGCTGAAAACGTGGCTATCCCCGGATATCTGGGTGCGGGTGCCGCTGACAGAGATCCATCAGGGCGACTTCTCCCCGCTGTTCCGCTACACCCTGGCGATTATGCTACTCGCTATCGGAGGTGCCTGGCTGTTTATCCGTATTCAGAATCGCCCGCTGGTTGAGCTGGAGCATGCGGCGTTACAGGTGGGCAAAGGTATCATCCCCCCCCCGCTGCGTGAATACGGTGCTTCAGAAGTGCGCTCCGTCACGCGGGCATTTAATCAGATGGCTTCGGGTGTCAAACAGCTGGCCGATGACCGTACGCTGCTGATGGCCGGGGTCAGCCACGATTTAAGAACCCCTCTGACGCGCATTCGACTGGCGACGGAAATGATGTCAGAGCAGGACGGCTATCTGGCAGAATCAATTAATAAAGACATTGAAGAGTGTAATGCGATCATCGAGCAGTTTATTGACTATCTGCGTACCGGTCAGGAGATGCAGTTTGAACGCGCCGACCTGAACAGTGTGCTGGGTGAGGTGGTCGCTGCTGAAAGCGGATATGAGCGTGAAATCGAGAATGACGTCATGTCGGCCGAGCTGATGCTGGAGATAAACCCGTTGGCCATTAAACGCGCACTGGCCAATATGGTGGTCAATGCTGCACGCTATGGCAACGGCTGGATTAAAGTCAGCTCGGGGCATGAACTTAACCGGGCCTGGTTCCAGGTGGAGGATGATGGGCCTGGTATCGAACCTGACCAGCTTAAACACCTTTTCCAGCCGTTTGTACGTGGCGACAGCGCGCGCAGCACCAGTGGAACCGGTCTTGGACTGGCGATAGTGCAGCGGATTATTGACGCTCATCAGGGCGCGCTGGAGATTGGGAAAAGCGAGAAGGGTGGGCTGCTGATCCGTGCGTGGCTGCCCCTGCCTGCAGCCAGCCTTCCGACAGGGCCTGTTGGTCAGTCACAAAAATAAGGGTTGATCGAAATCATCAGGGGCGACACATCATCAGTGTCGTCCCGACAAGGATGCTGGTGTGGGGGCGACCCTCGTTCCTGGTCACCCCTCACTCGCGTTACAGTTCAGGCCCGGCTTTCACCAGTGCAGCACCCGCTTCGGTGTCGGTAAACTTATCAAAGTTGGTGATAAAACGCTGCGCCAGATCCCGCGCTTTAACTTCCCATGCGGCTTCATTCACATAGGTATTTCGTGGGTCAAGCAGTGCGCTGTCGACACCCGGCAGGCTCAACGGAATTTCCAGATTAAAGATCGGCAGGGTTATCGTTTCAGCATGGCCAATGTCGCCGCTGAGAATCGCGTTGATAATGGCCCGCGTGTCTTTCAGGGAAATACGCTTACCGCTGCCGTTCCAGCCGGTATTGACCAGCCAGGCTTCTGCACCGGCAGCTTTCATCCGTTTAACGAGGACTTCGGCGTACTGTGTAGGATGCAGCATCAGGAATGCTGCGCCAAAGCAGGCGGAGAAGGTCGGGGTCGGTTCTGTTACACCACGCTCGGTACCCGCCAGCTTGGCGGTAAAACCTGACAGGAAATGATACTGGGTCTGATCGGCCGTCAGGTGCGATACCGGTGGCAGTACGCCGAAGGCATCAGCCGTCAGGAAAATGACCTTTTTCGCATGCCCGGCTTTAGAGATCGGCTTAACGATGTTATCGATATGGTAAATCGGGTAAGAGACACGGGTATTCTCTGTTTTGCTACCGTCATCAAAGTCAACGGATCCGTCACTGCGTACCACCACGTTTTCCAGCAGGGCATCCGGGCGGATAGCATGATAGATCTCCGGTTCCGCTTTTTCCGACAGCTTAATGGTTTTCGCGTAGCACCCCCCTTCGAAGTTAAATACGCCATCATCATCCCAGCCGTGCTCATCATCACCAATCAACTGGCGTTGAGGATCGGTGGATAGCGTGGTTTTTCCGGTGCCAGACAGACCAAAGAAGACGGCCACATCGCCTTTTTCCCCTACGTTAGCTGAGCAATGCATAGAGGCGATACCCTTCAGCGGCAGCAGGTAGTTCATTACCGAGAACAGCCCTTTTTTCATCTCGCCACCGTACCAGGTCCCCCCGATAAGCTGCATATTTTCCGTCAGGTTAAAGGCGACGAAATTTTCGGAGTGCAGCCCCTGCTTTTGCCAGTCGGGGTTAGTGCATTTGGCGCCGTTCATCACTACGAAATCAGGAACGAAATTTTTCAGGCTCTCTTCATCCGGGCGAATAAACATATTTTTTACGAAGTGTGCCTGCCAGGCGACTTCTGTAATAAAACGGACGCTCAGGCGAGAGTCCGGGTTGGCCCCGCACCAGGCATCCACGACAAACAGACGTTTGCCTGATAATTGCTTTGTGACAAGGGATTTTAGTGACTGCCAGGTGTCCTGTGAGAGGGGCTGGTTATCATTTTTTCCTTTGCCCTGGTCGTTCCACCACAATGTGTCGCGAGTTGTTTCATCACGTACCAGATATTTATCTTTCGGAGAACGGCCGGTGAAAATCCCGGTATCCACCGCCACTGCGCCAGACTGAGTGACGATACCGCGTTCAAATCCGCTTAAACCGGGCTGGGTTTCTTCCCTGAAAAGAGCTTCATAGCCAGGGTTATGAACCACTTCAACCGTATCAGTGATGCCATAAGCGACAAGGTCCTGCGGGGTCAGGTCGTTAGTGCGCATGTTACTGCTCCTTTGTCGGTTTTTGTACTACATCAAATTTTAGGGGGATGTCATTGGGACTGCCGTGATTCCCCGCAACGTCCGTATCAGGGCCGGGGGATGCCACGATCGCGCGCAGTTTACACCTGTCAGCAGGTAGCGAAAGGGTGAGAAAGGAAAAATGAGAAGCGGCGCTTGGTTCAGTGAAATGTACCTGCACCTGTTGCATTCATAGTGCTGGTTCGGTGCGTTTTGGTAGTGATATATATTATCCTGGCAGGGTTTGAGCGGTGAAAAACTCGGCATTTTGCGACAGGAGTATCGCATTGTTTTTCAGGGGGAAGGCGGGTAAAACGACGGGCATGGGGATGATTCTTCAAAAAAGGCCGGATAGTATCCGGCCCGGTGAAATTAATGAACCTGTTTGTCACCCTCGGAAGAATCATTGCGTATTGCTGCGATATCCACTGCATCATAAACATAATGATTGCCACAATAATCACAGTGCATATCGATGTTGCCATCTTCCTGCAGGATCTGATCCACTTCTTCTTCCGGCAGCGTGCGAAGAACCTCGCCACAGCGTTCACGGGAGCAGGTGCATTTGAACACCACATTCTGCGGATCAAAGAGCGTCACTTCTTCCTGGTGGTAGAGGCGCCACAGTACGTCATTGGCGGGCAGACCCAACAGCTCTTCCGTTTTGATCGTGTCGGTCAGCGTAGCAAGATGATTAAACTCATCCAGGCTGGCGTCCTGGGCGGGCAGTACCTGTAGCAGGATCCCGGCGGCCCCCATCTGTGACTCGCTGGTACCAGTTCGGATGAACAGGCGGGTTGGCAGCTGCTCTGAACGCATAAAATAATCTTCCAGACAGGCGGCAAGTGTGTCGCCCTCCAGTCCGACCACACCCTGATAACGCTCACCTTCTTTCGGTGAAATGGTGATCACAAGATAGCCATTACCGACCATCTCTTTCAGGCTGCTGCCGTCAGCAATCTCGCCCTGCATTCGCGCCACGCCACGCATTTCCTGATGATTATTGCCGTTGATGACCGCCATATTCAGCGGGCCGTCACCCTGTAGTTGAACGGTGATGTCACCCTCAAATTTCAGCGTAGCGGTCAGCAGGCTGGTAGCGACCAGCAGTTCACCGAGCACCTGTTGCACAGGCTGCGGGTAGTCATGGCCATTAATCATTTCCTGCCAGGTTTGCGAGACAGTGACCAGTTCGCCACGCACAGCATGATTTTCAAACAGGTAACGGTGCATCTGGTCTTGCTGGGTCATAGTATTTCTCTCAAATTTGGCGTTACTCATCGCCAGAATGTTTAAATTTCATCAGGTCACGGCGTTCCTTTTTATCAGGGCGCCGGTCAGGGTGCGGCATGGTAAGCGCGTTCATTTTGCGCGCCAGGGCGACCTTTTCCCGCTTCTCAATGCTTTCAGCCGTTTCACGATAGAGCTGTTGTGCAACTGTGGCCGGGCCACGCTTGTCGCTTATTGCTTCAATGACTATGGTGCGCTGATCGTTACCCTGGCGAAGCGTCAGCTCGGCGGCCACTTCGACCTGTTTGCTGGGTTTACTGCGTTGGCCGTTATAGTGGACTTTACCCCCTTCCACCATTTCACGGGCATCAGCGCGGGTTTTATAGAAGCGTGCGGCCCAGAGCCATTTATCGAGCCGGACCCCTTCTGAGGGTTTCTCTTTCATCGCTGCTCCTTATGGGGATAACCCTATATAAGGGCCTTCCCAAACGCTTTCAAGTCATCGGAGGGAGGGGCCCGGGATTATTTCGGGTAAGAAGAGTACCACTGTTAAAAATAGTACAGATCCGTCGGCTCAGAAAATGGGCCGCACGGTCTGGATGTCGCTTAACGAGTGGTTAAAGCATTTTTCATAATACTGATGGATCTCCTGCGTACGCAGGCGATTGCGGTGAATACGGCGGAGTGCCAGCAGGGTGTTGACGACCACGCACACGGCGAGTATCAGCAGCAGCAGACTGGTGGCCACGTAGTGCATCAGCGTAATGGTGTCCGGCTCGCTGTGCAGGGCAATATGGCGTGTGCCATTGGCGTCTGTGGTAATGCTGGTAATAATACCGCTGGCTTCAAATGGAGTATGCAGCAGCATACCCGCCAGCCGCTGTAATTCTGGCCACTGTTCCGGCGCATTATAATCAAACAACGAGGCGGCCGGAGCCGGCTGGTTTACCAGCTGGCGCCCCTCATCGCTGAAGATCAGGAATCCACCCGGAGGTGGACTGTTTAACGCCTCAGCAGCACGACGTGTTTCGCGATAGAAGAAGGAGGACGTCGCGGTATTAACCAGATTTTCCAGCGCCTGTGCACTGACCGGACGCAGCAGCACATTCATGCCATTGAGTGCGCCCGAGTTGGCGCGGTGAACCAGTGTTTGCCAGTCTTTGGCATTCCCCAGATTGACCAGCGCATTTTTAAGACGTACGCAATCCTGCTCCTGGTTACACAGTTCCTGCGTTCTTTGTACGATATCTGAAAAGTCATCCAGCAGGATCATGCCGGATTTCTGAATGGCCGTGGCCAGCTGCGGGTTCAGCTTGGGGTCGGTGCTGTTTTGCGGATGGAGTTGCAGATTCGTGGTATCCAGCAGCGCCGTGGCTTTATCAATAATGTCGGACTGCGGCAGGGGCAACGGCTCGGCGTTATTCCAGTACATAGCCGAACAGTCGAAAGGCATAAAGGCATAGCTGCGATTGCCCTGATAGGTGGCCGGGATCGAACACATCCCGGTGCCTTTGACTTTGAGGCTGTCACCCACATGCAGCGGAGATTTTTCTAATTCGCTGACATGAGTAAATTGCAGACTTTCCGTGCCTTTAATCCACGCAATGCTTAACTTCAGCGGCATACTCAGCGGGATCCAGACCGTCAGCAACACCAGAACAAAGAGTGACCCGGCAGCCAGCACGACGTTTTTACGCCAGCGCTGCAGCGGGAAATTACGCACTTCATCCTCAAGGGAGAGAAAACGCCCCTGGCGAACCACCTGACGGTTGAGGTAAATATCAACTTCAGTGGTCTGCCCCAGATCCTGGCTGACATAGTTCTGCCAGTGCGCAGGGTAAATTAAATCAATGATGCCAAGGGAGATATTGCTGATCTGACCCTGATTGGACTCACCAAACAGACCCCAGCGCTTAGGGGCGCCGCGCAGGCAGTGAATTTCACGCAGGTCTTTATCCGTCGGACGGCGATACAGCATCCAGAGGCTGAACAGGACCATTACGGCACCTGCCAGCACCAGCCACGGCATCAGGACCAGCGGCCCCACCAGGCTGATGAAGAACAACAGCATGGCCGTGACGATAAGGACAGCTTCGCGCGTGCCATCCGGACGGCTTAGGGCATACTCTTCCTTGCTCTCTTTACGCACTTTAAGGAGTTCAATGTTCTCCCCCTCTTCTTTGCGTATTGAGGCATTCTGCCCGGCGGCACGTACCATGGGTGCCAGTGCAGGCGATTCCCAGCTGTACTGGGTAAGGGAGTGCCCATTCAGGGAAATGACCAGCGGAATGGTTTGCGTTTTAATCAGCTCAACATAGTTCTCTTCCGCAATGTACTGCTCCCACAACGGTGGCAGATGAACTTCTACTGAATCCAGATAGTAGCGCCATTTATGGGGTTCATCGGTAGAGAGGCCATAGCGGGTAATAGATCGGGTAACGGGGTAAACATTATTGCTTTGCGACGTGAGAACCAGTTGCTCGGGGGTATTGCTGGCACCGGTGGGCAGTGTGTCACGGCGATTTTTCGCCAGTATCGAGACGTAACGCTCTACCGCTGTGCGCTCTTCGTCGCTCAGTTTCCGGTAGGGGGGACTGATGAATGGCAGTGGTTTCGCCAACGGCGGGCGATGCCGCATAGCGTACCAAAAGAAACAACCTGCCGTCACCGAACAGGCCAGCATTACAGCCAATATGATGACTATTGTGCTCATGCTCCCCTCATTCCTGCCACGATGCCCCTGTCGTTGATCCCGCTTGAGATGCTGATCATATTAACCCGAATGTGGCGAGCTATGACAGTGCTGGCAGTCCACTGTGTGATTAAAAATAGTGCTAAAAATCATAAAATTAGAATAATTGTATAGCATGGCCAAAGCTGATGGTACCAGGCATTTATCGCCGGTGGTATCGGTATATTCCTAATTATTAGCAGGATAATTGACATTCTATAAAATATTTCTCTCATGTTTACAACGATTTGTTATAAATAGGTAAAATATTCTATGCGATGATTGGATTCCTGTAGCGGCTAACGCACAATGAACCATAACACGGTCTGTGCCTACTTTCGTAGGGGCGTGACGTTTACCTTTTCGGCTTTTCCGCTGGGGCCAGTATGACCAGACAATTACAGAAACCTACCATCCTCAGTGTTGAGGCAATTGCGCGCTCCAGACTGTTTACCGTTGAATCGGTTGATCTTGAGTTTAGTAACGGCGTGCGCCGCATCTATGAGCGCATGCGCTCTTCGGGCCGTGAAGCGGTGATGATCGTTCCGATCATTGATGACCATCTGATCCTGATTCAGGAGTATGCCGTCGGGCTTGAAAGTTATGAACTGGGTTTCCCTAAGGGACTGATTGACCCTGGTGAAACGCCTTTTGAGGCGGCCAACCGTGAACTTAAAGAGGAAGCCGGTTTTGGTGCGCATCAGTTGGAAACGCTGGGTAAATTAACTCTGGCTCCCTCTTATTTTTCCAGCAAGATGAATATCGTGGTGGCTGAAGGCCTCTATCCGGAGCAGTTGGAAGGTGATGAGCCTGAGCCCTTGCCGCAGCTACGCTGGCCCCTGAATAACCTGCTGGCGCTGCTGGATGAAGCTGATTTTTGCGAAGCGCGAAACGTCAGTGCGCTGTTTCTGGTCAGAGAGTGGCTGGTAAAGCAGGGCAGGTTGAGTTACTGAGTGGCGGAACAGGGGTTTTCCTGGGGTGCACTGATTAAAAAGGCCGGGCAATTGCCCGGCCTTTTTTATTGGTTGTCAGAATAACTCGTGGCTTTCGCCGTTATCCATCAACGTGGTGCCAACGTCGTGGACAGAATACTCAGTCGGCTGTGTGCCGTTGATAAAGTACTCTGCACGGGTGTTGCCCCCTCCGTTGGCCAGTTTGCCGGTGCTGCGGTCGATGTTCACCGTTACCACACCCTCAGGCGGCGTCAGCGGCTGTACCGGCACGCCATCCAGGGCGGCTTTCATGTAATCATCCCATGCGGGTTGTGCACTTTTAGCCCCGCCCTCGTAGCCAGAGATCTGATCTTTAATCGCCCCAGAGGCCGTCGTACGCCCCAGGTCGCGGCGGTGATCATCAAAGCCAATCCAGACGGACGTCACCACGCCAGGCCCGTAGCCTGAGAACCACGCGTCTTTCGAGCTGTTAGTGGTCCCTGTTTTGCCGCCAATATCATTACGCTTCAGATCGCGGCCGGCGCGCCAGCCGGTTCCCATCCAGCCCGGCTCCCCGAAGATATTCGAGTTCATGGCACTCTTGATCAGGAACGCCAGCGGCGTGTTAATCACATGCGGTGCATACTGCGGTTCTTCATCCTGGCGAACCTGCTGCCGTGTGACCTGTTCCAGCTGCGGCTGCGGTACAGCAACGTTCGTTCCCTCTGAAGAGACGGCTACGTTTTCCACGCTGTCTTCGCTCAGGGCTACCGCTTTCTTGGTTTCACCATAAATAACCGGCAGGTTGCATTCCGGGCAGGCCACTTTAGGCTTAACTTCGAACACATGATTGCCCTGCTCATCATCAATGCGCGTAATGAAGTACGGGTCAACGAGGAAGCCGCCGTTCGCCATCACCGAGTAGCCGCGAACCATCTGCAGCGGAGTGAAGGAGGCCGAGCCTAACGCCAGCGATTCGGTATGCACGATGTTCTCTGCCGGGAAGCCGAAACGCTGCAAATATTCTGCCGCATAATCGACGCCCATCGCGCGCATGGCGCGCACCATTACCACGTTTTTCGACTCTCCAAGCCCCTGACGCAGGCGAATAGGGCCGGCATAGGTGTTCGGTGAATTTTTCGGACGCCAGTCTGCGCCGGCCCCGGCATCCCAGCGGGAAATCGGTACGTCATTCAGGATGGAGGCCAGCGTCAGACCCCGATCCATCGCGGCGGTATACAGGAAGGGTTTAATATTGGAACCGACCTGACGTAGCGCCTGGGTGGCACGGTTAAACTTGCTCAGATTGAAATCGAAGCCGCCGACCAGCGCACGTACTGCACCATCATGTGGATCCAGTGACACCAGTGAGGAGTTAACATCCGGCACCTGTGCCAGCTGCCAGCCGTTATCGACTTTACGCACCCAGATTTGCTGCCCCGCCTGTAACACCTGGCTGACCGAACGCGGAGTGGCACCCTGTAACGTGTCCGATTTGAATGGCCGGGCCCAGCGAACGCTGTCCAGATCCAGTGCAACGGTGCTGCCATCACGCATGGTGGCGGTGGCTTCCCCGGTGGTGCTGGTGGTGACAACTGCCGGGAAGAGAGGGCCGTAAACCGGCAGCGACTTCAGCGTTTTCATAATCTCGCTGTGCCCCCAGGCCTGCTCACCGACTTTCCACAACACATTGGCAGGGCCACGGTAGCCGTGACGCATATCATAGGCAATCACGTTGTCCTGCACCGATTTCTGTGCCGCCAACTGAAGCTTCCGGGTCACTGTGGTGTACACCTTGTAACCATCGTTGTAGGCATTCTCACCGTACCGCTTGATCATCTCCTGGCGCACCATCTCGGTCAGATACGGTGCAGAAAAAGCGATTTTAGGAACGTGATAGTTAGCGACCAGAGGCGTATTCCGTGCCTCATTGTACTGGGCCTGAGTGATGTAGTTCTGATCGAGCATACGCGCCAGTACGGTATTACGACGCTGCACAGCACGATCGTGGGAATAGAGCGGGTTAAACGTTGACGGCGCTTTAGGCAGGCCGGCAATCATCGCAATTTCGCTTAGCGACAGCTCATCCACACGCTTGCCAAAGTAAACCTGCGCAGCCGCCCCCACGCCGTAAGCACGGTAGCCGAGGTAGATTTTGTTCAGATAGAGTTCAAGGATCTCATCTTTACTCATCATCTGCTCAATACGAATGGCGAGGAAAGCCTCCTTCACCTTACGGATTAGCGTGCGCTCGGGGCTGAGGAAGAAGTTACGTGCCAGCTGCTGCGTGATGGTACTGGCACCTTGTGAGGCATGGCCAGACACCAGGGCAACGCTGGCCGCACGGAAAATACCAATCGGGTCAACGCCGTGGTGCTCATAGAACCGGCTGTCTTCCGTCGCGATAAATGCCTTCACCATCAGCGGTGGGATTTGTTGCAGGGTGAGTGGAATACGGCGTTTTTCACCATACTGGGCGATAAGCTCGTTATCGGCACTGAAAACCTGCATCGGCGTCTGCAGACGCACATCTTTCAGCGTGGCGACATCCGGGAGCTGAGGCTCTATGTATTTGTATAAACCATAGATCGAGCCGGCTCCCAGCAAGATGCAACACACTGCAAGGATCAATAAATACTTTACGAACTTCACCTGATATTTCCCATTTAAAGTCGGTTGGGCAGTTTATAAACAATCGCGCGGTAGTATAAAGGCAAGCCTGTACCTTGGATACGTCCTTTTTAACAGACGATAAGGAGATCGCGTCAATGGCTTTTCAGACATGGCAAGTCGGGCTGGACATTCAAAACGGGCAGATCTGCGCCCTGGGCATCCAGCGCCGTCGAAACGGCTGGCAACTGCGTCACTGGTGGCAGCATACGTTGCCGCAAGATACGTTAAGAAATGGTCTGGTGCAACGCCCGGACGTCGTCGTGGCATTACTGCAACAGTGGCGTAAGCAGCTTCCTGCCCGTATATCACTGCGGGTCGGCTTCCCGCCACAGCTGGTCATGCAGCACCCACTCGCTCCCCCTGCTCTGCAATTACGTGAGCCCGATCGTCACCGCTACATTGTCGCGGCTGCGAGACGATTTTTCCCCATCGCACCCGAAGCCCTGACGCTCGATTACCGCAGTGGCAGCCGCCCGGGAGAGCCTGTTTATCTGACGGCCGCCCGTCGTGACGCAGTGCAAAACTGGCTGGGCTGTTTACAGCAGGCTTCGCTTGAGCCTGATGTGCTGGAACTGACGCCGGGCGCGCTGTATGCGCTGGCCCGTACGCTGACAATTTCGCCCTCTTCGGCACTGGTTCACCGTCTCAATGACCACTGGCTGTGGTGTGCTCCACATTCTGCTGAACAGCCGTGGGGCTGGTGTTCCCTTGACGAGTCACCGGACTTTGCCGCCTTACGGCACCGCTATCTGCCGGACAGTGATGCGGTGTGGTACAGCTCGGCGCTGTCGGAAGCACCGCCGGAAGGAACGCAGGCCCTGTTGCCGCTGGCAGCAGTGCAATGCTACCAGCCTCCGCTGCCTGCCTGTGACGGGGTTTTTGCGCTGGCGACCGGTCTGGCATTGCGTCCGGAGGACTGCTGATGGTATGGGTGAATTTACTGCCCTGGCGACAGACAGAGCACCTGAGGCGCTGGCGCTTCTGGCGGTTAATGGGGGTACTGGTCATGCTTTTGCTGTGTACCTTAGCCCTCAACGGACAGTGGTTGCGACGGCTCAATCAGCAACAAGCCATTACGCTGGCACAGTGGGTGAGTGCGCAACATGAAGCGGCGGCGTTAAATGAACGCTGGCTGGCTGTAAAAAGGGTATCAGAAGAGCAGCAGAAGCTGGTGGAACGTCACTTGCTACGCCAGCAGCAGTTAACGCTTTGGGTGACTTTCTCGCGCATGCTGGGGGCCCTTTTTCCGTCGGATGTCTGGCTGACGTCACTGAACAAAACCCCGCAAAGTCTGGAGATGGCGGGCGTAGGTAAGCGCATTCAGCCGTTGTACGAGTTGCGCCAGCGCCTGGCGGAGATACCCTCGCTGACCCCGGTGGTGCTCGGCCCTCTTAAGCGCACCCGCACAGGGGAAATCACGTTCAATATGCAGACTGAACTGGTCGCAACCGGTGTGAGACGCCGATGATACATCGCCAAATCACCGGCTGGCTGCAAATGGGCGCCGGATGGCGACTGGTCAGCTTCACCGCGGCTACGCTGTTACTGCTACTTTTGCTGTGGTTCACCTGGTGGTATCCGCTACAACGTGAACAACAGCAACTTGCACAACAGCTCCAACAGCAACGCCAGCATTACCGTCAGTTGCTGCAAGCACTTCCCGCCATCCCCTCACTGGTTACATTGCAGCAGCAGGTGGAAGAGGGGCGGGTTCAACTTTCCGCTCACGCAGAGGCACTGTCGTTGCCCGAGCTGCTTCACCTCAGCGGCGGCACGCTGGAGTACTGGCACCCGGCCGCAGGAGGTGGGGAACTGGCCATGCAGCTGCAATGGTCAGGATTTATGGCGCTGCTGCATTATCTTTCCAGTCTGTGTCCTGCGCCGGATATTCCCCGCTTTCGCCTGCAGCGTGAAGGGCAGCAGCTGCGGCTGCTTATGGAGATCACCCATGACCACTAAGCTGGCTTTCTGCCTGTTGCTGTTGTTAATGACATCCGTCTGTCGGGCGCGCGATCCTTTTTTTGTTGCCGATCTTCACCGCTGCCGCCCCGCGGAGGATGCCGGAGTGCCCTGGCGTCTGCTGGGAATCATCGGCCGGGAAGGCCGTTATCACGGCTGGCTGCTCTCCCCGCAGGGGAAACTTGTGCGGGCGACGACGGGCGAGATGCTCCCCGACACCGCATGGCGAATCGCCAGCGTTGAAGAGGAGGCCATCACTCTGGCCTCATCACTGGACTGTCAGCCGCGTCTGCGGCTGGCACTAAAAGGACGACAGGATGCTGAAAACATTTTGGCTGTGGCTGATACTGATTAGCCCCGTGATGGCCAGCGAGGCACGAATCTCACTGGCATTTGATTCTGCCCCGGTGGAGCAGGTTTTGCAGGCCCTGGCCGATTATCAGCAGCTCAATCTGATGGTGGCTCCCGGGGTTGAAGGCGTGCTCTCACTGCGCCTGAAGGCGGTTCCCTGGCAACAGGCGTTGCAGATGGTACTGAAAATGGGCCGTTTAAACTCAGAGCAGCAAGGGAACATTCTGCAGGTTTTTCCGGCAGGCTGGCAGCAGGAGGAGCAACGTCTTCAGGCTGCCCGCCGGGAAGCCAGTGAGCAGTCATTGCCGCTGCATACCCGAACGGTGACCCTGCACCATGCGGATGCGACGGCGGTGAATGACAGCCTGCAAAACGAACGCGCTCGTTTGATGACCCCACGGGGCAGTATTTCTCTGGACAGCCGTACCAACACGATTTTACTGCGTGATACCGACCGCGCACTGGCGCAGGCTGAACGCTGGGTGCGTCAGCTGGATGTGCCGCTGGCTCAGGTAGAGCTGGCCGCGCAAATTGTCACCATCAGTGAAGAAAATTTGCGTGAAATAGGGGTTAACTGGGGGTTGAGTGGGGCGGATCAGGTGTCAGAGGCGTTGCGCACCAGTCAGCTGCGTGTGGATCTGGGCGTCGGCCGGCCGGCAGGTGTCGCAGGGCTGACACTGGCAAAACTGGATGGCCGCTTGCTGGATCTGGAATTAAGCGCCCTGCAAAGTGAGCATCAGGCCGATATTATTGCCAGTCCCCGGCTGTTTACCTCTCATCAGCAGACCGCCAGCATTAAGCAGGGCACAGAAATTCCGTACGAGGTTGCCACCGGTAACAGTGGTTCAACGACGATGGAATTCAAAGAAGCGATGCTGGGCATGGAGGTCACGCCCGTGGTGCAGGCGAATGGTCGGATTTTGCTGAAATTGCATATTTCACAAAATATGCCCGGACGAAACATGCGAAGTGGTGAAAATGAGGTACTGACAATCGATAAGCAGGAGATTGATACGCAGGTCATCCTGAAGGATGGTCAGACACTGGCGTTGGGGGGCATTTTTCAACAACAGAGCGCTACAGGGCGAACTAAGGTGCCATTACTCGGCGATCTTCCGCTACTAGGCGGTCTGTTCCGTCATGACGTTCGTGAGCAAAAAAGGCGAGAATTGGTGATCTTTATCACACCAAAGTTGATTGCCAGCGATTAATGCGATTTTTGATGCAAACTGGAGATGCGGCATGTTTTTTCCGAAATTGCTGACAGTTGCGTTTGACGCAAGGGCGGAATTAGCTTACAAGGTTTAGCGATTTTGAATTACGGGCCAGGTGCCCTTAGCAGCGAATGCTTTTTAACCGTTTTTTATCGTGCGCAACCGGCGTAGCCGATGCAACCACATCCGGCTGATAAATGAAGCGGACTGAAACGCGCCAAAATATTGCGTGCAATGGGCAAGGTAAATTTAATCGGTTGCCAAAACACCTTCAGTGTTGAGATAATTTTTAGTCTGACTCTCGCACTTATCGCTCATGAGGTTTCAGTTCATGTCCTGCCTGGTTTAAGGCGGGGTATCATTAACGAATTGTCTTAGTAATACCGAAAAAATGGCAGAGAAACGCAATATCTTTCTGGTTGGGCCTATGGGTGCCGGCAAAAGCACTATTGGGCGTCAGTTAGCTCAACAACTCAATATGGAATTTTTCGATTCCGATCAAGAAATTGAGCGACGTACCGGAGCGGATGTGGGCTGGGTTTTTGACGTCGAAGGCGAAGAAGGCTTCCGCGATCGCGAAGAAAAAATCATCAATGAACTCACTGAAAAGCAGGGCATTGTGCTGGCGACTGGTGGCGGTTCCGTCAAGTCGCGTGAAACGCGCAATCGTCTCTCCGCCCGTGGCGTAGTGGTTTATCTTGAAACGACTATCGAAAAGCAACTGGCACGAACGCAGCGCGACAAGAAACGTCCTTTGTTGCAGGTGGATTCTCCACCGCGTGAAGTGCTGGAAGCATTAGCCGATGAACGCAATCCGATGTATGAAGAGATTGCTGACGTAACCATTCGCACTGACGATCAAAGCGCGAAGGTCGTGGCTAATCAGATTATCAATATGTTGGAAAAGAGCTAAGTTTTGCTCTGAAGGCCCACTCGTGGGCACAGCAAAAAAGGTGATACAGCGTCATGGAGAGGATTAACGTTACTCTTGGGGAGCGCAGTTACCCCATTACCATCGCCGCCGGGTTGTTTGCAGATCCGGCTTCTTTTTGGCCGCTTAAAGCGGGCGATCAGGTTATGCTGGTAACCAACCAGACGCTGGCTCCTCTCTATCTTGACACGCTACGTTCCCGCCTTGAAGGCGCGGGCGTGGTGGTCGATCAGGTGATCCTGCCTGATGGTGAACAGTTTAAAACACTGACCGTCATGGACCAGGTCTTTACCGCGCTTTTGTCCAGGCCTCATGGCCGTGATACCACCCTTGTTGCTCTGGGGGGCGGTGTCATTGGTGATTTAACCGGATTTGCTGCCGCCAGCTATCAGCGTGGCGTACGCTTTATCCAGGTGCCAACAACGCTGCTGTCTCAGGTAGATTCCTCCGTGGGTGGAAAAACCGGGGTGAATCATCCGTTGGGCAAGAATATGATCGGGGCCTTCTATCAACCTGCCTCGGTCGTTGTCGATCTTGACTGCCTGAACACCCTGCCTGCGCGAGAGCTTGCCTCCGGGCTGGCTGAAGTGATCAAATATGGCATCATCCTCGACGGCGAATTCTTTACCTGGCTTGAGCATAATCTGGAGGCCCTTCTGGCGCTGGAACCTACCGCGATGGCGTACTGTATTCGCCGCTGCTGTGAGCTGAAAGCCGAAGTGGTGGCGGCAGATGAGCACGAGCACGGTCAGCGTGCGCTGCTGAACCTGGGTCACACGTATGGCCATGCCATTGAGGCCCATATGGGTTATGGCAACTGGCTGCACGGAGAGGCTGTGGCTGCCGGGATGGTGATGGCGGCACGCAATGCCGAACGTCTTGGACAGTTCCGCTCTCAGGATACTGAACGTATTATCACGCTCTTACAGCGTGCAGGATTACCGGTTCACGGGCCAGAAAGTATGGCGGCTTCCGATTACCTGCCACATATGCTGCGTGACAAAAAAGTGTTAGCCGGCAAGCTGCGGCTGGTTCTCCCGTTGGCTATCGGCAAAGCCGAAGTGCGCAGCGGAGTGCCGCATGATATGGTTCTGGCATCCATTCAGGATTGTCAGAAGCCGTAACGATTATCAGCCGCCAGACGATTCTGGCTGCTATTTTTCACGTTTTTGCCTGGCGCACAATGCGAAGGGCATCGCCGCTCTATGGGAGGAGGTTAAATGGACGAGTTTAAACCGGAAGACGAGTTAAAACCTGACACCAGCGACCGCCGTCCCACGCGGCCCCGTAAAACGTCTTCTGCACCCAAAGTCCCTGTTTCTCGTCAGCATATGATGATGGGGATTGGTATCCTCGTGCTGCTGTTACTGGTACTGGGCATTGGTTCTGCGCTGAAATCGCCGGACAGTGGCAGTGCGCAGCAGGCTCAGACGCCTGCGGGTAACGCGAACACGGCGAACAGCGGCGGCAGCGAGAAAAATATAGACCTGTCGGGCTCCTCATCAATGAGCGGCCAGTCTGGTCAGCCTGCGGCTCCGGAAGGCACTGTGCCGGCTGCTAATGAGCCTGCCGCATCATCGCAGAACGTGGGTGTTCCCCCGATCTCCCCCACACCGACAGAAGCACAGCCCGTGCAAACGCCGGCCAATCAGCAGCGTGTTGAGCTGCCAGGCGATCTGAACAATGCATTGAGCAATCAGCAGGGGCAGGTTGATGCTGCTGCACAGGCAGGTCAGGGCGAGTCGTCACTGCCTACCGGTGCTGCCACGGTTGCACCAGGCGCAGCGGAGACGCCACGTCCTGTTGCCAGCAAGCCTGCAACCACCACCCGCCCTGCTGCCACGCAGCATAACAAACCAGCGGCCCACACCCCTGCAGCCAGTAAACCGGCGGTGAAGCAGAGTAAGCCTGCTACCACGGCAAGCCGCAGCGGCTCAACGCCTGGCGGTAATTTTACCCTGCAACTGAGCAGTGCTTCGCGTTCAGATACGCTGAATGCCTGGGCGAAAAAACAGAATCTTAGCGGCTATCACGTTTATCAGACCACTCGTAACGGGCAACCCTGGTACGTGCTGGTCAGCGGTTCTTACGCGACCTCTTCTGAGGCCAAACGCGCAGTTGCCTCGCTACCTGCTGAAGTCCGTGCGCAAAATCCCTGGGTTAAGCCGGTCAGTCAGGTGAAGAAAGAAGCGGGCAAGTAACACCCTGCCGGGGCGACCCGGCTTTTCCGTAGTGTGTGCGTGCCGCTGGCACGCAGAGCATTCAAAGCGCAGATATGCTGTCGGTGTAACCACAGCCTGATGAGTAAATTAATTAACGACGGCATGAAAAAAAATCGCGCTTTTTTGAAGTGGGCAGGTGGCAAGTACCCGTTGCTCGATGATATCCGACGCCATCTCCCGGAAGGGGATTGTCTGATCGAACCGTTCGTTGGGGCAGGTTCGGTATTCCTCAACACGCAATATTCCCGATATATCCTTGCTGATATTAACAGCGATCTGATTAATCTTTATAACATCGTCAAAGATCGCACCGACGAATTCGTCGCGGACGTCCGCGAGCTGTTCGTGCCGGAAGCGAATGATTCAGTGGTCTATTATGCCTACCGAAAAGAGTTCAATCTGTGCCGTGATGGTTATCGCCGCGCCGTGCTTTTTTTATACCTCAACAGGCACTGCTATAACGGTCTCTGCCGGTATAACCTGAGCGGTGAATTCAACGTCCCGTTTGGCCGCTACCGCAAACCCTATTTCCCTCAGGATGAGCTCTACTGGTTTGCTGAACGTGCGCAGCAGGCGACCTTTGTCTGCGAATCCTATGATGTTACGCTGGGTAAAGTGCAACAGGGTGCCGTGGTGTACTGCGATCCCCCTTATGCGCCGTTATCGACCACGGCTAATTTTACGGCGTACCATACCAACAGTTTTAGTATGCGCGAGCAGCAGCATCTGGCCGAACTGGCCTCGGCGCTGGCGCATGAGAACAGCATTACCGTGCTAATCTCCAATCACGATACGCCGCTGACGCGTCAGTGGTATCAGGATGCCGTATTGCACGAAATCAAAGTGCGTCGTTCCATCAGCCGCAGCGGCAATACGCGCAGTAAGGTCAATGAATTGCTGGCGCTGTATACTGGCCGGTGATGACAGCCTGACATCAGGCACAACCAGGGAGAAACGGATGAAACAGTTTTTAATTGCCCCATCAATTCTTTCCGCAGATTTTGCCCGCCTGGGCGAAGACACAGCGAAAGCTCTGGCTGCTGGCGGTGATGTAGTGCATTTCGATGTGATGGATAATCACTATGTGCCAAACCTCACGATGGGGCCAATGGTACTGAAAGCCCTGCGCGATTATGGCGTCACTGCCCCGATTGACGTGCATCTGATGGTCAAACCGGTCGACCGTCTGGTACCTGACTTCGCCAAAGCCGGTGCCAGCTATATCACCTTTCATCCCGAAGCGTCTGAGCATGTTGACCGTACGCTGCAGCTGATCAAAGAGCATGGCTGTAAAGCGGGCCTGGTGCTTAACCCGGCGACACCGCTCAGTATTCTCGATTATGTGATGGATAAGCTGGATGTGATCCTGCTGATGTCGGTCAATCCTGGCTTTGGCGGCCAGTCATTTATTCCCGGCACGTTGAATAAACTGCGTCAGGTCCGCAAGCTGATCGACCAGAGTGGCTATGACATCCGTCTGGAAGTGGACGGGGGCGTGAAAGTCGACAACATCGGTGAGATTGCGGCAGCAGGCGCCGATATGTTTGTCGCCGGATCCGCTATTTTTGGTCACCCTGACTATAAGAAAGTGATTGATGACATGCGCACCGAGCTGGAGAAGTCCCGTCATGGCGCCTTTCACTGACATCCGGGCTCTGGCTTTTGATCTGGATGGTACGCTGACCGACAGTGCACCCGGTCTGGCCAGTGCGGTGGATAGTGCGCTGACTGAGCTGAAACTGGCCCCTGCCGGTCTTGGGCTTGTCTCCACCTGGATTGGTAACGGGGCGGATATTCTTATGGAACGCGCCCTGACCTGGGCGCTGGGCCATACGCCGCAGGCGGATCTGCTGCGTGAGGCGCGCGCGCTGATGGACAGACATTATGCCCACAGCGTTGACGGCGGCAGTCAGCTTTACCCCGGTGTGAAAGAGACGCTGGCGGCCCTGTCCACGCACGGGCTGCCGATGGCGCTGGTCACTAACAAACCCACGCCGTTTGTTGCACCACTGCTGGCTTCTCTGGGGATTGCTGAATACTTCTCACTGATTATCGGCGGCGATGACGTGGTGGTGAAAAAACCCCATCCGGCACCGCTGTTTCTGGTACTGGGGACATTTGGCCTGCTGCCGGGTGAGTTACTGTTTGTCGGTGATTCCCGCAATGATATTATGGCCGCGCAGGCGGCAGGATGTCCCTGCATTGGCCTGACCTATGGCTATAACTACGGTGAGCCGATTGCCACCAGCCATCCCGACGTCACGCTTGATCATTTTAACGATTTATTGCCCGCACTCGGGCTGTCATTATTCAGGACGGAAACATGAGCAAACCCATCGTATTTAGCGGCGCACAGCCTTCTGGTGAACTCACCATCGGTAACTATTTGGGTGCGCTGCGTCAGTGGGTACAGATGCAGGATGATTATCACTGTATCTACTGCATCGTCGATCTGCATGCCATTACGGTTCGTCAGGACCCGGTTGCGCTGCGCAAGGCGACGCTGGATACCCTGGCGCTTTATCTCGCCTGCGGTATCGACCCGCAGAAAAGCACCATTTTTGTTCAGTCACACGTGCCTGAACATACGCAGCTTGGCTGGATCCTTAACTGCTATACCTATTTCGGTGAGCTGAGCCGTATGACGCAGTTCAAGGATAAATCAGCACGTTACGAAGAGAACATTAACGCCGGCCTGTTTGACTATCCGGTGCTGATGGCGGCCGATATCCTGCTGTACCAGACGACTCAGGTACCGGTGGGTGAAGACCAGAAACAGCATCTGGAGCTGAGCCGCGATGTCGCTTCGCGCTTCAATGCGCTGTACGGTGAGATCTTCAAAGTGCCTGAGCCGTTCATTCCTAAATCAGGCGCACGTGTGATGTCGCTGCTGGAGCCGACCAGGAAGATGTCCAAGTCTGACGATAACCGCAATAACGTTATCGGCCTGCTGGAAGATCCTAAATCGGTGGTGAAGAAGATTAAGCGTGCGATGACCGACGGCGATGAGCCACCGGTGGTGCGTTATGATGTGAAAGAGAAGCCCGGGGTGTCGAACCTGCTGGACATCCTGTCTGGCGTCACCGGGAAGCCGGTTGCTGAACTGGAAGCGGAGTTTGCCGGCCAGATGTACGGCCACCTGAAAGGTGCCGTCGCCGACGCCGTGTCCGGGATGTTAAGCGAGCTGCAGGAGCGTTATCACCGTTACCGCAACGATGAGGCATTCCTTGAGCAGGTGATGCGTGACGGTGCGGCGAAAGCCCGTATGCAGGCGCAGGACACGCTGAAAAAGGTCTACGAAGCGATAGGCTTTGTTGCCCAGCCATAATGCATCAGGCTGCGGGGCGTTCGTGCAAAGCGGACGCCCCGCTTAAGCATCATCGCTGTCAGGAACGTTTTTTCAGCGACAGAATGGCCCCGTCATACCAGTAAAGCGTCAGCGTATCGTTGACCGGCACCGTTACCACCGCACCCGGCCCCCAGGGCTCATTTCCGCATATCACGTTAAACCCCCCGGCCACCTGATAACCCTGTTCTGGGTCGTTTTCACCAGCCGGCGTCAGCGTGGGGCTTTTCAGACAGTTGTCCGTGGCCGGATCGATGGGCCGCTGCGACGTCCCCTTCTCCCACAGGATATGATCAGCGGAAAACGTGACGACTGCCCCCATATACTGCGGATCATTATCCACCACAGCCTGAACTCCGCTACTGTCGACATGTACCGCATCTACCCGCCAGCTGCCTTCCAGCATGGTGTAATCTGCCGTCGCCGCCAGCAGCGGTGGGCTGATCAGCAGGCAGGCCATTATCAGATATTTCATTGTTATCTCCTTGCAGTCAGGTCGTTGAAGTATAGAGGCGAATGGCACTTACAGGCTGCTGATTTCACATACGTTAACGCAGTACATCCGTTGGGGCGGCTAAACCGTGATAGGGTAAACAGAGGATGTTATTGAGGAGGGGAATGTATGCGTCCGGAATTACAGTGGATTAACCATGTTCGCCTGCCGCAGCAAGAAGGGCTGTGGCAGATTGAGATCCTGCAGGGCAGGATCGCAGGCATCGTACCGCAGCCTGCGGCCTGCGCCGCCGGGGAAGCGCTGGATGCGGAAGGCGGGCTGGCCCTTCCCCCGTTTATTGAACCGCATATTCATCTGGATACCACCCAAACGGCCGGAGAACCGGCATGGAACCAGTCAGGGACGCTGTTTGAGGGCATTGAGCGGTGGGCAGAACGTAAGGCGCTGCTGACACACGATGATGTGAAGCAGCGGGCGCGTCAGACGCTGAAGTGGCAGATGGCGAATGGCATTCAACATGTGCGTACTCATATTGATGTCTCCGATCCCTCGCTGACGGCGCTGAAAGCGATGCTGGAAGTGAAGCAGGAGATGGCACCCTGGGTGGATATCCAGCTGGTGGCTTTCCCCCAGGAGGGGATCCTTTCGTATCCTGATGGTGAAGCGTTGCTGGAGCAGGCCATACAGCTGGGTGCGGACGTAGTCGGGGCGATACCGCATTTTGAATTCACCCGTGAGTATGGCGTGGAATCGCTGCACCGCACCTTCGCCCTGGCGCAAAAATATCAGCGAATGGTCGACGTTCACTGCGATGAAATTGACGATGAGCAGTCGCGCTTTGTGGAGACGGTGGCAGCACTGGCGCTGCGTGAAAAAATGGGGGAGCGGGTGACGGCCAGCCACACGACGGCGATGCACTCCTATAACGGGGCTTATACCTCCCGTCTGTTCCGCTTGCTGAAGCTCTCAGGGATTAATTTTGTTGCCAACCCGCTGGTGAATATTCATCTGCAGGGGCGATTTGACACCTATCCTAAACGTCGGGGCATTACCCGGGTTAAAGAGATGCTGGAAGCGAATATTAACGTCTGCTTTGGTCACGATGATGTGTTCGATCCCTGGTATCCACTGGGTACGGCCAGCATGTTGCAGGTGCTGCATATGGGGATGCACGTCTGCCAGCTGATGGGCTACGAGCAGCTGGATGCCGGCATCAATCTGATTACCACACACAGTGCCAGAACGCTGCAGCTGAAGGACTACGGCATTGAAAGGGGCAACAGCGCTAATCTGGTGATCCTGCCGGCAGAAAGCGGCTTCGATGCGTTACGTCGTCAGGTACCTGTGCAGTATTCCATCCGTCATGGCCGGGTAATTGCCGAAACGGTACCCGCCACCAGCACGGTTCATCTGGACGCAAGCGAAAAGGTGGATTTCAAACGTTAAACGATGGCGGGGCGATCTTCCTGTCTGACGGTCACGTGTTGCTGATGTGCGCAGACATTGAGGCAGGCCGCGAAACACGGTCTGCCTCAACCTGGTTTTTAGTGAGAACCCATATGGCCGTGCAGCTTGTGCTTGCTGACAAAGCCGAGCAGCAGACACATCACAAACACGACGGCGTAGAGGCCGTTTGCCGTGGCCAGCGCCGCGTGAGCGCCGCCTTTCTCGACGATAGGGCCGGTCACCACGAAGGTCAGCATGGTGCCTACGGTGCCGCAGGTCAGGATAAAGTTCACCAGTTTGGGTGAAGCCACTTTGGTCTGCAGCGACCCCAGGGTGATGATGGTGGTATAGATGGCACTGGAGAAGAAGCCCAGACTCATCATGATCCATTTCAGCATCGATGCATCACTGGACGTGATAAACCAGTACATCAGCGCAGTGGCTGCCAGCGCCAGCACGGTGAGGATACGCTGAGGATCGAAGAAGCGCAGGATGGCGCTGAAGGCCCACATGCCAATCATATAGGCTGTCCAGAAGTTACCGACCAGGCTACCGGCCTGACCGATATCCATGCCCATCGTTTTGGTCGCGTAAAGCGGCACCCAACCGATAAAACCGAGCTGGCCGAGGATATAACACAGTGCAGCCACCGACAGCAGGCCCACGCCGATCCCCCATTTCTCTTTGATGACCGGCTCGCCGCTGGTGGCTTTTTTACCCAGCACCGGGAACTCAAAGCACAGGGCCAGAATAAAGATCGCCACGTAAATCACACCGATGCAGGCATAGACCCAATACCACGGCAGAGCGCGCGCAAGGATAGCGGCAGCAATAATCGGGAAAATGGTACCGGCCATGCTGAAAAAGGAGTCAGTAAACAGCAGGCGCGAGCCACGCTGACGGCCTTCATACAGATGGGTGATCAGGAACGTACCAATGGACATGGTGATACCGCTCACCACCCCGAGGACAAACATACACAGAGAGAAGACGGTCAGGCTGTGGCTGTTCATCAGCCCCAGAACGGCCAGCACCATCAGCACGAAGCCGAAGATCAGCTGGCGTTTGAGGGGGACGATTTCCATCAGCCAGGCGTTAAGAAACACCGCCAGCAGGATGCCGGCATTCAGGAAGGTAAAGGTATTGCTCATCTGAGCGACGGGCAGCTGGAAGTAGGCCGCAATATTCTCCAGAACCATACCGGTAACGATAACCACTGCACCGGTCAGCGCATAGGAGAAGAAGCTGATCCAGGTAAGCCCGATTCGATCGCGATTTGTCATAGTGGAAACCTGTTTGAAAGAGATGTTCACCGGGCGGAATGCCCGTGCCAGACAGGAGGAGTTTAACGATATTCGTGATCTGCATAAATCTTTACTGAAACTAATATTTTCATATTTCATTCATATCGTGATCATAGTCACTATTTTTCGACGCTCAGTAACGTTTGCTTTCATAACGTTGCCGCGTAAATAAAGGTAAAACGCTGGCGCGCTGGTAAGTGCCTCTTTACAATCACCGTTGGTTATATGGTTTGTCGCACTCAGTAAGGAATCTTTCATGTTGAAACGTACGTTAACCGCGGTGGCGACCGTTCTGGCACTGTCTTCGATCTCTGCCTCCGCCATGGCTGCGAAGGGGGATACGCATGTGCTGCTGACCACTTCTGCGGGTAATATTGAACTGGAACTGAACAACCAGAAAGCACCGGTGTCGGTGAATAATTTTGTGGATTACGTGAACAGTGGTTTTTACAACAACACGATTTTTCATCGCGTGATCCCAGGCTTTATGTTGCAGGGTGGCGGTTTTACCGCTGATATGCAGCAGAAGCAGCCTAAACCGCCGATTAAAAATGAAGCGGATAATGGCCTGCTGAATAAACGCGGTACCATTTCAATGGCGCGTACTGCTGATAAGGACAGTGCCACCAGCCAGTTCTTTATCAACGTGGCAGATAATGCCTTCCTCGATCACGGTCAGCGTGACTTTGGCTATGCCGTTTTCGGTAAAGTCGTTAAAGGCATGGACGTTGCCGATAAGATTGGCCAGGTACAGACCAAAGATGTCGGGCCTTACCAGAATGTTCCGGTGACCCCGGTGGTGATCCTCTCTGCGAAAGTGCTGCCATAATTCTCTCACTGGCCACTCTGTCAGGATCGCCCGCAGGCGGTCCTGGTATCAGGACCTCCCATGCTGCTTCTGATCGACAACTACGACTCCTTCACCTGGAACCTCTACCAGTATTTTTCTGAGCTGGGGGCCGAGGTATGCGTTCACCGTAATGATGAGATTACCCTTGATGAGATCGCCGCGCTGGCCCCTCAGCATCTGGTGATCTCGCCCGGGCCCTGCACTCCTGATGACGCCGGCATCTCGCTGGACGTCATCCGTCATTTCGCCGGTCACATTCCCCTTCTGGGGGTTTGCCTCGGGCATCAGGCCATTGCACAGGTTCTCGGCGGGCGGGTGGTGCGCGCGCGTAAAGTGATGCACGGTAAGACGTCGCTGATTGAACACCGCGATGAGGGCGTGTTTGCCGGGCTGAATCATCCGCTGACGGTGACCCGCTATCACTCGCTGATTGTTGAAGCCGGCAGCCTGCCTGAAGAATGTGAAGTCACCGCGTGGACGATGGATGATCGCGGCCAGCCCGATGAGATCATGGGGTTCAGGCACCGCACACTGCCGCTGGAAGGGGTACAGTTCCATCCGGAAAGCATCCTGAGTGAACAGGGACATCAACTGCTGGCTAATTTCCTCAAACGTTGATTATCGGTTGCCTTTATTTGATTTTTTATGCATATTTTATGACTATATTTTCATGGTGCGAAAAAGCATAAATGGCGAGGTAGTGAATGACGGCGGAAAAAATGGCGGTAACACGCGCGACGTTTGACGAGGTGATTTTGCCTGTTTATGCACCAGCACAGTTTGTGCCGGTGAAAGGCAAAGGCAGCCGCGTGTGGGATCAGCAGGGCAAAGAGTACATTGATTTCTCCGGCGGCATTGCGGTGACGGCGCTGGGGCACTGCCATCCGGCGTTGGTGGAGGCGTTAAAAACCCAGGGAGAAACCCTGTGGCATACCAGTAATGTCTTCACCAATGAGCCAGCACTGCGCCTGGCGAGCAAGCTGATACAGGCCACTTTTGCCGAGCGTGTCTTTTTCGCGAACTCCGGTGCTGAAGCTAACGAAGCCGCGTTTAAGCTGGCGCGTTACTATGCCACCAAACGCCACAGTCCGTTTAAAAGCAAGATTATTGCTTTCCATAATGCCTTTCACGGCCGCACGCTGTTTACGGTTTCCGTTGGCGGCCAGCCGAAATACTCAGATGGCTTCGGGCCCAAACCTGCGGATATCGTCCACGTGCCGTTTAACGACCTGGCTGCCGTGAAAGCGGTTATCGACGATCACACTTGCGCTATTGTGGTGGAGCCGATTCAGGGCGAAGGCGGCGTGATGCCGGCGACGCAGGAATTTATGCAGGGTCTGCGTCAGCTGTGTGATGAGCATCATGCGCTGCTGGTGCTGGATGAAGTACAGAGTGGTATGGGCCGCAGCGGCAGGCTGTTCGCCCATGAGCATTATGGTGTTCAGCCAGATATTCTGACCACGGCCAAAGCACTGGGCGGCGGTTTCCCGGTCAGCGCGATGCTGACGACCAACGAGATTGCCTCTGTCATGGCGCCGGGCGTTCATGGCACCACCTACGGTGGCAACCCGCTGGCCTGTGCCGTGGCTGAAGCGGCACTGGATATCATCAATACGCCGGCAGTGCTCAACGGTGTGGAAGAGCGTCGTCAGCTGTTTGTTGATGCGCTGGCGTCGCTGGATGCCCGCTTCGATCTGTTCAGCGATATCCGTGGCAAAGGCCTGCTGATTGGCGCGGCACTGAAACCGCAGCACGCAGGTAAAGCACGTGACCTGCTGAATGCCGCGGCAGAGGCGGGTGTGATGGTGCTGGTGGCCGGAACCGATGTGATGCGCTTTGCGCCGTCGCTGGTGATTGAACCGACCGACATTGTTGAAGGCATGGCCCGATTCGCGACGGCCGTCGAAAACGTGTTATAGGGAACGCTTTTTTCCGGTCGTCCCGTGCTGATAAAGCCCGGGGAGGTTGGGGATGAGGCGGAAAAAACAGCGGCACTCACGTCTTCGATTTACGCAGATGGCGTGACAGCCAGCGGCCATGATGTGGGCGCTGGCTCCAGGTGAGTGATGAGATGGTATGCATCACGCTGAGATGGCCAAGGATGCGTCTAACATGTCGCTCCATGATGGTTACCGGGCCCTGGTGGAAATCCTCCGGCGCATCCAGGACATTACTGCCTGAATCGGGTCCGTCGTATTCCAGACGCTGCTGGCAGCGCTGCAGGGCAATTTCACAGGACTGCAGATAGCGCTCTGCCAGCGTGGGCGTCAGCATGGTGTGTTCACGCGCCAGAATGGTCATGGCGTTAATGTGCTCCACAATAAACTGGCTGTGCGTGACCCACAGCTGCATATCGGACAGGTAACTGGAGTTAAAGCCGGGCTCCTGCATCGCCTGATGCAGGGAGTTAAACAGCGCATTGTGCGCCTGATTGACCCGCATTCGCTGGTAAGCCAGTTTCACGGCATCCTGTTCGTTTCCCAGCAGCATCTGTAATGCCTCCTGATAGGTCTCCAGCGCATCGTGCGCATTCTGCCGCATCAACCCACTTTGCCACTGTGGCCATAACCAGATCATGCCGCCAAAGGCGATCAGGCAGCCCATCAGTGTGTCCAGCAGCCTTGGCAGCAGGAACTGCGCGCCATTCAGAGCGAGCAGCTGTAACGAGTAAACCGCGGTGACGGTGAAGCCCACCGTGGCCCAGCCATAGAATTTGCGGATAAACAGATAGCTCACCAGCGTAATGATCAGCATGACCAGTAGCACCCAGGACTCTGGTGCATGAAGACCCAGCGTGGCGGCAGCGATGATCAGCCCGGCCAGCGTTCCCAGTGCTCTGTGCTGAATACGCACCCGGGTGGCGCTGTAACCATTAAGGCTGACAAACATTACCGTCATCAGGATCCAGTAAGGCTTCGGCAGGTTGAAGAACAGCGCCAGGGAACTGGCAAAGGTGAGCATGACCGCATAGCGTGCAGCGGTGCGCAGGGCTGAGGATTTCAGCGACAGGTAGCTCTTCAGCGCCGGAAGCAGAGGAAGGCGACGCTGGCGGTCGGCCATCAGGTCACGGCGGTACAGCGGACGCTGAGTGCGCAGCACACGTGCGATGCGGCTGAAGTGGTAATAACAAAAGTGGCCGACGGGGTTGTCCGGGTGCTGACGAGCGATCTTTTCCAGTGCCTGAAGAGGCTTATCCATTGTAAAGCGCTCAGGATAACGATGATAAAGAATATCATCGGCCAGTACCCGCAGTCTGGCGGCAATGGTCTGTGCGTTCCAGCGGATCACCGCTTCGGCATGGCTTTTTTCCACCAGCTTTTGCACTTCTTCCGGCTGATGCAGGCTGACCGCAATATGTTCCTGCAGATCAAGCGCCACCTGGAATGCACGTGTCAGACGCTGGTAGTGGCTGTCCCGATTGGCGGACAACATATGCATCTGCTGATAGCAGGTGTTAATCAGATCGACGGCTTTCTGCTGGCGCGCCAGCAGTGGGGGCAGGGCAGTCTGTGGATCGGTAAGCCGGGTCAGCAGAGTGTATTTAGCTTCACAGTAGTCAGCCAGTTCGCGATACAGCAGGCTGAGGGTTTCACGCATCGGCTGCTCTTTCCACAGCCAGAACCAGAACCAGTTAAATGCCCCGTACCAGACGGTCCCCAAAATATATAACAGCGGCGGTTGCCACAACGGCATCCGCCCCGCCAGGCTGAGCGTGAAGATGGCGGCTATTAACGAAGCCGGCAGCAGGCGGCCATGAAGGGGGCTAATCTCACCCGTGACGCCCAGCACTAAGGCCATGATCAGCAGAATAACCGGCAACGGCACGCCCTCTAACCCGGCGTACTGGATCAGGAAGCTGCTGGAGGCGAACAGACACCCGCCGACGATGAGGCGTTTAAAGAAGCGTTTGTGGGGGGTATCCAGACCGGCGTTATTACAGCAGGCGGGCACTAAGGAGAAAAGCAGTCCGTTTTGCAGGTTGCCCAGCATCCAGCCGATCGCCACGGGTAAACACAGCACCAGCGTTTGTCTGAGCGCATAGTTAACTTCCGGGTGATAGATAATTCTCCGCCACATGAGCCACACCAAATAAAAACGGCGCGACAGGGCGTCGCGCCGTGGGTTCAGAGCCGGTTAACGTGTGCCGTATACAACGATGGTTTTACCATGTGCCGAGATCAGGTTCTGATCTTCCAGCATTTTCAGAATACGGCCTACGGTTTCACGGGAGCAGCCGACAATCTGGCCGATCTCCTGACGGGTGATTTTAATTTGCATGCCGTCCGGGTGCGTCATGGCATCGGGCTGTTTGGCCAGATTCAGTAACGTCTGGGCAATGCGTCCGGTGACATCCAGGAAAGCTAAATTACCCACTTTCTCTGACGTAACCTGCAGTCGACTCGCCATCTGTGAAGAGAGACGCATCAGAATGTCAGGATTCACCTGAATCAGCTGACGGAATTTTTTGTAAGAGATTTCAGCCACTTCACAGGCTGTTTTCGCACGTACCCATGCACTGCGTTCCTGACCTTCTTCAAAGAGGCCCAGTTCGCCAATAAAGTCGCCCTGGTTGAGGTAAGAGAGGATCATCTCTTTGCCTTCTTCATCCTTGATTAACACCGCTACAGAACCTTTAACGATGTAATAGAGGGTTTCCGCCTTTTCACCCTGATGTATCAGCGTGCTTTTGGATGGATATTTGTGAATATGGCAATGTGACAGGAACCATTCGAGTGTAGGGTCTGTTTGCGGTTTGCCGAGAACCATTCGCTGTTATCCTCTGTTTGTAATCGTGCCTAAATATACCCTCTATTCTGCGGGGGAGAAGTGCGTTACCGCTAACCTGCCGCGCGAAATATTTTAGGATATCAGGGGATGAGTCCCTGTCAGGCGTTGAAATATTCAAGCGTTCCCATAGGAATTATACGGGCCTCTGTTAAGAGCATGGCTCGTGCTGTCGTCCCGTTTTACTGTGCATTGTCTTGCCAGTAAATAATTGCAGCTTTGTTTGTAGCACAGCTTTACAAGGCTGTCTTCTGTTGTCTCGCTTCAGCATAGTTGGAAAAAGGCAGCGTTGCCGTTTTTATTGACACAGCGTACTCTGCGGTAACTGAATGAAATCGAGGATTTTGTTATGCAGGCACGTGTTAAATGGGTTGAAGGGCTGACATTTTTGGGAGAATCCTCATCGGGTCATCAGGTGTTGATGGACGGTAACTCCGGGGATAAAGCACCCAGCCCGATGGAGATGGTGCTGATGGCCGCCGGAGGCTGTAGCGCCATTGATGTGGTTTCTATTTTACAAAAAGGCCGTCATGACGTGGCTGATTGCGAAGTGAAGCTCACGTCGGAGCGCCGTGAAGATGCTCCGCGAATCTTCACGCACATTAATCTGCATTTTATTGTCAGCGGCAAAGCGCTGGGTGATAAAGCCGTCTCACGCGCCGTCGACCTTTCCGCAGAGAAATACTGTTCGGTGGCCATTATGTTGGGGCAGGGTGTCAAAATGAGTCACAGCTACGAGGTCATTGACCTCGCCTGACAGCATGTGACTGATGTCTGCGCGAGGGGCGTACAGTTCCCTCGCGTCACTCTTTTCCTCCCGCCATCTTCGCCAGCGGCACATCATGCTGAGCACGTCATCACGCGCATTTCACGCCACAGTCTGGTGAGGTGAGCGCAGTATATTTCATCCTGTTTACTGTCCTTCACGCTGATTTACCGGCGCAGTGACCGAAGGTCTGAATACTCCGGCCTGTCGTTCTATCGTTTCAACTAATCACGGAGTGATGATGAATACCAAGACGTTAATTCAGGATGTCACCGCAAAAGTGTTGCATTGGCGGCGTCATATCCACGCCCACCCGGAACTCTCTTTTCATGAACAGGGCACGGCCGACTATGTCGCTGCTGAACTGGAAAAGTTTGGTCCTCTGGCTATCAGCCGGCCCACCCCCAACAGTGTGCTGGCTGAACTTTCAGGCCCACACAGCGGGGAATGCATTGCTCTGCGGGCCGATATGGATGCCCTGCCCATTGAAGAGCTGAATCAGGAGCCGTTTACCTCGCGTCATCGCGGCGTGATGCATGCCTGCGGGCACGATGCGCATACGGCGATGCTGATGGGGGCTGCCTGGGTGTTATGCCAGCAGCAGGCGCAGATCGCAGGGAAGGTGCGATTCATCTTTCAGCATGCGGAAGAAGTGCCACCGGGGGGGGCCAGTGAGCTGGTAAAGCTCGGCGTGCTGGACGGAGTATCACAGATTTATGGTTTACACGTGTTTCCCACCCTGCCAACGGGGACGGTGGCGGTGAAAGAGGGCGTCTTCAGTGCCGCCTGTGACAATTTTGACCTGGTGTTACAGGGAAAGGGGGCGCATGCGGCGATGCCGCAGCAGAGTACGGACCCGCTGGTGTTGGGCGCGAGTGTGGTCGGGGCGTTGCAGCAAATCGTATCACGCCGGCTGGACGCGAACGATGGCGCGGTACTGACGGTGGCCAGCTTCCAGTGCGGGGACAGTTACAACGTTATCCCTGACAAAGCCCATCTGCGCGGTACGTTACGCACGCTCAGCCCCCACAACCGCAGTACGATCCCGCGCATGATGTCACAGCTGCTGGACGGGATGACGCAGGGGGTGGGGGCCAGCTATGTGCTTAAATGGACGCCCGGGTACACCACCGGCGTGAATCATCCGGATGCCTGCCGTATCGCGCGAGAGACCGTTATCGCCACCCAGGGAGAGAAGGCATTGCAGGTGATGACGACCCCGATGTTTGGCTGCGAGGATTTTTCTGCCTATCAACAGGTGATACCGGGCTGCTTCCTGTGGGTGGGATCGGGGGATCAGGAGAAAGGCACCTGCTGGGGATTACATAATCCCCATTTTCGCCTTGATGAAGATGTGTTGAGTATCGGCGTCAGCCTGCACGTCGGCTTTATTCACCGTCTGCTGATGAAAGCGTAACGCCGTCCCCAGGGGGTCAGCCGATCTTTTTGCCTTCGATAAGGTTCCGGACCAGCGGCCCCATAATCAGCTCCATGGCCAGCCCCATTTTACCGCCCGGCACCACCAGGGTTTTAATATGGGAGATAAACGACCCCTGTATCATCGACAGCAGATAGGGAAAGTCGATGTTCTCCAGCCCCTGGAAGTGGATCACCACAAAGCTTTCGTCCAGTGACGGGATGCCACGTGCGGCAAACGGGTTTGAAGTATCTACCGTCGGCACGCGCTGAAAGTTGATATGGGTGCGTGAGAACTGCGGGGTAATGAAATTGATGTAGTCCTCCATGGAACGTACGACCGAATCCATGACTGCCTCACGGGAATGCCCCCGCTCGCCGGTATCCCTGACCAGCTTCTGAATCCACTCCAGGTTAACAATTGGTACGACGCCAACCAGCAGGTCGACTTTCTCGGCGACATTATGCTGTGGAGTCATCACGCCACCGTGCAGCCCTTCATAAAAAAGAACATCAGTGGGCTCCGGAAGCGGCTGCCAGGGGGTAAAGGTACCCGGCACCTGGTTCCACGGTACGGCTTCATCATAGGTGTGCAAATACTTGCGCGACTGGCCTTTTCCGCTGCGGCCATATTCGCTGAAGGTTTCTTCCAGCAGGCCGAAGTCATTGGCCTCCGGGCCAAAATAACTGATGTGTTTCCCCATATCGCGCGCCTTACGGATCGCCATATCCATCTCCGGGCGGGTGAAACGGTGAAAACTGTCCCCTTCGACCTCGGCGGCACGCAGATTAAGCTGCTGAAAAATCTTCCTGAAGGCCAGGCTGGTGGTGGTGGTTCCCGCCCCGCTGGAGCCGGTGACGGCGATAACCGGATGTTTGGCTGACATGACGAACAACTCCCTTCGATAGGTCGGACGGACGGATCATTGTTAACATGTTTCGCCCGCTAAAGTCATCTCTGCTCATCGCGAAACTGGCCGCGCGGCATGATGTTGATGGATTCATGCAGCTCAGACCACACCAGCACCACGTCGCCGCTGTTAAGCTGACGGCGGACATCCTCCACTTTCTGTTTTAACGATCGTTCCTGTTCGCCATAGTCAGTGCCTTCACGCAGCACAAAAGATTCAATGAGGTTATCAAGCGTCTCGGTATCCAGTTCTTTCCAGGGAATAATCATCAGTTGTCCAGCCAGGTAGTTAGCCATTGCGGAATACGCTGTTCCAGCCACATTTGTGGCTTACGCAGCGTTCCGCCTACAAAACCCACGTGCCCGCCGTGCTGCGTTAGCTGATACTCGATGCTGGGAGGCAGCAAAGCGACATCGGGGATCACATCCGGGGTCATAAAGGGGTCATCTTTCGCATGGATCACCAGCAGCGGTTTGCGCACGTCGGGCAGCAGCGGCATTGCACTGCAACGATGATAGTAGTCAGTGGCATCGACAAAACCGTGCGCGCGGGCCGTGATCGCATCATCAAAATCACGGAGCAGGCGCAGCGCCTTAAGCTGCGTCAGATCGACAGGGAGAGTACCGGGCCAGGCAATAAGTTTGCGTTCAGCATTCTGCTTCAGCAGACCCAGCAGGTAACGCTGATAAACGCGCGAAAAACCCTGTTCCAGGCGCTGACTACAGGGTTCCAGCATCAGCGGGGCGGAAACCACCACGCCAGCGTCCAGCAGGCATGCCTTGCCCTGTTTACCCATCAGGCAGGCGAGCATATTGCCGCCCAGTGAAATGCCCACCCCAGCCGTCGGGACGGTGCCCCATTCCTCCCGCAACCATTGCAGAAAGTAGCTGGCATCCTCTGTTTCACCGGAGTGGTAAATTCGATTCAGCCGGTTAGGCACGCCGCTGCAGCCCCGAAAATGCATCACGACGCCAAGCCAGCCGCGATTTTTGCACGCCTGGAGCAGTCCATGTGCATACGGGCTGTGAAAACTCCCTTCCAGGCCATGGAACAGCACCACGCGCGGTTTGTCACGTGCACCCGTCGGATCTTCGCTCCACGCCAGATCGACAAAATCACTGTCCGGTAAGGTCAGCCGCTGCCAGTGCGGTTGCAGCGTCACCCGACGGCGCAGCAGACGCGGCAAAAGGGTTTGCAGATGGGGATTACTGGCACCGGTCAGGGGACGAAAAACGTCAGGGTTCAGGTGATTAAAATTCATGTGTTCAGAGCTTGTAGGATCCATGGCTCGCTGTTAGCTTCGTCGGGTTGTTTATTTTTCAGGGGGTGAGGAGCACCCGTTCTATGGAACTGAGTCTGTTTTTATCAATGTTAGGCTTTCTCTGGGTCGCTGCCATCACGCCAGGTCCTAATAATATGTTACTCACCGCCTCCGGTGCTAATTTTGGTTTTCTACGTTCACTGATGCTGCTGATTGGCATTATGATCGGCATGCAGGTGATGCTGCTGATGGTGGCCTTTGGCGTGGGCGGTTTAATCCTGCTTTACCCTTCGCTGCATCTGTTTTTGAAAATTGCCGGCAGCGCTTATCTGCTTTGGCTGGCATGGAAGATCGGCAGCGCCGAGTATGAAAAACTGGAAACCGAGAATGCGCCTGCCGCGCCGATGCCGTTCTGGCAGGGAGGGCTATTGCAGTTGATCAACCCAAAAGCCTGGCTGATGGCGCTCGGCGCGGTGGCCAGCTTCAGTCTGGCGGGCGAAGCGTATCGGGCCTCAGTGATCGCCATCAGTATCGGTATGGCGCTGGTCAACCTGGTGTCCGGGGTGATTTGGTTAGGTTTCGGCACGCTGATTGGCCGCATCCTGCGCAGCCGTCGAGCCTGGACCCTTTTTAACGTGTTTATGGGGCTGCTGACGGCGGCGTGCGTGCTGCTGATCTGGCACTGATCCTGGGGTATCTCCACCCCTTTTTATCGTTAAACCTCCGGCGGCAGGTCTGAGGCCAGTCTGAGCACGTCGGTCCGACTTAAGAAGTCACCCTGCTGACTTCGTTACACGCCATCGCTGGCGAGTGACGTCGGCTTTACCTCAGGCTGGCCTCATCCCTGGCTATCATTGCGCCCGCTGTGGATAAACCCACTTTTCAGCTAACCAATCCACCATTTCTCCTAAGCAAATTTTGATATAAAAAAGAATTTTTAATTACTTTATTACGATGCTCGCGCCCGGTTACAAAGGAGGTGTTCACCGACAATAATCATCTCTGGAGCGGGCTATGGCAGGTAAATTCACACTTTCAATTTTGGCAGCGGCACTGTCACTGACAGCACTCAGCGTTCAGGCGGTAGAGGTGACTGTTGCTTATCAGACCTCAGCAGAGCCAGCAAAAGTGGCCCAGGCCGATGACACCTTTGCCAAAGCGAGCGGGGCGAAAGTGGACTGGCGTAAATTTGATAGCGGTTCCAGCGTGATCCGTGCGCTGGCGTCGGGTGATGTGCAAATCGGCAATATCGGCTCCAGTCCGCTGGCCGTTGCCGCCAGTCAGCAGCTGCCGATCGAAGTATTTCTGCTGGCTTCTCAGCTTGGTAACTCCGAAGCGCTGGTGGTGAAAAAAGAGATTAAAGACCCGAAGGATTTGATCGGGAAGCGTATCGCCGTGCCGTTTATCTCTACCACGCATTACAGCCTGCTGGCGTCACTGAAACACTGGGGTATCAAACCCGGGCAGGTGCAGATCATTAACTTGCAGCCCCCGGCGATTCTGGCGGCCTGGCAGCGCGGGGATATTGATGGCGCTTACGTCTGGGCTCCGGCAGTCAATCAACTGGAGAAAGACGGTAAGGTGCTGACAGACTCCGCTCAGGTAGGGAAATGGGGTTCGCCCACGCTGGATGTCTGGGTGGTACGTAAAGACTTCGCCCAACAGCATCCGGAGGTGGTAACCGCCTTTGCCCGCAGCGCGCTGGACGCCCAGAAAGCCTACCTCGCTGACCCGCAGCAGTGGCTGAAACAGGAAGAAAACCTTAGCAAGTTGTCGCGTTTCAGCGGCGTACCGGTTGCCGACGTGCCGGGGCTGGTGGAAGGCAATACCTACCTCACGGCCAAAGAACAGGTCGCGCAGCTTAACGGCCCGGTTAATAAGGCGATTGTGGATACGGCACAGTTCCTCAAAGCACAGGGCAAAGTACCGTCGGTCGCGACGGACTACAGCAGCTACGTGACCGACCGTTTTGTCAAACCGCTCGCCCAATAACCGGAGTCGCCGCCATGCTGTCAGTCTCTCATCTTCGCGCCAGCTATGCAGGACAGCCGGTCTTAAAGGATATCAACCTGTCGATCGGCAACGGAGAGCTGGTGGTGGTTCTGGGGCCGTCAGGCTGTGGCAAGACGACGCTGCTGAACCTGATTGCCGGGTTTATTCCGGCAGATGGCGGCAGCATCACGCTGGACGGGCAGCCGGTAACCGGGCCGGGGGCAGACCGCGGCGTGGTGTTTCAGCATGAAGGGCTGCTGCCGTGGCGCAATGTACTGGATAACGTGGCCTTTGGGCTGCAGCTGGCGGGGATTGAAAAAGATGCCCGCCGCAGGGTGGCCGCGCAGATGCTGAAAAAAGTCGGGCTGGAGGGCGCGGAGAAGCGTTTCATCTGGCAGCTGTCCGGCGGGATGCGCCAGCGGGTAGGGATTGCCCGAGCGCTGGCCGCCAATCCGCGCCTGCTGCTGCTGGACGAGCCTTTCGGTGCGCTTGATGCGTTCACCCGTGAGCAGATGCAGGAGCTGCTGCTGACATTATGGCGGGACAGCGGCAAGCAGATCCTGTTGATTACTCACGATATCGAAGAGGCGGTCTTTCTCGCCAGCGAGCTGATCCTGCTGTCGCCCGGGCCGGGGCGCATTGTGGAACAGCTGTCACTCGACTTTGGCCGCCGTTACGCAGAGGGCGAAGCCTGCCGGGCGATCAAATCCGATCCGGCCTTTATTGAGCGCCGTGAATACGTGCTGGGTCGTGTCTTTCAGCAGCGCGAGGTGTTTGCATGAGCTCACTGATTAATGAAAAAAGCCCGGTTCGCCGCCCGCGGTTGCGCTGGCCGCTGTCACGCGCGCTGACGCTCAGTGTTGCCACACTGCTGGTACTGCTGACGATATGGTGGGCAGTGACTGCTTTACACCTGATTGCACCGCTGTTTCTGCCGCCGCCGCAGCAGGTTTTACACCAGTTGCTGACCATCGCCAGCCCGGCCGGCTTTATGGATGCCACGCTGTGGCAGCATCTGGGGGCCAGCCTGACACGCATTGTCATTGCGCTGCTGGCCGCCACGCTGGTTGGCGTGCCGGTCGGGATCCTGATGGGGCTCAATGAGACGATCCGCGGGATACTTGACCCGCTGATTGAACTGTACCGCCCGGTGCCGCCGCTGGCCTATCTGCCGCTGATGGTGATCTGGTTTGGCATTGGCGAAACCTCGAAAATTTTACTGATCTACCTGGCGATCTTCGCGCCGATAGCGATGTCCGCCCTGGCCGGCGTGAAAAGTGCTCAGCAGGTGCGCCTGCGTGCGGCGCGTTCGCTGGGGGCCAGCCGCTGGCAGGTGCTGTGGTATGTGGTGCTGCCCGGTGCCCTGCCGGAGATCCTGACGGGTATTCGTATTGGCCTGGGCGTCGGCTGGTCGACGCTGGTGGCCGCTGAACTGATCGCCGCCACTCGGGGGCTGGGCTTTATGGTGCAGTCTGCCGGGGAGTTTCTGGCCACCGATGTGGTGCTGGCCGGGATTGCGGTGATTGCCCTGATCGCCTTTGCGCTGGAGCTGGGGCTCCGCGCCCTGCAGCGCCGTCTGACCCCCTGGCATGGAGTACAACAATGAACGAACGTATTAAAATTCAGGCCCTTGGCCCTTATATTGGTGCTCAGGTCAGCGATATCGATTTGACCCGCCCGTTAAGTGATGCCCAGTTTGAGCAGCTGTATCATGCCCTGATCCGTCATCAGGTTCTGTTCCTGCGCAACCAGCCGCTGACCCCGCTGCAGCACCGTCAGCTGGCGGCACGCTTTGGCGATCTGCACATTCACCCGGTCTATCCTCATGCGCCGGACGTGGAAGAGATCATCGTGTTGGATACTCACGACGATAACCCGCCTGATAACGATAACTGGCATACCGACGTCACCTTTATTGAAACCCCACCCGCCGGGGCGATCCTCACGGCACAGCGACTGCCGGAAACCGGCGGTGATACGCTATGGGCCAGTGGTATTGCGGCTTATCAGGCATTATCTGAGCCGCTAAAAGTACTGCTGAACGGTTTACAGGCGGAGCATGATTTCCGTAAAGCGTTCCAGGAGTACAAATATCGGGCGAGTGAGGAGGAGCATCAGCGCTGGCTGCAGGCGGTCGCGAAAAATCCACCGGTATTGCATCCGGTGATCCGCACCCACCCTGTTAGCGGCAAGAAGGCGCTGTTCGTGAATGAAGGCTTTACCACGCGTATTGTCGGGCTGAAAGAGAAGGAGAGTGAGGCGCTGCTGAACTTCCTGTTCGCACACATCACCAAACCGGATTTCCAGGTGCGCTGGCGCTGGCAGGTGGGTGATGTGGCTATCTGGGACAATCGCGTGACTCAGCATTATGCCAATGCGGATTATTTACCGGCCCGTCGCATTATGCACCGCGCCACTATTCTCGGAGATAAACCCTTTTAAACTTTCTGTGGCAGGCTGCGACAGCGTTGCAGCCGCCATTCGATCTCCCCTGGCGCTGGTATTGTCATTTTCGGACCGCTGCTTATTGATCGCTCATCAGGTTACGCGAGAAGTTATGGATATTGACGCCGGGTTTCATGCGGTAAAGCTTGGCCTTGCGTGCGCCGGTCGCTACGCTTTCCCCGGTTTCTTCAAACATCTCTGAGGCTTCAAAGCGGCGTATCAGGCTTTTACGCTGAACCGGGCGGTCGAGGATGGTCTCCGTCACCTCCTGCAGTTGGGTCAGGGTAAACGCGGCGGGCAGGCAGTATACCGGCAGCAGGGAGTAGAGCGTTTTCTGCCGCAGTCGTTTCAGCGCGTCAGCAATGATCTGCTGGTGGTCGAAAGCAATATCGCTGCGCGATGCCAGTCCGGCCAGCGGTTGCCACTGCGCGTCGCTGACGTCATCACTTTCTGCCTGACAGTCCTCTGCGGCGATCAGCGCATACCACGCGGTGGTCAGACTCCAGCCGCGCGGGTCACGTTCAGGCCCGGAGAACGTCGCCAGCTGTTCAAGCCACGGCGGATTGACGGTGGTTTTCTCACGCAGCTTGCGTAGCGCGGTTGCCCGCGTGGAGTCATCCTTCTGCATATCGATAAACCCCCCGGGAAGCCCCCACCAGCCGCGCTGCGGGTGATTAGCGCGCTGTACCAGCAGCACGCACAGCTGCTCCTGCCATAACGTAAACAGCACGCTGTCGACGGTGACAATCGGGGAGGGATAGCGTGAGGCGTCGTAGTGCGCCAGATATTCGTGTTCTGATGACATGGTATTACCTGCAGGAAGTGTCGCTCGGACACAATAGCAGTCCTGGCGGGGTGATTCAATGAAACAACGCCGAAGGATAAATTAATGTTACAGTAAATCAACGCGTTATTAACTTCATTCGCGTCAGCGTAATTTTTCGCTTGTTAATTATTGTCCCATGGACAATTATATAAGTGTCCTTGTGACATTAATTAAGAAAAAGGGGTCGGTGATGATGATACTGCAATTAACGCTTGATGGTCAGGCTGTCGCGCTGGAAACAGGGCGTTTTCCTGATGGGGCGGTCTGGGGACGGGTTTCTGCCCCGCTGGATCCCCGGGCTGAACTCCTGACGCTGCGTGCCAGCGGTATGCAGACGATGGACGATTTAATGCTGGTGGCGCAGGTGCTGGATGCGGTACGTCAGCGCTGCCTGCTGCGTCAGGCCACGCTGGAGCTGCCGTGGCTGCCATATGCCCGCCAGGATCGTACCATGCGTGACGGGGACAGCTTTGCCCTCAAGGTCTTTGCCGGTTTTCTTAATCAGCTGCGCTTTGACCGTGTAGTGGTGCTGGATCCCCACAGCGATGTGGCCGCCGGGGTGGTTGACCGTCTGGTCGCTATTCCCCAGCATCGTTGCCTGGTGCACAGCCGCAGCCTGCGCTCAGCCCTGGAGCAGGGCATGATGCTGATTGCCCCGGACGCCGGAGCACTGAAAAAAATTCATTCTCTGGCACAGCAGGTCAGTGCCAGAGAGTACGGCATTCTCGGTAAACATCGCGATATTGCCAGCGGCGCACTGAGCGGTTTTGAACTGCTGAAAGGCGACGTGACGGGAAGGGATGTCCTGATTGCCGACGACCTGTGTGATGCCGGAGGCACTTTTATCGGATCCGCCACAGTGTTACGGGCGGCTGGCGCACGTTCTGTTAGCCTGTACGTCACGCACGGACTGTTCAGCAAAGGTGTCGATCACCTGCTGAGTCAGGGTATTGACCGCATCTGGACCACCACCTCGCTGGCCGGAACCGGCCAGACTTCGGCGCGTGTTGAGCTGATTGATATTGAAACCATTTACCGCAGTGAAGGAGCAACACATGCAAATTAATCCGATTCTGGCTATCGACGGTTACAAAACCTCGCACCGTGAGCAGTATCCTCAGGGGACGAACCGGGTCTACTCCAACTTCACACCGCGTGGAAATCGCTATTTTCAGTCGCCGCTGCCGGATGATTCGCTGGTGTTCTTCGGCCTGCAGGGGTTCTTACAGTGGTTTATGGTCGACCTGTTTAATGACAAATTCTTTGCCCAGCCGGAAGAGCAGGTGGTCGGGGAGTATCAGCAACTGATGGACAGTTACCTCGGGAAAGATAGCGTCAGCGTTGAGCACATCCGTGCCCTTCATCGTCTTGGCTACCTGCCGCTGGCGATTAAAAGCCTGGATGAAGGCAGTAAGGTGCCGATGAAGATCCCGGTGCTGACCATCACCAATACCGTGGATGAGTTCTTCTGGCTGGTCAATTATCTGGAGAGCGTGATGTCGGCGGAACTGTGGAAGTCGTCCACCAATGCCACGGTGGCACACCACTATCGCCAGATCTGTCAGCGGTGGGCAGACCGCACCTGTGACGATATGGCACACATTGATTTTCAGTGCCATGACTTCTCGTTTCGGGGCATGTCCGGGCTGCACGATGCCGCACAGTCCGGTGTTGGCCACCTGCTGAGTTTTACTGGTACTGACAGCCTGCCGTCGATCCTCTATGCGCAGCAGTACTACACGCCGGCGGCAGGGACGTTTATCGCCGGGAGTATCCCCGCCACTGAACACAGCGTGATGTGCATGGGGGAAGAGCAGGGAGAGATCGCCACCTTCCGTCGCCTGCTGACGGAGTTGTATCCGGCCGGGTTTGTCTCGGTGGTGTCGGACACCTGGGACTACTGGAAGGTACTGACGGAATACAGCCGTGAGCTGAAGCCGGAAATTATGGCGCGTGAGGGCCGTCTGGTCTTCCGTCCGGACAGCGGGGACCCGGTGGCGATCCTCTGCGGCAGCGGTGATGACGCGGATCGCGATCCCTCACGCAGTGCTGAACAGAAAGGCTCGGTAGAAGTGCTGTGGGAGATTTTTGGCGGCACGGTCAATGCCAAAGGTTACAAAGTGCTGGATCCGCATGTTGGGCTGATCTACGGCGACTCGATTACCCTGGAACGCGCCGATCAGATCCTCAGCCGCCTGGAGGCAAAAGGTTTTGCCAGCAGTAATGTGGTGTTTGGCGTGGGGTCTTACACCTACCAGTACAATACCCGTGATACTTTCGGCTTCGCGATGAAGGCGACCTACGGCGAAGTGAACGGGGTGGGCCGTGAGATTTTCAAACAGCCGAAAACGGACAACGGCATGAAAAACTCTGCGCGGGGCCTGCTGCGGGTGGAGAAAGATGATGAGGGGAAATATTGTCTGCTGGACAGTCAGAGCTGGCAGCAGGAGCAGGGCGGAGAGCTGAAAATCCGCTTCCTGGATGGCAAGCTGCACAATGTTGAGGACCTGACCGCACTGCGCCAGCGGCTGGCGGCGGAGTAACCTTAGAAGAGCGCGCCGGGACGATGAACCATCGTCCCGGCGTCATTCAGGCATTCATGATCGACTCTAACTCTTCCTGGGCTTCCAGCCATTCCATTTCGCACGCTTCCAGCGCTGATTTCGCCGTTGCCTGCTGCTGCAGCGCGGCGGTCAGATCGGCTTTACGGCTCTGCTCGTAAATCGCGCTGTCAGACAGCTTATTTTCGGCATCAGCCAACTGGGCATTATGCTTTTCCATCTGCTTTTCCAGTTTCTCAATCTGCTTACGCAGTGGCTGAGTCTGGGTGCGCAGTTCAGCATCCCGGCGCTTCTGATCTTTACGCGCCTGAGCGCTGTTCGCACTGTCGGCCTTCGGGGTGGCATCAGTACTGGCCTGCCGTTGCTGGTCACTCAGCCACTGCTGATAATCTTCCAGATCCCCTTCAAAGGCTTCCACTTTGCCATCGTGCACCAGATACAGGTCATCCGTGGTGGAGCGCAGCAGGTGGCGGTCATGCGAAACGACAACCAGTGCGCCTTCAAAATCAATCAGCGCTTCGGTCAGGGCCTGGCGCATATCGAGATCAAGGTGGTTTGTCGGTTCATCCAGCAGCAGCAGATTCGGGCGCTGCCAGACCACCAGAGCCAGGACCAGGCGTGCTTTTTCGCCCCCGGAGAAACGGCGTGTCTCCTCGCTGACCTTATCACCCTGGAAACCAAAGCCGCCGAGGTAGTCACGCAGCTGCTGTTCCAGCACCTTCGGGGCCAGACGCACCAGATGCTGAAGGGGAGACTCATCGGCGCGCAGAAACTCCAGCTGGTGCTGGGCGAAGTAGCCAAGCTTAATACCCTTCGCCAGGCCGATATCGCCCTGCAGCGGTGCCAGTTCGCCTGCCAGCAGCTTGATCAGGGTCGATTTACCCGCTCCGTTACGCCCCAGCAGGCCAATGCGCGATCCGGGCACCAGGTTCAGTTTTATGGAGTTGAGGATCTTCCTGTCACCGTAGCCCGCGCTGACCTTTTCCATTTTCAGCAGGGGATTAGGCAGGCTTTCCGGTTCGCGGAAGCTGAAGGTAAACGGGTTGTCGACGTGGGCCGGTGCAATAAGCTCCATACGCTCCAGCGTTTTGATGCGGCTCTGTGCCTGCTTCGCTTTACTGGCTTTCGCCTTAAAGCGGTCAATAAAACTTTGCAGGTGCGCCACTTTCTGCTGTTGATGTTCGAACATCGACTGCTGCTGAGAAAGGCGGGTGGCGCGCTGGATCTCGAAGGAGCTGTAGTTACCGGTATATTCAAAGATCGACTGTTGTTCAATATGCAGGATTTTATCAACGACCGGATCAAGGAAGTCACGGTCGTGTGAGATCAGCACCAGCGTGCCGCTGTAGCTTTTCAGCCAGCGTTCCAGCCAGATCACCGCATCGAGATCGAGGTGGTTAGTCGGTTCATCCAGCAGCAGCAAATCAGAACGGCAGATCAGCGCCTGCGCAAGGTTAAGACGCATACGCCAGCCGCCGGAGAAATCGCTGACCGGGCGCTGCAGCTGTTCCTGGGTGAAACCAAGACCGTCAAGCAGGCTGGCCGCGCGAGACTGAATGGTCCAGGCCTGAACCGCATCCAGCTTGCCATGCAGCGTGGCGATAGCGTGGCCGTCGTTGATCTCGTTGGCCTGCGCTAATTCAGACTCCAGCTGACGAAATTCACGGTCACCGTCGATAACATACTCAATGGCGGGAATGTCCAGCGCCGGCGTTTCCTGATTCACCCACGCGAGTGACCAGGTCCCCGGATAGCTGAAGCTGCCAGCATCGGCGCTTATCTCGTTTTTCAGCAGGGCCAGCAGCGTGGATTTGCCGCAGCCGTTTTTGCCCACCAGCCCCACTTTCTGACCGGGATTAATCGTGGCTGTTGCGTTGTCCAGCAGTACGCGGACACCGCGACGAATTTGTAACGAGGAGAATACAATCATAAGCGCCGTAAGTTCAGAGTATGTTAAATTACACCATCATAATCAGTTTTCGGAATCACAGAGTTCCGTTGCGTCGAGCATGGTAGCGGAAATCTCCGGCTATGACGACGATTTGGAGGGGAATGATGTCGCAGCCGCCTAAAGTCCTGCTGTTGTATGCCCATCCGGAGTCTCAGGATTCGATTGCTAATCGCGTTTTGTTACAGCCGGCGCATCATCTGGAGCATGTGACTGTGCACGATTTGTACGCACACTATCCTGATTTTTTTATTGATGTTCACCGCGAGCAGCAACTACTGCGGGAACACGACGTCATCGTTTTCCAACATCCTCTTTACACCTACAGCTGCCCCGCGCTGCTGAAAGAGTGGCTGGACCGCGTGTTGTCGCGGGGTTTTGCCAGCGGCCCCGGCGGTAACATGCTGGAAGGAAAATACTGGCGCAGCGTGATCACCACCGGTGAGCCCGAAGCGGCCTACCATCAGGAAGGGCTGAACCGTTATCCGATGTCGGACATTATGCGTCCGTTCGAACTCACGGCACAGATGTGCAGTATGCACTGGATGACGCCCATGGTGATTTACTGGGCACGACGCCAGTCTGCTGATGTCATGAAAAATTATGCCCGCGCCTATGGCGACTGGTTGTCTAACCCGTTGCCACACGGAGGAGTGTAGATGGAAGGTCAAAGTCTTCTGACCGCAGGCGTGGTGTATCTGTTTGCGGCGGTGATTGCCGTGCCGATTGCAGCGCGTCTGGGTATCGGCGCGGTATTAGGCTATTTACTGGCCGGGATTGCTATCGGCCCCTGGGGGCTCGGGTTTATCAGCGACGTTGATGAAATCCTGCACTTCTCGGAGCTGGGCGTGGTGTTCCTGATGTTTATCATCGGGCTGGAGCTGAAACCCTCCAAGCTGTGGGAACTGCGAAGGTCAATATTTGGCGTCGGTGCTGCCCAGGTGATCCTCAGCGCGCTGGTGCTGGGAGGGTTACTATGGCTGACCGATTTCTCCTGGCAGGCAGCGATCGTCGGTGGCATAGGCCTGGCGATGTCATCGACCGCGATGGCCTTGCAGCTCATGCGCGACAAAGCGATGAACCGCAATGAGTCCGGGCAACTTGGCTTCTCCGTGCTGTTGTTTCAGGATTTGGCGGTTATTCCTGCGCTGGCGCTGGTGCCCCTGCTCGCCGGCGGTGACAGCGGGCATACCGACTGGATGAAAGTCGGTATGAAGGTGCTGGCCTTTGGTGGCATGCTGGTCGGGGGTCGTTATCTGCTGCGGCCAATCTTCCGCTTTATCGCCGCCTCCGGCGTCCGTGAAGTCTTCACTGCGGCCGCTCTGTTGCTGGTGCTGGGTTCTGCCCTGTTTATGGATGCACTGGGGCTGTCGATGGCGCTCGGTACCTTCATTGCCGGTATCTTGCTGGCCGAAAGTGAATATCGCCACGAGCTGGAAATCGCTATCGATCCGTTTAAAGGACTGCTGTTGGGCCTGTTCTTTATTTCGGTGGGGATGGCGTTAAACCTTGGCGTGCTCTATACCCATATCATTGAAATCCTCATCGGTGTTATCACACTGGTGGCAGTGAAAACCGGCGTGCTTTATCTGCTGTCGCGCATTTACGGCCTGCGTAGTTCTGAACGATTGCAGTTTGCCGGGGTGCTCAGTCAGGGCGGGGAGTTTGCTTTCGTCCTGTTCTCGGCGGCGGCCTCCGCAAAACTGTTCAGTGGCGATCAGATGCCCCTGCTGCTGGTGACGGTGACGTTGTCGATGATGACCACACCGCTGCTGATGCAGGGGGTGGATAAGATCCTCGCACGGCGTTTCAATGAGGTGGATGACAGCCAGGAAAAACCGTTTGTTGAAGATGATAAACCGCAGGTCATTGTGGTTGGGTTCGGCCGCTTCGGGCAGGTTGTTGCCCGCCTGCTGATGGCCAACGAAAAACGCATTACGGTCCTCGAACGCGATATCAGTGCGGTCAGCCTGATGCGTAAATATGGTTACAAAGTGTATTACGGTGATGCGACTGAACTGGAGCTTCTGCGTGCCGCAGGGGCAGAAACGGCCCAGTCGATCGTGATAACCTGTAACGGCCCGGAAGATGCGATGGAGATTGTTCATCTCTGTCAGCAGCACTTCCCGCATCTGCAAATCCTGGCCCGTGCCCGTGGCCGCGTTGAGGCACACGAACTGCTGCAGGCGGGAGTCTCACAGTTTTCTCGTGAAACCTTTAGCAGCGCGCTGGAGCTGGGCCGAAAGACGCTGATGACGCTGGGCATGCACCCACATCAGGCATTTCGCGCACAGCAGCACTTCCGTCGCCTGGATATGCGCATGCTGCGTGAACTGATGCCGAATCATAGCGACAGTCAGCAGATCTCAAGGGTGAAAGAAGCCCGACGCGAACTGGAGGACATCTTCCAGGCCGAAATGCAGCATGAGAAACGGCAATTTGATGGCTGGGATGAGGCCGATTGATGACATCAGTTGGCCCGCAGGGCGCGGTGCCTGTCTGGCTGCACCCTGCGGCATAACGGGCTGACCGTAACTAAAGGTCATCCCCTTCAGATTTATGGGTGATTAATATGCGTAAACGTTTTATCGCTGGTGCAACCTGTCCTAAGTGTCAGGCAAAAGATACACTCGCTCTGTGGCGGGAAAATAATATCGATGTGGTGGAGTGCGTTAAGTGCGGCCACCAGATGCGCGAAGCCGACAAGCAGGCGCGTGAACAGGTGCGAACCCATGAGCAGGTCATTGGAATATTTCACCCTGAGTAACGTCGGCCGTTCAGCTTTTTTTCAGTTGTTCCTTACAGCCGCGTTGAAATTCGATACAATCGTCGCCACTTAGAGCACCAGGCTGCGAATAACAGTCAATGAATCAGGGCTCAAGCTCTCAACGGTTAGGAGTAATCATGAAAGTAGCAAAAGACCTCGTGGTCAGCCTGGCATACCAGGTACGTACAGAAGACGGTGTGTTGGTTGATGAGTCTCCGGTGAGTGCACCGCTGGACTACCTGCACGGTCATGGTTCCCTGATCTCCGGGCTGGAAAAAGCGCTGGAAGATCACGTGGTAGGCGATAAGTTTGATGTGAATATCGCGTCAAACGACGCATACGGTGCCTACGACGACAATCTGGTACAGCGCGTACCAAAAGACGTATTTATGGGCGTTGACGAATTACAGGTTGGCATGCGCTTCCTGGCAGAAACCGACCAGGGCCCGGTACCGGTAGAAATCACCGAAGTGGAAGATGAGCACGTTGTGGTTGATGGTAACCACATGCTGGCGGGTCAGAATCTGAGCTTCAACGTCGAAGTTATCGCAATTCGCGAAGCGACGGAAGAAGAGTTGGCTCATGGCCACGTTCACGGCGCTGACGGCCATCATCATGACCACGATCACGACCATGACCACGGTCAGGGTGGTTGTGGCACGGGCGGCTGTGGCTGCAGCCACTAATATTCTGCCTTTTTTCGCGCCGTGGCGGCGTTGGCTTCACGTTTGAATCCTGGTCACATAGTTATCTGTGCTGCGGGTGTTTTTAAGCCTGGTCGCCTTGCTACAACGCGAAATACTGTGGAATATCAGCAATAAAAGGTCACCTCCGGGTGGCCTTTTTGCTTTTCTGCACAGGGATATTAATAGTGAGGGGGAGGTGTCTCTTCGGACTGATCCGCCAGCATGGAGGGCGCGGCCGCCTTCAACTTATCGGTCAGCAGTCGCATCTGATCGCGCAGACGAGCCATCTCCAGTTCATGCTGTACCACCGTCAGGTTGAGCTCATCAATGGTATGCTCCTGAAACGCCAGTTTGCTTTCCATCATCTCCAGCCGTTGTTCCAGTGCGTGCTGTTGCATTTTGTTTCCTCTTGTTACTACCGGCCCCGCTTCAGAGCTCGTGAATTTTCTGATTCTAACGGTAAAATGCAGGCAGAAGTAAGAGTTATGGCGTAAATTGGCCGCCAGAGGTTGAAAAGGCGCTGGATTGTCACCACACCGGTGTTGAAACTTTCGGATAATCACGCGGTCGGAAGTTAACTTCGTGTTTTTACGGTGTGATTGTTTTTGTCATCGCGCCACCAGGTACATTACAGACCGCAGGTCTGCAAACGATTTCCGAGGTGAGATGCTTCGGTTTTGGAGAAATGGATGAAATCATTGTTTAAAGTTACATTGTTAGCAACCACAATGGCTGTTGCACTGAACGCTCCTCTGGTTATGGCTGCTGATGCCGTTCCGGTTAAGCCGACTGCACAGCAGCAGGCCCCAAAAAATGCCGCATTTAAAAATGACGACCAGCAGTCGGCATATGCGCTGGGTGCCTCTTTGGGTCGCTACATGGAAAACTCCCTGAAGGAGCAGGAAAAACTGGGTATTGCACTGGATAAAGACCAGCTTATCGCCGGTGTTCAGGATGCGTTTGCGGGTAAAAGCAAACTCTCCGATCAGGAAATTGAACAAACCCTGCAAGCTTTTGAAGGTCGTGTGAAGGGCGCAGCCCAGGCCAAGGTGGAAAAAGACGCGAAAGAGAACGCCGCTAAAGGTGACGCTTTTGCGACTAAATTCGCTAAAGAAAAAGGCGTGAAGAAAACGGAATCTGGCCTGCTGTATCAGGTAGAGAAAGAAGGCACCGGTGAGACGCCGAAAGACAGCGATACCGTGGTGGTGAACTACAAAGGTACGCTGATTGACGGTACGGAGTTCGATAACTCTTACACGCGCGGTGAGCCGCTGTCATTCCGTCTGGATGGCGTTATCCCGGGCTGGACTGAAGGTCTGAAGCACGTTAAAAAAGGTGGCAAGATTAAGCTGGTGATCCCACCGAACCTGGCTTACGGCAAAAATGGCGTTCCGGGTATTCCGGCTAACTCTACGCTGGTCTTTGATGTTGAGCTGCTCGACATCAAACCCGCGGCGAAAGCGGATACTAACGCCGAGCAGGCCGCCCCGGCCGCTGGCGACGCTAAAGCCAAAAAATAAGCTGATAAACGCCACCTCCGGGTGGCTTTTTTTTTGCCTTAGCCCACTGTATTCACACCTTTTTTGCGCCATGTTGTATTTAACGACAAAGGGCAGGACACGCCTTTCCCATATTTGCTAGACTATCCCGCGCGCATTTTAATAAGAATGAGTCTGCCCTGGCGCCGTGTGACAGGCTCTTGTCAAAGGGTGGTGTCGTTCATGTCTAATTCACTTTTCGCCGGTGAGGTTGCGGATTCGGAGCTGCTGGAGCAGCACCCCTTTACCCCCGGTGATTTCGAAATTCTAAAATCCTACGAAGCTGTTGTTGACGGGCTTGCCATGCTGATCGGCTCGCACTGCGAGATCGTCCTGCACTCGCTTGAAGACCTCAAATGCTCGGCGGTACGTATTGCCAACGGTGAACATACTGGCCGTAAAATCGGTTCGCCGATTACCGATCTCGCCCTGCGTATGCTGCATGACATGAGGGGGGCGGACAGCAATGTATCCAAAGCCTATTTTACCCGGGCTAAAAGCGGCGTACTGATGAAGTCCGTTACGATCGCTATCCGCAATCGTGATCAGCGGGTCATTGGGCTGCTGTGTATCAATATGAATCTCGACGTGCCGTTCTCGCAGATAATGGCGACGTTTATGCCGCCTGAAACGCAGGAAGTCGCCTCCTCGGTCAACTTTGCCTCATCGGTCGAAGATCTGGTTATGCAGACGCTGGAGTTCACTATCGAAGAGGTCAGTGCCGATCGTAACGTGTCCAACAATGCCAAGAATCGCCAGATCGTTCTCAACATGTATGAGAAGGGCATTTTTGACATTAAAGATGCGATTAATCAGGTAGCTGACCGCCTTAATATCTCTAAGCACACCGTGTATCTCTACATCCGGCAGTTTAAAAACGGCGATTTCCACGGGCAGGAAAAGTAATGCGTTTTTGTCTGATGGTGACCGGGCCGGCCTATGGTACACAGCAGGCCAGTAGCGCCTGGTTGTTTGCCAATGCCCTGCTGGAAGAGGGACATACGCTGGACAGTATCTTCTTCTACCGTGAAGGCGTGCTCAATGCCAGCCTGTTAAACGCACCCGCCAGCGATGAGTTCGACCTCACGCGTGGCTGGCAGCAGCTACATGAACAGCAGGGTGTTCAGTTGAATATCTGCGTGGCGGCCGCGCAGCGTCGGGGAATTACCGACCGTCAGGAAGCCACTCAGCTTGGCCTGCCCGTTGCTAACCTTGCGGAGGGATTCCAACTGTCAGGCCTGGGCTCACTGGCCGAAGCGGCACTGACCTGCGATCGTCTGGTGCAGTTCTGATGGCACGTATAGCGTTTGTTTTTACCCAGGCTCCGCATGGCTCTTCCAGTGGTCGTGAAGGGCTGGATGCCGTTCTGGCCACATCAGCACTGAGCGATGAGATTGCGCTGTTCTTTGTCAGCGACGGCGTACTGCAACTGACCGCAGACCAGCAGCCACAGCATATTCTGGCGCGGAACTACATCGCTACCTTTGGCGTGCTACCACTCTATGATGTTGAGCGCTGCTATGTGTGTGCGGCCGCGCTGGCTGAAAGAGGGATAGCAGCGGGTGCCGCCAGGGTTCTGGCGACAGAGGTTCTGGCACCGGACGTCCTGCGCGCCAGACTAAACGATTACGACCGCGTCATTACTTTTTGAGGCCTCCATGCTACATACTCTGATGACCTCACCCTTTCGTACGGATATTTCTGCGCTGCTGCGTCTGTTAGCCGAAGGTGACGCGGTGCTACTGCTTCAGGATGGGGTCATTGCTGCCCTGGAAGGGAATCTGGTACTTGAAGCGCTGCTAAATGCCCCCATCTCAGTGTATGCGCTGCGTGAAGATCTCGATGCGCGCGGGCTGGCTGCTCAAATTTCATCCAAAGTGACCGTAGTAGGCTATACTGGTTTCGTTGAGCTGGCAGTCAGTCATCCACAACAAATGACCTGGTAAGTACGGTAATCCTGGTTATTTCTTGACTCTTTTCTAGCCGAGCCCTAAAATTCTGCGGCCTCGTGATTCCGCGAGGCGATTTATTACGTGTTTACGAAGCAAAAGCTAAATCCCAGGAGCTATTTAATGGCAACAGTTAATCAGCTGGTTCGCAAACCACGCGTACGCAAAGTTGCAAAGAGCAACGTGCCTGCGCTGGAAGCCTGCCCGCAGAAACGTGGTGTATGTACTCGTGTATACACTACTACCCCTAAAAAACCGAACTCCGCACTGCGTAAAGTATGTCGTGTTCGTTTGACCAACGGTTTTGAAGTTACCTCCTACATCGGCGGTGAAGGTCATAACCTGCAGGAACACTCCGTGATCCTGATCCGTGGCGGTCGTGTAAAAGACTTGCCAGGTGTGCGTTACCACACCGTTCGTGGCGCGCTGGACTGCTCAGGTGTTAAAGACCGTAAGCAGGCTCGCTCCAAGTACGGCGTGAAGAAGCCAAAGGCTTAATGGTTCTCCGTTAAGTAAGGCCAAACGTTTTATCTTAAATGTCATAATAAACTCGTAGAGTTTTGGACAATCCTGAATTAACAACGGAGTATTTCCATGCCACGTCGTCGCGTCATTGGTCAGCGTAAAATCCTGCCAGATCCTAAGTTCGGATCAGAATTGCTGGCCAAATTTGTCAATATCCTGATGGTAGATGGTAAAAAATCTACTGCTGAAACTATCGTTTATAACGCGCTGGAGACCCTGGCTCAGCGTTCTGGTAAAAACGAGCTGGAAGCATTCGAAGTAGCCCTGGACAACGTCCGCCCAACCGTGGAAGTTAAATCCCGTCGCGTTGGTGGTTCTACTTATCAGGTACCAGTTGAAGTCCGTCCGGTTCGTCGTAATGCTCTGGCAATGCGTTGGATCGTAGAAGCTGCTCGTAAACGCGGTGATAAATCTATGGCTCTGCGCCTGGCGAACGAACTTTCTGATGCTGCAGAAAACAAAGGCACTGCAGTGAAGAAACGTGAAGACGTTCACCGTATGGCCGAAGCCAACAAGGCGTTCGCTCACTACCGCTGGTAACAGCTCTGTAGTTGTTATAAACCCAGCGGGCGTCCCAGTGACTCACCTGCTGGGCTTTTTTAACTTAGAACGTCTAAGAATCAGAGGAATCAAATGGCTCGTAAAACACCCATTGAGCGCTACCGTAACATTGGTATCAGCGCACACATCGACGCCGGTAAGACGACCACTACCGAACGTGTTCTGTTCTACACCGGTGTAAACCACAAAATCGGTGAAGTACATGACGGCGCGGCTACCATGGACTGGATGGAGCAGGAACAGGAACGTGGTATTACCATCACTTCCGCTGCGACCACCTGTTTCTGGTCTGGTATGGCTAAGCAGTTCGAGCCACACCACGTAAACATCATCGACACCCCGGGACACGTTGACTTCACAATCGAAGTTGAGCGTTCTATGCGTGTGCTTGATGGCGCAGTAATGGTTTACTGTGCGGTTGGTGGCGTTCAGCCACAGTCTGAGACCGTATGGCGCCAGGCTAACAAATATAAAGTTCCACGCATCGCGTTCGTTAACAAAATGGACCGCATGGGTGCTAACTTCCTGAAAGTCGTAGAGCAGATGAAAGCGCGCCTGGGTGCAAACCCGGTGCCATTGCAGCTGGCTATTGGCGCAGAAGAGAAATTCACCGGTGTTGTTGACCTGGTGAAAATGAAAGCGATCAACTGGAACGATGCCGATCAGGGCGTTACCTTCGTATACGAAGATATTCCAGCTGATATGCAGGAACAGGCTGAAGAATGGCGTGCGAAGCTGGTTGAAGCCGCAGCTGAAGGTTCTGATGAGCTGATGGAGAAATTCTTCGGCGGTGAAGAGCTGACTGAAGAAGAGATTAAAGAATCTCTGCGTAAGCGCGTTCTGAACAACGATATCATCCTGGTCACCTGTGGTTCTGCCTTTAAGAACAAAGGTGTTCAGGCGATGCTGGATGCGGTTGTTGAATACCTGCCAGCACCGACTGACGTTACCGCGATCAACGGTATGCTGGATGATGGCAAAGATACTCCGGCTGTTCGTCACTCAGACGACAACGAGCCATTTGCTGCTCTGGCGTTCAAAATCGCTACCGACCCATTCGTGGGTAACCTGACCTTCTTCCGCGTGTACTCTGGCGTGGTTAACTCAGGCGATACCGTGTTTAACCCGGTTAAATCTGCGCGTGAGCGTCTGGGCCGTATCGTACAGATGCACGCCAACAAGCGTGAAGAGATCAAAGAAGTTCGTGCAGGCGACATCGCTGCAGCTATCGGTCTGAAAGACGTGACCACTGGTGACACCCTGTGTGACCCGGACAACGTTATCATTCTGGAGCGCATGGAGTTCCCAGAGCCGGTTATCTCGATCGCTGTTGAACCAAAAACCAAAGCTGACCAGGAAAAAATGGGTCTGGCTCTGGGTCGTCTGGCGAAAGAAGACCCATCATTCCGCGTATGGACTGATGAAGAAACTAACCAGACCATCATCGCCGGTATGGGTGAGCTGCACCTGGACATCATCGTTGACCGCATGAAGCGTGAATTCAACGTTGAAGCCAACGTCGGTAAACCTCAGGTTGCTTACCGTGAAGCGATTCGCGCGAAAGTTACCGATATCGAAGGTAAACACGCCAAGCAGTCTGGTGGTCGTGGTCAGTACGGTCATGTTGTTATCGACATGTACCCACTGGAGCCGGGCGTTAACCCTAAAGGTTATGAGTTCGTCAACGACATCAAAGGCGGCGTGATTCCTGGTGAATACATCCCTGCAGTTGATAAAGGTATCCAGGAGCAGCTGAAGTCAGGCCCGCTGGCTGGTTATCCGGTAGTTGACCTGGGTGTTCGTCTGCACTTCGGTTCTTACCATGACGTTGACTCCTCAGAGTTGGCGTTTAAACTGGCTGCTTCTATTGCGTTCAAAGACGGCTTTAAGAAAGCAACACCAGTTCTGCTTGAGCCGATCATGAAGGTTGAAGTAGAGACTCCGGAAGAGAACACCGGTGACGTTATCGGTGACCTTAGCCGTCGTCGTGGTATGCTCAAAGGACAGGAATCTAACGCTACTGGCGTTCAGATTCACGCTGAAGTTCCGCTGTCTGAAATGTTCGGATACGCGACTCAGTTGCGTTCTCTGACTAAAGGCCGTGCTTCATACTCCATGGAGTTCCTGAAGTATGATGATGCGCCGAACAACGTCGCTCAGGCCGTAATTGAAGCTCGTAGCAAATAAGCTACAGTTTAAATATTGATCATATGCTCTCACCAAAGGGTGAGAGCATTAAAGTAAGGAATATTGTCGTGGCTAAAGAGAAATTTGAACGTTCCAAACCGCACGTCAACGTAGGTACTATCGGCCACGTTGACCACGGTAAAACTACCCTGACTGCAGCTATCACCACCGTTCTGGCTAAAACCTACGGCGGTTCTGCTCGTGCATTCGACCAGATCGATAACGCA
>NZ_BCTN01000016.1 GCF_001571305.1 Erwinia persicina NBRC 102418 | reverse complement strand
CCCGCCACTGGCGGGTCAACTTTGGTAATCGACAGCGGACGGTAAATGCCGTAGCTGCCCATCGTGGCGTAGACTCGCGCTAGCTGTAACGGCGTTACCATTAGCCCGTAGCCGAAAGAGAAGGTGGCCCTCTCTATGTCAGACCACCGTTGTTTTTGAGGATATAAGCCACTGCTTTCTCCGACCAACCCCAAATTGGTCGCTTTGCCTAACCCAAAACGAGAGTAAGTATCTACTAACGCGCTGGACGGCATCGCTAACGCCAGTCTGGAAACACCGACGTTTGACGACTTCTGAAGCACCCCGGTCAGGGTCAATTCGCTGTAGCGGGCCACATCTTTAATTTCATGGCCGTTAATCCGGTAAGGCACGGTGTTCAGTACGCTGCCTTCGCGCACCACGCCACGCTGCAGGGCAGCCATCACCACCATCGGTTTGACGGTAGAGCCCGGTTCAAAAATATCGGTGATTGCGCGGTTACGCATTACGTCTTTCGTGGTACCCGCCAGGTTATTCGGGTTATAGGCCGGGCTGTTCGCCATCGCCAGCACCTCACCGGTGTTCACATCCACCAGCACCGCCGTACCCGATTCCGCCTTGTTGAAAGCAACGGCATTATTCAGCTCGCGGTAGACCTGCGCCTGCAGGCGCTCGTCGATACTCAACGCCAGGTTGTGTGCCGCCTGGCTGTCTACCGAGGAGATATCCTCAATCACCCGTCCAAAGCGGTCTTTACGCACCGTCCGTTCGCCTGGCTGGCCGGTCAGCCATTTATCAAAGCTTTTTTCTACGCCTTCGATACCCTGGCCGTCGATATTGGTGAAACCAATCAGATGTGATGTGACCTGCCCGGCAGGATAGTAGCGACGTGATTCTTCCCGCAGAAAGATACCCGGCAGTTTAAGTTTTTTGATGTAATCGCCAATGGCAGGATTCACCTGCCGGGCCAGATAAACGAAGCGGCCTTTCGGATTGGCATTTACGCGTGCTGCCAGCTGGTCGAGGGGAATAGAGAGCGCGTCGGAAAGGGCCTTCCAGCGGCTGTCGAGGGTGATCCCCCCTTTATCGTGCAGCTCTTTGGGATCGGCCCAGATCGCATTCACTGGCACGCTGACGGCCAGAGGACGGCCTGCACGATCGCTAATCATCCCACGCGAAGTGGGGATCGCCTGAACGCGCAGTGAACGCATATCGCCCTCACGCACCAGCCGATCGGGGTTGATCACCTGCAGATAGGCCACCCGCATCAGCAGCCCGACCAGCGCCAGAAAGATACAGCCGCACAGCAACGCAAAACGCCAGCTAACAAAGCTGGCCTGATCTTCCTGGCGTTTCGACTTCTGCGTCTTACTTGCGGCTCTCATTGAGTCCGTGTGTCCTTATCGCTGTACCACAATATTTTCCTGCGAAGGATCAACATGCTGCATCTGTAGTTTCTCCGTTGCTATCCGTTCCACCCGGCTATGATCGCCCAGTGCATTTTCTTCCAGAATCAGGTTGCGCCACTCAATATCCAGCGCGTCACGCTCCAGCACCAACTGCTCGCGCTGCGCAGTGAGCAAACGTGTTTTGTGCGCGGTGGTCACAACCAGCACCGCTGAAACCAGCGAGGCAATCAGCAGGATCAATGGGATCTTGCCGTGCCGCAGTATATCGCCACCGATCACACCTGGCAGGCTGTGACGCTCATTACCGATCATGCTTCGGTGCGCTCCGCAATACGCAGCACAGAGCTACGGGCGCGCGGGTTGTCCGCCACTTCACTCTCACCGGGCATCATTTTGCCCAGCGCTTTCAGGCGGCGACCACCCAGACTGTTAAGTTGCGCTTCGGTCATGGGTATACCATGGGGGATCTGCGGCCCACGGCTCTGTTCGCGCATAAAGCGTTTTACGATGCGGTCTTCCAGCGAGTGGAAACTGATCACCGAAAGACGCCCGCCGGCTGACAACGCGCTCAGTGAGCCCTTCAGCGCCTTTTCGATCTCGTCCAGCTCACTGTTCACCCAGATACGGATGGCCTGGAAACTGCGTGTCGCCGGGTGTTTAAATTTATCTTTCACCGGCGTGGCGACATAAATAACGTCGGCCAGTTCTTTCGTCCGCGTCATCGGCTGTTCACGGTTGCGCTCCACGATGGCGCGGGCGATACGTTTGGCAAACCGCTCCTCACCGAAGGTCTTCAGCACAAAAACAATGTCAGCCTCTTCCGCTTTCAGCAGCCACTCTGCCGCCGACTGACCGCGCGTGGGATCCATGCGCATATCCAGCGGTCCGTCGCGCATGAAGGAGAAGCCGCGCTCGGCGTCATCCAGCTGCGGAGAAGAGACGCCCAGATCCAGCAGGATCCCGTCAATCTTGCCACTCAGCCCACGCTCTTCTACGTATTCTGCCAGCGCAGAAAAGGGGCCATGGATAATGGTGAAACGGGGATCGTCAATCTCAGCGGCTGCGGCAATCGCCTGCGGATCGCGGTCGATGGCGTACAAACGGCCCTTCTCGCCCAGTTGGGAAAGGATCAGGCGTGAGTGTCCACCGCGCCCAAAGGTGCCATCAATATAGATGCCGTCAGGGTGAATATTGAGGCCGTTTACCGCCTCGTCCAACAGCACTGTGGTGTGTTTAAAATTATCCTGCATAGCTATAACGACAAATCCTGCAACCGGTCAGATAGAGGTTCCTGAGAGGTGTGCTCTGCGTCAATATCTTCCTTGACTTGTTGATACCAGGTCTGTTCATCCCACAGCTCAAACTTGTTGAACTGCCCAACCAGCATCACTTCTTTGGTGAGGTTCGCATGCTGACGAAGCGTGTTCGCCAGCAGTAAGCGACCTGCATTATCCATCTGGCATTCACTGGCGTGCCCCAGCAGCAGGCGTTGTACACGGCGCTCTGCGGGGTTCATGCTGGATAAACGAGACAGCTTTTGTTCAATGATTTCCCATTCGGGTAAGGTGTAAAGCAGCAGGCATGTCTGGTGGAGGTCAATGGTACAAACCATTTGCCCTTGTGATTCCCCGATCAGCGTTTCGCGGTAGCGCGTTGGCACGGCAAGCCGGCCCTTGCTGTCGAGATTGACTAACGTTGCTCCACGGAACATGCCAGCCTCACCCCCCAGATCCCCAAAATCACCACTTAACTCCACAAATTCCCACCAAAAGAGTGTACGGAGCAGAGGAAATCATTGTCAAGCCGCATACATAGCCGATTGGCATTATTTCTTCGGGGGAGAAAACACGGGGAAGTTAAAAAAAACTATCTGGAGATAAATCTTAGAAATAAACTGATGAATAACGTCAGGAAATTCTTGCGCCCCTCTCAATCGCTCAAAAAAATACCACTTTATCTCCGCACAAAATAAGCTACCCGCTTTGCGACGTGGGCGGCATTTTAGGTTATTTCTTAAAACATTCCCAGCACAACCCTTTTGAGGCCCGGTCTGGCGCGAGGTTGGGCGTTTCAGAGTGTTTATAAACTTCAGTTTTTATAATCAGATGCTGACATTACGCGGCGGTTTTTACTTTTATTTACCTGAGGTAACACCAGAGTAACGGTTAAATTATGCCCTTAAGGTATAAAAGATATGAAAAAGGCAGCTTTCGCTGCCCTGGTAACTTAGTTAGTTTTACGATTTAATCGCCCGCGCCGATATAGATTTCGGCGGATGCGCGTCAGACCCGGTTTCGGTTTACGCGGTTCGTCAAGGCTGGCGAGTACCAGTTCCAGTACCCGTTCTGCAACGTCGCGGTGCCTCTGGCCCACCGCCAGAACCGGACACTCTAGGAAATCGAGCAGCTCATGATCGCCAAAAGTGGCAATGGCCAGATCCTGCGGAAGCCGGCCCTCACGGCGGAGCGTTACGTCCATCACCCCCTGCAGCAGTCCGAATGAGGTGGTAAACAGCGCTTCTGGCATGTCATGGGTTTCGAGGTACTTTTCAAAAAGCGTGGCGGCGGCACTACGTTCAAAACTATTAGCATAAATAAAGTCTATTGGACGGTCGTCCCCTTTCCAGGCATCACGGAAACCCAACTCACGCAGGAAACTCACGGACAGCTCCGGCAGTGCGCCCAGGAACAGCACGGATTTGGCAGGAAGCTTACGCAGTTCGGCCGCCAGCGCCTCAGCATCATCCTGGTCTGCCCCCACCACGCTGGTGAAATGTTCCCGATCCAGTGCGCGATCCAGCGCAATTATCGGTAACGGATCGTTGATCCAGCGCTGATAGAAAGGATGCTCCGGCGGCAATGAGGTCGAGACGATAATCGCATCAACCTGTCGTTGCAGCAGATGCTCCACGCAGCGCATTTCATTGTCCGGCTGATCTTCTGAACAGGCAATCAGCAGTTGATAACCGCGCTGGCGTGCCTGGCGTTCCAGGTAGTTTGCAATCCTTGTGTAGCTGGTATTCTCCAGATCGGGAATAACCAGTCCTATCGAACGCGTACGCCCGGCGCGTAACCCTGCCGCGACCGCGTTCGGATGGTAATTATGCTCACGCACCACCGCCATGACTTTCTCGACGGTTTTATCGCTGACACGATACTGCTTGGCCTTGCCGTTAATGACATAGCTGGCCGTCGTGCGCGAAACACCCGCGAGGCGCGCAATTTCATCCAGTTTCACAATAACCCCACACTTCGCTATGGATTAGTATTTGTAACATCTAACCGCAGAATACCTACGCGAGCAACCGCTTTTCATCGGCGGCGGGGGCTTTATGACAAAAATAAAAAAACCCGGCATTACGCCGGGTTAACTGACAATCTTAATTATCACGCCGTGGCATCAGCGCATGATGCGTTCGCCGCGGGCAACGCCGACGATCCCGGATCGGGCGACCTCAACAATTTCCGCCACTTCGCGCACGGCACTGAGGAACGCATCCAGCTTATCGCTGGTGCCGGCGAGCTGAACCGTATAAAGCGACGGTGTGACATCCACAATCTGCCCGCGGAAGATCTCAGCGCAGCGCTTCACCTCTTCACGGCCGTAGCCGCTGGCCTGAATCTTCACCAGCATGATTTCGCGCTCAACAAATGCGCCCTGGCCCAGTTCGCTGACGCGCAGAACATCCACCAGCTTGTGCAGCTGCTTTTCGATCTGCTCAATCACCTTCTCGTCGCCCACTGTCTGAATGGTCATCCGCGACAGCGTAGGATCGTCCGTCGGGGCCACGGTGAGGCTCTCAATGTTATAGCCACGCTGGGAGAACAGACCTACCACGCGGGACAATGCGCCGGATTCGTTTTCCAGCAGAACCGATAATACACGACGCATAATTAAGTCCTCTCCGTTTTGCTCAACCACATCTCGTCCATACCGCCACCGCGAATATGCATCGGGTAAACGTGCTCCGTGCCGTCAACGTTAACGTCGACAAAGACCAGGCGCTCTTTCGCCAGGTGTTCAAGCGCTTCCGTCAGCTTCGCTTCCAGCTCTTCCGGGCGGCTTATTGAAATACCCACATGACCATAGGCTTCCGCCAGGCGCACAAAATCAGGCAGTGACTCCATATAGGACTGGGAGTGACGGCCGGAATAGATCATGTCCTGCCACTGCTTCACCATGCCCAGGAAACGGTTGTTCAGATTGAGCACCAGCACCGGAATGCCGTACTGCAACGCAGTGGACAGCTCCTGAATATTCATCTGAATACTGCCATCGCCCGTGACACACACCACGGTTTCCTGCGGTAAGGCCAGTTTCACGCCCAGCGCGGCCGGCAAACCGAAGCCCATCGTGCCCAGACCACCGGAGTTGATCCAGCGGCGGGGCTTATCAAACTGATAATAGAGTGCAGCAAACATCTGGTGCTGACCCACGTCAGAGGTCACATAGGCATCGCCATGGGTCAGACGACAGATGGTTTCTATCACCGCCTGAGGTTTGATCTTATCGCTGGTGCGATCGAATTCGAGGCACTGGCGTGAACGCCACTGATCGATATTCTGCCACCAGTCGCGCACGCTGTCGTAATCCTGCTTCACATCGCTCTGCGCCAGCAGTTCCAGCATCTGCTGCAATACCTGCTTCGCATCGCCGACGATCGGCACATCGGCTGAAACGGTTTTAGAGATCGACGTCGGGTCAATATCGATATGCAGTATGGTGGCGTTCGGGCAATATTTTGCCAGGTTGTTGGTGGTGCGGTCATCGAAGCGTACGCCAACGGCAAAGATGACGTCAGAATGGTGCATCGTCATATTGGCTTCATAGGTACCGTGCATCCCCAGCATGCCCACGCACTGACGATGGGTTCCCGGGAATGCGCCCAGGCCCATCAGTGAGGTGGTGACCGGAATATTCAGCGTTTCAGCCAGCTGGCGCAGCTCCTCATGGCAGGCAGCGTTAATCACCCCGCCCCCGGCGTAGATCACCGGCTTTTTCCCAGCCAGTAGCGTTTGCAATGCGCGTTTAATCTGCCCTTTATGGCCCTGTGTCGTCGGATTGTATGAGCGCATACTGACTTCATCTGGCCAGACGTACGGCAGTTTATTCGCCGGACTCATCATATCTTTTGGCAGGTCTACGACCACCGGCCCGGGACGTCCGCTGGCGGCCAGCCAGAAGGCTTTTTTCATAATGGTGGGGATATCTTCAACCCGCTTCACCATAAAGCTGTGCTTCACGACCGGGCGGGAAATCCCCACCATGTCACACTCCTGGAAAGCGTCATAACCGATCAGGGAAGACATCACCTGGCCGGACAGCACCACCATCGGAATAGAGTCCATATAGGCGGTAGCAATGCCGGTAATCGCATTGGTCGCACCGGGTCCGGACGTGACCAGCACAACGCCGACATCACCGGTTGCACGGGCATAGCCATCTGCCATATGAACCGCGCCCTGTTCGTGACGAACCAGGATATGATCCACGCCGCCAACCGTTTGCAGAGCGTCATAGATATCAAGGACCGCTCCGCCGGGATAGCCGAATACATGTTTTACGCCCTGATCGATTAACGATCGGACTACCATCTCGGCTCCTGACAACATCTCCATTTTTGCCTCCAGGCTTTAAGGTGCTGATTTATCGGCCATCACGCGGACAGTAAAGGACTGCGGGCGGCAGATAAGGTCAAAACCTGTTTTTATTATGCTCAGACAGTGGAAGTCATTTCCAACATCCAGGTACAGGGCGAAGCCCCAGTTTTTCGAGGTTATGGCAAATACCATAACCGTAGAAAAGTTGGCAGGCAAACGGCAAACCCTACGACACGTGCGGAAAGGGATAATTAAGGCTCTGCCGCCCTCCCCCTGCCATCGACGTTTACACTGTAATTCTGCGCTTCGTAAAGCGGAATATACTGTGGTGATGAAATATACATTGTGATCGTTTTGTTATTAAAACCCTGCGGCCTTTAAAGCCCGGCGGCACAAATAATGCCCACACTCCGGGGAGCGTTATTGAAGGTTGACAGCTCCGGTCTTAATCAGGTATCAATAAAGTCACTTGCAGAATTTAATGAGGTTTGAGTCCATGATTCGTTCCAACCGCCTACTCGGTCTACTACTAAACGCATCCCCTTTGCGCGGTAGACTTGTGGGCGGAATCAATCACTGATTCAGGCCTGTAAAACCTAAGAAACCCGCGCCGATGCGCGGGTTTTTTTATGCTCGCAGCACCCGGCGACGTAAACCCGATAAGGAACTATCCCATGAGCGACCACGTCATTATTTTCGATACCACACTGCGCGATGGCGAACAGGCATTACAGGCCAGCCTGAGTGTGAAGGAAAAACTGCAGATTGCCCTGGCGCTGGAGCGTATGGGCGTTGACGTGATGGAGGTCGGTTTTCCGGTTTCGTCCCCGGGGGATTTTGAATCGGTACAGACCATCGCCCGTCAGATCAAAAACAGCCGGGTATGTGGCCTGGCACGCTGTGTAGAAAAAGATATCGACGCCGCCTATGAAGCGCTGCGCGTGGCAGATGCCTACCGTATTCATACCTTCCTCGCCACGTCCCCAATGCATATCGCCACCAAACTGCGCAGCACCCTGCCAGAGGTGATCGAGCGCGCGGTTAAAATGGTGAAGCGCGCACGTAACTACACCGATGACGTCGAATTTTCCTGCGAAGACGGCGGCCGCACGCCGATTGACGATCTGTGCAGGGTGGTGGAAGCCGCAATTAATGCCGGTGCCACAACCATTAACATCCCTGACACCGTCGGCTACACCCTGCCTTATGAATATGCCAATATTTTCAGCGCACTGCGTGAGCGCGTACCGAATATTGATAAAGCCATCCTGTCCGTACATACCCATGATGATTTGGGGATGGCGGTCGGCAATGCGCTGGCAGCGGTGAATGCCGGTGCCCGTCAGATTGAAGGGGCGATGAACGGCCTGGGCGAGCGCGCGGGTAACTGCGCGCTGGAAGAGGTGATCATGGCAATTAAAACCCGCGGTCAGCTGATGAAAGTTCAGACGAGGATTAATCATCAGGAGATCTACCGTACCTGCCAGACCGTCAGCAAAATCTGCAATATGCCTATCCCGGCGCACAAAGCGATTATCGGCTCCAACGCCTTCGCTCACTCTTCCGGTATCCATCAGGATGGCGTACTGAAAAATCGTGAAAACTACGAAATCCTGACGCCAGAATCCATTGGCCTGAAACAGGTTCAGCTGAATCTGACCTCCCGTTCGGGGCGCGCAGCCGTCAAGCACCGCATGGAGGAGATGGGCTACACCGACGCCGAGTACAACATGGATACGCTGTACGATGCATTCAAAGCGCTGGCCGATAAGAAAGGTCAGGTATTCGACTATGACCTGGAAGCACTGGCGTTTATCAATAAACAGTCTGAAGAGCCGGAATACTTCACACTGGATACCTTCAACGTGCAGTCCGGTTCAACGGTGATTGCCACTGCCACGGTACAGCTGGGCTGCGGCGAACAACAGAAAACCGAAGCGGCCACCGGTAACGGTCCGGTGGATGCCGTTTACCAGGCCATCAACCGTATCACCGACTTTGATGCCGAGCTGATTAACTATCAACTGACCGCGAAAGGCCACGGCAAAGACGCGCTGGGTCAGGTGGATATTGTGGTGCAGTACAACGGCCGTAAATTCCACGGCGTTGGCCTGGCGACCGATATTGTCGAATCCTCCGCTAACGCAATGGTGAACGCGCTGAATACCATCTGGCGCGCACGTCAGGTGGAGCAGGAATTGCAGCGTAAGTCTCAGAATAAAGATCAGAAGGAAGCCGTATAAATGTCCCGTACTTACCATATTGCTGTATTACCCGGTGACGGCATCGGCCCGGAAGTGATGGCCCAGGCCAGTAAAGTGCTGGAAGCCATTCGCCAGCGTTTCAGTCTGCGCATCTCCACCAGCGAATACGATGTCGGTGGTATTGCCATCGACCGTCACGGCGTTCCGCTGCCTGATGCGACGGTAAAAGGCTGTGAGCAGGCTGACGCCATTCTGTTCGGTTCGGTCGGTGGCCCAAAATGGGAGCATCTGCCCCCGACAGAACAGCCGGAGCGCGGCGCTCTGCTGCCCCTGCGTAAACATTTTCAACTGTTCAGCAATCTGCGACCAGCCAGCCTGTATAAGGGGCTGGAAGATTTCTGCCCGCTGCGCCGCGATATTGCCGATCAGGGCTTTGATATTCTGGTGGTGCGCGAACTGACTGGCGGGATCTATTTCGGTCAGCCGAAAGGCCGCGAAGGCAGCGGCATGCACGAACGCGCCTTCGACACCGAGGTCTATCACCGCTTCGAGATCGAACGCATTGCCCGTATCGCCTTTGAATCGGCACGCAAGCGCCGCAGCAAAGTCACCTCCATTGATAAAGCCAACGTGCTGCAGTCCTCGATTCTCTGGCGCCAGATCGTCAATGAAGTGGCGCAGGATTACCCGGACGTTGAGCTGAGCCATATGTATATCGATAACGCCACCATGCAGCTGATCAAGGCCCCGTCGCAGTTCGACGTGATGCTCTGCTCGAATCTGTTCGGGGATATTCTGTCCGATGAATGTGCCATGATCACCGGCTCCATGGGAATGCTGCCCTCCGCCAGCCTGAACGAAAAAGGTTTTGGGCTGTTTGAACCGGCGGGCGGCTCTGCGCCGGATATCGCCGGGAAAAATATCGCCAATCCGGTGGCTCAGATCCTGTCGCTGGCCCTGCTGCTGCGCTACAGCCTGAATGAAACCGAGGCGGCAGAGGCTATTGAACATGCCATTAATCGTGCACTGGCTGAAGGTTACCGCACCGGTGACCTGGCGGGCAGCGGCACGTCAATCGGCACCGATGAAATGGGCAGCACCATTGCCCGGTTTATTCGCGAAGCATAAAAATATGAAAACACTGTACGAGAAGCTGTTTGATGCGCATGTCGTGCACGAAGCACCCGGTGAAACGCCGCTGATCTATATCGACAGGCACCTTGTTCATGAGGTGACGTCGGCGCAGGCCTTTGACGGCCTGCGTGCACACGGTCGCACGGTGCGTCAGCCGTCTAAGACCTTTGCCACCATGGATCACAACGTCTCGACCCAGTCGCGTGACATCAACGCCAGCGGTGAGATGGCGCGGATTCAGATGTCTGCGCTGATAAAAAACTGTGAGGCCTTTGGCGTACAGCTGTTTGACCTCAGCCATCAGTTCCAGGGCATTGTGCATGTGATGGGGCCGGAACAGGGCCTGTCACTGCCTGGCATGACCATTGTCTGCGGCGACTCGCATACCTCTACGCACGGCGCGTTGGGTGCGCTGGCCTTTGGTATCGGCACGTCAGAAGTGGAGCATGTGCTGGCGACGCAGACGCTAAAACAGGCCAGGGCGAAAACCATGAAGGTCGAAGTCCGCGGTCAGACCGCGCCGGGGATCACGGCAAAAGATATTGCCCTGGCGATTATCGGTAAAACCGGCAGTGGCGGGGGGAACGGCCACGTCGTGGAGTTCTGCGGGGAAGCCGTCGCCGCGTTGAGCATGGAAGGCCGCATGACGCTGTGTAATATGGCGATCGAACTGGGTGCCAAAGCCGGACTGATTGCTCCGGACGACACCACCTTCCACTACGTGAACGGCCGTCGTTTTGCCCCCAGAGGCGCGGCCTGGCAGCAGGCTGTCGACTACTGGCGCACGCTGAAAACCGACGACGGTGCGCATTTCGATAAAGTGGTGACGCTGGACGCGGCTGAGATCGCGCCGCAGGTGACCTGGGGAACCAATCCGGGGCAGGTCATTGCCGTCAGTGACCCGATCCCCGATCCCGCCTCCTTCAGCGATCCGGTAGAACGCGCCTCGGCGGAAAAAGCCCTGGCTTATATGGATCTGAAACCCGGGGTTCGCCTGACTGAGGTGCCGATAGATAAAGTGTTTATCGGCTCCTGTACCAACTCACGCATCGAGGATTTACGCGCAGCGGCGGCGGTGGTGAAAGGACATAAAATTGCACCGGGTGTGCAGGGCTACGTGGTGCCCGGCTCCGGCCCGGTAAAAGCGCAGGCCGAAGAAGAAGGTCTGGATAAAATCTTTATTGATGCCGGGTTTGAATGGCGTCTGCCTGGCTGCTCTATGTGTCTGGCCATGAATAACGATCGCCTCAGCCCGGGCGAACGCTGTGCGTCCACCAGCAACCGCAACTTTGAAGGCCGTCAGGGACGCGGCGGGCGAACGCATCTGGTCAGCCCGGCGATGGCCGCCGCTGCTGCGGTCGCCGGCCACTTTGCTGATATCCGTGAGCTGATTTAAGGAACTTTTATGGCGAAGAAATTTACTCAACACAGTGGTGTTGTGGTGCCGCTGGACGCCGCTAACGTTGATACCGACGCGATCATCCCTAAGCAGTTCCTGCAGATGGTGACGCGCACCGGTTTTGGCCGCAATCTGTTTTTTGACTGGCGCTACACCGATGCTGAAGGGCAGATCCCAGACCCGGCGTTTGTGCTGAATAAACCCGAGTTCAGCGGTGCCAGTATTATGCTTACCCGGGAAAACTTTGGTTGTGGATCGTCACGCGAGCATGCGCCCTGGGCGCTGACCGACTATGGTATTCAGGCGATTATTGGCTCCGGCTTCGCCGATATTTTTGCCAATAACGCATTCAACAACCAGCTTCTGCTGGTGACACTGAGTGAAGAGGAAATTGATGAGATATTCCGGCGGGTCGCCGACCAGCCGGGGATCCGGTTTACTGTCGATCTGGAAAAACAGCAGGTGCGGGTCGGTGAGAAAGTGTATCCCTTTGAGATCGACAGTTTTCGCCGCCACTGCCTGATTAACGGGCTGGATGCCATCGGTATGACGCTACAGCACGACGCAGATATCACGGCCTACGAGCAAAAACAGCACGCGTTTCTGCGTTAATTTGGCGGGGGCGTAACAGCCGTTTAGCCCCTGACGCTGTTCAGGGGCTGATAGGGTGTTCCGTCGCCGCATGTCGAAGGCCCTGCTATATCACCCTTTTTTCCCGTACCCGCCATGATAATGCCAGCGCCATCAGTGCCAGCCCTAATGCGGCCCAGTAAACAGCGTGATGGCCGAAGGTTTCCGCCAGCGCCCCCTGAATAATCCCGGCCAGGATCACGCCGGTCGAAATACTGTTAGTAAACAGCGTGGTCGCCGCTCCCGGCCGTGAGGGCATTAAGTCCTGAAACCAGATCATACCTATTCCGGCAATAATGCCGATGTACACCGCGTTAAACAGCTGCAGCACCATCAGCGCCGTCCGGCTCTGAAACAGCACCAGGCCAAGGTAAAACAGCGCCCCACAGCCAATCGCCACCAGCATCATATTGCGTTTACCCAGCCGCTTAACATAATGGCCCGCCAGCAGCATCACCGGAATTTCCAGACCGGCCGCAGTGCCCATCAGCAACCCGGCCAGCGTATCCGGCATCCCCAGTACGCTGCTGATATACAACGGCATATCAATGATGTACATGGTGTTACAGGTCCACATCAGCACCGATCCGATAAACAGCATGCGCACATCGCGGCTCTTCCAGCCACTAATCGCCGTAATCGGCACGCCCGCGGATACCGCAGCGCGCGGCACCGAGGGCAGGGTAAACCAGACCAGCGCGACGCAGACCATAAACAGCAGCCCTGCCAGTAGAAACATGGCGGTAAAGCCGTAATTCAGCGCGATAGCAAAGGAGAGCGGCGGCCCAATTACCCAGGCAAGGGAAAGCTGGGCACGCATGACGGAGCTGAACATCACCGCTTCACGGGCAGAGCTGTCAGCGTATTCCCGCGCCAGCGCGAAAATCTGCGGCATCGCCACGCTGGCGATAGCAGAGAGAAAAACACCAGCGGTGACCAGCGTCAGATAATGACGGTTAAAGGCAAAAAGGAGTGCGTTGCCTGTCGCCATTACGCAGCAGAACAGGATCAGCATCCGCCGATCGCCCCGGGTGTCGGATCGCTTTGCCAGCAGCAGGCTGACCACAATCCCCGCGACCGCATTGACGGTGTAAAACAGCCCCACCCAGAACGGCCGGACTGCGACTTCGCGGCTGAGAAACAGACTCAGCGTCGGGGCCTGCAGCGCGCCGGCGATGCCGACCATAAAAGAAACCGCCATAAATGCCAGATACACCGGATGAATACGACGGCTAAAGAGCGATGACATGAATAAGGCCTCAGTGACGGGACAATGCGGATAGCTCCTCAGAGCTTAGAAGAAAACCCACGAAAAAAGCCAGCTATGCCGAAGCCAGCTGGCTGGTGAAAAGCACCATACTCAGAATACCCTTAATAGCAGGGAGATGAATAACGATGATCAAGTGCCATTCAGATATGAATGCCTCCCACTCTTTCATCTGCAGCCATTATCACCGTAATATAAGGCAGGAAAAACAGACAGCTTTTAACACAGGGTTCCTCTTTTATGTCCTCACCCCGTTTACAGCAGCAATTTATCCGGCTCTGGCAGTGCTGTGATGGTCAGCCTCAGGAGACCACCCTCAGCGACCTGGCGGTACAGCTCAGTTGCTCACGCCGCCATATGCGCAACCTGCTGAATGCCATGCAGGAACAGGGGTGGCTGGAGTGGCAGGCCGAGGCCGGGCGCGGCAAACGATCGCGTCTGACCTTCCGCTATACCGGGCTGGCGCTGCAGCAGCAGCGGGCTGAGGATCTGCTGGAGCAGGATCGCATCGATCAGCTGGTGCAGTTAGTCGGCGATAAAAACCGCGTGCGCCAGATGCTGCTCTCCCATCTGGGCCGCAGTTTCCGTCAGGGAAAACACATTCTGCGCGTGCTCTACTATCGTCCCCTGCTCAATCTGCTGCCCGGAACGCCGCTGCGCCGCTCTGAAACGCACCTTGCCCGGCAGATTTTCAACGGGCTGGCGCGGATAAATGAGGAAAACGGGGAAATCGAGCCGGATATCGCCCATCACTGGCAGCAGATTGCCCCGGATCACTGGCGCTTCTTTTTGCGTCCGGCGATCCACTTTCATCACGGCCGTGAGCTGGACGTCGACGATGTTATCGCCAGCCTGGAACGCCTGAAAACGCAGCCACTTTACAGCCATTTAAACCGGATTGAGTGCCACACGCCCTGGACCCTGGATATTTATCTGCACCAGCCCGATAACTGGCTACCGTGGCTGCTGGGCAGCGTCAGCGCGATGATCCTGCCAAAAGAGTGGCCGCATATGCGCAACTTTGCCCGCCAGCCGGTCGGCACCGGGGCCTACGCGGTGGAACGCAATCAGCACAGCCAGCTGCGTATCTCCGCCTTTGATGACTACTTCGGCTACCGGGCGCTGATAGATGAGGTCAATATCTGGGTTCTGCCGGAGATCAGCGATGAGCTGGTCTACTCCGGGGTCAAACTGCAGAGTGAGAATACGGATGAGAAGTCAGAAGAGAGTCGTCTGGAAGAGGGCTGCTATTTTCTGATGTTCGACCAGCGCTCTGAGCAGGGGCGCAATGAACAGCTGCGCCGCTGGATCAGCACCATTTTTAACCCGATTGCCCTGCTTAACCACAGCGGCATCGCCTATCAGCGCTACTGGTTTCCGGCTTATGGCCTGCTGCCGCGCTGGCATCACCGACGCTCAATGGCGACCGCAGAAAAACCCGCAGGCCTGACGTCACTGACCATTACCTGGTACAGCGATCATATTGAGCATCAGGGGATCGCCAACGCGCTGGGGCCGATCCTTGCCGCGCACGGCGTCACGCTCATTACGCAGGAAATTGACTACGAAAGCTGGTATCGCGGTGAGGCGGAAAGTGACATCTGGCTGGGTAGCGCCAACTTCACGCTACCGCTGGAGTTTTCCCTGTTTTCGCTGCTGTATGAGATCCCACTGATGCACCACTGTGTGCCTACCGACTGGGAAAATGATGCGCGGCAGTGGCGTGAACAGACCCTGCCACTGGCTGACTGGAGCAAACAGCTGATAGACAGTAACTACCTGCATCCCCTGTTCCATCACTGGCTGCTGCTGCACGGCCAGCGAAGCATGCGCGGCGTACGCATGAATACCCTCGGCTGGTTTGACTTTAAATCAGCCTGGTTTGCGCCGCCCGAATCATGACGCTTTCGTAACAAAGACGAAACCACTAGAATAAGCCGTTCTCAACGGGGTGCGAACACCCTGCTGTGATATTGCCCGATGCCGGGTCAATGTCTGCGCAGCACGTTTTCGCTGAGAAAAACCCGTCGAACCTGATCCGGATCATACCGGCGTAGGGATTTGAGAGTGTCACTGACTCAGATCCTTTGCGCATTTTCCCTTAAAGGAACGCAAAGTGTTGAAAAAATTACTCCCTCTGCTGGCGCTGTTTTCCCTGCCTGCCCTCGCGGCGAAAGATACCCTGACGGTTTACACCTACGACTCCTTCTCTGCCGAATGGGGGCCTGGGCCGGCGATTAAAAAAGCCTTCGAAGCACAGTGCAACTGTGAGCTGAAATTCGTCGCGCTGGAAGACGGTGTCTCGCTGCTCAACCGCCTGCGTATGGAAGGGAAAAACAGCAAAGCCGACGTGGTGCTGGGGCTGGATAACAATCTGCTGGATGCGGCCGAAAAAACCGGCCTGTTTGCGCCGTCAAAGGTAGACACCCGAGATGCTACCGTGCCGGGCGGCTGGACGAACACAACTTTCGTCCCCTATGACTACGGCTGGTTTGCTTTCGTTTATGACAAGACCCGGCTGCAGAACCCGCCGAAAAGCCTGAAGGAACTGGTCGAGAGCGACCGTCCTCTGAAGGTGATTTATGAAGATCCGCGCACCAGCACCCCGGGGCTTGGCCTGCTGCTGTGGATGCAGAAAGTTTACGGCGATAAGAGCCCGGAAGCGTGGCAGCAGCTGGCGAAGAAGACCGTTACGGTGACAAAAGGATGGAGCGAGGCCTACGGTCTGTTCCTGAAAGGGGAAAGTGATATGGTGCTCAGCTACACGACCTCGCCCGCTTATCATCTGATTGAAGAGAAGAAAGATCAGTACGCCGCGGCAAACTTCAGTGAAGGCCACTATCTTCAGGTTGAGGTGGCCGGGCAGTTAAAAGCCAGTAAGCAACCTGAACTGGCACACGCATTTATGCAATTCGTGATGACACAACCCTTCCAGAAAACCATTGCAACCGGCAACTGGATGTATCCGGCTACCCGTACCGCGCTGCCAGAAGGGTTCAACACCCTGACCGTGCCGGCCACCTCGTTGCAGTTCAGCCCGCAGGATGTTGCTACCCAACGCAGCCAATGGATTAGTGCATGGCAACGCGCCGTCAGCCGCTAATTCCTGGCTGGTTAGTCCCGGGCCTGCTGGCCGGGCTGCTGCTGGTCAGCGTGGCCCTGCTGGCGTTTTCCGCCCTGTGGCAAAACGCGCCCGCCACGGACTGGCGCGGACTGTGGCAGGACAGCTACCTGTGGCACGTGCTGCGCTTCTCCTTCTGGCAGGCGCTGCTGTCGGCATTGCTGTCGGTACTCCCGGCGATTCCCGTGGCGCGTGCGCTTTACCGCCGTCGCTTTCCCGGGCGTGACACGCTGCTGCGGCTGTGTGCTATGACGCTGGTGCTGCCGGTACTGGTCGCCGTGTTTGGCATTCTCAGCGTGTATGGCCGCAGCGGCTGGCTGGCACAGCTTTGCGCCCTGCTCGGCATTGGTTATTCATTCACCCCCTATGGCCTGCAGGGGATCCTGCTGGCCCATGTGTTCTTTAATCTGCCGCTGGCTACGCGCCTGCTGCTCCAGGCCTTACAGCAGATCCCCGGTGAACAGCGACAGATCGCCGCGCAACTGGGACTGAGTGGCTGGGCGCATTTTCGCCTTGTCGAATGGCCGTGGCTGCGGCGGCAGCTCCTGCCCGCCGGGGCGCTGATCTTTATGCTGTGTTTTGCCAGCTTTGCGACGGTACTGTCCCTCGGGGGCGGCCCGCGCGCGACCACCATTGAGCTGGCGATCTTCCAGGCACTGAGTTTTGATTACGATCCCGGGCGAGCCGCCCTGCTGGCGCTGATACAGATGGTGTGCTGCCTCGGTCTGGTGATGTTAAGCCAGCGGCTGAGTAAGGTGCTGCCCACGGGAAGTGACAGCCTCGGGGGCTGGCGCAACCCGCAGGACAGCGGCCCCGCCCGCCTGCTTGACGGGCTACTGATCGCCAGCATGGTGTTGCTGATCCTGCCACCGCTGCTGGCGGTGGTGGCCGACGGAATGAATCAGGGGTTAAGCGGCGTCCTGCACCAGCCTGCACTGTGGCAGGCGATGTTCACCTCGCTACGCATTGCGCTGGGCGCTGGGGTCCTCAGCGTGGTGCTGACGCTGATGCTGCTGTGGAGCAGCCGTGAACTGCGCCTGCGCCAGCGGCCGCTGTGGGGCCAGACGCTGGAACTCAGCGGGATGCTCATCCTGGCGATGCCGGGAATTGTGCTGGCCACCGGTTTTTTCCTGTTACTCAACCAGACCATCGGGCTGCCGGACTCTGCAGAAGGGATTGTCATCGTCACGAATGCACTGATGGCAGTGCCGTATGCGATGAAAGTGCTGGAAAACCCACTGCGTGATGTCGCAGCACGTTATAACCCGCTGTGCCTGTCGCTGGATATTCGTGGCTGGAACCGCCTGCGGCTGATTGAGCTGCGCGCCCTGAAACGACCGCTGGCCCAGGCGCTCGCCTTTGCCTGTGTGCTGTCGATTGGCGATTTTGGCGTAGTGGCACTGTTTGGCAATGAGCACTTCCGCACCCTGCCGTTTTATCTTTATCAGCAGATCGGCTCCTATCGCAGCAGCGACGGGGCGGTTACCGCCCTGTTACTTTTACTGCTCTGCTTTCTGCTGTACACCCTGATTGAAAAACTGCCGGGGAACCATGCTAAATCTGACTAATCTGACCTGGCTGTATCATCATCTGCCGATGCGCTTTACCTTCAGCGCGCAGGCGGGAGAGCGACTGGCCATCCTGGGCCCCAGCGGGGCAGGAAAAAGTACCCTGCTGAGCCTGATTGCCGGCTTCCTGCCGGTCAACGGCGGCGAATTGATACTGAATGGCAGCGATCACCGCAACAGCGCTCCCGCGCAGCGTCCGGTATCCATGCTGTTTCAGGAAAATAACCTCTTTCCCCATCTGACCGTGGCGCAGAATATCGGGCTGGGGTTACATCCCGGGCTGAAACTGAACCACCAGCAAAAGCACGCGTTACAGAACATTGCGCAGCGCGTCGGGCTGACGGAACATTTACACCGTCTGCCGCATCAGCTTTCCGGCGGCCAGCGTCAGCGTGCCGCCCTCGCCCGCTGCCTGGTCCGTCAGCAGCCGATACTGCTGCTGGATGAACCCTTTTCTGCACTGGATCCGGCCCTGCGTAAAGAGATGCTCGGCCTGGTGGATGAGGTCTGTACCGAGCGGAATATTACCCTGCTGATGGTGTCGCACAGCATTGAAGACGCCGCCGCGATTGCCCCGCGTAGCCTGCTGATTGTCGACGGACGGGTTTACTGGGATGGCAGCACCGCGCAGTTGCAGCGCGGTGCCGTACCGGAAGCGACAGTGCTGGGGATAACCTTAGAAGAACACGTCCCACAGTAGGTGGCGGAAAACCGGCATCATTGGGTGGAACTGCAGGGCCGTGAAGCTGGCCACTGCCAGGAGCATCACCAGCGGAGCCAGCCAGCGCAGACGCGTTCGCGGCAAATACTCTGTCGCCCAGTCGTTCTGTTTTTTGGCGCGCAGCCAGCGCCAGCAGAGCCAGCAGCCCAGCCAGACAAGGATCGCCACGCCCAGTAACAGCCACTTAAACATCGCACTGTTGGCGTCTTTCGGCACGTCGATTGCGACACCGGCAAGAATGCCCGGCAGTAAATAGAGCGGTGGCCAGAGAAGACAGCCAATGATATTAGGAGGAATAAATTTCCGTATCGGCAGCTCCAGCATTCCCGCCACCAGCGGGATCAGCGGGCGGGTCGGCCCGACAAAACGGCCCACAATAATGGTGAACATGCTGTGTGCGTGCAGCGCATGTTCCGTTTTATCCATCAGCTTCTGGTGTTTTTTTATAAACGACCAGCGGTGCAGCGGCCCTTTAAACTGCCAGCCAATCAGGTAGGAAACCCAGTCTCCCAGCAGGCAGCCCAGCGTACCGACGGCCCAGGCGGGATACAGGCCAATCTGCCCGCTGCCAATCAGGGCACCAAAGGATGCCATCAATACCGTACCCGGTAACAGCAATCCGACCAGCGCCAGTGATTCAAAGAAAGTGATCAGCCCGACGGCCAGCAGAGACCAGGCCAGCGACTGGGTGATTAAATGTTGTAGCCAGGCTTCCATAATGTTCCAAACTGATTAACAGAATCCCGGATTGTCCAGAGGCTTCAGTCAAGCGTCAAGGCCTGTTTTGTATGGGAACGTAGCATAAGAGAACCCCCGCATGAACACTGTATAAATAAACATGCTATTATTGAGCTTCTGGCAGCCTGTCACCACCATCATTCGAGTGGTATCAGGGCGGCAAATGAAGGTGCTCCCTCCACTGACTGAAGTCAGTAATGGGGTCAGTCAGTGCCGCCAACGCAGAGCAGCCTGAAATCTTAAGGAGAAAAGGTGAACGACGCACGTGCAGGATTTCTGTTAACTCGCCACTGGCGGGACACCCCCGCAGGCAGTGAAATCACGCTATGGCTGGCAACCGATACGGGACCTCAGCAGGTGGTACTGCCTCCGCAGGAGTCGGTGGCATTTATCCCTGCCGAACAGCAGGCTGCCGCCGCCGCACTGCTGACCGGCGAGCGTCACTGGCGCTTTGCTCCCCTTGAGATGAAAGATTTTCGCCAGCGGCCGGTGGTAGGACTGTACTGCCGTCAGCAGCGCCAGCTCCAGCGGCTGGAAAAACTGCTGCGGGAAAAGGGCATCACCCTGTATGAAGCCGACGTGCGCCCGCCGGATCGTTTTCTGATGGAGCGCTTCATTACCGCACCGGTCTGGTTCAGCGGTCAGCCCGCCGGAGATCGTATGGTCAATACCCGGCTGAAACCCCATCCGGACTATCGTCCCCCGCTGAAATGGGTCTCGCTGGATATTGAAACCACCCGTCACGGTGAGCTGTACTGCATCGGGCTGGAGGGCTGCGGCCAGCGAGATGTCTATATGCTCGGCCCGGAAAACGGCGATGCCAGCACGCTCGATTTTCATCTGGAGTACGTTGCCAGCCGGCCGCTGCTGCTGGAAAAACTCAATGCCTGGTTTGCACGCCACGATCCCGACGTGCTGATCGGCTGGAACGTCGTACAGTTTGATCTGCGTGTCCTGCAAAAACACGCCGACCGTTACGGCATTCCCCTGAATCTGGGACGCGGGCACAGCCCGGCACTCGAGTGGCGTGAACACGGTTTCAAGCCCGGGATCTTCTTTGCCCAGGCCAGCGGCCGGCTGATTATTGATGGTATCGATGCCCTGAAATCCGCGTTCTGGAACTTCGAGTCTTTCAGCCTGGAAGCGGTATCGCGCGAACTGCTGGGAGAGGGCAAAGCCATCAATAATCCCTGGCAGCGCATGGAAGAAATTAACCAGCGTTTTGCGGAAGATAAGCCTGCGCTGGCCCATTACAACCTGAAGGACTGTGAGCTGGTTACCCGAATTTTCCAGCACACCGAGCTGATGCCCTTCCTGCTGGAGCGCGCCTCAGTGAATGGTCTGGCGGTTGACCGGCACGGGGGTTCCGTTGCTGCATTTAGCCATCTTTATCTGCCGCGCATGCACCGTGCGGGATTTGTCGCGCCGAACCTGGGGGATGTGGCGCCGGAAGCCAGCCCGGGCGGATACGTGATGGACTCGCGCCCCGGCCTGTATGACTCGGTGCTGGTACTGGATTATAAAAGCCTGTACCCCTCGATCATCCGCACCTTCCTGATTGATCCGGTGGGACTGGTCGAAGGGATGGCACATCCGGATGAGTCCGACTCTGTCCCCGGCTACCGTGGGGCGCGGTTCTCCCGCACCACCCACTGTTTGCCCGCCATTGTGAACCAGATCTGGCAGGGCCGTGAAGAAGCTAAAAAACAGGGCAACAAGCCCCTTTCGCAGGCGCTGAAAATCATTATGAATGCCTTCTACGGCGTACTGGGTACCAGCGCCTGCCGGTTTTTCGATCCCCGCCTGGCGTCGTCAATAACGATGCGTGGCCACGATATTATGCGTCAGACCCGTGAACTGATCGAAGCAGAAGGCTATGACGTCATTTATGGCGATACGGACTCCACCTTCGTCTGGCTGAAGTCGGCTCATGATGAAACACAGGCCGCGGACATTGGCCGCCATCTGGTGAACCGGGTCAATCAGTGGTGGCAGGAGCATCTGCGCACAACGTTCAATCTGGACAGCGCGCTGGAACTGGAGTACGAAACCCACTTCTGCCGCTTTCTGATGCCCACCATACGCGGCGCTGAACAGGGCAGCAAAAAACGCTACGCGGGCCTGATCCGTAACGGGGATAATCAGCGTATGGTGTTTAAGGGGCTGGAAACCGTCCGTACTGACTGGACGCCACTGGCACAGAAATTTCAGCAGGAGCTCTATCTGCGCATCTTTACCGGACAGCCTTATCAGGATTATATCCTTGAAACCGTGCGCCAGCTGATGGAGGGCGAGCTGGACGATCAGCTGACTTACAGCAAGCGCCTGCGTCGCCCGCTGGGCGAGTATCAGCGCAACGTGCCTCCGCACGTGCGTGCCGCGCGTATTGCGGATGAACAGAATGAGAAGCTGGGCCGGCCGCTGCTGTATCAGAAAGGGGGGAAGATCCGCTATGTAATGGCGACGTCAGGCCCCGAGCCGCTGGAAGCCCGCCTCACGCCGCTGGACTACGATCACTACCTCACACGGCAGTTGGAGCCGGTAGCCGATGGCATCCTGCCCTTTATGCAGGATGACTTTGCTACACTGGTCACTGGACAGCTGGGGCTTTTTTGACAGGTGACGAACGGGCAGCCTTCCAGTACCATAGCGCCCTTCCTGAGTATCAACACCCTCATACTTGAAGCTGCTGTGCAGACTGTGTGCATTCATCGCCGGGCACTCTTTACCGGGCAGCAGTGCTATTGCCGAAAATAAACTAGACGAGAATCGAGCCGAATATTTATGCCTTTTACACTTGGTCAGCGCTGGATAAGCGATACGGAAAGCGAACTGGGATTGGGAACTGTGGTTGCCGTAGATACACGTATGGTTACCCTGCTCTTTCCTGCCACGGGCGAAAACCGTCTCTACGCCAGAAGTGATTCACCGATCACCCGCGTGGTGTTCAATCCCGGTGACACCATCACCAGCCACGAAGGCTGGCAGATGGAGGTTGACGAGGTAATTACCGACAATGGCGTGGTCAGTTATGTCGGCACCCGGCTTGATAGCGAAGAAGCAAACGTCGTTCTGCGTGAAGTGATGCTGGACAGCAAACTGGTGTTTGGCAAACCGCAGGATCGCCTGTTTGCCGGGCAGTTGGACCGTATGGACCGTTTTGCCCTGCGCTTTCGCGCGCGAAAGTACCAGAGTGAGCAGTATCGCCTGGCCACCAGCGGCCTGCGCGGAATGCGTACCAACCTGATCCCCCATCAGTTGCATATCGCTCACGATGTTGGCCGCCGCCACGCGCCGCGCGTACTGCTGGCCGATGAGGTGGGCTTAGGGAAAACCATCGAAGCCGGGATGATCATTCACCAGCAGCTGCTGGCAGGCCGTGCTGAACGTATTCTGATTGTGGTGCCGGAAACCCTGCAACACCAGTGGCTGGTTGAGATGCTGCGCCGCTTCAACCTGCGCTTCGCGCTGTTTGATGATGACCGCTATGCCGAAGCGCAGCACGACAGCGATAACCCGTTTGAAACGGAACAGATGATTATCTGTTCGCTGGACTTTGTCCGCCGCAACAAGCAGCGCCTGGAAAAACTGGCGGATGCCGAGTGGGACCTGATGGTGGTCGATGAAGCCCATCACCTGGTGTGGTCAGAAGAGGCACCAAGCCGCGAGTACCAGGTTATTGAACAGTTAGCCGAGCAGATCCCGGGGATCCTGCTGCTGACCGCCACGCCAGAGCAGCTGGGCATGGAGAGCCATTTCGCCCGTCTGCGTCTGCTTGACCCCAATCGTTTCCATGATTTCGCCCAGTTTGTTGAAGAGCAGAAGCACTTCCGTCCGATTGCCGATGCGGTAGCCATGCTGCTAGCGGACAAAACCATCAGCAACGATGAACTGAACCTGCTTAACGACCTGATGGGTGAACAGGATATTGAGCCGCTGCTGCAAACAGCAAACAGCGATCGTGAAGGCAAGCTGGAAGCCCGTCAGGAGCTGATCAGCATGCTGATGGACCGTCACGGCACCAGCCGCGTCCTGTTCCGTAACACCCGTAACGGGGTAAAAGGGTTCCCGAAACGCGAACTGCATCAGATTCGCCTGCCGTTACCTACACAGTATCAGACAGCGATCAAAGTTTCCGGCATCATGAGCGCCCGTAAATCTGCCGATGAACGCGCCCGCGATATGCTTTACCCGGAGCAGATTTATCAGGAATTTGAAGGCGACAGCGGTACCTGGTGGAACTTTGACCCGCGCGTTGAATGGCTGATGGGCTTCCTGACCAGTAACCGGGATAAGAAGGTGCTGGTGATCTGCGCCAAAGCCGCAACGGCACTGCAGCTTGAGCAGGTGCTGCGCGAGCGCGAAGGCATCCGTGCCGCCGTGTTCCATGAAGGCCTGTCAATCATCGAACGTGACCGGGCAGCCGCGTGGTTTGCCTCCGAAGAAGACGGCGCTCAGGTTCTGCTGTGCTCAGAAATCGGTTCAGAAGGCCGTAACTTCCAGTTTGCCAGCCAGATGGTAATGTTCGATCTGCCGTTCAACCCGGATCTGCTGGAACAGCGAATTGGCCGTCTTGACCGTATCGGCCAGGCGCACGATATCCAGATCCACGTTCCTTATCTGGAAAAGACGGCGCAGTCCGTGTTGGTGAAGTGGTATCACGAAGGGCTGGATGCGTTTGAGCACACCTGTCCGACCGGTCGTACCGTTTACGACAGCGTCTATGCGCCGCTGATCGAGTATCTGGCCGCTCCGGAAAATACCGAAGGACTGGATGACTTTATCCAGGCGTGCCGCAAGCAGCACGATGCGTTGAAAGTACAGTTGGAACAGGGACGCGACCGTCTGCTGGAACTGAACTCTAACGGCGGCGAAAAAGCGCAGGCGCTGGCAGATAAGATCGCCGAACAGGATAACGACATTGAGCTGGTCAATTTCGCCCTTAACCTGTTTGATATTGTCGGCATTAACCAGGAAGATCGCAGTGATAACCTGATTATCCTCACCCCTGGCGACCATATGCTGGTGCCCGACTTCCCGGGCCTGCCGGAAGATGGCTGTACCATTACCTTTGACCGTAACCAGGCACTGTCGCGTGAAGATGCGCAATACGTAAGCTGGGAACACCCCATCATCCGAAATGGTCTGGATCTGATCCTCTCCGGGGATACCGGCAGCTGCGCGATTTCGCTGCTGAAGAACAAGGCGCTGCCCGTCGGTACCCTGCTGGTTGAGCTGATCTACGTCGTGGAGGCTCAGGCACCGAAGCATCTGCAGCTGACCCGCTTCCTGCCGCCCACCCCGGTGCGCATGCTGGTTGACCGTAAGGGCACCAACCTTGCAGCCAAAGTCGAGTTTGAAAGTTTCAACCGTCAGCTGAACGCGGTAAACCGCCACACCGGCAGCAAACTGGTGAATGCGGTGCAGCAGGACGTACACGAGATCATCAAGCTGTCAGAAGAGCAGGCCGCCATCGAAGCACGCAAGCTGATTGATGCGGCAAGGAGCGAGGCCAATGAGAAACTGAGTGCGGAACTGTCGCGTCTGCTGGCTCTGAGCGCCGTCAATCCCAATATCCGTCAGGATGAAATTGAGGCACTGGAAAGTAATCGTGAACAGGTGCTGGCCAACCTTGACGATGCAGGCTGGCGTCTTGATGCGCTGCGTCTGATTGTTGTGACGCATCAGTAAATGATGATGGCACCCTATCATCCGCCGCTGGAGCCGTGGCTGCATATCCTCTATCAGGATGAGCACATCATGGTGATCAATAAACCCAGCGGGCTGCTGTCCGTACCGGGTCGTCTGGATGAGCACAAGGACAGCGTCATGACGCGCGTCCAGCGTGACTTCCCGACGGCAGAATCGGTTCACCGGCTGGACATGGCCACCAGCGGCGTTATCGTGGTAGCGCTGACCAAAGCCGCCGAGCGGGAGCTTAAGCGTCAGTTCCGCGAGCGTGAACCACAGAAAACTTATGTGGCACGCGTCTGGGGACATCCGCAGCCGGAGAAAGGGGTGGTGGATTTACCGCTAATCTGTGACTGGCCGAACCGGCCTAAGCAGAAAGTCTGTTTTGACACCGGGAAATCGGCACAGACAGAGTATCAGGTGCTGGATTACGCCAGTGATAACAGCGCCCGCGTAAAGCTGAAGCCGATTACCGGCCGTTCTCATCAGCTGCGCGTGCATATGCTGGCGCTGGGGCATCCGATACTGGGAGATAACTTCTATGCGCACGATGAAGCCAGAATGATAGCCCCCCGTCTGCAACTGCATGCAGAGAGTCTGAGCATTACTCATCCGCAGTACGGCACACCAATGACATTCCGTCAGCCAGCGGAATTTTAATCCGGCACGGGGCGAACCTTTTTTCGGTTCGCCCTCTTTCACCGATTATTTAAATCCTTTCTCGCGTTTGATCAGGTCGTATGCCCCCTGAATTTCCTGCGCTTTCTGCTTCGCCATCTCCATCATCTCCGGCGGTAAGCCTTTCGCTACCAGTTTATCCGGATGATGTTCACTCATCAGCTTACGATAGGCACGCTTAATGGTGGTGGCATCATCGCTACTCCTGACCCCCAGTACGCTGCAGGCATCGTCCAGCGTAGGCCCGCGCTGGGCGCCGGCAAATCCACCCTGTGAAGATCCGCCCTGATACGCCCCGCCGCCAAATTGCTGGCCGCTTTCCATCATGCGCAGGAACTGGTCAAACTGCGCCCGGGAAATACCCAGCTCCTCAGCGATGACATACAACACCTGGCGTTCATTGGGATGCAGCGAACCGTCGGCAAAGGCGGCCTGAATCTGAATTTCCAGGAACATTCGGATCAGGTCAAAGCGGCCAAAGCAGGCGCTGCGCAGTTCACGCAGCTTATCGCGCAGGGGATAGTCGCCCTGCTTACCTTCACGAAAGGCCTGCTGTGCTGCCGCCCGTCCGGCCGCATCAAGCTGCATACGATCCATTAACAGCGACGCCATCTGAATATCGGCGTCCGTGACCCGGCCTTTCGATTTCGTCAGATGCCCCATCACCTGGAATGTGGTGCGGAAAAACAGCGCCTGGCGGGTCTGCTGATTCGCAAAATATCCCTGACGGGCAGGTGAGCGCGCTTTATCAATCAGATGTCCGGCCAGCAGGCCAAAAACCACGCCCCAGAAGCCCGCGCCGGACAATAAACCCAGCACAAGACCCAAAACTTTTCCCCAATAGCGCATATACTCCTCAATTCGCCATGCTGAAGGCTAAAAATTGCATTATCATACCTGTCATTTCTCTCACAGCCTATTGGTACGCGGCCAGACAATCAGAAGTATACCCGAATGATTTCAAGAAGCAGAAGGCAGTTCCGGGCTAAACCCGCACACCGACTAAAAACAGGTGACCCGGGAGAGGAGCGCTGTCAAACTCAACATATGCTTGAAAGATTAAGGGTATGACTAGCGCAATGCAGTTGAGTACGTTAGTCTCTGACCGTTTGTCGGCATGATGCCAGTGATTACGGAATTCTCGATACCGCGTATGAATAAAAGACTACCTACATTGCTGGCCACGTTAATTGGTACAGCTCTTTACAGCCAGCAAGGGTTGGCCGATGACCTCGCATCACAGTGTATGCTTGGGGTGCCCAGTTACGACCGTCCTCTGGTGCAGGGAAAGGCGACGAATCAGTTGCCCGTCACCATCGATGCCGATACCGCCAAAGGCAACTATCCTGATGACGCCGTCTTTACGGGTAATGTTGATATCCGTCAGGGTAACAGCCGCCTGCAGTCCGATGAAGTTCAGCTGCATCAAAAAATACTTAACGGGCAAACGACGCCGACGCGAACCGTCGATGCCCTGGGTAATGTGCACTATGATGACAACCAGGTCATCCTGAAAGGTCCGAAAGCCTGGTCCAATCTGAATACCAAAGATACCAACGTCTGGAACGGTAACTATCAGATGGTGGGTCGCCAGGGGCGCGGTGTCGCGGACCAGATGAAGTTGCGTGATAATAACCGCTACACGATCCTGGAAAATGGCACGTTCACGTCCTGCCTGCCGGGACAAAACAGCTGGAGCGTGGTGGGTTCTGAAGTGATCCACGACCGCGATGAACAGCTGGCTGAAATCTGGAATGCCCGCTTTAAAATCGGTCCGGTGCCGGTATTTTACAGCCCTTACCTGCAGTTGCCGGTCGGCGACAAGCGCCGCTCCGGGTTCCTGATCCCGAATGCGAAATACGGCAGTAATACCGGCTTCGAATTTATGCTGCCGTATTACTGGAACATTGCGCCACAGGCCGATGCCACGCTGACACCACACTACATCAGCCGCCGTGGTATGCAGTGGCAGAATGAGTTCCGCTACCTGACCGTTGCCGGCCAGGGCCTGATGCAGTTCGACTACCTCGGTTCAGACAGTTTGTATAACCGAGAGCATCCGGACGATAAAGATTCCAACCGCTGGCTGTTCTACTGGCGCCATACCGGCGTTTACGATCAGCACTGGCGCTTCAATGCTGACTACACCAAAGTCAGCGATCCGTACTATTTTAACGATCTCGACTCCACGTACGGTTCCACCACCGATGGTTACGTCACGCAGAAGTTCAGTATTGGCTACGCTGATACCAACTGGGATGCCACGCTGTCGACTAAACAGTTCCAGATTTTCTCGACCAATGCGACCCGTGACGTCTATCGCGCCGAACCTCAGCTCGATATTAATTATTACCAGAATGATGTCGGCCCGTTTGATACTCATCTGTATGCCCAGGCGGTAAAATTCACCAACGTCAATGAGAAGCTGCCGGACGCCACGCGTCTGCACCTTGAGCCGACGATTGATTTACCGATGTCAAACGGCTGGGGAAGCCTGAACACCGAAGCCAAACTGCTGGCCACGCATTATCAGCAGGACAATATTGAGTACTACAACTCTCTGTCGGGCAACAGTGACAATCAGTTAAAAGACTCGGTCAACCGCGTGATGCCGCAGTTCAAAGTTGATGGCAAGATGGTATTTGACCGCGACATGGACTGGGCAAAAGGGTACACCCAGACGCTGGAACCGCGCGTACAGTACCTCTACACGCCGTATCGCGACCAGAGTGATATCCGTGCCTATGACTCTACGCTGCTGCAAAGTGACTACACGGGCCTGTTCCGTGACCGCACTTACAGCGGTCTGGATCGCATCGCCTCCGCAAACCAGGTCAGCACCGGTGTCACCTCGCGAATTTTTGATGATCAACTGGTTGAACGTTTTAACGCTTCCATTGGTCAAATCTACTCGTTCACCCCGGCTCGTACCGGGTTAAACACCACGAGCGACGACGACAGGGGGAGCCTGGTATGGGCTGGCGACAGTTACTGGAAGATCAGTGACCGGTGGGCAGCGCGCGGCGGACTGCAATATGACACTAACCTGAATGATATTTCGCAGGGTAATGCCGTACTGGAATACCGCCGGGATGCAGACCGGATGATCCAGCTGAACTACCGCTACACCAGCAAGGAGTATGTGCAGCAAACGCTGACCAGCTTAAATAACCCGCTTTGGCAGCAGGAGATTTCGCAGATCGGTGCTACTGCCAGCTGGCCAATTGCTGATGCATGGTCTGTCGTTGGGGCCTGGTATTATGATACCAAAGCCAACCAGGCTGCCGATCAGCTGATTGGCGTGCAGTACAGCTCCTGTTGCTATGCGCTCCGCCTTGGCTACGAACGTAAGATCAACGGTTGGGAAAACGACAACAGTAAGTACGACAATAAAATCTCGTTCAACATTGAACTGCGTGGCCTCAGCCCAAGCTATGGGTTAGGTACCGGTCAGATGCTGCGTCAGGGCATCCTGCCCTATCAACGCGCTTTCTGATGTTGTGATGTTTGGTAGGCAAACCCGCAGTGCGGATAGAAGAATGGAAAAAGTATGAAGAACTGGAGAATGCTGATCCTCGGTGCAGCCCTGACAGCCAACACGGCGTTCGCAGCCCCGCAAGTTGTTGATAAAGTTGCTGCCGTAGTGAATAACGGCGTAGTGTTGGAAAGTGATGTGGATGGCATGATGCAGTCCGTAAAAGGCCAGTCGCAGCAGGCAGGTCAGCAGCTACCGGATGACAAAACCCTGCGTCACCAGATCCTTGAACGTCTGGTGATGGATAATATTTTGCTGCAAATGGCAAAACAGGCCGGTATTCAGGTGTCCGATGCCCAGTTGGATCAGGCGATCGGTAACATTGCCGCTCAGAATAAAATGAGTGTCGATCAGTTGCGCAGCCGTCTGGCGTACGATGGTATGAACTATGCCACCTACCGTGAGCAGATCCGTAAGGAGATGCTCACCTCAGAAGTGCGCAACAACGAAGTTCGCCGCCGCGTCACCATCCTGCCCCAGGAAGTGGATCAGCTCGCTACGCAGCTGGCGTCACAGAATGATGCCGGTACAGAGCTGAACCTGAGCCACATTCTGCTGCCACTGCCAGAGAACCCGACTCAGCAGCAGGTGGATGACCAGGAAAGCCTGGCCAGACAGCTGGCTGGCGAAGCGAAGTCCGGCGCTGATTTCGGCAAGCTGGCAATCACCTACTCTGCCGACCCACAGGCGCTGAAAGGCGGCAACATGGGCTGGGGCCGTATTCAGGAGCTGCCATCCCTGTTTGCTCAGGCGCTGGTGACGGCGAAGAAAGGTGACATCATTGGTCCGATCCGTTCGGGTGTGGGTTTCCATATCCTGAAAGTGAACGATATGCGCGGTGATAACCAGAGCATCTCGGTAACTGAAGTTCATGCACGCCATATCCTGCTCAAGCCCTCGCCGATCATGACTGACGATCAGGCACGCCAGAAGCTGCAGGAAGTGGCCGCAGAGATCAAAAGCGGCAAGCTGACCTTCGCTGATGCGGCGAAACAGCTGTCGCAGGATCCAGGTTCAGCGAACCAGGGCGGCGATCTCGGCTGGAGCTCACCGGAGGTGTTCGACCCGGCTTTCCGTGATGCCCTGCTGCGCCTGCAGAAAGGCCAGATGAGCGGTCCGGTGCACTCCTCCTTCGGCTGGCATCTGATACAGCTGATGGATACCCGTAAAGTCGATAAGACCGATGCAGCGAAGAAAGAGCGTGCTTACCGCCTGCTGTTCAACCGTAAGTTCTCCGAAGAAGCGCAGACCTGGATGCAGGAACAGCGCGCGGCTGCCTACGTGAAGATTCTGGATCCGAATGCGCAGTAGCCAACGCGTGGTGATTACTCCCGGCGAACCCGCCGGGATTGGTCCCGACTTAATCGTTCAACTGGCCCGGCAAGACTGGCCGGTTGAGCTGGTTGTCTGTGCCGACCCTGAGCTGCTGCGCACCCGCGCGGCAGCTTTGCATTTACCCCTGACTCTGCGCCTCTATCAGCCGGACCGTCCCGCAGTGCCACAGCAGGCCGGCACCCTTACCGTGCTGCCGGTACCGCTGGCGCAGCCTGCCGTACCGGGTGAGCTCTGCGTCGAGAATGGTCAATACGTGCTGGCCACGCTTGCCCGCGCCTGCGACGGCTGCCTGAGCGGCGAGTTTGCCGCACTGATCACCGGACCGGTCCACAAGGGCGTGATTAACGATGCGGGTATTCCTTTCAGCGGGCATACTGAATTCTTCGCTGAACGTGCCGGGTGTGAACGCGTGGTCATGATGCTGGCAACGGAGGAGCTGCGCGTGGCGCTGGCCACCACCCATCTGCCGCTGAAAGAGGTTGCGGACAGCATCACACGTGACAGCCTGCATGAGGTGATCACCATCCTGAATGCGGATCTGCAACGCCAGTTTGGTCTGCCTGCGCCGCATATTTTTGTCTGCGGTCTGAATCCGCATGCGGGTGAAGGCGGCCATATGGGTCGTGAAGAGATAGACGTCATTATCCCGGCGCTGGAAGAACTCCGGCAGCGCGGAATACGGCTGACCGGGCCGCTGCCTGCTGATACGTTGTTCCAGCCGAAATATCTGCAACATGCCGATGCGGTGCTGGCGATGTATCACGATCAGGGACTTCCGGTGCTAAAATATCAGGGCTTTGGTCGGGCGGTGAATATCACCCTCGGTCTGCCATTTATCCGCACGTCTGTTGACCATGGCACAGCTCTTGAGCTGGCCGGAAGCGGTCAGGCTGATGCGGGCAGCTTTAAGACGGCGCTTAACCTCGCCATTACCATGATTAAGAGCAGTAATGAATAGTCGCGTTCACCAGGGCCACTTTGCCCGCAAACGTTTTGGACAGAACTTCCTTAACGATCCGTACATTATCGAAAGTATTGTTAATGCCATCCACCCACAGAAGGGTGAAGTGGTGGTTGAGATCGGCCCCGGCCTTGCTGCGCTTACCGAGCCGGTAGGGGAACGTCTGGATGCCATGACGGTCATTGAAATTGACCGTGACCTGGCCGCGCGTTTGCAGACTCACCCTTTTCTTGGCCCTAAGCTGACCATTTTCCAGCAGGATGCCATGGCCTTTGACTTCGCCGCCTATGCGCAGGAAAAAGGGCAAAAGCTGCGCGTGTTTGGTAATCTGCCCTATAACATTTCCACCCCCCTGATGTTCCACCTGTTCAGCTATACCGGTGCCATCCAGGACATGCACTTTATGCTGCAAAAAGAGGTGGTGAATCGCCTGGTTGCCGGTCCTGGCAGCAAAGCCTATGGCCGTCTGACCGTCATGGCGCAATATTACTGCCAGGTGATCCCGGTGCTGGAAGTGCCACCAGAATCCTTTACCCCGGCACCGAAAGTCGATTCCGCCGTGGTGCGTCTGATGCCTTATGCGCAGATCCCTCACCCGGTTGACGATATTCGTGCCCTGAGTCGCATCACCACAGAAGCTTTCGGCAAACGTCGTAAGACGCTGCGTAACAGCCTGGGTCATCTGTTCTCTGCCGACGCGCTGGCAGAAATGGAGATTGATCCGACGCTACGTGCGGAGAATATCAGCGTTGCACAATATTGCCGTCTGGCGAACTGGTTGACTGCGCATCCTCAGCCGCAGGAGAACTGAGTATGAACAATACGCCCAAAGTCTGTGTTCAGGTGCAAAGTGCTTACGTCGCGTCACAGTCTGCACCTGATGAAGAACGTTACGTGTTTGCTTACACCATCACTGTTCGTAATCTGGGGCGTATCCCGGTTCAGCTCATCGGCCGTTACTGGTTAATAACCAACGGTAACGGCCGTGAAACCGAAGTTCAGGGTGAAGGCGTGGTGGGCGAACAGCCACACATCGAACCCGGCGGCGAGTTTCAGTACACCAGCGGAGCGATACTCGAAACCCCAATGGGCACCATGCAGGGCCACTACCAGATGCTCGATGCCGATGGTGAGTCCTTCGTCGTTGATATCCCGGTCTTCCGTCTGGCTATTGCCACCCATATTCATTAAACCGGCCTTTTTGCATGAGCACTTATTTAATCGGTGATGTTCACGGTTGCTACGACGAGTTGCGTTCGCTGCTTGATCAGGCGCAGTTTGACCCGGCGTCCGATCAGCTCTGGCTGACCGGAGACCTGGTGGCTCGTGGGCCTGCGTCACTGGAAGTTCTGCGTTTTGTGCGTTATCTGGGCGACTGCGTCAGACTGGTGCTGGGCAACCATGACCTGCATCTGCTGGCGGTGTATGCCGGTATCAGCCGCAATAAACCCAAAGATCGTATCACGCCGCTACTGGAAGCCCCTGACGCTGATCTGCTGATCAACTGGCTTCGTCGTCAGCCATTGCTTCAGGTTGATGAAGAAAAAAAGCTGGTCATGGCCCATGCCGGGATAACCCCGCAGTGGGACATTGAAACGGCACAAAGCTGCGCACGTGAAGTGGAAGCCGTACTGAGCAGTGATACTTATCCGCTGTTTCTCGATGCCATGTACGGAGATATGCCTAACAACTGGTCCCCCGAGCTGACGGGGCTGGCCCGCTTACGCTTCAGCACCAATGCCCTGACGCGGATGCGTTTTTGCTTCCCGAACGGCCAACTGGACATGATTGCGAAAGAGGCTCCGGACAGTGCTCCTCCGCCGTTAAAACCGTGGTTCAACATTCCCGGAGTCGTACCGCGCGATTATACCATCGTGTTTGGTCACTGGGCTTCGCTGGAAGGAAAAGGTACACCAGAAGGGATTATTGCCCTGGATACCGGCTGCTGCTGGGGAGGTACGCTGACCATGCTGCGCTGGGAAGATAAGCGTGTATTTACTCAGGTGTCGAACCGCGAACGTTAACAGAGCCCAGGTCGGGCGGACCGGTACAGCGTGTCCGCCCCGGTCAGTTAACGGCGATCTAAAATCTCGAAGCAGAAGCTGTGGGAGTTCTTCTCATCCGCATCATGGAATTCGCTGAACACGGACTGCCATTCATCCGGTTCATAGTCCGGGAAATGGGTGTCCCCTTCCACTTCTGCATCAATATGCGTCAGATACAGGCGGTCTGCGCGCGGCAGTAATTGTTCATAAATACGCCCACCGCCGATCACCATCAGTTCCTCAACATCCCCTGCCGTTTTCAGCGCCTCCTCAATCGAGGTTACCCAGGTCACCCCGGCTGCATCGCCTTTCTGGCTGCTGATAACAATGTTCAGACGCCCTGGCAGCGGACGGCCAATTGATTCCCAGGTGCGACGGCCCATGATCACTGGCTTGTTGAGGGTGTGCTTCTTAAACCACGCCAGGTCGGCAGGCAAGTGCCAGGGCATGGCGTTTTCCATCCCAATAACGCGGTCAGCCGCAAGGGCTGCAATCAGGCTAATCATCATATCAAACTCAGCAGGGGGTAAAATTGGCGCCATGATACGTAAAGGCGAAACTTTCGTCGATAGGTAAGCGGAGGATATTCGGTAAAGGTTTTTCAGTGTATCGGTTACATCACCTTCCGCCTATTTTTCGCCGCACAAAACAAGGAGACATGGTAGAATCTGCCGCTCAATCCGCTAAAGACCGCCACTATGTTAGAAACCAGCTTATTCGTCGCCACGATTGTGGTGCTGGGCATGCTCTCCCCCGGCCCTGACTTTTTTCTGATTATCAAAAACGCCGCACGTTACCGTCGCAGCGCCGCGCTGATGAGCGCATTAGGCGTAAACTGTGCCGTTGCCACCCATATGGCTTACTGCGTGGCCGGGCTGGCCGTGGTCATCACCACAACGCCGTGGCTGTTTATGCTGCTGAAATATGCCGGTGCCGCCTATCTGATTTATATCGGCATACAGGCGCTGCTGTCGCGCGGTGGCAGCAAGATGGACCTCAGTAACGTGACGCCCGAGCAAACCTCACTGAAAAAGGCCTTTTTGCAGGGTTATTTGTGTAACCTGCTGAATCCTAAAGCGACGTTATTTTTCCTGTCGATCTTCACACAGGTTCTGAGTGTTGACTCGAGCCTTCACGAGAAGCTGCTGTATGCGGGCATCATCCTCGGCCTGTCCATGCTGTGGTGGCCGCTGCTGGTGATGTTGATCCAGAGTGGCCCGGTGCGTCGCGGGCTGGCAAAAGCCCAGCGTATCGTTGATAAGCTGCTCGGCGGCGTACTGATCGCCCTGGGGATTAAGGTGGCGTTGTCCTGATGGGGGGTGGAGGGCGCTGATAAAGGCGCCCCCGCCTGTCTTTCAGCGCGGGCGGAACAGACCGCCCGCAAAAGGTGTCTTAATGAGCACTGCCCTTCAGGCGTTTAAATTCATCTTTGGCTTTTTGCAGCTGAGTCACGAAGGTGGGTTCCGCGTGCAGACGCGCCACAATCGCCGATGCGACGACGCGGGCGGCGGTGACGTCACTCTGCCAGTGATATCCACAGATGACACGACTTTGCCCCATCTCATAGCCCCGCTGTAAAATCTGCCCCTGCCGTTCGGTATTAATTTCAGACAGCACCAGCGCCGTTGCCCAGCCGATAGTGGTATGCCCGGAAGGGTAAGAACCGTTGGTAGAGAGCTTGCCTTCATCGTCGGAGCGACAGGTCGCTTCGTGATAGAACGCAAACGGACGGATGCGCATGTAATGCTCTTTGGCGCTGCGCGTCGCCAGATCGCCCGCATCTTCGCGCATTTTCTTCACCAGACGGTACTGCTCAGGGGTTTTCTCTGGCGAGATCGTCATGCCGTACGCTTCTGAGAACGCTTCGGCTACGCCATCGCCTTCGACATTAGCATCTTTCCACGCCTGCTTCCCTCGCGGCGTATTGCGCAGCATCTTACCTGCATCGTACTGGGTTTTATCGTTCAGGAACTCAATGCTGTCCATGGCGGGAGGGGGAGGCAACAGCGCCAGGCTGTCAATCGACTGCGACTCTTTCAGGAAGTAAACGTCAGGTTTGGTTGTCACATCTTTTGCCGCATACGCAAACTGCGACATCACTGCACCGATCAGCGTGGCCAGTACAATTTTTTTCATCATCATTTCCCTATAATTGTGGGTATTAAACGGGCTGTTCATTCAGCCCAGAATATAAAAAAATCGAGCCTGGACAATACTATAGGATGCAGGCGATGCTGCAATGGCGGAGATCACAAAACCCGTAATCCCTGTAACAAACCTGAGACAAAAAAAAGGCCAATCGTCAGATCGGCCTTACAGCAGCAGGACGGGCCAGAGTCAGCCCCATTTCACTGGCGAGATTATGCGTTAATCTGCGCGTGCATCTCCTGTACGGAAATGACCTGATCCGTCGCGCTGGAGTGCAGGGAAGTCGTGGTGGCGAATGCACCGTTCAGCGTGGTGTCGTAGTGCACTTTATACTGCAGCGCACTGCGGCGGATCAGCTTGGAGTCCTCAATCGCCTGACGCCCTGCGGTGGTGTTAACGATGTACACGTACTCCCCGTTTTTCACCCGATCCTGAATGTGCGGTCGGCCTTCGTGCACCTTGTTGACCTGACGCACCGCAATCCCGGCGGCCTTCAGCACGTCGGCAGTGCCGGCGGTAGCATCCAGTTCAAAGCCGAAGTCCTGCAGACGCTGCGCCAGTTCAACGATGCGTTTTTTATCACCTTCGCGCACTGACAGCAGCGCACGGCCACTTTTCTTCATGTTGCTCTGTGCGCCCAGCATCGCCTTGCAGAACGCTTCAGCAAAGGTACGGCCTACACCCATCACTTCGCCCGTTGAACGCATCTCCGGGCCAAGGATCGGGTCAACGCCCTGGAACTTGTTAAACGGCAGCACCACTTCTTTCACCGAGTAGTACGGCGGGATAATCTCTTTGGTCACGCCCTGGGCAGCCAGTGTTTTACCGGCCATCACGCGTGCAGCCACCTTCGCCAGCGGCATGCCGGTCGCTTTGGAGACAAACGGCACGGTACGGGCGGCACGCGGGTTCACCTCAATCAGGTAAACTTCATTATCCTTCACCGCAAACTGCACGTTCATCAGGCCGCGTACGCCCAGCTCAAACGCCAGCTTTTTCACCTGCTCACGCATGACGTCCTGAATGTCCTGACTCAGCGTGTAGGCTGGCAGGGAACACGCCGAGTCACCGGAGTGCACACCGGCCTGCTCAATGTGTTCCATGATACCGCCGATCAGCACCTGCTCACCGTCGCAGATCGCATCCACGTCGACTTCAACCGCGTCGTCAAGGAAGCGATCCAGCAGCACCGGGGCGTCGTTAGAAACCGAGACCGCGGTGTTGAAGTAGCGCTTCAGGTCAATTTCGTCGTACACGATTTCCATCGCCCGGCCACCCAGTACGTAAGACGGGCGCACCACCAGCGGATAGCCAATCAGCGCCGCTTTTTCTACGGCCATATCGATGGCGGTGACGGTGGCGTTGGCCGGCTGCTTCAGGCCCAGGCGCTCAACGGCCTGCTGGAAACGTTCGCGGTCTTCAGCACGGTCAATGGCGTCCGGGCTGGTACCGATAACCGGTACACCGGCGGCTTCCAGCGCGCGCGCCAGCTTCAGTGGGGTCTGGCCACCGTACTGCACGATAACGCCTTTTGGCTTTTCGATGCGCACAATTTCCAGCACGTCTTCCAGGGTCACGGGTTCGAAGTACAGACGATCAGAGGTGTCGTAGTCGGTCGATACGGTTTCCGGGTTACAGTTGACCATGATGGTCTCGAAGCCGTCTTCACGCAGCGCCAGCGAAGCATGAACGCAGCAGTAGTCAAACTCGATGCCCTGGCCGATACGGTTTGGACCGCCGCCCAGCACCATGATTTTATCACGGTCCTGATTCGGGTTCGCTTCACACTCTTCTTCATAGGTGGAGTACATGTAGGCGGTATTGGTCGAGAATTCCGCCGCACAGGTATCAACACGCTTATACACCGGATGCAGGTTATGCTGCTCGCGTAGCGCACGGATTTCCGCTTCAGACACGCCAGCCACATCCGCCAGGCGCGCATCGGCAAAGCCTTTGCGCTTCAGCGTGCGCAGGAAGTCATAGCTCAGGCCGTTAATACCCTGTTCTGCTACCTGACTTTCCAGCGTCACCAGCTCTTCAATCTGCACCAGGAACCAGCGGTCAACGTTGGTCAGCGCAAAAACATCGTCCACGCTCATCCCGGCGCGGAAGGCATCAGCGATATACCAGATACGGTCGCAACCGGCATCTTTCAGCTCGCGGCGAATAGTGGTCAGCGCTTCCGGGTCATTCAGGTCAACTTTCGGGTCGAAACCATGAGCACCGACTTCAAGGCCACGCAGCGCTTTCTGCATCGATTCCTGCAGGGTGCGGCCAATCGCCATCACTTCACCCACAGATTTCATCTGCGTGGTCAGACGATCATTAGCCCCGGCGAACTTTTCAAAGTTGAAGCGTGGAATTTTCGTCACAACGTAGTCGATAGACGGCTCAAACGAGGCCGGGGTCAGGCCACCGGTAATGTCGTTAGTCAGCTCATCCAGCGTAAAGCCCACCGCCAGCTTGGCGGCAATTTTGGCAATCGGGAAGCCGGTGGCTTTAGACGCCAGCGCAGAAGAACGCGACACGCGTGGGTTCATCTCGATAACGATCAGACGGCCATTCTCCGGGTTAACGGAGAACTGTACGTTAGACCCGCCGGTTTCCACGCCGATTTCACGCAGCACCGCAAGCGAAGCGTTACGCATGATCTGGTACTCTTTATCGGTCAGCGTCTGGGCTGGCGCAACGGTAATGGAATCACCCGTGTGGATGCCCATGGCATCAAAGTTTTCGATGGAGCAGACGATGATGCAGTTGTCGTTTTTATCACGCACCACTTCCATCTCATACTCTTTCCAGCCAATCAGCGACTCATCAATCAGCAGCTCATTAGTCGGTGACAGATCGAGGCCGCGCTCACAGATCTCTTCGAACTCTTCGCGATTGTAGGCAATACCGCCACCGGTGCCGCCCATTGTAAAGGAAGGTCGGATGATGCACGGGAAGCCGACGTCAGCAGCCACGGCCAGCGCTTCTTCCATGGTGTGGGCGATCCCTGAACGCGCCGTATCGAGGCCGATTTTTTTCATTGCCACGTCGAAACGACGGCGGTCTTCGGCTTTATCAATCGCGTCAGCGGTAGCACCAATCATGGTTACGCCAAACTCTTCCAGCACGCCCTGGCGCTCTAATTCTAACGCACAGTTCAGCGCCGTCTGGCCGCCCATGGTCGGCAATACTGCATCCGGGCGCTCTTTTTCGATGATCTTCCGCACCACTTCCCAGTGAATCGGCTCAATATAGGTTGCATCGGCCATGTCCGGGTCGGTCATGATGGTGGCCGGGTTAGAGTTCACCAGAATAACGCGGTAACCCTCTTCACGCAGCGCCTTACAGGCCTGGGCACCGGAGTAGTCGAATTCGCAGGCCTGGCCGATGACAATCGGGCCAGCGCCCAGGATCAGGATACTTTTTATGTCTGTACGTTTTGGCATTCTCTTTCTCTCCCGATCTTATTTCGCGGCTTTAATCAGTTCGATAAAGTGATCGAACAACGGGGCAGCATCGTGCGGACCCGGGCTGGCTTCCGGATGGCCCTGGAAGCTGAAGGCAGCTTTATCGGTGCGGTGAATACCCTGAACCGTATGATCAAAGAGCGAGGTATGGGTCACGCGCAGGTTTGCCGGCAGGTTGCTGTCATCCACCGCAAAACCATGGTTCTGGGCGGTGATCATCACGGTGTTGTTGTCGTGATCTTTCACCGGGTGGTTACCGCCGTGGTGGCCGAGCTTCATCTTCACCGTTTTTGCACCGCTGGCCAGAGCCAGTAGCTGATGGCCCAGACAGATACCAAACACCGGAATATCGGTTTCCAGCAGGCGTTTGATCGCAGTAATGGCGTAATCGCATGGCTCTGGGTCGCCGGGACCATTCGAGAGGAAAACACCATCCGGGTTCAGCTTCAGAACGTCCTCAGCAGAGGTCTGCGCAGGAACGACCGTCAGGCGGCAGCCGCGATCCACCAGCATGCGCAGAATATTGCGCTTCACGCCGTAGTCGTAAGCCACCACGTGGAAGGGCAGATCGGCCGCCGCTGCAGGTGCCGGCAGTTCGCCTTCCAGCGTCCAGCTACCCTGCTGCCAGCTGTAAGGCTGGGCCACGGTCACTTCTTTCGCCAGGTCCATACCCTTCAGACCCGGGAACGCTTTTGCTTTGGCCAGCGCCTCTGCCGCATCCGGCGCGTCTCCGGCGATAATGCAGCCATTCTGAGCCCCTTTTTCACGCAGCAGACGAGTCAGCTTGCGTGTATCGATATCGGCAATAGCGACAATGTTGTGGCGCGTCAGATAGTCCGACAGGCCTTCTTCATTGCGGTAGTTGCTGGCAATCAACGGCAGGTCGCGGATAACTAAACCCTGTGCGTGTACCTGAGTGGATTCTGCGTCAGCGGCGTTGGTGCCGACATTGCCGATATGGGGATAAGTGAGAGTGACGATCTGGCGGGAATAGGAAGGATCAGTGAGGATTTCTTGATAACCGGTCATTGACGTGTTGAAAACAACTTCTCCCACTGCCGATCCGGTAGCCCCGATGGCCCGACCGTGGAATTGGGTTCCGTCTTCCAGAACCAATAGCGCTGACTTAATCAAAACATCCTCCAGGGGAATAAACAGTCACAATATCTGCATATTAATTCAGGAATGACCCCAAAATCAATGCAAAAACTGCCTGACTGCTCAGTTTTTGGCAAATTGCGCGCATTCTAAAGATCGCCCCCGCTGTTGTCTACCCTGCGAGGCACTTTTCCTGTCATTTTTAACTAACTGAGGATAAAACAGGAACATTTACCCTGAAACCACCACATATCCTGGTGATAAAATCGGTTGCCTGCCACGGTGTAAATTATTTCATGGCGGTTAATGGTAAAAATCAGACCAAATGGTCAAAAACAGACAGGAAGAGAGGAAATAAATGCGAAAAAGAAGATATTAAATCAGTTAAGATGCACGGAAAACTTAAAAGCCGTATTTTTACAAAAAACAAAAAGGGCAATAAAATTATTGCCCTTCCAATCAAATAGTTATGATTGAAATAACCACATCACGATGGTACACAACACTTATAAATCATCAAGATTAAGCACATTTCGCATGTCATAAAGACCAACTTTATGCGCCTTCAACCATACTGCCGCACGAACCGCACCATTCGCAAAGGTCATACGGCTTGAAGCCTTATGGGTTATCTCTACTCGCTCACCCACATCTGCAAACATCGCCGTATGCTCACCGACGATGTCACCGGCACGCACAGTGGCAAAACCAATGGTCTGTGCCTCGCGTTCACCAGTGTGGCCTTCACGGGCATAGACCGCATGCTCATTCAGGTTCCAGTTCATGGCGTCTGCTATCGCCTCCCCCATCGCCAGCGCCGTGCCTGAGGGCGCATCCACTTTGTGACGATGGTGCGCTTCAATAATTTCGATATCCGCATAGTCACCCATCACTTTGGCTGCTTTCTCCAGCAGCTTCAGCACCAGGTTAACGCCAACGCTAAAGTTAGCGGCAAATACGATAGCGGTATCCGCTGAGGCGGCTTTGATGGCCGCCTTACCCGCCTCATCAAACCCCGTCGTTCCAATCACCATCGCTTTTTTATGCTGGCGGCAAAAGTCCAGATAATGCAGTGAAGCCTCAGGACGGGTAAAGTCGACCAGTACATCAAAGTCATTCACGACCGCATCAAGGTTATCGGTGATGTTCACGCCCAGCACGCCACAACCGGCCAGCTCGCCCGCATCAGCGCCTACGAGGGAAGATGCTGAACGCACCAGCGCGGCTCCCAGACACGCCCCTTCAGCCTGTACCGTCGCCTGGATTAACTGGCGTCCCATGCGCCCGGAGGCACCCACAATGGCGATACGGATTGCTGCATTACTCATATTTATTCATTCCTGACAGATTTCTATGCATGTACAACGCATCCAGATTAACCAGCGGTTAACTTCTGCGCCACAACTAAAAACGGATAATAAGAATTTTACGCCAGCGCGTGAGGATTATCAGTAAAACAGATTTCGTCAGGATTGGGGAAAGGAAATGATTAAGCATGGCAGGCGTAACGTGGCGTCATCGGCGCAGCGAGTTTGAACAAGGACAGCGCACAACACCCGGAGCGTACACGTAGTACGTGAGGAGTGTGAGCACTGCCCAGCTTCAAAATAGCAAGTAAGATAGCCGCCCTCAGGTGATCTGCTTTACCTCTACGCGCAGTTCTTTCGGCACTTCAAACACGATATTCTCTTCACGCCCAATCAGTTCGATGGCATCAACACCGCCGAGTTCATTGAGACGCTGGATGACCTGCTGCACCAGAATATCGGGTGCGGAGGCACCAGCGGTCACCCCGACACAGCCCACACCTCTGACCCACTCTTCCTGAATATCCTCAGCCGAGTCAATCAGGCGTGCCAGCTTACCGGCACGCTGTGCCAGCTCTGCCAGACGGTTTGAGTTCGAGGAGTTTTTCGAACCAACCACCAGCACCACATCAGCATCCCGGGCCAGCGTACGCACGGCCTCCTGGCGGTTGGTAGTGGCATAGCAGATATCATCTTTACGCGGACCGATAATCTTCGGGAAGCGGGCGCGAAGTGCGTCAATCACTTCACAGGTATCATCAACGGACAGTGTGGTTTGCGTCATAAAGCTCAGGTTGTTTTCGTCTTTTACCTGTAGCTTCCAGACATCCGCGGGCGCTTCAACCAGGTACATGCCCCCTTTCGGGTTATTGTACTGGCCCATCGTGCCCTCTACCTCCGGATGGCCGGCATGGCCAATCAGGATCGCTTCTGTCCCTTTGCGGCTGGCACGCGCGACTTCCATATGCACTTTGGTGACCAGCGGGCAGGTCGCATCAAAGAGCATTGTCAGGTCACGCGCTTTCGCTTCTGCACGCACGGCCTGAGAAACGCCGTGAGCCGAGAAGATCAGGATCGACCCGTCCGGCACTTCAGCAATTTCCTCAATGAAAATCGCCCCACGCTCACGCAGGCTGTTCACCACGTAGCGGTTATGCACCACTTCATGCCGCACGTAGATAGGGGCGCCATACATCTCCAGCGCACGCTCGACAATACTGATAGCGCGATCAACGCCCGCGCAGAAGCCGCGCGGGTTAGCCAGCAGGATCTGCATTGCTCGTCTCCCGTACCGGATCAATCTCCAGCACTTCTACGTCAAAGTGAATAGTCTGTCCGGCCAGTGGATGATTGAAATCCACGGTGATCGAATCCCCGGAAATCTCACGGATCACGCCCGGCATTTCGTTACCATCCATGCCGCTGAACAGCATGATGGCACCTATTTCCGGCTCCCCGGCCTCGACAAAGTCGCGGCGCGAGAAGTACTGAACCAGATCGGGACTGATGCCGCCAAAGGCATCGGCTGCTTCCAGCGCAAAGGCACATTTATCGCCTGTTTTCAGCCCAATCAAATGGCTTTCCAGCCCCTCTGACAGGCTGCCATCGCCCAGACAAAACAGCGCGGGTTTCCCGTTGCTGCGCGTCGATTCCGCCGTGGAACCGTCCGCCAGCTTTAAGGTGAAATGTACCAGCACTTCGCTGTTACGCTGTACAGAATCGGTCATGCCCTACCCTTTATTCTTAGCCTGTTTACCGGCCGGGCTCAGGAACCCTTCCAGCACGATCAGCGCGGCACCAATACAGATACCACAGTCGGCAATATTAAACGTGGCGAAGTGCCAGTCACCGACATAGAAGTCGATGAAATCCACCACAAAGCCATGATATGACCGGTCAAACAGGTTACCTACTGCGCCACCCACAATCAGCGCATAGGCAATGTTATTCAGTTTACTGGTGGCTGGAGTACGGTACATCATCACCAGCAGCACCACGACGATAGCAATGGCAATGCCGGCAAAGAACCAGCGCTGCCAGCCCCCTTTATCGGCGAGGAAGCTGAACGCCGCGCCGTAGTTGTGAGCATAGAAGAAGTTAAAGTATGGCATCACCGGCATCGATTCGTGCAGCATCAGATTATCCATAATCCACTGCTTACTGGCGAAATCGATGCCAATGACCAACACCACCAGCCACAGCCAGCGTAATCCGGTTGAGAGAACAGGTTTAGTCATCATGCAAACTTACGCTGTTCGCCGCTGCCCGCGACGTTAGTGACACAACGGCCGCACACGTCAGCGTGTTCAGCATTCTGGCCGATATCGTTAGTGTAATGCCAGCAGCGCGGGCACTTCTCGCCTTCCGCTTTGCTCAGGGCAATTTTCAGACCTTTTACCCCTTCGCTTTGCTGTGCATCAGCGGTGGCCTGCGCATAATCCGCAACCTGCGCCCCGGAAGTCAGCAACACAAAGCGCAGCTCCTCACCCAGGCTGGTCAGCTTCGCGGCCAGGTCTGCGTCAGCATACAGCGTCACGCTGGCTTCCAGAGACCCGCCAATCCGCTTATCAGCGCGGGCCTGCTCGATCACCTTGTTGACTTCACCGCGTACTTTCAGCAGTTCTGCCCAGTAACTGTCGTTCATCGGCTGGTTGTCTTCCAGGCTGAACAGCCCGTCAAACCACTCTTCGGTAAAGACATACTGGCTGCGTTTACCCGGCAGGTAACCCCAGATTTCATCGGCAGTGAAGGACATAATCGGTGCCATCCAGCGCACCAGCGCTTCCACGATATACCACAGCGCCGTCTGACAGCTGCGACGCGCCAGGCCATCGGCCTTCGCGGTGTACTGACGATCCTTGATGATATCCAGGTAGAAGGAGCCCATCTCAACCGAACAGAACTGCATCAGACGCTGCACGACTTCATGGAAGTCATAAGCTTCATACGAGGCTACGATATCATTCTGTGCCGCCAGCGCACGGCCAACGGCCCAGCGATCCACCACCACCATCTCTTCCGGTTTCACCCTATCGGTTTCCGGATTAAAACCGGCAAGGTTTGCCAGCAGGAAACGTGCGGTGTTACGGATGCGGCGATAGCTGTCGGCAGAGCGTTTAAGGATTTCGTCGGATACGGCGATCTCACCGGAGTAGTCCGTAGAGGCGACCCACAGGCGCAGAATATCGGCGCCCAGTTTGTTCATCACATCCTGCGGGCTGACAGTATTGCCCAGTGACTTGGACATCTTACGGCCCTGACCATCGACGGTGAAGCCGTGCGTCAGTACCTGACGGTAAGGCGCTTTGCCTTTCATCGCGGTCGAGATCATCAGTGAGGACATAAACCAGCCGCGGTGCTGATCCGATCCTTCCAGATACAGGTCAGGGGCATTGCCGTCAAATTCAGGGCGGGCATCGACGACCGAGTAGCTGGTTGAACCGGAGTCAAACCAGACGTCCAGGGTATCCGGGACTTTAACGTAGTTGTCAGCATCGGCGCCCATCAGGTCGCGGGCATCAAGATCCCACCATGCCTGAATGCCGTCCTGCTCAACCCGCTTCGCCACTTTCTCCATCAGCTCCAGCGAATCCGGGTGCAGCTGTTCGGTGTCTTTATGGACGAACAGCGCCATCGGCACGCCCCAGGTACGCTGACGGGAAATACACCAGTCAGGACGGTTCGCGACCATCGATTCAATACGTGCCTGACCCCAGTCCGGGATCCACTGCACGCCCTTGATCTCTTTCAGCGACTGCGCACGCAGGCCCTTCTGATCCATGCTGATAAACCACTGTGGCGTAGCGCGGAAGATGATGGGCGTTTTATGACGCCAGCAGTGTGGATAGCTGTGGAACAGTTTCTCAACGTGCAGCAGAGCGCCCTTTTCACGCAGCAGTTCAACGATCATATCGTTGGCTTTAAAGACGTTCACACCATCCAGCGTCGGGTAGGTTCCCGGCAGATAGCAGCCGTCCGGGCCGACCGGGTTAGCCACTTCGATACCGTATTTCTGGCCGATAACATAGTCGTCCGGGCCATGGCCTGGTGCGGTATGGACCGCACCGGTACCGGCTTCCAGCGTGACATGCTCACCCAGCACAACCGGAGAGGTATGGTCGAGGAACGGATGCTGGAAGCCCATCAGCTCCAGGTCTGCCCCTTTCGCTTCGCCCAGCACGGTCCAGGCGGCAACACCAACGCGCTGCATCACGCTCTCAACCATCTCTTTGGCGAGGATCAGAGCACGGCCTTCAATCTGTACCAGCTGGTAGTCGAATTCAGGATGCAGTGAGATAGCGCGGTTAGCCGGCATGGTCCACGGCGTGGTAGTCCAGATCACCAGCGAGATCGGGCCGTCAACATTCGTTGCCGCAAATTTGGCCTGTACCCCCTCTTTATCAGTCGCATTGAACATGACATCGATAGACGGAGAGGTTTTATCGTAGTACTCCACTTCCGCCTCAGCCAGGGCAGAACGGCAGTCCAGGCACCAGTGTACCGGCTTGGCCCCTTTGTGCAGGTGCCCGTTACCGATGATTTTACCCAGCGCACGGATAATATTGGCTTCGGTCTGGAAGTTCATTGTCAGATACGGACGGTCCCAGTCACCCAACACACCCAGACGGATAAAGTCGGCTTTCTGCCCTTCCACCTGCTCGGCAGCGTATTTGCGGCAGGCAGCACGGAACTCAGCGGCGCTGACTTTCTCTCCCGGCTTACCGATCATCTGCTCAACTTTATGCTCGATAGGCAGACCGTGGCAGTCCCAACCCGGTACATAAGGCGAGTCATAGCCCGCCATGCCTTTCGACTTAACGATAATGTCTTTCAGAATCTTGTTAACGGAGTGACCAATATGAATGCTGCCGTTGGCGTAAGGAGGGCCATCGTGCAGGATAAAGGTTTTTTTCCCTTTCTTGGCTTCGCGAATGATGCCGTACAGCTTGTCATCATACCAACGTTGCAGCATACCCGGTTCGCGTTTGGCCAGATCGCCACGCATCGGGAACCCCGTTTCCGGCAAATTCAGGGTAGATTTATAGTCACTCATCAGATTCTCGGTTCCGTATGTCGGTTCTGTTTACACTTAAACCGATGCGTTCAGCCCAAAAAAGCGTCGGGCAGTCACCACATCGTTAGCAATTTGTTCTTTCAGCGCATCGAGCGAAGCAAAACGCTGCTCGTTACGTATTTTGTCTCGCAACACCACTTCAATATGGCGGCCGTACAGATTCATCGTCACGTCCAGCAGGTGCACTTCCAGTTGCTGACGTACCCCAGAAACAGTCGGTCGTGTCCCGATATTGGCAACAGCAGGAAGCGGATGCTCAACTAATCCCAGCACCTCAACGGCGTAGACCCCTTTTACCGGGGAAACCGTACGCTTAAGCGGCAGGTTAGCGGTAGGAAAACCAATAGTGCGGCCCAGCGCATCACCATGCACTACGCGGCCGGAAATACTGAAGGGACGACCCAGCAACGCATTGGCCAGCGGCAGGTCATCCTCTGCCAGCGCCTGGCGCACTGCCGTACTGCTTATGCGTTTACCATCATCACAAAAAGTCTGGGTGCTGATGACATCAAAACCATATTCGACGCCAGCATTCTGTAATAACAGGAAATCTCCCTGGCGACCAGCGCCAAAGCGGAAATCATCACCTACCGCCAGGAACTGCACGCCGAGTTTATCCACCAACAGGTCAGCGACAAAACTTTGTGCGGTATAGGCAGCGAATCGGCGATCGAAACGCACACAGAGGACGGCATCAACACCGGCCTGTGCAAGGTAGCGCACCTTTTCCCGCAGACGTGTCAGCCGTGCAGGGGCTTTATCTGCTGCAAACAGCTCCAGCGGCTGGGGCTCAAACAGCATGACCATCACCGGCAAACCACGCTGGCGCCCTTCTTTGCACAGTTGTGCCAGCAGCGCCTGGTGGCCACGATGTACACCATCGAAGTTGCCAATGGTCAGTACGCAGCCTCGATGCTGCTCTCTCAGGTTATGTATGCCGCGGATAAACTTCATGGCTGGCTCAAATTGGTGGAAACCGACGGATTATACCTTGTACAGCCCTGAAGGTTAACCCACGAATACGGGCTTTCATGCTTTCTTCTTACCATTTCGTTCTGTATGGTGCTGATCCGGCGGGGGATGTTATTTTTCTTGTGAATAAGCTGTATTCGCCAGGCCGAAGCTGATAGAATCTTGCGCCATCGAAACGTAATCAAGTGCCACTGTTTGACCGGCGCTTATTTGCACAAATCCATTGACAACCGAAGGCGAAAAGGGCATATTCCTCGGCCTTTGAATTGTCCTCATAGAACTATTTGGGAGTTGGACCTTGGCTAATATCAAATCAGCTAAGAAACGCGCCGTAACGTCTGAGAAGCGTCGTAAGCACAACGCTAGCCGTCGTTCAATGTTGCGTACTTTTATCAAGAAAGTTTACGCGGCTATCGCTACTGGCGATAAAGCGGCTGCGCAGAATGCATTTAATGATATGCAACCAATTGTGGACCGTCAGGCAGCTAAAGGCCTGATCCACAAGAACAAAGCTGCACGTCATAAAGCAAATCTGGCTGCACAGATCAGCAAACTGGCTTAATGTCAGTCTGTTAATCGAGCTTTGATAAAGAAACCGCCTTCTGGCGGTTTTTTTATTGGTGTGTTTTGTACCGCTTGTGGTGCGTACGTCACGCTGGGTTAAAAAAAGCCCTTGCCTGACCCTGGCTCACGGCTGACGATGCGGGAGTAAACAGGCTACACGCCTGAAAATAAATCGCTAAAATCGCTATTACAAATACGCTGTACCGCCGGGTGCTGGATCATTCTTTCGGCAAAAATCACGTGATACTCTTCCATCACCGCATCAATTCTTCCCAGTTCAACAATCCCTTCACGATAAAAATACTCCCGACCGTAGAGGGTTGGCGCGACAAAAATTGCCTGGTTGGCGGCTCCGAATGCCTTCATCAGCGCCGCATCATCGAATTCACCTAAAATATCCACCGTCAGATCCTGAGATTGCAGCCAGTTCAGTACTTTCCTCCCCAGCATGGAACGGCGGCCGGGGATCAGTAATTTATGCTGGCTCAGGCACGCAGGGAACGGCGCGACCGGCTGCGGCGCATAGCACCAGAAACTGACCGCACACTCTCCCAGCTTCACTGAAAACAGCCCCTCCTGCAGCGAGGAGCCGACGGAACAGTCAGAGAGGATCATATCCAGCTTATGCTGACTTAACTGTTCCAGCAGCATTTCATGGGTAGATTCAAAGCAGCGCAGATGGATAGGTTCTCCGGCCACCACCGCCGTTTCCAGCACCTTGCTGACCAGCAGCTTGGAGAGCGCATCTGCCACCCCCACATCGAACAGCAGGCTCGCCTCCTTGCGATAGTTAACAATATCCAGCATCTCCTGGCTGAGCGTAAACATGCGGTCGGCATAACGGAAGACCAGTTGACCGAGTTCGGAGGGAACCAGACCACGTCCATGACGTTTGAAGAGTTTTCCCTGCAAACGCTCCTCCAGGTTTTTCAACTGGCCGGTAATAGTTTGCGGCATGAGATTTAATACCTCGGCCGCCCCCACCACCGAACCAGATTTACACACCTGCCAGAAATAATAGAGGTGGTTATAGTTCATCTGCGCCATCGCGGGTCCAGTGCCGTTAGTGCTGCGGCTGCGGACGCAGCTTAAGACGCAGTAGGGTATAACCCAGTACCGCAGACAATACGGAGCCGCTCAAAATACCCAGCTTGGCGAGCGTCACCATCTCTTCGTGTGCGGCATCAAAGGCCAGGGAGGCAATAAAGATCGACATGGTAAAGCCAATGCCACACAGAACGCCCACCGCAGCAATATCAACCATCTTGGTATTTTCAGGCAGCACGGCGATTTTCAACTTCACAGACAACCAGCAAATCAGTGTGATGCCTAAAGGTTTCCCCACCAGCAGCCCGAGAATAATCCCCAGTGGCACCATGGAGAACAGTCCTTCGACCGACACGCCGGTCAGGGAGACCCCGGCGTTGGCAAAAGCAAACAGCGGCAGGATCAGCCAGCTCACCCATGAATGCAGACCGTTGGCCAGTTCAATCGCCGGAGAGTGCCCCTCCTGTTTTTTCAGGGGAATAAACAGCCCGACAATGACCCCGGCCAGCGTGGCGTGAACGCCAGACTTCAGCACCGCCACCCACAACACCATCCCGACCAGCAGATAGACCGACGTTTTACGCACGCCGCACAGGTTAAGTATCGCCAGCACCACGATAGAGGCCGCAGCCACAGCGAGCGACGTCAGAGACAGATCGTTGGTATAGAAGAAGGCGATAATCACAATCGCCCCCAGGTCATCAATCACGGCCAGCGCCATTAAAAACATTTTTAGCGCCGGGGGCACGCGGCTGCCCAGCAGCGCCAGAATACCCAGCGCGAAGGCGATATCGGTCGCCGCCGGGATTGCCCAGCCGTGGATCGCCAGCGGGTCGCTGTGGTTTAACGCAGCGTAGATTAATCCCGGTGCGACCATACCGCCGAGGGCGGCAATCAGCGGGAACATCGCACGCTCCCGCCCTTTCAGCGAGCCCATCATCAGCTCGCGTTTTACTTCCAGACCGATCATCAGGAAGAACAGCGCCATCAGCGCATCATTAATCCACAGCAGCAGATCTTTATTGATCTCCAGTGCGCCGAAGCGGAACTGCACCGGCATCGCCAGAATGGCCTGGTAGTCCTGTTGTGTACTGGCATTATTGGCGAGAAACATGGCAACGGCAGCGGCAACAATCAGTACCACACCGCCCGTGGCGTCATTTTTTAACAGTTTTTTGAGGAAAAGGTTCATACAGGCTCCGCTGAATATCCCAAAGATAAGAGGATCTATAACTTAGCGGATAGCATACGCGGTTAAACCGCTCGAAAAAAACAGTTTATACAGGCAAAAAGGATCGGTATTTACGAGGTATCAATAAGAAGGGCCGATCGGTTCATCGATCGGCCCTCAGGCTGGATAATTAGCGGGTTAAATCATCAAAGAATTTTTTTACGCCATCAAAGAAGCTTTTAGAACGCGGGCTGTTTTTCTCACCGGATGGACCGCCAAAGCTTTCCTCCAGTTCACGTAGCAGCGATTTCTGCTTCTCATTCAGGCTGACCGGGGTTTCGACCACTACGCGGCACAGCAGGTCACCCTGTGCACCACCGCGTACGGATTTCACACCCTTGCCCCGCATGCGGAACAGCTTACCGGTCTGCGTTTCCGCCGGAACCTTCAGCTTCACGCGGCCATCCAGCGTAGGGACTTCGATTTCTCCCCCCAGTGCCGCCATCACAAAGTTAATCGGCACTTCGCAGTACAGGTTATTCTCTTCACGTTCAAAGATATTGTGCTTACGCACCTGCACCTGGACATACAGATCGCCCGCTGGCGCGCCCTGCTCACCCGCTTCCCCTTCGCCAGTCAGACGAATGCGGTCACCGGTATCCACGCCCGCCGGAATTTTCACCGATAGCGTCTTCGAACGTTCTACCCGGCCATGACCATGACAGGCATTGCACGGATCTTTAATGACCGAGCCGCGACCATGACAGGTCGGACACGCCTGCTGCACAGTAAAGAAGCCCTGACGCATCTGAACCTGGCCCGCACCATGGCAGGTTGAACAGGTTTGCGGCTTGGTACCCGCTTTCGCGCCACTGCCGTGGCAGACATCACACTCTTCCAGCGTTGGAATGCGGATCTCTTTGGTCACGCCGCGTACCGCTTCTTCCAGCGACAGCTCCATGTTGTAGCGTAAATCAGCGCCACGAGCGGCACGCTGCTGACGGCGGCCTCCGCCAAAGATATCGCCGAATACGTCGCCAAAGATATCACTGAAGTCAGCACCGCCACCGCCACCGAAGCCACCGTGACCGCCGCCCATACCACCCTGCTCAAAAGCAGCATGGCCATACTGATCGTAGGCCGCACGTTTCTGCGCATCGGTCAGAATTTCGTAGGCCTCTTTGACCTCTTTAAACTGCTCTTCGGCACCTTCACCCTGGTTACGATCGGGGTGAAACTTCATTGCCAGGCGTTTATAGGCCTTTTTGATCTCACGCTCATCCGCAGATTTGGATACGCCTAAAACCTCGTAATAGTCTCTTTTCGCCATTGTTGTTGATCCTGCCCTTAACATGCGTGCACGGGCGTAGGATTTCTCCGACGCCCGTGCTGGTGATCAATGGCGCATCACACGCCACCTTGCCCGCTCAAGGGCGATTATTTTTTGTTGTCTTTCACTTCTTCAAATTCAGCGTCGACAACATCATCATCTTTCTTCGCACCGTCGGTAGCCTCTGCTGCACCGCCAGCGGCCTGCTGCTGCTGTGCGAACTCCATCAGCTTACCAGACACTTCCATCAGAGCCTGGATCTTGGCTTCGATTTCCGCTTTGTCTTCGCCTTTCAGCGCCGTGTTCAGATCGGTCAGTGCGGCTTCGATAGGCGCTTTGTCATCGGCTGGCAGTTTATCGCCCGCTTCATCCAGCTGCTTACGCGTGCTGTGTGACAGCTGATCGCCCTGGTTACGTGTCTGCACCAGCTCTTCGAACTTACGGTCAGACTCAGCGTTAGCTTCTGCATCACGCACCATTTTTTCGATCTCTTCGTCGTTCAGACCGGAAGAGGCCTTGATGGTGATCTTCTGCTCTTTACCGCTGTTTTTGTCTTTCGCAGACACGTGCAGAATACCGTCAGCATCGATGTCGAAGGTCACTTCGATCTGAGGTAAACCGCGTGGTGCATTCTGGATACCGTCCAGGTTGAACTGACCCAGTGATTTGTTATCCGCAGCACGTTTACGCTCACCCTGCACAACATGGATGGTCACCGCAGACTGGTTGTCTTCTGCAGTTGAGAATACCTGGCTGTGTTTGGTCGGGATCGTGGTGTTCTTGGCAATCAGCGGAGTCATCACGCCACCCATGGTTTCGATACCCAGTGACAGCGGGGTAACGTCCAGCAGCAGAACGTCTTTAACTTCACCGGCCAGCACGCCCCCCTGAACCGCAGCACCTACCGCTACCGCTTCATCCGGGTTCACGTCTTTACGTGGCTCTTTACCGAAGAACTCAGCTACTTTCGCCTGCACCATTGGCATACGAGTCTGACCGCCGACCAGGATCACGTCGTTAATGTCTGAAACAGACAGACCCGCATCCTGCAATGCCACTTTCAGTGGGTCGATAGAGCGAGCCACCAGGTCTTCAACCAGTGATTCCAGTTTCGCACGGGTCACTTTAATGTTCAGGTGCTTAGGCCCGGTTGCATCTGCAGTGATGTACGGCAGGTTAACGTCGGTCTGCTGTGCAGAAGACAGCTCGATCTTCGCTTTTTCTGCCGCTTCTTTCAGACGCTGCATGGCCAGCGGATCGTTGTGCAGATCGATGCCCTGATCTTTCTTAAACTCAGCCACCAGATAGTTAATCATGCGGCTATCGAAGTCTTCACCACCCAGGTGGGTATCACCGTTGGTAGCCAGAACTTCAAAGGTTTTTTCGCCATCTACTTCATCGATTTCGATGATAGAGATATCGAAAGTACCACCACCCAGGTCATAAACCGCGATAGTACGGTTGCCCTGACCTTTATCCAGACCGTATGCCAGTGCGGCTGCGGTTGGTTCGTTGATGATACGTTTTACTTCCAGACCGGCGATACGACCGGCATCTTTCGTTGCCTGACGCTGCGCATCGTTGAAGTAAGCCGGTACAGTGATAACCGCTTCAGTAACGGGTTCACCCAGATAATCTTCTGCTGTTTTCTTCATTTTTTTCAGCACTTCGGCTGAAATCTGTGGCGGAGCCACGCGCTGGCCTTTCACGTCCAGCCATGCGTCACCGTTGTCAGCGCCAACGATTTTGAACGGCATGATTTTCAGGTCACGCTGAACTTCTTCATCCTGGAAGCGACGGCCAATCAGGCGCTTAATCGCAAACAGGGTATTCTGCGGGTTGGTTACGGCCTGACGTTTAGCAGGCTGACCTACCAGCGTTTCACCGTCCTGGGTGTAAGCAATAATGGAAGGTGTGGTACGATCCCCTTCCGCATTTTCCAGTACACGCGCTTTGCCGCCATCCATGATAGCTACACAAGAGTTAGTTGTACCCAGGTCAATACCAATAATTTTACCCATCTAAACATCTCCCACTTAAATTCAATTCAAATCAGCCTATGAACCATTAATGTGGGCATTTTTTACAGTTTCAACTGCTCGCCCTACGCTTTTTTTCCAGGTCCGTAGCCTCGGATGCCAACTAAGATGGGGCCGGGCAACGCGGCATCAAGGGGCAGAGGAAAAAAAATTTTCACTTTGCCTTTCTAACGAGAACGGGCCAGCCTGAGCTGACCCGTTATAACGACAGGTAAAAGCACACTAATGCAGGCTCACCTGCTTCAACAGCGCCTGCTGCCCTGCACGCCCGCGCAGCCAGAGTCCTACCAGCACCCCTATCCCCGCCAGCGCCAGAACATAATAAGCTGGCGCCATCGGCGTCAGCTTCAGCATCAACGTCAGGGCAATCGGCGTTAACCCGCCGAAAATGGCATAGGCAATATTATAAGAGAAGGAGATGCCGGTGAAACGCACTTCCGCCGGGAACGCACTGACCATAACAAACGGCACCACCCCCACAACACCAACGCAAAGCCCTGCCAGCGCATAGGCGGCAAACAGATATTGTGGTTCCTGTGCAGCAATATGAAAGAAGGCCCAGCTGGAAAACGCCATCAGCAGACTACCCACAATCAGAGTCGTTGACGCGCCGATGCGGTCGACTAATGCACCAGCAATGATGCAGCCAAAAATCAGCATCACCGTCGCCAGGCTGTTGGCCTGCAGCGTCACGGCAGCGGGCAGACCATGCAATTTTTGTAACAGCGCAGGGGCCATTAACAGCACCACCACAATGCAGGCCGACAGCAACCAGGTCAGTAGCATGGAAACGACCACAGCATGCGTGTGCCGTAACAGGACGGTTTTTAACGGCAACTCTACCGACAGCGCCTTGCGCTGCTTCATCTCGATAAATACCGGCGTTTCATGCAGCCAGCGGCGCAGGTACATAGCCAGCAGGCCAAAACCGCCCCCTAGCAGGAAAGGAATGCGCCAGCCTGTTTCGGCGATACTTTGCGTACTCATGGTGGTGGTAATCAGCGTGGCAACCAGCGATCCCAGCAGGATGCCAAAGGTCAGTCCGGCCGTCAGCGTTCCACAGGCAAAACCAATCCGCTTTTCCGGAACATGCTCGGCAACAAAGACCCAGGCACCAGGCACTTCACCACCAATGGCTGCTCCCTGCAGCACACGCAGCAGTAAAAGCAGCAGCGGTGCCGCCAGTCCGATGGAGGCAAAAGTCGGGAGCAGCCCCATGGCCAGGGTTGGTAACGCCATCAGTAAGATGCTCAGACTGAACATTTTTTTGCGGCCGAGGCTGTCACCAAAGTGCGCCATAATAAGGCCGCCTAAGGGACGGGCAAGATAACCGGCAGCAAATATCCCAAATGTCTGAAGCTGACGCAGCCATTCGGGAATGTCCGCAGGAAAAAACAGTTCGCCGATCACGCTGGCAAAAAAGATGAAAATAATAAAGTCGTAAAACTCCAGCGCGCCACCCAGCGCGGCCAGAGTTAACGTCCTGTAGTCCTGTCGGTTGAGATGACGAGCATGATTGAGAGGCATCATTTTTTACGAAAGTCCAGAGCCAGAGAAAAAACGTATAATCAGAATATGTAAAGCAGGAATGACTATACCGTCAATTATCCGCAACAGCAGCGTGCGCTGGATCATATGCGTGAAAAAATCATTTTTTAGCTGTTTGTTTCGCGATGGGCGCTTTTGGGGCGAAATGCTGCTACCACCTGCGGATCAGTCTCGATATACGGCCCTTCCAGCAGTTGAATGCAGTAAGGGACACTGGCGAAAATCCCCGGTACCTGCGTGAGGCCTTCACTGTCCTTCAGGCCCTCCAGCGTTTCCTGAATCGACTTCGGCTGACCGGGCAGATTGATCACCAGGGACTGCTTACGGATCACCGCCATCTGGCGCGATAAAATCGCCGTCGGCACAAAGTTCAGGCTGATCTGACGCATCTGTTCACCAAAGCCAGGCATCTCACGATCGGCAATCGCCAGAGTGGCATCGGGGGTCACATCCCGCCGCGCCGGGCCCGTTCCGCCCGTGGTGAGGACAAGGTGACAGAACAGTTCATCGACCAGCTCACAAATCGCCTGCTCAATCATCGGCTGCTCATCAGGGACCAGCCGTTTTTCGATCCCGAAGGGCGAAGTCAGCGCCCGGGATAGCCAGCTCTCCAGAGCAGGCAGCCCCTGGTCCTGGTAAAGACCATTGGCAGCCCGATCGGAGACAGAAATCAAGCCTATACGTAATGTATTCATTTAGTTATCGCCATTCATACCCGGCATAACAATACAGCCGGTGGGGGTAAGAGTGTCTTCACAAGAATACACTGAAGTAGGGAAACCTGGCAAAGTAGCAGGCAGCGATTTTGCAAAAAAAGGCATCGGAAATAAAAAGAAAAGGAAAACTCAACATGCACACAATTAAAAAAAGATCGCCTGTGTTTTTCTAATTCAAAAAATTCAGCCCTGCGAGTTATCGCTTTTTTTGCCCCTATAAGAATAGTAAAAAGCACTAAAATCCGCGCCACTCTATCAGATACAAGGATGTGCCATTATTAAATAACTGACCGGTGAAAACGTAAAACTTAATACATCCTCAACCTCGACCCAGAAATCGAGGCGGGAAACCCTGTAAAAAATCATCATGTCATTTAAGAAACAGAGGTAAAAATGAAAAAGATCATTTTGAGTACGATATTACCCGTAGCGTTATTCAGCTCGATGAGTCACGCAACAACCAATGTTTCAGGGGGAACCATTAATTTCTCAGGTGCGGTAACGGATGCAACCTGTACTATTAATGGCAATAGCTCGGCCAATCTTTCCGTCGCGCTGAATCCGATCAGTGCCGAACAGGCAGGAACGGCGGAAGGTTTAATTGACGTAGGTAAAAAGGCCTTCTCGCTGGATTTTTCCAATTGCTCATCGGCTAAAATTGGTAAAGTGGCTGACGTAGGTACACCGACAGCCACCCCTGGCCTCCAGATGCAGTTCTCCTCTCCGAATACCATTTCCAATGACGGGAAATACCTGATCAACCAGGAGACTGACCCTGAGGGTAATCCACGCAATGTCGGTATCGCTATTGTTTTACAGAATACCGAAACACGGCCCATTATTCTTAACCAGATGCTGGATACCAAACTGGCCGGGACATCAGCAACCCCGGACACCATTAACTTCTATGCTAAATATTATAAAGTGGGTACACAACCGGCCGAAGCTGGTGTGGTCAGAACGATGGTGACCTATAACATCACCTACCTGTAATTTTTAATAAAAAGATTATTGAGTGATTGTTCTATGAGACGTATTTTACTGTTACTTTTTTTGTTCCCTTTTTTATGCCACGCCAATGTGATTATCAGCGCGACGCGTGAGATTTATCCTTCCGACAGCAAAGAAGTCTCTGTTCAATTGCTCAATAATGGTTCTGATCCGTCACTGGTTCAGGCGTGGATTGATGATGGTGACCCTGACTCAACCCCGGAAACAGCGAGAGTACCGTTTCTGTTGATGCCGCCTGTGGCAAAAGTCGCTGCACACAGTGGGCAGCAACTTAAGATACGCTATATGGGTAGCACGCTACCTACCGATCGTGAATCTGTTTTCTATCTTAATGTGCTGGATATCCCTCCTGTACCCGAAAACCTTAAGGGAAAAAGCGTGATGCAACTGGCGATTCGATCCCGTATTAAACTCTTTTTCCGTCCGGCCGGGTTAAAAATATCGCCAAAAAAAATGATCGATAACGTCACGCTCACACAGCAGAATGACAGCATTATATTGCATAACGCGACGCCTTATTTTTTAACGCTTCGGGTATATCGCTTAATAAGACAGTGAATATTTTGAAAAGTGGTCTGATGGTTACCCCCTTTTCTCAACAGTCATTGAAAACCAGCAAGACAATCATCAGCGGAACACCTGTTACTCTTGTCTATATCAATGATTATGGTGCCAGTGTTGAATTGCAGAAAAAAATCCAGTAACGATGCCTAATTTTAAAATAAATCGCATAACACTGCATCTGGCGTTAATATTCTCTTTACTCCTGAAACAGCAGACCACTTATGCCGTCACATTTAATACTGACTTCCTGGTGGGAAAATCCAGCCATGCCGATTTATCTCGCTTCTATCAAAACAGCGATCTGGCTGCCGGTAATTATGATATCGATGTTTATATTAATGGTGACTGGAAAGGGAAATATAATGCGAATATCGTTAGCAGCACGACCGACATCCGAATAAAATCACAAGAATTTACACGAATGGGATTAAGAAAAGTCCTTGAAGATCCCAAGAATGGAAAAAGTGAATTCCTTAATGTCTACTCCCTTGATAAAGGAATCAAGAGCAGCTTCGACAGCGGTCAGCTGAGACTGGATTTAAGTGTGCCGCAGCAGGAGATGGACACAAAGTGGCAGGGTTATATTGACCCTAAGTTTTGGAGCCAGGGTATACCCGGCCTGACACTCTCCTATCAGGCAAACTATTATCACTCTACTTCTAACAATCACCAACATGAGGATAATGGTTATATCTCATTAAACAGTGGATTAAATCTGTTTAACTGGCAACTTCGTGACAACAGTTCATATAATTACTCCCGAACGGGAATATCAAAATGGCAAAACAATACCCGTTATGTACAGCGAAACATCAGCAATATAAATTCTCAGCTACGTGTTGGTGACAGCTACACCACGTCAGATCTCTTTGATTCCTACCGTTTTCGCGGTATCAGCATGGGGACAGATACCCGCATGTTTCCTGACTCCATGCAGGGGTTTGCGCCCATCGTTCATGGGGTGGCACAAACCAATGCGCTGGTGAAAATCATTCAGAATGGCGTGGTGATCTATCAGCAAAATGTCTCGCCAGGCCCCTTCGCGATTAACGACATTTTGCCCACGGGATCAGGGGGCGACCTGAACGTTGAAGTCGACGAGGCCGACGGCCACATTCAGCGGTTTACCGTTCCCTACTCGTCGGTTCCCGGTATGTTGAAACCCGGCGTTAACGTCTATAACCTGGCGATGGGTAAAGTGCAGATCCCAGGCGTCACTGTCCATCCTGATTTCATTCAGGGTACCTGGCGAAGGGGGATGTCGAACCTGTTTACCGCCTATGCTGGCGGGATCTGGAGTAGCCATTACAGTTCAATTTTGCTCGGTACAGGACTTAACCTGCCCCTGGGAGCCCTGTCCTTTGACATCACGCAGGCACGACAGACGTCATACCGCCAGGTAGAGAGCAGCAGCGGGCAGAGTTTCCGTCTCGCCTACAGCAAGTTCATCACCGATACGGGGACCAACTTTGCGCTGGCCGCCTACCGCTATTCAACCAGTGGCTTCCTGACGATGGAGGATTCGGTGCAGAGAGAAAGTGACGGCACCAGTCAAAACAACAACGTCACGCTTAACCAAAAAAACAGCTTTAACTTTAACGTGAATCAAAACCTGGGAGGGGCAGCGGGATCACTGTTCCTATCCGGTACAATAAGAAACTACTGGGGAGGAAAGCAGAGCAGCAAAGAGTACCAGGTAGGTTATTCAAATACGCTGTGTAATGTGGCCTTTAATACTTCCGTCAGCCGTACCCGGGATAACAATAACCATGAAGAGATGCGTTACTACGTGGGCTTATCCATCCCCTTCACCGTCTTCGACTCACCCATGTATTTGTCGACCAACTCATCCTTCACGCAAAACCACTATGACAACAGTGATGTCGGGTTAAGCGGCAGTGCCGGTAAAGCTAATCAGTGGAATTACAACATTGATATGGCGAACAGCCAGGGTGGCAAGACCACCACCAATGCCAATGTCGGTTATCGCGCTACGGCCACGACCATGAACGCCTCATGGAGTGAATCTTCGTCCTTTAATCAGGAAGGGGTGGGCCTGACAGGAAGCCTGGTGGCCTATCAGGGTGGCGTACTGTTTGCCAATCAGGTTGGCAGCACCTTTGCCATTATTGATGCTCCTGGCGTGGTCAACGCCGCGGTCAATAGTGATGCAACTATTGTCACCAATAGTAGCGGGAAAGCCCTGGTGCCTTATATGTCGCCTTACCGCAAAAATGCGATGACACTGGATACGACTAACCTTGACGACAATGTACAGCTGCTGGGCAACCGTAAAGATGTCGTCCCGTATGCCGGTTCAATCAGCTATGTGAAATTTGAAACCGACCAGCGGAAGAGTTTTATTTTTTATGCAGTTGATCAGGCAAACGCGCCGTTACCGTTTGGCGCTATGGTCACAAACAGTCAGGGTAATGAGCTGGGCTATGTCGGGCAGGGCAGCGTGATCTTTGTGCATAGCGAGCAGCTGCCGGATAAGGTCATCGTTCATTTCTCCAGTGAAGATGCACGCATTTGTACCATTACCCATCCGAAAACCAGTCTGTCAAACGATGTCAATCACTGCCAGTAAACAGGGAAGCGTTAATATGAAACGGCCTATCCATCCCCCCTTTCTCAATCCGCCAGGAAGCGTGCTAATCGCCTTTATTTTCCTGTTTTTTCTCCCCTCCCCGGCAAGGGCGAACTGTTTACAGAACTCCGCGTTTGACGCGCCAACGCTCTATTACGATGCCACTACATCATTGAACCTGACAGGCTATGCATCGGTATCCGGGCGAACAGATTATCCGGGAACCTTCAAATGTAGTAGTCCTGCCTGGGGAATTATTGGGGGGAAGAACAGCGTAGATAATTCCAGTCCGTATGCCAAAAATACACTGTATCTGAAGTTTCCGGGAAACGCGTATGTCAGCGTGTCGGTTACCGATCTCGCCCCGGAGGAGACCCATCCCAAAGTGGGTACCAACAATGCGACAACCATCGATGCCAGCTTTACGGTTAATCTGAAACTGCTTAAAACCACCCCTACACAAAATGTGATGACGGTGAATGGCGACACGGCCTTCATTAACCCTGTTGTGTTAGCACAGGACAGTACTGGCCTGACGATTATTCAAAACATTGCCAGACTGGTGGGTGACTTCGCCTATTTCATTTTTCACTGGAGCTGGCCAAAGCATGATTATGATATTTACTACAAGCCTATGCAGATAAAATTTATCAAGCGCGTTACCACCTGCAGCTTTGATGATGACAATAAAATCGTCAGGCTAAATAATATCAGTCTGCCAATGCTGGCTAACGGAAACCTTTACGGGAAAGCATTTGAACTGAACTTTACCTGTACCGATCTGCAAAACGGTGTCACCAGCCGCAGCGTGCTGGCCTATCTCAGTAGCAATAATGTGTCGACAACGGATAACACCACGCTGATTTCCCCCGACGGAGGGAGTGCAGGAGGGGTAGGTATCCGTGTATATAAAAATAATACCCCCATCATATTCAGCCCGTCCGCCACCGATCAGGGTGATGCGACAGCGTTATTTTCTTTTTCTGCCAGTCAACCCTTAGCACCAAAACTGTCGATTCCATTAACTGCCTGGTATCACGTTTATGATGCGAAAGCACTGTCCAGCGGACCGGTCAGAACAACGGCCGTGGTCAATTTTGTCTATGACTGAAGCAGGCAGAACAGGAAGGGCAATGAGAGAACGGTGGCCCGGGCGGGCCACCGGTGACAGACAATTACAGCAGGTCGGCAATCATCTTATCCAGTTTGCCCTGGTCAATGGCAAAGTTACGGATGCCTTCAGCCAGTTTCTGTACGGCCATCGGATCCTGGTTGTGCTGCCACAGGAACTCAGACTCGGTCATTTTCGCCGGACGCGCTTTCACTTCACCGCTGTAGGACAGTTTGCGCTCAACGCTACCTTCGGTTTCTGCCAGTTCTTTCAGCAGGCCCGGGGAAATGGTCAGACGGTCGCAGCCCGCCAGCTCGATGATTTCACCAACGTTACGGAAGCTGGCGCCCATCACCACGGTTTCGTAACCGTGCTGCTTGTAGTATTCATAGATTTCAGTGACGGACACCACGCCTGGATCTTCGTTCGGTGCGTACTCTTTCTTATCGGTATTGGCTTTATACCAGTCGAGGATACGGCCAACAAACGGAGAGATCAGGAATACGCCGGCTTCCGCACAGGCACGCGCCTGGGCAAAGGAGAACAGCAGCGTCAGGTTACAGTTGATGCCTTCTTTTTCCAGCTGTTCCGCCGCGCGAATACCCTGCCAGGTAGAAGCCAGCTTGATCAGGATGCGGTCGTTGCTGATGCCGGCATCGTTATACAGTTTGATCAGGCTGCGGGCTTTAGCAATGCTGCCTTCAGTATCGTAAGACAGGCGTGCATCGACTTCGGTAGAAATACGGCCAGGCACCAGTTGCAGAATTTCCAGACCAATGTTCACGGCCAGCTTGTCGGCAGCGTAAGCGACCTGCTCTTCTTTATTGCTGCTCTGCTTGCGCGCCCATACCACGGCTTCATCAATCAGCTTACGGTATTCGGGGATCTGTGCGGCGCTAAGGATCAGAGAAGGGTTGGTGGTGGCATCTTGTGGTTTGTAGAGTTTCATCGCTGCGATGTCGCCAGTATCAGCAACAACGGTAGTGAGTTGACGCAGGGAAGATAATTTGTCCGTCATAGTTGTCATTCTCATCAAAGTTGATTTGTCAGGGTGTTGAAAATGTCTGCCCCGGATGATAGCACGCGTACCCCACCATGCAAGAGGCGGAGACTATCGTGCCTCATCGGGTTAAAACCAGCGCACAAAAGCCCCATTCTCCCGGCGATTTCGGGGTTTTCGTCAGTGACCAATGGCAGCGATTAGCCACCCGTGGCCACTTTTTTGTTACAGTAGGCACTGATACTTTTCTGCCCCCTCTGCAATGAAGGACGCGTTCATGTTAATGGTAATTTCCCCGGCCAAAACGCTGGACTTTGAAAGCCCGCTGGCGACGCAACGCTACACTCAGCCGGCCCTGCTGGAAGAGTCACAGAAGCTGATTGCCCTGGCGCGTAAGCTCTCACCGGCCGATATCGGCTCACTGATGCATATCAGCGACAAACTGGCCGTGCTGAACGCCCAGCGCTTTAACGACTGGCAGCCGGATTTCACCCCCGACAATGCCCGTCAGGCGATCCTCGCGTTTAAAGGGGATGTATATACCGGCCTGCAGGCCGAAACCTTCAGTGAAAAAGAGTTCGATTTCGCCCAGCAGCATCTGCGCATGCTGTCAGGGCTGTACGGACTGCTGCGCCCGCTGGATCTGATGCAGGCCTATCGCCTGGAAATGGGCATTAAACTGGCCAATCCGGCAGGCAAAGATCTCTACAGCTTCTGGGGTGAAAAACTGACTCTCGCGCTGAATGATGCGCTGGCAGACCAGGGCGATGACGTGCTGATCAATCTCGCGTCCGATGAGTATTTCAAAGCGGTTAAACCTAAACTGCTTAAGGGCGAGATCGTCAAACCGGTATTTTTAGACGAGAAAAACGGCACGTTTAAGGTCATCAGCTTCTATGCAAAAAAAGCACGTGGCCTGATGAGTCGCTATATCATTGAGCATCGCCTGAGCAAACCTGCACAACTCAAGAAATTTGATGTGGACGGTTATGTGTTTGATGCGGAAGCCAGCAAAGGGAACGAGCTGGTGTTTAAACGCCCGGAGATATCTTGACCTGATATCGAGTAGCCAGGGGGCCGTATGGCCTCCTTCTTGACACATCCTCTGATAGTAAAAATAAGTCCTGCTTATAACCACAGTAAAATAATAATGCTAATTATTTTTATTGAACCAGTGAAAAAACCTGATAAATGAACAATAAACGGACAATAAGAATAACCAGACCCAGAATGAAATTGATAAAAAGACGAAAAAATTAAAATTAAAAACCCAGTAAAAACAACGATATAATGAAAAATTAATTCATGGAAAAATAAAAAAATCATTAAGAGATTAAAAATTACAACGAAAAATACATTGATGGCTTTTACAGTAACCGGCATATTAAAATAAGCTCTTTAAAATTAAGCAAAAGGATTTTGCCGTGAAGAGAATTATATTTATAACAATACAATCAATTATCTTTCTGATAGCGTCAGGAAATGCGCTGGCATTTACATGTGAATCGGTTGATGGCGTTATTCCCCCCGGAGGTTCTAGTGTCCCTATTGATGTTAGGGTCAATCTTGAATCATCCCTCACTTCCGGGCTTAATCAGATATATTCCCTTACGCAAATCTCCTGCCGTAATGATGTAGAATCCTGGAATGACGTATTAAAAACTGACAAGATGAGTAGCATCTTAAATCAGACGCTGTTCCCCGACTTCACTGCTTTAGTCGTTATTAATGGAATACGCTATAGCCTGCCACTATTGCAAGAAATAGAGGTTATGTCTTTGACGCAACTTAAAACTAAAGCCGTGGACATACAATTATTAATGGAGCTGAACCCAAACCCAACAAAAGATATTGCTATACATAAAGGGGATGTGATTGGGGAATTTTATTTCCAGCAATATAATGATCAAGAAGGCTGCCCAAAATGTGGGCCCTATCGCTGGCGTTTAATCGCTGGCAATGATATATACCTTTTAACCAACACATGCACCATTAATAATTCTCAATCAATTTATGTCCAGTTTAACAACATTCGTCAGGATCTTCTGACAAAATCAGCCCAGGGTTCATTATATAAAGAAAATAAACCCCTGGTCTTTAACTGTGCAAACTCTAATGCAACGCAGGACGTGCTGATACGTCTGGTTAGCGATGCTGCATCTTTTTCATCCGATTTGACCAAAACAAGCAACAGTAATATCGGTATCGCTCTGATACATAATGGCATCGTTGTTAAACCCGGTGAAAATTTCAGGTCTCACATCGTCAATGGTAGCGGCAGCGATATGATTAGTTTTGTGCCGGTCAAAAATGATGTAGAGAGCAGTGCAATCGCTACAGGACCGTTATCGGCTTCTGCTATATTGATTTTCAGCGCGCCATGACAGGGAAGATATAATGCAACTGAGTCAATATATTTTTCACAGTATGCTGGCATTGACCCTCTTAGCTGCCGCAGAAACCTATGCCGAAGTAGATACTGGTGGAACAAAGGTCACTATCTCAGCGATGGTAGTAGCGCCACCTCCGTGCACAGTACCCGCGAATATGAATATCAGTTTTGAAAACGTGAACGTAGAAAATATTACAACATACAAGAAAAAAATAGATTACTTCATAATGTGTGAGGGCAGTTCCAAGATAAAAATGAAAATAACAGGAGAGGGTGCAACCTTTGACGGGAACGTACTAAAAACCAGCAACGGCAATCTGGGAATTCGTCTGTATGCTGATGGCACTCCGTGGCATATTAACACCCCACTGCCAATAAACTACCCGGTAATACCACAGATTGACGCCATGCTGGTCAAACAGCGTAACGCAACCTTAGCGACAGGAATCTTCACCAGTGAAGCAATAATGATTGTGGAAACGAACTAGCCTGGCAGGGATGACTACAACAGCAGGACGAGGCACTTGCCTCGCCCTGTTTATCGTTATTTTTTCAGCAGAAACTCACGCAGTTCGGCAAAGTCACCTTTCATCTTATGCGACAGCAGCGGCAGATCGGCCCGTTCGGCCAGCGCCTCCGGCAACGGCAGCGTTTGATCCAGAATCGCTTCCACACTCTCTTTAAACTTCGCCGGGTGCGCGGTGCCGAGGAACAGACCAAACTCGCCTTCCTGCAGCTGATCGCGCAGCAGACGGTAGGCGATAGCGGCGTGCGGCTCTGAAAGGTAGCCCAGATCGGCCAGCTCACGCATGGTGGCTTTGGTGGTTTCATCATCCACGGCCCCGTAACCCAGATCCTGCAGACGCCAGATTTTGCGACGGAAGATCTCTTCCACGCGCGGCCAGTTGTTGGGCTGTGACACATCCATCGCGTTAGACAGGGTGGCGACCGTCACGTTAGGTGCCCACTCACCGTTCACCAGGAAGCGCGGCACAGTATCATTCGCGTTGGTGGCGGCAATAAAGCGCTTCACCGGCAGACCGAGCGTCTTCGCCAGCAGACCAGCCGTCAGGTCACCGAAGTTACCGCTTGGCACGGAGATCACCAGCTGGTTGCGTTTTTCCTGTGGCAGCTGCGCCACCGCTTCAAAGTAATAGCAGATTTGCGCCAGCAGACGGCTGATGTTGATCGAGTTCGCCGAGTTCAGGCCGATGGCCTTCTTCAGCTCTTCATCATCAAAGGCCTGTTTCACCAGCGACTGGCAGGCATCGAAATCACCGTCGATAGCGATGGTCTGAATATTCCCACCCAGCGTACAGAACAGCTTCTCCTGCAGCGGACTGATTTTGCCCTGCGGATAGAGGATCACCACACGCACGTTTTCCATACCGTAGAAGGCATGAGCGACGGCAGCACCGGTATCACCCGACGTGGCGGTCAGGATGGTGATCTTCTCGTCGGCTCCGCTGACACAGGCAAGCATCTGCGCCATAAAGCGGCCACCGAAGTCTTTGAACGCCAGCGTCGGCCCGTGGAACAGCTCCAGTGCAGCGATATCTTCCGTGACATCCACGACCGGCGCCGGGAAAGTGAAGGCCGTTTTCAGACGCTCATTCAGCTGATGCGCTTCAATTTCGTCACCGATAAAGGCCGACAGGATCTTGCTACTGCGGGTGACGAAATCCATTTCCAGCATGGCATCGATGTCGGTCAGTTCGAACTCAGGTAATTCCAGCGGAAAGAACAGGCCCTGCTGTTTACCCAGACCCTGCTTCACCGCCTGGGCGAAGCTGACCTGCTCATTGTGATCCTTAAGATTATACAGTTTCATGCGTTATCCCAGTTTACGTGCGCCTGCCGTGTCTAAACGGCAGATATGGACGAAGCCTTCATCATTTTGCAGATAATGCTGGCGGAGCCAGTCTGCCATACGTTGTGCGGTATCCTGCTGGTTACACACGGCAAACAGCGTGGGGCCGGAGCCAGAGATACCGCAGGCCAGTGCACCGATATCGGCAGCGGCCTGACGGGCTTCACTGAAGCCCGGTAACAATTGGGTGCGGTACGGTTCCGCAATCACGTCCTGCATCAGCTTTGCCGCCAGCAGCGGCTGCTGCGTATGACAGGCGTGAATAAAGCCGCCGAGGTAGCGGCCGTGGTGGATAATATCCTCTTTGCGATAGTGCGCAGGCAGGATCGCCCGGGCTTCCGCCGTTGACACCTTAATGCCCGGATACGCCATCACCCACAGCCAGTTATCAAAGCCTGGCACTTCCTGACTGATAATGCCGTTCTCTTCCAGCATCAGCTGCATGCCGCCCAGGAAACAGGGGGCCACATTGTCATAGTGTACGCTGCCGGAGATACGTCCTTCCAGTTCGCCCATCAGCGCCAGTAACGCCGTATCGTCCAGCGGCTTACCGCAGTGTTCATTCATTGCCATTAACCCGGCGACCACCGAGCAGGCGCTGGAGCCCAGGCCGGAGCCAATCGGCATATTTTTTTCCAGCGTCATCCTGACCGGCACGCGCTGCCCAATCGCTTCACAGAAGCGATCCCAGCATTGATAGACAATATTTTCTTTCGGGTTCGCCGGCAGCTTGCTGACGAAGCGGCCTTCATTGTGCAGACTGAATTCGTCGGCCGATTCCACGGTTACGCAATCACCCAGCAGCGTGCCATCCACCGGCGACACGGCCGCCCCGAGAACGTCAAAGCCAACGCTGACGTTGCCAATTGAGGCAGGGGCATGAATTTTAACCATGATTAAACTCCCAACTTCCACGACAGAGTGCGTAACAGATCGGCAAACACGCCCGCCGCCGTCACATCATTACCGGCACCATAACCACGCAGCACCAGCGGGATCGGCTGATAGTAGCGGCTGTAAAACGCCAGCGCATTCTCGCCATTTTTGACTTTATACAGCGGGTCGTTACCGTCGACCGCATCGATTTTCACTTTACACACCCCGCCCTCTTCAATGGCACCGACAAAGCGTAATACCTTACCTGCCTCACCTGCGCTGGCCACTCTCGCCGCAAAACCGGCATCCAGCTCCGGCAGTCGTGCCATAAAGGTTTCCACATCGGTGATGGCGGTCAGTTCGGGCGGTAAGACGGCCTCAATCTCGATATCGCTCAGTTCAAGCTGATAGCCCGCCTCACGGGCCAGGATCAGCAGCTTACGTGCGACATCCAGCCCGGACAGGTCTTCCCGTGGGTCCGGCTCGGTAAAGCCCATCTCACGGGCCATTTTCGTGGCATCCGACAGCGACACGCCTTCATCCAGTTTACCGAAGATAAACGACAGGGAACCAGAGAGAATACCGGAGAAGCTGATCAAATCATCCCCGGCGTTCAGCAGATTTTGCAGGTTCTCAATCACCGGCAGCCCGGCCCCGACGTTAGTGTCATAGAGGAATTTACGGCGGGACTTTGCCGCCGCCGTACGCATCTGCTGGTAATAGTGATACGAGGAGGTATTGGCCTTTTTATTCGGCGTCACCACATGGAAACCGTCACTCAGGAAGTCAGCGTACTGGTCAGCGACCTGCTGGCTGGAGGTACAGTCAACGATCACCGGGTTCAACAGATGATACTCTTTCACCAGACGGCTCAGGCGGCCCAGATCAAACGGCTCTTTCGCCGCCTTTAGCTGTTCCTGCCAGTTCTCCAGAGGGATACCGTGCACATTGGTCAGCAGCGCACGCGAATTGGCGATGCCGCACACCCGCAGGTCAATATGCTTGTTTTTCAGCCAGGTCTGCTGACGATGGAGCTGCTCAATCAGTGCGGATCCGACGCCACCAACGCCGATCACGAAGACTTCGATGACCTGGTCGGTGGCAAACAGCATCTGATGTACCACACGTACGCCGGTGGTCGCTTCATCATTGCTGACCACCACGGAAATGGAGCGTTCAGACGAGCCCTGGGCAATGGCGACGATATTAATATTCGCCCGGGCCAGCGCGGAGAAGAACTTGGCGGAGATACCCCGGAGGGTGCGCATGCCGTCACCCACCACGGAGATCACGGCAAGGTGCTCCATCACGTCCAGCGGCTCCAGCAGGCCATCCTTCAGCTCAAGGTAGAACTCATCTTCCAGCACGCGGCGCGCGCGCGCCAGGTCGCTCTGGGAGACGCAGAAACTGATACTGTATTCAGACGATGACTGGGTGATCAGCACGACGGAAATTCCGCTGCGTGACATGGCCGCAAACACGCGTGCCGCCATGCCCACCATGCCTTTCATGCCCGGGCCGGAGACGTTGAACATCGCCATGTTGTTCAGGTTGGTAATGCCCTTAACCGGATTATCTTCATCGCTGCCATCGCCGCCAATCAGCGTGCCGGGTGCCTGCGGATTCGCAGTGTTTTTGATCAGGCAGGGGATCTGGAACTGGGCAATCGGCGCAATCGTGCGGGGGTGAAGGACTTTAGCGCCAAAATAGGAGAGCTCCATCGCTTCCTGATAGGACATCGACTTCAGCAGGCGGGCGTCCGGCACCTGGCGTGGATCGCAGGTATAGACCCCGTCCACATCAGTCCAGATTTCACAGCAGTCGGCGCGCAGGCAGGCCGCCAGCACTGCTGCAGAATAATCAGACCCGTTACGGCCCAGTACCACCAGCTCACCGCGTTCATTACCGGCAGTGAAGCCCGCCATCAGCACCATGTTGCTGGCCGGGATCTGACTGGCAGCGATACGACGGGTGGATTCCGCAATATCTACGGTAGATTCCAGATAGTGACCAACGGCCAACAGTTGCTCTACCGGGTTGATGACGCTGACACCATAACCGCGAGCCTGGAGCAGACCTTCCATAATAGCGATAGAGAGCTTTTCCCCCCGGCAGATGATCGCGGCATTCACGCTGTCCGGGCACTGCCCCAGCAGGGCAATGCCGTGCAGCACCTGCTTAAGCTGCACGAACTCCTGATCCACTACCCCTTTGAGCCTGTCGAAGGCGAAACCCGGTTGCGCCTCAGCCAGCCCCTGCAGCAACTCAGCGAAGATACGCTCCGCGTCGCTGATATTGGGTGAGGCATCCTGACCGCTAATGGTTTTCTCAATCATCGCCACCAGATGGTTGGTAATCTTCGCTGGCGCGGACAATACGGTAGCAACCTGTCCCTGCTTTACGTTACTTTCCAGAATATCAGCCACGCGCAGAAAACGTTCCGCATTGGCTACTGAGGTTCCACCGAATTTCAGCACTCGCATGTTCAAACTCTCCTGAATTTTTGCCGAAAAAAAAGCCCGCACTGGTTAGGTGCGGGCTTATTTTTGATTTTTCCTGTATGCGTCAGCCCGCACCGTTACCTGTGGTAATGGTGGTGGTAATAATGATTGTTGTCATCAGGCTGTTTTTGCGCATTGAGATTTATCTTTTATCTGTCTGTAAAATCTGTCGGCTTTCAGAAGTAAAGCAAACGGTCGGCCAAGTCAATTTTTTTATCGAAAGCGACTTTTTTGCGCCGCGAGGTAGCCGGGCACTTTTCGCCGCCCGGGCCAATCTGTTGTGTTACACAGAGAAAAAATGGCAGTAAATAGCACTACTTTTCAGACTTTCTACAGTTTTTTTAGCTGGAGGTTTTTTTCGATGTCATGCAGTAAACGGTGGAGCATGGCGATATCCCGCTGCTGTAACAGGCCCATACGCTGCTGCAGCCAGTTAGCCAGTTTTTCATCACCCGCGACCTCCAGCCGCTGTAACAAATTCCGGGCTCGCTGGCGCAGAGCGGCAAGCTGGTCAGCCTCAGCACCCACTTCCGTCTGTGCACTGACCTGACGCAGCGCCGAGAGCTGATAGCAGTAGACCATCACCGCCTGACCGAGATTGAGCGACGGATAGTCAGCCGCCATCGGGATACCTGTCAGCAGATCAACCTGCGCCAGCTCTTCATTAGTCAGACCACTGTCCTCACGGCCAAATACCATTGCCGCACTGCCAATCCAAGATTGTTTCTCTTCCAGCACGCCCTGTACCTGCTGGGGGGTGGCGTAATAGCGAAATTTTGCCCGCGAACGTGCCGTCGTGGCGATGCTAAAATCAATATCTGCCAGCGCCGCGTCGAGTGAGGTCCAGTGGGTCGCCTGGCTCAGGATCTCCGCCGAACCATGGGCCACGCGCTGCGCAACAGGATCAAGATGCACCTGACTGTTAACAATGCGCAACTCATCAAACCCCATGGTTTTCATCGCACGGGCTGCCGCGCCGACATTTTCAGCCCGGGCAGGAGAAACAAGGATCAGGGGAAAACGCATAGCCACCTACAAGAAAGAGAAAATTACCGCCATGACTCTGCCACGTCAGCATTCAAAATGAAACTGACATGCTTCAACATGATATCAACCCACTAAAAAAAAACCTTTGTAACGATAAAATGTATTTTATCAGCTGATTAACATGGAGCGAAAAGCATTTAAGCCTCTTGTCACGTCTGCGTACGAATGCGTAAACACAGGGTCATAATTGTGAGCTAACCAGGCATTCCGGTAAGAGTTTTTCACAAAAGTGTTAACGTGCTACAATTGGTTTGATATAAGTCAACTAAGCGTTGTTTTATTGCGTAATGGTTGTTGCCTGTGCTGTTATGTTGCTGTTAATACAGTTAGGATATACGCCGTTTAGCACTACCGGGGCATGCAGGATACAGCCTGATGGCTGAGCAAAACCCAGTAAAACGGACGCTTCAGGAACGCTGAATCATCACGTATAACGGGTTAGCCGCGTTGTTGACGGTACATGGAACCTGTATCAAGAACATCATTCTGTACTGCTGTTGTTTTGCTTCTGGCTCTGAACACCGGGTTTAGCCAGCGCCAACAGCCGTATGTCCTGTTTTCGATTTTGTTGGCAATTTAGGTAGCGAACACATGCAGACCCCGCACATACTTATCGTTGAAGACGAATTAGTCACTCGTAATACGCTCAAAAGTATTTTTGAAGCCGAAGGCTACATGGTTTTTGAAGCTACGGATGGCGCTGAAATGCACCAGATACTGACAGATAATGATATTAATCTGGTGATTATGGACATCAACCTGCCGGGCAAAAATGGCCTGTTGCTGGCACGTGAGCTGCGTGAGCAGGCAAACGTAGCCCTGATGTTCCTGACGGGTCGTGATAATGAAGTTGATAAGATCCTTGGCCTGGAAATCGGCGCTGATGACTATATTACCAAGCCTTTCAACCCACGTGAACTGACTATCCGCGCCCGCAATCTTCTGTCACGGACGATGAATCTGGCCGCCGTTAGCGAAGAGCGCAAGCTGGTTGAATCCTACCGTTTCAACGGCTGGGAACTGGATATCAACAGTCGTTCGCTGGTCAGCCCGCAGGGCGAACAATATAAGCTGCCACGCAGCGAGTTCCGTGCGATGCTGCACTTCTGCGAAAACCCGGGCAAGATCCAGACCCGTGCTGATCTGCTGAAGAAAATGACGGGCCGCGAACTGAAGCCTCACGATCGTACCGTCGACGTGACAATCCGCCGCATCCGTAAGCATTTTGAATCCACACCTGACACCCCGGAAATCATCGCCACGATTCATGGCGAAGGGTACCGTTTCTGTGGTGATCTGCAGGATTAATGCTCGTGGGGGTCGACCCTCAGTTCCGGTCGACCCGCGCATTCTTCTACTGATGACCCCATGGAATAATTGGCACGGCACTGAGCGCGTTCTTCGGTGAACCGTCGACCACCTTATCCGAATAGCTCAGGTAAATGAGTGCATTACGTTTTTTGTCAAAGAAACGCACGACCTGGAGCTTTTTGAACACCAGCGAAGTCCGTTTTCTGAAAACCACTTCACCCTCTGATTTCCCCTGCGCAATCTTGTCACTCAGTTCCACTGGCCCTACCTGCTGACAGGAAATTGCCGCATCTGACGTATCTTCAGCCAGTCCCAGTCCGCCTTTGATGCCACCGGTTTTTGCACGGCTCAGATAACAGGTGACGTTTTTCACCTCAGGGTCATCGAATGCTTCAACCACAATTTTATGGTCGGGGCCAAACATTTTAAAGACGGTATCCACTGACCCCACCTGCTCCGCATGTAATAAACTTGGAAACAAGAATACTGAAGTGACTATTAACACTTTTTTAATTGTCATGACGTTACCATTTCAAAGAAAATAGATGACATTGTAAGGTAGACACGAAACTACCGTACGCTTACGTTTATAACGCTATTTGTCGCTAATATGACCGTATTTAGCACTTTTTTACAGCTAATGCCCGGTACTTAGCTTTTGCAATTAATGCTATTATTCGTCGACTTTGCTTACCATGCACCAATTCTGAGTAACATGAGGACGATTTATGGACCAAGCCGGTATCATTCGAGATTTGCTTGTCTGGCTGGAGAGCCACCTCGACCAACCATTATCCCTGGATAATGTTGCGGCAAAGGCAGGTTATTCAAAATGGCATTTGCAAAGAATGTTCAAGGACGTCACTGGTCACGCGATTGGCGCTTATATTCGCGCTCGTCGTTTGTCAAAAGCAGCCGTCGCCTTAAGGCTGACAAGCCGCCCTATTCTGGATATTGCTTTGCAGTATCGTTTCGATTCTCAACAAACTTTCACCAGAGCGTTTAAAAAGCAGTTTGCGCAGACGCCAGCCTGGTATCGCCGGTCATCGGACTGGAATGCCTACGGACTGCGTCCCCCGATCCGTCTCAATGACGTCAGATTACCTGATCCTACCTGGGTTAGTCTGCCGGAAATTGTACTGACAGGGCAAACGCAGTCTTACACCTGCACGCTGGAGCAAATCTCTCGCTTTCGTGATGAAATGCGTATGCACTTCTGGCGTCAGTTCCTGACAGAGACAGATACTGTACCCCCGGTACTGTATGGCCTCCATCAGTCGCGCCCCAGTGCAGAGAAAGATGATGAACAGGAAATCCTCTATACCACAGCCGTTCCTTCCGGGGAGATAGCTAACCTGCTACATTCAACCCAAACGGTGCTGTTGGAGGCGGGCGATTATGTCCAGTTCACCTATGAAGGGCCACGCACCGGGCTTCAGGAGTTCGTCTTACAGATTTACGGTACCTGTATGCCGACACTGAACCTGACACGTCGCCACGGACAGGATATTGAGCGTTTTTATACTCACGGTGGTAAGAAACGTCCCGAACCTCCCGTCGATATCCACTGTGAATATCTGATCCCCATCCGACGTCAGTCGTCTGTCTGATCATGAAAAAGGGCCGGATTACCGGCCCTTTTTGCAGGTTAACGCTGAAGTTCGTCGAGCGCGGTCTCCTCGAGATGCGCCACATCCCCGGCGGTTTCCACCACCCAGCCTGAAGCCAGCCAGGCGCTTTGCTGATGGTCCACGCGTGAAAGAGAGCAATTGCGCAGACGAAGGCGACGCTCCGCATTGGCCGGCAGCCCAAGAATAGTACTGAGCAACACCCCCAGCGCCATGCCGTGGCTGACAATCAGCGGACGACTTCCCTCTGGCAGCGCCAGACAGGCATCCAGCGCCTGATGCATACGCTGCGCCATTTCACCCATCGACTCCCCCTGAGGGATACGGCCATTTTCCGTACCATCCACCAGCGTTTTCCGCCAGCCCTCTTCTTCTGCGCTCAATGAATCCAGCAGGCGCTGTTCCAGCACCCCCATATTCAGCTCACGCAGGCGGGGATCCAGTACCACTGAACAGCCGCAGGCGTCGGCAATGATCTCGGCGGTACGTCGGGTACGGCCCAGATCGCTGGCAATCACATGGGTGATACCGAGTTTTTTTACCCGCTCCCCCACCTGATGAGCCTGCTGCTCTCCTTTCTCAGTCAGCGCGCTGTCTGACTGCCCCTGAATGCGACGTGCCGCATTCCATAGCGTTTCTCCGTGGCGAACAAGATAGACCTGTAACATGCGATTTTCCGTTATACTGCGACAAATTTGCGTAGAGGGTTCAAACAATTATGTACCATGTTGTCGCTGCTACCATCAATCCAGCCAAAATTAAGGCAATTTCTCAAGCGTTCAGCGATATCTTCGGGGAAGGATCCTGCCATATTGAGGGCGTCGAGGTCGACAGCGGCGTTGCCGCACAACCGATCACAAACACAGAAACGCGAACTGGCGCACGTCAGCGCGTGATGAATGCCCGTCAGGTCAGACCCGAAGCCGATTTCTGGGTGGCGATCGAGGCCGGCATTGAAGACAACACGGCCTTTGCGTGGATGGTGGTAGAAAATCATAAGCTACGTGGCGAGTCGCGCTCTGCCAGCTTCACCCTGCCCGCCATTGTGATGAAAGGCATTCATGAAGGGCGGGAACTGGGCGAAGAGATGGCACGCCTCACGGGCATTGACAATATCAAGCACAAGGGCGGCGCTATTGGTGCCTTTACAGCTGGCCACCTGTCCCGTACCAGCGTGTATCATCAGGCCCTGATCCTCGCTCTCTGCCCGTTCCATAACGATATCTACCAGCGCAAAGACGACGACTCAGACCTTATCTGACCCGTTCAACAGCTGTGCCTCCAGCCAGGCCTTTAACGCCGGGGGGGCACTTTTCAGGCTGTTTGAGCCTCGCGTAATGGTCGCAATCCCTGCTCCCAGCTCATTTTTCAGCTCACGCTGGCTCATTTCGCCACGCATCAGCTCTTCGACGATGCGCAATCGCGTACCCAGCGCTTCGCGCTCATCCGGAGTCAGCATCAGCTGCAACAGCGGAAGGTGCAGCTCACCCTGATAGGCCCGCTGTAGCAGCGTGACAAAACGCAGCCAGTCTTCACTGGCCGAATCTGTCGTCACGGGAACAGGAGTTTGGTTGGTCATGGTATTCCGCCATACTATTCAACTAGTACAGTAGCATATCATTATCCCCTTCATACTTGAAGCGACAGCGGTGTCAGCGGCACATATTCCCGTCCCCGACGGAAGGCACGAGCACGCTGTCTTGCTGTCGCCTCAGCGATTCTGGCGAGCTTTCCCCTCAGTAACGCTGCTGCCACTCGCTGTCAGAGAACAGGTTGTCAGACTGTTTCATGAAGTAACGATAATAGGCGTCATAGGCCAGCACGTTCTTCACATATCCCCGGGTCTCCGAGAACGGGATGGTTTCGATAAAGGCCACGGCGTCCAGCTTACCGGCGCTGTTACCCTGCCAGGTGCGAACCCGCGATGGTCCGGCGTTATACGCTGCCGAGGCAAAGATACGGTTCTGACCGAACTGCTGATACACCGACTCAAGATACTGCGTCCCAATCTGGATGTTGGTTTCAGCATCCAGCAGCTGGCTGCTGTTGCTGTATCCCGGAATGCTGAATTTGGTCACCGTATGCTGTGCCGTCGCAGGCATGACCTGCATCAGGCCCGATGCGCCCACCGGGGAGCGTGCTTTGGGATTCCAGGCACTCTCCTGACGGGCAATCGCCATGGCGTAACTCATCGGGATGCTCTTACCGCTGATATTACGCTCAAACTGCGGCTGCCAGGCCAGCGGGAAACGCTCCTGCAGGCTGTTCCACAGTTTGCCCGTAATCGTGGCCTGCACGCTGAGATCCCACCAGTTTTGCTGGCGTGCGTAGCTGGCCAGCATCTGCTGCTGCGACGTGGTGCGGCTGGACACCAGATAACTCCACTCGCTGCGGGCAAGGTTATCCATTCCCCAGTACATCAGCTCCCGCACGCGGGCGATCTCCGGGCCTTCGGTCAGGCTGCTGTCCACCGCCGGGGCTTTGTCGACCTGCAACGGATACTCCACGCCCAGCTTCTGCGCAGCGACCATAGGATAGAACCCACGCTCCTGCATCAGCTTGCGCAGGATGCCCTCTGCTTCCTCTTTGCGCCCCTGCTCAAGCAACAGGTCAGCCTGCCAGTACTGCCACTCATCTTTCTCTTTTGCTTCTACCGGCAGGCGGGCAATCCAGGTATTCATTCCCCGGCGATCGTTGTTGCCCAGTGACATCCGCACCCGGCGTTCAATCAGGGAGGTGGCGTCACTGCGCATTACCACATCGTCGCGCCAGCGCGCCTGCTCGCTGGTGATATCGTTGCCCATCAGACGCCAGGCCACCGCTTCCTTCAGCGCCTGGGTCTGCTGTTCATCCAGCTTTTGCGACTGCACCAGAGAAGGGATCATCTGCCGCGCCCGCTCGGCATCCGTCCGGGCCAGGCTGCTGAAAGCAATTGCCGTCGCCTGGCGGGTAAAGTCCGTCGCGCCGACGCTGCGCGCAAAGTTCTCAACCGTACCCGGATTATTTTGCAGATCCATCACCGCATTGGCGATGGTCTGATAATCCTCAGGCAGCTGTTTCGCCAGGAAATTTACCAGATTGCTGTTCCCGGCTTTCATCGCCAGGCGGATGCGTTCCAGCGTGGTAATCGGGTTCTGCTGTCCGGCCGCCTGCCAGGCACTGAACAGCTTATCGCAGGTGCCGGGCAGCGAGCTGCCGGTCAGCCAGATGGCTTTCGCCCCGTCCCAGGCTACCTGCTGCTGGCCGGTGGCCCATTTGGCGTAATACCAGTTACAGCGTGCCGCCACAGGCTTGGGTGCCTGCGGGCTGAAGACCAGCAGACCGCGCCAGTCCTGACGTCGTGCCAGCTCATTCACAAAGCGTGAAGAAAGCGAGCGTACGGGCGGCAGCGTCGGATAGCGTTTAATAAAGTCATTGACTGCCAGGCCGGTTTCCTGATCAAGATTCTGCGCCAGCTGGCGATATTCCAGATAAGGATAAAGGGGATAGTCGTGCAGCGTCGGCATCAGCCGATCGACGGTATCCATCTGTTTACTGTCCCAGGCCTGTTTAATTTGCAGGTAACGGGTACGTTGTTCATCCAGTGAATCCGCCCGGGCGCTGCCGGTGGCTGCTGTTAAGCACGCCGCTACTACCCATAACTGCCACTTGTCCACCATGACTTTCCCCACGTTACCGCCTTAATTATTCCTGAATCGCGAAATTTATCTGCTTCATGCTAACCAGTTGCAGCCCATCGTGCCATGAACTGAACAAATATTTACGGAATGCGCGCCCCCGGCAGGGGCACCGGCACCGTTGGGGCCGCGCTTTTTTTCCGACAGACCGATGCTCTATGATAGTACAAACCCTGCGCACCGATCGTGCACCGGCCACTGCCCGCATCAATGAATCTATTCAAAATCAGTGAATTAAAAACTGGCACGCCCTTTGCTCTGTTGAATTCCATCTTGTATACCAGACGGAATTCAACTTATGGCTTTCACCACCGGGTTTACGATCCAGGACTGGCAGCATCACCATCAACAGCACCCGCAGGAGGTGCTCTCCACGCTGGAAGCCCTGCTGGCAGCGCTCTCCTCCGCAGACAATGCCTGGATCTACCTCGCCACGCCCGCGCAGCTGCGTGCGCAGGTAGAGCCACTGCTGGCGGCCTGGCAGCAGGATCCGGCCTCGCTGCCGCTGTTTGGCGTTCCGTTCGCGGTAAAAGACAATATTGATATTGCCGGCTGGCCCACCAGTGCCGCCTGCCCGGCGTTTACCTACACCGCGGAGAGCGACGCCGTCGCCGTGGCTAATCTGAAAGGCAAAGGGGCGGTGGTCATTGGCAAAACTAACCTCGACCAGTACGCCACCGGTCTGGTCGGGACACGTTCGCCGTTTGGCGCAGTTTGTAACACGTTTAATCCTGCGTATGTCAGCGGCGGTTCCAGCTCCGGCTCCGCCTCTGTTACCGCCCGGGGCCTGGTGTGCTTTGCACTGGGTACCGATACCGCCGGTTCCGGGCGCGTCCCTGCAGGATTTAATAATATCGTCGGCCTGAAGCCGACAAAAGGCTGGCTTTCGGCCACCGGGGTGGTGCCTGCCTGCCGCCTGAACGACACCATTTCCGTCTTCGCGCTGACCGTGGAAGATGCCTTCCTTGCCGCCAGCTGTGCCGGAGGCTATGACAGTCTGGATGCCTACGCCCGCCATAATCCGGGCCTCGCCCCGGCTGCTCTGCCGGACGCCCCGCGTTTTGCCATTCCGGCCAGCCCGGAATTCTTTGGCGACGCGAAAGCGCAGGCCGCGTGGGAGGCCGCCTGTGCCGACCTGATCGCCGCCGGTGCCAGCCTGCAGCCGGTGGACTTTACCCCCTTTACGCAGCTGGCGGAACAGCTCTACTCCGGCCCGTGGGTGGCCGAACGCACCGTGGCCGTGGGCGCGATGCTCTCGCGCCCGGAAGAGATGGATCCGGTGGTGTACGACATCGTCGCCAGTGGCAACCACTACAGCGCCGTGGACGCTTACAAAGCGGAATATCTGCGCGCCGAACTGACGCGCCAGATCCAGCAGACGCTCAGCCAGTTTGATGCGCTGGTGGTGCCGACCTCACCGACCATTCACACCCTGGAAGAGATGAAACAGGAGCCAGTGCGCTACAACTCGCAGTTCGGCACCTATACCAACTTTACCAACCTGGCCGATCTGGCGGCGCTGGCGCTGCCCGCGCCGTTCCGCGCCGACGGTCTGCCGGCGGGCATTACGCTGATCGCACTGGCCTGGCACGACCGCGCGCTGGCGACCTTCGGCCTGCGCTGGCAGCAACGGCAGGCTCTTAGCCTCGGTGCCACCGGCCGGCCGCAGCCTGCGCCCGCAACCCTGCCCGCCTCATCACTGCACGTGCGTGTGGCGGTGGTCGGTGCCCATTTGACCGGCATGCCGCTCAACCACCAGCTGACCCGACGAAATGCGGTTCGGGTGGAAGAGACCACCACCGCAGCCTGTTATCGCCTGTATGCGCTGGCCAATACCATCCCGGCCAAACCCGGGCTGGTCAAAGCCGCCACAGGGGCCGCCATCCTCGTTGAGCTGTGGGATATCCCGCTGGCGCGCTTTGGCGAGTTTGTAGCAGAAATCCCCGCCCCGCTGGGGATCGGCACGCTGGAACTGGCCGACGGCCGCAGCGTGAAAGGGTTCATCTGTGAGCCTGCCGCCCTGACGCAGGCCACTGACATCACTGAATTCGGCGGCTGGCGCCGCTGGCTGAGCCGCGAGGAGAAGTCTGATGTTTAACACTGTTCTGGTTGCCAACCGTGGCGAAATTGCCTGCCGCGCCATCCGTACCCTGAAGCGCCTCGGCATCACCAGCGTCGCGGTGTACTCCGATGCCGACAAAAACGCCCAGCACGTCAAAGATGCCGATATCGCCATTGCCCTCGGGGGTGCTAAGGCCAGCGACAGCTATCTGGTCATCGACAAAATTCTTGCCGCCGCCCGCGAGAGCGGCGCTGAAGCCATCTGGCCCGGCTACGGCTTCCTCTCTGAAAGCCTGCCGTTTGCCGCCGCCTGCGAAGCCGCAGACATTGCCTTTATCGGCCCGACCGCGCAGCAGATTGGCGAGTTTGGCCTGAAGCACCGGGCACGCGAGCTGGCGGCCGCGGCAGGCGTCCCCATGACGCCGGGCACGCCGCTGCTGGACTCGCTTGCAGAGGCGATTGCCGCCGCGACGCGTATTGGTTACCCGGTGATGCTGAAAAGTACGGCGGGGGGCGGCGGTATTGGCCTGACGCGCTGCGCCAGTGAAGCCGCGCTGGTCAGCGCCTGGGAGAGCGTACGCCGCCTGGGCGAACAGTTTTTCAGCGATGCCGGCGTGTTCCTTGAGCGCTGCATCGATCAGGCCCGTCACGTTGAGGTACAGATTTTTGGCGATGGCCAGGGCAAGGTCGTGGCCCTCGGTGAGCGCGACTGTTCACTGCAGCGCCGCAATCAGAAGGTCGTGGAAGAGACTCCGGCCCCGAACCTGCCCGCTGCGACCCGCGCCGCCCTGCTCGACTCCGCCGTCAAACTCGGCGAACTGGTGAACTACCGCAGCGCCGGAACGGTGGAATACATCTATGACGCCGTGCGCGATGAATTCTTCTTCCTGGAAGTGAACACCCGCCTGCAGGTGGAGCACCCGGTGACCGAGTGCGTTACCGGCCTGGACCTGGTGGAGTGCATGCTGCAGGTCGCCGCCGGGGAGTCGCCAGACTGGGATAAGATGGCGCAGGCTCCGCGGGGAGCATCTATTGAAGTCCGAATTTATGCTGAAGATCCGCTGAAAAACTTCCAGCCCAGCCCCGGTATCCTGACCGAAGTCTGTTTCCCGGAGGGCGTTCGCATCGACAGCTGGGTCAGTACCGGCACGGAGGTTTCTGCCTTCTACGATCCGATGATCGCCAAACTGATCGTCCACGCGGACAACCGCGCGGCAGCACTGGAAAAAATGCAGACGGCGCTGAATGAAACCCGTCTGCACGGCATCGCCACCAACCTCGATTATCTGCGTCAGGTGGTCGCCACCGAGGCCTTCCGCAGCGGCAACGTCTGGACGCGCCTGCTCGACGGCTTTACACCGGAAGCCGCAGTGATTGAAGTAATCCAGCCCGGCACCTGGAGCAGCATTCAGGACTACCCGGGCCGTCCTGGCTACTGGGATATCGGCGTGCCCCCCTCCGGGCCAATGGATGACTACGCCTTCCGCCTCGCCAACCGCATCGTCGGCAATGCTGAAGAAGCCGCCGGGCTGGAGTTTACCCTGCAGGGTCCCACGCTGCGGTTTCACAGCGACGCGCTGATCGCCCTGACCGGGGCGGCCTGTCCGGCATCACTGGATGGGGAAGAGGTGGCGTACTGGCAGCCGGTGGCGGTCAAAGCCGGACAGACGCTGACCCTGGGCCGGGCGCAGCAGGGCTGCCGCACCTGCCTGGCCGTACGTAACGGCTTTGACGTGCCGGAATACCTCGGCAGCCGCTCCACGTTTGCCCTCGGTCAGTTTGGCGGCCACGCCGGGCGGACCCTGCGGGTGGCCGATATGCTGCCCATCTCTCAGCCGCATCTGGCGGCCTGTACCACCCCTGCGCCGGTCAGCGAACCGGCGGCCCTGCCCGCCGCCGATCGCCCGGTGTACGGGGATGAATGGCGCATCGGCGTACTGTATGGCCCGCACGGCGCACCGGACTTCTTCACTGCACAGTCGATTGACGAATTCTTTGCCGCCGAATGGCAGGTGCACTACAACTCTAACCGCCTCGGCGTGCGGCTGGTCGGGCCGAAGCCGGGCTGGGCACGCGCCAACGGCGGCGAAGCCGGACTGCATCCGTCTAACGTCCACGACTGCGAATATGCCATCGGGGCGGTTAACTTTACCGGAGACTTTCCGGTAATCCTCACCCGGGACGGGCCCAGCCTGGGCGGTTTTGTCTGCCCGGTGACCATTGCGAAAGCGGAACTGTGGAAAGTCGGCCAGGTCAAACCGGGCGACCGCATTCGTTTCCACCCCATCAGCGTTGAAGAAGCGCATGCGCTGGCGCTGGCGCAGGATCGCAGTATTCACGACCTGTGCGCCCTGCGTACCGCCCCCTTTGCCACGCCGCCACTGGCGGATACTGTCCACGGCTCAGCAACCATACTGGCAGCGATCAAGGCCACAGATACCACGCCCACGGCGATTTATCGTCAGGCGGGTGACAACTATATTCTGCTGGAGTACGGCGATAACGTGCTGGATCTCGCCCTGCGCCTGCGCGTGCATCTGCTGATGACCGCTCTCACCGGCGTCGGCCAGCCCGGTATTGAAGAGCTCTCTCCCGGCGTACGTTCCCTGCAGATCCGTTACGACAGTCAGATCCTCAGCCAGAAGCAGCTGATGAGCCTGTTGCTGACGCTGGAACAGAATCTGGGTGACGTGACGCAGATGAAAGTGCCCTCGCGCATTGTTCACCTGCCGATGGCCTTTGAGGACAGCGCGACCCTGGGGGCCGTCGCGCGCTATGCCGAAACCGTGCGGGCCAGCGCGCCCTGGCTGCCGAATAACGTCGACTTTATTCAGCGTATTAATGGTCTTGCCAGCCGCGAAGAGGTCAGTCGCACACTCTTTGACGCCAGCTACCTGATCCTCGGCCTGGGGGATGTCTATCTGGGTGCGCCCTGTGCCGTGCCGATCGATCCGCGTCACCGCCTGCTCAGTTCAAAATACAACCCGGCGCGGACCCACACCGCCGAAGGCACCGTCGGCATTGGCGGCATGTATATGTGCATCTACGGCATGGACTCCCCCGGCGGCTATCAGCTGGTGGGCCGCACGCTGCCGATCTGGAACAAATTCCTGAAGAATGACCAGTTCGCTGCCGGCGAACCCTGGCTGCTGCGCTTCTTCGACCAGGTGCGTTTCTACCCGGTCAGCGAGGCCGAACTCGACGTCCTGCGCGATGACTTCCGCGAGGGACGCGCCCGGGTGCGCATTGAACAGTCGGTCTTTGATTTTGCTGAACATACCCGGTTCCTCACCGACCATGCTGACGCCATCAGCGCCTTCCGCCAGAAGCAGGCCCGCGCCTTCGAGACTGAAGTCGCCCTGTGGGCGCAGGAAGAGGACGGTGCGCCACTGACCAGCGATGAGACGCTGCTGCCGCCGGAAGAGGATGAGGGTGCGTTTCAGGTCAGTGCCGATCTGAACGGCAATATCTGGAAAGTGCTGGTACAGCCGGGCGATGAGGTGGCCGCCGGTCAGCCACTGATTATCGTCGAGGCGATGAAAATGGAGCTGGCGGTTAACGCCCCGCGGGCCGGGCGCGTCAAGCGCATCGGCTGCCAGCCTGGCCGCCCGGTCAGCCCCGGCGATGCCCTGCTGTGGCTGGAATAAACATGGACGACAAACGCAGCCCGCCCCGGCCGGAAGCGCTGGCCGATCGTGTCTACCAGCAGCTGAAAAATGACATCTTCGATTTTCGCCTGATGCCGGGGGATGCCTTCAGTGAAAATGAAGTGGCCGAACGCTTCGCGGTCAGCCGCACCCCGGTTCGTCAGGCGCTGTTCCGCCTGGAGCGCGAAGGTTACGTCGAGGTGTGGCACCGCCGGGGCTGGCAGGTGCGGCAGTTTGATTTCGCCTACTTTGAGGAGCTGTACGACCTGCGCATCGTGCTGGAGTGCGAGGCGGTGAAACGCCTGTGCCGGCTGCCCGCCGGCGAGACGGAACGTCTGCTGGCGCGGCCGATTGGCGTCTGGATCACGGAGCCCCCCCTGGCGGATGGCAACACGGTGTCACTGCACGATGAGGCCTTCCATATCGCCCTGGTGGCGGCGGTGGGCAACGGTGAAATGACGCGCATTCACGGCGAGCTGACGGAAAAAATCCGCATAATTCGCCGCCTTGACTTCACCCGTGAAGATCGTATCAGCGCCACCTATAACGAACACGCGAGCATCCTGCGCGCGATATTGCACCAGCACAGCGAGGAGGCCCGGCGCATTCTGACCGACCATATTGCCGTCAGCCGCGCCGAAGTCAGAAAAATCACCGTCCATATGCTCCAGCAGGCCAGACACCATATCGTTTCATCCAACTCAATGTTAGGGGATTACTGATGAAGAGACGTTCGTTGATCAAAGCATTTGCGCTGTCTGCCAGCGTAGTCGCCATGGGACTCTCCTGGAGCGTTCAGGCTGCCGACACCATCAAAGTGGGGATCATGCATTCCCTGTCCGGCACCATGGCCATTTCCGAAACACCGCTGAAAGACGTGGCGCTGATGACCATCGAAGAGATCAACGCGAAAGGCGGGGTGCTGGGGAAAAAACTGGAGCCGGTGGTGGTCGACCCGGCCTCTAACTGGCCACTGTTTGCGGAAAAAGCCCGTCAGTTACTCACTCAGGATAAAGCCGCCGTCGTCTTTGGCTGCTGGACGTCGGTATCACGTAAATCGGTGCTGCCGGTATTCGAGGAACTGAATGGACTGCTGTTCTACCCAGTTCAGTATGAAGGCGAGGAGATGTCGCCAAACGTGTTTTATACCGGCGCCGCGCCAAATCAGCAGGCCATCCCGGCCGTGGAGTACCTGATGAGTGAAGACGGCGGCAGCGCGAAACGCTTCTTCCTGCTGGGTACTGACTACGTTTATCCGCGTACCACCAACAAGATCCTGCGCGCTTTCCTGCACGCCAAAGGTGTGAAGGACAGCGATATCGAAGAGGTCTACACGCCGTTTGGCTACAGTGACTATCAGACTATCGTAACCAATATTAAGAAGTTCTCTGCCGGCGGCAAAACTGCCGTGGTTTCCACCATCAACGGCGACTCCAACGTGCCGTTCTACAAAGAACTGGCCAACCAGGGCATTAAAGCCACGGATGTGCCGGTTGTCGCCTTCTCCGTCGGGGAAGAAGAGCTGCGCGGCATCGACACCAAACCGCTGGTAGGGAACCTGGCCGCATGGAACTACTTCGAATCCGTCGATAACCCGACCAACGCGCGATTCGTTGCGGCTTACCGCGCTTATGCCAAAGCCCACAAGCTGCCAAATGCGGATACCGTGGTGACGAATGATCCCATGGAAGCCACTTACGTCGGCATTCATATGTGGGCACAGGCGGTAGAAAAAGCCGGAACAACCGATGTGGACAAAGTCCGTGCGGCCATGGCCGGACAGACCTTTGCCGCGCCGGATGGCTTTACCCTGACCATGGACCAGACCAATCACCATCTGCACAAACCGGTAATGATTGGTGAGATTGAAGATAACGGTCAGTTCAACGTCGTCTGGCAGACTGACAAGCCGGTGCGCGCCCAGCCGTGGAGCCCCTATATCGCCGGTAACGACAAGAAGCCCGACCACCCGGTGAAAGCCAGCCACTGATCCCGTCACGGGGCGGGCCACTGACTCCCGCCCCTCCTCAGCACGCAAGAGAGCGAATGATGATGATGCGATTCCTGCTGTTACTGCTGTTCTGCCTGCCGCTGATGGCCCAGGCCGGGCCGGCCGTCGACTTCGCTGCTGCCAGCCGCAGCGATCAACTCCGCCTCTTACAGCAGTGGGCCGCCGCACCGGATGCCGCGCGCCTGCCCCTGCTACAGGCTCTGCACAGCGAAAATGTGGTGCTGGATGAGAAGAAACAGCCCTATACCCGTGTTAACGATCGTCTGATGGCATTGGAGGGCAGCGCAGCCCCCACCGGGAAGACCAAAAAGTTGTTTATGAATAACCGCCTGCGCGTGATGATCGCCTCCGCGCTGGCCGCTCATCAGTTGGTCAGTCCGGTCACGGCTGTCCGGCTGCAGGCCGCACGCGCATTACAGAATGAAGCCACGGGCGATCAACTCCCGCTGCTGAAACAGCGCCTGGCGACCGAAGAGGACGCCACCGTTCATGAGGTGCTGGCTCAGGCAGTCGCCGGACTGCAACTGGCCGATGCCAACCCGCTGGTACGGCTGGAAGCGGTCAAACGGCTGGGTGAAACCAGCGATCCACAGACACAGGCCCGTCTGGAGCAGCTGCTGCAGCCGCAGAATGAGACCGATGCCCGCGTCCGCAGCGCCGCCACCGACAGCCTGAAGCAGATCCGCTATCGTCTGCTGCCCGGCGATCTGCTGGGCCAGGCCTTTACCGGACTGTCGCTGGGATCGGTGCTGCTGCTGGCCGCGCTCGGTCTGGCGATCACCTACGGCCTGCTGGGGGTGATCAATATGGCCCACGGTGAAATGCTGATGATCGGCGCTTACGCCACCTGGATGGTACAGAACCTGTTCCAGCGTTTCGCCCCGGAATGGCTGGCCTTTTACCCGCTGCTGGCGCTGCCGGTGGCGTTCTTTATGACTGCGGCCATCGGCATGGCGCTGGAACGCACCATCATTCGCCACCTGTACGGCCGGCCGCTGGAAACCCTGCTGGCCACCTGGGGCATCAGCCTGATGCTGATCCAGCTGGTGCGCATTCTGTTTGGTGCGCAGAACCTGGAGGTGGCCAACCCACCCTGGCTGTCCGGCGGACTGCAGGTGCTGCCTAATCTGGTGTTGCCGTACAACCGACTGGCGGTGATCCTGTTTGTTACCGGGGTGCTGGCGCTGACCTGGCTGCTGCTGAACAAAACCCGCCTCGGGATGAACGTACGGGCGGTGACGCAAAACCGCGCCATGGCTGATTGCTGCGGCGTACCGACCGGGCGCGTGGACATGCTGGCATTTGGCCTCGGCTCCGGCATCGCCGGACTGGGCGGTGTCGCACTGTCGCAGTTAGGCAACGTCGGCCCGGAGCTCGGCCAGGGCTATATCATCGACTCTTTCCTGGTGGTGGTGACCGGGGGCGTCGGCCAGCTGGCCGGCACCGTGGTGGCTGCGCTCGGGCTGGGCATTCTTAACAAAGTGCTGGAGCCACAGATCGGTGCAGTGCTCGGTAAGATCCTGATTCTGGTGCTGATCGTGCTGTTTATTCAGAAACGGCCTCAGGGCCTGTTTGCCGTTAAAGGAAGGGTGACTGACTGATGACGCAACCCATGACGCTGACCCTGGTACAAAAATCCCCGCGGCTGGTGACCGCCGCAGGTACGGCGCTGTTGCTCGCGCTGCTGCTGCTGCCGTTTCTCGCGCTGCTTCCTGCGGATCATCCGCTGGCTATCTCAACCTATACGCTGACGCTGGTGGGTAAAATTCTCTGTTATGCCATTGTCGCAGTCGCACTGGACCTGGTGTGGGGTTACGCCGGGATGCTGTCGCTCGGCCACGGGCTGTTCTTCGCCCTCGGCGGTTACGCGATGGGCATGTACCTGATGCGCCAGGCGGCAGGAGACGGTCTGCCGGCGTTTATGTCCTTTCTGTCCTGGACAGAGATGCCGTGGTTCTGGGCAGGAACACAGCACTTTGCCTGGGCACTGTGCCTGATTGTGCTGGTCCCCGGCCTGCTGGCGCTGGTGTTTGGCTGGTTTGCTTTCCGATCGAAAATCAAAGGAGTTTATTTTTCCATCATGACCCAGGCACTGACCTATGCCGGGATGCTGCTGTTCTTCCGGAATGAAACCGGCTTTGGCGGTAACAATGGCTTTACCGGGTTTACCACCCTGCTGGGCTTTCCGGTGACGGCAACCGGCACGCGTATCGGGCTGTTTATCGCCACCGTGCTGCTGCTGGCAGGCAGCCTGGCCGTGGGCCTGATGCTGGCGCGCAGCAAGTTTGGCCGCGTGCTGACGGCGGTGCGCGACGCGGAAAATCGCCTCGCTTTCTGTGGCTACGATCCGCGCGGCTTTAAGCTGTTTGTCTGGACGCTTTCCGCCGTGCTGTGCGGGCTGGCCGGGGCGCTGTACGTCCCACAGGTCGGGATTATTAACCCCGGCGAGATGTCACCCACCAACTCCATTGAGGCCGCCATCTGGGTGGCGCTGGGCGGGCGCGGGACGCTGATCGGCCCGCTGCTGGGGGCCGGCATTGTTAACGGGGCCAAAAGCTGGTTTACCGTCGCCTTCCCGGAATACTGGCTGTTTTTCTTAGGGCTGATGTTTATCCTCGTCACGCTGTTTCTGCCAAACGGGGTGATTGGCCTGCTGCGCAGGAGGAAAGATGACTGAGCACCTGTTTACCCAGCCCCACCGGGCCGATCGCCACCGCGAACAAACCGACCCGGTGTTACAGCTGGAGAATATTACCGTGGCGTTCGACGGCTTTAAGGCCCTGAATGACCTCTCTTTGCAGATCGGCGTCGGCGAACTCCGCTGTATCATCGGCCCCAACGGCGCGGGAAAAACCACACTGATGGATGTGATCACCGGCAAAACCCGCCCGGACAGTGGCCGGGTGTTCTATGACCAGAGCACCGATCTCACCACGCTTTCCCCGGTGGACATTGCCCGAATCGGCATCGGACGCAAATTTCAGAAACCCACGGTGTTCGAGGCGCTGACGGTGTTTGAGAATCTGGAAATTGCCCTGAAAACCGATAAGTCGGTGTGGGCCTGCCTGCGGGCCAGGCTGAACAGTGAGCAGCAGGATCGCATTACCGGGGTGCTGGCGTTGCTGCGTCTTGACAGCCAGCGTCAGCGTCCCGCCGGAATGTTGTCTCACGGGCAGAAGCAGTTTCTGGAGATCGGCATGCTGCTGGTGCAGGATCCGCACCTGCTGCTGCTGGATGAGCCCGCCGCCGGCATGACCGACGCAGAAACCGACTATACCGCCGAGCTGTTTCGCACGCTGGCCGGGAAGCATTCGCTGATGGTAGTGGAACACGATATGGGCTTTGTCGAAACCATTGCTGACCATGTCACGGTACTTCATCAGGGCCAGGTGCTGGCGGAAGGTTCGCTGCGCGAGGTACAGGCTAACGAGCAGGTCATTGAAGTCTATCTGGGGCGATAATATGTTACAGGTCACTGAACTCCATCAATATTACGGCGGCAGCCATATTCTTCGCGGGCTGTCATTTGACACTCAACCGGGTGAAATTACCTGCCTGCTGGGGCGTAACGGCGTGGGGAAAACGACCCTGCTGAAGTGCCTGATGGGGCTGATCCCGGCGAAGTCCGGCAGTATCCACTGGCAGGGGCAGCCGATCAACCACCGCAAACCGCACCAGCGCGTGCAGGCGGGGATCGCCTATGTGCCACAGGGTCGGGAGATCTTCCCGCGCCTGACGGTGGAAGAAAATTTGCTGATGGGCCTGGCCCGTTTTTCCGGCGCTCAGGCAACCCGGGTACCGGAAGAGATCTGGCAGCTGTTTCCGGTGCTGTGGCAGATGAAGCAGCGGCGCGGCGGGGATCTCTCCGGCGGCCAGCAGCAGCAGCTGGCTATAGGGCGGGCGCTGGCCTGCAGGCCGCAGCTGTTGATCCTGGATGAGCCGACCGAAGGTATTCAACCCTCGGTGATCAAAGAGATCGGGTCGGTGATCCGCCAGCTTGCCGCACGCGGCGATATGGCGATCCTGCTGGTTGAGCAGTTCTATGATTTTGCCGCCGGACTGGCCGACAGCTATCTGGTGATGTCGCGCGGTGAGATCGTGCAGCGCGGGGCCGGCAATGAAATGGAAGCCGACGGCGTGCGCGGACTAGTGACGATTTAGTGCCGCCACCGCGATAAATCACCGGCCCGGGGCGACCAGAAAACAACGTCGCCCCGGCGGAATAATATGCCGGGGCAGATCTTATTTTTCGCCCCAGCTCAGTGAACCTTATTATCCCGTAACCGGTAAAAATTACCGACTCCCAGCCATCGTCTTTCCCTTCATTCTTACTCTTTCCAGCCAGGTTAATTAATGCAATTAAATAAATGGCCATCTCATTAATAGATTAATATCTCCGACCGTTATATTACAATTACCCGTCGTTACTGAATATTCTTCATAAAGAAATAAATTTAATTTCATTTCATATTTCGGAAATATTCATATACTACTTTCCTGTATTGTTATGAATTTTAATTTACCGATCCTTTAATGGAGGTACTCGCGTGGCTATTTATCCCTTAACCAGCGTACAGCAGGCCGTATGGCTCGATCAGCTTCTGACGCCCTCCACGCCCTGCTACAACGTGGGCGCGCTGTGGCGCATCGAAAGGGATATTGATATCCCACTGTTAAATCGGGCAATAAAAGAAATATTCAGTCAGCATGATGCACTTAAATTAACGTTAGAAGACAGCGAACAGGGTGTCATTCAGACGACCGTATCGAATAGAGACCTGACTCTCGAATACCACGATTTTAGTCTGGATAAAAATGCCCGCCAGAAAGCTTTGTACTATTTCCGTGAAAAACTCAATCAACCCTTTAAACTGTATGAAGAATTACTCTGGCGCTGTGTTTTTATCAAAATAAGTGCAACGACGGGTTACTGGCTGATTAATGCCCATCATATTATTGTCGACGGTACCTCCGTTTCCCTGCTCAGCGGCATGATCATGGATCGTTATAAGCAGCTGAAAAGCGGGCAGATCCCCTCCCCCGTGGCGGTGTATAATTACCGGGACTTTATCGCCAATGATCAGGCGTATATGCACTCCACCCGCTATGAGCATGACCGGGCCTTCTGGCTGGATCGCTTTGCGGATGCCGGGCCGGCGGGCATGGATCGCCGCCCGGGTTTTGCCGCCGATCAGGTATGGCCAAGCCAGCAGATTACCCGTCAGTTGCCTTCCGAACGCTATCAACAGCTCTGCACGCTGGCGGCAGCGCACCAGTGCTCACCCATGCACCTGATGACCGCCCTGCTCGCCTGCTGGTACAGCCGCCTGTGGCAGGTTGAACAGGTGACAGTAGGCGTACCGGTGCATAACCGCAGCAGCGCCCGGTATAAGCAAACCCTGGGCATGTTCTCCTCCATGATCCCGGTGAAGCTGCATGTTGACCACCGCCAGCCTTTCAGCGCGCTGATGGTGCAGATCGCTGCAGAGCTGCGTCGTTGCTACCGTCACCAACGCTTCCCGATTGCCGAGCTGAACCGTCATCTGCGCCTGGGGCAGCAGGGACGTCGCCAGCTGTATGACCTGAGTTTTTCACTGGAAACCTTCCCGACCGACATTGAGCTGGAAGGCCACCCGCTGAAAGTCGAAACGCTGCATCACGGCTTTGAACAGATGCCGCTGGCGCTCTATCTCCGTCACTATCACCCTGGCGATCCCCCGCTGCTGGAGTTCAACATGAACCAGGCCTGGTTCAGCGCTGAGAAGGCCCGGCGCACCGCCGATCGCCTGCTGCAAATGCTGGATCATCTGCTCGATCACGGTGTACAGCAGCCGCTGGCCAACCTTCCCCTGCTGCTGGCCAACGAGCGGCAGCAGATCCTCGGCAGCTGGAACGATACGGAACGGACGTGGCCGCTGCCGGATGGCATTCATCGCTGGTTTGAACAACAGGCCGATCGCACACCTCAGGCCATCGCACTCTGCGGCCACGGCGGCAGCGTCAGCTATCAGCAGCTGAATCAGCGTGCTAACCGCCTGGCGGCACAGCTGCGTCAGGCAGGGATCGGCCCCGACGACCGTGTGGCACTGTGTGCAGCCCGCAGCAGCGAGATGGTGACTGCCCTGCTCGCCATCCTCAAAGCCGGCGGCGCCTATGTCCCCCTCGATCCGGACTACCCGACCGATCGTCTGAGCCATATGCTGGAAGACTGCGGGGCCAGACTGGTGCTGCTGGACGATGCGGGGAAACAGGCGCTGGCTCCCCTGCTGAGTGATGCACACCGGGTCTGGCACCTGCATGACGATCGCGCGTGCTGGCAAACGCAGAGTGATCGTAACCTGCCGTCACTGTCGGCCAGCCCGCAGCGATCGCTGGCGTATGTGATTTACACCTCCGGCTCCACCGGGAAGCCGAAAGGGGTGATGAATGAGCACCTCGGCGTAATGAACCGCCTGCAGTGGATGCAGGAAGAATATGCCCTTACGCCTCAGGATACCGTACTGCAGAAAACGCCGTTCAGCTTCGATGTTTCTGTCTGGGAGTTCTTCTGGCCACTGATGGTCGGCGCACGGCTGGCAATAGCACAACCCGGCGGCCATCAGGATCCGGAGTATCTCAGCCAGCTGATCGCCCGTGAGCAGGTCACGACCCTGCATTTTGTTCCTTCCATGCTGCAGCTGTTCCTGCGCCACGGCAACATGGCGCAGTGCGCCAGCCTGCGTCGGGTGATGTGCAGTGGCGAAGCGCTGCCGCTGGCGGCAGTACAGCGTTTCCACCAGCAGTTAGCGCAGGCAGAACTGCATAATCTGTACGGGCCGACCGAAGCGGCAGTGGATGTCTCTTACTGGCACTGCCAGCGCGATGATACGCGCGGGATTGTCCCCATCGGCAGACCGGTTGCCAATACCCGACTGCATATTCTTGATGCCCATCTGCAACCGCTACCGCCAGGCGTCAGCGGTGAACTGCATATCGGCGGCGTTCAGGTGGCGCGCGGTTACCTTAACCGTGCGGCGTTAAACGCCGAACGTTTTATTCCCGACCCGTTCAGTGACGAAGCGACGGCGCGCCTGTACAAAACCGGCGATCTGGCACGCTGGCTGGAGGATGGCAGCATTGAGTATCTGGGCCGTAACGATTTCCAGGTCAAAATTCACGGTCTGCGTATTGAATTGGGTGAAATTGAACAGCAGATCGCCCGCTTTGACGGCGTCGAGGATGTCGTGGTGATGGCCTGCGATGACGGCCAGGGGGATAAAAGGCTGATCGCGTGGCTGGTCGCCCCGCCCATCCCCGCTCTGCGCGAGTCGCTGCGTCTGCACCTGCAATCCACCCTGCCGGACTTTATGATCCCCTGTGCGTTTGTGCGTATGGAGGCCTTCCCGCTGTCGCCGAACGGCAAGCTCGACCGTAAAGCCCTGCCCGCGCCGGAGCGGCTGACGGAAGCCTGTGCATACCGCGCGCCGCAAAGCGAAGGTGAGCGCAAGCTGGCAGCATGGTGGCGCGAACTGTTGCAGGTCGAACAGATTGGCTGCGACGATGACTTTTTCGCCCTCGGCGGTCACTCGCTGCATGCCATCCAGCTGATGGTGAAACTGAAGCGCGAGGGCATAGCGCTGGAAATGAAAACGCTGTTTGCCCACAGCACCCTGAGCGCGCAGGCGCTGGCCATCGCCGGGCAGGCGGCACAGAACACGACGCCACACGCGCCTTTACCCCTGCACAACCTGCTACTGCAGCTCAACCAGCCTGCCCCTCATTTCCGGCTGACCCAGCGGCTGAACGCACCCGCGACGGCGGAGGAGGTATGGATGGTGCACCCTGCCGTGGTCGGCTGTGAGATTTACCGCGATCTGGCAGCGTCGTTCGAAGGGCAGTTAAATGCCATTGGCATCAATAATTACAACCTGTTCAACCAGCCACGTATTTCCTCGCTGTCGGCGCTGGCCAGCTATTATCTGCAACATATGGTCAGCCAGGGCCTGACACGTCAGCAGCCGGTGCGCCTGCTGGGCTGGTCGCTGGGCGGGATTATTGCGCTGGAGATCGCCGCTCAGCTGGAACAGCTCGGCTATCGCGATATTCATCTCTGCCTGCTCGACAGCCTCTACCAGACCGAATTCCAGCAGCGTATTGCGGCCGGAATGCTCGCCCCGATTCTGGCAATGATCGGCATTGAAGGCGAGGCTGCAGCACGTGCGCTGCGCATCGAACAGCTGGAGCTGGAAATGAACAACCAGCCGTTGAGCGCCCCGCTCAGCCACAGCCGCGTGACGCTTTTTAAAGCCACCGAATTTGCCGACCTCAGCATGGAGGGCGTGGACGGCGCAGAGATGCTGGCGCTGGCCGATAACGGCCTGGGTCAAGTCTGTCCGCATCTGGAGATTATCCCGCTGGCGGCGAATCACCATTCGATTATTCTGTGCCACAAGGCAATCGGGGCGGCACTGATTTCGGGAGCGAAAATTCGCAGCAGCGCGGCGTAAAAGCCCTTGGGGCGAAACAGGATCGCCCCGGGGATGATCGAATAAGGGTCGGCCTTTCTGACGGGCCGGCCCTTGTTGTTTGCAGCACTATCCTGTTGAAGGTAAACTGCAAATTCCGCGACAACTGGAAGAAAACCCATGGAAACCCGGCGCGCAGAGCGTATCAACAAGCTGGTCCAGGCGCTGAAAGGCACCGACAAGATCCATCTGAAAGAGGCGGCGCATCTGCTCGGGGTCTCTGAAATGACTATCCGCCGCGATCTGAATGAGGGGCCGGGTATGGTGCTGCTGCTGGGGGGATATATTGTCAGCGATCCCCTGCGGCATCAGCTGCACTATTTTGTCTCCGACCAGCAGGAACAAAATGTCGACCGTAAACGGCGGCTCGGACAGCATGCCGCCACGCTGATCCAGCCCGGGGAGATGGTCTGGTTCGACTGTGGCACGACCGTGCCGTGGATTATTGATGCGATTGACGGCGATCTGCCGTTTACCGCTGTCTGCTGCGCGATGAATACCTTCCTGGCGCTGAAAGAAAAAACCGCCTGTCGCGTGATCCTCTGCGGCGGCGAATTCCACCCGGATAACGCTATCTTTACCCCGCTCGGGCAGCTGTCGGTGATGGACAGCCTGTGCCCGGATAAAGCGTTTATTTCGGCGGCAGGTATCGACGTTGATCAGGGCGCCAGCTGCTATAACCTGAACGAGCTGCCGCTCAAACGGCTGGCCTTACAGCGTGCACGCACCCGCCTGCTGGTGGGCGACAGCAGCAAGTTTGGTAAAGTGCTGCCTGCGCGAATTGCCGATCTCAGCGCCTTTGACGGGCTGGTCAGCGACGCCGCGCCGCTGCAGGATATCGGTATTGACATTATTACCCCGTAACCGGGGTATCCCCTGTCGGGTGGGCCTCATCGGGACGGTGCGACCGCTCACCAGCGGTTTAAAATCGCTTCCCCGTCGCGCAGACGGCGCAGGTTTTCACAGACCCCGGTGACGTTGCCCTCCAGTGAGATATCGGTAACGCCACCAATATGCGGGGTGGCGATCACGTTAAGGGCAAACAGCGGATCCTGCGGATCGGGCGGCTCCTGCCAGAACACATCCAGCCCGGCCCCGGCCAGCGCCCCACTCTCCAGCGCCGCCATCAGCGCGGGTTTCTCAATCAGACCACCGCGACCGAGATTGATCAGGAAACTGCCCGGCTTCATCCTCGCCAGCGCCGGTTCATCAATAATGTGATGTGTTTCCGCATTGTCAGGCAGACTCAGCACAACAAAATCCGCTTCGCGCAGCAGGTGTGGAAGACGCTCCATTCCCCCCACCCAGTCCAGACGGTGCTGGCGCGCAAAATCATCGGAGGCCTGGCGCTTGACGCCAATCATCCGCATGCCGAACGCTGACAGCCGCTCCGCCAGTGCTTTACCAATGCCGCCCAGCCCGACCAGCCCGACGGTTTTTCCCTTCAGCCCCATGCCCACCGGCAAACCCAACTGGCGGGTAGCGAGCATCTGCGGTACCTCGCTGATCCGCCGCGCCAGGCCGGTCATCATCCAGATCCCCAGTTCGGCAACAGAGTCCGCATTACCGGAACGATCCGACGGCACATTCGCCACTGCAATGCCACGCGACCGCGCCGCGTCGACATCCACCCCTTCCAGGCCCGTGCCAGCCTGCTGGATCAGCTTCAGGCGATCGGCCGTCTGCAACAGCCGGCGATCGACTTTCGCCATACCCGGGATCAGTGCATCAAACCCCGCCAGACTCTCTGCGGCATGGCCAGCAGAGGCAATAAATTCGACATCGGGTAGCCTCTGACGAAACTGCTGGATCATGCCTCCCCAGGCATTTTCTTCCGCTGCTATCAGAACGCGCATCGATATCCCCCTAATTTATAAGACAAAAAAACAGCATAGTTGCCGCTGATTATAAATCAAACAAAAATCAGGCCGTTGCGCTGATATCGGGATAATCGTCTGCCTGGCGGCTGTGATTAAGGGGGGAAAACAGCTAAACTCCGCTATCTGAGTGGGCACTTCTTTTGCCCCAATTAAAACCCAGACCCTAAGAGGCTCAACCCAACGTGGCTCAATTCGTCTATAGCATGCATCGCGTCGGCAAAGTCGTTCCGCCGAAGCGTCATATTTTAAAAAACATCTCCCTCAGCTTCTTCCCGGGCGCCAAGATCGGCGTACTGGGTCTGAACGGTGCGGGTAAATCCACTCTGCTGCGCATCATGGCGGGCATCGATAAAGATATCGAAGGGGAAGCGCGTCCGCAGCCAGGCCTGAAAATTGGCTATCTGGAACAGGAACCGAAGCTGAACCTGGAACACACCGTGCGTGAATCGGTAGAAGAAGCCGTTGCCGAAGTCGTTAACGCACTGAAAGGTCTGGACGAGGTGTACGCGAAATACGCCGAGCCGGATGCTGACTTCGATAAACTCGCCGCGCAGCAGGGCAAGTTTGAAGAGATCATCCAGGCGCACGACGGCCACAACCTGAATACCCAGTTGGAACGTGCGGCCGATGCCCTGCGTCTGCCGGACTGGGAGGCGAAGATCGGTAATCTGTCCGGGGGGGAACGCCGTCGCGTCGCACTGTGCCGCCTGCTGCTGGAAAAACCCGACATGCTGCTGCTCGACGAACCGACGAACCATCTGGATGCAGAATCCGTCGCCTGGCTGGAACGCTTCCTGCACGACTTCGAAGGCACCGTGGTGGCGATTACGCACGACCGTTACTTCCTCGATAACGTGGCGGGCTGGATCCTGGAACTGGACCGCGGTGAAGGTATTCCATGGGAAGGAAACTACTCTTCCTGGCTGGAGCAGAAAGATGCCCGCCTGGCACAGGAAGCCTCTTCAGAAGCCGCTCGTCGCAAGTCGATTGAGAAAGAGCTGGAGTGGGTGCGCAAAGGAGCGAAAGGCCAGCAATCCAAAGGTAAGGCTCGTCTGAACCGCTTTGAAGAGCTGAACAACGCCGAATACCAGAAGCGTAACGAGACCAACGAACTGTTTATTCCACCTGGCGCACGCCTGGGCGATAAAGTGGTCGAGGTCAGCAACCTGAGCAAGTCTTACGGCGACCGTCTGCTGATTGACGATCTCTCCTTCTCCGTGCCGAAAGGGGCAATTGTCGGCATTATCGGGCCGAACGGCGCGGGTAAATCGACCCTGTTCCGCATGATGTCGGGTCAGGAACAGCCGGACTCCGGCAGCATCGTGCTGGGCGAGACCGTAAAACTGGCGTCGGTTGATCAGTTCCGCGACAGCATGGACGGGTCGAAAACCGTGTGGGAAGAAGTGTCCGGTGGTCAGGACATCATGCGTATCGGCAACACCGAGATGCCAAGCCGTGCCTACGTCGGCCGCTTTAACTTTAAAGGGGTTGATCAGGGCAAGCGCGTCGGCGAATTGTCCGGGGGTGAGCGTGGTCGTCTGCACCTGGCGAAGCTGTTACAGGTGGGCGGCAACATGCTGCTGCTGGATGAACCGACCAACGACCTGGACATTGAAACCCTGCGCGCGCTGGAAAACGCCCTGCTGGAATTCCCGGGCTGTGCGATGGTGATCTCGCATGACCGCTGGTTCCTTGACCGTATTGCCACACACATTCTGGACTACCAGGATGAAGGCAAAATCGAGTTCTTTGAAGGTAACTTTACTGAATACGAAGAGTACAAGAAACGTACGCTGGGTGCAGAAGCACTGGAGCCAAAACGTATCAAGTACAAGCGTATGATCAAGTAAGGACTGACCTCCTGTTCCGGTCGGCCCGTCACGGGGCGACCGGAACACGCGATCGCCCCCTATGTGTAGAATTCCCGGAATATCGGGGACTGTATCGCAAAATCAATAAACCGCATCAGCGCAGGGGAATTCAGCTTACGGCCTGGATACACCAGCCACAGCTCATTGCCTTCCATTTCCCACTCCGGTAGCACCCTCAACAACCTTCCCTGCAACAACCCGTCTTCAGTTAAGAAGCGCGGTAGCAGAGTGATCCCGGCATTGCCCAGCGCGCATTCGCGTGCATAGACCAGATTATCCGTGACATGAGCAGGCGGCAGCAGCCAGCGATAATACTCCTCCCCCCGTTTCAGTACCCATTCATTCCACGCGCGATGGGCAATGGAACGGTGTTCAGACAGCTGGCCGGGATGGGCCAGCGGTGGATGGGCTGCCAGATAGTCCGGTGAAGCTACCAGCAGTCTTTCACAGTAGCCAATACGGCGACCGATCAGCGAGGAATCCTGCGGTCTGCCGGTGCGCAGCGCCACGTCATACCCGCCCTGCACCAAATCGCAGATCTCATCGGAAACCGACACATCCAGCGTGACGTCCGGGTATTCCTGCTGAAAAGCGGTATTGAGCCGTGCCAGTAACGTCGCACCAATGCCGGCCGGTGAGGTGATACGCAAACGGCCGCTGGGATTATCACGCAGCCGTTCAATGGCCGTCGCCGCCCTCTCACTGGCCTGCAGCATCTCCTGGCAATGGACCAGATAGCGTTCACCGGCAAAGGTCAGGTTAAGCTGGCGCGTCGTACGATTGATCAGCCGCAGGCCCAGCGCCAGCTCCAACTGGCCAACGCGCTGGCTGACGCTGGATTTCGGTAATCCTGCGCGATTCGCTGCGGCGGTAAAGCTACCGCATTCTGCGACCAGCGCAAACAGGGCCATATCCTGCAACTGTTTAAACATTATTGTTCATCCCTCGCGAACACTGAGTGCGTTATTGTCCATCTTATCATCAGGGTTTATTTTCCCTACACTGATAGCACATCATTCAGGAGAAATGCTATGACCACCAAAGCGATTGCGATCAATCCAGAAAATCCGCAGCAGTTTATTGCTATTGAGTACCCTCAGCCGGTCGCGGGTGACTATGACCTGCTGGTTGAGGTGAAAGCCGCTTCCATCAACCCGGTGGACACCAAGGTTCACAAAGGCGCACAGAAAAATGGCCTTGAACAGCCGCGCGTGCTCGGCTGGGATGCCAGCGGCGTGGTGCTGGCCACCGGCAGTAAAGTGACCGGTTTTAAAGCCGGTGACGAAGTCTATTATGCCGGTGACATCACCCGCTCCGGCAGCAATGCCAGCCAGCAGCTGATCGATGCCCGCATTACCGGCCATAAACCCCGCACCCTGGACTGGGCTGAAGCCGCAGCGATCCCGCTGACCGCCCTGACAGCATGGGAAGGCCTGTTCGATCGCCTGCAGCTGGATAAGGCAGCGGCGGGCAAAACCCTGCTGATCGTTGGCGGTGCGGGCGGCGTGGGATCGCTGGCTATCCCCCTGGCTAAACTGCACAGCAAGGTAACGGTCATTGCGACCGCCTCACGCCCGGATTCTGCCCAGTGGTGCCGGGAACGCGGGGCCGACCTGGTGATTGATTATCGAGATATGGCGGGTGAGCTGGAGCAACAGGGTATCAAACAGGTCGACTATATTTTCTGCCTGAACGATACCGACGGCCACTGGGAAGCAATGAGCCAGCTGATCGCCCCGCAGGGTCATATCTGCACCATTGTTGAAAATGAAAAACCGCTGAATATGGATCAACTGAAGCTGAAGAGTGCCGCGCTGCACTTCGAGTTTATGTATACACGCAGCATGTTCACCACAGCGGATATTGCGCGGCAGGGGGAGATTCTGCAGGCGACAGCAGCGCTGCTGGACGAAGGCAAGCTGGCGGGTTCACTGAGCAAAACCCTGCAGGGTCTGAGCGTGGAGACGCTGACGGAAGCCCACCAGCTGGTGCTGGACGGCCATATGCGCGGTAAAGTCGTTATTGTTTATTGATCATCGCCTCGCGGCGGCCTTGATTGCTGCCGCGAGGCGCTGAACGCTGCCGGCCGGACTCACAAACCATCCCCGGCAGCGATACGCGGAATTACTGCACCCGCATTAATAAGGGCGACTATTTCTGATCGCCCAGCATCTGTTTAACCAGATCCACACAGCGCAGAAAGCGCTCGTCGTAGCTGTCCTGTTCCACGTGGACGTACTTGATGTTGTTTTCATCCAGCATGGCGATCAGTAGCGACTGAAATTCTTTGCGATCGACAGAGCTACCCAGGCTGCGCAGGCCATCGGCCACCCACGGCACGTTGTTCTCTACCAGGATCACCAGGTCGAAGCGATACTCATCGATCAGTGCCTGCACAAACGGATGCTCACGCCCCTCATACTTCTTACAGAATGCCTGGGTGGTCACAAAGTCGGTGTCGATAAAGGCCACTTTGTTGGCGTACTTCACCGCAAAATCGATGTACTGTGCCTGCCCCAGCGCGATCTTATCGTAATCCGAATATTGCAACGCCATCTCGTCCCCGCCCAGATGCGAAAAGACATAATCGCGGCCAAATTCCCAGGCGCTGGTGGTGTTAAAGATGTTGGCCAACTTGTTGACCAGCGTGGACTTACCGCTCGATTCGCCGCCGAGGATCGCCACCGTTCGTACGAAAAAGGGCTTCACTTCGGTGGGAATGTATTCCCAGTAGCGGAACGGATCCTGACGGATCTGGCCACCGCTGATATTCATAAAGGAGCGACGGGGATCGATAACGATGGTTTCCACCCCCAGATGCGCGGTGAACTGTTTCGCATCGCCCTCCTCGCTGGTGTAAATACGGTTCGGGAGAATACCCTGCTCGTCCATAAACGCCTTTACGCCGTCGCTCCAGACATTCCAGCCGTAGGGATAAGGCTCCATTCCCTCTTCGTTAAACGAGTGAATGCGAATGTTTTTCTGATATTTAAAGGTCTGCAACAGCCAGCGCAGGCGGTCGCTGACCGTCGGTTGCTGTGACATCGCGCTGTCTTCAAACAGCTGGCGGTCGCGCGGTTCATCGAAGCACATAATGATGTGCAGTTCGTCAACCTGGCTGCAGGCACGCTGGATCAGATAGATATGGCCGGTGTGCAGCGGGTAAAACTTACCAAACACGACGCCAATGGTTTTCTCCCGACGTGGAAATTCAAGGCCGAGAAAACGGTGCAGTGCTTCCAGCTTCTGAGCGCTGGGGCTTTTGATTTTCGCATTCAGTAACTGACTGAGGTAACCCTTGGTCATACCGCTGGCGTCAGAGACCTGCTGCAGGGTACACCCCTGCTGGCGAATCGCGGTCTTAAGGTAGTCAAACGATGACATGCACTAGCTCCCTTTAAAGTTCGTCGAGTATAGACAACGCGTCAGCCAGTTTTTTCACCCCGTAGACTTTCATGTTTTCCGGCGGTTTTTTGGGCACATTGGCCATCGGCACAATGGCCCGGCGGAAGCCATGCTTCGCCGCTTCCGAGATACGCTCCTGCCCGCTGGGCACCGGACGGATCTCGCCCGCCAGCCCGACTTCGCCAAACACCACCAGATCCTGCGGTAACGGACGGTCACGCAGGCTGGACACCATTGACAGCATCAGTGCCAGGTCGGCACTGGTTTCCGTGACCTTCACGCCGCCGACCACGTTAACAAACACGTCCTGATCGGCCATCTGCAGGCCGCCGTGGCGGTGCAGCACCGCCAGCAGGATCGCCAGGCGGTTTTGTTCCAGCCCCACGGCAACGCGGCGGGGATTCCCCATCATTGAATGATCGACCAGCGCCTGAATCTCCACCAGCAGCGGGCGCGTTCCTTCCCACAGCACCATCACCGAACTGCCTGACGTCACTTCATCCCCCCGGCTGAGGAAAATCGCTGACGGGTTGCTGACTTCACGCAGCCCCTGCTCGGTCATGGCGAACACCCCCAGCTCATTGACCGCCCCAAAGCGGTTTTTATGGCTGCGCAAGGTGCGGAAGCGGGAGTCGGCATCGCCGTCCAGCAGCACAGAACAGTCAATACAGTGCTCCAGCACCTTCGGGCCGGCCAGCGAGCCGTCTTTGGTGACGTGGCCCACCATCACAATGGCCACACCTTTGGTCTTGGCAAAACGGGTCAGATAGGCGGCCGTTTCACGCACCTGTGCCACGCTGCCCGGCGATGACTGGATATCTGCCATATGCATCACCTGAATCGAGTCGATCACCATCAGTTTAGGCTGTTCCTGCTCGGCGATCAGGCAGATCTGCTCAATGCTGGTTTCGGACAGCATATTCAGATTTTCGGTAGGTAAACCCAGACGATGGGCGCGCATGGCCACCTGTTGCAGCGACTCCTCCCCGGTGACGTACAGGGTTTTCATCCCTTCCGCCAGCTTGCACAGGGTTTGCAGGAGCAGTGTACTTTTCCCTGCACCAGGATTCCCCCCGATCAGGATCGCACTGCCCGGCACAACGCCGCCGCCGAGTACGCGGTCAAACTCCTTAAAACCGGTGGAGAAACGCGGCAGCTCATCCAGACTGATGTCCGACAGTTTCTGCACCCGGCTCGGACCCGCGCTGCCGGCGTAGCCCGTCAGGCGTTCATTGCGTGCTACCGTCGGCGAGGCTGCCAGCCGCACCTCGGTAATCGTGTTCCACGCATGGCAGGCACTGCATTGGCCCTGCCAGCGAGGATAATCTGCGCCACATTCATTACAAACAAAGGCACGCTTTACCGCTTTAGCCAAGTCTACCCCTTAACGCTCTTCATGGATCAGGCTGCCGCTGAGAATGCAGAACACGCCCATCAGGTCAGCATGACGAATAATCACTTCGGTCTGTTCGTTCACTTTCGGCTTGGCATGATAAGCAATGCCCAGCGCCGAGGCTTTGATCATCGGCAGGTCATTGGCACCGTCTCCGACGGCTACCGTCTGTGCCGGGTCGATCTCAAAGCGGGCGGCCAGTTTGCGCAGGGTATCCGCTTTGTACTGCGCATCAACGATATCACCCAGCACTTCCCCGGTAAGCCTGCCGTCGCGAATTTCCAGCTCGTTGGCGGCAATCGCCGACAGATGCAGGGTATCGCGCAGATATTCAGCAAAATAGGTAAAGCCGCCGGAGGCGATCGCCACCTGCCAGCCCAGCGCCTGCAGCTTCGCCACCAGCGAGGTCAGCCCCGGCATCAGCGGCAGTGCATCACGCACCGTTTTCAGGATAGTCGCATCCGCATCTTTCAACGTGGCCACACGCTGGCGCAGGCTGGCCGCGAAGTCCAGCTCGCCGCGCATTGCGCGTTCGGTCACTTCCGCCACCTGCTCTCCGCAGCCCGCCAGTTTGGCAATTTCATCAATGCATTCGATCTCAATCGCCGTCGAATCCATATCCATCACCAGCAGGCCCGGTGTTTTCAGATGCGGGATGCGTCCTAACGGCGCGACGTCCATGCCGGCCTCATGCGCCAGCTTCATGGCGCGCGGCGTCAGGGAACCGGCCAGCCGCACCACCTGATAGTCTTCCACTACCCAGGCGCTGACAATCACCATGGCCGCGCCCAGCTGGCGCTGAAATTCGGTCAGACGGGCTTTATCAAGTTGACGTCCATACAGTAACCAGCCGGTACGGCCAGCGCGGTAGTCCAGCGGCATCACTTCATCACCGCTTAAAGAGAGTGGCAACCCCGGCCAGAGAGGGACTTCGGCAGGCAGGTCGCACCAGGTAAGGCTATTTGGCATTACAGCTCCTGTAGGGACATTCAACACGCAATTCTGCGCAAAATAATCCAAGAGGCTACCTTGTTACAGCGGGTTCTGGCAACATAAAGCTCATGACCGAAAACCGGTTTGTCCACCACGATTGAAGGGTTGAGATGGCTAAAGCCAAACTGAAGTTTCGCCTGCACCGTACGGTGATCGTCCTGATTTGCCTGACGCTGCTGGTTGTCCTGATGCAGGGCGCCTCCTGGTTCAGTCTTGGTCATCAGATGGCACGCTCTGAACAGGTCGAGGAACTGGCACATACGTTAACGCGCCAGGTCGCCTGGAGCCTGACACCGCTGATGGAAAACCCGGATGATAACCATCAGCGGATCATCGATTCGCTTAACCAGATGACCCATGAAAGCCGCATTCTGGATGCCTCGTTATATGACAGCTCCGGCAGCCTGGTGGCTCACAGCGGGGAAAATATTAACGTCCGTGACCGCCTGGCGCTCGACGGCCAGCGTGCCGGCAGCTACTTCAACCATCAGATTGTCGAACCGCTGGCCAGTAAAGATGGCCCGCGCGGATTTTTACGCGTGACGCTCGATACCCACGTGCTGGTCACCGAATCCAAACAGGTGGATAACACCACCAACATTCTGCGTCTGATGATGCTGCTGGCGCTGGCGATTGGCATCATTCTTTCGCGGACGCTGCTGCGCTCCCGCCGAACCCGCTGGCAGCAGTCGCCGTTCCTGCTCACCGCCAATAATCCGGTGAAAGAGGATGATGAAGAAGACGAAGAAAAAAGTCCCGATGCCCCGGCAATGAGTGAAACGGCCGCAAAAACCGACTGACCCCTCCGGCAAAGAGAGCTATTCCTGCGGAATAGCTCTTGATGTTCTGTACGCTGCTTCTTATCCCCTGCATTTTATTGATTCACCAGCGCAACATGCGCTTTCTGACACATTCGAATCAAGGAGAACAGGATGAAATGGAACGCACTTCTGGCCACGATCGCAGCAGCAAGCCTGACTTTTTCTGCGGCGACACTGGCGGCCGACGTATCAGGCATCACCGTGTATGCGACGCAAAAGGAGATGAAATCGAGATCGGCAGGGGATCTGAATAATTATGGAAAAACCTTCGATGTGACGCTGGAAAACACCACCTCCACCGCCGTCGACCTGAAGCGCTATTGCCTGAAGGGTTATACCAGTGACAACAGGGTGTTTCCTGTCGATCGCGTGGCGACCCATCTGGCCAGTGGCAAGCTGAAACCCCTGGGCAAAGTGAGCGGTCTGGTGATTTTCTCTGCCGCTGATGACAGCGTGTTCAATATTGATCAGGTAAAAATTAGCGATACCTGTAAATAAAAGTGCTCACCAATGACTGATGTACGCCCGTCATCAAGGTGCTGCGGCCTTCAGCATCGGATGGCGGCAAAAAAAGAGGGCGACCCGGAACGGGTCGCCCTCTGGGCACAGCAGATTGCACCGGTAATGCAGGGCTGACCTTATGTGTCGGTCAGCTGCCAGTACAAATCAGGCCTTGTCGCCCAGCAGCACCGACTCCAGCGCGATTTCAATCATCTCGCTGAAGGTGGTCTGGCGTTCGGCAGCGGTGGTCTGCTCGCCGGAACGGATGTGGTCAGAGACGGTGCAGATCGCCAGGGCTTTCGCTCCAAACTCTGCCGCCACGCCGTAGATACCTGCGGCTTCCATCTCTACGCCCAGGATGCCGTATTTTTCCATCACATCAAACATCTGCGGGTCCGGGGTATAGAACAGATCGGCAGAGAAGATGTTACCGACGCGGGCATCCACACCCAGCGCTTTCGCAGCGTCAACCGCGTTGCGCACCATCTCAAAGTCAGCAATCGCGGCAAAATCATGGTCTTTGAAACGCATACGGTTGACTTTGGAATCGGTACTCGCTCCCATGCCGATGACCACGTCACGCAGTTTCACATCGGCACGTACCGCACCGCAGGAACCGACGCGGATGATTTTTTTCACGCCGAAATCGGTAATCAGCTCTTTCGCGTAGATTGAGCAGGACGGAATACCCATACCGTGGCCCATCACCGAGATTTTGCGGCCTTTATAGGTGCCGGTGTAGCCCAGCATCCCGCGGACGTTGTTGACCTCTACCGCGTCCTGCAGGAAGGTTTCCGCGATGTGTTTCGCGCGCAGCGGATCGCCCGGCATCAGCACGACGTCAGCGAAATCACCCATCTCAGCGTTAATATGTGGCGTAGCCATGTTTAATCCTTATTCAAATAATGAGTTACTGCGCTTTTCCCTTCAGAATAACGATTTACCGTATTCCATCGGTGAAAGACCAAAATAGTGGGCAACCGTCTGGCCAATATCGGCAAAGGTTTCGCGATAGCCATAGTCGCCCGGCTTCACGCCCGGGCCGTAAATCAGCACCGGGATATGCTCACGGGTATGCTCGGTGCCCGGCCAGCTTGGATCACAGCCATGGTCAGCGGTGAGGATCAGGATATCGCCCTCTTTCACCTGCGCCATCAGCTCTGGCAGGCGGCGGTCAAACAACTCCAGCCCACCGGCATAGCCCGGAATATCGCGACGGTGGCCCCAGGTGGAGTCGAAGTCAACAAAGTTGGTGAACACGATGCTGTTATCCGGTGCGATTTTCATCTCTTCAACCGTCGCATCAAACAGCGCGTCCAGACCTGTTGCCTTCACTTTTTTCGTGATGCCAACATGTGCATAGATATCGGCAATTTTGCCCACAGAGATCACTTCTCCGCCCTGCTCGTCGACCAGCTTTTTCAGCACGGTCGGCGCAGGTGGCTCTACCGCCAGATCGTGACGGTTACCGGTACGTTCAAAGCTGCCCGGCTTATCACCAATAAACGGACGCGCAATGACGCGACCAATATTGTAACCGCCTTCGGTCAGCGCTTCGCGCGCAATTTCACACAGCTCGTAGAGACGATCGAGGCCGAATGTCTCTTCATGGCAGGCAATCTGGAACACCGAGTCAGCAGAGGTGTAGAAGATCGGCTTACCGGTTTTCATATGCTCTTCACCCAGCTGATCAAGGATCACGGTACCTGAGGAGTGGCAGTTACCGAGGTAGCCCGGCAGGTTGGCTTTTTCCACCAGCAGATCGAGCAGCTCCTGCGGGAAGCTGTTTTCCAGATCGCTGAAGTAGCCCCAGTCAAACAGCACCGGTACCCCGGCAATTTCCCAGTGCCCGGACGGCGTATCTTTACCGGAAGAGAGTTCGCTGGCGTAGGCGTATGCCCCGATGATCTCCGCCTCTTTGTCCAGGCCGGGCGGGAACTTACCGCTGGAGGCTTCCGCCGCTTTGCCTAACCCCAGTGCCGTCAGATTCGGCAGATGAAGCGGACCTTTGCGTCCTTTGTCTGCTTCACCCCTGAAGCACGCCTCGGCAATATGTCCGAGGGTATCCGAGCCTTTATCGCCGAATTTGTCGGCGTCTTTGCTGTGCCCGATTCCAAAGGAATCAAGCACCATGATAAATGCACGTTTCATCCTGATCTCCTGCGCGATTTTCGCGATGAGCGTTAAAAAAATGCGATCAGAACAGAATACCCCTAATTACGATATTCTGCGATAAATAACTGGCGTTGACTCGGGTTTCACGTCGCTGAGGGCAATGGCCTTTTTCACGGCGGCGGCGGCTTCCTGCCAGCTGGCTTCACTGGTGGCATGGATCACCGCCAGTGGACGCTGGCCGTCCACGGCATCCCCTAACTGCGCCATCTCACTGAAGCCGACGCTGTAGTCAATGCTGTCACTGGCGCGGCGACGGCCACCGCCCATCGATACCACGGCCATCCCCAGCGCACGGGTGTCCATGGCGCTGACGATGCCATCCCGGTCGGCGTAGACGGCCTTACTCAGCATCGGCGCTGGCAGATAGCTGTCCATGCGTTCGATAAAGTCGGCCGGGCCCTTCTGCGCCGCAACCATACGGGCAAACACCTCAGCCGCACGACCGTTGTCCAGCACGGCCTGAAGTTTCGCCCTGGCCTCTTCATCACTCTTAGCCAGACCACCGGAGAGCAGCATTTCACTACACAGCGCGAGGGTGACTTCCAGCAGACGTGGGTTGCGGTACGCCCCCGTCAGGAACTGAACGGCCTCGCGGACTTCAAGCGCATTACCTGCGCTGGAGGCCAGCACCTGATTCATGTCGGTCAGCAGCGCGGTGGTTTTGCATCCGGCCCCGTTGGCTACGCCGACAATCGCCTGCGCCAGCGCTTCTGACTGTTCAAAAGTCGGCATAAAGGCGCCTGAACCCACTTTGACATCCATCACCAGCGCATCCAGTCCTTCCGCCAGTTTCTTGGCGAGGATCGACGCAGTGATCAGCGGAATAGAGTCCACCGTCGCGGTAATATCACGCGTGGCGTAAAAACGTTTATCCGCCGGTGCCAGTGAGCTGGTCTGGCCGATAATGGCCACACCCACGTCTTTAATAATCTGACGGAAACGATCGTCCTGTGGGAAAATATCGAATCCGGGGATAGCCTCAAGTTTGTCCAGCGTGCCGCCGGTATGACCCAGCCCACGACCGGAAATCATCGGCACGTAGCCACCGCAGGCTGCCACCATCGGGCCCAGCATCAGGGAGGTAACATCCCCCACGCCACCGGTGGAGTGTTTATCCACCACCGGGCCATTCAGGTTAAGCGCCTTCCAGTTCAGCACCGAGCCGGAGTCCCGCATCGCCATGGTCAGGGCCACACGTTCAGGCAGTGACATATCGTGAAAATAGATGGTCATCGCCAGCGCAGCAATCTGCCCTTCAGATACCGTGTTGTCTCGCACACCGTTGATAAAAAAGCGGATCTCTTCTTCACTCAGCGCCAGTCCATCACGTTTCTTACGGATAATTTCTTGTGGCAGGAACACGGTAACCCCCGGTATTTCAATGAATTAAAGTGCAAAACGGGCGTGATCAGTACAGCCCGTTTAGCTGCGGCCGGCGCGGGTTCAACATGGCGAACCCACCCGCCTGTTAATATTTGCTGTCGCTGGTCGCGCCGCTAAAACCGGCGGTATTCAGCAGGCTGGCGAGCAGGCTGGAGGCACCAAAGCGGAAATGACGCGCATCCGCCCAGTCGCTGCCCAGAATATCATCGGCCAGCTTCAGGTAGATCGCTGCATCGTCAGCGGTACGGACGCCGCCAGCAGGCTTAAAGCCGACCTGCGATTTCACCCCTTTTTCAGCGATAACGCGCATCATGATTTCCGCGACTTCCGGGGTGGCATTCACCGGCACTTTACCGGTTGAGGTTTTGATAAAGTCAGCGCCGGCATCAATCGCAATCTCTGAGGCTTTGCGGATCAGCGCTTCTTCTTTCAACTCACCGGTTTCAATGATTACTTTCAGCAGCACGTTGGCTTCAGCACAAGCGGTTTTACAGGCTTTTACCAGTTCGAAGCCGACCGTTTCATTGCCGGCAATCAGCGCCCGGTAAGGGAACACCACATCGACCTCATCGGCGCCGTAGGCAATGGCCGCGCGGGTTTCGGCCAGCGCAATGGCAATATCATCGTTGCCGTGCGGGAAGTTAGTCACCGTGGCGATACGAATATCGGGGGTGCCCTGTTCACGCAGCGTTTTACGTGCAATCGGGATAAAACGGGGGTAAATACAGATGGCCGCCGTATTCCCCGCCGGGGATTTCGCCTGATGACACAGGGCGATGACCTTCGCATCGGTATCGTCGTCATTCAGGGTGGTCAAATCCATCAGTTGCAGCGCACGCAGCGCCTGAGTTTTTACATCGGACATGGTTTATCTCCAGATCGTTATCAGTCAGGGCACGATCGCCAGGCTGGCAGCCTGAAATGCCCTGTAATGTTAGAATTATAACAGCGGGATCCCCGGCATGTTGTGGCGATCCTCACAATAAAAAGATGACAGTTTCATGATTATTACATTAAAGGTGATTTAAATCACCTCTGATGGCCGCTGCTGGCGCAGGGACAGCCAGGTGGGGCCAGAGGAAAATGTTATAATAATAACATTACGGGATCGGACAGGATCAGGCAAGTCGGGTGTGTTCAAAGACCAAAGAGGATACGGGTGTTTTCACGCAGCGTTTCAGCAATCTGTTGTGGGGGTTCAGCACGCAGTTCACACAGCGTCTGCCAGACATTTTTTACCCGCTCAGGGCGGTTAGGCTCCCCCTGGAATCCCTGCAAAGGCATATCGGGTGAGTCCGTCTCCAGTAACAGTGACGTCAGCGGCAGCCGGGATATCGCCCGGCGGGTTTTGCTGGCGCGCTCGTAGGTGATGGTTCCGCCCACGCCGATGGCATACCCGGCGCGGATGAAGGCCAGCGCCTGCTGTTCACTGCCGGCAAAACCGTGCACCACGCCACGGCGTGGCAGATCGATACGCCGCAGATGCTGAACCAGCTTGTCATGCGTGCGGCGCGAATGCAGGATCACCGGCAGGTCGTACTCACGCGCCAGCCGCAGCTGTGCGTCCAGCAGCGTCTGCTGGCGGTCAAACTGCGGATTATCGATATAGAGATCGAGGCCAATTTCACCCACGGCCACCAGCTTATTGTGCCGGCGCTGCAGGTGCTGTTCCAGCGTTACCAGATCCTGCGGCTGGTGCTCTGCAATCGCCATCGGATGCACGCCCAGTGCTGCGTAAACAGCCTGATACTGTTCTGCCAGCGCCAGTACACCTTCAAAGCGCGAAGCCGACACCCCCACGGCAATGATCTTCTCTACTCCCGCCGCCGCGGCGCGGGCAATACTGGCCGCTTCATCGCCGGCAAATGGGGCAAAATCAAAGTGACAGTGGGTATCAACGAAGCGCAGCGTCATGCCAGCGATCCTTTATCAAAGCCAACATCATTGCCTGACAGCGGACCAGGCAGGATCCCCTGCCGGTCAGACTCATTGGCCACAGCAGCGGGCGGCACCACCGTACGGAAGCGGGTCAGGCTGCTGCCTTCGCTCAGGAACTGCCCCAGTGTGGCAAGGAAATAACGGCCGCAGCGCCTGCCCAGGTGGTAATCCTGATTCAGCGAAGCGATCCGGCTGCCGAGCGCCGAACTGGCCAGCGGGCGGGGCGGGTAAATTTCAATGATCCGCAGTTTCCCCGGCGGCTTATCAATAAAGCGCTGGATCTCGCCGTAGCTCTCTTCATGCACCTGCATAATATTGATCAGCGGCTGCAGCGCTCCGTCACTCAGCCAGCGTTCCACGCGTTTCAGCCACTGAGGAGTATAGGTCATCTGCGACGGTACCGTGCGGATCACCACGATGGTTTCCGCGCCGCGCCGGGCGGCCTCGCGGACCGGGATGGCATCGCGGATCCCGCCGTCAAGATAGCTGACCCCATCCAGCAGCACGCCCGGCCGGTAAAAACCCGGTATCGCGCTGGAGGCTCTGATAATGTCATGCCAGGTGTCCGGCGTAGGCGAAAAGTAGCCGGGGGTATAGTCATCGCTGCGACAGGCGCACATATAAAACTCGCGCCCACTGGAGAACAGCTTGTCAGCCGACGCCATCGCCAGCGGAAACTCCCTGCGGGTAATATCTATCAGCCAGTCGAGATCGATAAGATGCCCCCCGCGCACAAAGCGCAGCGGATCGAAAAACTGTTTGCTGGTGGTGTAACGGGTAATGACGCGGCGGGCATAACCTGGCTGGGCGCAGACAAAAGCCGACAGATTTTGTGCCCCGGCAGAGGTGCCGAGCATCAGATCAAAGGGATTAAAGTGAGCCTGCTGGAAACTGTCCAGCACACCAGCGGTGAAGATACCGCGTTGCCCACCGCCTTCACAGACCAGGGCAAGTTTGCCTGGGTGGAAGGGTTTTAACGCCAGCGGCGCAATATTGCCGAGGGTTATCGGGATGCGTATGCCCAAGCCAGGTATCCTCTCAAGGTAAAGAAAGAGAGGATACCTGTTCTCAGTCACGTGCGTGAGGCGCTTATTGCTTAATTAACGACTCAGGCTGTTGTACTAGAGTTTTTTACGTCCGGTAAACAGGCTGATAAGGAAGATAATAATACCGACGACAAAGACGATTTTTGCAGCCCATGCCGCTGTACCCGCCAAACCACCGAAACCTAACGCCGCAGCAATCAGCGCAATAATCAGAAAGATAATACCCCAACGAAACATATGCCTCTCCTTACCAGTAGTGAAATCGAACAGTTTTTATCATTCACATCACCTGCACAGCAGGGGCGAACGTTTTTTCTTTGCGGGTGAATCGACTGGCGGCCCCTGATACGGGCCGCCGGGCCATTACTTAACGGTCAAATCGTTTTTAACGCTTTTCACGCCTTCAATGGCTTTGGCAATACCTTCAGCGCGCTCGGACTGCGCCTGCGTCTTCACCGCACCGGACAGCTGAACCACACCGTTGGTGGTTTCCACTTTCACATTACGTGAAGGTACGATGTCGTCTGCTAACAGTTTAGCCTTAATTTCGCTGGTCGTTGCAGTATCGCCTGCATAACCGCTTACTGACTGTTTTGTGCTGTCTTTTACGTGTAGTTTATCGCTCACGGATTTCACGCCTTCCACTTTCTTAGCGGCGGCAACGGCCAGTTCAGCCTGATCCTGCGAAGTCACAAAGCCGTTCAACGTCACAACACCTTCGTGCGTTTCAACGGAAATATCGGTGCTTTTGATGGCATCGTTGTCCACCAGCGCGGCTTTCACTTTTGCCGTCACGCCGCTGTCATCCATATAGCCGCCGACTTTTTTCATAGAGCTATCGATTTTTGAACCCGCGCTGTCTGCCGTAGACTCCGCTTTGCCCGTCATGGTGCCTTCTGCCAGCGCAGAACCGCTTACCAGAGCAGAACCTACCATCAGGGCCATCAGCGTTTTTGCCATTTTAGTCTTCATCATCGATTCGTTCCTTTTGTCTTTTGCACTCACAACGGTGAGCTTTTCAGTCACAAACGGCGTGACTGTAGTTGTTGGCAAGATGGTACTTTTGCCGTTGAACGTTGCAGCCATCGCGCCGCGTATTTTTCGTCCTGTAGAAATGAATATAGTCGGTAATGAGGATTTCACCGGGGATGGCGGATGATTTGTTGGATAAAGCAGCAAAAAAGAGGGGTTTTAGGAGGAGTCTGTACGGTAAGGGGGGCGACCCTGTGTTGCGGCCGCCCTTCAACCTGAACGCGCACTGCGCGGTGGACGGCCTCCAAACACAGAGTCCGTCCCTGGAGGATTAATGTTCGCGCGTTTTACGGAATACCACGTCAGGATAACGTTCCTGAGTAATATTCAGATTCACCATGGTCGGCGCGATATAGGTGAGGTTATCACCGCCATCAAGCGCCAGGTTCACTTCGTTCTTACGCTGGAATTCATCAAACTTCTTCGCGTCACTGCACTCTACCCAGCGGGCGGTGGCGACGTTGATCGCTTCGTAGATGGCTTCGACGTTGTACTCGCTTTTCAGACGGGCCACGACCACGTCGAACTGCAGCACACCGACAGCCCCAACGATAAGATCGTTGTTGTGTACCGGACGGAACACCTGCACGGCACCCTCTTCCGACAGCTGCACCAGCCCTTTCAGCAGCTGTTTCTGCTTCAGCGGGTCGCGCAGGCGAATGCGGCGGAACAGTTCCGGCGCGAAGTTCGGAATACCGGTGAACTTCATGTTCTCACCCTGGGTAAAGGTGTCGCCGATCTGAATAGTGCCGTGGTTATGCAGGCCGATAATATCGCCCGGATACGCTTCTTCCACGTGCGAACGGTCACCGGCCATAAAGGTCAGTGCATCCGCGATCACCACGTCTTTCCCGGTACGCACCTGACGTAGCTTCATGCCTTTTTCATACTTGCCGGAAACCACGCGCATAAAGGCCACGCGGTCACGGTGTTTCGGATCCATATTCGCCTGGATCTTGAAGACAAAGCCGGTAAATTTCTCGTCCGTCGCGGTAACAGTACGGACATCGGTGTTACGCGGCATCGGTGACGGTGCCCACTCGACCAGCCCGTCGAGCATATGGTCTACGCCGAAGTTGCCCAGCGCCGTCCCAAAGAATACCGGGCTTAACTTTCCGTTGAGGAAGGCTTCACGGTCAAACTCGTGCGATGCACCCTGCACCAGCTCAAGCTCGTCACGCAGCTGTGCAGCAAGATCTTCACCAATCGCTGCATCCAGCTCCGGGTTATCCAGCCCTTTAACAATGCGCACTTCCTGGATGGTATGGCCCTTACCGGTCTGATACAGGTAGGTTTCATTTTTGTACAGGTGGTACACGCCTTTGAACAACTTGCCGCAGCCCACAGGCCAGGTGATAGGCGCGCAGGCAATTTTCAGCTCGCTTTCCACTTCATCCATCACTTCCATGGGATCGCGGATGTCACGGTCAAGTTTGTTCATAAAGGTCAGGATCGGGGTGTCACGCAGACGGGTCACTTCCATCAGCTTACGGGTACGATCCTCAACGCCCTTGGCGGCGTCGATCACCATCAGACAGCAGTCGACGGCGGTCAGGGTACGATAGGTATCTTCCGAGAAGTCTTCGTGCCCCGGGGTATCCAGCAGGTTGACCAGGCTACCGCGATACGGAAACTGCATCACCGAGGTGGTAATGGAGATCCCACGCTGTTTTTCCATCTCCATCCAGTCTGATTTAGCATGCTGGTTGGAGCCACGGCCTTTTACTGTACCGGCGGTCTGGATAGCCTGTCCGAACAGCAGCACTTTTTCAGTGATGGTGGTTTTACCGGCATCCGGGTGAGAAATGATGGCAAAAGTGCGGCGACGGGCCACCTCCTGCATAAAGGGTGCATTTGACATGACGCTTCTTCTGGTTTGACGCTGCGCCGCCGTGCGACGGAGCGCGCGCAACGGGAACCACAGCCGATTAATCGATAATGGGCGGCATTTTCGCTTATCCCGGCGTTATACACAATGACTGACCGGCGCTTATTCAACCGAAAGTGCGACAGTCAGCCCCGGTAGCGGGTCAGCGCGGACGGATTAACCGCGCGCGTTCCGCCTCACACTCCGCCCGGCAGCAGCACCCCTCCAGGTGATCGTTCACCAGCCCCAGCGCCTGCATAAGCGAATAGGTGGCCACCGGCCCCACCCAGGTCCAGCCGCGTTTTTTCAGCGCTTTTGACATCGCTTCGGCTTCCGGGCAGGTTTTTACCGTTTGCCAGAACGGCAGATCAATTTTTGCCGGACGCCTCTCCGGAGCTGGCTCAAACTGCCAGAACCAGGCAGCAAGCGAACCCGCCTCCTCCACCAGCGCCAGCGCCCGCTGGGCATTGTTGATGGCAGAAACGATTTTGGCGCGATTACGCACAATGCTTTTATCCGCCATCAGCCGTGCAATATCGTCCTCACCGAACCGTGCCACAAGCCGAAAGTCGAAGCCGGCAAAGGCACGGCGGAAATTATCGCGCTTGTTATAGATCATCTTCCATGACATGCCGGAGAGAAACCCCTCCAGACACACTTTTTCATACAACATTATGTCATCGACCACCACGCGCCCCCACTCGCTGTCGTGGTAAGCCGGCATGGCAGACTGCCACGCACAACAGATGCGGCCATCGGCCGTCACGGCCAGCCCGGCGGCATGTAGCGTGGTGAGATCCGTTGAATTCATTTCAGACTCTCCTTGTGTCATTGTGCTCTTTGAAGGTAAACGTGCTCGCCTGCGTAATGCTATACCTGATCGCGTTTATCACCCTGTTCCACTATGTTTAGTTCATTACCTGCCATTTATTTTGCAAAAGGGCCCGTTGAATTATGAGCGATAAAGAGTATCAACCTGCGAAAGTCTGGAGCGAAAATAAAGGTCTGGGCGGCACCTGGGGCAGCATCAACCGTCCGACAGCTGGCGCACGCTTTGAGGCCGATCTGCCGGTTGGCAAACACCCGCTGCAGCTTTATTCGATGGGGACGCCGAACGGACAGAAGGTCACCATCCTGCTGGAAGAGCTGCTGGCGCTGAACGTGAAGGAGGCGGAGTATGATGCGCATCTGATCCGCATTGGCGACAGCGAACAGTTCTCTTCCGGTTTTGTGGCCGTCAATCCCAACTCCAAGATCCCGGCCCTGCTTGATAACAGCACCGTGCCGGGTACCCGCGTATTTGAGTCAGGTGCCATTCTGCTCTATCTGGCCGAAAAAATGGGTCACTTCCTGCCAAAAGATCCGGCTGGCCGTACGGAAACGCTGAACTGGCTGTTCTGGCTGCATGGTGCGGCACCCTACCTGGGTGGCGGGTTTGGCCATTTCTACCATTATGCCCCGGTGAAGATCGAGTACGCCATCGACCGCTTTACGATGGAAGCCAAACGTCAGCTCGACCTGCTTGACCAGCAGCTGGCGAAACACCGGTATATTGCCGGGGAAAACTACACTATTGCCGATATGGCGGTGTGGCCGTGGTACGGCACGCTGGTGAAGGGACTGGCCTACGACGCGGCGGAGTTCCTTGATGCCGGTTCCTATAAAAATCTGCTGCGCTGGACCGATGAAGTTGCTGCCCGTCCGGCAGTAAAACGCGGCCGCGTCGTTAACCGCACCTGGGGGCCGGAAAACGAACAGCTGCCAGAGCGTCACGACGCGTCCGATTTCGACAAACTGGGGCTGTAATCCCCCGCCCTGGTACGTGGCGGGTGAACGTTTTTTGCCGTCCACCCGCCCGGTAAACCCTCGCCGTCCCGGTCACGGATCGTCTGTTTCGATCAGCCGACTAACTTATTCTGTAACGCTTTCAGAGACGTGACCTCCCAGGTGGGGGTAATGCCTTCCGGCCGTGGACGGCTATCCGCATTCAGCCAGCAGGTCGCCATACCGGCGTTGATCCCACCTAAAATATCCGAATCCGGGTTATCACCGACCATCAGCACCCGTTCGCGCAGCGGGTTGCCCATCTGGTTTAACGCATAGTCAAAGATGGCCGGATGCGGCTTGGCGTGGCCCACCTGCTCCGAAATCACCAGCACATCGAACACCCCCAGAAAGCCGGTGCGTTCCAGGCGTGCCTGCTGCAGCGCAGTAAAGCCGTTGGTGATAATGCCCATTTTCACCCGCCCCTTCAGCGCAGTCAGCAGTTCGACGGCCCCGTCGAGCGGCGTACAGATCTCCGCCATGGCGCCCAGAAATCCGGTGTTCAGATCGCCGGCCGTGACATCCAGCCTTGCCGCCCAGCCCTCAAAACGCTGATGTTGAAGCTGCAGGGCGCTGATGGCTCCATTCTGGTAGTCCACCCACAGCGGCTTATTAATTGCCTGATAGTCGTCATAGTCAGCGCGGCTGAACGGCACATCGTACTGCTGAAACAGACGCTGCAAACCGGCAAACGCATCGAAGTGGAACAGCGTCTCGTCAGCGTCAAATAAAACCCAATCCCAGTTGTTGAGCATCGTCATTCCTTAAATCCATAGCCTTCAATATTCAGGCGTTCTCGTCATCTGCAAGGTGTGAGCACAGCCTGATCCCGCAAGGGCAGGTCAGAGAGCCTGTGCTATGCCCCCTTTAAATCGTCAGGGCCATCATGATCGCATCTTCTTTGCCCCCGTCTGCCGCCGGGTAATAGTTGCGGCGGATGGAGACTTCATTGAAATCAAGCTGCTCATACAGCGCTATCGCCGCGTGATTAGAGGCCCGGACCTCCAGCCACAGCGTCACTATGCCGCGCTGCTCCAGCTCGCTAATCAGGTGCTGTAACAGCTCGCGGCCGAGGCCCCGGCGCTGAAAGGCCGGGTCGACGGCCAGATTAAACAACGTGGCTTCATCCAGTACTACCTGAGTAATGGCAAACGCCGCCAGCGTCTCATCCACCGTCAGGCGATAATTCAGGTAACGTTCACCCTGATTGCTGGTAAAGGTTTTTTCAGTCCAGGGAAAAGCGTGGCTGCGCTGCTCAATGGCATACGCCTGTTCAAGATCGTGCGCTGTGAGTAAGGAAATCTGATTCATTTTGACAAATCTGCAGCCAGAGCGCCCGTTTGGCGGCGGCATTGTGATAGAGCTCCGCCAGTAACGGCGAAGCCAGTTGGGTTCCGGCCAGTGGCACCGGGGCATCAAGTCCTAAGCACCAGCTGTTGCAGCGGGCATCATCCGGCAGCATTTCCAGCTGTTCTGGCGTCAACGCCTGTACCTGTGGCACCTGCAGATTCAGGGCGCGCAGGACATCGTTTACCAGCGGATCGTGCAGCGCCGGAGGGGTTTCCGCCACAATCACCAGGCGGGTCTCTGCGGGCAACGTCACCGCGATTTCGCCCTGCAGGGCGCGCGGACGCCGCAGCGTATACTGCGTGATGCCCATTTGCTCTAATAACCAGTCACGTCTGGAAGACATCTTATTATCCTGTCTGGTCGCCTGAATGCGCCGCCATGCTAGCAAATTCGTCGAAACGGTGCCAATAAACGACGCAGCTAACGCAGTTGCAGCTTCAGGTATGCAGGGTATAATCGCCGCTCTGATTTATAAGGAGCCATCGATGTCCGCATTTACCCCGGCCAGTGAAGTGATACTGCGCCATAGTGATGAGTTTACTGAACGCCGCGTGCTGTTTGCTGGTGACCTGCAGGATGACCTGCCCGCCCAGCTGGAAACGGCGCTGAGCCGGGTACATACCCAGCAATACCATCACTGGCAGATCCTCAGCCGTGCCCTTGGGGAAAACGCCCATTATGGTCTGGTTGCCACCCCCGAGGTGGTCGCAGACTGCGACACCCTGGTCTACTACTGGACAAAAAACAAACCTGAAGTTCAGTTCCAGCTACAGAACCTGCTGTCCCTGCTGCCGGTCGGCTGCGATATTTTCGTTATCGGTGAAAACCGCAGCGGCGTACGTAGTGCGGAACAGATGCTGGAAGGCTGGGCGACCGTCACCAAGATCGACAGCGCCCGCCGCTGTGGACTGTATCACGGCAGGCTGGATAAGCAGCCGACCTTTGCGGTCGACACCTTCTGGGATGAATACCCGCTGGGCGACCTCACCATCAAAACGCTGCCCGGCGTGTTCAGCCGCGATGCGCTCGATATCGGCAGTCAGCTGTTGCTCTCCACCCTCAAGCCTCACACCAAAGGCAAAGTGCTGGATATGGGCTGCGGCGCAGGCGTCATTGCCGCCCTGCTGGCCACCCACTCACCGAAGGTGCGTCTGACGCTGACCGACGTGAATGCAGCGGCCATTGAAGCCAGTAAAGCCACGCTGGCCGCCAACCAGCTGGAAGGTGAAGTGTTTGCCAGTAATGTCTACTCAGACATCCCCGGCCGCTTTGATATGATCCTGTCTAACCCGCCGTTCCATGATGGTGTACAGACCAGCCTTGATGCCGCGCAGACGCTGATCCGTGGGGCAATCACGCACCTGAACACCGGCGGAGAGCTGCGTATCGTGGCGAATGCCTTCCTGCCTTATCCGCAGGTGCTGGACGAAACCTTCGGCAGCCATGAAGTGCTGTTGCAGAACGGCCGCTTTAAGGTGTACCGCGCCGTCAAAGGCCGTCCACCGAAGAAATAACGCCGCTGATGTCCGTTTCTGGCAGGGGTCGACTGTTTTACGGCCGCCCCTCTGCCCCTGGCGATTCTTTTCCAGGCGATTGTTTCAACAATAAGAAATAACTGTTGACGTAGCGGGTAAAATCTCTAGAATGCGCCTCCGTGGTTGCGATATAACATTGTTATGTTGCGGGTAT